>NZ_LAQO01000115.1 GCF_000971975.1 Paenibacillus algorifonticola | reverse complement strand
CACGTTCCCGTCCGGCATCCAGCGCGCCAGATCCCCCGTCCGGTACAACCGCTCCCTCGCTTCGAACGGGCTCGGCACAAACTTCTCCGCCGTCAGCTCCGGTCGATTCCAGTAGCCTCGGGCCACCCCCGCTCCTCCGATGCACAACTCGCCCAGCACGCCCACCGGCACTGGATTCAGATGCGCATCGACGATCGCAAACCGTGCGTTTAGCCACGCCTTGCCTATCGGCACGTTCCCTGTCTCCGGCAGCTTCTCCACTGGCTCCTCGTAATAGCTCGAATCGATTGCCGCTTCCGTCACTCCGTAGGCGTTTATGATGCGGATCTGCGCGCCGTACCTCTCCTGCAGCTCGCGGTAATCCCCCACGCTGCAGCTGTCCGAGCTCGTAATCAGCAGCCGCATCGAAGGAAGCTCCAACTTCTGCTCGGCGATATACGCCATGAATGGCACGATCAGCGCCGGCGTCGATTCGAAGACCGTAATCTCGCAATCCCGTATCCAGCCGTACAGCCGGGAAGGGTCGATCCGGTCGTCCTTCGGGCAAATGACCATCGTT
>NZ_KQ040791.1:355-584 GCF_000971975.1 Paenibacillus algorifonticola | reverse complement strand
GCCACGTCCTTCTTCGGCTCCTAGTGCCTAGGCATCCTCCGTGCGCTCTTATTAGCTTAACCAGATGCTCCAGTATGCTCGATTAGCCGGCCGTTGTCCGTTCCTACTCTCCTCAAACAGTTACCTGTCTGATATCGAGAAGAACTACCAAAAGTCCATCTAATTCGACCATACTTTCGCTTGCAGTGGGGACAAGTCAAGGTCAAGACCTTTCATTGCTGCGATATTT
>NZ_KQ040791.1:0-345 GCF_000971975.1 Paenibacillus algorifonticola | reverse complement strand
GTGTTTGTTACATCCATTCCAAAGACAAGCTTTAGAAAAGACACAACTTTATTTTAGGCACAAAAAATCGTACCTGCTTGGCGACGTCCTACTCTCCCAGGACCCTGCGGTCCAAGTACCATCGGCGCTGGAGGGCTTAACGGTCGTGTTCGGGATGGGAACGTGTGGTTCCCCTCCGCCATCGCCACCAAACAGGCCTTGCTTTTGCGAAAGAGGATTACTCTTTCAAAACTGACAACGAGTGAGCAATACCCTGCCTGAGTATCCGATTATCTGCGTAATCGGGTATTTCCTTAGAAAGGAGGTGATCCAGCCGCACCTTCCGATACGGCTACCTTGTTACGA
>NZ_LAQO01000112.1 GCF_000971975.1 Paenibacillus algorifonticola | reverse complement strand
CTGTTTGACAACAACGGGAATGAAGTGCGCCAGCAAACCAGCTACTTGCGTCCGCACAGTCGAGGGATGAACCAGGTAACGGGAGCGAATCCTTACGGGGATGAGCAGACCGAAGAAATAAGCAGCCTGCTGGAGAAGGTGAACAACACCTTTGACGGCTTCAACCGTCTGACACAAGCGATCAATGTTCAGGGCGGAGAACGCTCGACCGTTGAATACGCGTATGACGGGGACGATCTTCGGACGAAGAAAACGGTTCGCAGCTCGGCAGATGGCTACGCGGAGCAGGTAACGAACTACTTGTATGACCGTCAATATGTCATTTTGGAGACGGATAAAGCAGACGCGGTCAGTGTGCGCTATGTGAAGGGCATAAACTATATCGCCCGAATCGACCAGGCGGACAAGCTGTCGTATTTCTTATTCAACGGTCATGGCGACGTTGTGCAGACAGTGGATGAGCAAGGAACGATCGAGAATCAATATGACTATGATGTATTCGGTAGCCCAACGCTGACGATTGAGCTATATGAAAGCACGATCCGCTACTCGGGAGAGTTTTATGATGCGGAAGTGGG
>NZ_LAQO01000111.1 GCF_000971975.1 Paenibacillus algorifonticola | reverse complement strand
TCCTCGGTTTCAGCCACCGCTTTTTCAACCAGTTGCCCCCGATTGTCATAGCGATATCGCGTGTGGTTGCCATTGCGATCTGTCAGCTCTGCCGTTTGCAGCGCCAGATCGTAACGGTAGGACATCGCTTGATTGGATGGGTTAATGACCTGCGTAACCAGACCAAATGCACCATAACGATAGCGAGTGACTTTCCCTCTGCCGTCTGTCATATCTAGCTGGTTGCCTAGTAAATCGTAACCATAGGTCACGCTGACGCCAAGCGGATCGGTTACGCTCAGCAAACGTCCCGCTTGATCATAGGCATACGTATGGGTAACCCCAAGCGCATTCGTGTCGGAGATTCAATCTCCTGCTGCATTGTATTGATACTTATTCATTTTATTTTGCAGCGCGGCTTCTGGCTCTGCCTGGGCAATCCGGCGATTCGCCAAGTCATAGCTATACACGGTTCCGTAGCGCTGCGCATCCGTCGCTGCCGATGCATAGCCTTTGGCATCGATGACTTTAATCAGATTATCTGCTGCATCATAAACGTTTCGTGTCACAATGATGTTGTACGGGTCCTTGACCGTCACCAGACGGTTCAGCTT
>NZ_LAQO01000110.1 GCF_000971975.1 Paenibacillus algorifonticola | reverse complement strand
ACGTTGGGATACCACCCTGATCGTATCGGAGTTCTAACCTAGAACCATGAAACTGGTTCGGGGACCGTGTCAGGTGGACAGTTTGACTGGGGCGGTCGCCTCCTAAAATGTAACGGAGGCGCCCAAAGGTTCCCTCAGAATGGTTGGAAATCATTCGGAGAGTGCAAAGGCATAAGGGAGCTTGACTGCGAGACCTACAAGTCGAGCAGGGACGAAAGTCGGGCTTAGTGATCCGGTGGTACCGAATGGAAGGGCCATCGCTCAACGGATAAAAGCTACCCTGGGGATAACAGGCTTATCTCCCCCAAGAGTCCACATCGACGGGGAGGTTTGGCACCTCGATGTCGGCTCATCGCATCCTGGGGCTGAAGTAGGTCCCAAGGGTTGGGCTGTTCGCCCATTAAAGCGGTACGCGAGCTGGGTTCAGAACGTCGTGAGACAGTTCGGTCCCTATCTGTCGCGGGCGCAGGAAATTTGAGAGGAGCTGTCCTTAGTACGAGAGGACCGGGATGGACGTACCGCTGGTGTACCAGTTGTTCCGCCAGGAGCACCGCTGGGTAGCCAAGTACGGACGGGATAAGCGCTGAAAGCATCTAAGCGCGAAGCCCCCCTCAAGATGAGATTTCCCAATT
>NZ_LAQO01000109.1 GCF_000971975.1 Paenibacillus algorifonticola | reverse complement strand
CATCCCTCGACTGTGCGGACGCAAGTAGCTGGTTTGCTGGCGCACTTCATTCCCGTTGTTGTCAAACAGTGAGATGACTTTCTTCTCCAGCACCTCTTCGCCCGCTGCATCCTTCATCTGCTCCGTCAGCTGCAGCAGCTCGTTCGCATTCGAATACATGTATTCGCTGCGCTTCACGATGTAAGTCAGCTCGGCTTTGCTGATTGGATCGGTATAACCAGTCGGCTGCTCCGACGTATACGTCTCCAGCATCGACTCCCGATTGCCGCTGCGGTCATACGCGAAGACCGTCGTTTTGCCCGGCGCTTCCGCTTTCACGATACGACCAACTTCATCATACCCATAATTCGTCGCACCGTAGCTGTCCGTTTTCGTCAGCTGATTGCCAGATAAGTCATACGTATAGCTGTATTCAGATAATACAGCACCGTCCGTTTTCGTATTGACCAACTTCAACAGCTGGCTGTTGCGGTCGAACGTGTAGCTTTCCTTCACTCCACCCGCATAAGCAATGGACGTACGGTTCCCGTTCTCATCATAGCTGTAGGATGTCGTTTTCCCTTGTGCCGTTACCGTACTCATACGGCTCGATTGGTCATACGTATAGCTGGTTGTAAAGCCCGTTTTATCTTTCAGGCTCTTCACATTGCCTACCGCATCATACGTATACGCGAGCTGGACTTCTCCATCCTTGGCAACTTCCAGCAAACGGTTGTTTCCATCATACACGTAGCTGCTTTGTCCGCTGCCATCAGTCATGGAAGCACGATTTCCGACTTCATCATACGTATACTGAATCCGGTCCTCGGTTTCAGCCACCGCTTTTTCAACCAGTTGCCCCCGATTGTCATAGCGATATCGCGTGTGGTTG
>NZ_LAQO01000108.1 GCF_000971975.1 Paenibacillus algorifonticola | reverse complement strand
TCCGTTATTTCCGTAGCCGGACGAGTCCGCGGCTGTAGTACCGCTCGTTTCGTCAAATTTATACCAGGTGAACAGACTGGAATCAGGCATACTATTTGGGGTTGCTGCTGAAGCAATAGATGAAATACCTGATGCTCCTACCGCATTGACTGCCGTGATTTTAAAATAGTAGGTTGTATTCGCCTTTAATCCGCGGACGGCAAATGTTGTTCCGCTAATCGCATCCGAATTTAATTTTGTATATATCGCATTCACTGCTGAAGAAGTAGACATGTAGACATGATAATCGGTTACACCCGATACGGCTGACCAACTTAAGTTGATTGAACTGTAACCCGCTGTTATCGCCGTTGCCCCTGTTGGCGTTGCCGGCACGGTTGCCAATGTTTGCCCATTCATTACGCCAGCAATTTCAGACGAGCTTAAAACACGGTTATAGATTCGGAAATCGTCAACCTGCCCTTTCAAATATTTATCTCCTGTCCATTCCGATTTTCCGATAAAGTTTCCGCTGGTAGTTGGCGACAAATCGGAAGGTTTAAACGTCATGCCTGTATTGGTTGCTGCCTGAACTCCGTCTATATACAGAATTCCGATGCTGCCGGATAACGTTACTGCAATATGCTTCCATGTGTTAGCGGTTACATTACCGCCCGGTGAAATATTCTGTTCCGCCGTATTACCATTAGCGGTAATCGTAAATCGGCTTCCATTAAGCATCATCATCATATATTTCGTTGGCGTCGCGGCAGCTGCCGGCCCTGCCGTAAATAAGCTGATTGCATCGGCCGTATTGCTGGACTTCACCCAGGCTGAAAATGTCATATTATTCAAACGATCTACAATATGGCTTGGCAATGCTACATAAGCTGCAGTCGTATTCGTTCCTCCAAAGTTAATCGCATT
>NZ_LAQO01000107.1 GCF_000971975.1 Paenibacillus algorifonticola | reverse complement strand
CGCGTGAAGCAGGATATCTCGCTGATTACGATAGAGGAGGCTGTGGCGGATGACGGCTCGCTGGATACGAATCCGGAGCCAGTGAACGGCTCGGAAGACGTAGCCTGCGTCATCTACACATCCGGCTCCACAGGCAAGCCGAAGGGGACGTTGACGAAGCACGCGAACATTAGCCGTGTCGTGAAAGCGACGAACTACATCGAGCTGACAGAGGAGGACAAGCTGCTGCAGTTGTCCAATTACGCGTTCGACGGCTCGACCTTCGATATCTATGGCGCGCTGCTGAACGGTGCGACCTTGGTGCTGCTGGAGCAGGAAGCGCTGCTGGACATGCGCAAGCTGACGCGCGTGATCCGCGAGCAGGGCATTACCGTGTTTTTCATCACAACGGCGCTGTTCAACGTGCTGACGGATGTGGACCCGTCGTGCCTGGCCGGCGTTCGGAAGGTGCTGTTCGGAGGCGAGAAAGTATCGGTTCCGCATGTGAGACAGGCGCTGAAGGTTATGGGAGCCAGCAAGCTGATTCATGTATATGGTCCGACGGAAAGCACCGTATTCGCGACGGCGTATCCCGTTGCAGCAGTAGAAGAAGGTGCGGCAACAGTGCCGATTGGCAAGCCGATCTCGAATACGGAGGCTTACGTGCTGGACAGCAGCCTGCGGATACAACCGCAGGGTGTGCCTGGGGAGCTGTGTCTGTCGGGAGCGGGACTGGCGAAGGGATATTTGAACCAGCCGGAGTTGACGGCGGAGAGGTTCGTTGATCATCCGTATGCGCCTGGCGAGAAGCTGTACCGGACAGGGGACCTGGTCCGACTGCTGGAGGACGGCAATATCGAGTATATCGGGCGGATGGACCAGCAGGTCAAAATCCGCGGCTTCCGCATTGAGCCGGGAGAGATCGCCGCTCGTTTGCGGGAGCACCCGTCTGTA
>NZ_LAQO01000106.1 GCF_000971975.1 Paenibacillus algorifonticola | reverse complement strand
CTTTATTACGAAAAAATAGCATAATAGGCGTGTCCACTCTATTGACAGAAGAGCATCCTGTCCGCTTACGGCCTGAAATCGGAGCAAAGGCCAGAATAGCGGAACCTCAGTCCTTTAAAAAAGGAGGGAGCGCTCCGGGTTGCGTGATCTCAGCAAAAATCGCATGCTGTGGTTCCCCAGCCTTGAATCGTCAGAGAAGATTGGCCTCGAATAGGCTCTTAGCAAGGCGCAGCAGGCCGACTCCGGTTTACATACACACCCTAGATTAATAAACAAATTGAACAAACATACCCATTTAAGTTCCCTCCTGACCTGAAGCAATTTTTATCTGTCGGTCAGCCTACTTCCGAAAAATTTATAAATTGGCGAGATAAGAGTCCGCGCAATATTGAGCTTATCCGCAAAAGATTCGGCTTGTGCTTAGAGGGCATCCTGTTCGATATCGAGCACAATCATTTTTGGATGAACCAATGGGGGGAGCGTCCACCTGATCTAAAACTCGCAAAAGATAAATGTACAGAGGAGTTTAACAAAGCCCCTAAACTACTCCCTATTTTTGCCCATCTCTAATCCCTGAATCGCCTTATGAATTAGGAAATCCCTTACTGGAGCGACATTATCTCCTTATCGGACGAGATATAGAACATTAAGTCGATCTACTTGCGGCATCTAAAAAACCGTTCCTTGGATTGTCAACAGTAAATCAAACAACTTTTTTAAGGGCTGTAAGGCGATACTGAACAGGCGTCATATAGCCTAAAGTTCCATGAATACGATGTTGATTGAACCAATGAACATAATCGTATAGCTCCAGCTCCAAGTGACAAAGACTCTGAAAGTTCATCTGATTCACGAACTCCGTTTTCATGATTTTATAGGTGGCTTCGGCCACAGCATTGTCATATGGGCAACCTTTCGCACTCAGCGATCGTCCAATTTCAAACGTCTCTAAAAGCTCATCCATC
>NZ_LAQO01000105.1 GCF_000971975.1 Paenibacillus algorifonticola | reverse complement strand
TTGTCATATGGGCAACCTTTCGCACTCAGCGATCGTCCAATTTCAAACGTCTCTAAAAGCTCATCCATCTTTTGGTTTTTAAACTCGCTGCCACGGTCAGTATGAAACCACTGAATCCGACGCAGATCACCTTTCACGGTCGCAAAGGCGCGGGAAACCAGCGCTGCGTCCTTATGAGGACCAGCACTATGGCCGATAATTTCTCGATTGAACAGATCCATAAGCACGCAAATATAGTGCCACTCGTTCCGGACTTTCACATAGGTTAGATCACTGATCACCACGCGCTTGCTTTCTGTTTGATTAAACTCGCGGTTCAGTGTATTGGAGGTTGCCGCTTCATTACAAGCGGTTTTATGGGGCTTATACTGTGCCACCGTGTATGTCGAAACCAGCCCCTGTTCGTTCATAATCCGACCAATTCGGCGCCTGGAAACCACGAGTCCTCGCTCATGAAGCTTAGCTTTGATCTTTCGGGTGCCGTATGCTTTTCGATTTTTCTGAAAAATGTCCACAATGACTGTGGTCACTTCGTCTTCTAGCGACTGTTCGCTTGCTTCATAGTAAAACGTGCTTCTTGCGATTTGCAGGACGTTACACATTGCTGATACCGAGTATTTATCACGGTTTTTCTGGATGATAGCTACTTTCGTCCCATGATCAGCGCCGCTTGCTTTAAAATATCGTTTTCCATTTTGAGGCGTTGAACTTCTTTGCGTAAAGTAAGTAACTCATTTTCTTCTGGCGAGCGATTGTCCTTCTCTGAGAAAGAGCCTGTTGTTTGGCCTTGTTTAATCCAGCGATCCAAAGCCGATCCGGTGAGACCATATTCCTCCACCAAATCTGCTCTGGATTTTCCGTTTTCATATAGTAGCACCATTTGTTTCTTGAACTCTGCTGTAAACGTACGTCGTTGATTCGGCATTGTAGAGATCCGCTCCTTAGTATGATAGGTTTATTCTACAAGCCCTCATTTTTATTGTCCAACTAAGTGTAGACGATCCAC
>NZ_KQ040790.1:601-1015 GCF_000971975.1 Paenibacillus algorifonticola | reverse complement strand
ATCCTCCGTGCGCTCTTATTAGCTTAACCAATCGCTACCGTATGCTCGATGTGCTGGCCGTTGTCCGTTCCACTTTGATCCTGCAGTTGCCTGCCGATCAAGAGTTTACACTTCCAAAAGTCCATCCCATTCGACCATACTTTCGCTTGCAGTGGGGACAAGTCAAGATCAAGACCTTTCATTGCCTTCCTGCGATATTTCTCGCTAAAGGATGTTTCATTCTTTGCTTTCGCTATCCAGTTTTCAAGGTGCAAGTGTTTGTTACATCCATTCCAAAGACAAGCTTTAGAAAAGACACAACCTTATACTTTTTTTTGGTGGAGCCAAGCGGGATCGAACCGCTGACCTCCTGCTTGCAAGGCAGGCGCTCTCCCAGCTGAGCTATGGCCCCATAAATGAGTACCGACTTCTCAG
>NZ_KQ040790.1:0-591 GCF_000971975.1 Paenibacillus algorifonticola | reverse complement strand
CTAAAGGATGTTTCATTCTTTGCTTTCGCTATCCAGTTTTCAAGGTGCAAGTGTTTGTTACATCCATTCCAAAGACAAGCTTTAGAAAAGACACAACCTTATACTTTTTTTTGGTGGAGCCAAGCGGGATCGAACCGCTGACCTCCTGCTTGCAAGGCAGGCGCTCTCCCAGCTGAGCTATGGCCCCATAAATGAGTACCGACTTCTCAGAGTCGATAATGGTGGGCCTTAGTGGACTCGAACCACCGACCTCACCCTTATCAGGGGTGCGCTCTAACCAGCTGAGCTAAAGGCCCACATTAAGTTGTATGACTTCTAGGTGTGAACTAAACACCTGCTTGGCGACGTCCTACTCTCCCAGGACCCTGCGGTCCAAGTACCATCGGCGCTGGAGGGCTTAACGGTCGTGTTCGGGATGGGAACGTGTGGTTCCCCTCCGCCATCGCCACCAAACAGGCCTTGCTTTTGCGAAAGAGAATTACTCTTTCAAAACTGACAACGAGCGAGCGATACCCTGCCTGAGTATCCGATTATCTACGTAATCGGGTATTTCCTTAGAAAGGAGGTGATCCAGCCGCACCTTCCGATACG
>NZ_LAQO01000102.1 GCF_000971975.1 Paenibacillus algorifonticola | reverse complement strand
TGGATTGTCAACAGTAAATCAGACAACTTTTTTAAGGGCTTCTTGGCGATACTGAACAGGCGTCATATAGTCTAAGGTTCCATGGATGCGATGCTTGTTGAACCAGTTGACGTAATCGTATAGTTCGAGTTCCAAGTGACGAAGGCTCTGGAAGTTCATCTGGTTCACAAACTCTGTTTTCATGATCTTGTAGGTGGCTTCAGCCACAGCGTTGTCGTACGGACAGCCTTTCATACTTAGCGATCGACCGATTTCAAACGTCTCCAGAAGCTCGTCCATCTTTTGATTTTTGAACTCACCGCCACGGTCGGTATGAAACCATTGAATCTGATGTAGATCACCCTTAACGGTCGCGAAGGCACGGGTAATCAGAGCAGTGTCCTTGTTCGGGCCTGCACTATGACCAATGATTTCTCGATTAAACAGATCCACCAGCACACAAATGTAATGCCATCGGTCCTGGACTTTCACATACGTCAAATCACTGACGACGAAGCGTTTAGCTTCCGTTTGCTCAAACTCCCGCTTTAAAACATTCGCCGTCGTTGCTTCGTTACATGCCGTTTTATGGGGCTTATATTGTGCCACCGTGTAGGTAGAAACGAGCCCTTGCTCTTTCATGATGCGGCCAATGCGACGTCTGGAGACGATCAATCCACGCTCATGGAGCTTCACTTTGATCTTGCGTGTGCCGTAGGCTTTTCGATTCTTGTGAAAGATATCCACAATAGCTTCGGTGACATCGTCTTCAGTGGCTCGTTCTTGGGCGTCATAATAAAATGTACTTCTTGCGATTTGTAGGACGTCACACATTGCTGATACCGAGTATTTATCCCGATTATTCTGGATGATAGCTACTTTCGTCCCATGATCAGCGCGGCTTGCTTTAAAATATCCACTTCCATTTTCAGACGCTGGTTCTCTTTTTGCAAAGCGATCAGCTCATTTTCTTCTGATGAGCGATTGTCCTTCTCTTTGAAGGAACCCGTCGCCTGAGCTTGTTTGATCCAGCGGTCTAAAGCTGAGGCTGTGAGGCCATATTCCTCCACAAGGGCTGCTCTGGATTTCCCATTTTCATAGAGTCCCACCATTTGTTTTTTGAATTCTGTTGTAAAGGTACGTCGTTGTTGTTTTGGCATTGTAGGAATTCGCTCCTTAACATGATAGGTTTATTCTACAAGCCCTTATTTTTTCTGTCCAACTTAGTGTAGCCGATCCA
>NZ_LAQO01000101.1 GCF_000971975.1 Paenibacillus algorifonticola | reverse complement strand
TGTAGCTAGAATAAAAAGTGGACACAGCATTAAGGAACGCCTAATAATAGACGTAACGAAAAAGAAGAGGTGTCCGCGAGTGGGAGAACAACGGCAACGATACAACGAAGAATTCAAAAGACAGACGGTTAAGTACGTACAAGAAAAGACCAAGACCATATCCGACATTTGTGAGGAGCTGAATATTCCCAAAAGCACCCTGCATCAATGGATCGGTCAATTTCGAGCGTTCGATCAGGAGGAAGTCAACTATCCGGAAAAAATCCGCAAGCTCGAACAAACCCTCAAAGAAAGGGAAGCGGAAACCCGTCGTAAAGAACGGGAAATGGCGGATCTGAAAGAAGAAATGGCGATTCTAAAAAAGGCGCTGCACATCTTCAGCAAAGAAAAGAACTAAGGTTCTCCTTCATCGAAGATCATCGCTCCGAATTTCGAGTGGAGAAGATGTGCCAGGTGCTTCACGTATCTAGGAGTGGCTATTATAAATGGCGCACCGCAGCGCCGTCCGGAAGGCAGCAGCGAAAAGAAAAGCTCACCCAGCGAATCACGTGGCACTACGATGACTCGCTATTCCGTTATGGAAGCCCCCGTATCTACAACGAGCTTCTAAAAGAAGGCTGGGTCGTATCGGAGCGTACGGTCAGCTTCATTATGCGCGAAAAGGGGCTGCGTTCCTGCATGTCACGCAAGTTCCGCGTCACTACAACCGATTCGAATCACGAGTGGCCGATCGCACCGAACGAGCTGCAGCAAGACTTTTCGGCAACTAGGCCCAACGAGAAGTGGGTGGCGGACATCACCTACATCCCCTGTCGCCAAGGGAAGCTCTATTTGGCGAGCATCTTGGATCTCTACACGAAGCAAATCGTAGGCTGGCAATTAAGTGATCACATGACAACGGATCTGGTACTCGATGCCCTCAAGCAGGCTTACACAGCGAAAAAACCAGAAAAAGGACTCATCCACCACTCCGATCGTGGATCGCAATATGCGTCAAAAGCCTACCGTGAGCAACTCAGCACCTACCAAATGAAGGCCAGTATGAGCCGGAGAGGAAACTGCTACGATAACGCTTGTATTGAAGCCTTTCACAGTATCTTAAAACGTGAATTGATTTACTGTAATCCCAAATTTAAGACCAAGCAAGAAGCCTATGAGCAGTTATATCGGTATCTGGAGTTCTTTTATAACCGAAAACGTTCAAACAGCACGCTTGGCTATATGTCACCCTTGCGTTTCGAACAGCTTTATTACGAAAAAATAGCATAATAGGCGTGTCCACTCTATTGACAGAAGAGCA
>NZ_LAQO01000100.1 GCF_000971975.1 Paenibacillus algorifonticola | reverse complement strand
GAGTCTGTAAAATATTCTGT
Source organism: Paenibacillus algorifonticola (assembly GCF_000971975.1). Lineage (GTDB taxonomy): Bacteria > Bacillota > Bacilli > Paenibacillales > Paenibacillaceae > Pristimantibacillus > Pristimantibacillus algorifonticola. The sequence goes on along the minus strand of NZ_LAQO01000100.1, from coordinate 1,321 downwards.
GTAAACTCTCAAACCCTATTACAATAGAAGAAAGGCTGGTTTGAGAGGATGGCACCGATGGCGAGATTCAATAAGGAACAAGTGAAGGCATTTGTGAAGGAGAACAACCTCAAAACGATGGAAGATGTGCAGTCGGCCTTGAAGGAGCTATTTGCAGAGACGCTGCAATCCATGCTAGAGGCTGAGCTCGACACGGAGCTGGGCTATGAGAAGCATGATGTGAAAAGCAAAACGACACGCAATAGCCGAAACGGGAAAACGAAAAAGACAGTAACAAGTGAATACGGCGAGGTGGAGATTGCCGTCCCTCGCGATCGTCATGGCGAGTTTGAGCCCGTGATTGTGAAGAAGCATCAGTCCACCGTCACCGGTATTGAGGACCAAATCATCGCGATGTACGCGAAAGGTGTCAGTACGAGGGATATCCAAGATCACCTCCACCATCTATACGGAATAGACGTCTCTCCCACGATGATTTCGAACGTGACGAACAAAATCGTACCCCTTATTAAAGAATGGCAGAATCGGCCGCTGCAAGGCATCTACGCGGTCGTATTTATGGATGCGATTCATTACAAAGTGAAGCAAGACGGCGCCATTGTGAACAAGGCAGCCTACATGGTCATTGGCATTGATTTAGATGGCAACAAGGACGTATTAGGCATGTGGATTGGGGAGCACGAGTCCGCTAAATTTTGGCTCAGTGTGTTAAACGAGCTTAAAAACCGGGGTGTACAGGACATTCTGATCACCTGTGTGGATAACCTCACGGGCTTCTCTCAGGCCATCTCCGCCTGCTATCCAAACACCGAGATTCAGAAATGCATCATTCACCAAATCCGTAACTCCATCCGTTACGTCTCGTACAAGGATCTAAAAAAGGTAACGGTTGACTTAAAGCCGATCTACAAAGCGGTCACTGAAGAAGCAGCCTTACTCGAATTAGATCGCTTTGAAGAACAATGGGGAAGCAAATACCAGCTCATGGTGCGCTCTTGGCGTACCAACTGGGATGAACTCGCCACCTATTTCAAATATCCACCTGAGATTCGCAAACTCATCTATACGACCAATATGATCGAGAGCTACCACCGTCAGCTTCGGAAAGTGACAAAGGGAAAAAGCATTTTCCCCACCGACGAGTCCCTCCTCAAAATGCTTTATTTGGCAACCATGGACGTTACCCGAAAGTGGACAGGGCGTGTGCAGAATTGGGGACAAATGCTCCTCCAACTCTCCGTCTTTTTCCCTGAACGGATCAGTCAGCACCTGCGTTAACTTTTGCTTCAATAGAGTTTACACAAAATTGTTGACAGACCCT
>NZ_LAQO01000099.1 GCF_000971975.1 Paenibacillus algorifonticola | reverse complement strand
TGGTCCTGAATTTCATCGGACTGAGGCCGTTTAGTTTCGCCTGTAATCGTTCGTAATTGTAAAAGTGGATGTAGTCATCAATGTCCTTTTTGAGGTCTGCAAAGGAACGGTAGGTATGCAAATAATATTTTTCGCATTTCAAGGTTCCCCAGAAGGACTCCATGGGACCATTATCGATACAACGACCAACCCGGGACATACTCTGAGTTAGTTTGTTGTCATCCAGCAGCTTCTTAAAGCTTAAAGACGTGTACTGAAAACCACGATCACTATGAAGCAGTGGTGTGCTGCCTGGCGCCGCTTGTAAGGCCATTTTCAACGTTTGGAATACGAGGGGATTGTTATTGGAATGCCCCAATACATAAGAGATGATCGTTTTGTCATGAAGATCAAGAATGGCGCTCAAATACGCTTTCTGGCCATTACCGTACTTGAATTCCGTCACATCGGTTACCCATTTCTCGTTGGATGCATCTGCTTGGAATTGACGGTTTAGTACGTTCTCAGCGACCTGCTGTGGAGTCGCATGTGCGTATCTTTTTTTCTTCCTGCGGATGATGGACCGGATTCCCTTTACCTTCATGAGACGGTAAACGCGCTTATGGTTAATCGTTTTTCCCGTTTGGTCGCGCAGGTGCAGGGTTAATTGGCGGTATCCGAACGTACGCTCCACTCTCTCATAAATAGACAGCATGACCTCCGTCAGTTGCTCATTTTCCTGCTTACGAGAACTCGGTTTGCGATTGCGCCACTTGTAATAGCTTGAACGTGGGATTCCTGCTATTTCACACAAAAGCCACACGCTGATCGAAGATTCTTCCTGTAACGCTTGGATAGTCAAGTAGACATTCTCTTGGCGATAGAGACCTAGCTTCGCCTCCTTTGGAATTCCTGTAACTTTTTTAGAAACGCATTTTCAGCCCGAAGCCGTTCCATTTCATAGGTCATCTTCTTCAGCTCAAGTTTTTGTCGATCGACCTCCGTTAACTCCTCTGGCGCTTTCTTTCGTCCTCGGCCATCCTTTAATGCATCCTGACCGCCATCTTCAAACTTCTTCACCCATTGGTATACTTGCTGATAGGAGACCTGAAACTGGTCTGCCGTCTTACGATAGTCATGCTGATGGGCAAGACAATGTTGGACCATATCGATCCGTTCTTGCCAAGTCGTCGAACGCCCCTTCGTCATCGCTTTTTCTCCCCCTGAATAAGCTTTTAAGCTGCTATGACGATTATACTGCTTAATCCAGTTGGAAAGCTGCGTTCGACTTGCAATTTTGTATTTATCAATGACCTGATATTGAGATAATCCCTCCTCCAGACAATCCTTCACCGCTTGAAGCTTAAG
>NZ_LAQO01000098.1 GCF_000971975.1 Paenibacillus algorifonticola | reverse complement strand
TATCTATTTAGCCCCCTAGAGAACTTGGACACTAAGAGAGTGTATGAAGTACACTACTAGTGACAGGGGATGATGAAATTGAAACGAAATAAACACTCAAAAGAATTTAAACTGTAAGTCATAAAAGAAGCACTGGAAACAGGCAATAAAGCAGCCGTAGCAAGACGCTATGAGATTGCAGCAAATATGCTTCATCGGTGGACGAAAGAATATGAAGCTGGCAAGTTTGGAGAAGAATCGCTGGATTCGGTAACCGCCTTAGAATCCAAAGCACTGGCCCAAGAGAATAATCAGCTGAAACATCTCCTTGGAGAGCAGGCACTTGAGATTGCGATTCTTCGTGACTTAATAAAAAAGAAAAACCCTCATTTGCTGACAAAATGGAAGTAGCCGATTTCTACATCGAAAAGGGATAGGCAATCCGGCTTGTTTTAAGGCTAGTGAGCATCCCAAGATCGAGCTACTATTACGACAAAAACGGTAAAGTAGCGAAGAAAACGGTGAGTGAGGGACGCCCAGCACCTGGTTATTCTTATCAAGAAAGTGGCGTGCATGTAGCCGATGAACAGATTGAAGAATGGCTGATGGAGCTGATTTCAGGCGATGGCTACAACTATGGATATCGTAAATTAACCGTGGATCTAAAGCGTACGTACAAGTTGATCATTAATAAGAAGAAGGTCTATCGTCTTTGCAAGAAGCTAGGTTTATTGCGGCCTCAACGTAAAGTAAAGACGAAATACCCTAGAAAATTGGCTCGTAATCGAATGATTACAGCATCGAATCAACGATTTGAAACCGACATTAAATACGGCTATATCGCAGGTGAAGATCGCTTTTTCTTCATTCAGTCGTTCATCGATGTGTACGATCGTTCCATTGTTTCCTATCATATTGGACTCAGCTGTGAGGCTAAAGAGGTGGTTCGGACGCTGCAGCAAGCTCTGCTGAAACGACAGCTATTTGATGTGCCTACAAAGCCAGTCGTACGCTCGGATAATGGGCCACAATTCGTTTCGGAGGCCTTTGAGTCGGCTTGTAAGGGCTTTGGAGTCCTGCATGAACGTATTCCGCCGCGAACGCCTAACATGAATGCTCATATTGAATCTTTTCATCGCATTCTTCAAGATGACTGTCTCTCTCGCTATGATTTTATGACGTATGGTGAGGCCTATGAGGCGGTTACCCATTTCATGATCTTCTACAATGAACGAAGAATTCATTCGAGTATTAAAGATCTGGCTCCTGCTGATTTTTACAAGCAGAACCTGATTCAGCCCATTCCAATTAAATCCGTCAGATTGTAGTTTGAAAAGCTTTGAAAGAACGAGATAAAGAGAGCATGTGTCCAAATTTAAGGGGTTAATCCG
>NZ_LAQO01000097.1 GCF_000971975.1 Paenibacillus algorifonticola | reverse complement strand
TACCGTACAGGCGGCAGCTTATTTAAGTTCCATTGACCTCGATAATGATTGTAATAGATCATGTAGCTTTTTACTTCTTGCTTTACCTCTTCCAAGGTCATACACGTTTTGATATTCGTTTCATCTTTAAAATGCCCAAAAAATGATTCTTGTGGGGCGTTATCCCAACAGTTTCCTCTACGCGACATCGATTGACTTAGCCCCATTTTCTTCACAAGATTTTGGAACTTCGGGTTCGTATAGTGAAATCCTTGATCCGAATGAATCAACGCATCCGGAGTGAGATGGCGATGTTTCTTGAGTTGTTTCAACGTCTCGATCGCAATATCCAAACCAATGGAAGCAGAAACTTCATAGGCTAGAATCTCATTGGTTTCGGCATCTTTAATCGTCGATAGATAGGCTCGCTTCTTGTTTCCATAGGTTAAATACGTGATGTCGGTTAAGAGCACCTTGCCGGCGATCCCTTGCTTAAAGGCTCGTTTTAACGTGTTGGGACAGGTTCGATGCTCATGGGTGGCTTTGGCCATACGTCGTGCGGGGTTTGCTTTTCGAATGGGACAAACGATGTTGTACTTTTGCATGACACGACGAATTCGCTTGAGGTTGTATGTGATTCCATATTGCTGCTCCAGTGTCATTTTAATTTGACGAGCCCCCTTCTTTCTTCCCCGATAATGGTAGGCTTTCAGAAGAATCGCTTTCACTTTTTGATCGTTTTCTTCCTGTTTTTGACGATGTAATCGAGCATCTTCGCTACCATATCGATAATAGCCGGAACGTGAAACCCCAGCGATTCCACAAAGAACATGCACCTTTCGCTGGAAAGGATAGGTATTCATCATCTGTTGAATAAGTTCGAATTTTTGCCGCGTGCTTAGTTGGATTTCTTTTTTCTCATCTGCCTTTCGAGTTGATCGAGCTTTTTTAAGAATTCATTTTCCGCTTCGAGCCACTTCATTTTCGCTTCCAAACGGGCATATTTTTCTTCGAGACTTAATTCACGGCCCAGAGGACGGCCTGAGGCGTGTTTTCTAGCGTCTGTTAATCCAGCAGGCCCTTGTTCTTGATAAGCCGTGCGCCATCGATTGGAAGCCTTCTTAATCCGGGTTGCACCCAAAACGTCTAGAGCAAAGCCCGCTCCCTGAAAAATCTCACTTGGAAGCTTACCTTGATTGTATTCTTGAATAAATCGTTCTTTAAACGCATCCGTATAGGTAATGGCTTTAGCACTGACATTTTTCACATAGGGATTTGTTCTTAACTGAGCTTGCTCTTGAGTTGTAAAGCATTTTTTAGACATCCGCTTCGACCGCCGCTCGTTTTTTTATTTATTGTACACAAAAAAAGACCCTACAAGATGACCTTTTTTAAAGT
>NZ_LAQO01000096.1 GCF_000971975.1 Paenibacillus algorifonticola | reverse complement strand
CACCTACGCTAACGCTTAGAGGTGGGTGCTTCCTAGTCAATAGAACTAACGTTCCAAGTTTACCTAGGCTAATTGGATAGTTCCTATCCCGATATTTGCAATTTTACATTGCTAATTTTAATAAGTTTTTCGCCGCATTGATGTCTCGATCATGCTGTTCTCCACACGAAGGACATATCCATTGTCTTACTGACAAATCCTTTGTCTCTGCATTCTTATACTCACATACATGACATAGTTGACTGCTCGCATAATGTTTAGGTGCAATCATTACATCTCGCCCATACCAAGCAGCTTTATAAGCAAGCATGTGTCTAAACATGCTCCAAGATACTTCAGATATCGCTTTAGCTAATTTGTGATTTTGCATCATATTTTTAACTTTTAAGTCCTCCATGACGATTACTTGGTTTTCGTTTATCATCATTGAAGATGTCTTATGCAGAAAATCTTTACGTTGATTGACGATCTTTTCGTGCATTTTAGCAACTTTTAATCTTGCTTTATTTCTGTTTTTACTACTTTTCTTTTTACGAGAAAGTGAACGTTGTAAAAATTTCAACTGTTTCTCCGACTTGCGAAGCCATTTAGGATTTTTGAATGTTTCGCCATCAGATGTAATAGCAAATTCTTTTATTCCGAGATCAACTCCGATTTTATTCATGTTTGCTGGAAGCTGCTCAACTACTGTTTCTACTAGTATAGAGATGAAATATTTACCTGTTGGCGTTTTTGAAATCGTACATGACTTTATTAAGCCTTCAAAATATCTGTGTTGCCTGATTTTGATTTTCGACTTCAATTTAGGAATTTTAATAAATCCATCATCGATATACACCGTTCCATTCTGATTATTCGTCGTATAGCTGAAATGGTTTGACTTCTTACTTTTGAATTTAGGGAATCCAACACTTTTATCACGAAAGAAATTCTTGTAAGCTTTTTCAAGATTCATTTGCACATTAGCTAAAGCAAGACTGTCAACTTCTTTTAGCCATTCAAATTCTTTCTTATATGGAGCAGGAGTATTGTTAAGCATTTTTTCTGTAAGTTTGTAATGTTCGATTTTATCTGCAAGCATTTTGTTATAGATAAAACGAACACACCCAAATGTTTTAGCAAAAAATTGTTGCTGATCTTGATTAGGGTATATCCGATATTTGAATGCTTTAAGCATGTTCATCCTCCTTTCTCTCCTTGATTTTCAATATACTTTTTGATAACTTCGATAGGTACTTCACCCGTTGTAAGCAGACAGTAGCTTTTTGACCAAAAGTATTCTTTCCATAGTTGTTGGCGAATAGAAGGAAATTCTTTTTTAATTAGTCTTGAGGATGCACTCTTATAGGCATTAAGGAATTTAGATATCTCTGTATTAGGATGAGTTTTCATTAATATGTGAATATGATCTTT
>NZ_LAQO01000094.1 GCF_000971975.1 Paenibacillus algorifonticola | reverse complement strand
CACTAGCGTTGCATAAATGTTCTCTGAATCTTCATAACTTTCTGTAGCATCGAAATTTGCGCACAAAAAAATCCTTTACAATAGATATGGTTAGGTAGCCCTGTCCATAATCCACTGAAAAGGATCATCGCATGGACAAGCATACGCTATTTTCTTCGTTTGGTAAATGGTTAGCGCCAATATGTACGAGAACGTTCACAGATCAGTTGTCTGAAACTCGGCAAGATAAATACGTGAAAAAATTAACGACATCTGCGTACCTAAAGTTGTTCCTTCATGCACAACTGCATGGCAGAGAAGGACTTCGGCATATCGCCGACGATGTGGGGAGTGTCGCCTTCCAGCAAGAGCTTGGACTCACGTCAATCTCAGCTTCCCAACTTAGTCGCAAACACAACCAGGTGAATCCGGAGTTGCTCCAACTGGTGTTCGAGCGTCTTGTTAAGCAGATTTTCTCGACGTACCGTGCACCAACTCATCGCAATAAGATGAAGATCATCGATTCCACAACCGTTGCTTTGTGCTTGCAGAAGTACAAATGGGCCGAGTTTCGAAAGACGAAAGCCGGCATCAAGATCCACATGCGATTGGCATTTGTCGGTGAGCAGGATGTCATGCCAGAGAAGGCAACCATCACAGCTGCCAAGAAGCATGATCGGACGGAGCTCGACAAGCTTGTCGATGAACCAGATGTCACCTATGTATTCGACCGTGGCTACATGGATTACGCCGCATTCGATCGCTACTGCGAAAGCGGCATCTCTTTCGTCACACGTCTCAAAAACAACACTTGCCTAGAGCCGCTTCAATTCCTGGCTGTACCCACAAACAGCAGCGTCAGCGAAGATGTCGTTGTACGTGTTGGTTCGCATCAGAAGAAGATGAAGCATAAGCTCCGAATGGTTCAAACGCAAGACTCGCAAGGCAACTTACTGTTCTTGGTCACGAACCGATTTGATCTTTCTTGTGATGAGATTAGTGACATGTATCGGAGTCGTTGGGCGATTGAAACGTTCTTCAAATGGATGAAGCAACACCTGCGGATCAAGCATTTTCACGGTCATAGTGAGCAAGCCGTCTACAACCAGATTTGGATCGCCCTTATCGCCTTTTGCTTGCTCCTACTAGTCAAGCTAGAGACAAAAGTGGACCACAGCTTGTTGCAACTGAGCCGCTGGCTGACCACGTTATTGTGGCAACCCTATGCAGAGTGGTTGCTAAGGATGAAGCGAAAGCCAAGTCGAAGCTCGCAAGGAAGACGACGACGTGAAGCTGTGGTCTGATCGGCAAGTTACTTAGCACATTACTTTCGTGAACATATTTACATATTTTATCCAAATGGACAAGTTACCTTTTAAGAGGCAATTGACCTTTTGGCTTTTACGACCAACTATCGTTTTCTTAATCTTCAGACAAAATCAATGTCATAGTTTATGCAACGCTAGTG
>NZ_LAQO01000093.1 GCF_000971975.1 Paenibacillus algorifonticola | reverse complement strand
TCACTAGCGTTGCATAAACCTTTAGCAAACATTAAAAGTGAATATTCTGAAAATAATTTTTCGAGATAAAATGAAAAAGGTCAGACAGCCCTTAAAGGTAGCCCTTCCATTTGGTTGAATTATGTATTTATGTTTGCCATTGGAATGATCGCAAACCTACATTCATCACGTTACAGCTCGTGTTTTCTGTCGGCCTCGGGACGTCCGATTAGGCTTTCTCTTGAGTTGCTGAAGCCACTTGCCATACGGCTGCCACAACAACTTGGTTAGCCAGCGAGTGAGCTGCAACAGGCTGTGCTTGACCTTCGTTTCCAGCTTCACAAGCGCGAGTAAGCAAAAAGCAATGAGAGCCACCCAGACTTGGTTCGTTACCGCTTGTTCGCTTGAACCGTAGAGATGCTTGATCTGCAAATGTTGCTTCATCCATTTAAAGAAGGTCTCAATCGCCCAGCGACTGCGATACATCTCGCTGATTTCATCGCAAGTGAGGTCGAAGCGGTTCGTCACCAGAAAGAGCAGATTCCCTTCCGAATCTTGCGTCTGTACCATCCGCAACGCGTGCTTCATTTTCTTCTGCTGCGAGCCGATTCGGACGCACCAATCGGCCGAAACTTGACTGCCTTCGGGGACATCCCGTTCCTCCAACGGCTCCATATGCGTATTGCTCTTCAGACGTGTCACGAAAAAGATACCATCCAGGCAGTAGCGATCAAAGGCGGCGTAATCGATGTAGCCGCGATCAAAGACATACGTGACGCCAGGTTCATGAACCAGTTCGTTCATCTGGGTGCGATCATTCTTCTTGGCTGTCGTGACGGTCGCCTTTTCTGGGATGATGTCTTGCTCATCAATGAAAGATAACCGCATATGAATCTTAATGCCAGCCTTTGTCTTTCGAAACTCGGCCCACTTGAATTTCTGCAAACACAAAGTCACAGTTGTCGAATCGATGATTTTGATTTTGTGACGAGGATTAGCAGTTCCTTGGCGAGAGCATGCAAGTTTCGCAAGCCGCTCGAATACTTGTCGCAGCAGCTCGGGATCGACCTGCTTATGCTTACGGCTGAGCTGCGAGGCTGAGATCGAGGTTAATCCGAGCTCTCGCTGCAAATCTTCGCACAACACGTCGTCGGCAATGTGGCGCAAGCCTTCTCGGTTTTGCAATTGAGCGAGTAGAAACAGCTTCAAGTAGGCCGTCGTTGTCAGCTTTTTCACATATTTATCCTGCTGGCATTCTGCCACGGCAGTTGTGAACATTTTTGTACAGATCGGCGCGAGCCATTTACCAAATGAAGATAATAAAGTATGATTGTCCATGCTGATATCCTTTTCAATGGATTTATGGACAGGTCTACCTCTCCGATCTATTGTAAAGGATTTTTTTATGCACAAAAGTAGCCGTGATAGAAAATTAGGAAGATTCAGAGAACATTAATGCAACGCTAGTG
>NZ_LAQO01000092.1 GCF_000971975.1 Paenibacillus algorifonticola | reverse complement strand
GGCTCTTCGCTCTACTGGATGGGTACCACAGACTAGAATGGCTTCATAGATACGTTCCACTTCAAGAGATTTATAAACCACTGGTAAAAAAGGGGAATGGGAAAAACGTATCTAGGTTCTTCGTGCAGCGAGTGACGGCATACGCAGTTTGTTAGCCGTCATGTAGACCATCGCAATGAGGTTCTCAACATTACGGTAGCCTCGGGCTCGGCGTTTTGCAGCTTGCACGAGGCCATTAATTCCCTCAAGCAGACCATTTGTCATTTTGCTGTGAAACCAGCGAAGAATACCTTCTTCATGTTGTTTAATGGACTTAGCAAGATCAATCATGGGTTGTAGTTGCGAGCGCTTAGCCCAACTCATCCACTCCCGTAAATAAACATCAGCAAGTAAGTGCTGCGTTGTCCATAAATCCTGCAAAGCCAATTTAAGGCGGTATGCTCTTCCCGTCTTCAGATTACTGTCCTTCAGGTTTTGGAGCGCTTCTTTCTGTTCTGCCTTTAAATTGCTTTCATTTTTTAACCATAAATACTTCGTCCGTTTTAACTGCGGAGCTTCTTTTTGCTCGGCGATGCGTACGTCATCGACGGCTTCATTGACCATCTTCATGATATGAAATTTATCGAATGTAATTTCTGCGGTGGGAAACTGCTCTTCAATTCCACGAATGAATGCAACCGACATATCACAGCAGATTTCCTTTATTTGCGCGGCATTTACGTTCTTCTGAAGCAAATGTTGTTTGAAACGTGCAAGCGAATCTTTGCCCTTTCCCTCGGTTGCGAACAGCACGATCTTGGTATCTACATCCACGAATAATGTCACGTAGCGATGCCCGCGACGTGACGAGGTTTCATCGACTGCAATCCGTTTTACATGCGTTAAATCCAGTTCAGCCATGGCTTGATCGACGTAGTGATGGAAAATTCGCCACATGCGTGTATCGTGCTCACGTAACTCGCGAGCTGCAGCGTTAACTGGCATCTCAGCCATTAAGCGCATCGCCCAAGCGTCAAATTGTAAAGTGAAATGAGACTGTGAACGAGACCACTTCACGGGAACCAGCGTCACCTTATTGCAGCTTTTGCAGTTTGTTCTCGGCACTCTGGCATGCATATAGGTTTTCCAGTTCCAGAAGTCGAGATGCCGCCAGGTTTTCCGTTCAGCATCGTAGGCCTTGCTTGCTGATCCGCAAGTTGGACAAGCGAATTCGGCTCCGCGTTCAAAGTCAATAAATAAGTGCCATGCCTCATCTTGATCATCATACTCGATATGCGTTAACTGCCAGGGTTCTTCAAGGGCTAATGCGGTCTTGAACATACCTGTAATTAGATTATCTTTATTGCTTAATGAACTCCACATGGTCCATACCACCCTATTACTATTCTTACTGGGCAGTATGCACCATTTCTCTATGTAACAGACATTGGGCATTCAGTGTAGCGAGGAAGCAA
>NZ_LAQO01000091.1 GCF_000971975.1 Paenibacillus algorifonticola | reverse complement strand
TTTAGTTGTAAACCCTATTCAAAATTTTCAAAATCGCTGAGCAGGTCTCCTGTTTCTCATTTATACAAATTGCCCCTTCAAAGATGGAAGGGGCTGTTCTCATTTCAATTTCTCTTTGAATCGTCATGCTTTATTGAGATACATCAAGTCGGTCAAAACGGGAATTTTATCCGGATATTTACCCCCAGACACCCTAATTTTCCCTTCCAAGTGAATCGACAATACTGGCTTTATTTAGCCTGTACATTGGCCACACTGTTGCGATGAGAGTGGTAATAATTGCGCCTATAAATGCGAAGCCGATACTGAGCCATGGGATAGCCCAGGCAATTTCCACAGCATCCATGAAGAGACGGTGTATTCCAAAATTTAGAGCCGTCCCGATCATAACTCCGTAAACTGCAGCAAACAAACCATAAAATACCCCTTCTAAAATAATCATTTTCCTAATTTCTTTCTGTGTCATGCCGATTGCCTTTAGGACTGCAAACTCTTTGGTGCGAAGAATCAGATTCGTACTCACTGTATTTACAATATTCAAGAAGGCAATTAAAGCAATGACGCCAATAAAACCGTAAAGAAAGATACTGGCTATCGTTGCGTCGTTTTTAGCTTGGGCTAATTCCGTGACTCTATCAGTATAGTTATACCCGGCGTCAATCTCGGTTAATGCTCGAAGGTAATCCGTTATTGATGTGTTGGGTAGATCGGGATTGGCAAGTATAAATATTCTAGAATAAGTGTCATCGCCCATAATCTTTGCGAATACATTCGGCGTAGTAATGAATGTGAGAATTTCACTCTCCGTATATTTATTCATTAACAATTCTTGATCTGCGATTCCGGCCACAGTCACCGTGTGGTACTCCTTACCACTTTTTTCCGACGCACGTATTTTGATCTGATCTCCGACTTTGAAGTTGGTTTGATCGATAATAAGCTGTTTACCTTGTTCCGTTATTGTCTTTATTTTTTGTATAACGATAACGCCATTCTCCCGGTTCATTTTCTCCTTGTCGATCGTTCCGGAAGTGAGTTTGGATTGTAAAGCATCCAAGCCGTTATTTCCATAGGATACAAGATAATTGTTGTCTTTTCGATATCCCTGTCCTTCTTTAAGCTGATAACTATTTTTTCTTAATTCAGAATATCTTGGATTGACCTTATTCTGTGGGATGATAGCCGTCGCTTGTTTATTGTAGAACTTGTAGGCTTGTTGTACAGCATCAAGCTTGAGAATGTCCTGATAGACGGAATCATCAGACCGCTTAGAAGGACCATCATAGGAAACCGAATAGGAATATTGAATACCCGATAATTGCGTTGTTTGCTTCAAAAAATCAATCAGACCGCTAAAGACAATAAATAATATGATGCTGATAACCATGGAAAAAGCTGTAATGCGGAAGCGTTTCTTGTTCCGTTTCAAGTTCCGACTGGCAAATTGTCCTTCTATGCCAAACAACTTCTTCACAAGCGGGGATTGCTTAATACTTGTGATTTTTTCTATTTTCGTGCTTCCTACACTTTTTACCGCTTCAAGAGGGGATACTCGAGATGCCTGTCTTGCTGGTCCAATGGCGGAAAGATAGACGCTCAGCAACCCTAATAAACCA
>NZ_LAQO01000090.1 GCF_000971975.1 Paenibacillus algorifonticola | reverse complement strand
TTGTAGTTTGAAAAGCTTTGAAAGAACGAGATAAAGAGAGCATGTGTCCAAATTTAAGGGGTTAATCCGGATTGAGAACGATGAAGATGCAGATAAAACATCGAACGAAAAGAAAGGCAAAGGGAAGTCTAATAAAGGGAAACCGGGAGAACGTAAGCCGAAAAGAGATGCTACTGGTTGGAGTACCGAAGAAACAGGATCAGAAACAGATGCGATGTAGTGTGAGGATTATTGTTTCGAGATTAAAGATGTGCTTAGTATCAAAAAACTAACAGGCTGCAGAACCAATGTAGCGATAATTTCATTATCAATCTGTCGGTTTAAGCAGCCGTGTTAATTTAATCAAATTAAATTGACTCAAACAAAGGTGAATTAAGTGAGTAATGTTTATAACAAAAAAAGAATTAGTTTTGGAACTTGGAATCTCACCGAAATAAATGTGCCTGAAAGAAGTAAATTACATTCTCTTGAACCAATAGGAGTTGGTACTGAGGTAGTAGAAAGTTTAACTAGTTATATTGGAAGGCTAGCTGAGTCTCATAATATAACAACAGGAGTTCTACTTAAAAACATATTAGGCCCTCAATCTAATAAAAAGTACTTGTTTGAAGTTAAAAACCAGACAAAAAATCCGAATTCTTTTAGAGACTACATAAACAATTATGGTGTGATTGCAAGAGAGTTTGTACTTACAATTGAACAATTGACCTTGAGAAATGACATACAATACTTAACGTTAGTACCATGGAATGGTTTTGTCGGAAAGCGTCGATTGTTATAGGAGTTTCGAACATGGTGTTCAAAATGCTTAGAAGAGAATGTGAGGTTTGGTAGAGAATTATATGAACCATTAATTTGGCAATTTAAAATGATTAATAAGTGCCAAAAGCATAATGTTAATTTATTGATGACTTGTTCTTTTTGTAAGCAACGTAATGGTGTATTAACTCAAATTCATAGAGTGGGTTATTGTCAGAAATGCAACAATCCATTATGGTTGATGCCTGAAGAATTAATTGAGCAACCAAGCTCATCTTGGGAGGAGTGGGTAACAAATAATATAAGTTTCTTATTAAAAAAACACATGGAAATTGCCTCAAGGGAACGTAACAAAATGCCCGAACTTATTAAATGGTTAATAAATAAATCCCCCGTTAGTACTGCTTATTATTTTGCTAAATATTTTCGGTTAAGAGAAGGGGCAGTATTTAAATGGTTGGCTGGTGAAACAACCCCAAGGTTTGAAACTTTATTGAAAATATCTTATTTTTATAACATTCCCCTTTTTGATTTACTGTATAAGCAACTTGATAGAATAGATGACAGGGAATTTAATCTCGAAGCAATTGTGCAGTGGATTGTCAACAGTAAATCAAACAACTTTTTTAAGGGCTGTAAGGCGATACTGAACAGGCGTCATATAGCCTAAAGTTCCATGAATACGATGTTGATTGAACCAATGAACATAATCGTATAGCTCCAGCTCCAAGTGACCAAGACTCTGAAAGTTCATCTGATTCACGAACTCCGTTTTCATGATTTTATAGGTGGCTTCGGCCACAGCGTTGTCATATGGGCAACCTTTCGCACTCAGCGATCGTCCAATTTCAAACGTCTCTAAAAGCTCATCCATC
>NZ_LAQO01000089.1 GCF_000971975.1 Paenibacillus algorifonticola | reverse complement strand
ATTGAGCTCCCTCGGTAAAATGTAGTTTTCTCACGAATGCTCGCTTATTCGCAGGATCTCTCCAATAGATAAATCGCTATTCGGATAGAAGAGGGGGTGTACCGTCAAATTCGCCAACGGAAGCGCATGCGGGAACAGAAGGGGCGAGTTTTCGCTCCTTTTTTACTGCTCTGTTGCACGCTTCTCCACGTACTTCCGGAGGCTTTCACTCCCATTTCTCGACGGGTCGATGCCCTTTCATTCCTTCGTTACGCCTATCCGGTTGGTGGAGGCCGGTTATCCTAACGGTACGGGTCTGTGCCCTTTTGCTCAATGCAATCCGGTACTCCGTGCAGTCTTGAGATCCTGCGAATAAGCCAATTTTCGTGCTAACTGAGAAGCGGCTAAGCAGTTTGTTTCATAGGATGAGCTCGATCAGGTTCGTAAGCTTCACCGCTATGTGCCATAGCAACCAGGAGGCGAGCCAACTTGCCGCAAAGCTTCATCACGGAGCGCATTGGCTTCATGCTTTTCATCTTAACATTCACTTCGTGCTGTCGTTTAAACGATACATCGTTCATGATGAGGGCCATGGTTGCCATGAACAGAGCATGCCGAAGCCTTGGTCGGTCACGTTTGCTGATGGACATCTGGCCCTTCCATTTGCCTGAACTCGCTTCAGCCAGGTTAAGGCCGGCATGCCGTAGCAACGCGTTACCATGTGCATAGCCGCTGAGGTCCCCAGCTTCACCGAGAATGCCGGCGACTGACAGGATGCTCATACCCTTAATAGCTAGCAGCGGCTCGGCTAGCGGAATCCGGATCAGTGCAGCCGCGACTTCATCCTCGATTACCTGCAGCTGCTCCGTAGCCAGATCGTATTCAGCGAGCAGCTGTTGAAGATGAAGCTTGTAGGCTCTCTCGGCATGCTTGGCGCCGACTGAGCGTGCTGCTAGAGCCAGCAGTTCGCCAGCTCTTCGTTCACCGCTGTGCCGCTTCATAACCGTTTTCCAGCCGTCGATTACCTGGCGAACGGTGAGTTTTTGAAGATTGGCAGGCGTAGGAAAGAGACGCAGTGTAGCAAGCGATCCAGGGCCAATGAGGTGCTTGTATACCAGCCGCAGCTCAGGGAACACAATGTCGACCCAGCGGTGGATCTGGTTCTTGACGCTGACGAGACGATGGACAATTGTCTCCCGGTTCGCCATGAGAACGCGCAGTTCCATAAACACTTCACTGGTTTCTTTGATAAAGGTGTAGTAGCCGTTTTTCACCATGTCGGCGATAACAAAGGCATCTTTGATGTCGCTTTTAGATGGTGTATTGTCGCGGTTTTCCTTGTTCTTTTTGACGAGATGAGGATTCACCAACACAACCTCAAGTTTGCGGTCTTTGAGCCAAGCAGCAAGGCTAAGCCAGTAGTGGCCGGTTGGCTCCATGCCGATGATGGTGTCGTTTAGTTGGTGCGTTTCCTGCAAACCTCTCATCCACTGCAACAATAGGCCGAAGCCCGTGTCGTCGTTGGAGAAGTGAAGCGGAGTGCCTAGCAGAATTCCACGGAAGTTGACGGCGCGCGCAACGTGGGTTTGCTGAGCGATGTCGATACCGACGACAAGGTGCTGAGTTGAAATGCGTTCGAGCAGTTGATTTTGTTTGGTTTGAGCTTTAAACTTCAAGATAGAGCGACCTCCTTATGATGGCTAAAGGGCTAAGACCCGTGACTACCCCATCTTACTGGAGGCGCTCGTTTTTATGCAAAACGCAAAATTAACGCTCTACAGGA
>NZ_LAQO01000088.1 GCF_000971975.1 Paenibacillus algorifonticola | reverse complement strand
ATAACTTTGAGGTTGAGGACTTTAATTCTTACTTTGTGTCTAACCTTGGGATTTGGGTTCATAATTGTGCGATTAAGGTGACGCCTAAAGCTCTTACTAAATTACAAGAGAAGCAAATAGAAATTTTGAGAAATGGAGGAGAAGTGAAAGTCAAAACATATGAAGAGGCTAGACAGCTTTTGGATAATATGTCAGAAATCAAACCAGCTATACAGGAAGGGAAAATACCTAATCCTGAAGGAAGAATGAGGGATGGATTTGCCGATCCTAATGGAACATATAGAGGAGACTTAATAAATAAGCAAGACCCGACAGCTATTGTACATCCGGGTGTCCAAAATCCTTATCATGCTAATTATCCTCATTACAATATTAAGTTGCCTAATGGGGATAAAGCTGCAATCATTATAATGGGAGACTGAAAAATGGATATAGAAGAAATTGTAAATTATATAAAGATGGGAAAAGCAAAGTCAATTTGTATAGATAGAATTATTTTGAATGAGTATTCTGGATTTGTTAGAGATTTAACAATTATGGATAAAATGATTGTTAAGGTGGAATTTAATGTTTATGGATATGATGTAGGTGGTTTCTCAATAAAAATATACTATAATGATTTTGATTTGTTAATAAATTCGATTGAGGATTACACCGGAAAAAAAGTGGCAGAATGGATGAATGTTACGAAAAGTAATTGGTATCCTGAATTAAAGCAAGAGAATGATTTTGATCAATCGGGGCTAAAGTTTAAACGTGATTTAGCTGAAAAAAAACTCAATTTACCCAAAGGTGGAATTAGCTATGTTATCCCTGAGGGATATTGGAAGGATCTTTATGAAGGTTTAGAAAAATGGTAGTTTGCATTATGTATTTTAAAATTCAAGTATATAGCTTCACAAAAAAAGATTGAATAATATATAACGAATAAGTATATAGAATGCCACAATACGAACTAGCAACCGTATTGTGGTCTTTTTTTACATGCTGAAAGATTACCAAGCCAAGTATGACAACTCTTTCATATAGCTTAACGTTATCCCTAAGTGTATGGGAGAAACTGTACAGAAAAATACAGGGAAAGCAAAGAACTTTATGAAATTTGGTCCGCAAGCGATAGGAGAACACACAGATCTAAAAAGAGATCGAAAGACTAATGAGCTTACTAAATTATGAGACATATAAATCTAATCCATTAAATTCGAGCGGTTTTGATAAAGTACAATGTTATAAAGGAATAGGCAAAGATCACATTAAGAAGATAACAAAACAGAATGTGCCTACACCTCATGTTACTGGTAAGTCTATTCCTGGGGAGTTAGGGAAGCATATCCGAATGAAATTCCAAGAAAGAGGTAGATAATATGGATACTTTACAATGGGTACAGAATTGGTATTATCAGCATACCTATGGTGTTAAAATCGATACTGTTGATAATCCTGGCTGGTCTGTCGAAATCAACTTAGTTGATACTTGTTTAGAGAATGAACATTTTGAATCAATAGAAATCGAAAGAAACGAAGAAGATTGGTATTACTGTATTGTGAGAGATGGAATATTTAGTGGTGCTGGTGGGGCAAGAAATTTAGAAGAAATACTAAATTCTTTTAGACAGTGGGCATCAATAAACAAAGAATTGAAGTAATGACTGAGTCAAAGTGAGACTTGAGACCTTGATTGGCTTAAGTCTTTCAAGGTCTTTTTTTATCCTATCCTAGCATCGACCTGGTACCATGGGTAGGCACGGTGAAAGGCTTCCAGCAGGCATTTACGGGTAACAACTATATAACAGGCGAACATCTCTCAGCAGGAGACCGTTGGGGTGAAGGAATTGGAGCAACGCTGAGCATTATTCCGATT
>NZ_LAQO01000087.1 GCF_000971975.1 Paenibacillus algorifonticola | reverse complement strand
CCGTCCCAGCATCATAAGGATTTCTTTAAGGAATCCGAAGCGGGTAAGAAGGAATTGGCGGATCGTTTGGAGAATGAGGCTAAGGAGAAAATTAAAGGAGAAACTCTAAAGCCTGACAAGCCAAAAGTTAGAAAAGATAAACCTAAAGTTAGCAAGAAAAAAGTTAATAAACAAACAACAAAAAGATTATCTAATGCAGAGTTAGATAAGCTTATTAAAGATAATTTTGTGAAGAATACTTCTAGAACTAGGACTTTTACTCCAGAAACTATGCCAGGGAGTAAAGATTTTGCAAAATGGTTTAATGATTTAAGCATAGATGAATTTGAATTGGCTTGGGCTACTCCGAAATTGAGAACGATAATTGAAAGTAGGATTCGACATCCGGGAGGACTTCATGAATGGCATCTTGTTTCAAGAGCCCCAATTTTCAAACGTTGGGGTGTAAAAGCAGAAGATATAGCAGTAATGAGGACACTTACGAAAGATGTTGAATTTGTGAATCCTATTGGGAAACATGGTATGGATGGTTCTGGAACCGCACACAAAGAGCTCTTAGAAATAATTGATAGTTCGTTAGATTATAATACTTTTAAAAGAAGACTGCGTACTTGGGCGCAATATAGACTAGAAGGCGGAATCGATTCTTTACCAGAGGGTTTGAGATGAAAGAATAGGAGGTTTTTTAATGGATAGTCCGGGTGCTGTATCGCTTTGGTTTGGAAAATGCAATAGTGAAGAAAAAATGAGAGAGTATTTAGAAGTAAAGTTTGATGAACATGGTGATAGAATTAAATCTACGTTTATGAATGACTTCAATATAGATTTTATTGATTATAATCAAGATTTGCTAGAATTTACTTATCTTGAATCTCCTACTACTTCAATTACAGAATTATTGAAGAGGGCTTCATATTCAGAAATAATGATAAATGAGCTTGTTGATTTTTATGGAGATAAGTTAATGGAAAAATGTAATATTGCAATAAGATTATATGATTATGATTATGAAGAATCTGTCGAAGAAGTACTATTTGAAGGTAAGAAAATTGAATTTATTGGCTCTGTTAATTATGAGTGATTAAGCATTATTGATGATTTTATATTTAGGAGGTTAGCCATAATTTAAAATGTACCCTATAAGATGGACACTTTAAATTACTGGCTGACCTTTTTTAGTTGTGCAAGTACGGAGAAGACGGCTGATTCGAACAACCGTTATTTTGGCACGGAGCATGGCAGTGAAATGAAGCTGTCCCCGACAGGAGTCGAGTTCACAGGGGGAAGCAAGGAGCCGCTATTTTTGAAGCTGGACGATGCCGTGCATTATCTTGAGCAGTCCGCGCAAACTGACGCTGACAGCGAAGGAAGAGATGTCGCTGTTCACGCCGAAACGGGTGGTCATTGGCGCGCAAGCGTTACTAGTAGCAAAGAAGACAAGTGCGCCGAGCGGGATCACGCTGGAAGGCGAGTATAACCTCATGGGGACGCAGATCCGAACGGAGGGGAAGGATCGGACGAGCTACGCGCCGTATGACGATGCGCCAGTGGAAGGGCAGCCGCCTCCCCCACCGCCACCACCGGAAAAACCGCCGTTCAGTTGGGGTAAGCTTGCGGGAAATGTACTGGCGGGAATTGCAGTTGTCGCGGTAGTCGCCGTTGCAGCGGCGTATACGGTAGCGACGCTGGGAGCAGGAGCGGTCGTTGTAGGTGCAGTACTAGCTGGAGCGGCCATTGCGGGAACCGCTGCGGTCGTGAGCCAAGCGGTGTCGGATATTGCCCGCGGCGAGGTCAGCGATATGGGGACGTATGTTTCAACGGCCTTTCGAGAGACGGTCATCGAGGCGGTATCTGGAGCGGTGTTTGGCCCGATCGGAGCATTTGCCTCATTAGGTGGACGAATGGCATTTGGCGCGGTGCAGAATGGGTTTGAGAGTGTCATTCGTCAG
>NZ_LAQO01000086.1 GCF_000971975.1 Paenibacillus algorifonticola | reverse complement strand
CTCCCGCGTGCGCTCCTCCAGATGCGTCTGTGTCAGCAGCACTTCCGCTCCGCTGTCCTCCAGCATAAACCGGATGCGGTCGGACGGGTAATCCGGATCGAGCGGCACATAAGCGCCTCCCGCCTTCCATACCGCCAGGACTCCGACCAGCATTTCCACCGACCGATCGACCAGAATGCCGACCAACTGATCCGGCTTCACCCCTTGGGCCCGCAGGCTGCGCGCCAGGCGGTTCGAACGCTCGTTCAGCTCGCGGTAGGTCAGCCGCTTCTCCTCGTACACCACCGCCGTCGCCTCCGGGCTCCGCTCCGCTTGTTCCTCAAACAGGTGATGGAAGGTTTTCTCCAGCAGCGGCGACACTGTCTCTGGATTGAATACGCGCTGAATCTGCTCCTGCTCCTCCGCCGTCAGCATGCCTAACGACGCGATTTTCGCGCCCGGATCGTTCACAATCGCGGCGACCAATTGCTCGAAGTGCTTCGCCAACCGCTCTACCGTTTCTGGTTTGTACAACGCGGTTGCGTATTCGAGGGCGCATTCCAAACCGTCGCTTCCCTCCATGACGTCAAGGCTCAGGTCAAATTTCGACACCAAATGCGCATTTGGATACAAGGCCAGTTGAAGGCCCTCGAGATGATAGGCTCTATTTTCCAAGCTTTGCAGCGAAAACATGGTGTCAAAGAGCGGATTGCGGCTTAAATCGCGGGTCAGCTGCAATTTGTCCACCAGTTCTTCGAACGGATAATCCTGGTGCTCGTAGGCACCCAAGGTCGTTTCCTTGACTTCCTCCAGATAAGACAGGAATGTTTTCTCTCCGACCGGGCAGTTGCGCAGCGCCAGTGTATTAACGAACATCCCGATCAATGGCTGCAGATCGCCGTGTGTTCTTCCCGCGATCGGCGTGCCGATGATCATATCTTCCTGGCCCGTGTACTTTTGCAGCAGGATCGTATACGCCGCAAGCAATACCATGTACAGCGTCGCGCCGTTTTCCGCCGCAATTCGCTTCAAGCCCTCGCTCTTCTCGGCATCCATACGGAACTGCAGCGTATCGCCATCGTATCGCTGCACGGCGGGACGCGCATAATCTGTCGGCAGCTCCAGCACCGGCAGTTCTCCGCTAAACTGGCCCAGCCAGTAGGCTCCCTGCTTGTTCAGACGCTCGCGCTGCGCTTCGGATTGCTGCCATACCGCGTAATCCTTGTACTGAATCCGCAGGTCAGGAAGCTCCTCGCCGCCGTATAAGCGGACAAGCTCCTCCACTAGGATATCCACGGACACACCGTCGGAGATGATATGATGCATATCCAGCAGCAGTAGTTGGCTCTCTTTAGACAACTCCAGCAGACCTGCACGTAATAATGGCGGCTGTCCCAGATCGAACGCTCGGGCAAAATGTCGCATCGCCTCCTGCGCTTCTTCATCGCTTGCTTGCCGATGCTCCAATATCAAATCCGCCTGCGGGTATATCCGCTGCACAGGCTCTCCATCCACCAGCACAAAGCCGGTGCGCAGTGTCTCGTGACGCGCGATTAGAAGACGGAAAGCTTCTTCAAGCCGTTTCCGGTCAAGCATGCCGTCAAGCCTCATAATCCCCGGCATGTTGTAGCTTTGCTCTGCTCCTTCCAACTGTTGCAGAATATAAAGCCGCTTCTGCGCTGACGATACCGGGTAATACTCCTTTTCTTCGGTGAGCGGTATGGAGGCATACACCTTCTCTTCCATACTGCCCATCGCCCGAGCCATTTCCTCAATGGTCGGGAGCCGGAATACGTCCCGCAGCGACAGATTGACGTTCATCTCTTTATAGAGCTTGCTTGCCAACGCAGTCGCACGCAGGGAATGCCCCCCAAGATCGAAGAAATTGTCCTTCACTCCGATCCTTTCCGTTCCAAGCACCTCTTGCCAAATCCGCACGAGCTGCTCTTCCAGCGGTGTACGGGGCGCGGTGTATTCCGCACCGGTATTCACGCTTCCCTCCGGCGCGGGCAGCGCCTTGCGGTCCGTCTTCCCGTTCGCCGTCAGCGGCATCTTCTCCAACTGCACGAAGTACGACGGAATCATGTATCCCGGCATCTCCTGCGACAGCCTTCCTCTTAGCTCGCTCACCGTCAGCGGTTTGTCCGCTACCACGTAC
>NZ_LAQO01000085.1 GCF_000971975.1 Paenibacillus algorifonticola | reverse complement strand
CTCCTTAACATGATAGGTTTATTCTACAAGCCCTTATTTTTTCTGTCCAACTTAGTGTAGCCGATCCAGATCACGTATGTTCTCCCATGATTTGTCCGTAATTTTCCACTCCGGACCTTTCTTCTCAAAGACGTATAAATCCAGTTCCTTGACCAATTCTTTGTTTAAATAGTTACGGATGAACGATATATCGTGGTCATGCTCCCGAACCTCGAACATCTTTTCTTTACCTCGTCCAGGGACGCGACCGTATCGCTCTCTTTCCTCAGATGTCGGGTTATCCCAACGCTTCTCGATATCCTCGAATATTTTTAATCCCAGATAGTACGGATTCAGAGTATGACGCGAAGGCTGTACAACAGAGTAGTTCAGCTTAGCGTATTCTATCGTTTCATCATCGGTTAAATCAAGCTCTCTAATAATCCGCTGATGGAAAAAAGTCGCCCAGCCTTCATTCATAATCTTCGTTTCCATCTGCGCCCAGAAATAAAGCATTTCATCTCGCAGCATCGTTAAGATGTCACGCTGCCAGGACTCTAATATAGAAGAATACTCCTCAATAAACCATAAAATATCCTTTTCCGGCTTAGGAGGGAAGTGTATCGGCTGATCTTGATTAACTGGCATATCATTCGAGATATCATGCGACCAAATATCATCATATGGTGTTTGTATCGTTGTTGAAGTGAAGGGTTTTTGCTTCTTTAAGGAAGACAGATAAGCTTCTTTAGGCATTTGGTAAGGCTTCGCAATCGATGGGTCGACATGTTCTTGAATAGCCAGAACAGCATCAATAAACTGTTCTACCGCTAGTGAACCATGTATCATCTCATATTCTCGGATACGCTCAGCAGTAGCCGTCATACTCTCGACCATATGTCGGTTCGTTTTAGAGAAACGGGCATTGTTTTTAAAGAAATCACAATGGGCAAGTACATGAGCAATGATCAGCTTATTTTGGATAAGGGAATTGCTATCGAGCAGGAAGGCATAGCAAGGATCAGAATTGATGACGAGTTCATAAATTTTGCTAAGCCCGAAATCGTATTGCATTTTCATTTTGTTGAATGTCTTCCCGAAGCTCCAATGGCTGAATCGGGTAGGCATACCATAAGCACCGAAGGTATAAATGATATCCGACGGACAAATTTCGTACCGCATAGAGTAGAAATCAAGACCAAATCCAGTAGCGATCTCCGTAATCTCATCAATGGCATATTCCAAAGCCCTCATATCCAAGATTGTCATTGTTGAACCCCCTATCAGAATTTGTGAGATAGGTGAAACACTGCTAATATTCGGGTAATACTGTTGATAATGAACGAGTGAAAATTAGCAACGATCCGTTTGATCATGGTACAATTAGTAAAAGTGAACACGCAAAATCAGAAGGAGGTCAAACATTGTGTCAAATCCAGATGAGAAGAAAATCCATACCTATCAAGATTGGCTGACATGGGACGGAACGTGGGAGTTAATTAACGGCAAAGCCTATAATATGTCTCCAGCTCCGACCTCATTGCATCAGTTTATTGTAGGAGAGCTTCATTTCGCCCTACGGACGTTCTTCCAGAATCGGAGTTGCTATGTATTTGTGGCTCCGTTTGATGTGTTTTTCAGTGAAAGCAAAGAGTATCAATCACCCGATCACGTCACACAGCCCGATCTCTCTGTTGTTTGTTCTAAGGATCAAATATCCAAGAACGGCTGTCACGGAGCGCCGACCATAATCATTGAAGTGTTGTCACCTTCCACTGCGTTGAAGGACTTTAATGAGAAGTTCAACTTATATCAAAAGCATGAGGTACAGGAATATTGGATTGTCGATCCTGGCAATCGAACAGTTCATGTATATGCGCTGCAGGATGGCAGTTACCAGGTACGTCATTTATATACGGAGCAGGAAACGATTCAATCGATCGTCTTTAAAGATTTACAAGTGCCTATGAACACCTTATTCAGTCTATAATAACAAATACAATTAGCCGGCGAGATCAACTCTCGACCGGTTTTTTTGTCCTCCAATTTTAAGCACCTTGGCGATACGAAGCCCATCCGGTCTATATGCTGGAAGCAAGCGACAGGGAGACGGATGGCAAGGTGGGGCTGAGCCCTTTTCGCTATGAGGCGGGGTAGATTTATGGCTTTGCAGAAGCTTGGGATCAAGGCTGTGAGGAGCGGCGCAAGCGGTATATGAACCGAATTGAGCGACATTCGTTTGAGGTTTGGATGAAGGAGCAGCTGTAT
>NZ_LAQO01000084.1 GCF_000971975.1 Paenibacillus algorifonticola | reverse complement strand
GGAATGCCATCCTCCATTTCAATGTCTACATGCGTAATGCCCCCGGCAAACCAGCTTTCCGCCTTAGGCTCAGCGGGCCTGCGCATGATTAGGCTGTCCTCGAAGCTGCTTCTGCCTATACAGGCCTCAGCTTCCGCTTCCGTCATTTCCGCTGTAAAGGTACATTTCGCATGCGCATTGAACTTCCGCTCGATGCGAAAGCTGCGCACGGCCTTAAGCTTATAAGGCCATACCAGCTGGTAGCCGTCTCCTTCATAGTTCACTTCCATGCTGTCACCTCCCTCCTTCCCCTTATCTCACGGAAAACTCCGGAGGTGCCGGATCCATCCCATTGGTCAGCAACCGAATTTGTCCTCCATACTGGCAAAACAAACAGGATTTGCTCGTTAACGCAGCTGCCCCTTGAATCGATACGCTCGGGCTGCCGTTTGTCCATTGCGGCCCTTTCAGCTTCTCCAGCATCGCACTAAGCGATGGCAATCCGCTCGGCAGCCCCATCGGCGGCGCAGATTTAAAAGGCGCTCCCGATGGAGCCGGAGCTTCCATCAGCTTGGGCGCACAAGGGTAAACAGGCAGATTAAAAGTAGGCTCATCCGGATCAGGATCAAACATATAAGAAGGATCTGAAGGCTTGCCTGCCCCAGCATCTTCCGCTTTTTTCATCGGATGAAGCGCGCTTCGACAGTATCCGAAGGAATAAAAGTTCCCATCGATTTCTTGCCCCATTCGATCAAATGGGATTCCCACAATGGTATTGGGCGTTGATAGGGATACTTTGCAATCCTCCACCGTCAGCATCGGGCTGCCGTTAATATAAATGCCATTCGGCTCCTGCTTATTCAGTACCTCCTCATGCGACCCGAAGGAGCAATGCATATACGCCCCTGCCGTCACATACGTATCCTCGCTTCGCCATGGAGACTCCAGCAAGCCCTTAAGTGTCGCTTTTTTCAAGACGGTTTCTCTATGCCCCATTTCAACCCATTCCCCCCACCAACTCAATTCGTCTCACACTCAGCCCATACAAGCTTTTCCGCAGCAGCCCCTCCGCTATATCTACACGCACCACCAGCACACGGCTGCGGTAGTACGGAATCTGAAAAATCGCAGCATCTTGCAGCGCCCATGGATCTACCCACATTTTGCTAACTCGCCCGTTTTCCGTCACGGTCCGCTCTGGCGCTAAGCAAGGAACCTCCTGCACATCCATCCAGTCATAAAAAAACTGTCCCTGCTGCTCCAAATCCATGACGATGACGCTCTTATAGCCAATATTCGGAACCATTCGGCTGACGACCGCCCGCAGTTCAGCGCCTACGAGCAGCAGCGGATTTTCAATCATACACCCCGGATTCAGCCGGCTCCCTTTCTTGACGTACACCATCTCCTGTTGCTCCGCATAGCGGTAGCCTCTCAGCATCCGCTCGGGGAAAGCGAGGTTCGCCCCGTTCGCTGGCAGGCGCCGATCATGCTCCAGCACAAAATATTCCATCCCCGTCTCCAGCTCATGTGAGTGCCATTCCCCTTCTCCTCCCGACTCTCTACGCATGTTCATGCACCGGCTCCTTTACCCAGCTGATCATCTGCCGCTGCTCCTCCGTCAGCTCTACCCGCAGCGCATCCCGCTCCAGCATACGGCTGCCTGTTAAATCTGCTCCGGTGAAATCCACCTCGAGCAGCTCGGCCCCCGTAAAATCTGCCGCGATTTTCGCCCCCCGAAAGCTCGCATACGTCAGGTCTGCCCCTTGGAACTGCACGCCGTTCATCCCGAACACGAGACCATGTGCTTCTGCCACAAAATCCCGATTGCCGAGAACGCCATCGAACCGCGCATAGGTCAGGTCGCAATGGCGAAAATCGGCATCATATAAGAGGCAATCTTGAAAATCCGCCTGATCGCACACACACCGCTCGAATCTCGTACCCAACATGCGGCTGCTGGCAAGCGTGCTGCCCGTCAGCGTCACCTCTTCGAATCTCGTATAATTCACGTCGATTCCTTCGTACTCCCCTCGCATTAGGTTCACGCCAGCGATATGCTCATAGATATAGTCCTGATCCAGCTTGTTTTCCAGCCAGCCCTTGCACGTAATCGACGTCCGCTGACGCTCCTTCACGCAATAGACCGACTCGCTAACCTCCTGATCCCGGTATTCGCCCACGCGCACCTCAAACGAATCATCCTTCTCAATCTCCTGAAAGGAAGCCAGCTCCCGAATCGCATCCATCGCATACCGCGCCGCATGCACCATATAGACATGAAACGGATACAGCTGCTCCTTCATCCAAACCTCAAACGAATGTCGCTCAATTCGGTTCATATACCGCTTGCGCCG
>NZ_LAQO01000083.1 GCF_000971975.1 Paenibacillus algorifonticola | reverse complement strand
TACCGTCGTTTCTGTGATCCCGTACATATTGATCAACTGCGTAGCCGGGTAACGCTTCCTCCAGTCCTTTAACTGCTGCGGCGCCAGCGCCTCTCCTCCGAAGATGACCTTTCGAAGACTTAGCGTCTGCCCGCTCTCCGCCAGCGCTTCGCGAAGCAGCTGGTAGAAATACGTCGGCGTCTGGTTCAGGATCGTGACCCCACGCTCCTTCAGCAGCTGCAGGAACTGTGCCGGCTGTTTCGCCGTCATCGGCGGCACAATCACCAGCTTGCCCCCGTACAGCAGCGCCCCGTACATTTCCCACACCGAGAAGTCGAAGCAGAACGAGTGGAACAACGTCCACGTATCGGATGAGCCGAAGTCGAACAGGTTCTTGCTGTTGAACAGCAGTCGGACGACGTTCTTGTGCGCGATCAAGGTGCCTTTCGGCTTGCCCGTCGTTCCCGAGGTATAGATCACATAGGCCAGATCGTTCGGCTGGTTAACCGAGACGAGGCTCGCGCTGTCCGCTGCGTAGGTCTGCTCGTCATCCAGAAGCAGGCAGACGCCCGCAAAGGTCGCTTTGTCCCGCAAATGCGCTTGCAGCAGCAGCACTCCGGCTCCCGAATCGTCCAGCATGTAGCGGATGCGCTCCTCCGGATACTCCGGATCGATCGGCACATACGCCCCACCCGCCTTCAGAATCGCGAGAATCCCGATCACCATGGAAGGGGAACGTTCAGCCATAATGCCCACCAGCTGATCCGCCCCTACGCCTTGGTTCCGCAGAGTACGTGCCAGACGATTCGCCCGCTCATTCAGCTCGCGGTACGTCAGCCGCTCGTCCTCGTACTCGACCGCGACTGCTTCCGGATGCCGCTCCGCCTGCTCCTCGAACAACACGTGAATCGTCTTCTCTCTCGGGTAATCCGCATCCGTATCGTTGAATACGGTAAGCAATTGAATCCTCTCTTCCGATGTCATCATATCCAGCGTTTCAAGGGTCGCCGACGGGGTCTGGATGACGGTCTCAATCAACCGGTCGAAGTGCTTCGCCAACCGTTCCGCCGTTTCCCTCGTGTATAACGCCGTCGTGTATTCGATGCCGCATGCCAGCTTGTCGGCATCCTCTGCGATTTCCAGCGTCAGATCAAACTTCGCTATAGACCGTTCGTTCGCGAAAGGTGCCAAGCGCAGCCCGTTGATAGCAAATTCCCCTTCTTCCACGTTTTGCATGACCAGAAGCGTGTCAAAGAGCGGATTGCGGCTTACGTCGCGAGACACCCGTACTTTTTCCACCAGTTCCTCGAACGGGTAATCCTGGTTTTCATAGGCCTGCATGGTCGTTTCTTGTATTTCCTTCAGGAAGGAGCGGAATGATTTCTCCCCTAACGGATAGCTGCGAATCGCCAGCGTGTTGACAAACATCCCGATCAGCGGCTCCAAATCGCCGTGACTTCTGCCTGCAATTGGCGAGCCTACGATGATGTCTTCTTGGCCGGAATATTTATGAAGCAGTGTGGTATAAAGGGCTAGAAGCACCATATACAACGTGGCCCCCGATTCAGCGGCAAGCTGCCGCAAGGCCGCACTCTTCCGCGCGTCGATCACGAACTCGTACGTGTCTCCTTTGAAGCTGCGGAATACAGGACGAGCGAAATCCGTCGGCATCTCGAGCACCGGAAGCTCCCCGCTGAACTGCTCCAGCCAGTACGCCTCCTGCCGCTTCATCCTATCCTTCTGCGACTCGGACTGCTGCCACACGGCATAATCCTTGTACTGAATGAGCAGAGGCGACAGTTCTTCCCCGCCGTACAAGCGGACAAACTCCGCCACCAATATCTCCATCGACACGCCATCCGAGATAATATGATGCATGTCGAACAGCAGAATGTGGCGGTTCTGCTCCAGCTCAATCAATCCGACCCGCAGCAGCGGAGGCTTCGTAAGGTCAAACGACCGAACAAATTCGCACACGAGCTCGTCGGCTTCCCGTTCGTTAGCGACCTGCTTGTACTCCACCGCAAAATCCACCTGCGGGTATATCCGCTGTACCGGCTCGCCGTCTACCAGCTCAAACCCGGTGCGCAGCGATTCATGACGCGCAATCAGAGCACGGAACGCCGCTTCGAACCATTCCCGGTCGAGTGCCCCTTCGAGCAGCATCGCTCCCGGCATGTTGTAGCTTTGCTCGGCTTCTTCCATCTGGTGCAAAATGTACATCCGTTTCTGCGTGGAGGATAAAGGATAATACTCCTGATCCCTAGCCACCGGAATGGAGGCATATTGCCGCTGCTCCATCCGGTTGATTGCTCCGGCCATTTCCTCGACCGTAGCGTGGCGGAACACGTCCCGCAGCGGCAGATCCACGTTTAGCTCCTTGTGGATCTTGCTGACCAGCGTAGTCGCCCGCAAGGAGTGGCCCCCGAGATCAAAGAAGTTGTCTCGAACGCCGACCTGCTCAGCCCCCAGTACCTCCTGCCAGATGCCTACTAGCTTCGCCTCCAGCGCTGTCCGTGGCGCGACATACTCCACACCACTCTGCCCGCCTTCCGGCGCCGGCAGCGCCTTGCGGTCGATTTTGCCGTTCGCGGTGAGCGGCAGCCTCTCCAGCTGCACAAAGTACGACGGGATCATATACCCCGGCAGCTCCTGCGACAACGCTGCTCTCAGCTCGCT
The DNA here is from genome assembly GCF_000971975.1 of Paenibacillus algorifonticola. Lineage (GTDB taxonomy): Bacteria > Bacillota > Bacilli > Paenibacillales > Paenibacillaceae > Pristimantibacillus > Pristimantibacillus algorifonticola. The sequence continues at coordinate 86 of NZ_LAQO01000083.1, read as the reverse complement.
TGCCTTCCGCTCATCCGCCGCCGTGTAGTACGCGCACAGGGCTTTCTCCCCTCCTGCGTCCTCTCGCACCACCACGACCGCTTCCC
>NZ_KQ040789.1:2460-2753 GCF_000971975.1 Paenibacillus algorifonticola | reverse complement strand
CCGATTACGTAGATAATCGGATACACAGGCAGTGTATCGCTCACTCGTTGTCAGTTTTGAAAGAGTAATTCTCTTTCAGGTAGGAAACCAAGAAAATCAAAATTTGGGCCTTTAGCTCAGCTGGTTAGAGCGCACCCCTGATAAGGGTGAGGTCGGTGGTTCGAGTCCACTAAGGCCCACCATTATCGACTTTTGAGTCGGTACCCATTTATGGGGCCATAGCTCAGCTGGGAGAGCGCCTGCCTTGCAAGCAGGAGGTCAGCGGTTCGATCCCGCTTGGCTCCACCAAAAAA
>NZ_KQ040789.1:0-2429 GCF_000971975.1 Paenibacillus algorifonticola | reverse complement strand
ACTTGCACCTTGAAAACTGGATAGCGAAAGCAAAGAATGAAACATCCTTTAGCGAGAAATATCGCAGGAAGGCAATGAAAGGTTTTGACCTTGACTTGTCCCTACTGCAAGCGAAAGTATGGTCGAATGGGATGGACTTTTGGAAGTGTAAACTTTTGATCGGCAGGCAACTGCAGGATCAAGGTGGAACGGACAACGGCCAGCACATCGAGCATACGGTAGCAATTGGTTAAGCTAATAAGAGCGCACGGAGGATGCCTAGGCACTAGGAGCCGAAGAAGGACGTGGCGAACAACGATACTGCCTCGGGGAGCCGTAAGCAGGCTTTGATCCGGGGATTTCCGAATGGGGAAACCCAGCTGTCGTAATGGACAGTTACTTCTGACTGAATACATAGGTCAGAGTGAGGCATACCAGGGGAACTGAAACATCTAAGTACCCTGAGGAAGAGAAAACAAAAGTGATTCCGTCAGTAGCGGCGAGCGAACGCGGATTAGCCCAAACCAAGGAGCTTGCTCCTTGGGGTTGTAGGACGTCTCACATGGAGTTACAAAGGTGTTGGTTAGGCGAAGAGGTCTGGAAAGGCCCGCTATAAGAGGTAAAAGCCCTGTAGCCAAAAGCCAGCACTCTCCGAGACGGATCCTGAGTACGGCGGGACACGAGAAACCCCGTCGGAATCCGGCAGGACCATCTGCCAAGGCTAAATACTCCCTAGTGACCGATAGTGAAGCAGTACCGTGAGGGAAAGGTGAAAAGCACCGCGGAAGCGGAGTGAAAAAGAACCTGAAACCGTGCGCTTACAAGAAGTCAGAGCCCGATTGATGGGTGATGGCGTGCCTTTTGTAGAATGAACCGGCGAGTTACGTTCACGTGCAAGGTTAAGTCGGGAAGACGGAGCCGCAGCGAAAGCGAGTCTGAATAGGGCGAATAAGTACGTGGTCGTAGACCCGAAACCGTGTGATCTACCCCTGTCCAGGGTGAAGGTGCGGTAACACGCACTGGAGGCCCGAACCCACGCACGTTGAAAAGTGCGGGGATGAGGTGGGGGTAGCGGAGAAATTCCAATCGAACTCGGAGATAGCTGGTTCTCCCCGAAATAGCTTTAGGGCTAGCCTCGAGGTATGAACGTCGTGGAGGTAGAGCACTGATTGGGTGCGGGGCCCGCCAAGGGTTACCAAGTCTAGTCAAACTCCGAATGCCATAGACGTGCTTCTCGGGAGTCAGACAGTGAGTGCTAAGATCCATTGTCAAGAGGGAAACAGCCCAGATCATCAGCTAAGGTCCCCAAGTGTGTGTTAAGTGGGAAAGGATGTGGAGTTGCAAAGACAACCAGGATGTTGGCTTAGAAGCAGCCACCATTTAAAGAGTGCGTAATAGCTCACTGGTCGAGTGACTCTGCGCCGAAAATGTAACGGGGCTAAACACACCACCGAAGCTATGACATGTACCAGTAGGTACTTGGGTAGGGGAGCGTTGAATATAGGTTGAAGGTATACCGTAAGGAGTGCTGGACTGTATTCAAGTGAGAATGCCGGTATGAGTAACGAAAAGACAAGTGAGAATCTTGTCCGCCGAAAGCCTAAGGGTTCCTGAGGAAGGCTCGTCCACTCAGGGTAAGTCGGGACCTAACGCGAGGCCGAAAGGCGTAGTGGAAGGACAACAGGTTCAAATTCCTGTACCACCGTAAACCGTTATGAGCAATGGGATGACGCAGAAGGGCAGTGACGCGGACTGATGGAATAGTCCGTCCAAGCAGTGAGGCTGATGAGTAGGCAAATCCGCTCATCGTAAGGCTGGGCTGTGATGGGGAGCGAAAATTACAGTAGCGAAGGTCATGCACTCCGGCTGCCGAGAAAAGTCTCTAGCCAGGTGAAGGTGCCCGTACCGCAAACCGACACAGGTAGGCGAGCAGAGCATGCTAAGGCGCGCGGAAGAACTCTCGTTAAGGAACTCGGCAAAATGACCCCGTAACTTCGGGAGAAGGGGTACCTCGGTAGGGTGAATAGCCCGAGGGGGTCGCAGTGAAAAGGCCCAAGCGACTGTTTAGCAAAAACACAGGTCTGTGCGAAGCCGTAAGGCGAAGTATACGGGCTGACGCCTGCCCGGTGCTGGAAGGTTAAGGGGAGCGGTTAGGGGTAACCCGAAGCTGTGAACCGAAGCCCCAGTAAACGGCGGCCGTAACTATAACGGTCCTAAGGTAGCGAAATTCCTTGTCAGGTAAATTCTGACCCGCACGAATGGCGTAACGACTTGGGCGCTGTCTCAACGAGAGATCCGGTGAAATTTTAATACCTGTGAAGATGCAGGTTACCCGCGACAAGACGGAAAGACCCCATGGAGCTTTACTGTAACTTGATATTGAACTTTGGTACGATCTGTACAGGATAGGTGGGAGCCATTGAAGCATGAGCGCCAGCTTGTGTGGAGGC
>NZ_LAQO01000080.1 GCF_000971975.1 Paenibacillus algorifonticola | reverse complement strand
TGCATCATAAACGTTTCGTGTCACAATGATGTTGTACGGGTCCTTGACCGTCACCAGACGGTTCAGCTTATCGTACGCATAGGTCATGCGATGGCCGCTCGCATTCGCTTCCGCTATTTTGTTGCCTGCCAAGTCATAGCTGAAGGTCGTCTTCTGCCCTTCTCCATCCGTAACCGCTGCTACACGGCCCACCTCATCATAGGCGTATTTTGTCACATAACCGCGCTCATTCGTTTCTTCCGCTACATTCCCATTTTCATCATACGCAAAACGTTTGAAAGCATCCTGTCCGTTCACCTTGCGGCTCGTCTACACCAGACGGTTCATTACACTCATTGAAGATCCAAAAAAACATCTATGCAACTCTAGTGATTTGTAACACTAATCACTTAGGGTGCGGTATAAGCTAAACAAGCCGACTCCGGTTAATTACCAAAGTCAGCTTGTTATCTAGATGTTTTATCAGTGTCAATAAGATAGGGCTTAATCAGCACTTCCAACAAGGTCTAAATTTTGAATCAACTTCCTGATCAAATTCATCAAAATCACAGTATCATGATAACTCTACTGTTCTCGAAAAGGATTTTCATCTAATATGATGCATGATATTTTTTTTGCCGCTATGAAAATTGGTGGTCTATCAAAATACTCAACATTTATTTTGAAAATATAATTTCCAATTTCTGTTCTGTATTTTTTATTAAATTCGATTTCTTCATCTTCACTTGCTAATTCAATAAAAACTTTGGACGTATCCGTGTGCCATAAAAATAAAGTAGAAACAAAATAGGGTTGGTCAAATACAATGTCAATCGCATACTCATTACTTTGATCTATACTTCCTGATAAAACAATTTGCCCTGCACTCATCATACAAAACTCAAAATCCATCCATAAACATCGCCTTAAATACGCATTAATCTTGTCCATCTCTAAATTTACATCCTCTAAGTTCATTACAAACACAAAATCATCTCCTATGGTAAACCTATGTGTGTATTTCTTGCAGCAGTTTCATTAAAATTGGGATTTTTAGCCCCATTTTTAAAAGTTTCTTTCATGTCACTTTCCTTATACCATTTTCCATCTGTCCCCAAATATTCAAGACCTGATCCTTGAACTTTAGGATCAGGATTCGGAACTGACTGTCTTGAAACTCTATAAATAGTATCCGCATTGGTGTATTTTTTATTGCCAGCATGTATTCTTACCGTATAAACATAACCATCAGCTGTCCATGGCTCTTTTATATCTTTCGGTATACTTTGCAACCCCTGGCGTTCTAATGCTTCGTCCAAGAAATCTTTGGGGTTCTTGGAGTTAAGAAGGTTCCTACCCGTTCCCCCAGAACTGCAACTATCCGTATTTGTATTATGCACCCAAATACTCAAATCAGTCACAAAATACGTATGAAAGTCGGCTACTTCAAAATTATAAACAGTAACGTTTTCTTTTAATTTAATAATCTCAATTAAATCAATTGTGAATAATTTACCATCACTATCTAGAAGCTTATACCCTTCCTTTAAATCTTCTGCAAGAACCCAACCCTTACCTTCCACCCAGAACGGATGGTTAAACGTTGTTTCGATGAGTTTACCACCTATAGTAAGTTTGTAAATCACATCTCGCTCGTTACGGAATAAATTTAATACTTCCTTGTATGCAATATTGCCCGTTTCATCATCCTTGGAAAGAACCATATCTCCGACTTCAATTTCTTCGATATTTTTCTCACCTTCGTCTGTAATTATCTTCGTTCCAGCAGTAAAACAGTTACAAGGTTTTATCTTTGTAGGTGTTGTTGCACGACTAGAAACTATTTCGTAAGTTCCATTAGCTTTTAAAACCGCTCTACTTCCAAACCTTCCTGTAACTTTTCCTTTAATTTTTGTAGATCCAACACCGGCTCCACTTGATAAATCATCATTTGCTTTATCAGATTGGTACATTGCTTGAGCTTCTGCAAATGTCACGCCATGAACAACGGTGTGATTATAGCTAAACTCAAGACCACCTACTGAGTTTTTATAGATTTTTAGCCCTATCCCTTTTAATTGGCTTTCTGTAATTTTACCTCCATTTCTTTCCATTGTATCTAATATGACTATAGCTTGTTCTAAAGTAATGTTCGGATAATCTATAGCCTCAGCAACAAAATCTGCTTCATTTGATCTTAATTGATAGGATAAATTTAGACTCGCCGTAGATATATTATTTACTGCATGAGTCTTAGTATCGGTTGTGTAGTAATACCTTGAACTCACCGTTATATTGGTTCGGCCGATTACCGTTGTAGTCACGGTAGACGTCCCTTGCATACTCGCATATGCGGAATCTCTAGTTGAGTATATACCAACTTTATTAATTGTTGAGGTCCATTCGTTAAACGTCATATAACGACCTTGGGCAATCGCCTGATTGACGACTTTTTCTATCTCGGCAGTTTGGAAAACAAGGGGAGTCGTTACGCTATTTTTAGATGCACTATTGCCTCGTATATCATTTGCTTGTTTTTGTATAGCTTGTCTCTCTGCTGTTGTTTGAGCTTCATAATAAGCGCTTGTCAAAGCTATAATTTTAGCCTGCGCTTCAACATTTAACTTACTATCCCCCTGCTCCCAATGCCCTGTCGGGTCCCAATAAATCAACGGATTATTAAGCACATACGTATACCGGTTCAGCGACAACGGCTCATTTGCCCGCCCTTTATACGTATCCTCGGATATAAACCGGCCCACATACGGATCATAATAACGCGCACGCAGGTAATACAAGCCCACTTCCGCATCATAAAACTCTCCCGAGTAGCGGATCGTGCTTTCATATAGCTCAATCGTCAGCGTT
>NZ_LAQO01000079.1 GCF_000971975.1 Paenibacillus algorifonticola | reverse complement strand
ACCTCCTAATAACTATAAATTATTTGGAGGTTTTGTTGTGTTGAAAGACAAATTCGACTATTTTATTGAGATTTCAAAGAAAAATGTAGATACTATCAATCTCTTTATTGTAACCAATGTAGATGGTGTTACTACTGATTTTAATGATTACGAAAATTATTCAATCACTTCCGAATTTCTTAGTGAGTTTGAACTTGAAGAACTACAAGAAGGATTCTTAAAATTCGGCTTTCGACCAAAAGTTTTTTATGATGAATTGGAATTCATTCAGTATATCCTTTCTCAGAAACACTTAATAAATAATAAACTAACTATTGTTTTTAATATGGCACAGAAAGGAGATAAAGTTGGAAGAAAATCATTAATACCTGCTTTTTGCGATTTAAATAATATTATATATGTTAACTCAAACCCTTATGTTGTTAGCTTGTGTAGAAATAAGTATCACTCTGGAAACATATTAGCGCATCACGGCCTTCCTACACCCAATAGTTGGTTATATACGAAACAAACAAAATGGATTAATGAAAATAGACCACCTCAAAACTCCAAAGTAATTGTGAAATTAAATAATGAATCTGCAAGTATTGGAATTGATGAGAATAACATTCTTAATTTTTCTTCTGAGACTGAAGATATGATTGAGCAAATGAGTATTCACTACCAGCAGGATATTATAATTCAACAATTTATTGAAGGTTTTGAAGTAGAGGTTCCTATCATTAATAGTTCAGAGCCACTTTGCTTGCTGCCAATGGGAATAAAAATAGCAGATCAAGAGTTTTTAGGAAATAACATCTTAACTTACGATAAGCGAAAAAATGATGATTATAAGTATTATAACTTTAATGATATTGATCATGCTTTATGCCAAAAGATTATCAAAACCTCTAAAGAAACTATTACAATCTTAGGGATACAAGGTTTCGGAAGAATTGATTACAGGATAAATACGCAAAATGAATTTTTCATTACGGACATAGCAACTAACCCTCATATTGTTCATCATAGTGCATTTTTCCATGCTTTCAAGCACTTGAACTACTCATACTCTGAAATGTTAGCTGTTCTAATAGGTACTAAATTGTCAAATCTAGGATTCTGACCAAAATTGCATATCGGAGAAAAGATACCCTTTACCGTAAAATTCCCATAAATCAATGTCATCTTCATCTGCTGTTGTTTCTCGGTATGGCAGTAGCATATCTAGCCAAGTTTTTCCGTCGGAATGAATATTGTTATTAAATAATGTTTTTATGACTTCATTCCTGCGCTCATAGTAATCTTTATCACCAATTACAGGACATTTATCATTGATATCATCCCATATCTCTAAAGCTTTTAATTTATTTCCAGCTAAAAACTCTACCACCATTAGATTTGATTCTACATAATATTCATAATAATATTCTACATTTTTTCTTTCTATTAATATTTGCTTTACTTTTCGCAAAAGATTTCTGGCATCTTCAATATTCTCGTTTATTGCAAATAAACAAGCTAAATTAATCTGCATTAATATCATGTCGGAATGTTTCAATTGCTTCTTTTCAAATAAATCTTGAAACACTTTTATTCCTTGATTAGCAGAAATTTTCTTAGACAAAAAGCCACTTAGAACAAAGTTATTTAATATAATTTCCCCTCTTGGGAAATTAATTTGTGGGAAATCCCTCAATAACTCTAGTGCTTTGAGAGTAGTATTAAACGCTTTTGTGAACTGACCGCACACTAAAGCATTTGCTGCGAAGTTATTCAAAGCCATATAATACTCCAAAGGGTTCAATGGTACATTAGTATTTTCTTGTGGCTCAAAATAAGCTACACTTTGCTCTGTTGAGCGGAGAGCATATTTAGTCGATTCAACAGCTCCGGATTTTCTTCTCAAAATGTTGATTTTGTTGGGAGCATTAATATCAAAAGACACCCGATCACCCAAATGTATAGATAATTTTCTATTTATTTTTTTAGCATTTTTAGCATCATTGACATGTACATAAGAAGCAATAAGGGCAGACATAACTCTTGTCCAAATCTCTTCTTCTCCATCAACACTTTCTATATTATAGTATTGTTCCAAACAATTAACAGATTTCTCGCGGAATTCAAGCCTGATTTGTTTACTTAAACTTATAGAAAGCAGATAGTCTCTTTCCGCCAATAATGGAGAAGGGTATATGGATTCAATACTGTTAAGTTCTTCTATACAATTATTGTATTCTTCTTGATGATAAAATTCATAACTTTTCTTAATTCTTTGAACATATAAAACACCAAATTCGTTTGCATGTAATTGAACTTCATTTTCAAAACTAGAGTCATAAAATTCTTTCATCCTTAATCTCTTTACATATTCTAGCAAGTACATAATCCCGGCTTCTTTCATAAGCCCCGCTTGTAATAAAAACTGAGCACGCGCTAGATACTGAGTGGGTCTAACAATTTTAAGGCATTCAGCTGCTGCATAATAATACGATGATTTATTGTCACCTAATTTCAATTTAAAAAGCTCGCGTACAATTTCATGAACAAAAGAGGCACCAGACTCTTCTTTTTCTACTAATGATAGTTCGTTAGCTTTAGCAATGTAGTTTTTTATATTAAATTTGTTTTTCTCTCTTTCATCAGCACTAAATCTAGTCATATTCTCTAATTCGAAAAAAGTAAATGAACGACCAATAATGGATGCATATTTTAAAATTTCAGTAATAACTACTGAGTCTGCTCCATAATTTTTTAAACGCTCTTCAATTAGAATACTCAAGCTGTTTTCTTTTAGGACATTGGAATAATCCAATAAGTCTGAAATTTCATTATCATTTATGAATTTCACCATTTCTCTTATTACGTGCAAATGTCCATTTGTAGCTTTGTAAAGTAAATCCATAATTTTAATATCAATTGTCTTTGTCAATCCAAAATGGATTAAAACATTTTGAAAGTTATCTTTATCAATCTTATTCAAATCATAATGTATAAAATCAAATTTTTTGATTATCCGCAGGACAGATTCATTGTGTTGGCTAACCTGATCTGTTGTAAGATTAATTATGAAAATAGTATCTTTAAGAAAATTCATACTGGTATTTCTTCTATCTATCATTTCATGCAATAACTCTAATGAGGATTCATCCCACCAATGCAAATTATCAATATATATAATATACTTATCTCTTGAAAGTAAATATGATATATTATTTATTGTGTCTAATTGTTCTTTTGTTAATGATGCATTTAGTTCTTCTACTTTTTTTTCTTTTCTTGTTATGAGTTGTAAGATTGTATGCTCTAAAAACTCTCCCGCTACTGGTACTGAGAGAGCTAGTTTAGATAGTGAAGTTTTTGATTTTTTTCGAAAAAAATTCTTTTTAATTAACTCATTATTAATGAAACATTTATTGAATGGTTGTAGTTCAACATTAGTTGAGTACTCTTCACCAATTAATTGCAAAACCTTCTGCTCTGGATCATTCTCCCATTCATTCTTGATTTGATTCATTATAAAACTCTTTCCCGTGCCAGAGGAACCCGCTACTAAAAATAACTGTTGATTAGATTGAATTTCAATTAGTATATTTTCTTTTGTAGTTTTTTGATTTGACAAATACATACGACTCAAAACCTCCAAATAATTTATAGTTATTAGGAGGT
>NZ_LAQO01000078.1 GCF_000971975.1 Paenibacillus algorifonticola | reverse complement strand
CTCCTTAACATGATAGGTTTATTCTACAAGCCCTTATTTTTTCTGTCCAACTTAGTGTAGCCGATCCATTCACAGGATTTGATGTCCCTGTTATTTAACAAATAAAGAGTGGCTACTTTTTTCACTCTCTATCTTTAAAAAAATCCTCTTCTAGATAGGGGTAGTTGAGTAGTTCTAGTTCTTCCTTAGCCAAATAACTGGTTCGATATTCTTCTGAATGAGCATTGATTAATAAACACCCTTTAATTCTTTTCATTAGTGGATACGAAGAATGATTTTCTACAAGCATATCTAGATCGTTCAACCTCAACAACCTTCCAACTATTTCAAGAAATTTGAGATACCCGATATCAAATATTCGTGTTATAAATTGAATGCTAATAAGAACATTTGTATCCACGCCATGATCTTCGAGATTCATTTCACGAAACCATTCTATATAGTCATCATCATCATCTAAATTAATGCTCATTGAAAAATATTTGCAACTAATACCCACGTGTTGAGTATCAGACCAATCCTTTATCTCTGCTTCATAAACATTTATTTCTAGAACTAAGACATCACATATCATTTCATAAAATAATTTTTTCAAAGCCTCTCTAGGCATATCTGAACCAATAGATAACCTGAAATCCATTTTACTCATACCTCCAATATGCTCTAGTTACTTGACGGTCTTCAATAATTAGTAGTTCATCTAAATGTTTTAAATTCTTGTGTGTTTGACTTTTTAGATATTCTATAAGCTCAGGCCTTTTTTCAACAGGGTAATCATTTAAATTTAATACTATTCTTCTAGCTTGTTTTGTAGTTTTCTCTCTGAGCGTATCAAGAATGTTTCTTAGACTCGTAGTTGTATTAGGAGCGTAACAATCAAACACTTGCCCTTCTATAATGAAATCAGGACTTTTTTCGGGAATGATTCCATAACCATTTCCATCATCAAATTCGTCAAGCATTGTCGTACGATATCCTTGTTCTGCAAGAACATCAGCAGCTTCATTTTGTCTTTTTAATCCTCGAGCATCTTTACCTGTATCTTTAGCATAATTTCCTTCTGGTTTGCCACCCTTAGGTGATGAAGGCTTTGTAATGATAGCATTTGGTCTAATTTTAGGTGTATAAGGAATATGTTTTTCACCATATAGTTTGTATTCTGAACTCGTTTTCCAGTCCACACTCTGATCGCCATATTTTGAACGAAAATCCCCATCCCATTCTGGTCCATTTCTAGGGATCTTTGCAGAATTGTCCTGCCCCTCAACTGTCCCACCCGTTGAATTCGAAGGCTCCGGTCTACCCTTACCTGCCCCCTGATAAATCGCCGCATCATCAAACTCATCAATCGGCTGATTTACACCAGGACCACCTTTTGAAGGTACTTTCGTTTTCGGCGGCGCAGGCGGTTCCATCGGTTTAGGCGGTGTGACATTATCCAGCTTGAATGCTGTCCATGCATCATCCACTGCTGCTATATTCCGACCGTTCACCATCTTGTTAGCTACCGTATATACACCATGCTTCAGCAGAAGCGCTAAATTCACGACCGCCAAGGTAATTCCTAGGTCATCCAGTATTTTCTGCTCCAGATCCAATAGAGGCGTATCTACATTACCGTGAGATAAGGCGTACGCCTTCATTCCATTCACCGTGACCATTGCCGCGCCTAGAACGCCATCCGCTATCGCTAAGACATACAACGATCCCCCACCCGTTCCAATAGCCAGAACAATGGCCACGGTACCAAAAATGATGTTCATTTGTGCCATCAGTATCTGGGGGTTCAGTTCTAATTCCTGATACGTATAACGAGATAAGTATACCGTTTTTACTGTCTGCTTGCTCAAGTAATCCGGCTTTTGCGGAATCATATTTTCCAACGCCCAAGCATCTGCCATTGGGGCAATTAACTCCATAAAATCCTGGACACCCGGCGCATTTAGCGCCTGATGAATCACGCCCGAAAGCCTACTTTCCTGCGATCCGCTAGACGAAAGCACAGGCGGCGCGGGCATCATCGCTTGAATTTCCACCAATGACTTTCCTTCCGTTCGACCACGCATGCTGATCGCCGCTACCTCTTGATTCCAATTATGCACCGCCGTTCGATCCCGATCCTGCTGCTCATACACCTGCTGTCTACGCGCAAGCTCTCCCTCTTTATCTTTGCTTGGTTCACTCGTTTTCGGACCATAACGCTTCTGATAAATCTCTTGCTGCTTTTCCGTCGATTGAGTCTTAATCCAATCCTTCGCTTTAGCTCCTAAGTTCGGATCATTTTTCATTTGATCCTTGGTCGCAGGATGAACCTTCTGGTACAAATATTCCTCTGATATCGGAGCCCCGTTATACTTCTGCTTTTCTTGCTCCATATTCGTAGCGAGTTGCTCGGACAGCTGTTCATCCATATACATCTGCTCAATCTCTTCATCCGTCAGCAGCTCGGTAAACGGGACTTCCACCTTCTGAAAATCCAGCTTGCCGCTCTTGATGCCCACCCGATTATCGCTGATCAGCACATAATGATCCGCATTCGTTTGCAAAGCAACCTGACTCGTCGCCCGCATTCGAATCGATTCGAGGATTCCCTTCTCACTCCCACTGCCCAGTTCCACCTTATTGCCCGCCACCAGCAGCACATCTTCACTTGCATTCACCGTGATGTTCCCGCCATCCAAATGCAGGCTGACCGTTCCTTTTTCAAAAAGAACCCCATCGTCCCCCAGCTGCATCTTAGCCGCTCCCGGAGATTCAAACACCTTCGTCGTCGGCTTCTGGAACACCGTCCGGCTTTTCATCTCCTCGCTGCCGCCTCGTACCGAGTTGATCGCCATTGCCTTCTTCTCGACACCGTTTGGAAAATAAACCTTAATCCTCGCGCCTTCATCGGGCAGTACGTGAAACATATTATTGCCTTCCCCTGAATACGGGAACCACCAATTTCCCTGCTCGTCATGTGCGTTATCGATGTCCAGGTGCACCTTAACCATATTGTTCGCCCGCTTCACGACGCGGCCTTCCAGGGATACACCCTGAATCCCTTCATTTTGCCGGGATTTCCGCCTCAGCGTCTGGCGCCGGACCAGCACATATTCATAGGTCAGCAGCCCCGAGGCATAGCTGATGATCGACTCCGCTACGACCCACATTTGCTTCTTGAATACGACATCGTCCCCAACCTGGCAAAATTGCTCGCTGGTTATGCGGTAGCTGACGAAGTCCGCTTCGTGAATGAGATCCGCATCACTGCCTTCCGCATGGGCTTTCAGCTCTTCATAGGCGGCACGGTTCTTCAGAACCGTATAGCGCTTCGCCTTCAACTCCTTCCCCCAAGACAGGTCCGGTACGCCAAAATATACCCGTGGGGTATCCATTACTACATCCGGCAAAATGACCGTTCCAACCCGCGACGCCAACCGCTTCAGAAACTGCCAATCCGTTTCCTCGAACTGGACCATCAAGGAGCCGATCGTCGCTTGATCACTCGTCGCCCTATTTTGCGCATCTCCGCGGGGATAGTTCTTAACCAGTTGCAGAATCGCATCCGTGTATGTCAGATGCTTATTTTGGTAAGATCGATTTTTCGGCTCCAAATCCATCGCATACGTACGCGACAGCGCCTCGACCTTCACATGTGGAATGCCATCCTCCATTTCAATGTCTACATGCGTAATGCCCCCGGCAAACCAGCTTTCCGCCTTAGGC
>NZ_LAQO01000077.1 GCF_000971975.1 Paenibacillus algorifonticola | reverse complement strand
TTGTAGTTTGAAAAGCTTTGAAAGAACGAGATAAAGAGAGCATGTGTCCAAATTTAAGGGGTTAATCCGATACCATCCTTCTTTATGTATCATGCTTGTATCTTTCATCCAAGATAAATAACCAAAAGTGATTAGAAAATCTCTTCAATCGTTCGACTATTATATTTCAAAAATAGAGGTTAGTCAGGGCAACGCAAAAAAATGAAGGTAATCGTAACACCATTAGTTCCTGCAGTACTCATGATGTCTAGAACTTTCTTCATTTACTTTGAACGTCGACACATTTGTTCCGCTTGCTAAAGAAATGGCTGATGTCCTGGACTCCAGCCATTTCTTTAGCACACGCCTATACACTATATGGGCAGGCCTTTCGTTACATAAAAAACGGTTTTCATTTAATTTGAAATCATCTGCACATTAATTGTTTAAACGCTTTATCATGAATTTACCAACGGAACAAGGAATCACAGTAATAATTGAAAATTAATAATTCATGTTAATACCAAGCTTCTGTCAGATCTAAAACTCGGTTGCATATATTACACTCTACCTTAATGATTACTCCTAATCCAGTGGGTATGAAGATATATGCGAATTTCGCTTCTGTTGCATCAGTTGTATGACAAGAATCCCATTCTTTTATTTTTTGCAGCATAGATTCTGTAAGCTCAAATGTCATAGTACTCTTCAATTTTTCTTGTTTAGACTTTAACTTTATCAACCGTTCGTGAAGATGGCCCACTTTAATATAATTTGGATTCTTTAGGTTGTCTTCTTCTCGTTTTATAGCTCGTTCAAATTCATCAATTAGTTTTGCAAACTCGCCTACATTTGGCTCAAGTCCAAATATACGTTTCATCTCTCTATAATGTCGAAAAAAAACCAACTTTGCTTGTTCATCATGGTAACCTAGAAGATTGAGATGTGCAATAACACCTTGTGCATAATGTTTAGCCATTATTCTTCGATTGTTCATTCGGGGCATAATTGAATATACTCCCTTCCATTTAGATTACTCATTCTCCATGAACGTTAATATCTGAGGCCAAAATTAACTGGAATATTTAGTACTTTGATATTGCGTGTTCCGTAGTTATTTCGATAACTTTTTAAATCCCCGAAAGTGCAAGCTCATCAGTAGTTTATTTGAACGGGAGTAAGCAAGAAATTCTGGACCGAATTGGCCGCTCTAAAATTAAAAAGCATCCCGAGTGGGACGCCCATTTTTTTGTGAATTCCCTCATAACCAAAGAAGTGTTATAAGTAATTATCTTATGTTGTTTTTCAACCTGTATGACAGTGAAATATAAAACGAAACAGTAAAATTTGATTCATTTATCGTTTTGGTAAATTCGACGATAAATAATTGATTCTCATTCATTGATCCTTATTTTCGGGCTCCATAAACTCCCTTAGTTCAACAGCAAGCTGTTTAGAACCACTCATTCCTTTTACATATTTCAAGCGCCCATCTGCTGACCAATCAATTTTATTTTTTATTTTTGATACATATTGCTTGATCACTTTAATATCTATATGTCTTTTATTTTCAGTTAGAGATTTTGCAACTAAATGGCTGCCAGCAATAGAAAATGCGTCGATACAAACAATATGAGTTAGCTTACTTCCTTTATAATCTGCCCACTCATTAGGGAAATTTGCTTGTAAAGCACTGTAATATTCAATTGCTGCAATTAGTTTTTCTTGTTTTTGCAAAGTAGATATTCTTGACGTAAGCAAATTAACTGTTCGATATAAGTTCTGTAAAGTAATGTGGCGACCTTTACTTCTTTTTCCGATAATGCTTCCCTTTTCATAAAATGGACTTTCTCTTCTTATTAGGAGCTCCGTTGCAATCCAACTTACGTCATCTGTATCTCTCCGTAAATACTTGCTTAATGATGATCCAATCCCTTTCGCTTTCGTATTAATTGTATCAAATAATTGGATTTCCTCATCTTCATCTAAATAATGAAAAGACAAAAATGGAATATTAATCTCCGACTGAGTTTCTTGAATATACTGCTGGATTCCACCAATACGATGTTGTCCGTCCATAAGTGATGCTTTCGCTTTACAAACTAATCTACCTAAAGATGGTCTTTGTTTATCGTAACTACTGAATTCCCAATTTCCACCCGCATTTATTAAAATCGGTGTAAATAAAGAATCCGATCCTTTTGACAGGTACATAGCAAAATCACTACATCTTGATGCATCTACAGGGCGTTGATATCCTTTTCCTGATGGGTGATCGTATGGTTTTACATAGGTTAAATTAAGCGCAATTGAGGCTGACATATAACTCTGATAAGTAACTTTACCGCGCATTTTACTCTGTATTACGTTTTCTATGACTATTGGATTAAGTATTGTCGTAGATGTCATTGGAGCGGCTCCTTTAGTTTTAATATTACGTCCAATAATATATGTTATTTTAGTTATTTTCAACATGAAATATATAGAATTACTATGTTCAAAATAGATGTAATGTTTCCTACTCTATTTAAGAGGAGGAATGACTATGATAGAATTAGCAAAATTTATTGGTCAAAGAATACGTTCACATAGAAAAGCACGTGGAATCACTCAAGAACAACTAGGTGAAAAAGTAGGAATTCCTCAATCGTATATTGGCTCAATTGAAAAAGGCCAAACCTACATACAGCTTGATACTTTAGAAAGACTACTCGTTGCCTTGGATATAAACCCAAGCGATATATTTTCAACCTACAAAATATCTAACAATGCTAAACGGCTAGAAAAAGAAAAACATCTAGACGGCCTATATGCATTATTAATTCAACGAGATACCGAAGAAATAAACATGGTAGAAAAATTTGCGAAAGAGATACTTAAGACAATTGATTTATATAAAAAATAGTTTAATAAACAGAAAAGTTATTTCTAAAAAATTATAGTAAGGGCTTCCCCTATAACGTTAGAAATAATAAAACACCTGTATGAGAATGCTTCTATGTCGTAAGATGTGGAAGCATTCTCTCACAGGTGTTTTTTATTTGGCAACAAGAGTTAGATACTCCGTGAAATGAAAATGCATGTGCCCTACAAATGAGACTAATTGGAGCCCCTGCAACGGGGATCACAAATAAGCTTGGGATTAAGAATGTGACACAACTTAAGATTTGGATGGCGTGGTATCCAAAGAGCATACTCCACTGGCACGAGCAGGCTGTCGGCAAGCAATACAGCTTTGGTAAGGGGCCCGAATTCATTTTTAGAACTTGAACAAGTGAAAGCAAAGAATCGTTTTCTAAGGCATTAATTGGACACGCTAAAAAAGCACACCGAGCTAAAGAGGAGTTATCATTATAGATGGTAATGGCTGTATGGAACCCATTTGAGCGATATTGTGCGTGAAGCAAGCTTATACATGGCTTGGAATTGCTCGTGCAACAAGACCTATCGCTGGAGGCCATTTTAATTGATTAATAATGTTATACCTTCAAGGAGATCACAAAAGAGAGCCTTGTTGAGTATCTCAAATAAGTTTTAGTTTCTAAAAGCCAAACAAAGGGCACCTTGCTTTCACCAGGGACAATAATCTCGGATGTGTTATTGTTGAAGTATTTACTTATACGAGGAGCGCTTCATGGTTGGAACGTTCCAGAAAACACATATTATGTAGAGGAAGTATTTCAACATTGGATCTACCAAAATGAACGCATTAAAAAATATATGGACCCTAGGAACCGAAAAAGATTTGGCTCTTCGCTCTACTGGATGGGTACCACAGACTAGAATGGCTTCATAGATACGTTCCACTTCAA
>NZ_LAQO01000076.1 GCF_000971975.1 Paenibacillus algorifonticola | reverse complement strand
CGTATCCAGCGAGCCGTCATCCGCCACAGCCTCCTCTATCGTAATCAGCGAGATATCCTGCTTCACGCGATCCGCCAGATGCCGTCGGCTCACCACCCAGGCGGCTCCGCTGTCCGTCAGCATGTACCGGATTCGCTCCTCCGGATACTCGGGATCGATCGGCAAGTACGCCCCGCCTGCCTTCAGCACCGCCAGCAGCGAGACGATCATCTCCGGCGACCTGTCGCTCAGCACCCCGACGATTGTGTTTGCCCTGACCCCGCGCTCACGCAAGCGATGAGCCGCCCGGTTGGCCAGCGCATTAAGCTCCCCGTAGCTTAGCTCCCTTCCCTTGAAGACAAGAGCCGCCTTCCCCGCATTCCGCCGCACCTGCTCCTCGAACAGTTCCGCCAGCGTCCGCTCTTTCCCATACGCAGTCCGCGTTTGCGTCAGCTGCTCCAGTTGTTCGCTGATTTCCGAGGCTCCGGTAACATTTAGCTCCCACAGTGCAATAGAAGGGTTATCCGCAACCTGAAGCAGCAGGTTACGGAAATGCGATAGTATGCGGTGCATAAAAGGAGCATCATATACCGCTTTGTTAAACATAAATTTAAATATAAGCTCCTGATTCGGCACGATCATCAGATTAAAGTCATAGTTGGATTGTTCGAACGTCTCGACATCCTGGACGACAAAGGGGAGATCCTTTCCTATCGATGTTGTTCCGTCAAAGGAAGCTGCCCCAAAGTTCTGGTAAGTGACAATCGTTTTAAGCAAATTGCCCTGCAGCGGACTTCCCGCCTGAATTTCGGCCAATGAAAGGTAAGCGTGGCGTTCCGACAAAAGCGAATCTTCCTGCAACTGGCGCGCAATGGAAGCTAGGCTGCTGCTGGAGTTGGCCTTCACCCGAACGGGGACGGTATTAATAAAGAGCCCCACCATTTTCTCAATTCCGGCAATCTTGGACGGACGTCCGGATACAACCGCCCCGAAGACAACATCGTCCGTAAGGTTATAACGCTGTAATAATACGCCCCATAGCGCTTGAAATAGACAGTTGGAAGTCACTTGAAACGTTTTTGCCAATTCAAAAAAAGCTTCCGTACTGCTTTTATCAAGGGATAGCAGCAATTCGGCATTCTCATAAGCAGCTCCTGCCGCAGAAGGGCGTCTCGAAGGGAGCGTTGCTGTCTGTTCATATCCGCTCAAATAGGCATTCCAATACAGTTGCGCCTCATCCTTGTCCCAATGCTTGAGCCATTGAATGTATTGGCTGTAAGGCATAGCCTTCTCCAACTGAACAGGGAGTCCTTGCTCGAAACACCTGTATACATCAAACAACTCACCCAAAACAATCGAGGTACACCAGCCATCCATCAGTATATGGTGGTAACTCCATACAATCTCGTATTGGTCCTCTCTGGTCCTAAAAACAGCGAACCGCATCAGAACATCCTTGGATAAGCTGAAGCCTCTCTTCCGTTCCTCCCATGCATATCTCCGAATATGCTGCTGTGCCAGTTCTACGGACAAATGACGAATATCTTCGTGATGAACGTTGATTGCAAGCTGCTTCAGTACGACCTGGCGCGGTTTTTGCACTTTCTGATGAATAAATATTGTGCGGAATATATCATATCGATCTACGATATACTGGACGCTTTTCTCAAACTGCTCCACATGAAAGTCGCCAGTCAGCCGGATCGTAATTTGCTCAAAATAAGTCCCATTGTTGTCAAGCAAACTATGGAACAACATCCCTTCCTGCATGGAGGAGAGAGGATAAATTTTGTCTATCTCTTTCTTGTTCACGAAGTTCCTCCCACATTCGGCTGGCAGCATGGAAAGAAACCGTGGTCTCTTTCCATGTCTGTTGCTGTATTAAATCAAGTCAATTAATTCTCCAATGGCATCGAGCTCTTCCAGTGTCAACTCTGCATCTCCGTAATCGCTAGGTGTCAGATCTGTCGAAGAACGGGTCATGCAATGCTTTACGCAGTCCAGCAAATGCTTTTTATAGGATTCTATTAAGCTTGCCATCGTTGACTTGCGGAACTGATGCGGTGAATACGTCAGATGAATTCGCAATTGCTTGTCCTGCACAACCCCCGTGAAATCGAGCAATTGCGATCGCTCCGTCGCCATTGCAGCTCCGGCTGGCATCACCGAGAAATCAAATTCGCCAAGTGAGACCGATTCAAACTGCCCTAAATAGTTAAAGCTTATTTGTGGACGCATGCCTCCAGCAATGCTCGCGCTTCTCTCCTTAGCCGTAAGATGAGATAGAAGGCCATAGCCAATGCCTTTATTCGGAACGTTCCGCAGCATCTCTTTCATTGACTTGATCTGGTAGCCCAAGTCCCCGGAGACCGATAAGTCAAGATGAACCGGATACATTGAGGTGAACCATCCGACAGTCCGGTTCATATCCATCGGGCCGAACAGCTCTTCGCGGCCGTGTCCTTCCATTTGAACAAGCATATGCGATTGTCCGGTCCACTCCTGAATTGCGAGCCCTAACGCCGACAGCATCAAATCATTTATTTCAGTGTGGTACGCGTGATGCGTGCCATTGAGTAAGTCAAACGTCTCCTTCTCCGTCAAAAGCGCTGTTACGCTTTCAGCCTCGAGCCACTCATTGCGATCCGTATCAAAGTCCAGAGGAAGCGCATGCGACGGCCGATTGTTTAACGCCTCCCAATAAGGAAGCTCCTTTAACAATTTCGGGCTGTTGGCGTAAGCGTGCAAATAGTTAGACCATGCCTGATAGGAATTCGTTTTGTCCGGCAATGGCACTGTCAGCTCTCCGTGCGCCAGCAGGTCTCGGTATATATGCGCCAAATCCTCCAGCAAGATTCTCCACGATACGCCATCCACGACAAGGTGGTGGATAACAAGCAGAAGATGATCCCCTTCTGCCGTCTGGAACAATCCCGCCTTGACCAGCGGCCCATTCTCCACATCAATGCCCCGGTGCAATTCCGCAGCTAGCTTCGCAATGGCATCGCTTGGACTGCTCCGGTCAATCATGTCGTACACATCCAGCGAATATAGCTTGCCTTCAATCGCTCGATTAACCTGCGCAACACCTGCTTGCTGCTGTTCGAAGCTCATACGCAGTGCATCGTGATGCTCAACAAGCGTGTCTAATGTCCGTCGCAGCAGCTCTGGAAGGAACCTTTTCTTACGATACAGCATCATGGCCTGGTTCCAGTGATTCCAGTTGCGGAAGCCCTGTTCAAAGAACCATGCTTGAATCGGTGTCAGCGGTACCAGACCTGAGACGATTCCCTGATCAACATTGTTGACGGTTAGTTTAATGAACCCGCTAAGCTGTTCAATCGTGAGCTGCTGGAACAGATCTTTAATTTCCATCTTTAAGCCAGAGCTGTTTAATCGGGCCGCAATTTGAATCGCTTTGATCGAATCGCCGCCGAGCTCGAAGAAATTATCGCGGATGCCTATGGACTCGCGCCCGAGAACGTCCTGCCAAGACTGAACCAATAACGCTTCTATCTCATTGCGAGGAGGCAAATAAGGTTCGAGGTCCGTCAAGACTTCGTTCGGCTCAGGAAGAGCGAGCTCGTTGATTTTGCCGTTGGCGGTAACCGGCATTTTCTCGATAGCGACCATATGCCGCGGAATCATATAGTCCGGCAGCGTCTGTGCCAGCCAGTTGCGCAGCTCGGCTGCGCTCCATTCCTGCCGCGCTGCAATATAGGCTACCAGCTGCTTTTCTCCTCCAGCCTGCTCCTTCGCTACCACCGCCGCCTCGTCTACCGCTTCATGCTCCAGCAGCCGCTGCGCGATCTCGCCTGGTTCAATCCGGTAGCCCCGTATTTTGATCTGGCTGTCGATCCTTCCCATATACGCTATATTTCCGTCCTCCAGCCACTTGGCCAGATCGCCCGTCCGATACATCCTTCCCCCCGCCTCGAACGGATTGTCGATGAACTTCTCGCCCATCAGCTCCTCACAGTTCAAATAGCCTTGCGCCAGCCCGTCGCCAGCCAGGCACAGCTCTCCGGGTACTCCGATCGGTTGAAGCCCTCCTGTACGGCCGACGATATACGCCCTCACATTGTCGATCGGCCTGCCAATCGGCAAGTTCCACTCCAGCTTCTCCACTGGACTGCTGGTCGCGACTACCGTATTTTCCGTCGGGCCATAGTTGTTCACCAGCCGGTAATTCCGTTTCCGGTACGTCTTCAGCTTGTCTCCTCCCGTCAGCAGCACCCGTAGCGAGCGATTATCCAGCTCCATGAACTGCTCGCAAAATTGCGTCGGAAGGAAGCTGATCGTAATGCCATTACGCTCGTAGTACGCATTCAGCTCCCGGACGTCCAGCCGGATCTCTTCATGAATGACATAGAGCGATGCGCCCGCGATCAGGTAAGGGAATACCTCCCACACCGATGCGTCGAAGCCGAACCCCGCAAACTTGGTGCTGCGATCCGCTTCCGTCACCTCAAATGCCCGGTTGTGCCAGCATGCCAGGTTGGTCAGCGAACGATGCGCCACCGCTACGCCTTTCGGCTGTCCCGTCGACCCGGATGTGTAGATGACGTATGCCCGCCGTTCC
>NZ_LAQO01000075.1 GCF_000971975.1 Paenibacillus algorifonticola | reverse complement strand
GTCAAAATCCGCGGCTTCCGCATTGAGCCGGGAGAGATCGCCGCTCGTTTGCGGGAGCACCCGTCTGTACTGGACGCGACAGTCGTTGCCCTACAAGAAAATGATAACGGAGCGCACTTCCTATGCGCCTACTACACCGTGCAGCGCCCTGTCTCGACGTCCCAGCTCCGTGTACATCTGGAGGCAGAACTGCCCGATTATATGGTACCGTCTTATTTTTGCGAGCTTGAGCAGCTAGCGTTGAGTGCGAACGGCAAAGTAGATAAGGCAGCGCTACCGCGGCCAGATTTTACGCAATTGAGCGAGGCTCCTTACATAGCGCCGCGCAACACCGTAGAATCGGCTTTGGTCGGCATTTGGGAAGAAATACTCGGTGTCCAGGGGATCGGCGTCGTCGACCATTTTTTTCAGCGCGGAGGCCATTCGTTGAAAGTGACGATGCTGGTATCCCGGATACAGGCGGAATTACAGGTTGAGCTTCCTCTGCGGGAGGTGTTCCAGTATCCTACGATTGAAGGTCTCGCCAAGCGAATAATGAACGATTCCGGGTCCGATAAGCAGAGTATTCCGATTGCAGGCGAACGAAAGGTATACCCGGCTTCTTCCGCTCAGAAGAGGCTGTATATTATGAACCAGTTCCACGAATCGGGGAAGACTTATAATTTGCCATGCATGACGCACATTCGCGGCTCGCTTGACTTCGAGCGGATAAGCCAGGCTCTGCGTGCTCTCGTGGAGAGGCACGAGGCGCTTCGCACTTCTTTCTATACCGTTGATGACGAGGTGGTTCAGCGAGTTCATCAAAAGGTTGACTTGCCAGTTGAGCTGATTGATATGCAAGCGGAGAACGTTCGTTCATATGTACAGCAGTTTATAAAGCCTTTTAATTTGCAGCAGGCTCCGTTAATGCGGGCAGAGGTGCTGCGGCTTGCCGATGAAGAGTTCGTTCTTATGCTCGATTTTCACCATATCGTATCGGATGGAGTCTCGATTAATTTGTTCATGAAAGAGCTTAAAGCGATATATGCCGGAGCATCGTTTGAACAGTCGAGAATTCAATACAAGGACTACGCCGTATGGCAGCAGGAGCGCTCGAACTCGGAAGCGATGATGAAACAGGAGGCGTACTGGCTGTCGCGATTTGACGGCAATATTCCTACGCTTGAACTGCCCGCGGACTATCCGAGACCGGCTGCGAAAAACTTTGAAGGCGACCGTCTCTCATTCCTGCTTGAGCGCAGCGTAGTTGAGCAATTGGAGCTGCTCTGCAAGCAGCAAGGTACGACGATGTTCATGACGCTGCTTGCCGCCTATCATGTATTCCTATTTCGATATACCGGACAAACGGACATTGTGGTCGGGACTCCGATAGCCGCGAGGCTGCAGATTGAGCTGGAATCAATGATGGGGATGTTCGTGAATACGCTGCCGCTTCGCAATAACCCGGCGAGCTCCGCAAGGTTTGCAGAGTTTCTTCAGGATATCAAGATGAATACACTTCAAGCCTTCGAGAACCAAGAATATCCACTCGAACAATTGATTGCGAAGCTTGAGCTGGAGCGCGATGTCAGCCGAAACCCGTTATTCGACACGATGTTCACTTTGCAAAACATGGATATGGAGAAAATGGATATCGAGGGATTGTCTTTATCGCCGTATCCTTATGAGATGAATATTGCCAAGTTCGATTTGCTGTTGGCTGCGATAGAAACCGACGACGGCTTGCTGTTCGAAATGGAATTTGCGACCAGCCTGTTTTCGCATGATACGGTGCAGCGTATGAGCCGCTATTTCACGGA
The DNA here is from genome assembly GCF_000971975.1 of Paenibacillus algorifonticola. Classification (GTDB taxonomy): domain Bacteria; phylum Bacillota; class Bacilli; order Paenibacillales; family Paenibacillaceae; genus Pristimantibacillus; species Pristimantibacillus algorifonticola. Next base: position 3,302 of record NZ_LAQO01000075.1, on the reverse strand, counting down.
GCTGCTTCGGAACATTGCTCGGAACCCGAATTTGCCGATCAGCGAGTACCCGTTATTGACGGAGCCGGAGCAGCACGCGCTCCTTCATGCGTGGAACGAAACGGGGACTAGTTATCCAAAGAGCCGGACATTATCCCAACTGTTCGAAGCCCAGACGGAACGATCACCGGGCCGTCTCGCTTTAGCATTCGAGGATCGGACGTTGACGTACCAAGAGCTTAATAAGCAAGCTAACCGGTTCGCCTGCCTTTTGCGCGAGAAGGGGATTAGGGCCAATACAGTTGTCAGCCTGCTGTTCAATCGCTCTGTCGACATGATTATCGCTATTCTCGGGGTGTTGAAGGCGGGAGGGGCTTATCTCCCAATCGACCCTGATTATCCGTCTGACCGTATTGAATATATGCTTCAGGACAGTCACGCCAGGCTGCTTATTACGGACGGGAGCGTAAGTAACGAATTTGCGTTTGCCGGGGAAACGTGCGTTTGGCGTGACCTTAAGCTAGTCCGATTCCCGGAAACTAATCTGGAGCCGGGCTGCACAACAGAAGATGCGGCATGCGTGATGTATACTTCCGGATCAACCGGGCGGCCGAAAGGAATCTTGACCGCTCATTACAGCATTAGCCGTGTCGTCATGAATACGAATTATATCGCGATTCAGCCGGAAGACCGAATGCTTCAATTGTCCAATTATGTATTTGACGGTTCTTTATTTGATATATTCGGCGCTTTGTTGAACGGTGCGCAGCTGAGGCTCTTAACGAAGGAAACGTTATTAGATATCGAGGCGTTATCCGAATGTATTCATCGAGAGCAAATCACCGTATTTTTTATAACGACTGCGCTGTTCAACACCCTTGTCGATATTAACGCCGACGCTTTGCGGAATGTGCGCCGGATTTTGTTCGGAGGGGAGAAAGTATCGGTACGGCACGTTCGCCAAGCGTTGTCCAGTATAGGGGCCAATAAGCTGATCCATGTATATGGTCCGACCGAATCAACGGTCTTTGCTACGTTCCACCCTATTAATGAAATAGAGGAAACGGCGGCAACAGTTCCAATAGGACGTCCGATTGCGAACACGGGTGCTTATGTTTTGAGTCCCGACCGACAGCTGAGTCCCATTGGCGTGCCGGGCGAGCTATATTTATCGGGTGATGGCTTATCGCAAGGATACCTGAACAATCCGGTACTTACTGCCGAGAAGTTCGTCCCTCATCCGTTTGTGCCGGGCGAGCGTCTATACCGGACGGGAGACAGGGTGAAGCTGCTCCCGAGCGGGGATATCGAATATATGGAAAGAATCGATCATATGGTCAAAATTCGCGGGTTCCGCATCGAGCTAGGCGAAATTGCGGATCGTCTGCTTGCCTGTGAGGCGGTGAAAGAAGCGATCGTAGTGACGCAGAACGATGACAGCGGACAGCCTTGTATATGTGCCTACTTCGTTGCAGCCGGACCATGGTCAACTGCCGAGCTCCGCGAGCAATTAGCCTGTTCTTTGCCAAGCTATATGATACCCGACCATTTTAGGCCAATGGACGAATTGCCGCTTACACCTAACGGGAAAGTTGATCGTAAAAAGCTGCCTATGCCGGATTTCTCGGCAGCAGCATCGAAGGCGTATGAAGCGCCGATCACGTCAGTTGAAAAACGCTTGTCCCAAATGTTTGGCGAACTGTTTGGTCTGGAGACGGTGGGCAGAAATGCAGACTTCTTTGCACTAGGCGGCCATTCTCTTAAGGCCAGTTTATTGTTATCCCGTATTCGCACCGAGTTTCAAATGACGATATCACTGAGCGACATATTCCGGCGACCTGTAATCCGGGATTTGGCGGCGGTAATTGAAGCTGGAACAGATGAGCCAGCGTTTGTCATTGAGCCTGCGGATTTCCGCAAGGAATATCCTGCTTCGTATGCGCAGAAACGTATTTATTTCGTTCATGAGCTGGACAAAGGCAATGTTGCTTACAATATGCCGATATGGCTGAGGAGCGAAACCGCATTGGATTTCGCTCGGCTCCAGCATAGCTTTCAACAGCTCATTGACCGACATGAGTCGTTGCGCACCATTTTCCGAATGGTAGAAGGGGAGCTCGTTCAGCAAATTTGTGAGCGTGTGGAATTCACTATTCAGAAGATAAATGTCGGCAGCGGTGAAAGCACGGCGGATGTCAATTTGATAAAACCGTTCGATCTGGGGCATGCGCCGCTGATCCGTGCCGTGCTGTTCCATGAGGCTGGCGGCGGACAGGTGCTAATGATCGACATCCATCATATTGTGTCAGACGGCGTTTCAGTGGGTGTTCTGCTTCGAGAGCTTCGCGCATTGTACGAGTGCCGGGAACTATCGCCTCTTGCGCTGCAATATAAGGATTTCAGTGTTTGGCAGCAGCAATACGCGCAGACGGAAGCGTGGGCGCTATCCGAGCATTACTGGCTTGAGATGTTCCAAGGAGAAGTTCCGCTGCTGCAGCTGCCAACGGATTACCCAAGGCCATTGATCCAGAGGTTTGAGGGAAGTCGAGTGTCTTTACACGTGGATGGTCGCATCGGATTGAACATTCGGATGCTCAGTTCGCAATGGCAGATGACGCCATTCATCCTGTATATGAGTGCTTATACTTGGCTAGTCTCTCTTTATTCCGGTCAGGATGACATGGTTATTGGGACGCCGACCACAGGCCGGAAGCATCTTTCATTGGATGGAGTCGTCGGCATGTTCGCCAATGTATTGCCTCTTCGCATGTTCCCGGGGAAGGAGCAGTCGTTCCATGCATTTGCGCAGCAAGTCAAGGAACGGGTCATATGCGCTCATACGCATCAGGAGTATGCCCTGCAGAACCTTCTTGAGAAGGCTCAATTGCGCCGGGACATGAGCCGTAATCCTTTGTTTGACACGGTTCTTACTTATCAACAACGGCAAGATGACGAGTATCGTCTGGGGAATCATCGTATGACGGAGAAGGACGGCGGCGGCAATACTTCCAAGTTCGATCTCACGTTAAGTGTCAGCGAAAGCGAAAATGGCGAGCTGTTTCTTGATCTGGAATACAGCACAGCGCTGTTCAAGCGGAGCACGGTCGAGCGCATGGCGGGGCATTTCGTCCGCCTGCTGGAACAGATCGTGCATCGCCCGGAGCTGCGGTTGAGCGAAGCCGATATCGTGACGGAGCAAGAGCGGGAGCAGCTGCTGCGGACGTTCAACGATACAAGCGTTGCCCACCGGACCGAATCCATGGTCCACGAGCATTTTGAACAGCAGGCGGAGCGTGTGCCTAATCGGCCGGCGGTCGTCTGGC
>NZ_LAQO01000074.1 GCF_000971975.1 Paenibacillus algorifonticola | reverse complement strand
TATTGTACACAAAAAAAGACCCTACAAGATGACCTTTTTTAAAGTGTCCATCTTATAGGGTACATTTTACTGCGGCGCTGCGCAGGTCGGTTCCTTCTTTTTTTTCGCAGCAATAATGGATGATGGCTTATTCTGCAAGCGGGATGAGGATGGTGAATTCCGGGTTTGGCGCATAAGGGTCACGGCTCATTGGATAAAATTCCAAATGCGTCAAGCCATCGGAAAGCGGCTTATGCCCGTTCTGCTTGATCCAGTTATACACGTATTCGTAGGAAGACGCTATGTTTTCGTTCGCGTGATGATCGTATGTGGCATACGTCAGATGAGGAATAGAGAGACTGTACATGCCTTCCGGTACGCAGCCTACTGCCTCTGCCTGAACGGCTGCATAATGAGTAAAGCCTGTACTTGTCGTGTGAAAAGAAAGCCCGAGCAGCTTATTGCGCTCCCGCACATGGTTGATTTCCGTCACACGCTGCTGCAATTGCTTCTGAATTTCTTTAATTCCGCCTGCGGCTGCTTCGGCAAAGGTGCCTTCCCATTGTAGTCCTACGACGTGAAAAGCTTCCCGCTCTGTAAGGACTACCTCCTTCAAAACGTTCATTCTAATCCCTCCTGTGCTGGACTATTTGCCATTCGAGCGTAAACGGCTGTCGCCACCCTTTGGCGGCAAAGCTTCCGTTTCGCGTAGAAATATAGAGAAAGTATGAACAAATCATATCCTTTCCTATATTTCAATCAAAATCCGTACGTGAAACGCTTTCACTTCCTAAACCGCCGCACGTTCACTGCCGTCTTGTTATCCTGTTCAGCCGTTTAGAGACTACTCTATTATTTCTCTATAAGAGGGGAATTTCCTTTTGCATTAATGGGAAAATTTAAGAGGTTTTGTGGCATCTAGATGGCAGCTGAAAACGCTAGAATCGCTGCCGCGCAAGGGATGGAAAACGAAAAAGTGAATCGGTCCGCCTTGAAACAGGTCTAAATCGAGAGAAGCATGGCGAGAATAAATGCTAGAGAAGACTCTATTTTTAAAAATAAAAGCATCGCGAAACGGTAGCTTAGCCCCCAGAGGACGGCTTCAGCCGTTTACGCTTGAGAGGAAGGCAGGTTGACTAATGATGTTTCATTCAAAATATCAATCCACCGCTCGGCAAGAGGAGACGGATGTATGGCAGGAGCTGCCGCAGGTGCTTATTCATCGCATGCTTCAGCGCGTGGAAGGCGTTCTGCTAGGCAAGCGGGAGCTGATCAGGCAAATGTTCACCGCGCTGCTGGCGGGTGGGCATGTGCTGCTGGAGGATAAGCCGGGAGTCGGCAAAACCGTGCTTGCAGAAGCCTGCGCCCGTGTCATTGGCGGGGAGTTTAAGCGCATTCAGTTCACATCGGACATGCTGCCGTCGGATGTGCTCGGCGGAGCGGTATGGGATGCGGCTCGAGGCGAGCTCAAGTATGTAACAGGCCCGATCATGGGCAATGTCGTGCTGGCAGATGAAATCAACCGTGCTTCCCCCCGTACACAGTCCGCATTGCTTGAAGCGATGGAGGAGCGGCGGATTACGGTGGATGGGGAGACGAGGCCGCTCCCGTCGCCGTTTATGCTGATTGCTACGCAAAATCCGCTGCGTTTTGAAGGGACGAGCAGGCTGCCGGAAGCACAGCTGGACCGTTTTATGATGCGGCTGTCCATTGGATATCCCGAGCCGCAGTTTGAGAAGCAATTGCTGGAGCAGTATGCCGATGGGCAGAGGCAGGAGCCTCATAAAATCAGGCCAGTGCTAATGCCGGAGGAATGGCTGCGGATGCAGCGGGAAGTACAGCTGGCCCATGTGCATCCTGGCCTGATTGAATATATGGTGCAAGTGGCAGACGCATCGCGGAAAATGCCTGAGCTATCGCTTGCGATGAGCCCGCGTGCGGGCAGGGACTGGCTGCGAGCGGCGCAGGCTTCCGCTTATTTGGAAGGCAGAGGTTATGTGCTTCCGGATGATTTGCTGGCGACAGGCGAAGCGGTGCTTGCGCACCGGCTGGAGGTTTATCCGGGGGCGCCGGGGCGGATGACAGCAGCGCAGCTTGTAGAGCAGCTGCTGCGCGCTACACAGCTTCCAGCTGCCGTACTGCCGAAAGCTGCGGGAGGGCGGCGCTAATGGCTTCTTCCAGTGCAGATAACGAAGCAGTGAAGATAGGGCAAGGGGATGCTGGGAAGCGGCAACCGAAAGAGCCAAGTATCGAGCACGAGGCAGAAGCGGAGCAAGAGCTGGGACAGCAGAGGCTTGGCCGGACGCGATGGGGTGTATGGGTGCTCCTGTTAGCGGGATGGTGCGCTGCCCTCGCAGCTGTCATTCAGCGGGGAATGGCGGTGGAGTGGTTTATGTTCGCTGTGCTTGGTTGCATGATGCTGCTTAGCGCCGGATTGCCTTGGCTTGCTATACGAGGCCTGAATGTGAGCCGTCAGCTTGACGAAGAGACGATTCGCGATGGGGGAGAGGTTGAGGTGCAGCTAATGCTGGGCCGCGCTTTTCCAATTCCATTCGTTTGGCTGGCAGTGGAAGATACGATGGTCAATGGGAGTACGGTCAAGCAGGAGCGAGCCGCCTATCGATATGCGGCGCTGCTTCATTTCGAAACGGGACTCGCGCTTAGTTATAGGGTGCAGCTTATTCGGCGCGGGAAGCATTGTTTTGAGGCGCTTACCGTTACGGTAAGCGATTATTTAGGATTAACGGCTGTTAGCCGAACGTTTGTTTGCCGCAGCGAGCTGCTTGCGGTTCCCGCACTGCCAGAGGCTGTAGCGGCTCCGGGTGTGGCGGCGCTTCGGGGTAGCGGCTTGGCGACTGTTATTAGGCTGCATCCAGAAAAGATGGATGCTCAGGAAGCGGGCTCCGGGCATGAGCCGTCTGAACGTCAGCATGCCGGAAAACAGGCAGGAATGGGCCCGGAGATGCGGCCGTACCGGGAAGGGGATTCGCTGCGCCATGTCAATTGGAGGGCCGCCGCACGTGGGCGGGGGCTACATACGAAGGAGCATGGCACAACGCTTCATCGCCCATTGGTGCTCATGGCGATAGACAACACGGCCAACGCTTATAATGGCGACGAAAGGTTTTTTGATGCCTGCGCCGGTTGGGCTGCCGGTGTGCTGGAGCAGGATCATATTGCGGGAAACCGGGTGCGGCTAATTGCTGGTCAGGCGGCCATAGACGATGGTGGGCCGGGGACACATGTGAAGGCGGCATCGGTACTGCCATCGGGGTCGGCACAGCAAGCTGGCGGCTCAGGAAAGCCGTTGGGAGCGGAAATGGATGAGCGGCAGGAGTGGGAAGCGGGAAGCTCAGCTAACGCGGAGGGAAATGCATGGCTGGAAACGGGTGCATACGAGGACAGCAGCGCAGCTGCGAGTATGCAAGAGGTGCTGGAGCAGCTCGCACGGCTGAAGCTGGTGCAGAATGGGCGGTTTGTTGCAAGGGTAAGCGGCGAGCTTGACCAAATGACTAGAGGCGGCATATTGCGCTGCTTCACCGCCGATTGGCGCAATAGCGCAAGCTGGGGGCAGCTGGCCTCCCAGGCAGCAGAGCAGGGCTGCCAAGTGCTGCTGTATATGCTGATCAAGCAAAGCACACCTTCTTTTGCGATGCGTGAGCAGCAGAAATGGCTGGAGAGCTTCGGTGTCCGCACATATTGGCTGACGTATCCGGAGCGGATGAATGTACAGCCGCAGTTAACGAAGGGAAGGATTCGCTATGGCGATATTTAATGCTCAAGGGGGGCCGGCATTCGGCTACCGCATATGGACGAGCTTGCTGCTGTTTGGCTTGCTTGCCGAGTGGATGCTTCCATGGTCGGAGGCTGGCAGCCGTTATTATATTGATGTGGCTCAGCCTTTAATTCTATTTGTAGGCTGTATTGCTATAGCTGGCTTGCTGCGTGCGCCTTGGTATATCATGCTTGTCGTTTATGCCGTCATTAGCATAACAGGCTTGATGCGTCTGTACAAAGGTCCGGATGTGGGACCGTTGGAGTGGGCATCCGGTTTTGCTAGCCGGTTTGCTGAGGAAGTGGGTGGACTATTCGGGATGGGAGCAGGAGCATGGGGCATGTCAACAGAGCTGCAGGCGCTGCTTCTGTTTACCGGTTTTGCGCTGCTCGTGCCCGCGCTGCAGGCTTTAATTTGGCTGCGCCAGCTAGGGCTGGCTTTGGCTGGCATAACGGCGGGGTATTTGATTTTGCTGCATGTATGGCTTGGCATGGACGTGCTGAATGGGCTGCTGCGCGTGACGGTGGAAGGCATGCTGCTTGGAGCGATTGTCATGTTCGCACGCATGAGAAGGCTGCAAGGAGAAGAGAGCAGGGAGGAAGCGCAAACGGCTTCTTATCGCTGGTCAGCTTCTGCTTTCGTTATTGTGGGGCTGTGCCTGGGCGCCGGACTTCTGTTCTCAGGCGGGAAAACCGCCGCGAATAGCCCAGCAGCGTGGACAGAGCCGCTAACCGCAAGGCTGGAGCAGTATGTGCTTGGTTTGGAGCGCGGCAATCCGAAGGCTGCTCTGGCTTCGGCAGCTGCAAGCGGAAGCAACGCTTCCACGGGCTATGGATTTGATGACAGCACATTAGGCGCTCCGCTAAAGCAGGATGAACGGATCATTTTTACGGGACTGTCTCCTGCTCGCACATATTGGCGCGGGGAGACGAAAGCCTTTTATACGGGTAAAGGGTGGCAGGAAACGGAGCAGCGTTTGACGCTGCTGCCTATTCGGAATGGCGGAGAACGGATTGTGTCCGCTAATGGAGAGGGAAGTGTGGAGGAAGATCGTGAGGCGGTAGAGGTCATTGCAGAGGCAGGGACAGAGACAGAGGCAGATACAGATACTGCGATAAAGACAGATACAGTGACAGATGCAGAGGCTGGAGAAGAGAGGGAGATAGAAAGCCAAGGGACAGGCACGGAGACAGCCGTCAGTCCAGATCGAACCGTCGTTCAAACGGTGCTTCTTGAACAGGCCGAGCGCGGCTTCCCTCTTTTTATGGGCGGAACCTCCGGCACTTTGCTGGATTTAACCTCCTCGGAGCCAAGGAGCAAGCTGAACACTTATTTGAAAAATGAAGCTTCGGGCACGCTATATGCGCCTTCGGAGAAGTTGCTTATAGAGAGGTACACCATTCAGACGCAGCTTCCGGTGATGGATGAAGCTGTCCTGCGCAATGGCGGTATTCAAGCTGGGGAGAAGGAAGCTATGGCCGAGTATTTACAGCTGCCGGAATCGCTGCCGAGCCGTGTTGCTGCACTGGCAGCAGAGGTATCGGGGGGCGGTGTAACGAGCCGCTATGATCAGGTGAAGGCGGTTGAAACTTATTTGCGAAGCAGCTACAGGTATTCGGCTGAAAATAGTACGGTCCCTAAAGGCGGAGCAGATTTCGTGGACGATTTTTTGTTTAAGCAGCATGAAGGGTATTGCGTGCATTTTTCCAGTGCGATGGTCATTATGCTCCGAACACAAGGCATTCCGGCTAGATGGGTGAAGGGCTTTGCGCCCGGAACGGTGTCGGCGGAGCAGCTGGATGCACGAAATGACACCGCACATGCAGGCGTGAAGCTGACTGCCTATGAGGTGAAAAGCAAGGATGCCCATGCCTGGGTCGAAGTGTATTTCCCAGACGCAGGCTGGGTTCCTTTTGATCCGACGCCGGGGTATGGCGGCGAGGGGACAGCCGCGGGAGCAGCGCTCGCGGGCTTGGCCGGCACAGCCGGCAGTGCGGCGGCGGGCGGCGAAGGGGCCGCGGGAGCTGCTGCCAGCGCTGCTGCGCGCCCGATGGGGCAGCGCGCG
>NZ_LAQO01000073.1 GCF_000971975.1 Paenibacillus algorifonticola | reverse complement strand
TTTTGTGCGCAAATTTCGATGCTACAGAAAGTTATGAAGATTCAGAGAACATTTATGCAACGCTAGTGGGGATGCAACTTATTGTGAGAGATATGATAAACTAAAAAGGCGCCTAAAATGGAGTATAGACCAAGATCTAAGGGAATAACCTCCTTAGTTAAAGAGAATAGCGGGCTTTTAAATAAAAGAAATTCTTTGGTATAGTAAGCCTAAAAAGGAACAGGAGGGGAGTTAAATAACTTATATAGCTGTCCAGTTCTATTATAAGGTTCACAGAGAAGTCTCAGACTTAGAACTAAGAACCGTTGTAGAAAATCGGGAGATGTATCTATATAAGGAGAGGATCGTAACAAAATATCATGAGTTTCGGATTGAAGAGGTTTTCGATTTATCTTATAAGGTTATAGGAGGGAACGAAGGTTTTCTCTATCTACACACCAGTCAAGGCGTTTTTTCATATATGGTTTCCGCAGATCCACAGGCCTTTATTGAAGCTTATAAGAAATTGGTTCTTTCTTGACAGGCTGAATGATTCTTACATATTCTCTAGGCCCGAATGGATGGTAATCATTTATTGTATTCATACGGAAGCTAGTGGAATAGATGAAGTACGAGTCTATATCAGGCACTCGGTCCCTTTTATAAGAGTGATCCTCAATCAACCTGAAATTTCCAATCCAGCCGATTAGGATTATGAGTGTAAACAGGATAGTTGAAACGGTTATTTTACGCGTTAGCAGTGGAATCAACTCCTTTTCTTAGTAATAAGTAATCCCCTATTGCTTTACGTTTCATTCATGGAGGCCACGCTCTTATAAAGGTTTCTTTTGACAAGAACGGTATGGGAAGCTATAATATGAAAAGCAAATAAACCAATTTAATAATAGCTTTAACCGGAGGAGCCTGCCAACAGCGGGCTCTTTTTGCGTTTTTTCCTTTTTTCATGAAAACGGACTAACATTCAATGAAGTTTGGAAATGCTAAATGGGTGAACTAATTATGTCGTTAAGGAGGATGAAAATTGTCAGTATTGCATTTCATTATTATTTTGCCTTTTATTTTTGCGTTAATCTGTCCATTTTTGTATAAAATAAAGCCGCGGTTACATACCGGTTGGTTTGTTATACCCGTACCAATTGTCATATTCGGATACTTTCTGGGGTGCATGCCAGAACTCCAGAAGGGGGAGGCACTAACCGCGGAGGTACCGTGGATACCTTCTCTTGGCATTAATATCACCTTGTATGTAGACGGGCTTAGCTTGTTGTTTGCCCTTCTTATCTCAGGTATTGGAGCGCTGGTCGTTCTTTATTCCATCTTTTATTTGAACAAAACAAAAGAAGCACTCGGACAATTTTACTTTTATTTGCTGCTATTCATGGGGGCCATGCTCGGGGTTGTTTTATCCGATAACCTTATCGTGCTGTACGGTTTCTGGGAGTTGACAAGCATTTCGTCCTTTTTATTGATCGCATTTTGGCATCAAAAGAAGAAATCGCTCTACGGCGCTTTGAAATCCATGCTTATTACTGTTTTTGGTGGATTGGCCATGCTAAGCGGCTTTGTATTGATCTACATCATGACAGATACTTTCAGTATTAGAACAATTGTCTCAAATGTAGATCGAATAGCAGATCATAGCCTGTTCGTTCCCGCCATGCTACTTGTTCTGTTAGGTGCCTTTACCAAATCTGCCCAGTTTCCCTTTCATATCTGGCTACCGGATGCGATGGAAGCTCCTACACCAGTAAGTGCTTATTTGCATTCCGCAACGATGGTTAAAGCAGGTCTATATTTAGTGGCACGGCTTAGTCCGGTCTTCGCTGGAGAAGCCGGCTGGTTTTGGCTGGTGTCCACCTCGGGGATACTAACGCTGATCTATGGCTCGTATCGGGCACTGAAGCAGACGGATTTGAAATCCATGCTTGCTTTTTCCACAATAAGCCAACTGGGACTTATCATGAGCTTGCTTGGCCTCGGATCTGCTGCGGCAATATATTCGGGAACGGATGAGGCTTTGTTCTATGTGAAAGCGACTATGGCTGGAATTTTCCATCTTATCAATCATGCCATTTTTAAAGGTGCTTTGTTCATGGTGGTGGGAATCATCGACCATGAGACGGGAACGAGAAACATCCGTAAGCTTGGTGGCTTAATGTCGGTCATGCCTGTAACCTTTTCCATCGCGCTTATTGGAACTTTTTCAATGGCGGGATTACCGCCGTTTAATGGTTTCCTCAGCAAAGAGATGTTCTTCACAGCTGTACTGAACATCATGGAAATGGATGTACTCCATATGCAGTTTATAGGTATTATCTTCCCGATTATCGCCTGGATTGCGAGTATCTTCACGTTCATCTACAGCATGCTTTTGCTGTTCAGAACGTTCACTGGGGAGAAGAAGTTCGAACAACTGGCCAAAAAACCGCATGAAGCTCCGCTTGGTATGCTTCTATCGCCTGTCGTCCTAGCTTCGCTGGCTGTCGTATTTGGCCTGTTTCCTAATTTGTTGTCGTACACGCTAATTGCGCCTGCTATGGCAGCGATCCATCCTACCATGCTCCTTCCGGGACAGCAGTTCGATGTAGCCATTCATTTCTGGCATGGCTGGACACCTGAAATATTTATGACTATTGGTGTTGTTGCTATGGGAACTCTGTTCTACATGCTACATGAACGTTTAAAAGTACTGAATCAGCCGCTCTTTACTACGGTTAGCCTAAATCGTAGCTATGATGGCGGACTTAAGTTGTTGGATAAGGGAGCCAAAGGGCTAACTAACCGCTATATGACCGGCTCTAATCGTCATTACTTGATATATATCTTTATATTTTTGATTGTTTCCATTTCAATTACAATGAGCAATTCTGCAAATATCCGATTTGACTTTACGGAGTTTGCGCCTATGTCTGTATACGAAGCTGTTATTATTGGTGCGCTCATTGTATCCGTAATAGCTGTTCCGTTCGCTCGCAGCCGAATGATGGCCATTATATGGACGGGTTCTGCTGGCTATATGGTTACCTTGTTTTTCGTGATCTTTCGTGCACCGGATTTGGCATTGACCCAAATGATTGTCGAGACTGTTTCTGTAGCGTTGTTCCTTCTCTGCTTCTATCATTTACCCAAGCTTAAGAAAGAGTTAGTATCACTGCGCTTTAAACTATTAAACCTTATTGTTTCTCTTGGAGTAGGTGTTACCATGACTTTACTCGCATTGAGCGCAAGCAGCGAACGATCTTTCGAATCGATATCTGATTTCTTTATTAAGGAAAGCTATAACATGGCGGGTGGCAAAAATATCGTGAATGTCATTCTCGTAGATTTTCGGGGATTTGATACGTTACTTGAAATTACAGTGCTTGGCATTGCTTCGTATGGCATCTACGCCCTAATTAGATTGAAGCTCGAGCCAGAGGACACCTCTGTTGCCTCTGGTTTCTGGGAAAGCGGGAGTAAACTCCCTGTTAATGGGGCGCGGAGTAATGATGTGATCTTAAAAACAATAGCGAAGCTGGTTATTTTCATCATTTTGACCTTTTCCTTGTTTCTGTTTTTCTCTGGACATAATGAACCTGGTGGAGGCTTCATTGGGGGGCTTATGACAGCTGCTGCGTTCGTGCTTCTGGCAATGGCGTTTGGAATGAAAACCATTCGGGAAGTGATTCCAATCGATTTTCGGAAGGTGAGCGCTGTAGGTATTCTAGTTGCTTTATTGACCGGTATCGGTTCCTTCTTGTATGATGTGCCATTTCTCAGCCATACGTTCGGCTATCAGAACCTGCCACTGCTCGGACATAGCGAATTGGCAACAGCCATGCTGTTCGATTTGGGCGTCTATTTAACCGTAATTGGTATCACCATGACGATTATTCTGACAATAGGGAGGGATAAGTAAAGATGGAGCTCTATATGTCACTGGCAATCGGCGTGCTTTTTACAGTCGGTGTATATCTACTGCTGTCAAAAAGTCTGCTCCGTATCATACTGGGTACCTCGATTCTTACGCATGGCGTACATTTGCTCTTGCTTACCATGTCCCGTCTGAAAACAGGGGCTGCACCGCTACTAGGAGAGAAGGCAGCCTCTTATGTGGACCCTCTACCACAAGCGCTAATTCTAACATCAATTGTGATTAGCTTCGGTGTGACATCTTTTTTCTTTGTTCTCGCCTATAAGGCGTATCAGAAGCTAGGAACTGATGATATGGAGCAGCTAAGGGGGGAGCGCGATGAATAACTTACTGATCTTACCTCTTCTGATTCCTTTGTGTACAGCTGCGATTCTTATTTTTTTAAAAAATAATGTATCGATGCAAAAATGGCTCAGCGTTATCAGTATGTTGGCTACGACGATTTCAGCAGCAATCCTCTTGTGTCAAGTGAGGACGGATGGTATTCAGACCTTGTATATGGGAGGATGGCTCCCGCCCTACGGCATCGTATTTGTAGCGGATATGCTATCAGCGTTATTGGTATTGACGACCATGGTTGTTGGCTTTTTTTGTTTGTTATATTCTTTCGGCACAGTTGGCGAGCAGAGGGAGCGTTATTATTATTACCCTTTCTTTCAATTTCTGCTTGTAGGGGTAAATGGATCATTCTTGACTGGTGATCTGTTTAACCTGTTTGTCTGCTTCGAGGTCATGCTGATCTCCTCCTACGCGTTGATTGTCCTCGGAGGTACGAAGCGACAGCTGCGTGAAACACTGAAATATATGTTGATTAATATCTTATCTTCAACCTTATTCGTTGCGGCAGTTGCTTATTTATACGGTGTGGTTGGTACTCTTAATATGGCAGATCTATCGATAAGAGTAACGGAGATGGGGCAAGATGGGATATTAAATGTCATAGCCCTTCTATTCATGATCGTTTTTTCCTTAAAGGCAGGTTTATTTCTTTTCTATTGGCTTCCAGGATCTTATAGCGTACCGCCGGCAGCCGTATCCGCCTTATTCGGCGCCTTGTTAACGAAAGTCGGGATCTATGCGCTTCTTCGAACCTTTACACTCATCTTCTACCATGAACCAGGTGTTACCCACAGCTGGATGGCATGGATGGCAGCGGGGACAATGATCCTCGGCGCTTTGGGGGCGGTGGCTTATTCCGATGTACAGAAGATACTCAATTATAATGTCATTCTGTCAGTGGGCTTCATTGTTTTTGGGCTAGCAGTGGCATCTGATGATAGCGTGAATGGTGTTGTATTTTATCTCCTGCACGATATGATCGCCAAAGCGCTATTGTTTATATTGGCAGGCTTCATCGTGCAAGCAACTGGAACGAGCCAGCTGAAGGATATGGGAGGGATGATCAAGCGTCATCCGGCAATAGGGTGGATGTTCTTTATTACTGCACTTTCAGTTGCAGGTATTCCTCCTTTAAGCGGATTTACAGGTAAACTGCTTATCATACAAGGCGGATTGAAAGAGCAGTATTTCTGGTTAACAGCGATTTCCTTAGCTTCTAGCTTCATCGTGCTTTATTCGTTAGTTCGTTTATTCATGAAAGCTTTCTGGGGAGAAGAACAACTACAATCGAACCAAAATCCTCAATGGAAGGTTTCCAGAGGGAAGCTTGTATCCTCTGCTGCCTTGTGCATCATCATGATTATGATGGGACTAGGTTCGGAGTGGATATATGGATTCGTTTCGGAGGCTGGAAATACATTGATGAATCCACATTATTACATTGAAGCCGTGCTGAAGGAGTAGATGAGATGGCCATCCAACTATTGTTAAACCTAATCATTGCCTTCGTCTGGATGTTCTTATACAATGATTGGTCGACTCCAAGGTTTACAGTCGGTTACTTGATTGGAATCCTCAGTATAGGACTGTTTAGCCGCTTCTGGGCCCATGAATTTTATTTGAAGCGCTTCTGGGCCGTTGTTAAACTGCTAGCGTTATTTGCCAAAGAGCTGTTTATTTCCAGCTTCGTGGTCATGCTCCAAGTCATTCGGCCGCGGCTTTCGATTCGACCAGGGATATTTGCATACAAAACGGAGCTCAAGACAGATTGGGAAATTACTCTTTTGTCATGCTTAATATGCTTGACTCCGGGCACATTGACATTAGATGTATCTCGTGATGGGCAAACTCTCTATATTCATGCTATGGATATGGAAGATGAGGATGAGCTCTCGGCGCAAATTAAAGGTACTTTTGAAAAAGCGATTAGGGGGGTGACGAGATCGTGATGTCGAATCTACTGCTCTTATCCTTAGCTATATTGGCGCTCTCGATCGTAGGTAGCATGTATCGACTGCTCAGGGGACCTTCGATCTCCGATCGCGTTGCAGCGCTTGATTTGATCGGTGTCCTTCTGCTATCCATGATTGCGATCATATGCATGCTGCTGAAAACATTTGCGTACTTTGACATTATACTCGTAATAGGTATTCTGACCTTCATAGGTACGACCGCCTTTGCGAAGTATATAGAAAGAGGTGAAGTCATTGAAAGTGGAGATAATGGGCCAGATCGGTGAGATTCTGATAGGAATTGTTGTATTAGCGGGTGCTTTGATAAGCGGTTTGAGCGCTTTTGGCCTAGTTAGACTACCGGATGTCTATCTACGTTCACATGCTGCCACAAAGAGTGCAACACTAGGCGTGCTTTTTGTTTTAATCGGGGCCTTTCTCTATTTTTCCTTTTACCTAGAACATGTGAGCGCCAAATTACTGCTGGGGATCGTATTTGTATTTATAACTGCACCAGTAGCGGGTCATTTGAACGGTCGGGCGGCCTATCGTTCGGGTGTACCATTATGGAACCAGAGTGTAAAGGATGACTGGGCGCAGGAACTGAAGAAAGAGGAGAGCCAGTAAGAAATTACCGCCACTAGACAACTAAGGTTCGATGGTGGCGGATTTTATTGAACAGTGGTTCCTTCATTTTTCATGCCAATTTAGCATCTGCTAATTTATATGCCGTTATGGTGCACGCGATAATGGGAGGGATTATTTTTTAAGATGTATCTATTTAGCCCCCTAGAGAACTTGGACACTAAGAGAGTGTATGAAGTACACTACTAGTGACAGGGG
>NZ_LAQO01000072.1 GCF_000971975.1 Paenibacillus algorifonticola | reverse complement strand
TTGAAGTGGAACGTATCTATGAAGCCATTCTAGTCTGTGGTACCCATCCAGTAGAGCGAAGAGCCAAATAATTTTTCATAACGTTTAATCATTTAATAAATATCCGCTGGAGTTAGTAATGAAAGCAGCACAATTACTCACAGACAATAACTTGCGTTTTCGGATAGTAGTTAGACTTCAGACAAAAAGAAACGATCGCTCTCCCATGGAATACCGAGAAGCGGTCGTTTCTTTTTATACACATCTACATGACAAGGTTATGACCAAACAAGAGTGATTAATAGAGATATATTCATTTGTGAAGAAGATATCATGCATTTTTAACATCAATTCTATAAGAATCCCAAATCTTAATCAATTTTCACATATCATGAAAAAACCTCAATATTCTATTTTACAATTAAATGTATATTCATATACTGCGTTTCTTACTAAGACTCCAACTTCCCCATCATATCTCTAAAGCTTTCCAACACCGACTCTAAGTTATCGATAATACCATTTGCCAATACGTCTGGGTCAGGAAGATTATCAAAATCAGCTAAGCTCTTGTCTTTAATCCAACTAATGTCCAAGCTTGCCTTGTCTCGAGAAATAATTTCCTCATAACTAAACTTTCTCCAGCGACCTTCTGGATTGGTATCAGCATTCCACGTCTCTGTCCGTTCATGGCGATTAGCTGGGTTATAACATTGAATATAATCCTGTAAATCCTCCGGCTTTAGCGGATGCTTCTTCAATGTGAAGTGGATATTCGTTCTAAAATCATAGATCCAAATCTCTTTCGTCCAAGGTTCTTTACTTGCAGGTTTATTATCAAAGAAGAGCACATTCGCTTTCACGCCTTGTTTATAGAAAATGCCTGTAGGTAAACGAAGTATCGTATGCAAATCAGTCGTTTCCAATAGTTTTTTCCTTATAGTCTCCCCTGTTCCACCTTCAAACAACACGTTATCAGGTAGAACAACAGCAGCTTTTCCATCAATCTTGAGTATTGTACGAATATGTTGTAAAAAGTTTAGTTGCTTATTGCTAGTCGTCACCCAGAAATCCTGTCGGTTGTAAGTTAAATCATCCTTTTCCTGCTCGCCTTCCTCATTGGTAAAGGTCATGCTGCTTTTTTTTCCGAAGGGAGGATTACTCAAAATATAGTCATATCGATCACCAGAATCCGATACGAGGGCATCATTGGGTGAGATGAAGTTCTCACTATCAATATCACCAATATTGTGTAAAAACATATTCATCAATGCCAATCTACGTGTGTTCGCTACAATTTCGTTTCCGAAGAAAGTCTTAAATTTGAGAAAATGTTTCTGATCCTTATCCAGATCATGATGACCAACAATATAATCATACGCTGCTAATAAAAATCCACCCGTTCCGAGAGCGGGATCAGCGATTGTTCTCATTGGTTCTGGTTTCATGCATTGTACTATCCCTTTAATCAATGTTCTTGGGGTGAAATATTGTCCTGCACCGCTCTTAATGTCCTCTGCATTTTTCTCTAATAAACCTTCATAAATCTGACCTTTAATATCTACTCCCATCAGACTCCATTGCTCTTTGTCGATCATATCGATCAACTTATACAGCTTGGCGGGATCTTGAATTTTATTCTGTGATTTGGTGAATATCTGTCCTAAGATTCCTTTTAATTGTCCCAAATCACGAAGTAATTCAATATAGAAGACCTCTAGCTCCGCACCTCTTTTTTCGGTCAACTTGGTCCATTTATACTGTTCGGGTATAGGAAGAACACGATTATAGGGAGGCTTCGAGAATTCATCTGCCATTTTCAAGAACAACAAATAGGTTAGTTGCTCTAGGTAATCTCCATATGACACCCCATCGTCTCTTAATAGATTACTGAACCCCCATACCTTCGAAACAACCGAAGAAGTTTGATTAGCGCTCATGTTATTTTGTGCTCCTTTTCGGTTTTATTGAAGTCTTACTAGATTTTTCAACACGCTCTTCACGAATTCGTTCCAATAGTAATTCCGCAGGTTCATCATTTGGGTCCTGAGGTACAAGCTTTCCTTCGAATGCTTTCTTTAGGATGCTTTGACGTAGCAGGTCAGCTTGTTTCATGCAATGTTCTATGGTTTCCTCAAGTTTGTCGCAGATGGATAGGCGAGATTCGATTTCTTGGACAATTTTAATTTGATCAGCATAGTCATATACAGGTATTTCAATTTCCCTGCAAATTTGTAGAGTCAAATTTATTTGTCCTGCTGTAGCTTTGGATTTATTCTTTAACTTAATAGTGGTGGGTTCCCATAAAAGAAAATACATTAGAAATTTATTATTCATTTCATCTTTACATCTAAACCTTGCAATAGCCTGATTTATATTCCACTCTGCATAAGTATTAGGCACAATTGATACTTTGCCGAGAGGCGGTCCAACTATATTCATCAATACGTCACCAGGAAAGACTTTAGATCTCTTCAGAAAACCTGTATGTGTCTCAAAAGAAACAAATGTAGGTTCAATAGTAAAATCTAATTCGTCACCAAAAGTCAAATTATATACTTTTATGAATGGAATTTCACCCGTTCCTTGGAATAGTTTGTCCTTTGAAGGTGTTGTTCCCTTAGTGATAAACTCGCACACTTGTTCAAGATATAAGCGCTTAGGCTCAATTTCTTGAACATTTGTCAACTTCCCTTCAAACGCCCATTTCAACACAGATTGTCTATATATTTTAAGTTGTTGCTGAATGGTTTTAAGGGTTTCTATTCCATTATCCAATTCACTGAAAAGTTCTTCTATCTTTTCGACAATACGTCTTTGCTCTTGAATGGGGGCGATAGGAAATTGATAATTCCATAATATATTAGGATCTACGTGAGGTGTACCCGTTCCTTTTGCCTTAGTATTAATTTCTAGATACTTTGACTGTAGATAATAATATGCGTAGAGATTATTTATTCCTGGAAAGTTTATTTTCACTAATGTACTTCCTACAGCACCATACAATGCACGTCCTACATATCCTGATCTAGAACCATCCCAAACCATTAAAAAATCATTTTCATTACAAATTGTGCAACCTTCTCCATCTGTATACTCATCAATCAAATTCTTTTCAAAAGCCTTAATATTTACATAAGGAAGCATATACCCTTCTTTTTGCTCTTTAACTACTCTCTTAGGTTTTCTACCTTTTTCATTTAGGGAAAATTCACCTAATTTTTCGAGTAACCACCCTATAGGATGTCGATCAAATTCATTGCCTACCACTATGCCACCAATCCCTCGTTAAGTTCTTCTATGATGATATCCATTTGTTCACCGAATAGTTGCCACATCTTCCCCTGTCCGCCTTGAGCATCGAACGGCGAATAGTCAATATCCTCTTTTTCAATATGAAAAGAAGTCACAATATGATCTTTCATCATCCGCAACCATTCCATCTGCTCAGAATTATACTTCAATGAGCCCGCTTGTTTCTTGAACACCCAATCTTGAAAATTTTTGTCCACGGTTTTATCGAATGAAGTCAGTTTCTGATCAATACCTACGACTCTTCTTATCAATGCTACTAGGGCTATAAGCTCATTCTTGGGCGTGGATTGACCTACTTGGTCTAATTGTTCATATGCTTGCCAGATCGAAATAGGTGCTAGCCCAGGTTTATCTAGCCTCAGCTTTTCTAGTAAATCCTTAAGCATCTTGAAGGTCAATTCTTTTCTCCGATGTGGTTGATTATAGAAAATTTGCAGCGCGGTGATTTCATCTTTATGCTGCTCCATGTAAATATTGAAATCCTCGATAATAGCATTTACCTTTTCTTTGGAATCGGCGTCCCAGCCTAAAGCTGTTACAGTATCTAAATTAACAAGATCAATGTATTGTTCATGGATCTTCCGCACGTTCTCAATGTACTCATTGAGCTCCCCAGAGAAGGTGGAAGCCGCTTTCCTAATTAAAGCATTCTGTACTTCTTGAATTTGGCTAATTGTTGGAATATCGTCTGCCTCGGTACCGTAAATTCTTCTAGCACTATCTTCTAAGACATCAGGATTATACGCTTCGAGTAATTCCTTAACGACTTTATTGATTGTCTTTCCCCTCGCGAGTTCATTAAACTTCTCTTTTTCCTGATCACTAAGTTGCTTCTCCAATCTCGCTAACCGACTAGCAAGCGTTGTGAACAAGTCCTCGTCCTTTGCCCCTACAGTCACTGCCCGTAGAAGATCTTTCAAGGAAACGCTAGGTTGACGGTCAAGTGGACGGCTGTCAGTCTTTAGTGATTTAGTGACACCAATTGCATCTATAATGACAAAATGGTCTTTCGTGTAACGAGCAGAAGGAGTTACCTTGCGTAGATCATCCAACTGGATGGTTCGTGTCCCCCTCCCTTTCATCTGCTCAAAATAATTTTTGCTCTTAACATCACGCATAAATATAAGACATTCCAACGGTTTAACATCAGTGCCCGTTGCAATCATATCTACAGTGACAGCGATGCGAGGATTGTAATCATTCCTGAATTGATTAAGCACTGATTTAGGATCTTCATCAGCTTTATAAGTGACTTTCTTACAAAATGAATTTCCTTCATCAAACTCTTCTCGCACAATCTGGATAATATCATCTGCATGACTATCTGTCTTCGCAAAAATAAGTGTCTTTGGAACTTCAGTACGCCCAGGAAAGATAATAGGTAAGTTGTCTTTAAATGTACGTATTATCATTCTGATCTGACTTGGGTTCACAACCTCATTATCTAACTTGAGTGCTGTATAAGCAACATCTTCATCCAATTGCTCTAGTCTTTTACGTCGGGTCAGTTTTTCTCGCTTATCAATAAACTCTCCGCATTTCATCTTTGCGCCTTGTTTCGTTATCTCTGTTTCAATCAAGAAAATAGTATGCCCTACATTCACTCCATCAGCAACCGCTAATTCATGGGGATATTCACTTACCATATTCTGATTGAAGAAGCCGAACGTTCTCTTATCAGGTGTAGCGGTAAGTCCAATTAGAAATCCATCGAAATAATCGAGAACTTGCCGCCATAAATTGTAGATGCTGCGGTGACACTCATCAATGATGATAAAATCAAAAAATTCAATCGGTACAAGTTCATTATAGACTACGGGAAGAGGTTCGCGCTTATTCCACATAGAATTATTCTCACCTGGGTTAGTTTCTTCGGCAGATTCATCTAATTCCTCCCCTTTCAGTATAGAATAAAACCGCTGGATGGTACTGATGCATACTTGACTGTCCGTGGAAATATAATTCGATTTCAAACGTTGTACATTGTAAAGCTCAGTAAATTTACGATTATCATCGTTAGGCTGATAGGAATGAAATTCCTGTTCAGCCTGTTCACCTAAATTCTTGGTATCGACTAAAAAAAGGACACGCTTCGCGTCGGCATATTTAAGAAGTCTATATATGGAGGTAATTGCGGTAAATGTCTTGCCTGATCCGGTTGCCATCTGAATGAGAGCCCGGGGTTTATTAACTTTAAAAGATGCCTCAAGTTTCGTAATAGCATTAATCTGACAATCACGTAGCTTGTCAGGATTTAATTTAGGGATAGATTGCAATCTACCTCTAAGTGGTTGGGTCTTTCTTAAAATCTCGCTTAAAGTTTCTGGACGATGAAAAGTAAATACTTCCCTTGCTCTAGGCTTGGGATCGTCATAATCCGTGAAATGTGTTAATACCCCTGTGCTCTCATACACAAAGCGCAATGGTTTAAATTGCAAATATTTCAACTTGCTATTGGCATATTCTTTAGACTGTTCTTCTGCCACCCGCAACCTCTGCCCGTCTTCAACCCTCTTAGCTTCAATAACCCCAACAGGCTCTTGGTCTACGAACATAATATAATCCGCCGGTCCCACATCAGTGTGATACTCACGTATAATAACTCCTTGACCAGCATAGAGATTCATGTTTTTCTTGTTTTGAATAACCCATCCACTTAATTTTAATTTACGGTCAATCTCATCCCTTGCGAACTGTTCAGGGTTCTTGTTCAACAATTTCACCTCTACTCAAAAAATACTTAATTAATAATATAAACAAGCCTAATTTTCACCTTAGTAATTCTACAAATTTATACAGAATCCTCTAAAATGCGGATATCCTTATATTCGATTCGAAAGTTACAGTTGGAGAAACAATTACCCCCCTCTTCCTTCATGCGGAATCCAAAAACTAGGGCGTGTCTGAAAACTAAAAAATCATATGGTATGATAGGAGAAAAACGAATGGAGAAACAAGCATGATTCCAAGACGGTACGAAATAACCGATGAACAGTGGGAACAAATAAAGGACATGTTCCCACCCTATCAAACAGGACGTCCGTCAAAATTAAGCAATCGCACGATGTTTAATGCCTTTCTTTGGATTGCCCGAAGTGGTGCGGCATGGCGAGACTTGCCGGAAGAACGTTATGGTTCATGGAAAACGGCCTACAGTCGCTTCTGCAAATGGCGAGACTCCGGACTACTTATCGCCATCTTCCAAGCCCTTCACATCGAGCCGGATTTTGAAAATTTGAGCATCGATTCTACATCGATCAAAGCCCACCAACACAGTGCCGGTGCAAAAAAAACGCAGACGGACACGAGGTGAATCAACACATCGGCGTCAGTCGTGGCGGCAAGACAACCAAACTTCATACGGTAGTCGATGGATTAGGCCACCCTCTAGCTTTTCTACTGACGGGTGGCCAAGTTTATGATTCTGTTCCAGCGATCGAATTGCTTCAGGAGCTGGATATTACGGGAAGCCATATTCTTGGCGATAAAGCCTATGGCTCAGAAGCCATTCGGAACTGGATTACGACTAAACAGGCCACTTACACCATTCCACCTAAAGCGAATAGTCAACATCCAAGGAAAGTCGATTGGTATCGGTACAAAGAACGCCACTTGGTTGAGTGCTTTTTCAATAAAATCAAACACTTTCGCCGTGTGGCGACTCGTTACGACAAGTTGGCTAAGTCATTCCTCGCGTTTATATACATAGCTTCCATTTTCAAATTGACCCAATGATGAGTTTTCAGACACGCCCTAATTGGAATGTGCCTTTAATGTGCAATTGTTGGCTCTCCAATATTACCTTTTCAGCCTCGCTCATCGCCTTTAAAATTTTGTCTCGACACACTTATGATATCCGTGCAATTTTGACTTTTACAGAAAAAAAGAACAGCTTGCAGCCTGTGCTGCAAAACTATTCTTTTCCCACTCATTCTTCCCACGGCTCTCTAGACTCTCATTCATGGATTGTCAACAGTAAATCAGACAACTTTTTTAAGGGCTTCTTGGCGATACTGAACAGGCGTCATATA
>NZ_LAQO01000071.1 GCF_000971975.1 Paenibacillus algorifonticola | reverse complement strand
GTCAAAATCCGCGGCTTCCGCATTGAGCCGGGAGAGATCGCCGCTCGTTTGCGGGAGCACCCGTCTGTATTGGAAGCCTATGTGAGTGCAATTGCTGATGAGGCAGATCAACCGTATTTGTGTGCTTATTATACGCTCGAGTTCGAATGCTCATATAGAGAGCTTCAAAGCTATTTGCGTAACAATGTGCCGGATTATATGGTTCCGGCACGTATGGTGGAGCTCGACAAGTTCCCGTTAACCTCCAATGGCAAGGTAGATCGCAAACGGCTACCTGTTCCTGATGTGCTGCAAGGGCAGGAGGAGCTCTATCAGGCTGCGAGCAACGATACCGAAAGAACGATTACCGCTATATGGGGAAAAATGTTTAACATCAACAAGGTTGGAGTTAATAATAACTTCTTCGAACTTGGGGGCAATTCTCTGAAGGCAGTCGTTCTGTCGTCGCACTTGTTCAAGGAATTTGGTACGGAAGTGTCGATTCAAGCGATTTTCCAGCGTCCGACCGTTTGCGAGCAGGCCGCATATATCAACAGCTTGGAAACCGGTACGTTCGAGCCTATACGACCGGCTGCCCTTGATCCTAACGGCTTGTACCCTGCGACCTCGAGCCAGAAGAGGCTGTATGCTGTTCATCAGCTCGAAGGAAATTTATTAAGCTACAACATGCCGGTGGCATTGAGCTGGAACGGAAGTCTTGACCCTGATACGTTGAATCGGGCGTTCCTCCTCTTAATCAATCGGCATGAATCATTGCGGACTTCCTTTGAGTGGCAGGACGATGAACTGATGCAGCGCGTACATGACAATGTGTCCTGGAATTTGCCTGTATGGGACGCCGATGGGAAGGATTGGCGCGAGCTTGTAGCAGCCTTTGTGCAGCCCTTTGACCTGGAACAAGCCCCCCTGTTGCGTGCAGGTGTGATTCGGCTTCACTCGGAACGTCATGTCCTGCTGCTGGACATGCATCATAGCATCTCGGATGGGGTTTCCTTGCAGATTTTCGTCCAGGAGCTAGTGCAGCTTTATTATGGCAAGCCGTTGTCTGACTTGCCGATACAGTTCAAGGACTTCGCGATATGGCAGGAGCAGCGGCAGGATGGCGAAGCGATGAAGCTGGCGGAGTCCTACTGGCTGGAATCTTTCCAGGGAGATATCCCGCTCTTGGAGTTGCCGACGGATCATCCGCGCCCAGTAGTGAAGCGGCATAGAGGAGAGCGGATTCGGTTCAATCTGGAGCAAGCGCATGTGGACCGGCTGAGGAGCATCGGGCTGAAGCAAGGTACCACTCTAAATATGATCCTTTTGGCAGCCTATAGTCTGTTTATTGCCAAGTACACCGGGCAAGAAGATATTGTAATCGGCACCCCGTGGGAAGGAAGAGATTACCCGGGGCTGAACGGTACGCTGGGCATGTTTGTTCAGACCCTGCCGATACGAACCTATCCTCGCTCGGCAATGACGTTCAACGAATTTCTTGAAGAAATTCGCAGTCAGGTACTGGAAGCGGCCGAGCATCGCGCGTTCTCTCTGGATCAGTTAATTGAGAAGCTGAAGCTTCAGCGGGATACGGGACGCAACCCTCTGTTCGATACGATGTTTGCGCTGCAAAGCGTGAATATGGAGAAGCTGGAGACATGCGGGGAAGGGATTGAATGGTTGAATTTGGAAACCGGCATAGCCAAGTTCGATCTCTTGCTTACAGCGAATGAGCATGACGATGGCATCGCATTTGAACTAGAGTTTGATACGGATTTGTTTTATCGGGCAACCGCAGAACGGATGTCGGCACATTTGCTACAGCTATTCCAAGACATTGCAGTCAAATCCGACTGCCGATTAAGCGAGATTACGATGCTTGGCGATGTTGAAAAGGAGCGATTGTTGACAGATTTCCAGCCGGAAGGCGGGCAATATCCAGCACAGCAAACGCTCCAAGAGCTGTTTGAGATGCAGGCTGCCCTTCTGCCTGACTCGATCGCCGTCCAACATGGAAGCAGCAGGATTACGTATGCCGAGTTGAATGCCAGGGCTAACCGACTGGCTCGGGCTATACAGGCTTGGGGCCTGCAAAGGCAAGCGGTCGTAGGTTTGATGCTCGACAGATCGATTGATATGGTCGTAGCTATTCTCGGCGTGTTGAAGGCTGGCGGCGTTTATTTGCCGATTGACCCCGAATATCCTGTGGAGCGAATCGAATACATGTTGGCGGACAGCGGGTCCCAATGGCTATTGATGGAACGTCGCCAGTCAGTCCCGGCTAACTTCGCCGGACAGTGCTTCTATTTGGATGAAGAGGAGCTTGCTCATGGGGATGCGGCGAACTTGCCCGTTAGCAGCACGGCCGACGACCTGGCATATATTATTTATACCTCCGGGTCTACAGGAAGAGCGAAGGGGAATATGGCGACCCACGCTAACATTAGCCGTGTAGTTTGTGAAACGAATTACATTGAGCTGACATCCGACGACAAAATTTTGCAGTTGTCCAACTATGCTTTCGACGGCTCGACCTTTGATATTTACGGCGCCTTACTGAACGGAGCGGAATTGGTGCTTATCGATCGCGACGACTTGCTGAATTTGCAAAATCTGACGGCGATTATCCAGCGTCAGGAAATCTCGGTGTTTTTCGTCACGACGGCTTTATTCAATACGTTGGCGGACCATGCGCTTGATTGCTTCGTTCGTGTGCGGAAGATTTTATTCGGGGGAGAGCGAGTATCCGTCCCGCATGTGAAAAAAGTGCTGGAGTGGATCGGACCGGGAAAATTGATCCATGTGTACGGTCCGACGGAAAGCACCGTATTCGCTACTTATTATCCGGTTGATTCCGTGTCAGATGATGTGACGACAATTCCGATCGGCAGACCAATTGCGCAGACGGAAGCTTACATTATGGATGCAGATTTGAATTTGCTGCCGGTTGGTGTTAAGGGACAGCTTTGTCTCTCTGGTGAAGGTCTTGTAAAAGGATACTTGAACAACCCGGAGTTAACTGCGCAAAAATTCGTCAATCATCCGTATAAGCCGGGTTCCAAGCTATATTTGACAGGAGATACGGCGAAATGGCTGCCAGACGGCTACTTAGAGTATATCGGCCGGATGGACCACCAGGTGAAAATAAGAGGTTATCGGATTGAGCCCGGGGAGATTACGAAAAGGCTGCTTCAGCACGAAGATGTCAAGGAGGCCATTGTGCTGTCTCGTGCCGATGACAGGTGCGAGTTGTATTTATGCGCCTATTACGCAACACGGCAGCCTATTCGACAAGTCGATCTGCAGGCATTCCTCCGTGCGACTTTGCCTTCTTATATGATACCGGCGGTTATGATGGAGCTGGAGCGCTTCCCATTAACAGCCAACGGCAAAATCGATCAGCGCGCGCTGCCTATTCCAGAGCGGGGGAACAGCGATGAATATGCGGCTCCTTCAACGGTCACCGAGCTGCGCCTTGCTGGAATCATTCAGGATATATTGAGCATCGAGCGGATCGGACTGCATGACAACTTCTTTGAAGCAGGCGGCCAATCCTTGAAAGCGATGGTTCTTGCGTCTCGCGTACAGCAGGCGTTTCAGGTGTCATTGTCGCTGAAACATATATTCAAGCATCCGACACTGCAGGAAATGGCTGCGTATATCGATGCCGCCGCGGAGACGGAGTATCATTCCATTCCGAAAGCGGACAAGGCGCTGGATTACCCGGTTTCCTCGGCTCAGAAGCGAATGTACATTATTCATCAAATGGATCCGGACAGTATTCTTTATAATATGCCGGTTGTATATGAAGTCAAAGGGAGCATTGATGCTTCGCGACTGCAGGAAGCGTTCCATCAGTTGAGCATGCGCCATGAAAGTCTGCGGACGTCCTTCCGAATGTCAGGGCAAGAGATCGTGCAGCAGATCGATTCATGCGCAAGCTTTCAGCTGGAGCTGGTGGATGCGGTAGACGAAGAAGATTCAAGCCTTCGAGCGAGGATCGCGAAGTGGGTTCGCCCCTTCGATTTAGGCCAGGCTCCGCTTGCGCGGGGATTCGTCATCCGTATCGCACAAGACAGAAATTTGCTAGTTCTCGATATGCATCACATTATTTCGGACGGTCTTTCGTTTAACTTGTATGTGAACGATTTGCAAAAGCTGTATCGCGGCGAAACATTACCGGAACAACGGCTTCAATATAAAGACTACGCGGTATGGCAGCATAATCGTATCGGCAGTAAGGAGCAAAGACGCGAGCAAACGTTTTGGCTGGAGACATTGGCAGGTGAGCTGCCTGTGCTTGAATTGCAAGAGGACTTGCCTCGTCCTCAAATCCAGCGCTTCCGTGGCAGCAGGATCAGAACGACCCTCTCTTCACGGCAAACGGACCAACTCACAATGCTGGCGAACCGGCAAGGTCTTACTCCTTTTATTGCGCTATTTGCAATGTATAACATCCTATTGCACAAATATTCGGGGCAAGAGGACATCATCATTGGAACGCCTGTAGCCGGTCGTGCCCATCCGGATTTGGAAAATGTATCCGGAATGTTCGTCAATACTTTGCCGTTAAGAAATTATCCTGTACCGGATAAAACGTTCACTCAATTCGTGGATGAGGTCATGGCCCGGGTGTTGGACGCATTTGCCCACCAGCATTACCCGCTGGAGGAGCTGATAGACAAGTTAGGCGTTCACCGCGATCTTAGCCGCAATCCGTTATTTTCGACGATGTTCGTGTGGCAAAATATGGATAGAATTGCGGCCGCTCTGGAGGATGCGGCGCTGACGCCGTATTCGATTAATAATCAAACGGCTAAATTCGACCTGACTTTGGGGATCACTGAGCAAGACGGAGAGCTTGGCTTGGAATGGGAGTACAACATTGATATTTTCGTCCAAGATACGATAACCCGCCTTGCCCGCAATTTCGAGCACTTGGTGGATGCTGTGCTGCAAGACCCGGAACAACGGATAGCGGAAGTTGAATGGGTGTGCGATGAGCAGTGCAGTCAAATTATAGAGACGTTCAATGGAAATAAAGGCGATTTTCCTACGGATCAAACCATTCAGCAGTTCATGGAACAGTCAGCAGCCCTTGATCCGCATCGTATTGTACTCGTTGAAGGGGAGCTCAGCTATACCTGCGGCGCTCTTAACGAACGCGCCAATCGTCTTGCCCATTTAATTCGCAGCAACGGTGTCGGTCCGAACGATATCGTAGCGATTATGACGAGCCGTTCTGCCGAAATGGTTGTCAGCATCTTGGCTGTTCTGAAGGCGGGTGGAGCCTACCTTCCGATAGACCCGATTTCACCGGTTGAGCGAACGGCTTTCATGCTTCAGGATAGCTGTGCATCGTTGATGCTCGTACAAGAAGCATACAGGAGCATGATTCTGGACCACGGCAAGCCGGTGATTGTGCTGGACCCTGAATCCGACTATTCGGACCAGGCAGGCAATCCGGTGGCAATCAACAGCTCCGAGGATTTGGCGTACATTATCTATACTTCGGGCTCCACGGGCAAACCGAAAGGCGTAATGGTCAAACATCGCAGCGTCGTCAATACGATGCTTGCACTTGAGGCCGATTATCCGCTCAGGAGCGGCGACTCGTATATGTTCAAAACAACGTACACTTTTGACGTATCCGTTGCTGAGCTATTTGGTTGGATATTCGGACAAGGACGGCTCGTCGTATTGCCGGATGGCGATGAGAAGGATCCGGGTGCAATTCTGAACGCCATTCAGAAGTATTGCATTACGCATATCAACTTCGTGCCGTCGATGCTGCAGTTGTTTCTGCGCAATGCAAGCCAGGTGAAAATTCTTAACATGCTGACGTACGTATTTGCTGCCGGGGAGGCGCTGCCGAAAGAATTGGTTGAGAAGCTCTATGCGCAATCGGATCATGTCATGCTTGTTAATTTATATGGACCTACCGAATCGACGATTTATGCGACGCAATACACCGTTGAACGGAATTTGCAGGGAAGGGTGCCAATAGGCAAGCAGCTTCGAAATGTAACGGCCTGCATTATGAACAAATATAACCAGCTTGTGCCAATCGGTGTGCCGGGCGAGCTCTGCCTGGCGGGTGAAGGTCTTGCTGTCGGATATCTCAACAATACGGAGCTAACGGACGAGAAATTTACGCCTCATCCATTCATGCGAGGCGAACGGTTGTATCGAACCGGAGATATGGCAGTATGGCGAACGGATGGGATGATCGAATATTTGGGAAGAATCGATCATCAGGTCAAAGTCCGGGGCTATCGAATCGAGCTTGAAGAAATACAGTCCAGGCTTATGGAGGCCGAAGGAATCTCCGATGCCATCGTAATGGCATATTTGGATGAGCATGAGGAGTCTTATCTATGCGGCTATGTAGTGGCGAGCCGTGAATGGACGCAATCGGAGCTGCGCATGCATCTGATAACCCGCCTGCCAGCATATATGATTCCGTCTTATTTCGTGCAGATGGATAAGATGCCGTTGACGCCAAGCGGCAAAGTCAATCGTAAAGCCTTGCCGCCAGCGAACAGGGCTCACGTCCGGAACGATGGTTCGCAAGCTGAGTTTGCAACGGAAACTGAAAAGCGGCTGGCAATGCTCTGGTCGGAAATTCTTTCAGTAGAAGTCGCAGGGGCTTATGACGACTTCTTCGAGCTTGGCGGGCACTCCTTGAAGGCGGCTTTACTCACGGCCCGCATCTCGGAAACGATGGGGCTGTCGCTGCCGCTGCGCGTTATATTCGAAAAGCCGAAGCTAGAGCAGCTGGCTGAATGGATTGACGAATCGGAGCGGCAGGTGCAGGAACGAATCGTCCCGGCGCCGCTGAGCGAGTTGTACCCGGCAACGTACAGCCAGACCCGGTTATTTGTCCTGAACCAGTTTAATCCGCTCAATATGAGCTACAACATGCCTTGTATCATGCTGGTGAAGGACGTGCTGGATCAGGAGCGCATATATAAAGCCTATGCCGCTTTGATCAATCGTCACGAAATTCTCCGTACCTCCTTCGAGATGGACGGTGCACGCTTGGTGCAGTGGATACACGCGGATATAGAGCCTGACTATCGTTTCGTGATTGCAGCGAATGGCTCAGAGCCGGAATCACATATTAGATCCTTTATCCGTCCGTTCGAATTCAATCGAGACTCGTATGTTCGCTTGGAAGTGATCCGGCTTTCGCAGGCAGAGCATTTGCTGATGATCGATATGCATCATATGATCTCGGATGGCATCTCGCTGAACGTGTTTGTAAAGGAGCTATTCGATCTTTATGAGGAGCGGGAGCTGCCGCCAGCTGCATTGCAGTTTAAAGATTATGCGGTTTGGCAGCAGCGGCGGTTAGACGGCGACGACTACGCTCTGCAGGAAAGCTATTGGACCGCGCTCTTTCAAGACGAGGCCCCGGTCCTTCAATTGCCGACCGATTACGCGAGGTCTGCCGTACAGCAATTTGATGGGGGACGGCTGTTCGTCAAGCTGGACGAATCGTTAAGCCATGCGGTCAATCGTCTGGCCATTGCAGAGAATGCGACGCTGTTCATGCTGCTGCTGTCGGTCTACTACACTCTGTTGCACAAATACAGCGGACAAGAAGATGTAGTAGTGGGCGTTCCCGTCTCCAGCCGGCCTGACAGCGAGCTTCAGCAAGCAATAGGAATGTTCGTCAACACGCTGGCTATTCGGGCAATGCCGGAGGATCATAAAACATTTAGGACGCTGTTGGCCGAGGTGAAGGAGGCATTCATTCAAGCGCACGAGTACCGGGATTATCCGTTGGAGAAGCTGATCGAGCATCTTAGTTTGCAGCGCGATATGGGCAGAAGTCCATTGTTTGACACTATGTTTACGATTCAAAACGCGGAATCGGACGTGAGAACGACATCGACGATAACATGCGAGCCACTCGCGTTCCATCACGAATATTCCAAATTTGATCTTACGGTCGGCGTTATGGACAAGGACGGTAGGTTGACAATGGAATGGGAATACAGCACAGCGCTGTTCAAGCGGAGCACGGTTGAGCGCATGGCGGGGCATTTCGTCCGCCTGCTGGAACAGATCGTACACCGCCCGGAGCTGCGGTTGAGTGAAGCCGATATCGTGACGGAGCAAGAGCGGGAGCAGCTGCTGCGGACGTTCAACGATACAAGCGTTAATCACCCGACCCAATCCATGGTCCACGAGCATTTTGAACAGCAGGCGGAGCGTGTGCCTAATCGGCCGGCGGTCGTCTGGC
>NZ_LAQO01000070.1 GCF_000971975.1 Paenibacillus algorifonticola | reverse complement strand
CTATTATTAGGCGTTCCTTAATGCTGTGTCCACTTTTTATTCTAGCTACATCCTGTCCGCTTACGGCCTCAAATCGTCTCAAAATCCAAAATAGCGGAACCTCAGTCCTTCAAAAAAGGAGGTAGCGTGTCCCGAGCTGTGTGGAGTCCCTGCAACACTCGCATGCTGCGGTTCCTTAAGCCTTGAACCGTCAGATGAGATTGGCCTCGGATAAGCGCTAAGCAAGGAGTAGCAGCCCGATTCTGGTTTGCACACACCCTAGTTGAACTTGTAAGAAACACCTGTTAAGCTTTCTGAAATATTCCATAGCCGGTTTGAAATATCGGCGTCATATAGCTTATTAATGATTTCGTCACTCTTAGGATAACCTTTCCTGCCGCCTCTGCCATCCGGGGCAATATACTCCCCGCCCTTGATTGTCGGTTCTGTAGCAGCATACAAGGTAGGCAAGGCCCCCATATGTGCTGGCTGACTTACGAAACCTGCAAGTATACTCATCAATTTATTGGTCTGTTTGCCTGAACCGAAGGAGAATAAGTTCGTATTCGATATTCCAGGATGACAGGCTACGCTTGTCGCATCTAAATGATTGGAACGAAGCTTGTTTTGGAGCTCTTTGGCATACATGAGATTTGCCAATTTGCTTTGTCCATAAAATTTGATAGCACTATATCCCTTGGAACCGTCTAAATTATCAAAATTGATAGCGGCATTATGAGCAGCTATACTGCTTACGGTAACTACTCTCGAATTTGGGGTAGAAATAAGCTTTGGCAAGAGCAGGCCTGTCAGTGCAAAATGGCCCAAATGGTTTCCGCCAAACTGTGATTCAAAGCCATCCTTGGTCAAGCGATGAGGTGGAATCATAATGCCTGCATTATTGATAAGAATAGATAGGGACTCGTATTGATTCATAAAATCGAATGCGAACGCCCTGACGCTATTCAAATCACCAAGGTCAAGCTGCATCGGTTTAACATTTGCACCCGGATAGATCGACTTTATTTTGCCTGCTGCCTCGCTTCCTTTCTCCATGTTCCGAACAGCCAGTATAACCTTTGCCTTTCTTGCAGCAAGTGCTACTGCTGTTTCAAAACCTAACCCGCTATTCGCACCTGTAATAATGACTACTTGATCTGACACATTCGGGATGCTGTCTTTGGTCCAAACTGCGCTCATTTTATATGCACTCCTTTTCTATTGTTTATAACAGCTTGTTTAAAAGAGCAGCCATTGTCTGCATTTCTTCCAGTGTCATCTTATTAAACATATTTTCCATGAGTCGATTAATTTCTTCTTGCGCTGTGGATAAGATGTCTTTGCCTGAATCGCTGATTTCCAATTGCACCACTCTGCGGTCCCGATGGCTCTCTGACCGGATGATATAACCGTCATCAAGCATCTTTTTAGTAAGAAGCGTTATGCCGCCCGTCGTTATGTTCAGGTCCTCAGCCAGCTTAGAGGGTCTTTGCGGACCTTTGTCATTTAATATCCCAAGTATTCTAATATGACTTTTTGAAAGCCCCACTTGATTGTTTTGATTCCAATCCTTGATCCATTTCCGCTCCAATATCTCGAAGGTTCGAAATAACTTGAGGTAGTACTCGAGTTTCAAATTCTCCATTTCCACCTGCACCCTCTCTACACCTCAATCTGTCTTATATATATCTTATAACTAAGCTATATTTAAGTCAAATATGAATAGACGATATTCGTCCAATCCTTTGCTCGAAATGCTGGCCTATAGCACGCTATTGTTGCAGGTGCTTTCGAGGTTAATTTAGAAGAAAATGACTCATTTGGATTAAAAATTGATGTCATCAAAACGAAATTATAAGCACAGCTGGTGTTGTGAACATGTCCTATGTCTATTACAATATAATATGTTCTCAACTTAGTTACAGAAAGGAATTTGGCAATGAACAACAATTCCAACTATCAGGTCTTATTGTATTATAAATTTGTTGCTATCCCCGATGCGGAGCAATTCGCAGCCGAACATCTGGCTTACTGCAAGGAGTTAAACGTGCGAGGCCGCATTCTTATTGCGGACGAAGGCATCAACGGCACGGTTTCCGGTACGATTGAGCAAACCGAGCAATACATGCGAGACCTGCGCTCCAATCCGTTATTTGCCGATATCGTATTTAAGATCGACGAAGCCGATCAGCATGCATTCCCAAAAATATTCGTCCGTTACAAAAAGGAGCTCGTTACTCTCCGCTACGACAAACCGCTTGATCCCAATACGCTTAGCGGCACGCATCTGTCTCCCAAAGAGTTCCACGACTATTTGCAAAGGGAAGACGTCATTGTGCTTGACGGCCGAAGCGATTACGAATACGATCTCGGACATTTCCGCAATGCGATCAGGCCCGATCTCAAGACCTTCAAGGAATTTCCAGAATGGCTTCGCGCCAATATGGCGGATATGAAAGACAAGCCGATCATCACTTACTGTACCGGCGGTATCCGTTGCGAGAAGCTGACTGGCGTCATGTTAAGCGAAGGCTTCAAGGACGTCTATCAGCTCGATGGCGGCATAGTCACCTATGGCAAAGACGAGGAAGTTCAAGGAAAGCTTTTCGACGGCAAATGCTATGTGTTCGATGAGCGGATTTCGGTGACCATTAACCGCACGGATGAAGCTGTCGTCGTCGGAAAATGCTATCACTGCGAAGCGCCGGCGGAAACGTACATTAACTGCGCGGATGATACCTGCCACCGGCAGCATATTGTGTGCCCGGACTGCGAGGAGTCCCATCACGGCTTCTGTTCTCTGGAATGCGAGGAGCATGTGACAAGCGTTTAATGGGTGCTGATTATAAAAAAACTCTCTTTCCTTTGCCATTAAACGCAAAAGAAAGAGAGTTTTTTGTTTATGTTACGATACGGCTACTCCCACTCGATCGTAGCTGGCGGTTTCGACGTTACGTCGTAAACGATACGGTTGACGTTGTCTACTTCGTTTACGATACGTACCGAAATTTTCTCCAGCACATCCCAAGGGATACGCGCCCAGTCAGCTGTCATACCGTCAATCGACGTAACGGCGCGGATGCCTACGGTGTAGGAATACGTGCGGGCATCGCCCATAACACCTACGCTCTTCATGTTCGGAAGCGCAGTGAAGTATTGCCAAATTTCGCGGTCGAGACCAGCCTTGGCAATTTCATCGCGGAGAATCGCATCCGACTCGCGTACGATCGTCAGCTTCTCTTCGGTTACTTCGCCAAGCACGCGAATTGCAAGTCCTGGACCTGGGAACGGCTGACGCCATACGATGGCATCTGGCAAGCCACATTCCGAACCAACCTTACGAACCTCATCCTTGAACAGCGCTTTAAGCGGCTCCACAAGCTTGAACTTAATGTCTTCCGGCAGGCCGCCGACATTGTGGTGGGACTTGATCGTTTGGGCTGTGGCTGTACCGCTCTCTACGATATCTGTATACAGCGTGCCTTGCGCCAAAAATTCAAAGTCATCGAATTTATCCGATTCTTCTTGGAAAACGTAAATGAACTCGTTGCCGATAATTTTACGTTTTTGCTCAGGATCGTCAACGCCCGCAAGCTTGCTCATAAAACGCTCTTGTGCATCGATTTTGACAACTTTCATATCGAATTTGCCCACGAACGTTTCCATAACGCCTTCTGCTTCGCCCTTGCGGAGCAAGCCGTGGTCAATAAACATGCAAGTAAGCTGATCGCCGATCGCCTTGTGCAGCAAAATCGCAACAACGGAGGAATCTACACCGCCGGAAAGGGCGCATAGCACCTTCTTGTCGCCAACCTGATCGCGAATATCGCGGATTGTATCCTCAATGAACGTCTCCATCGACCAGTTGCCGTCACAGTCGCAAATGTTATAGAGGAAGTTGCGAATCATTTCATTGCCGAATACAGAGTGACGAACTTCCGGATGGAATTGCACCGCATAGAAATGCTTGTCCAGGTTGCTCATTGCTGCAATTGGAGCATGCTCCGTGCTTGCGTCAACGTTGAAGCCTGCTGGCGGCTCAACTACGAGGTCGCTGTGGCTCATCCATACGGTCTGGCGAGCGTCGAGGCCTTGCGTCAAACGGCTTTCCGGCGTAAAATCAACCTCTGCTTTGCCGTATTCCCGTTTGCCTGCACGCTCTACTTTACCTTGCAATTGATGCGACATCAGCTGCATGCCGTAGCAAATGCCAAAGATCGGAATTCCCAGATCGTAGATTGCCGGGTCAACAAGCGGCGAGTTCGTTTCGTATACGCTGGCTGGACCTCCTGAGAACACAATCCCTTTCGGCTGAATTTCACGAATGCGCTCAACCGATGTATTAAATGGCAGCAACTCGCTGTATACGCCCAAATCACGAATGCGGCGTGCGATTAGCTGATTGTATTGTCCTCCGAAGTCCAGAACAATGATGATTTCATTTGGCTTGTTCATTACCGAGCCTCCCTCAATTAATGTAGTAATTATATATAAGGCGCTTTGAGCGAGTCAAGGCTGAGCGACGATAATCCGTTTTTTTTAAAGGAGAAACGCCTCATATGGATAAAATAGGAATTATACAGACGTTAAAAAGGACCTTCCATGCCGGAAGGCCACCCTATAAAGATTCTGCGTTGCTTTAAGATTTAACGAGTGCCTGGAGCACATCGTCCAGCTTCATGCTGTCCGCTGTTGGTCCATTCAGCATCCAATGTCTCGCTGATACTTTGTACACTTTTCCATTTTTAACGGCGGGGATCTCCTGCCATACTTTCATTTTCTCGATTTCATCCAGTTCAGTCAAAGCCGTCTGGGCTTCCTCCTCCGAATCAAACGATCCGCCAACCGTCACAAATAAATGGTCAGCCATTATTTCAGGCAGCTTCTCCAGCGACTCGCCTACTCCCCAAATGCCCTTTTCTTCCCTCTGCTCCAATTCCACGACAGATGCATCCATAGCTAAGCCCACATCCTTGTAGACAAGGCTAGTATAGGCAAACGCCGGGAAAAAGACTTGCACATCGCTTCGAGACGGGCGAATAAAAGCGACGGAATTATTGGCGCCTACTGCCTTCGCAACGGCTTCTTTGGTTTGCTCCAGCTTCTCATTGTAAGCATCAATGACCGATTGGGCTTGCTCTTCCCGATCAATGACTTTACCGATAGCTGCCATGGATGTTTTCCAGTCACCGCGATCGTAAACGATCGTTGGAGCGATTTTGCTCAATTTTTCATAGCTTTCTTTATCGGTCGGCAGCAAATGCGCCATAATCAAATCCGGCTTCGAATCCAAAATAGCCTCATAGTTCAAGCTGTCTGGCGTGTAAATGGCCGGAATGTTTTTTTCCTGCAGCGTTTCATATAAATATTGGCCCTTCATCGCTTGTGCCTGCACAATAGGTGCGTCAAGCGCCAGCAAAATATCTTCTAGGCCACTTACCGCTATTCGCTGCGGGTTAACCGGAATTGCCGTCTCGCCCATTACATGCTGCACAACCTTCGTTTGCGGCGCCTGCTGCACTGCGCTGTTTTCCCCCGTTGCCGATGCTTCTGCCGTTATGGAGCGATCATTTACAGCTGCGGAGCCTGCACAGCCACTGAACAATAGAGCCATGCAGAGCAGCATAACAGCAGCCACCGACAATTTTAATTCCTTATACATTGTTAAATCTCCCTCTCCAACTAGTTGATAATTATTATCACTGTAATTGTAGCTGTGGGTTGGATGGGGGACAATGGCTTGTCCTGAACGATGGAATGGATTATTCTGAACTAGTTTGCCGCCTGCGGCTCTGGATCGGAAGCGAAGCGGCGGCAGTCCGGTATGCTTTTTGAACACACGGCTAAAATAATACACATCCGGATAGCCGATGCTCGCCGCAATTTCCTGCAGCGTAGCTTGCGTGTCCGAAAGCAGGTGCCTAGCGTGATCCATGCGGACTTTAATCAAATAGTCGTTCGGCGTCGTTCCCAGTTGTTTTTTGAATAAACGCGACAAATAGCTGGCGCTGCATCCTAGCAGTCCGGCCAAAGCTTCAACCGAAATTGGCTCCGAGTAGTTGTTTTCGATATGGCGAATCGCTTGCCACACCAGATCTGGCCGAATCGCGGCAATTTCCTGGGCCGTAAGCTGGCCCATCAGCTCATGCACAAACTGATAAAGCAGCCCCTTCGAACCCAGCTTGTCCAGCACGCTTAGCTTGCCCCAGCTTTCTTCCATTCTCCGCACAATCGTATGCAGCGCAAGCGGGTTTTGAGGAGCAAAGCCGTATTGAATTTGAAACGGATTGCTGTGCTCCATTAAATGCTGAAGCTTTCGATTGCCTTGACCAGCCAAACTTCCTTTATAAAAAATCATAACGTATTCGAGTACATCCGCTGATGGGAAAATGTTTAGGCACATCCCCTTGCCGCCATGCAGCAGATGAAACCGCTGGGCGGCATAATTCGTCCCATCCAGCGTCACCTGCGCCCGTCCGCGCGTTACCCAAATAAAACCGCTGGATGGCAATAAATAGCTGCGCAGCTCTTCATTTTTTCCCAAAGCAACATGCCTGATATCAAGCAATTTTACCGTCGCTTCATGCCACAGCAGCAGGTGGTCATTCCAATTCGTACGATTCATTCGATTCACTCAATTCACATCCCGATACAGATAAGCGTTACCTGTCCTTTGAACCTCTCATGATTAAAGTCACGAGATTCTTGGGTCGTCCCTTCTAACGAAGAGAAATTTACCAAGCTAACCCTGTCGTTCCGACAGTTTGTGTAAGGATTACACAGCAAGAAGTCTTTTGCCTTCGGCAAGAATGTTCAGGCTTGCGTTAAAGTCTCGGTCGTGGTGCGCTCCACATGCGGGGCAGTCCCATTCTCGCAACTTTAAGTCTTTTACCTCTTTGTGCTTATAGCCGCAGCAGGAGCATAGCTGCGAAGATGCGAATGTTTTACCCACAGCCACTACGATGCGACCATACCACTTCGCTTTGTACGCTAGCATGGAGCGAAACATCGACCAGGAAACCTCGCTAATGGCCTTGGCTAACTTATGATTCTTGACCATTTTGGCTACCTGCAAATCTTCAATCGCAATGATGTCGTGGTTTTTGACAACCTGCGTTGAAATCTTGTGTAAGTAGTCCGTACGAGCATTCGTGATTTTCTCATGAATACGCGCTACTTTGATGCGTTGCCTGTTCCAATTGCTGCTGCCTTTCCGCATACGCGAAAGTTTACGCTGTGCCCTTGCCAGCTTTTCTTCCAGTCTGCGAAAGAATTTAGGGTTGCCAACGACTACGCCATTGGATAGAATGGCAAAATCTTTCAAGCCAACATCAATTCCCACTTCTTTGCTTGTTTTGGGCAACTCATGGATGCCCACTTCCGCAAGCACAGATACAAAGTATTTGCCGCTTGGATTGCGTCTAATCGTAGCGTTCAGGATGCGTCCTTCCACTTCACGACTTTTAGCCAATTTCACAAGTCCAAGTTTAGGTAGCTTGATCTGATTATCGACCATTTCTATATTTCCATTCGTGTAGTTGGTTTGGTAAGACTGTACCGGATTCTTTTTACTCTTAAACTTAGGCGCATCGTTTTGTTTTTTGAAAAAGCGATGGTAGGCATCATTCAAACTTCTCAGCGCATTTTGCAAAGAAAATTTGTCCGGTTCTTTCAACCAGTCTACCTCTTGTTTTAGTTTGGTGAGTGCAGCAGAACATGCACCATAAGTTAAACCTTTTCCTGTCTCTTTGTAGGTGTCGCTCCATAGGGCAAGAAAATGATTAAACACATATCGAGTGCATCCAATCGTCTTGTTAATGAGTGTTGCTTGTTCTGGCGTGGGGTAAAGGCGGAATTTGTAAGCTTTATTTACGAGCACTGTTTTTCACCTCACTTTCTGATTTTGAATATACGTTCTGATCTGTGCCTCTGTATGTTCGCTTACAGTTGCAACAAAATAAGAAGGACTCCAAAGATGGCCTCCCCACAATTTCGGTTTAATCGTTGGAAACTCTTTAAGCAAAAGTCTCGCGGAAACACCTTTTCATGCTTTCATCATACTTGGTATTGAATGCAATCTGAACAAGAAATTCTTTTAGTCTTACGTCTATTTCTTCGGCAAGAATCTTGTGTCGGTACTTTACGTACTATACTATTGGTACTGAATGGACATAGAAATAACCACGACCGTGCTTTATTTCTGACATCTAGCCACCTCTAACTACAGAATAACAGATGTCAGTGTTATTTCCCTATAGAAACCTTGATACTAAAGAGATTGTTGTAATAGTTACCTAGACATGTGTCGGATAGTTAACGTGGCATTTACCACGACCTATCCGAAGTTTTCTAACTCACGACTGAAGTCACGAGTTTGCGAGAACTATTCATCAAGCACCATTTTATTATAGTTGAAAATGGTTCTCATCACTAACATTTTTGTCTGTGCGTCGTTTGAGCTTAGGGAGCTCGTGGGATGCCCGGGATGGTTGGGGAACGGTGAGGTAGGGTGAGGTAGGGTGAGTAGGGTGATGAAAAAGAAGAAGCAAGCAGTCGCATTTTTAGTGGACTGCCTGCTTGTTTGGAGATGCGGAGCAAGCTGGTGGAGCTGGCTTGCTCGGGTTGTTTATGTGCGCCGCGCGGAATGCCTGCGGGCGCATAATAGGGCGGCCGCTGCCGATAGCTCCTCCGGCAGCGGCGCTTGCCAGGCACGCCGCGGTCCATACCGGGCGGCGTCATCCCACGTGACGAAGCGCTGCAAGGCTTCGGCCTGGGAGGCAGGCAGCAGAGCGGCTTGCGCTGCTGCGTATTGCCTTGCTGTTTGCTGCGGCTGCCTTTTGGCTACGCAGCGGTCCAGCTGTGGCCAGATTGCCGCCGATACTGCGGCAAACTGCTTTTGGACGCCGGCGCTGCTAGCCGGCGCTCCGCCGCGGGAGGCGGCGCTGTAGCGGCGCAGCGCCAGCCGCAGGCGCAGCCGCCTTTGCTGCGCCGCAGCGAAGAGCACGGCTGCCAGCGCCAGCGCAGCCGCGCCTGCGGCGCCTTTAGCGGCGGG
>NZ_LAQO01000069.1 GCF_000971975.1 Paenibacillus algorifonticola | reverse complement strand
AACGCTGACGATTGAGCTATATGAAAGCACGATCCGCTACTCGGGAGAGTTTTATGATGCGGAAGTGGGGTTGTATTACCTTCGGGCGCGTTATTACGATCCGTATGTGGGACGGTTTATATCCGAGGATACGTATAAAGGACGAGCGAATGAGCCGTTGTCGCTGAATCGGTATACGTATGTATTGAATAATCCGTTGATTTACATTGATCCTACTGGACATGTAGAAACCTCGTTAAGGGAACTGGCAGGAGCAACGGGATCAACAATTGTGTATGATGCCCAAACCAAGAAAACGACCGTCACACTTGTAGATGGATACAGCATTGTATTTGATCCTAATAAAAAGGATGATAGTGGAAAATCTGTTGTTACTATAAAGAATGGCAGAACGATGATTGATAACGAAACGTTCGATAAGATGATGACAGGATCAAAACCTGTTAAAGATGGAACGTATATTGTCCAAGTTGATTCAACAGTGGTGTCCGCAGTAAAGGATAAATCAGGAAAAGTATTAGAGGTAGCGAAAGTTGCGGTTGTGACTGTGGTAGGCAAACAGTCTAATGAGTACACTACTGGTGCAAATAAAATGCCAGTCTTAGAGATAAAGATGATAAGGAACAGTACTATCATTTACGATCCAGATACAAAAAAAGTTCTAGATACAACTTCCGTATTCAGTCTGCCAGCAGATCTTACGCCAAAGAGAACGGGGTTTAATTCATATTCAGAAATCGCTTTAGCATGGTATATGATGAGAGACGGAAGTTTAAGTAAAGAGGAAAGCAAGCAGTTGAATTTGAAATGGGATGCAAGATCATCTGTGGAGCTTCAGTTTAAATCAAATAAACTTGGTATGTCTCTTGGAGAAGTCTCACAAATTTACAATCAGCAAGTTGCCGTTGATCTCACGGTGCTGATTGGTATACCAGGAATAAAAATTGGAAGTAACATATCAGCCAAGATGACAGTTGTTAATAAGGGAAAGGGAAAAACAACAACTGGGACGAAAACGCCAGCAGGCGGATGTAACTGTTTCACAGCAGGGACGAAGGTTTTGACGGACGAAGGGGAGAAGAAAATCGAAGACATTGAGGTCGGAGATATGGTTCTCGCCAAGGATGAGAATAATCCGAATGGAGAGTTGGCTTATAAGGAAGTAACAGCCTTATATCGTAATCAACGAAATGATATAATCAAACTACATGTTGGAGAGCAAATCATCGAGACGACTGACAATCATCCGTTTTGGGTTGAAGGAGAAGGTTGGGTCCTCGCAGATGAGCTTGAAGCGGGCGATAAGCTCCAAAAGGCTGACGGAAGCACGCTGACGATTGACAAGGTCGAGTTTGTTGAGTTAGACAATACCGTTACGGTCTACAACTTTACGGTTGCGGACTACCATACGTACTATGTGACTGATTTGGGTGTTTGGGTTCATAATACAAGTTGCTTCTATATTAATCAGGCTACAAGTGGATATTCTACCAGTAAACATTTACCATCGAAGGGGGATTGGAGACCAGTAGGGATGTCATGGGGACAATTTAAGAAAGAAAATCAACTTTCAGTGAAAGAGAATTTCAGAAGGGACGATGGATATATATCCTACAATGTATATGACAAAGATGGCAATTATGTTGGAAGATTTGATAAAGGTCAAAGGGATAGCTATAAAAGCAAAAATATTCACCCAGACCATATCCATATAGAAAATGCTGAAGGTAACATCCACTGGTGGTTTAATGACAAGTAATGGGAGAGAGTAATGGGGAAATTAAATATCAAAAAACACAATGGAAGATATACTATAACTTGTATCAGTGACTTAGATAAAAAAGAAATAGCTAAAATACTTATTCAGTTCGTCACAAGCGACTCCGAACAATTACTCTTTGAGTATTTTAGGGCTGATCCATATTATTGGGATGAAGATATGGTGAAGAGTGACAAAGAAGATTTTTATGATTTGTTTCTAAATAATAAATTATTATTTCATAACGAAAGTACTAAAGATAATCTTATTCTTAAAATTTCCGAATTATTAAAAAATTATTGTGAATATGATGGAAAAGAAGTTAATGAGGTTACCTTGAATGAGTTTGCGTTCCCAGAGAACATTGTTGAATCTATAAAAACTTTGATATACGAGGTGGTGTTGACTGAGGAAGATCCTAAAATTCTCAATTTTATTAATGGGAAAATAGAATTTATTAATCATAGTTGGTATGATATGGAAACTGATAAACTGAAATCTAATCCACTTGCCAATGTCCGATGGTATAAAGTTCAGGACATGGATGAGATTGTTGGTGCAATTAGTATAACGGAGGTTTATTTTAAATGCCTATTGCATCAAAAAAATAGTGAATTAGAAAATTACGACTGTGCAATTATTTATTATGAGGCTGAATCTGATTTTCATCTTGAAGTTGTAGAGGTTGAGCATGGTTTTTTTGAGAAAAAGGTTTTGCCCAAATTAAATAACTTATTTCAGGATATCAGTTTCAGCCATACAGAAGAATAAGATAGTATAGGCCTATAACTGATAAAAATACTTTAGACCTTGAGGTTGGAAATTCTGAGTCTGTAAAACATTCTGTATAGTGCGATTTTGCCTAGCCGCGCTACACAAAATTATTGACAGACCCGAAAACCTCAGGGTCTGTCATTTTTTAGCGTCAAATAGCCCAGAACTCAAAGAGAGATGTGGGTTTCTTGCATTTTGTGAGCGTAACTCCTAGAAACTCGGCAGGATTCAGGTAAGAAAACAGATTCAGGCCGTTTTTCTGGGCTATCTATTGAGTCTGAAAGGAATGACGGTTGCACAAGCACAAGCTGCGTTTAACGCTCAACAGAAAAAAGCGGTAGAGGCAGCGCTAGATATGATGGTTTCTGGTACAGTGACAAGTGGACTAAAATTAAATCCTAAGAAACAAAAAGATCCGGTAGAAGTTAAGAGTAAAAGTAAGGCTAATGGATGTAACTGTTTTACAGCAGGAACAAAGGTTTTAACAGACGAAGGGGAGAAGAATATCGAAGACATTGAGGTCGGAGATAAGGTTCTTTCCATGAATGAAGAGACTGGTGAACAGGCATACAAGGAAGTTCTAAACTTGTTTAGAAACCAACGGGATGAGATTTATAAGCTGTCCGTTGACGGTCAAATCATTGAAACGACATTCAACCATCCGTTCTGGGTAGAAGGAAAGGGTTGGGTACTTGCAGAAGATCTAGAGGAGGGAGAAAAGCTTCAAAAAAGTAATGGAGACCTCTTAACCATTGATAACATCGAAATTGTTACTTTGAAGGAAAAGGTAACCGTATATAATTTTGAAGTAGAAGATTTCCATACCTACTTTGTTAGTGATCTCGGGATCTGGGTGCATAATACAAATACGAATGATTGTACACCTGGGAAGACGGGAAATGCAGCTTTCAACAACGGTAGAGTCACTGTTAATACAATTAAATCAAATCCGAGTGCATTTAAAGGTAAATCTGTAGATGAAATCGCTCAAATGTTGAGAAATGAAGGATATGACGTTACTGTACAGGATTCCACTAAATCAAGTTCAGGAGCAAAAATTATCAAGATAAATAATACTGGCGGAGATAGGAATATTACTCAAGTTCAAGTATCACCTGGGGGTGGGAGACACGGAGGAAGTCCATATGTAAAAATTAGTACGAATGACCAAGGTATCATAAAGGTAGTTGATGGACCTGAAAGTGCATACAAGACAGATGGAAAAGAAACAGCAACAATAATCTTTACAGGAGGCAATTAACTATGGTGTTATTGAATGCCCCCATTGTTCCGTGGAAGGAAATGGGTGGAATTAATCTATATAGCCACATCAGCGAGT
The DNA here is from genome assembly GCF_000971975.1 of Paenibacillus algorifonticola. Taxonomy (GTDB): domain Bacteria; phylum Bacillota; class Bacilli; order Paenibacillales; family Paenibacillaceae; genus Pristimantibacillus; species Pristimantibacillus algorifonticola. The sequence goes on along the minus strand of NZ_LAQO01000069.1, from coordinate 5,414 downwards.
TTTATAGCACTATTACAAAGCTCACTGATGCTGATGCTCTATTAGGAAAATCTTTAGTAAGGTACGAAATTAAAGATGAGGTTTACTTGTGGTTTAATTTATTCAATGGTAAATTGTTTAAGATTACTGCTTTGAGGGAATATACTGGAAAATTATTTAATGAAATTCAAATTGGTATGTCGATTGATGAGGTTTTAGCAATAGAGCCAAGTTTTGAATATGATGATTTTGAAGAAGTATATTGCAGCCCTAAAGGGATTTATATTGAAACTGATCCTGTTGAAAACACTGTTTTATGGATTTCCGTATACGTTAAAGAAATTGATAATGAGGACTTTGATAAAGGGAACTGGTAAGACAATTTGACCTTGATTGGCCTCGTGCCTTTCAAGGTTTTTTTGGTGTTGTTGCTACTCTGATAATTAAAGCTCCAGCAAGATCCAGGGCAGAAGGTAACGGAGGTTATTTATGATGCTCTTGGACGCGTAGCGGAGCAGCGTATTTATACCAAGGGTGAAGCGGACTATACGTATACCCGCCATGATTATGATTTAGCGGGAAATCCGCTCCGAACAAGAACGGGCAAATTAACGGGAACGGCGAGTGTCGTAGCTAGCGATGTAAGCTACACCTACGATGCGATGAATCGGGTGACGGATGAATACGCCAAGCTTGATGGATCGAGAACGGCACATGTTCGGTATGCCTATGATCTTAACGGCAATAAGCTCACCGGGACGTATTATACGGATGCAGCTGAAACCAGCTTCAAGCAGCAGCTGTTCACCTATAATTTTGCGGGTCAGGTGACGAAGGAAGAGGGCACTTTTAAAGAGAAAGATGGCAGCAAGACGGTAGAGCATGGAAGCTACCGCATGCTGTATGACCGAGATCTTGCGGGCAATGTCATTAAGCAGCAGGTATGGAGTGGAGACGGCTACGATACGATATTGTTTACGTATAATTACCGTAATCAGGTCGTTGAGAAGGCTGAGCCATTCGGGGGCAAAGCTAACGGGAAACGTACCGTTTATCGCTATGACAAGCTTGGACAGCTTTTAAGCGAAACCCTAACGGTTCAAGGAACCGATATGACGCAAACGATGACCTATGATGGGCTTGGCCGTATGGCAACGAAGAGCGATGCTCTCGGCAATCGAAGCCGGTATGCTTATGATGCAAATGGCAAGGTCATTAAAGAAAGTGACGGCAGATATTCTGCCCTGGCTCTCGAGGATGCGCCAGGGACGCTTTATGAATATGATGCGCTGAACCGTATGACAACCGCCAGCTCTTTTGACGGAAAAGTCAAAGAGGTCGTGATGTTTAAGCAATATGATGAGCGCGGCAACGTCATTAAGGAAGGGAAAGGCGAAGGCTATCAAGCCGCAAATCCATCGCAATCAAGTGGAAATGTCTATCAATATGATGCAAATGATAGAGTTATTGCTGTCGTTTCTGCACAGACTGGCGCGGACAATGCGAGCAAAGGTTCAGCTCATTACACCAACCAATATGTGTATGATGCTTTGGGAAATGTCATCTCGGAAACGGATGCCTTGGGGCGTAAAACGTCGTACAGCTATTAATTAAATGGGCTGTTGAAGGAGAAAGTCTATCCGGATGGAAGCAAGGAAAGCTACAATTACGATCTTACGGGCAAGACGCTCGTTAGCAAGAAGGATCAGAACGGCAATGTGACGACTGTAAAAAATAATGTGTTTGAGAAGCCTTACCGGATCGAGCATCCAGATGGAACCGTGGAAAGCATGTCGTATTCCGCTAAAGGTGAATTAATCGAGAAGGTGGATCAGGCGGGGCAAGCCTCTTATTATCGCTATGATTCCAGCAGCAATCTGATTGCTGAGCAAGCCTACATCTCGTCTAATTCGACCTCATCTCAATATAAGCTGACGGAGCATCAATATGATGAAGCGAATCGCCTGCTTAGCAGTGAAACCTTTAGCTATAAACAGCCGAAGTCAGGCGCAGAGGGAACGAAGGCTTCTGCTGGCGATAAAATCACGAATAGCTACGATAAAGCGGGGCGTGTGCTTAGCGTTAGCGGGCCAAATGGCCGGGAAACGCTGCAGCAGTATGACGAGGTTGGGAATATTACGCTGAAGCGGACGAAGGTAGCAAGCGGCGAATATGACATCACGCGTTATGCGTATGATGTTCAATCCCGTAAGCTTTCGGAGTCGCTATTGGTGAAAATGGATGAGCTTGTGCAGGCTGAGCTTGCGGATGCCGGGGTAGATGATACCTACTACGATCGTGTGCTGGCGACAACGGTTTATCACTATGATAAGTCCGGCAATGTTGTGAGCCAGACAGACCCGAAAGGCTATGTAACCAAGCTGGCTTACGACTTGGATAACCGCGTCGTGAAGCAAATCGATCCGCTTGGAGCAGCAACCACCTATACCTATGATGAGAAGGGCAATTTAGTTGAAGAAAAAAATCCGCTAGGTCTGCTTACTCGCTATGACTATGATGAGTTGGATCGGGTTATTCGCAAAAAGCAGCCGGCAGCGGATGGAACGGAAGCCGTTACCCGTTATCTATATGACGCTAACGGCAATATAATCAAGGAGATTTTGCCGAATCAGTATACGGCTTCTCTGGATAGTGCGGGTACAGTCAAGTCCATGAAGGGCTTATCGTATACGTATGATGCGATGAATCGCCTGACCTCTACGACCTCGCCAGAAGGCAAAGGGATGGAATACATCGCCTACGATACGAACGGTCGTGTCAGCAAAACGGTAGATGGCTTGCAGTATACAGGGGATATGTCAGCTTCATTGGGCATGAGCTACGTTTATGATGGTCTCGGTCAATTGATCAAGCAGACGGATGCACTGCAGCATGCGACTACGTTTGTTTATGATGTGCTTGGCAATGTAACGAAATCGACGGATGCCAGAGGCATGGTAACGGAATATGCCTACTATCCAGATCGTCTAGTTCGCTCAATCACCTATGCCGATGGCGGAGTGACGTCTTATGAATATGACAAGCTGGGACGTGTAACTGCGGAGACAAATCAGCTTGGGAATAAGACGACAACAGCCTACAATGCCTTTGGGCAAGTGAAGCTGGTGACGGATGCGCTGCTTCAGCGTACGGAGTCGAAATACGATCTTGCAGGCAATCTGGTATCGCTTAAAGATAAGCGGGGCAGCGTTTCGTTGTATGCCTACGATGCCAACAAGAAGCTGATTGAAACGAAATCGCCGTTGGAGCAAGATAGCAGCGGCAATGTTGTGTACGCCGTAGAAAGCTACGCTTACGATGCGGCTGGCAATCTCATTAAAGAGAGCCTCAGCAGCTCGAAGGATGAAGCTTTTTTACGCGAGAGAACCTATGCCTATTATCTGAACAATTTGCTGAAAAGCGAATCGGATAACAGCGGCGCATTGACGGTTCATGAATATGATAAAAACGGCAATGTGACCGAGACGGCAACGCTGCGGGATACATCGGTTTATGATGTGGAGCGTTTCGTATACGACAGTCAGGACAGAGTGACGCAAAGCGTGAAGCTGGTGGATGCTCAGCATATGTATTTAGATAGCTCGGCTCATACGGAGCTTCTGCAAGATAAGGAAAATCCGGGTAAGCTGCAAATCATAACGGGATATGTGTATGATGTGCTCGGCAATGTGGTGAAGGAAATTGATCCGAGAGCCTTTATGTATGCGGCAACCGATACAGCGGGTAGAAGCCAATACACGACGACCCATTCGTATGATGCGATGAATCGTCTGGTGCAGACGAGCCGCAAGGTGAACGGGCAGGATGCGGTCAAACGTTTTGCGTATGATGAAAATGGGAATGTAGCGGAAGAAACGAATGAGCGCGGCTATGTGACGAAGTACGCCTATGATGAGCTTAACCGCGTAGCAGCCGTTACCGATGGAGAAGGGCATAAGGCGATCTTCAGCTATGACTTGGCGGGCAACAAAATAGCCGAAGCGAATGCAAATGGCAACCGTATGACCTATGCATACGATAAGCTCAATCGTCTGGTGACGGTTAAAGACCCGTACAACATCATTGTGACGCGAAATGTATATGATGCAGCAGACAATCTCATTAAAGTCATGGATGCCAAAGGCTATGCATCGGCAGCGACGGATGCGCAGCGCTACGGAACCGTGTATAGCTATGATCTGGCGAACCGCCTGATTGCCCAGGCAGAGCCAGAGGCCGCGCTGCAAAATAAAATGAACAAGTATCAATACAACGCGGCAGGAGAGCGAATCTCTGAAACGAATGCGCTTGGGGTTACCCATACGTATGCCTATGATCAAGCGGGACGCTTGCTGAGCGTAACCGACCCGCTCGGAGTCAGCGTCACCTATGGCTACGACTTACTCGGTAACCAACTGGATATGACTGACGGCAGAGGAAAGGTTACCCGCTATCGTTATGGGGCATTTGGTCTGGTGACGCAGGTCATCAATCCGAACAATCAAGCGATGTCCTACCGCTACGATTTGGCGCTGCAAACCGCAGAGCTAACGGATCGCAATGGCAACCACACGCGATATAGCTATGACAATCGGGGACTGCTGGTCGAAAAAGCGGTGGCTGAAACCGAGGACCGCATTCAGTATACGTATGACGAAATCGGTAACCGTGCTTCCATGAACGATGGCAGCGGCCAAAGCAGCTACGCGTATGATGGAAACAATCGTTTGCTGGAAGTTGCGAAGGATGGAAAGACCCAGCTCACGTACACGTATGATGCGGTAGGCAATGTGAAGAGCCTGAAAGATAAAACAGGCTTTACGACGAGCTACACGTATGATAAATCAAGCCGAATGAGTACCGTTACGGCACAAGGGAAGACGACGTCCTATAGCTACGATGAGAACGGAAACCGTACGTCCATTGCTTATGCGGGTGGAGTGAAGGAAAGCTACACCTTCGACCGCAACAGCCAGCTGCTGAAGCTGGTCAATACGAAGGCGGACGGTGCTGTACTATCCGAATACAGCTATACGTATGACTTGTCGGGCAACCAGCTGACGAAAACGGACAGCTACGGTGCGACGAATTATGGATATGATGAAGTCGGTCGTATCGTAACAGCGGAAGCGCCAGGCAAAACGACGGTCTTCACATATGACCGCAGCGGCAATCGTCAATCGATGCTGGAGACGTATACGTCGGAGCAGCCGACCGGCTATACCGATCCGATCAGCAAAACCGAACTGACATATATCGTGAAGCGCAGCGAATATCTATATTCGAATGCGAACGAGCTGCTGCAGCTGACGGAGCAAATGAAGGATGCAGTGGGCGAAGAGGTGCTAGAGAAGAAAGTCATCTCGCTGTTTGACAACAACGGGAATGAAGTGCGCCAGCAAACCAGCTACTTGCGTCCGCACAGTCGAGGGATG
>NZ_LAQO01000068.1 GCF_000971975.1 Paenibacillus algorifonticola | reverse complement strand
TTTTGTGCGCAAATTTCGATGCTACAGAAAGTTATGAAGATTCAGAGAACATTTATGCAACGCTAGTGATTGATGATAGTGAAACAGTTAGAATTGAGCCAGATGTAACCATTATTGTGGGACAAAATGAATCGGGGAAAACTGCTTTTTTACAGGCTTTGCATAAAGCGTTTCCCGTTAAAAAAAATATCACCTATAATGTGACCGAGGAATATCCTCGAAAGGGTTAAATAGCTATCAAAAAATTCAAGAAGATCTCCCAGCTGTAGTGTGTGAACTAACGTATCAACTTACTCCTTCTGAAATCAAAGTTATTAACGATGATCTGGGATTTAAATTAATTGACTCTCTATCCTTTACATATTCAAAGAGATATAAAGGAAATGGGAATGTTAAAATTTCGAGTTTCAAACTATATCTCCTTGGTGTTACAACAATTAAACATTATATCTAGCAAATAAAAAAGAGATTGCCCTACAGTCAAGGCAACCTCTACTCCGTTCTCAATCTATCCTGCTTTCAGAGCGGGCCCATACAAGCAATCCTCTCTACCCCTCAGAAACCTCTGGCAGTTCCACCCGCATGCGCTGGAACAAAGCAAATATGACAGCACTGGTCAAAATAATGACAATCCCCGACCAGAAAAACCATACCTGTACGCCATACTTATCGACAATAGGTCCTGCTAATGCTAGCCCAATCGGGGAGGAGAGCATCATCACACTTGTGACGAGTGAAATAACGCGTCCCAGCATCGATGGCTCGAACGCCCTTTGGATCATCGCCATATAAGGCCCATTGAAGAAAGGCGCTGCCGCTCCCATAAAGAACGACACAATCACGAACAGCACAAAGGCCTCCTTGCTGATCACACCGCTTAGCACACAGGTCAGACCAATCATAGCCAAGCTCAGGCACATATACGTAATGTCCTTCCATTTCGAAGCAACTACTGACAGCAGCACACCACCAGCAATCATGCCAATGCCAAAAATCGCTTCAATGAGGCTTGCACTGTATCCCCCACGCCCGAAATGAGATAACGTCATAAAAGGAAACAATGTCGCCAAAGGCATAAATCCAATGCTGAAAATAGCTGTAGCTATCGTAATTACGACGATTGGCTTTACTTTAATGAAAGCATTCCAGCCCAGCTTAAACTCCTTGAAAAAGGATGGCGCTTGTGCAGCCTCCGGCTTTGGCTGATGAATTTTAACAAACAATAACATGACATTGGCGATTAACGCTCCGGCCACATCAAGGAACAGCACCGCACCCAGCGAGGTCGCTGAATAAACGGCAATGCCAAGCGCTGGCCCGATTACACTGGAAAATGAATAAACCATCTGCTGCCAACCCGCCACACGGGTCAACTGATCCTCAGGCGCCATTAATGGAATCGCAGCTTGAAAAGCAGGCGCATGGAATGCAGAGGCTGCTGAGCGAATCATTAAAATAACGTATACAAACGCTAGACTCGGCTCGCCAAAAAAGAAATACAAGCCTAAAATCAAACTAAAAAATGCAATCGCACTATCGGCTATAATCATCGTCAGTTTACGGTTCCAGCGGTCAAGCCATACCCCAATAAAAGGCCCTAAAATCGCCTGTGGCAAAAATCCAGCCAAACCCGCAATCATTAAAACCGAAGCGGATCCCGTCGTTTGCGTCAAATGCCAAATAACCGAAAATTGCACCATCGAGCTAGTCAATATTGAAAAGATTTGTCCGCTGAAAATAATCGCGAACGTTTTTTGCCATTTAAGCTGCATGGATATAGTCTCCTTCATTCATTTTGACTATTACATATGCATCTCAAATTAACGTAAACGCATGAAATGGGTCAAGAAAGACACCTCCTAAAAATTAGAATAATTATAGCAAATAATAGTGATGCAGAAAAGACAAATTAAACAGAAAGCAAACAAAAGCAGCCGGTTCTTATTCCCGGCTGCCTGCTATCATTTGCGTGCGTCACGCTGAATGCCTAATGGCTTATTTTTTACTAAACGTTAATCATAAATCATTGGACTTCTTCTGTTCGTATTCGTATAGTTATCGCGGTCAGTACGGTCGGTCATGCTGCGATAGTTCATGTCGCCATCAAAATCGCGTGTTTCAATTTTGTTAGCATTTGCCGGGAACAGACGCTCAGCCATTGCATTAAATTCAACTAGGAAGCCTTGAATCGGATGGCCATTGCGGACATCTGTCATATAGCTGGTCATGCGGCCGACAAAATCCGGATTAGCCGATACGTAAACATTGTCTACACCTGGCTTTACCTTTCTGACTTCCTTGGCAATGTCGGCTTTAATTTGCGAGGTCAGCTCATTTTCGCCTGTGCTCATCGTATTCATTCGGCGCTGCATGTTAGAGCCGTCGCGGCCCATGTAGCTGGAGTTGGTACGGCTCATCAGCTTTTTATCGCCATTTTTGAGGTTGTCCTCAAAGGACACTGCCACATAGGCATTGTTATCTGTCAGCAGAACATTTGCTGATTTAACGTTATGCTTATTTGCAATGCGTTCCGCAATTTCTTCGCTCATTTCCATTTTATAATTTTTATGACTACCCACAATATTGTTGCCCCGGATGTTTTTTCCATTTACGTAGTTTTTCTCATTCATATGATCGTTTGCAAAGCGATCCTTTAACATTTTGTTTCCATTTGCATCTTCCCTTACCATTTTGGTGCGAATGTTCTTATTTCCTAAATCCCCTTGATTGGCTGCACAGCCTGTCAACATGGCGCTAAGCAGGGCGCCTGCGGACAAGACAGCAAGCAAATTCGTTTTACGCATGTGCCGTATTCCTCCCTTGTTGTTGTTTACAGGCCTCATGACCCGCTATTAGGATGGGCCTCCGGGATTCAGACTATGCACCAATTGGACTTGACAAAATGTATGGAGAGGAGTAATTTATTATCAGGTATTAGCATCTGGTACTAAAATGTGAAGGAGTTGTTTTTGATGACCATTTCCACTCTCGTTCATTCCCATGCAGCAGTAACTGCTATCGGCACTTATGTCCCTGATCGTATTTTAAGCAATCAAGATTTGGAAAAGCTTGTAGACACTTCAGATGAATGGATTTTTCAACGTACAGGCATCCGCGAGCGCCGTATTGTCGGGGAACGGCAATATGCGAGCGATTTGGCCATTGAAGCCGTCCGTGATTTGATCCATAGATATGAAAAAACCGTTCATGATGTCGACTATATCATCGTCGCAACCTCCACACCGGACTCTTTTGTACCAAGTGTAGCCTCACGAGTACAGGCCTCATTCGGCATGAAGGGCTGTGGAAATGCTGATTTGCAAGCCGCATGCGCCGGCTTCACTTCCGCCCTGCAAATGGCAAATGGTCTATTGCTCTCCAAGCTATGCCGCAAAATTTTAATTATTGGCACCGAAACGCTTTCGCGCGCTACAGACTATACAGACCGGACGACCTGCATTTTATTCGGCGATGGCGCAGGCGCAATGCTCGTTGAAACCATGGATATTGGAGCAGATTTCAACAACACAGCTACCGCTGGTGCCACACTGCCTGCTGGCGATATACTCGCTTCAAATGCGAGTACCGAAGGCGAGCACGGGCATCATGTGTACCGCAGCAGCCTTGCGCCACATATCGGCAGCTTCGAGCTTTCCCAGAACAGCATGCTCGTCCAAAATGGACGGGAAGTGTATCGCTGGGCATTAAGCCGCGTAGCAGAAGGCGTTCAAGAGCTGCTGGATGGCAGCGGCCACACTGCTCAGACGATTGACTGGTTCGTTCCGCACAATGCCAATCAGCGTATTATTGATGCTTTATGCGAGCGTGTCGGTTTTGATGCGCGGCAGGCGCTGTCCAGCATTGAGCATTATGGCAACACCTCTGCCGCTTCCATTCCGCTGGCGCTCGATGCAGCCGTCAAAGACGGCAGAGTGAAGCCGGGTCATCTGTTGCTGTTGTATGGCTTTGGAGGCGGACTTACGCAATCTGGCGTTATTATGCGGTGGGCGATTTAAGCCGCCGCAGCCAGAGCAGCGTGCCCGAGCCTCATTATGCAAATAAAATAGAAAGCATCGCATGCAGCCTATGGGCATAAGTATGCTCGCTCAGCGTGCGATGCATGCCGCGAATCGCAATTTCCTTGCGTTCATTTTCATGATTCAAATAATAATCCAGCTTTTCCACCATTTCCTGCGGAGATTCATACGTAACAATTTCCACACCCGGTGTGTAAAAAGAAGCCAAATCCGCCCGCACATCCGTTAGCTGAAGCACGGCGCAGGCCGAAATTTCAAACGTTCGCGGATTCGGAGAGGAAGCCGTCACCCCAAGACTGTTGCTGTTAAATAAGGCGTCATCGTAAGCCCGATGCATGTTGATGACGATTTTTGAAGCATTATAAGCAAGCGCCGTATCCTGCGGGGTCAACCAGTCTCCTAGATTAATTTTAGATCGAAGCATATCGAAGTTTTTCAGCCTATCCCACCATATCCCCGATATGAGTGTTTCTTTGGAGGCCAGATAAGAGTCTGCCTCGTTAAAATAGTGAACTCTGTTCAAGTAGCCTGAGCCGATGAAGCTGATTTCCTTGCGTTTGCTGCGCTCCGGCTTCATCGGCCTGAACTGGGCAGGCATGACGCAAAACGGCAAATAATGCACATTGGCACAGCCGTGCTCCTGATAAAGCGCCACACAATTTCGATCAAGCGTAAATACGGTGTCATAATGCGGGGCAAGCGTTGTCGTAATATCCGAGTAATAAGGATCATCAGTAAACCATATAGCTGTACGAATACCTAACACCCGCATAGCATCAATTTGCGCGACATCAAACTGCAGCCCATCCAGCACAATAACGTAATCAGGACGAACCTGCGCGGCGATTTCTGCTACAGGCTCCCCAGTCTTCACGACAGTTAGCTGAGCTACCATTCCCGATAATGTGGCGGCTACCGCTTCATCAAGCGGCGAATAAGGAAATCCCTTTCCCGTGGACACATACATGACATGTACAGGCCACACTCCTGTTACCGGGGGGATTCGGCTCATAACCAACTCGCATTGGCCAAACCAATAACCGTCATCCCAGCCCGCTTGATAGCCAGCGGCTCTCCCTAATTCCAATGCCGTATGAGGCCTTTGCCTTTTTCGCAAAACAGCTTGTTTAGCCATTCGGCTCTCCCTCCTTCATAATAAGCTGTAATAGCTGTACAGCACGTGATCTGAATGTATGGTCCCGCAGCGTGCGGCGCAAACCATTAACTGCTATCCGGCTTCGCGCCTTCTCATTTTCCAAATAAAAATCGATTTTCGCCGCAAGCTCCTCCGCATGCTGAAAAGTCTCAATTTCCTGCCCAGGCGTGTAATAATGCGGCAAATCCTCACGAATATCCGTTAGCTGAAAAGCGCCGCAAGCGGCAATCTCATACGTTCGCGGATTGATAGAGCGCCCCGGACTTTGAAAAGCATTGAAATTATCTGAGCCTACCTCTGTCGTCCGATGTATATTAATGACGATTTTGGCGCTGTTATAATAAGGGATCGTCTGTTCAGCGCTTAGCCAGTCGGTATGGATAAACGGCTACAGCCGCTTATAGGCCGATAAGCGTTCCCACAAACCCCCAGACAAAAAGATTTTGCGCCTCTTTGCCAGCAACTGCTCGCTAATGTCATCAAGTATCCCAATCCGGTTCCAAAATCCTTGCCCAATAAAGCAAACATCGCTGGCAAAAGCTGAATCCGTTCGCTGCGGCCGATATAAGCCGGTATGCACCGCGAGCGGCAAATAATGTACATTCGTGCAGCCTATGCTGCGATACAGCTCAAGTGTCCCAAGCTCATGCGTCAACACTACATCGTAATGCAGCGCTGCTATAGCCGTCTTCTCCGTCATATAAGGATCATCTACGAACCATACCGCCGTGCGAATGCCCTGCTGCCTGACCGCGCTGATCTGTTCTAGATGATTGGCTGGAAAAGTATGCAGCCCATTCATCACGAGCACGATGTCGGGCGAAATGGCTGCCGCTTGCTCGGCAAGCTGTTCAGCGCTTCCGACATGAAGCTCGGTCACTCTCGCTTGCAATGCCTCAATGAGGCCCGCGTCAATGGCCTCAAATCCTTGCGGAATATAAAGCAATCGCAGTGGCACGGGCGTCTGCTCCGGCGGGGGCAAAAGTCCGCTTACCGCTTCGCAAGCCCCGTCACGCCAGCCGGTATGAAAGCCTGTTTCATACCCACTTTGCCGTACCTGCTTGCGGGAATTATTTTTTCTGGCCACCATTTGCTGCACCGCCTTGCTTCGTTTTCAATCCCTGTACAACACGCTTTCATTATGTATATGTCAAAAAGCAGCCACGCTAAGCGGCTCTTGTCCCTGCATCGCAAAAATTGGCGTTTAACCTTCTGTTTTCACCAAGATCCTTGCTGTATATGGATACGGACACAGCTTGTCCTCTGACTGACAACCTAAAAATAGCCCTAGCTGGCTGTTGGTTGAATAAACCATCAAGCGAGCAGGGCTTATTTGAAAATATCCGCATCCTTCCGTAGAGCATGACGATGTACGTGTTGGCTATGGCGTTTGCTCATACGCCAGCTGATGTCCATCTTCGAAGCCTTTTGCAAATCCAGCATTATAACCGGTATTATACGTCTGGTTGAAGCCCTCATTAAAGGACTCTGGCTCGATCACACGCTTTCTGGCCACCTTCCTGCGGCGGCGCAGCGATGAGCTGCTCCCTCTCTTTTTCCCTGTTGTCCGGCGCGTACGCGTGCTTTTTGAGCGGCGCGTTACAGCTTTGCTAGCGTAACGTTTCGTTGCCCGCTTGCGCGCGGACACGCGTTTTTTTATACTCAATTCCAATTCCTCCTGTTCACTTGCGGATGCCACCGCACCTGCTTCCCTCTCAGCTTGTTATGGAGCCAAGGCTTGACGGGCTTTCCCGTCCTTACCCGGTAGCTGCGCAAAGGCCAGCCCGTCACACTTTCAGCCAGCTGCTCCTGCATATTGGTCAATAGACGCACATTTTCACCAATTCGCTTGGCTGTTTGAGGAGCCAGCTCCGCTACATCAGCCACGCTGTTCAAAATGCGGGCAAGCGCTAGCTGGCTGCGCGCAATGGAAGCCAGCACCTCCAATTTAACCTCTCGCTCGCGGCGTACCAATTCTCTCAATTCCCGCCTCCGAATCCGCCGCCAAACTGGAAATCCGTGCCGGAGGACTGGCCTTCCTCCCCGTCCTTCTGCAATACGGCTTTGAGCACAGATACGATGCCTTGGCTCATTTTATTAATGCCTTCAATTGTCTCGACCATCTGGTCATGTACAACTAGCGTTTGCTTAAGCTGCGTCTGGTCGCCTGGAAAAGTGCCCGTATGAATATGGTTGCATATCCAGTTGCGGGCCTTCTCTGCTTCCTCCGCCTTCGCCTCCAGAATTAGCGCCACGTTCCATTGCATATTGGCAGTAGCTCCCAACATGCGCATATAGGCTTGCTCTCGGTCCATGACATGCGCTCCCCTTTTCGCTTCGTCATTCTTCCTCACCCGGGTTCAGCTCTTTTATCGTATAAGACAGCTGAGACGCCAGCGTCTCCTGCAGCTCAGCCATGCTGTTTAAATAAGCAATTACGCTGCCGAACAGCGATTGCGATTCCCCGAGCAGGTCTTCCACGCCGCCCAGATTCGGCTGTTCGTCGGGGAGACTTTTCACAATTTCGGCCATTCGTACCGTGACATGGCGCTTCGCTTCCAGCATACGTGCCATCTGGCTGTTGGAATGGGATAAATGCTCAATAATTTCGGTTACGATATGCTGCATGGCCAACATTCCTCCCTCTGGCTATGGCTTGGCCCTGTGCCGCCACTTAAATAAGTGCAGCTCTTTACAGCATATGCACGGCGATACACAGTGATACTTGGCATCAAACAGTGACTGGGCAGCTATTCTATAGTCCTTGGCGGAGCTTGACAGCGGGAATAATCGGCAAACCATCCGGAATGGCTTGCAATTGCTCTAATGTAAGCTGTACGGAAGGCCTTGCTTTAAGCGCCCAGCCTTCAAAGGCTGCTTCCGTTATGATTTTTCGCTTCAATCCTTGCTGTATATAATAATGAAAACCATCGAGCCCGCTAACGGTTTTGCCATGAAGCTCGTTGCCTTCGATCGCTAGCATTTGCTGCCACCTTGCATGAACTTCCTCGCTTGAAATCGGCGGGCCGGGCGGCCAGCGTCTGATATCGATTTGCCCAAGGCGGATGGCTTCTCCGTTAAATTCGCCTTCAACGGGGCGCCTGCCGCCGCCTTCAATCCAATACACCGTGCCGTTTATCCCGGTAACGGCAATGCCGTCCGGGTAAAAGGCCGCCTCTCCTAGCGCCGCTAGTTCGGCCTGAAGCGCAGGCTGCTCGGCAGAACGGTACTTCATGACGCTGACCAGTTCATGCGGATTGCCCCATTTATTCATATAATGCTGCAGGTTGCGGTGGTTAACCTCCTCAAGCTGTGCACCTAGCGCTTTGATACTGACGCTGCCAAAATGGTGAATAAACGAATCGCGGGCAATGACAAGCGAATACCCTAACAGCTTCACCCGTATGTTATAGTCATCATCTTCAAAATTGCCAATTTCGAAGCCTTCATCAAAATAGCCGATTTTCTCCCACAGCTCTCTGCGAAGCAGAAGGCAGAACCCCGTCAACCGATCAACCTGCTGCCAGCGTCTGGAATCTGGCACGTTATTCAACCTCGCAAAGTCCGGCATATCCGATACTTCCGTATAGGTAACCTCTATCAACTGCTCGCCGCCAATATAATTCGTGACAGGCCCGACCATGCCAATTTGCGGGTTGCTGTTCAAGCAGGCAATCATATTGTCCAGCCAATTGTCGGTTACGAGCGTATCATTGTTCAAAATAAGCATCATTATGCCTTTAGCCATCATCATGCCTCTATTGACCGCACCAGCGAAGCCGTAATTTTCGCTTAAAATTCGGTAGCGCACCTGTCCATCAAGCTGGGCCAAATAGCTATCCGTTCCATCGGTCGAAGCGTTGTCAATGACGATAATTTCATAGGCAAGGTCCGTATGGTCAATAATGCTTTCAATGCAAAGCTTCAAATAATGGAGCTGATTATAGCTCGGGATAATGATGCTCGTTCCTTGAAACTTCTCATTATAGCTGGTAAATCCCGCTTGCCTGCCATCCTGATAGCCTTGCTCCACACCTTGCGCATACGATGCTTGCTGCCGCCCGCGCGATTGTCTGGTGCTGCGGGGCCGCTTTCTTGCCGTTGATCTTCTCATTCTCCCGTCTCCTTCAACAGTCTCGCTGCCGCTTCATGCAAGGATTCGAACGTTCCCGCATCCGTCCACCATCCTGCGAGCGTATGGAAAGCGAGCGTTCCGGCCCGGGCATACATATTGTTCAAATCGGTAATTTCCAGCTCGCCGCGGCCTGACGGCTCCAGCCGATCAATCGCTGCGAAAACGCTGGAATCATACATATAGATGCCCGTTACGCATAAGTCCGATTGCGGCTCTGCCGGCTTTTCGTCTATATAAGCAATTTGTCCCGCTTTCTGAAACACCGCTATGCCATAGCGATGGGGGTCTGGCACCTGCTTGAGCAGCACCATCGCGCCTTCCCGCTGCTGGGCAAATTTCCGCACATACGGAGCCAAATTATCCTCGAATAAATTGTCGCCAAGCAGCACGATAAACTTCTCATCATTTCGAATAAAATCGCGCGCCAGCTCCAGCGCTTCCGCAATGCCTCCTGCTTCCTCCTGAATACGGTAAGTCAGCGAGACACCGAGCTCACGGCCGCTGCCTAAATACTCTGCAAACAAACCTATCGATTGCCGTCCTGTCACGAGCAGCAATTCTTGTATGCCTGCCTGATGCAGCTTATCGATGCCATAAAAAATCATAGGATGCTTGCCTACAGGAAGCATATGCTTATTCATTAAAGTGGTCAGCGGCCTTAGCCGCGTCCCTGTTCCCCCTGCCAAAATGACTGCTTTCACGGTTTAACCTCCATGCCGCTTTAGCTATAGCCTAAAGCGCAAACTCGCGGCAGCGTCGGTAATCCTCAAAGCCGCCGCGTTCATTCGATTGTGTAATCAGCCAGTGGATCGCTTCCAAATGATCCCCGACAATGAGATGCTCCAGCGGACTGCGCCGTTCGCGCTGCGGTCTGCGCTTGTTCATTTTGCCAACATTGACTGTGTGCACCGCCTCAACCTTCAGACCAAGCCGAATCGCTCTCGCGTGGGCAAGCGGCGGAACGCACAGCGCCTCCGCTCCGATTAAAGATAGACCCTGCCTGCTTATCGCATGGGGGACCGCTGTAAAGGAAGCCCCTTTCAGCTCCGGGCGCTCCAGCACAATGTTGAGCGTATACTTCGCAAGCACGACGCTGTGCACATCGGTTTTGTCTACTGGACCGGTATAATCATTTAAAGCAGCATCTACGCCGCGATGCAGCACTGCATAGACAAAATGCCGCAATTGTGCGGTACTTATGACCATATCTCCATCCACAAACAGCAGCACTTGACCTAAAGCAGCCCGCGCTCCAATGCTTCGTCCAACATCATGACCTAGCGCCTTCTCATAGCGGAACACTCGCGCTCCCGCACGCCTGGCGATTTCAGCTGAACCATCCGTCGAGCCGTTTGCAACGACGATAACCTCGGTGCGGGGATGGACATCCGCCGCTTCCCTTATGACCCTCCGAATGGTAGCCCGTTCATTCATAACGGGAATGATAACTGAAACGACTGGAGACTGCAGCGCCTGCGATTCTCCGGTATAATCGTCTGCGACCAGGTTGCTCTGGGCAGAACGCGCCTTCTTCACTGCGCGGAAACTCCGGGCTTTTTTCCCCTTCGCACCCTTCGCTTTCTTCATCCGCTTTGTTCACCTCGGTATACGCCTATAGTTCTAAATAGGGTTGCATGGTAATTACACCACATTGTATGTACCTCCATCATCTGCGCAACGGCAAATGTACAACTCCCATGATGTCTGTCCCGTACCCATATCAACGGCAGTAGGCGGCTACCAGAAAAAAAGAAGTTCCCCCTGCGCCTTGCGCAAGAGGAACTTTTTCCATGTTGAATTATTGGGTCTAATCAGAAAATGGCTAATAGCATTTTGAAGCAAGCATTATTTATTGCCCGATTGCAATCCAGTTGATGGTGCCGCTGAAGGCTTCGCTGAAAAAGCGGCGATTAATCGATAGGATGACATGCCCCGGCTCCTTCGCTTGAATGCATACATAGCAGGCCGGATGATCGCTCGTTGCTGTCAGCACATATTGATCGCTTGCGAACGGTTCGTCAAAAAGAATAACCTGCTCTAGCTGCTGATCCTCAGGCGGAAAGCTGTACGGGCATAACCCAAATTGCTGCTTGCTGATGCTGCCGCTCCGTCCAACGATTGGCGAAAAAGCAAGAGCCGATAGCTTTACGCTGGCAGGTGCGAGATGCTCGGAGGTAACCGCACCATACGTGATTTTGTCACTCGTTACACTGTCGGTCGATAGATGCTCCGTCTTCACGGCTCCTTCCGCCAGCGACTCACTGCCTACGCTCGCAAATGCCAGCTTCGACGACGTAATGCTCGCTTCGCTCAGCTTTTCCGTTGTGACGCAGCCATCCGCCAGTTTATCGCTCGTTACGCTCTCTGCCGTCAGATGCTCGGTGATCACGGCTCCTTCCGCCAGCGCTTCACTGCTCACGCTCGCAAAGGCCAGCTTCGATGCTGTTACGCTCGCTTCGCCCAGCTTTTCCGTCGTGACGCAGCCATCCGCTAGCTTATCACTCGTTACGCTCTCTGCCATCAGATGCTCGGTGATCACGGCTCCTTCCGCCAGCGCTTCACTGCCTACGCTCGCAAAGGCCAGCTTCGACGCTGTGACGCTCGCTTCGCCCAGCTTTTCCGTCGTGACACTGCTATTCACCAGCTTCTCGCTCGTTATGCTCTCTGCCGATAGATGCTCCGCCTTCACGGCTCCTTTCACCAGCGCCTCACTGCCTATGCTCGCAAAGGCCAGCTTCGACGCTGTTATGCTCGCTTTACCCAGCTTTTCCGTCGTGACGCAACCATCCGCTAGCTTATCACTCGTTACGCTCTCTGCCGTCAGATGCTCGGTGATCACGGCTCCTTCCGCCAGCGCTTCACTGCCTACGCTCGCAAAGGCCAGCTTCGACGCTGTGACGCTCGCTTCGCCCAGCTTTTCTGTTGTGACGCAGCCATCCGCCAGCTTATCACTCGTTACGCTCTCTGCCATCAGATGCTCGGCGGCAATAGCACCATACGTGATTTTGTCGCTCGTTATGCTGTCCATCGATAGATGCTCCGCCTTCACGGCTCCTTCCGTCAGCGCCTCACTGCCTACGCTCGCAAAGGCTAGCTTCGACGCCGTTACACTCGCTTCAACTAGCTTTTCTGTTGTGACGCAGCCATCCGCCAGCTTATCGCTCGTTACGCTCTCCGTCGCCAAATGCTCGGTGGCAATAGCACCATACGTGATTTTGTCACTCGTTATGCTGTCCATCGATAGATGCTCCGCCTTCACGGCTCCTTTCGCCAGCGCCTCACTGCCTACGCTCGCAAAGGCTAGCTTCGACGCCGTTACACTCGCTTCGCCCAGCTTTTCCGTTGTGACGCAGCCATCCGCTAGCTTATCGCTCGTTATGCTCTCTGCCGATAGATGCTCCGCTTTCACGGCTCCTTCCGCAAGCGCCTCACTGCCTACGCTCGCAAAGGCCAGCTTCGACGCCGTTATGCTCGCTTCGCCCAGCTTTTCCGTTGTGAAGCAGCCATCCGCTAGCTTATCACTCGTTATGCTCTCTGCCGATAGATGCTCCGCCTTCACGGCTCCTTCCGCAAGCGCCTCACTGCCTACGCTCGCAAAGGCCAGCTTCGACGCCGTTATGCTCGCTTCGCCCAGCTTTTCCGTTGTGAAGCAGCCATCCGCTAGCTTATCACTCGTTATGCTCTCTGCCGATAGATGCTCCGCCTTCACGGCTCCTTCCGCAAGCGCCTCACTGCCTACGCTCGCAAAGGCTAGCTTCGACGACGTTACACTCGCTTCACCCAGCTTTTCCGTTGTGAAGCAGCCATCCGCTAGCTTATCGCTCGTTACGCTCTCTGTCGACAGATGCTCCGCCTTCACGGCTCCT
>NZ_LAQO01000067.1 GCF_000971975.1 Paenibacillus algorifonticola | reverse complement strand
GTTTCGAACAGCTTTATTACGAAAAAATAGCATAATAGGCGTGTCCACTCTATTGACAGAAGAGCAGGAGATCCGTTATTGCACTCATTCTCCCGTCAAAATGGCCATTTGCAGCCCATTAGCGTCTCCTGAGTCCGCAGCCAGTGACATAATCCCTGATTCTGATGAAATAGCGGCTGCTATATCGTCCATCTATGCCATAATCCGTATTCGGGTTGATATAGCGGCTGCTGTGTCCACCAAGTCTAGCTTTGTACAGGGAGTTAACCCCTGAAACGAAGAGCATAAAGCTGCCTTTCGGTACGTAGGTTTACATTCATGAGGGGTGGCATTCCCGGTAGTAGAGAAAAATACGTTTGACGTTGGCTTCTATCAGGACCTGATCAGGATCTGATCCTGATTACGTTTGCATACGCGGCCTAACGTGCGACAGCTACTTTCTTTTTCAAAGTCCCTTGACAGTCAATTACTCTAATGTTAGAGTAATTATATTCTAATATTAGATTAAATAATTTAAGAATAAAAAACGACTAGTGGGGGAATTAAAATGAGTATCGTATCTATTGTTATTCAAGCTTTGTTGGGACTTGGTTTTCTAATGTTTGGTTTTATGAAGCTGGGCTCGAAGCAAATGGTCGATGAGTTCAAGCGTTATGGCTTGCCTTCCGGTGTTCGACTGTTCACAGGCGTGGCTGAAATTGCGGCAGCGGCTCTTGTTGTGGCGGGTATTTGGTACAGCAGTCTGGCGGCTTGGGGCGGCTTGATTATCGTGGTCATTATGGCGGGTGCCGTTGCTACTCACCTTAAAGTCAAAGACCCAGGCTCCAAATTGGGCATGCCGCTCATATTGCTGGTGCTTGGCTTGATCGTATTGCTGCTCAACTGGAGCGCATTGGTGGGCTAATAAGGCAATGGACGTAACCGATTCGTTAAAGCTATGACATTTTCATCCTCATAAAGGAGATGCATTCAAATGAAAATTCGGATTGTAAGTCCAGAAGAACAGGGCAAAGGCGAATTTGACGGAGGCAAAATAAAAGAGCAGAAGCCAATCGGCTTTTCTGGCGAGGGCTCTATTTTCAACCGGCTTGGCCCGTTGTTTTATTGGGCATGGGGACATATTGAGGAAGCGGCCGGCATTGGAGAGCATCCACATAAGGGCTTTGAAATTTTGACCTATGTGCTGGGAGGGAAGAGCTCCCATCGGGACTCGCTCGGCACAAATAGCGTCGTCGGAGAAGGTGGCGTTCAAGTGATGCAGACCGGCTCTGGCATGTGGCATGCGGAAGGCTCGGACGGCCCGGGAGAGCTGTTTCAAATTTGGCTGGAGCCGCATCTTAGCAAGGCGGTGAAACGGGAGCCAGTATATGCCAAATATACGCATGAGCAATTTCCGCTCACATCCGAGAACGGGGTAACGGTCAAAACGATTTTGGGCGAGCATTCGCCGATTCAGCTTGTAACGGATGCTATAATGGTCGATGTGGACATGGAAGCCGGAGCTTCGCATACGTACAGCTATTCACTGGGACGCAGCCGCATTGCGGGCATATTGGCGAGCAGAGGCGGCGGCACACTTGCAAGCGAGCAGGAGATTTCATTTGCACATAAAGATTTTATAGTGGTACAGTCAGAGGAAGGCGGAGAAATACGACTAAGCAATCCAAGCCAGGAGCGGCTGCGTTTCAGCATCATTGACGTTCCGGCAGAGGTAGATTATCCGCTGTACAACAAACCACGATAACGGGTTTATTTTAGACGGGAAAGGAGGTTGGGTATATATGTATCAAGCTGATGAGCGCACCGAGCTGGACTTGCGGCTGTTCCGTGTTTGGAGCAAGGCCTCTATGGCCGTATTTGGAAATGTCAAAAAAGACATAGCAAGCCACGGCATTGAGCCGGAGCAATTCATTATTCTTGAGCTATTATACAGCAAGGGGCCACAGCCGATTACGAAAATCAGCGAAACCTTCTCCATTCCAACCGGAAGCATCACTTATGTTGTGGACAAGCTGGAGAAAAAAGGATACGTCAAGCGGCATCCCAGCCCGACCGATAGACGAGCTTCCAATGCCGCGCTTACCGAATCGGGCACGCAGCTGTTTAATGAAATTTTTCCTAAGCATGCGGAAATGATTTCACGCAGCATGTCATTCATTGATGATTCGGAGAAAGAGCTGCTGATCCAGCTGCTCAAAAAAATCGGGCTTGGCGCAGAACAGCTAAGCTGATGCTTGAATAACGGCAGAGCTGTTTCCGTCTAATACCGGGAATGCCTCTGCCGTTATTTTATGGCTTAAGTCTTTGAACGCATTAATCGATATCGGCAAGCTTCCAGCCGTCGTCCATGCGCTGAAACCCATACATCTGCTCATTTTCAAAATCTTCACCATCGGAAACGCCAATAGCCCCGCTTCATCATGAAGGCAAGCTTCGTGATCAAGCAGGGCTATTTTTCATTGGCTCATTAAGCGGGGCTTAGTTCAAGCTCATCATTATTGTTGCTGTTAAACACATCGCGATCCAGCTCGCCTTCGGCTTGAGCGACGAGCACGGAAGTGACCGTCGTTCCCGTTGCATTTACGGCTGTGCGGCCCATATCAATAAGCGATTCGACAGCGACAACAAGCGCAAGTCCTTCCAGCGGCAGGCCAACGGCAGTGAGCACGACAGTTGT
Source organism: Paenibacillus algorifonticola (assembly GCF_000971975.1). Lineage (GTDB taxonomy): Bacteria > Bacillota > Bacilli > Paenibacillales > Paenibacillaceae > Pristimantibacillus > Pristimantibacillus algorifonticola. The sequence continues at coordinate 14,703 of NZ_LAQO01000067.1, read as the reverse complement.
CGAGATGGAGGCAGGGCCTGGTACGCCAGCAACACCGATCGACGAAATGACGCTGACGAGCACAATCAGGATATATTCGGTAACGCCGAGCGGAATGCCATAAATATGCGAAACGAATACCGCGACCACTGCAGGCCACACGCCGCCACAGCCGTTAAAGTTCATCGTGGCGCCAAGCGGAGCGACGAAGCTGGCAACTTTAGGTGAAACGCCGAGCCGCTTCGTAATGACCTCCAGATTGATCGGCAAAGTCGCGTAGCTGCTGCGCGTCGTGAACGCAACCGCAATCGTCGGATACGCCTTCTTGAAAAACCGCAGCGGATTCAGCTTGGCAACGAAGGAGATCAGTCCTCCAAATACGAGCACGAAATGCAAAATCAGGGCAATGTAGGTGACGATAATGAGCATGCCGAGCGGCTTCAACGTTTCAAGGCCATATCTGGCAGCCATAACGGCGATTAGTGCATAAACACCATATGGCGTGAAGCGAAGCACGAATTTGACAACCTGATGCAGCACCTCGGTGAGCGAGGCGAACAGCGCTTTAACGGGCTGAACGGCATCGGGCTTCTTCGCGCCAACCTTGACGATCGCAATGGCGATGAAGATGGCGAAGATCAGCACAGGAAGCACCTTGCCGGTTGCCGCTTCATTAATCGGATTGGAAGGCACCTGGTCCAAAATAACTTGGAAAAAGCTCGGCACTTCCCTAGCCTCAAAGCCTTCCGGCGAAGTAGTTTCGAAGCTACCTGCCGGGTTAAGAGCTACGGCGACGAGCAGGCCGATAATAGCGGCGACACCCGTTGTGGCAAGAAACCACGACACGGTCTTGATGCCGATTTTTTTCAGGAAAGCGATATTGGTGATGGAGATAATGCTGTTAATGACGAGCACGAAGACGAGCGGAATAACGATCATGCGAATCAAGCTGATATAGATGGAGCCGATTGTGCCAACCCCTTCGAATTGCAGCTCAAATTTATTGAAAATAATGCCGGCGACAAGACCAAGGCCAAGCGCCAGCAGCACCCTCGTACCGAAGCCTACACGTTTCTTCGCGAGATAATAAAGCGCTGCGATAATGACTGCCGATACGAGCAGCGTAATCCAGTTGTTCTGAAAAGCGGATACTAAATTATTTTCCATTCCCAACATCCTTTCTGCTATGATGAGCAGGAATTAAATATAATTCCTACCTGTTTACTTAGCATTGTAGTACGAATTGTAATATAGCACTCGTCTTTCACTCCTGTCAATTATAAATTTGGTAAAAAAAGAGGGAAACCGCTTACTTACGGTTCCCCTCTTCGATTCCTTGTTATGCATTTTTTAAAATATAAGCATGTATAAGTTACCCCCTTATAATCGGCTTATATTTCACCCTCGAAACGGAAGCTTTGCCGCCAGAGGACGGCGAAAGCCGTTTACGCTTGGTCGGCTGGCGTCGCTTTTTTATAAGCGGCGGGCGTTTGCCCGGTTACTTTTTTGAACATGCGGTGAAAATGGGGCAGGCTCTCAAAGCCGCAGGCGTCGGCAATGAGCCGAATGTTCTCGTCGCTTGCGAGCAGCAGCTCCTTGGCGCGAATAATGCGCTTCGCCGTCACATAGTCGGTGACATTCATGCCGGTGAGCTGCTTAAACACGCGGGAAAAATGGGCCGGCGTGACCGCCGCCATTTGCGCCAAAATGGACAAGCCGAGCGGGCTTTCGGGATGCTCATCGATATAGTGAAGAATGCTCCGCATCCATAGCGGGCCAATCAGCGGGCCATCCGCCTTGGCATATTCGCGGCTGCTCGCAATAATCCGGCGGTTCATCAGCAGCAAAATATGCTCCAGCTGCAGCAATATCGCCTGCCGATAGCCGGGCTGCTGCTCGCGCTGCTCCAGCTCAAGCTCATCAATGAGCCGCTCCAGCTTGAGCTGCTCCTGCAGGGTAGGCTCAAATTTGTAGCGTTTATGCTTTTTGGCATGGTCGAAGCAGCGCAAATAAGAGAAGGTGTCCCCGAACGACGCGGTTTGGACGAATAACGTGCTGAAAAAAATCGCCGTCGACGTCACCGGCTCCTCCTTGTCGGGAAACGAGCGATGTATCGTATTGCCCGGAATAATAAACAAATCGCCGGGCTTCATATCGTAAAAGGTTTGGTCAATAAAAAAAGTGCCTTTTCCTTCATAAATATAGACGAGCTCATACCAGTCATGCAGATGATCGGGCAGCTCCGTCTGCCAATGCTTGCGGTCACGGTAGACGAAATCGAAAGGGAATGAGCTGCCAACCTCGAACGGCTTGCGAAACGGCTCCATAAGCGAAACGCCTCCTCCATGCGCTTGCTTGAGCCAAGCGCGCCTTGTTTCTATAGTCCAGCATAGCAAAAATCAAAATACAGTACAAATATGCAGGAATACGTTATTTTTAATATCATTATTGGCATTTATAATAAGAGAAAAGGGATAAATAGCAGCGGGAGCAGGTTTCCACATTAGAGCGGATGCTGCTTTGAAAACGTTAACAATTATACTTGCATTTTAAAATATAGGAAAGGATATGATTTCGCCATCCTTTCTCTATATTTCTCGGACTGAAACGCGCTGCGCCGCCAAAGGACGGCGAAAGCCGTTTCACCTTGTGTGAAAATATCGTTTTATAGGGGGCAGCGACGATGAGGATTGATGCACATCAGCATTATTGGGCAATTGAGCGGGGCGATTACGGCTGGATTACACCAGAGGTTCCCGTGCTTTACCGCGATTTTGGGCCGGAGCATTTGCAGCCAAACCTGAATCGGCATGGCATTAGCCATACGATCGCGGTGCAAGCAGCACCAACGTTGGCAGAGACCGAGTATTTACTCGCCTTGAGCGACCGCACGGAGTCGATTGCGGGGGTTGTCGGTTATCTCGATCTGTTCGATCCCGAGCATTTAAGCCACTTCGAACGATTTGAACGTCATCAGCGGTTCGTGGGGTTCCGCGTGATGATTCAAGAGCTGCAGGATGCAAATGTGATTTTGCAGCAGACGTTCGTTGAAGCGCTGAAGGAGTATGAGCAGCGGGATACGCCTATTGACCTGCTTCTCGCCGTGCATCAGCTTGACTCGCTCGTTCAGCTCATGAAGCAGGTGCCGAATTTGCGCGGTGTTATCGATCATCTGGCAAAGCCGCGGATCGCGGCGGGAGAACTTGACCCTTGGCGCAGTCAGCTGACGGAGCTGGCGCGTTATCCGAAGCTGTATTGCAAGCTGTCAGGAATGGTGACGGAGGCAAGCCACGAAAGCTGGAGACCGGAGCATTTTATCGCGTATATTCGCCATGTGCTGGAGGTTTTTGGTCCGGACCGGGTGATGTTCGGCAGTGATTGGCCGGTGTGCCTGCTGGCGGCGGGCTATGATGAAGTCGTGGATGTGCTGGAGCAGGCGCTGCCAGCCTCTTGGGGAGATGCGGAGCGAAGCAAGCTGTTCGGACTAAATGCAAAGGAGTTTTATAAACTATGAGCCAGTTAAATAAGACGCTTCTGGGACAGGAAGACCGCGAAAGATATGAGGCGGTTCAAGCAGGGAAAATAACGGTGCTGCAAATCGGCGAAGGCAACTTTTTGCGCGGCTTTTCCGATTGGATGCTTCAGGAATGCCATAAGCAGGGGCTGTTCGGCGGTGGTGTCGCGGTGACGCAGCCGCGTCCAGGCGGCAAGCCAAAAATTGACGCGTTAGCCAAGCAGGGTGGCCTTTATACGCTGGTCATTCGCGGATTGGAAAATGGTGCGGCTGTCGAGCGCAAGGAAGTCGTTACCGTATTTGCGAAAGCATTCGATCCGTATTCGGAGTGGGAAGCGCTAGTGCAGCTTGCGGAAAGCGAGGATTTGCGTTTCGTCGTTTCCAACACGACGGAGGCGGGACTTGCCTACAAGCCGGAGCCGCTGCAGGAAGGCCAGCCGATTCAGTCTTATCCAGGCAAGCTTGCCTACTTGCTGTATCGCCGTTTTCTCGCATTCGAAGGCGTTGCGGGCAGCGGATTGATCTGCTTGCCCTGCGAGCTGCTGGAACGCAATGGCGATGAGCTGAAAGCTTGCGTCCTGCGCTATAGCGAAGATTGGGGCTTCCCGCAGGCGTTCAAAGAATGGGTGGAGCAGGATAACCGCTTCCTAAACTCGCTTGTAGACCGGATCGTGACGGGCTACCCTGATGAGCAGCAGGCGCAGCAATGGTTTGCGGAGTGGGGCTATGAGGACCCGATGCTGACGACAGCGGAGCCGTACCATTTTTGGGCGATTGAGGCGGAGCCGGAGCTGGATGAGCAGCTGCCGCTGCGCCGGGCAGGGCTGAATGTGCATTTTGTGGAGGATTTGAAGCCATTTCAGCTGCGGAAGGTGCGGATACTGAATGGCGCACACACGCTGATGACGCCGCTTGCGCTTGTCCATGGGCTGGAGCAGGTGCGCGAAGTGATGGAGCATGCTGAGTTTGGTCCATACGTTCGTGATGCCGTAGAGAAGGAGATCATTCCGGCGCTGCCGCTGCCGGAAGACGAGCTTAAAGATTATGCCGCTGCGGTCTATGAGCGCTTTCTCAATCCGTTCATCCGCCACCGGCTCGCTGATATTGCGATGAACAGCATCAGCAAGTTCAAGGTCAGGCTGCTGCCATCTCTGCTAGCTTACGCAGATCGCGGCGAGCCAGTGCCAGCACGGCTTGTACGCGCTTTTGCCGGATTGCTGCGCTACTATAAAGTAGAGAGCGATGGAGCAGGCGCATATACAGGTACGGATTTGTTCGGCACCGTCTATACGGTGCGCGACGATGCCGGAGCATTAGCGGCGCTTGCAGCGGCGTGGGCTTCGGAAGGAGCAGGTCAAGGCGCAGCAGCGGGTTCGGAACAAGAGCAAGCAGAGCGGCTGCTGGCCTTAAGCGAGCTGTGGGGGCGCGACTTGCAGGCAGTACCAGGCTTGGTGGAGGCGGTAGCTTCACAATTAGAGGAACTGGAGCGTGGTCAGCATGAATAACTGGGTTCGGCTTAATGAGAAGGATCAGGTCGTTATTGCGCTTACGCCGCTTTCCCAAGGGGATAAGCTGACGCTTGAAAATGGCAGGGAGCTGGAGCTGCTGGATGACGTGCCGAAAGGGCATAAAATTGCAGCGACTCCAATCCCGCAGGACGCCCATGTGCTCAAGTTCGGCTATTCCATCGGCATTGCCAAGTCGGATATTTCGGCAGGCAGCTGGGTGCATACGCATAATATTGGAACGGGCTTGAAGGGCTTTCTAGAGTATTCGTATGATCCGGCCAAGGGTCGAGAGGAATCGGCAGCGCCAGCTGCGAGCTCCGTGAATCGCGCGAACCAGACGTTTCAAGGCTATGTGCGGGATGGCGGCGAGGTTGGCATCCGCAATGAAATTTGGATCATTAACACGGTCGGCTGCATTAACAAAACCTGTGAAATCGTAGCGCGAAAGGCCGATGCAATGTATGCGGGACGCGTCGATGGCGTTTATCATTTTGCCCATCCGTTTGGCTGCTCGCAGCTTGGCGACGATCTTCAGCATACGCAGAAGCTGCTCGCTTCGCTTGTGAATCATCCGAATGCAGCGGGTGTGCTCGTGATGGGACTCGGCTGCGAAAATAATCAAATCGACCTGTTTAAGCAGGCGATTGGCAATTATAACCCGGAGCGCGTCAAGTTTATCAAGTCGCAGGAGGTCGAGGATGAGCTGGAGGCTGCGCTTGAGGAAATCGACACTCTCGTCGAATTCGCAGAGCGCTTCAAGCGGGAGCCGGTACCGGTCTCCAAGCTTAAGCTAGGGCTCAAATGCGGCGGCTCAGACGGCTTGTCCGGCATTACCGCCAACCCGCTTGTCGGGACGGTATCCGATCGCTTAATTGAGGCGGGTGGAACGGCGATTTTGACCGAGGTGCCTGAAATGTTCGGCGCGGAAACGATATTGATGAATCGCGCAGACAATGAGCAGGTTTTTGGGAAAATCGTACATTTAATTAACGACTTTAAGCAATATTTTATTCGTCATGATCAGGAAATTTATGAAAATCCTTCGCCAGGCAACAAGGCCGGCGGTATCAGTACGCTGGAGGAGAAGTCGCTCGGCTGTACGCAAAAGGGCGGCCACGCGCTGGTGAAGGACGTTGTGCCTTATGGCGAGCGGATTTCGCATACTGGCCTGAATTTGCTGGAAGCGCCGGGCAATGATCTCGTATCAGTAACGGCATTGTCCGCTGGGGGAGCGCATATTGTGCTGTTCACGACAGGACGGGGAACGCCATTCGGCGGCCCGGTGCCAACAGTGAAAATCGCGACGAACAGCGAGCTGGCCGGACGCAAAAAAAATTGGATTGATTTCAATGCGGGACAGCTGCTCGAAGGCAAGACGATGAACGAGCTGACCGATGAGCTGTGGGATCAGCTGCTGGCGCTCGCTTCTGGCGAAGCGAAGACGAATAATGAACGCAATGGCTTTAAGGAAATTGCGATTTTCAAAGACGGCGTTATTTTGTAATTGGAGGGAAACGATGAAATATCGCAAATTAGGTAAAACCGGACTGGATGTATCGGTACTCAGCTTCGGCGCGTCTTCGCTCGGTTCGGTATTCCGGGAAACGAATGAGGAAGAAGCGATTCGTACCGTTCACAGCGCATTGGATGCGGGCATTAACTATATCGACGTCTCGCCGTATTACGGAATGACGAAGGCGGAGACGGTGCTCGGAAAGGCGATTAAGGAGCTGCCGCGGGACCAGTTTCTGCTCTCGACTAAAGCGGGCCGATATGGCGTAGATAACTTTGATTTTTCCGAGAGCCGGATTATTAGCTCTCTTGAAGAAAGCTTGCAGCGGCTTAACACGGACTATGTTGATTTTATGTTCCTTCACGATATTGAGTTTGTTTCGCCTGAGCATGCGGCACAGGGCATTCCAGCGCTGCAAAAGCTCAAGGAGCAGGGGAAAATACGTCACTATGGCATTTCCGGATTGCCGCTGCAGCTATTCGAGAAATGGCTGCCGCATACGGAAGTCGATGTGATTTTATCCTATTGCCATTATTCGTTAAATGATACGTCGCTGCTTGGCCTGCTGCCGCTCATTGAGCAGCACAATGTCGGCTTGGTCAGCGCGTCGCCGTTGTCGATGGGCTTGCTTGGCACAAGAGGCACGCCGGACTGGCATCCGGCCAGCGGCGAGCTGAAGGCCGCCTGTCTGCGTGCTGCCGAGCATTGTGCTGCGCAAGGGACAGATATTGCGAAGCTGGCTATGCAGTTTGCTGTAGCGAATGAGCAAATTCCGACGATGCTGGTCAGTACAGCAAATCCAGAAAATATCCGCCGCAATGCGGCGTGGATAGAGGAGCCTATAGACGAGCAGCTTCTTAAGGAAGTGCTTGAATTGCTGGCGCCAGTTGCAGATGAAAGCTGGATCAGCGGCTTGCCGGAATATAATGAGAAAATTAGCGGCGGCGGGCAAAGGAGCGCGACATCATGAAAGCTATTGTTTGTGAGCAGCCAGACAGCCTCAAGCTGACGGAGCAGGAGCAGCCTGCTTTTGGCGGAGGCGGCGAAGGTACACTCACGGCGGGCCCAGAGGATGCCATTATTCGCATCCGCCGCATCGGCATTTGCGGCACAGATATGCATGCGTACAAAGGCAACCAGCCTTTTTTTCAATACCCTCGTGTTCTTGGACATGAGCTGGCGGCTATTGTAGAAGCGGTCGGTGAAAAGGTAACCGGGCTTAAGCCAGGCGATCAAGTTAGTGTCATTCCTTATATGCACTGCGGTACTTGCACTGCATGCAGGCGCGGCAAAACAAATTGCTGCACCGCGATGCAAGTGCTGGGCGTTCATAAGGATGGCGGCATGCGCGAGCTGATCGCGGTTCCCGCCACCCATCTGATCAAGACCGATGGCTTAACGCTGGATGCGACAGCTATGCTGGAGCCGCTTAGCATCGGCGCCCATGCTGTGCGCCGTGCGGAGCTGGAAGCGGGCGAGACCGTGCTCGTTATCGGAGCAGGGCCGATAGGGCTTGGCGTTATGGCGTTTGCCAAGCATCAGGGAGCACGGGTCATTGCGATGGATATTAATGACGAGCGGCTTGCTTTTTGCAAGGATTGGGCTGGTGTTGATGAAACGGTTCATGCCTTGCAGCAGCCGAAAGAGCGGATCGCCGAGCTGACAGAGGGAGAATTTCCGACCGTCGTATTTGACGCAACGGGCAACGCCCGTTCTATGACAGACGCCTTCGGTCTGGCAGCGCATGGCGGCAAGCTGGTCTATGTTGGACTCGTGAAAGCGGATATTGCCTTTCATGATCCTGAATTCCATAAGCGTGAGCTCACTCTGATGGGCAGCCGCAATGCAACGCGTGAGGATTTCGACATCGTGATTGAAGCGGTATCCAGAGGCAGTGTTAACGTAGACCGGTTAATTACGCATCGTTCGTCCTTTGAAGGTTTGATTGGCGTGTTCGACGAGTGGCTGAAGCCGGAATCGAAAGTCATTAAAGCGATAGTAGAACTGTAACCTTATTCTTGCTATTGCCCATATTGTGCGACTTATGCTAAAGTAAGTTTAGCTTTTCTGATCCTGTGTGAGCTAAGCTTACGTATATGGCATGAGTTGCGCAGGAATGATAATGAAGGGAGAGCTGCGGCTCTTCCTTTTTTATATGAATAGGCCTTCATAAATGATAGACAAGGCTTATCTGGCAATAGCAGAGGGGGAGATGAAGGATGAGTATTGTAAATGATTTATTGTCATATAATGAAAAATTTGTTGAGGAAAAACGATATGAACAGTTTCTCACAGACAAGTTTCCGGCGAAAAAGCTGGCGATTTTGACGTGCATGGACACTCGGCTTGTTGAGCTGCTGCCGCAAGCGCTGAATTTGCGCAATGGCGATGCCAAAATCATTAAAAACGCGGGTGCGATTTTGACTCAACCGTTCGGTAGTGCGATGCGCAGTATTTTAGTCGCTGTCTATGAGCTGGGCGTAGAGGAAGTGCTCGTTATCGGGCATCACGGCTGTGGCATGAACAATTTGGATACGCAGGGCATGGTCAATAAATTCAAGGAAAACGGCATTTCTGAAGTCGTTATCGAGACGCTGGAGAGTTCCGGCATTAAGATGGACCGTTTCTTGAAGGGGTTCGATAAGGTAGAGGAAGGCGTCATGGACAGCATCGGTATTATTCGCAACCATCCGCTGATGCCCGCGCATATTCCTGTTCACGGCTTCATTATCGATCCGGAGACGGGACGCATTGAGCTGGTGGATGAAGGATACAAGAAGGAATAATTTATTCCGAAAAATAACATTAAGCAAACCCCTTTCGCATAAAGCGAGAGGGGTTTGCTTTTTTTTATACCTAATTTTGTGCCTAAGTGGAGCTAAGCTTCGCTTGTCTTCGCAGCCGTCGTAATCATCCACTGGATACCGAACTTATCTTCCAGCTGTCCGAACAGCGAGCCCCAAAATTCCAGACTCAGCTCTTTTTTCACCGTTCCACCCTCAGACAGCTTATTGAAAGCCTCATGCGCTTCCGCTTCGCCTTCGAATTCCAAGCTTAGATTAATGGCACTTCCATGGGTCAGTGTCTGGTTAACAGCATCGCATAGCATGAAGTTAACACCGGCGGCCTTCATCTCCAGATGAAGAATTCTGTCCTTTACATCGTCTTGCGTATTCGGCAAATCCCCGAATTTCATCATGGAGACGATTTCCCCTCCAAGCGACTGAATATAAAAATCAGCCTGTGCTTTAGCATCCTCTGAGAAAAAATAAGTAGTGAGCTTCGCCATAGTTTAGCATCCTTCCCATTATGAAATGTATAGGCTTGTACTCTGTTCAGTATAGCCTATTTTTCGGAAATATCTTTATTTTGATTTTATAACGAATGGGTCTATTCATCGATTCTTCGCCAGATGATCAGTGTTTGACTCGGTCATTATTGATCTGCGTAAATCAATGACCGAAATACTGGATTATTTTGTGGATTTGGGTCATCAGCGAATTGGATACATTGGCGGGCATAATATGGTCAATAATAAGCGAGTACGCGATGAACGTGAAATGACGCTGCGGGACTATTTGAAAAACAAAGACATTTTTCACCCCAATACATTTTCACCAGTGAAAATCTGTTTTCCGAGGATGGTTATGTTTAGATGTCCCGTGCGATTGAGAGCGGGGAGCGGACGATTCCGAAAAAGGTCGTTATACCGAGGCTTTGACGATTAGAAGCAGCTGTTCGGAGGTGTAAAAGCAAGGCGAAAAAGGCTCATCGCTGCGTGAAAGGTTTGGCTTTCCATCACGGTACCCCTCTTCAGCCTGTTTACGAGCAGGCCCCGTTATGCTATAATGTGGGCACAAGTTAATATTCGGTCGGAGAAACGGAGACACCGCAGAAACCTTTTGCATCGCGCTAGATGTTGCGCAGCTTAAGGTGTTTGCGGTTTTTTCGTTTTCTTTTTTTAAAATATAAGCATTTATAAGTTTCACACTTATAATGGGCTTATATTTCACCCGCGAAACGATAGCTTTGCCGCCAGAGGACGGCTTCAGCCGTTTGCGCTTGGCAGGATATTGGACCAGAACTAGCTGAAAAGGTGGAATAGACGATGAGCAAACAGACAGGAATGACAAAACAGGGTGCTTTTAGCGCATTAAATAGGGAACAGCTTTACCGTAGTCTAGGCGAGGAAACATTCGATTTGCTCGTTATAGGTGGAGGCATTACAGGAGCAGGCATTGCGCTGGATGCCCAGACACGCGGCCTCAAGACAGCGCTTGTAGATATGCAGGACTTTGCGGCAGGGACATCGAGCCGTTCGACGAAGCTCGTTCACGGCGGTCTGCGTTATTTGAAGCAGCTGGAAATCGGCGTCGTAGCAGAAGTTGGCAAAGAGCGCGCGATTGTGTATGAGAACGGACCGCATGTGACGACGCCAGAATGGATGCTGCTGCCTTTTTATACAGGCGGCACCTTCGGTAAATTCTCGACCTCGCTCGGCCTGCGCGTGTATGACTTTCTGGCTGGCGTCAAACGCGGCGAGCGCCGGAAAATGTTCAGCGTAGACGAGACGATGAGCAGAGAGCCGCTGCTGAAGCGCGAAGGCATGAAGGGCGGCGGCTATTATGTGGAATACCGCACCGATGATGCGCGTCTGACAATTGAAGTGATGAAGAAGGCTGTGGACATGGGCGCGCTCTCGATTCCTTATGTGAAGGTTGAATCGTTCATTTATGAGAACGGCAGAGTTGTTGGCGCTAATGTGCGTGATCTGCTGTCCGGAGCCGAGAGCAAGGTGCGTGCCGTTAAGGTTGTCAATGCGACAGGCCCGTGGGTCGATACGCTGCGTGAGCAGGATGGCTCGAAGCAAGGCAAAACGGTGCATTTGACCAAAGGGGTGCATTTGGTATTTGACCAATCGCGCTTCCCGCTGCATCAAGCGGTATATTTCGATACGCCGGACGGACGTATGGTGTTCGCGATTCCGCGTGACGGCAAAACGTATATCGGCACAACCGATACGAACTACAAGGCAGATAAGGCGCATCCGCGCATGACAAAGCAGGATCTGGACTATATTTTGCAGGCTGCAAATTTCATGTTCCCTTCAATCAAGCTGAAAGCCTCCGATGTGGAATCGAGCTGGGCCGGCTTGCGTCCGCTCATTCACCAGGAGGGCAAAGATCCTTCGGAAATTTCGCGTAAGGATGAGGTATTCGTAGCTGGTTCTGGGCTGATCTCGATTGCAGGCGGCAAGCTGACGGGCTATCGCAAAATGGCGGAGAGCGTCGTGAACACGGTGAGCACGCAGCTCACAGCGGAAGGCCGCAGCGGCATTCGCCCAAGCGGTACGAAAAATCTGCCATTGTCAGGCGGCGACTTCGGCGGCTCCGCCCAATTCCCGGCTTTCGTTGCCAAGAAAACGGAGGAAGGCGTTCGTGCTGGGCTGTCACGCGAAGAGGCTGAGCGTCTTGCCCGCCATTTTGGCACCAATGTGGATCAAGTGCTTGGACTTATCCCGCAGTACAAAGGCCAGCCAACGGCTAGCGGCCAAGAGCTTTCGCTCAGCCTGCGCATTGAGCTGATGTACGGTCTGGAGTATGAGCTGACGACGAAGCCGGCGGATTTCTGGATTCGCCGTACAGGCAACCTGTTGTTTGACCGCGCTCGCGTCCTGCAATGGAAGGATGCGGTGCATGCCGAGATGGCAGCGCTGTTCGGCTGGTCGGAAGAGACGAGCGCAGCCTATGCTGCTGAGCTGGAGCAGGAGCTGTATTATGCAGTGACGCCAGTGGATCAGGAATAGGAACTAGTGGAAGTAGCAGCAAAATTGAAGTGAATGAACATCATAAAAACAGCAAAATAACGGCAAAACGGACAAGGGCTAATGTGTGTACGCAAGCCGTGGCCGCCTAATAAATAAGCTTCCTTTATACACCATTCGTGTATGAAGGGAGCTTATTTTTTTGATGCCTTTTTATTGAAATTAAGGTTGTTCTATTAATAAACGATCTTAAAAAGTCGATATATATTTTAATATTATAGTATAAGTATGTAAAATAGTCCTGTTATATATCGTTTAGACTGTAACATTATTCCCTGTACTATAACTTAATGGTACAGCTGGAGGCTTAGGCAAATTGAAGGAGATGACATAATGGCCTTATTTTCAGTTAGCTATGAAGAATTGCGCATACTTCCTTTTGACATGAGATTGCATCATGTGCTGCTCGTCAAAAAAGTTCATGATCACGCCAAATTGACGTTTACGGGCATCATTCCGGAGGAAAAGGAAGATTATTATGTTCGAATGGCGGATGATCAAACCCCCATCGAGCTTCTTTATACCGAAAAAAGCGGGAAGCAGCATCGGCTGTTTCATGGCATGATCATGAAGCTCCATGTTCGCGTAGAAAACCACGTTTATTGGCTGGAGGCGGAGGCTGTGTCGCATACGCATGCGATGGATCTCAAGCCGCAAACCCGCTCTTTCCAAAATCAAGCGATGCTCCTCCCCGATCTCATGCAGCAAATCAGCGGCTATTATCCCAAAGGGCAAACGTTCAATACGTTTGATGAAAATAAAAAGCTCGGTGCCTACACGCTGCAATATCAGGAAACCGACTGGCAGTTTTTGAAGCGTCTTGCTTCCCGCTATCATTCGGTGCTTGTTCCGGTCACGACCGAGGACTGCATTCGTGTATATGTAGGCATTCCGGACAATCGGGACGCAGGCAAAATCGAGGCGACGCACTACCGGATGTACAAGGATTTGGTCGCTTATAAACAAGAAGCGTCGATGGAGAAATCCGGCCTTAGCGAGCAGGATTACATTTGCTACGAAATCGTGCTGAACAATCGGGTGCTTGAGCTGGGCGATAAAGTGACGTTTAAAGGGCATAAGCTCCATGTATTCGAGGTGCGGACGGAAATGCAGCATGGGCTGCTCACCCATCGGTATACGCTTTGCCTGAAACGCGCGGCTTACCGCCGCAAGCGGCATAATGCCAAGCTGATTGGCGCGTCGATTTCGGGGAAAGTGATGGAGGTTGTGCGTGACGAGGTAAAGGTGCAGCTTGATTACGATCAGAACTGGAGCCTCGCCATCGCCAGCCCATTCCCTTACTCTACGATGTATGCGTCGGACGACCAGACGGGCTGGTACTGCATGCCGGAGAAAGGCGACAGCGTGCGGATTTATTTTCCGAATGCGAAGGAAGCCGAAGGGATTGCGCTCAGCTCGGTGCGGAAGAAGGTGCCGGAGGAAGCAATGAATGCGGCGGCTCCGTCTGGTTCAGGGAATGGTGGGTCGTCCGGATCAGCAGGCGGGAAAAGCCAAAATGTAACGATGACGGTTGTCCAGCAGGAACAGCTGCAGCCGGTCATTAACTACGACAAGGATTTGAAGGACGATTTGATGGCGAATCCGAATACGAAGTTTTTGCTGACGCCAACGGGGCAAAAAATCACGTTTGAGGAAGACAAAATCACCATAACTGGCGCGACCGGGGGTGCTACCATTACGCTGACAAGCGCGGGGACGATCATTTTGAACTGTGAAAATAAAATTATGCTGCAAGCGAGCAAGCAGATAGAGATGGTCGGCGAATCAATCATGATGGTGGCGAACCAGATCGAAATGTCCACGAAGGACGGCAACGGAGGAATCACGATTGACCAAGGCCAGGTTGTCATTAAAGGGATTGAAGTGCTGATGAATCAGTAGGCAATGAACACCATAGATAGGAGTACAAGCGATGCACGATATGGAAGTGTGGCAGCATTTTTTAGAAGAGGATGTAATCCCGCAGCGCAATGCTCAAATTCGGGCGTTGCATCATTATTATGTGAAAAATAAAGCGTTGATCGCGGCAGAGTTCACCGCGCTGTTTGACCGATTTTGCCAAGCGGTGCTGGCTCGGCAGCAGGAAGGGATTTTGCAGAAATGTGCCTATATCCACATCTCCTTGCTGCGGACAAGCCTGAACGAAGGACATCCGGTCTATATGCTGGAAGCGAGCGACAGGGAGACGGATGGCAAGGTGGGGCTGACCCCTTTTCGCTATGAGGCGGGGTGGATTTATGGCTTCGCAGAGGCTTGGGATCAAGGCTGCGAGGAACGGCGCAAGCGGTATATGAACCGAATTGAGCGACATTCGTTTGAGGTTTGGATGAAGGAGCAGCTGTAT
>NZ_LAQO01000066.1 GCF_000971975.1 Paenibacillus algorifonticola | reverse complement strand
TCTATTGGAGAGATCCTGCGAATAAGCGAGCATTCGTGAGAAAACTACATTTTACCGAGGGAGCTCAATAAGGAAGGATGGACTACTTCAGCTGCACGACGAGAGCGGGAAAAATAAAATGGAAAATGCTATAATATCCTTAATCAGGATTTCACATGAGGATGGTGTATTGTGCTTCGAACAATTGCTGTAACCAATGACTTGAAAGTGATTACGGATATTTCCATACCTGGCCTTACTGATTCAAACATTAAATGGTTTTGGGTTGATTTTAATTGTCCAACAGAAGAAGAAACAAAGTTATTGGAAACTTTTTTCCATTTCCATCCCTTAGCTATTGAAGATTGTCTCCACTTTTTACAGCGTCCAAAATTAGACCATTATGATGATGACCACTTTTTTGTACTGCACTCCATTAACCAAAAAACTTTGCAAGCTGAAGAAATTGATTTGTTTATAGGCATAAATTTCGTGGTTTCATTCCATTTATCCAATAGCAGAGAGGTTGATGAAGCTTGGAGCCGCATAATTGAACATAAAAGTTTATCAGAGAAAGGTCATATTTATGTTGCTTATTCAATCATGGACAAATTGGTTGACAATTACTTTCCGACTTTGTATCAAATAGAAGACCAATTAAATGAAATTGAAGACAATGTTAAAAATGAAAGCGTTGAAAAATTAATGGATACCATTTTCGATATCCGCTCTGATTTGCTCAAACTCAGAAAAACCGTTTTACCTATGAGGGAGCTTCTTTACCGAATAATTAATTCTGAAAAAATTGATGGAATAAAAGAACAATTAGTTTACTTTACCGATATTTACGACCATTTGCTGAAGCTTTCCGAAATGATTGAATCTAATCGAGAAATGACCGCAGATATGAGGGACAGCTACATTTCAATAAATTCAAATAGAATGAATAAGATAATGAAGACACTAACCGTTATGACATCCATATTTATTCCATTAACCTTCATTGCGAGCATTTATGGAATGAATTTTGGGTATATGCCTGAACTTACTTGGCGTTGGGGTTATTTTGGGGTATTAGGGGTTATGTTAGTAGTTGGGTCTATCATGATATTCTGGTTATGGCGCAAGGGCTGGTTTAAATAGATTAATGTATACAACCCGATGTCCTGTGCAGAAAACATCAGCTTTTCTAGTTTTTAGAAGATTATTCCATAAAATAACTGCTGTGATACTTGATAAAATAACGGAAATCACTAGCGTTGCATTAAATCGTGACGAACTTTATGTCTGTAAATTTAGATAACGAGTAAAGGCTTTTAGTATACTTACATAAATTGTTGACATCTGATCTTATTCGCTCTCATCGTTCCTTCATAATTAATAAAAAAAATTGTTGAAATCAATGTTTTAAATTCTTCTTGTTGCGAAGTTGTTTTTGGACCGAAGAAAAAGGCGCTGATAAAGAACAATAAGTTAAGTGAAATTATTATTTAAAAGGAACTGATCTAGAATGTATACGTACAGATTGTATAATCGTTACTCTACAAAAGAAGCCGAGATTCGCGGTGAAGATGGACGAGTTGTTGGTCGTATTAAAAGAACGTATCCAAACCTAATCATGAGGATCATTGATATTTTCATGGAGGGTCTTTTTACCGACTACAAAGTTTTTAATGCTGAAGGCAACTTGAAATTTGAAGCTATACAAGTAAGGAATCTTTTTAAAAAACGACAGTATGTTATTAACTATTTTACTGATAGTGGAACATTACAAATCCATTTAATAGATAAGAAGCGATTTGATATAGGGGAAAAGACAAGCTTTGAATTCGAAGGGAAAACTTACTATTTAAACAAACCTTTAATTGGTTGGGGGGATATTTCTTTAGACGGAGTAGTTGTTGCTGAATGGAAGGAAACATTAACAATCCCTTTAAAAGCGGATTTTAGATTAGTGGATCCTTTGCATGAAGAACATATTTTAATTTTATTGGGGATTTTTCACACCTATCTTCATTCCCCGAAATAAATTTATTGGAAGATTAATTTGATAATCCAAGTAGATGCCGGCTTTGGTCTTGCGGGACTCGGCAGTTTAGGATCGGCTTGCTTGAGCATGTAGATTCGGCAGGAAACTTTAATGCAACGCTAGTGAACGTATCATGGGAATCCCCTTTTCATCCTTCGAAACCAAAGGAATATTTACAATGATTAGAAATTCCTCTCTCGATCCACGCTTACGAGGTTAGCTGACGGATTCGGGCGGTGAGAGCCGCCCTACCTTGTCTAGCATCCATGGTGCCAGGACAAAGATTCACCCCTGCAATGCAGCCATCCGACTCTCACATCGAACATGTGCACTGCCTAACATTTGGTTCCCCCGAAACTTATTAGTAAATCCTGTATCGAATCTTACTCCTCGCTAAACCTGCTGTAAAGAGATCTCACAGGTCAAATCAAGTAAATATAGACAATAATGATTCAATGTCGACGCTTCCATAGATTTATTTTTCGATTTCTCTCACTATTTCGCTGTTTATCTCTCGTTTTCAAAAAAGATGACAAAGGCCACACTACTGAAATATTAATCAAATAATCTGACTTCTTTAAATAAGAGGATTAGTGAGAATCAGCAAGATTTTCGAAGAATAAACCTTTTTTAATGCATGAAATGATCGTATTACTTTATAAATGACAATATGGCGTCAAATCCCCAAAAACCTATGTTTTACAAAAGATGGCTGCAGGTTTATTATAGACGGCAAGCCGACTAAGGCAAACGATTATCGCTGAATTTTTCGAAGAAAAAGCGGGGGAACCAAAGCGAGCGGCAACATTGTACGTTCGCATGGGGTGAATCCGGAGCTTAAGCCTCCGGTAGGGCAGCTCTCTAGTCCGAATCCGTCAGCTAACCTCGTAAGCGAAAAGAGGAGAGGTTTTATTTATGTTGACACAATCTGCAGTCCCTTTACCTTCTTTGGATGAACAGCTTTCTACTATGAGTATTAAAAGAATTGAGGTTTTTGTCATCCCCGCTTTTGAAGCTGGTTCCTCTGGTTTTCGAGTTCGTCTTCGAATTACAAGTAATTTGGGTTACGGTTGGAGCGAATTATTTATTAGCAGCTCCGAGAAACCGCTCGACTGGAGCAGCTGGAGCAGCCTGCTTCTTCGTTTTATTGGTATTTATCGCCACACCTTTTTTACAAATGGTTATTATGATAGAGCCTCTAATGATGAGCGTATTTATCGTTTGTTTTTCAATGCTGCGGAGCGAGTAGGCATACAACCACCCTATCCGAATAGCCGAGAGTACCAAACAGAAGAGTCCATTCTGCTAGAACAAGCTATCTCTTACGTATCCTTATTCTAATAACACCAGTTATCTCAATGTGTGATAATTGTCTGAGAAAATGTCACTTAAAATGAGTTATTCAAGCCCCTATAGGGGGCTTGAATAACTCAGGCTGTCGAGAAAGTCCCGACATGGTGCACATAGGGGACTAAGTCCTCCCAGCTCCATGCTTGTTGGTTCGCTTCCGTGATCAGGCCGGACAGTTGCACATCACATGATGCGCATCTTCTCATATTTCACCCGAGCAGAATATCCGTATAGTAATAGTAAGGACCAGGTGATGTTGTATCCTTAAGCGCCACCGGCAAGACGTACACCTCCGGAGGACAGCCATTTCTGAGAGCTTCAACTTCTATTTGATGGCTACCGGCTTCCAACGTTAACTCCACCCATTGTTCTTGAGGCGCACGATGATACGCCGGCATGAATTCCAACGTTTCATTGCACTCAATCACGATCTGTCCGTTCAACTTCAACGTTACAGGGCTATTCGCAGCTGCAATAAGTCGAAGCTTCCGTTCGATCGGGTTAGTGAGCGTCGTTTGCGCCCGGTAAACTCCGTCTGCTGGCAATAGAGCAGAGTTTAACCCAAGAGCCTTCTCCCACTCCACTCGATTTCCTGGGACATACATTTCTTTTCCCGCTCCGCCATCTGGACCCCAGACGATCCATCTGGATGAGCTGACTAATGCGAAAGTCACTTTCTGAACGGCCCATACCGCGTTGTCATGAGTTCGCGTCCAGCGAAAAGCAAGCTCATGGCTTGCGGCTGCTACCGCCCCAGCCAAGATTTCCGTGTCCCACTGGAAGGATTCTTCTGGCTGCAGGCTAATCTCAAGCGGTGTCGGCCCCTCCCATCCTGAAGGCAGCTCCAAAGCAATTTTTCCATGTATTGGGGTAAGTGAACGGTTTGTCAGCATAAACTGCAGGACCTTCCTTTGACCCACTCCGATGGCCGGGCCATCTGTTCCGAAGTCGATCAATAACTCGGCGTCCGGACCGTTTATCGTTCCCTGCGGCAGCAAGTAAAGATTGGACGTCACCTTTCTCTCCCAAAGCTCCCTTATCGTTTTATCCGCTTCTCCCGCAGCCACCAATCGGTTCCAAGAAGTCGGAAGGTCAGGATGCACGATAATCCCGGTATTCCATGCGGCAAGAATCTGTTTGCCCATAAGGATCGTGCGGCGGGTCAGCTCATCCAAATTCTTAGGCGCAGGGAATCCCTTAATCGGAGGACTGACAACGATTCGGTCACCAACCGGCTTCACCCATTTGGCAGGCAAGCCTTCCGGTCCAAGCAGCATTCCCAGTATCGCACCTAGCGTTGCTGCGGTACAATCCGTATCGTAACCGCAGTTGACGGCTTTCAAAATGGCGTCTTCAAAATCTGTACCATACAACCATCCAAGGATTGTAAATGCAATATTTTGCGGAGCATCTGTGAAGTTGTCGCTGCCATGGTGCTCCAGAATGAGCAAGCGCGTTTCAGTCCAGCTCTTCCCTTCCTGATGCCAACGGAGCAGATCTTTCAGCGCTTTGGCGGTACGGCAATCCTCAGGAATATAGCTCATTCCAATCTCGATCAACCGATCCCGGTCTTTCTCAAAGAAAATAGCGCTTTCCAAAGCGGCAAAAAACATTTCACCATATACCCCTTCCCCTCCGGCATGGTCTACAATCGCATCCTGATACGCATAGTGAGCTGCAGTTTCCGGCGCTCCGGGTGCCGCCATTGCCCAAATTTCGGAACGAATAGGTGAGCCCATACAGTTGTTGAAAGGATTGTTGAACCATCCTGCAACCGGCGCATGTAGACCTCTTCGAAGATTCGTCAGGGCATAACCGTATTCATCAAACGGGAAAAAGATATGCTCCAACCATTCTTGCCCAAGCTCGCGGGCGGTCAATCCCGGACCATACTGCTCCAAGGCGTGCAGCCACACCAATTGCAGGTCCAAGTCATCATTCTCTAGTGGACCATCTGGCAGCTCTGGATAAAAGGTCAATTCAAGCAGCTCTTTCACGCCTTCGACGGGTGCTCCAAGCGTTCCCCCGATATTTTTCCCCAGCCATCCTCCGTAAACAATCCGATAGTAATCTTGTTCGTTTAAAATACTTGTATTCATGTGAGAACCTCCGTTATTTGATATAATAGTGATGATTTTAGTATAGGAGCGCTTCTTTT
The DNA here is from genome assembly GCF_000971975.1 of Paenibacillus algorifonticola. GTDB lineage: Bacteria > Bacillota > Bacilli > Paenibacillales > Paenibacillaceae > Pristimantibacillus > Pristimantibacillus algorifonticola. The sequence goes on along the minus strand of NZ_LAQO01000066.1, from coordinate 12,314 downwards.
GTAGTGCCATGTACATAGTTTTGTTTTCACAAGAATAAACATCGGGGGATGTCATGCCATGTACTACTCTCTTTCTCGTTTATCTACGCTAGACGTCAAATGGGCGGATCTTTTCGATGCAAACAGTCCCCATTTCTTCGGCCAGCATCACAATCCGCATTATGAGCTAATCGTCATAGCCGACGGAACGGTACATCTACAAACTGGTGAAGCGCGTATGAGCTTACAAGCTGGAGAGTCGCTGCTTATGATGCCTTGGGAGACACATTCTGGATGGAATCCCCATGAAAAACAGGGCCAATTTTTTTGGGTGCAATTTTCCTGTGATCCCTGCCTCAATGAATTCGTGCTGGATCGGGCATCCGAGCTTAATATTGTCCATGCCGAGCGGACGGAGCTAAGAACTACGGATATCCTTCATGAGGATTTGCTTGTCGTCCCGCGTCAGTATCGTTCCTTACAGCGTTATAAGCTGCTCGGCTTGTTTGAAGATCTGGTGGAGACAATGAAACAACCCAAAGGCTATTTTCGTTTTCATGCCACCTTATTGCTTGGCGAAATACTCCGGCTTATGGCGAGTGATTTTTTGAAGCAAAGCGATTTGGATACGGCTTTCCCCACTTCATACCTCACATTCCGCAAGCTGGTCAATCATTTGAACAATTTTTACGATTCGGACATTTCCAAAGAAACGCTAGAGCGGCTGCTGGATCGAAAATACGAATATCTTTGTCAGGTGTTTAAAAAATATGCTGGAACGAACATCCACAACTACATCCACCAGCTTAAAACCCAACGTGCCAAATACCTGCTGCGCAGTACAAATAAAAGTGTTCAGGAGATTGCAGGTGAAGTCGGATATCCAGATCCTTTTTACTTCAGCCGGATGTTTAAAAAGATCGAGGGCATCGCACCTCAGCATTATCGTAATAAAGAACCGCTGGGGTAGAAGTGACGCATAAACAAGGGGCTGTCCTAAAAGTAGAGTAATCTACTTGAGGACAACCCCCTTTAGCTTCTAATCTTGAACGCCAGTTACGAAATTGACAGGTGTAGCTGGATTGCTTAATTGCACCTGATCGCCAGGTGTGGAATTAGAGTCGCGCCAAAAAGCTGCTTGCCATCGAAGCAATACGCGCATGGCCCTGCTCATTAGGATGCAAACGATCTGAAGTGAGAATGGAAAGTGTGAAGCGGTTGAACCCACTCTCAGCATATAAGTTCAGCACAGGCAGAGCATATTCAAGGCCTATGGCCTGAATGACCTCGACATAATCAATCAGTCGATGGCCAGCCTGGTTGACAGAGTGTATGTCAAAGCCGTCCTTATCACGCTGCAGAGGCGTCCATAAGTTCAGAAGGCATGCTGGATTTTTCGTAAGAATATCCTCGACTAATTCGATATATGCCCCATAGAACGTATGAATATCTCGATCTTCCTTCCGTCCTATGGGCTTGTTCAAACGAAAATCATTGGTACCCGCAAAGATAGTAACACAATCATAACCGAGCTCCATCTTGCGTCCTATATGCACGGTTGCGCCATAATCCTGGTCAACGTCTGCAGTAAGCGGGCATCCGTTTTGTCCCGCATTCGTAATAACGGAGAAGCCTAATACCGCACCTACCAAGGGTTGATAGCCATTAGCTGCTGTAATACTATCACCCAGTGTACACCAGCTTTTTCCATACCATCGTCGTTCATCATTTATAAGCTCCATGTTTCTTCATCCCCCTAATAATCCGTCTTCTCCATTCTAAAAGGTAGTAATCGATGATAAAGTTTAATTTTAGTTTAATCAATAATGAGAACATGATACGATAGGTGTATGAATCCAGAAAAATAGAGGTACACTCCATGCCCATTCGTAAGCCGATTACATTAAAGACTATTGCCAAGGAGCTAGGACTATCCGTACAAACGGTCAATAAAGCTTTAAAAGGAAGACCGGGCATGTCTGAGACAACCCGGCAGCTTATTGTCGAAACGGCGGAAAAGCTAGGTTACTTCACGAAAGACCAGATTCGCAGCCTGAGGGCGGAACGCATCATCTCCTATCAGATGGAACGCAAGCGATTCTTACTTGTACAAACCGAACAATCCGTTAGTTACAACCGTCTATTATTTGAGGGCTTATATGAACGATTCGCCTCCTTCGGCCATCAAATTGATACCTGCATGCTCCCTACTTCTATTCGGGAAACCGAGATGTCTGACTGGTTGGAAGAGCACGGATTAGAATTTGCCGATGGCTTATTCATCGCCCCGAGTATTATGCCCAAGGCATGGGAGCCTGCACTTTTTCGTCTATCGATTCCGAAGATTCTGTTAAGCTTTCCTCCTCTCGGGACCAAAGTAGACAGTGTAATTTGGGACATCTATGAAGCCACCTATCAAGCTGTTGCCTACCTGCGATCTATTGGTCATCACCGCATTATGTATGTGGGTGATACGCATTACCAACGAGGCTTTATTTTGCGCTGGCAGGCTTTCCTTCATGCTATGAATGAATTCCATATCGAGGTTGATCCGGATGTCCATTCGATTAGCCAGCGGAATACTCATCCCGAGTGGCTTGAAGAGCTGCGTAATATGCTGATTCACTATGCCCCCACAGCTATCATCTGCGGAGTCAGTGGAGAGGTTGCCACCGTATACCAGCTATGCATCGAGCTCCAACTTAACATTCCTCAGGATATTTCCTTGATAGGTATCCTGAATGAACAACCGGAGCAGCTGCCGTTATTTACCCGACCTCTACTGTCGATCAGAGAAGCCGGATACCGGGCAGCCGATCGGATGTTATGGCGTATCGCTAATCCTACCCTTCCTTATGAGCACATCCGTATTCAAGGCGAATTATTCATTGGGAGCACTACGGCTGCTCATCAGTTAAAATGATTCCTTTTCGATAGTCGATTGTCATTACGAGGAGATAGGTTACCTCTTATTTCGTTACTTTCACTGTAATCTTATCACTCGAGGTAACGCCACCCGCATTGACCCATTCACTACGGTACTCATACTCACCAATCGCTCTGCCAGCAATCGTCGTCACGGCGCTTTGAGCATTTGGAGACGCTGCATTCAAGCTCTTCGTTTCGATCAGTAGGCCATTTTCGTATAGGCGATATTCGGAAGCATTGGTGCCCCACCACATGTTCATCGTTACCTTGTAGTTCCCATCTTCATCCCAATTATCTTGAGATAGCACAGGTTTACCTGGCGATGCGTCTGTAATTTTGACGATAAGTGGATCGCTAGTTGTCGTTCCGAAGGAATTAATAAGCTCACTTGTATATGTGTAGGTGCCGTTCTCTTTGCCTTCCACACCTACTGTAGCCACTTGCGCAGCTGGAGACGCATCTATCAATGTTTGCGTACTAATCAGTATGCCATTTTCGTACAGCTTGAACACAGAGCCGTTATTCCCCCACCACAAGTTCATTGTGACTGTGTAGTTACCATCTTTTAATCCAGTTGCATGACCACTGTTATCTGACAAAACTGGCTTACCTGGCTCCCCAACCGATAACGGCTTCAGAACCGTAATAGTCACAGCATTGGTTTGTACTGTTTTTCCATTCAGCATGACGGTTGCTGTAATTTGCGCAGTACCTTCTGCCAAAGCACTAACTTTACCTTGTGGATTCACAGTAACTACCGCTCCATCACTTGTGTTATAGGTAACAACTGCACCACTGAGATCAGCAGGCGTTCCGTTGCTTAATGTCCCAGTTAGGTGTGTATCTGTCGTTTCACCCGGCTTCAGCGATACCACGTCAGCTGCAAGGGTAGCTTGACTGAACGTAACGTTCGCATTCACGTTGAATGTTTGTGTCGACTGCGCCAAATTGCCCGCTGCATCCACTACACTGTATCGCACCGTATGCGCACCTAATGCTAGACTACCTGCAGCAATGGTTTGACCGCTGTTAATCACAGCGCCATCCAAAGTCAACGTCTGAGTTGCCACACCGGAGAGTGCATCTGTACTGATCAAATCAAATCTCAGCTTATCCGCATATGCCACATCCGCAACTTTGTGACCCGACTGCGTTAATATAGCCTCCGGCGCTGTTTTATCTAATTTCACCTGCAAAGATTTCGTCGCTTCCACATTCCCTGCGGCATCTGTAGAGAAATATCCAATCGTACTCGTTCCTTCGTTTTGAATGACAATTGGTGCCACGTAAGCAGCTGTAGTCCCACCATTGATACTGTATTCGGTCTCCACCGCACCCGCTGATTCATCCACAATCGTCAAGGTAACCGTCACATCTTCTTTAAACCAGCCCTCGCCATTTGGAGCACCAGACAATGCCGCCGTCGTCACAGGAGCCACTGTGTTAGAATTCCTTTCGATGATGAATGAAACCGTCTGAATGCTCCCTAAATTGCCTTCATGATCCACCGATCTATAACTGATAGGGTAGAGTCCATCCTGCTCAAACGTGATCGGCCCAGCGTATGCCAGCCACGTATTCCCACTATCCAGACTATATACGGACTGTGTAACCCCCCATAATGTATGCGGAGCGGACAATGTAACGGTAACCGGATTCATGTACCGCCCATTGGGTCCATCCGGCTGTGTAGGCGATAAATTCGCCGTCGTAGCGGGTAAATCTGCTCCAATCACCTCAATTTCCAACAATCTTGCGTCCGTATAGCCCGCTGCGCCAGAGGCTTTCGTTATATTCATTTTTATTTTCTTGGTGGAAATAGGAGTACTCCACTTCAGAGAATTGTACAAACCAATGTTGGCATCGTAGGTGCTATTGGTCACAGTCGCTGTATTTATCCAATTTGCCCCATCCCAATACTCCATCGTATAGTCTTTGATTTGAAATCCGTTGCCCCCGATCAGCCCACTCCAGACGTTAATGCCTGTAATTAACTTATCCTCCGGCCAATCCATCTGAAAGTAATGCGGTTCGCCGCTTAAAGAAAGCCATTTGCTGCTATTGTCATTTTTAATTCCATCTACTGCCTTATTTGCACTGAATGAACCATTCGTCGAATCAACAGTTAACACAGCGCTTGGCGCGATATTTTTATATCGATCCGTACCGAACACTTCGATTTCTAACAATCTGGCATCCGTATAACCGGCTACGCCAGAGGCTTTCGTTATGTTCATTCTTAATTTTTTGGTAATAATCGGATTATCCAATTCCAGTATGTTGTAGGAACGAATATTCACATCATTTTTATTATCGGTAACAGCAGCCGCTGTCCTCCACTCTTCTCCGTCCCAATACTGAATCGAATAATCTTTGATTTGGAACCCATATCCTCCGATTAGTCCGCTCCAAACTTGAATACTGCTGATCAATTTGTCCGTTGGCCATTCCATCTGAAAATAATGCGGCTCTCCGCTTAAAGAAAGCCATCTGCTGCCGTTGTCATTCTTTATTCCGTCTACCGCCTTATTCGCACTGAACGAACCATTGGTGGAATCAACGGATAATATAGCGCTTGGCGCGATATTAATTAACGGTTCCATTGGATAAGCAATCGATAGCGGAGAAGTATATGTGCTCTCTCCGCTGTCATTTAACGCTTTAATGACATAATAATTATGGAGTGCCGGATTTGCGCTGGTATCTTTGTAGGTACTTCCTGTTACTCCGCTCGCTACAGTCGTATAAACGCCACTTAGACTCGTACTTCTTTTGATGGCATAACCGCTCGCATTATCCAACCTCACGGACACACGGTCGAAATCGGCCTGCTGGTTGTTCGTGTAAAGACCTATTTTTCCGGAAAGCAGGGGCTGACTTCCATCTGTCACTGAAGCTATTACATTTGCGTCCCTATACAGGGTCAACTTATTGCCCGATACCTCAAATCTGAATTTGTTATTCGTATTTGCTCCAAGAATAAAATAAGGATCTGTTATTTGCTCGGATGAAGCCAAAATCGTCTCTGCCCCTTGAAAGCGCTTAACAATTTTATAATTTTTCTCTTGAGAATCGTAATATGCATAATAGTAATTATTATTGTCCAAATATCTTGCGGCCACGCCATAGTTACCCGTCACGGAATCGGGTGCTACGATTCCAACTTCAACAACATAGTCTTTCCAAGTGCTGTCTCCAGCAACGCTCATTCCAGAACTGGAAAAATTGCTGTTTCGGTACACGTTGGTACTGCCAAGACCACCTTCCGTACTATGAACAATCCCCCATTCACCGTTTAATACAGTCCATAAGCCGTCTCCAAGTTCAAAGTTTTCATAAAACTGCTCCGAATACGAAGGGCTCCAGGTTAAATCAACTCCCGTTCCAGTTGCTATTGCTTGAACGGTGTGAGGGGAATAGGGTAAATTCACCCTCGGAACCGCGCTATATTCACTGGAGTTTAATCCTTCTCCCATACCGTTATACGCTGATACCTTAAAATAATAGGCCGTATCATTGGTTAATCCGGTCACTTCGTAGCCTATGGAATTGCCAACATCTATAACCGTTGTATAGTTGCCGGATTCTGTTCCAAGCTTCACATAATATCCGGAAGCATGAGTTGAACTATTCCAATGAAGTACGACGGAACCTTCCTTTGCTTTCGGACTTTCCAGCAAAGGAGCGCTTGGCTTTTCAAGCTTGGCAGCGACTTCATTCGAATTAACACTTGAGCCTGTATTGTTCTTTGCACTTACCGCAAAGTAATAGGTTGTCCCGTTGGATAAGCCCGTCACGGTATAGTTCTTTGACTGGCCTGCATCTATCGTATTTGTATAAACGCCAGCTGTCGTCCCGTACTTCACGACATATCCTGTTGCAAGCAGTGAATCAAGCCAAGTTAGCTCAACCTGACTATTACCAACAATAGATTGAACAATACGAGTAGGCTGCGGCAGTTGTCCTCCAGAAGCATCCCATTCTACTCTCATCACGCTGTATGGCGGAATCGTTACCGGATTGAGTGTACCTTCCGTTTGAATGGTGATAGCATTAGGGTCAGCCAGTGTATTTTTTATTTCAGGGTCCGTAGATGAGATATACGTTTTCGTCATATTGGATGCTACGGGAGCTCCGTTTATGTTGATTGTTGCGGTATGAGCACTGTCCGATTTGTTTGTGATCATGACATAGTTTTTATTATTTTTCCCCTTATATGCCTGCGAATATAAAGCAGGCATATTGCTGCCCGAATACTTGTTAACCTCTGCCCCTCCCAAAGTGGTTGTTTTCCATAAGTGGGAGCTGTTGTTGATGGCTTCATAGGTGATTTGCAAACCTAAAGCAGCACCGCTTTTATAAATACCAAAATCGTAACCCGTGGTATCTAATGTCGTCTTTTTTTCATATGCATCTCGCATGGCGACAGCATAGCTATTGGCGGGCTGTGTGCCAAACTGCATCATTGCATGTAGAAGCACACGTTTCACATTGGGATGGCTGGACAATCTGGTCGTATATTCAGCGGCGAATATGCCATTATAAAGCGTTTTTATCATTCCGGATGTGGACAAATTGGTCATCGTTGAAGGAGTTGTATTAAACTCGCTTATCGTTACAGGCATATCAGGTCTACCTTTCGCAAGGTAATAGGAATCAATATACGAATTGGTACGCTCGGCCAAGGCGGAATTCAGGTCTTTGCGCGCTTGGTCGAACGTTGAATAGCGATCACCGCCCCGATAAAAATGATAGGATACGCCATCCCAATATTTGTTTGGATAAGCAGCCAGTTCTTTATCCCATTCGGGTTTTTCACCTTGAGAAAACATGACGTTTACCTGTGCTTTCGAATCTACCGATTTGATTGCATCATAATACGGTTTCATTTTATCCGCATAATCCGTTGCAGTCGGAAAAAATTTACTGAATAAAAAAGCTTCGTTGCTCAGCTCGTAGGCGCTAACCTTAATATGATTATCCTTGCAATATTTCGCAATCGCCATTGCCGTTTCTGGCGTATCGGTGAATCCATTGATAATAATCATGGTTTCTCCATGCACTTGATCGAGAAAATATTTCCAATCCTGAAGTTGATGTTTGTCAGGCTTGGCTCTCAAGATTTGCCCGTCGTTAACGGCAGCATGGAATGTGGGCATTTTCCCGAAAAATTGGGATACCCACTCGTCTTCGTCATCCCCTCTCCTCATGTCAAAATAGTCACTATCCGTCCCGGAGGGAAAACGGAACACACGACCATTCAATCCATTTGCCAAATCGATGGCCGTCTGATCCGTGTATAAGATGCCATAAGTTTGAAAATCCCCATTATATCCCCCGAAGTTTTCACTTAAGCTCGATTCAACATTCGTATCGATATTTATTGTGGCCGTATAGTCCGCGGCATGAACGGAATTTCGTTGATCTATGAACATTCCCGACAGTAGAGCAATCAAAATGAATGCGCTTGCAATTTGTTTGATGCCTTTTTTCTTTACCATAATATATTCCCCTCTCCATTTAATTAGGTAAAGTCGAGAGTGCGAGAAAGATACGTTGTTGTACCTTCTCGCACTCTTCATTTTTGTTGTATCGTGTTACTTTGTTACTTCTTAGCCGTAGCGTACCAATCATTCACTTCATTATAGCTTGCTTCTCCGCCTTCGGATTTGAATTTGGCGATGAAAGCATCTAGACCGCTCAATTGCTCAGCACCGAAAACCAGCTTCATCGTATAATCCCCCACCATTGTGTTCAATTGCTGAAAGCTTTTTGAGAATTCAGGCAGATAAGGAGCAAAACCTAATGGATCTTCTACTTTCGTATTGGCTGGCTCTTTTTTGTTCATAAATTCCCATGCTTCGAACAAACGCATATCTTTGCGAACACGTGCCTGCCAGTAGATCGGATAGTTCGTGTCGTCGGAGCCCGTTAAGAAATTATTGGCCGCATTGCGCTCATCGGAAAAGATAGGTTGAATAGGCGTATAAGTACCATCCTTCAATGTATAGTGCTTATTTTCTTCACCAATGGTCATGTTTAAAAACGTTTCTTTTTCAAGCTTAGCATTTATCCACTTCATCGCATCTTCCGGATGCTTGGAAGCTTTAGGAATAAAGGTAAGTCGGTCAAAGCCCCTGAATGCAGCAAGTCCCGCTTTTCCATCCTTACCTTTCAATGCCGAAATATAGCTCGCTTTCGCCGTGGGAATATTTTTCGTTAAAGCATCGGCAATAGTGGGAACGTCAGACCAGTTCAACAGGATCATGCCTGCTTTTCCACTTGTGAATTTTTCTTTAGCCGTAGCATCTTTGTTGGCTGCATACTCTTTATCCAACAGTCCTTGTTTGAAAAGGTCGGAAACATAATTCACATACTCGATGTACGCAGGGTCTAAAATACGCGGTGTCATCTTGCCGTTCACATCATTCCAGAAATTTGGAATTCCAAATGCCCCAGCAATATTATCAATGAAGGCGGCCTCGCCTTTTACGGTTAAAGGTATATTTTTGTCTCCATTACCGCCAGGATCCTTCTCTTTGAAAGCTTTAAGAACCGCTGTAAGCTCATCTAATGTAGTAGGCGACTTCATATTTACCTTTTCAAGCCAGTCTTGACGAATATATAAGCTTGTGTTTACATTCGAGATGCTTTTGGTGGGGATCGCATACAGCTTTCCATCCACCTTGGCAGCTTCCAAAGCTTCAGGATCTATAACTGCTTTAATGTTGGGTCCAAATTTGTCGATCAACGGTCCCAATTCGATTAAGGCGCCTTTTTGGGCATAGTCGGAGTATAGCGCTTTGAAATCGGTGCTTCCAAATATTGTGATCGCATCATAAGGCTCACCGGAAGCAATCAATATATTTAACTTGTCCTCGGGCTTGTCTTGCGGCAGCATATCATACTGAACCTTATAACCCGTCTTCTGCTCCAAATATTGGGCTACCGGATACGTATTATAATCATCCTTCTGCCAGATTTGGAGTGTTTTCAATTCAGACTTGGGTTCTGTCGTTGCTTTTGAGTCCTCCGCTGATGGGTTACTAGCTGGGGTTATGCTGGGTGTTCCGTTAGAGGAGCAAGCGACCAGAGATGTTACAAATAATCCTCCTGCGAGTGTTGCCATCATCCATTTTTTATAGTTCATTGCCATGGGTAGACCTCCCTATTCATTTTTGTACTATATCATTAAACCCACGATGTGCACATAGTGGGTATTAATGCAATAAAGTAAGGCATTTCGGGTCATCAACCTTTCAACCTTTAACAGAGCCAATCAGAACGCCTTTGACAAAGTGCTTTTGCAAATAAGGATAGACGAGAAGCATCGGTATGATCGAAGCGATAACCGTCGCAGAGCGAACACCCTCCGGAGATGCATTCATCATATCGTCGGCGCTCTTATTCAAAGCGGAGGAGCTATCTGCATCCATAACAATGTCGCGCAGGTACAACTGCAGTGGCTTTAAGCCTGCATCGTTAATGTAGAGCATCGGATTAAAATAATCGTTCCAGTAATATACGGCATAAAAAAGAGCGATAGTTGCCAGAACGGGACCACTCAAAGGAATAACGATACGGAACAAGATCGTGAAGTTGCTGGCTCCATCTATCTTGGCAGACTCTTCTAATGATTCCGGAAGTGATTCATAGTAGCTTTTAATGACTAGCATATTGAATACGCTAATTAAAGCTGGAAGAATTAAGGACCATAGACTATTGATCAGGTGAAGCTCCTTCATCAACAGATAGTTAGGAATAATCCCGCCATTAAAGAGCATTGTGAATACAAACAGCAGCATAATGAAGGAAATGCCTGGCAAATATCTTTTCGATAAGGGATAGGCCGTCAAGGCTGTTAATGCAATCGCAAGCACAGTTCCTACAATCATTACCAGAATAGAAATACCTATGGAAGTAATAAATTGACTGGAGGATATAACGTATTTCATCGTTTGCAATTGAAAGCCTACAGGGAAAATCCCCACCTTGCCGGAAATGACAGCCGATTCATCACTCACCGCTTTGGACAGCACAGTGGCTATAGGCAGCAGGGTTACTACTCCCATAAGAAGGAGAAACAGGTAGATAAATAGATCCAAGGATCGGTCTCTTATCGTTTTTTTATGCAATATTCATACCTCCTTAGCGTTTTTTTGTAGAAAAACTAGCATCGTAAGCATCACCCCGAGTTTTTCGTTGAAAAGCCAACCCCATAAGCTTTACCTACCATATACTTCGTTTAATTAATTTTTTACTAAGCTCATTACCGGATACGATCAAGATCAAACCAACAACCGAGTTGAATAAGCCTACTGCCGTGCTAAAGCTGTAATCCTGCTGACCTAGTCCCTGGCGGTATACGAAGGTACCAATCACATCGCCTGATGTATACACGACCGAATTATACATCGTTAATATTTGTTCAGTCCCAGCTTCGAGTAAGTAGCCTAGACGCAAAATAAAGATTAGAATGATCGTTGGCAGTATACCTGGAAGTGTAATGTTAATCATCTGTCTGATCCGTCCGGCGCCATCTATGGAGGCTGCCTCATATTGCTCTTGTTCAATTCCCGCAATCGCTGCAATAAAGATGATGGCATTCCAACCGGATTCCTTCCAGCCTGCCGTAAAAACAACAACACTTCGAAAAAAGTGATTATCGAGGAAAAAGGAGATCGGCGTCCCTCCCAGCCATTCGATTACATGATTTACCACTCCACCGGACGGAGAAAGGATATTCATGAATAACCCGGAAATAATGACCCATGACAAGAAATGCGGAAGAAATATAATCGTCTGGATCGTCTTCTTAAATACAGCTATGCGCACCTCATTCAGTAAAAGAGCGATGATGATTGGTACTGGGAAGAGCAAAATTATTTTGTAAACACTGATTAACAGCGTATTGTTGAATACCTGATAAAACTCTTCCGAATGAATAAGCTTCTCGAATTGATCTAGCCCAACCCACTTGCTTCCGATAAACCCATCAAAAATGTTGAAATCCTGAAAGGCAATGATGATACCATACATCGGTGCATATTTGAATAATAGTAAAAATATCAAGCCAGGAATCAATAACAAATACAGATCGTAATTATTTCGAAATACATTCCAGCGCCCCTTACTTATTGACTTCATCTTCATCTCAGCTGTTTGCTGCTCAAGCTCTGCCCGTATCATACTCAAGTTCCGCTCCCCTCCGTGTTCTTATATTCGTATTATAGAGAGTGGCACTATCCATTTGTAGATGGTAATGTTTTGGTTTCAGGTAGTATCTTAAGGTATTTAGGACAATATAAAGAGGCTGCCCCACAAGTAGAAAATCTACTGTGATATGCTCCCCATACGGTAGACAGGTGAAATAATAAAACCTGTTACTGTAAGGGGAGTTTTTTCAT
>NZ_LAQO01000065.1 GCF_000971975.1 Paenibacillus algorifonticola | reverse complement strand
GATACTCGAGATGCCTGTCTTGCTGGTCCAATGGCGGAAAGATAGACGCTCAGCAACCCTAATAAACCAACTGAGAATAAAATCGGCAAGGAAATGACCATCTTCATATCATTAAAAAAACCTAACTCTAAAAAGCTGATGTTGTAAAACAAGAGCTTCATAAAAATGGTTCCTGTGAAGATACCAATTGGAATACCGATCAAGCTCAAAAGCATCGCTTCTTTAAACACAATTTTGCGAATTTGAGAAGGCGTAGCTCCAATGCACCGTAGAATACCAAATTGTGAAATCCGCTCTAGCACAGAAATATGAAATATATTATAAATAACCGCTATGGTGCAAATTATAATAATCGCGATGACAGCGGCGTAAGCCAGTATGAAGCTTTTATTCACTCCTTCATACGTGCTTTTGCCATACAGCTTTAGCAACTCATTATTATACTCAATTCTCAAATTATCAATACTGTATTCCCGATTCAGTTGCTTGGCAGAATCTTGCTCAACATCACTAACACGTAATGACGACAAGATAGCTTCCGTCTTTTCTTTAATTTGATCCACGGTTTTCATCTTGACGTAAATGAAGTACTTTTTCTTCTCATCAATCGTCTTGTTATCATTAAAAGTTATGGCTGGTAAGATGAATGTGGAAGACCAATTACCGCGGCCTATCTCCTTCATAAATCCGACTACCTTGAATTCGCGTTGTGTTTGGGCTTGAAAGGCTTCATCCAGGCTCCAACCAAAATCACCCATTCCATCAATCTTTCTTGCTTTACCGGTCGATGCTACCTTCCGAATGCCGAGGTTTAGTTTGATACTGTCACCAAGTTTTGGTTTTTCTGAAAAATACCCCAAACTCCGTGAAGAAAGGATAATTTCATTCGGATTTTCCGGCAGTCTGCCTGAGTCTAACTGTACCTGAAGCATGTTCATCGCATCCGTATCATAACCCTTTACATTCAGGTACCGATAGGGTGCGGCATACGGATTTTCCCGCTTTTCTTTCACATCCGTTTCACGAATGGTAGCATAGCCTTCTCGGCTGATAACTCCCGTACTTTTTACCATTGCATTATTATTTACTTTTGGGACAGCATCTCCTGATATATTATTGAAGGACACATGGTAATCTCCGAAGTCCCGTATGGTTTGTCTGATTAACTGGTCGTGATAGCTCAGACCAATGGTTCCAATCGATGTGAGCAGTGTAACCGACAATACAATGCCTAATATCGTCAGTAATGATCTTTTTTTCTGACCCTTTAAATATTTCAGGGTAAGGCCGGTATAGTTATTCACTCTTCACTCACCTCATTTTGCTGTAGAAAACCATCTTCGATCTTCACGACTCGATCCGCTCGCTGAGCAATATTCAAATCATGTGTGATCATAATCAAGGTTTGATTGTATTTTTTAACGGAAAAGGTAAGTAGATCGACAATTTCCTTGCTGTGTTTGCTATCAAGATTACCGGTTGGTTCATCAGCCAAAATAATGGAAGGTTTGTTGATTAAGGCTCGGCCAATAGCTGTTCTTTGCTGTTGACCACCTGATAATTCAGAAGGAAGATGATGCCTTCGGTTAATCAGCCCTAAAATATCTAGCAATTCCTCAAGATATGCTTCATCCACTTTTTTGTTTTCGAGCAACATCGGCAGCTTAACATTTTCCTCCGCGGAAAGGACCGGGATCAGATTGTACGATTGAAAAATAAATCCAATTTTACGCCTTCTGAATAGGGCAAGTTCTTCTTCGCTTTTGGTGTAAAGTTCAGTGCCATCGATAATTACCTGGCCACTTGTCGGTTGGTCCACTCCCCCTAACAGATGCAGCAAGGAGCTTTTTCCGGAGCCGCTAGCGCCCACTATCGCTACAAATTCTCCCTGCTTGACTGACAAATTGACATTTTTCAATGCCTCAACTTTAACCTCTGCACTTCCATAGGATTTGCATAAATTTATGGTTTTAAGTATTTCCACCTGTTATCCCTCCAAGTTTTTTTATTCACTATGTTTGTTTGTTATTTTAAGTGTCGAAGCTTACGATAAGATGAAGAGGAAGCTTACGTTTTCGTAAGCTTCCTCTTATCGACTACCTTTAAGAAACGAGATCCTGAATTCAGTTCCTTCTCCTCGCTTACTAGCAACGGTTATTATACCGCCTTGTTCTTCAATGATTAACTTGGTTAAAGACAAACCGATGCCAATACTTTGAGGTTTTGCGGTACTTCTTCCTCTATAAAATCGTTTGAAAATATGAGGCAGATCCTCCGGAGAGATGCCTTCTCCATGATCTCGAATGATCACCGTATAAAATAAGGGGGTTACCTCCAAAACAATATGGATTTCTCCCTCCTTTGGGGTGTGCTCCAGTGCATTTTTAATCAGATTGATAAATGCTTCTGTCAGCCACTCTTCATCCGCCTGTACGAGTATTTCATCGCCACCACGGATGTAGATCTTCTGCATCTTCTGCACGGATAACAATCGTAACGACTGTACAGCATTTTCGATCAACTCTCTCATTCGAATCACTTCATCGTGAAACAGAATTGCTCCCGCTTCGACCCGTGCCAGCTTCAGTAAACTAACGATGAGCCATTCCATTCGTTCAAGTTGTTGCCGGCTTCGTTCCAGAAATGTGACTTTCATTTCTTCCTTCATTTTGGGGTCGTTCAGCAAATTTTCATTGAAAACAATTAGTGATGCTAGCGGCGTTTTGAGTTGATGCGAAATGTCGGATAGCAAATTATGCAGAAAGGTTTTTTCTTGTTTAAGTTGCTCAAGACTGTTATTTAGCCTTCCAGCCATGGCGTTGAAGCTGCGTCCTAATGAACCAAAGTCTCCTTCTTCGTTCTCTGGCAGCGGTTTGTCAAATTGACGTTCTACGACCTGCTCCGCAGCAACAGCAACGGTTTTGATCTTGTCAAATAATTTACGATATTCCCATAGCAACAATAGCATGAACGGAATGACAAAAAGCAAAACCAGAGCTGCCGTATTCATTGGCAATGCGATGCCTGAAAGTGCTGGCTGATCTTCTACGGACATATCCTCTTTATACCCGTACTGCTCCAATATCCGTTTGCCTTCTGTGATTTCACTTTCTTCCGCTCCCTGGGTGATATAGTGAATAATTTCATTTTCAACTTGGGGCTGTTTCTTCAAAACATACCCAATCAGCGCTGCATTCTGGTCCACAATGGTCTGATTTATGCTACCGACTTGACTATTTATAAAAAAGAACATGAATAGGGACAAAAGAAGCTGCAAAGCAAGTGCTTTGACGGCGATGGACTTCCACTCTGGATTCCGGATGACTTCAATCATGGTTCATCTCCCTACTACTTCCGCATTTCATTTGTATCCGACTCCTCGAAAGGTGATGATATATTGGGGCGTAGCAGGCACATCCTCCAATCTCTCCCTTAACCTTCTGATGTGAACCGAGAGAGAGGGTGTTGTCATCGATGAATTCTCCCGACATATCCCATAAACTATTCAGAATGGAGCTCCTGCTGCAAATTTGTTTGGGGTGAGTGATTAACATCAACAGCAGTCGATACTCCAGCCCCGTCAGTATAATTTCTTTATTGTTTTTGAAGACAGTTCCTTCGAGAACTCGAACCTGAACGTCGCCGGATTCCCACATATTTGATTTTTCTATATTATTATTGCGTCTTAATACGGCTTTAATTCTGGAGAGGAGTTCTTTGGTCCGGATAGGCTTGGTCATATAATCATCCGCACCAAAATCAAGTCCAACAACATTGGTCTCCTCATCCAAGGCCGTCAAAAATATAATAGGAACTTGGGACGATGCCCGGATTTCCTTGCACATTTCATAACCTGATCCATCAGGCAAATTAACGTCTAACAAAATAAGATCGACAGCGCATGTCTCTAATGCCTTTCTTGCTTCTTGTAAGCTGCCTGCAAGAATAACAGTATACCCTTCGCTAGTTAAGGTGTATTTAATACCGAACACAAAATTATCATCATCTTCAACCAGTAATATTTGATTCATCGTGCACCTCATTCCACGGAAGTTCTATATAGTAGGACAATTTCATAACTACAAGGATCATGTTTTTTAAATTTATTGTATATCATTTACCGTAGCAAAGGAAATTCCATACGCTTCCATGTAAATGTAGTTTTAATAATAAGTAGATAGAGTAAAGACTATAGATAAGCATAATTATATTCATAAGTTTAAAAATAGTAAGAACATATTGAACTAAAAATCATTACACTTCTACACATCTAAAACAATAAAAAACACTGATTGTTATTTCGTGATGCTTCTCATCCATGAAATCAACATACGGATCCAGTAGGTGACTGGCACAACCAGAATCAAAATTAGGTTGTTCTTGAGCGACAGCAGGAAGCCGCTATCCTTGGTAAGTCTCACTTATAACAATAAATTACGACTTGCTTATCATGCAAATAACCAAGTTACCAATAATAAATTATCTTTTGATTCTAAACGTGAAAAACCCTGATAGATCAACGTTCTTGATCTTATCAGGGCAGATTTAAGTCTCATTTATTACTGTAATTTGTCTCATCTATTGATGAAATCAGTCTCATTTATTACTGTTACTCACAGGATGAATGGCAACTAACGGTTAAATTTTATAAGCCCGCATCGCTTTGCGCAGCTCCTTAAAAGTAGGGCGTTTGCCGTACATCAGGACGCCGGTGCGATAGATTTTCGCTCCCAGCCAGCCGAAGATGTAGATGGATACGAACAAAATGCCCAAGGACAGCAGCACCTGCCACACTGGCGGGTTCGTCAGTCCAATTCGCAGCATCATGACGAATGGCGAGAAGAACGGAACATATGAAGCAATTTTAACGAGCAGCGTGTCCGGATTCGATATGCTGAACGTGCTAATATAGAAGCCTGCCAGCGACAAAATCGTAATCGGCATGACCGCCTGAGCCAAATCCTCCGTCCGGCTCACAATAGAGCCAATCGCTGCATACAGCATTGCATAAAGGAAATAGCCTGCCAAGTAGTAGATGACCGCATACACAATCAGCGACGGATCAATTTGATCGAAATGAATATTCCAATTCATAAATGCATCTTTATTTTGCGGCATCGATAAATTAAGAATCATAACGGCTCCATACAGCACCAGTTGGAACAAGCCAATGAGGAACATCCCGAACACTTTTCCGAACATTTGCGTCAGTGGCGATACGCTAGTAATGAGAATTTCCATAACCCGCGAGCCTTTTTCCGATGTAATTTCTGTCGCAATCAGCTGCCCCGTCACCATAATAACAAAGAACAGCATAATGACGATAATCGATACGAGTCCCATATTGACCGCCTGCTGCTCAGGCGATAGTCCGTCGGCGTTAGACCCCGCGCCCGCTTCCGCAGCAATTTGCATCGTTTCAATCGAAACCGGCGCGAACAGCTGCACCTTCTGCTCCTCGCTCAGCCCGGCTTCCTTGAAAATCATTTCGGTGCGTATGTTTTGCAGCGCCCCTTGCAGCGAACGGGTCGTGGATTCATCCAGCAGCTTCTCGGATTTATAAGTTACAGCTGGCAGGCCGTTTGCCTGAACGTCGCCAAAGGTCAAATACCCTTTAATTTTCTGATCGATAATGCCTTGCTTAAGCGCTTGCTCATTGCCAGCATCGGTCCCTGTATCTGCAAAATCAACCAGCACAACATTTGGCTGCTCCTGCTGCGTATAATAGGCTTTGAGCTGCTCGGCAAGCTTAGCGCCTTCTGCCCCATTTCCTGTCTCCGCCACAATATAGCCAATAGAAGCCGTCTTCACCCCATCGTTATTGAATAAAGAAATGAGATAAGGCAAATTTGCACCAACACTAATGAGAATGGCAAAGATCAACGTCGTAATCAAAAACGATTTTGTCCGAAACTTATTGCGAACGGTAAAGCTGACGACTGTCCAAAAATTACTCATGATTTTCACCTACCAATTTTATAAAGATTTCGTTTAAGGTTGGCTCCATAATTTCAAACCGCCGAACTTCCGTTTGTTCCATCGCATGGCGTAAAATAAGCCCGCCCGCTGCTTCGTTCTCAATCCGAATTTCATATCCGGATTCATTTCGCTGCACATGTGTAACACCTTCAAGCGTCTCAAGCCCCTTCACGGTGCGCTCGGTTCCCAGCATGACGCGCTCGCGTGGATACTGACCCTTGAGCTCCTTGAGATTACCCTGCAGCACAGCGTTCGAACGGTGCATAATCGTAATATTGCGGCACAGCTCCTCCACATGCTCCATGCGGTGTGTCGAGAACAGCATGGTCGTGCCTTCTTCACGCAGCTCTTTCACCGCCGCCTTAAGCAGCTCCACATTCACCGGGTCAAGCCCGCTAAAAGCTTCATCCAAAATGACGATTTTCGGCTTATGAATGACCGATGCGATAAACTGAATTTTTTGCTGGTTGCCCTTCGACAGCTCCTCCAGCTTCTTATTGTAATATTCCGGCACGCCGAATTTTTCCAGCCAATACTTTAAGCTTTGATCCGCATCCCGCTTGGACATCCCCCGCAGCTTCGCCAAATACAACAGCTGGTCGCTTACACGAACACGAGGATACATCCCCCGCTCCTCCGGCAAATAACCGAGCATTTGCAGCTGATTATGGCTGTAAGGCTTGCCGTTATATAAAATTTGGCCCCCATCGGGAAAAATAAGTCCCAGCACCATTCGCATTGTTGTCGTTTTGCCAGCGCCGTTCGCACCTAGCAGGCCGTAAATTTCACCTTCTCCTACTTCCAGGCTAATGCCATTTACCGCTGTTTTATCGCCATATTGCTTATAAATTTGTTCAATTTTTAATGGCTTCATCGTCGTTTCCTCCTTGAAATCAAGCTCTAATATGCTGTCTGTCCTGTTCAATTAATACGGCCAAAATATCCTCCAGATTGAGCGCCTGCCGCCCCATGATTTCGATATTTTCTCGCTCGCACCAGCGCTCGGTTTCCATTGCCTGCCGCGTAATGATTCGCACATTGCCGCAGCCTGCATCTTCCATCACGCAATTGCCGGGCATACTCTTCGCATCTTTACCTGCAAGCTCGCTGCCACTCACATAAAACATATGCCAGCTGCTGAGCAGCTCATCCTTCTCGTACATGCCCAGTATTCGGCCCTGCACCATAAAGACAATATAATCCGCGAGCCGCTTCACTTCATCCACAATGTGGGAAGCCATCAGAATCGTTCGTTCTCCATCATTCATATAGTTGTGTAAAAAGCTCATCATGCTGCGCCAAGCCAGCGGATCGAAGCCAGAGGATGGCTCGTCGAGCAGCAGCAGCTCGGGACGATGGGCCAGCACCAGCGCGAATTCATATTTGCGCCGCGTCCCTTTGGACATTTTGCCAAGCTTGATGCTGTCATCGACCTCGAACATCCGCAAAATTTCACGATACAGGTTTACATCCCAATTCGGGTACCATTTTCGCACAAAATCCGTCTTGTCCGAAGCTCTCAGCTTATCCTCATGGCTGCCAAACAGCTCTGGCACATAACCGATTTTGTTTTTCCAGCCGGTATCCTTCTGGTTTGCGATTGAATGACCTAGAACGCTCAACTCGCCTTTGTCCGGCTTGATCAGGTTCAACAGCATTCGGAAGGTCGAGCTTTTGCCCGAGCCATTCGGACCGACAATTGCGGTGACGCAGCCCTTCGGCACTTCCAATGAAAGAGGCCCTAGCTGAAACCGTTCACGCCGCAGCTCTACTTCTTGTATGTGAATAGCCATCTCGTTGCCCATCTCTTGTCCTCCCTCTAAGCTTGATCTTTAAAATGCTTCTCCAGCAGCTCGTGAAAAATCTGATCCAACTCCTCGCGTGAGCACTTAACGCGCTGTCCCGCTGTTATCGCCGTCTCGAATGCTTCGACGACAGCCACTAAGCGGTAACGGTCGCGATCATCCTGCTCAACCGCTGCAACGTAGGTGCCGGTTCCCTGCCTCGTTCGCAGCAGTCCTTCCGTCTCCAGGTCCTGATAAACCCGGCGTACCGTGATGACGCTGCATTTCAGCGACTGCGCCAGCTCCCTAATGGAGGGGAGCAGCGTCCCTTCGGCCAATTGCCCGCTGACAATTAATGCTCTCAGCTGTACTTCTATTTGATAATAAAGCGGCTCAGCGCTTTGCTCATTCATTTGAATCGGCAGCCACACGGCTTCACCTTCTTTGCTTTTTTACTCAATTACTTATTAAAAGCTGCGTGTTTCCAACCGGTGCTTAAGGCTCCTATAGCTGATGGCGATTCCGATCATACTGATTAGCAGGCCAACTAGCAAATACCACCACTCCCCATCTTCAAGTCCTGTCAGCACATAGTTGACGATGGAAATGCCATTGAAGCTGAGCAGAGCGCTGATAAGCAAAAACATGATGCAATACAACACGCAAACAACCAGGTACGTTTTTCCCGTAAAGCCATATTCCCAGATGGCATACGTAGCAGCAATGCCAAGCGAATATAAAAACCAGAATAGTCCATATAACAGATAAGCGCCCGGAGAAATCGCCTCTCTTAAACCATCCACCAAAAAATATTGAATCAGGAAAAAAATAATTTGCAGCGGGAACAGCATGACCGCTATTTGCAGCATTCTGCCCCAGATTAGCTGCGGCACAGTAATAGGCATCGTACGCCATTCTGCCAGCTTTCCCCTATTGGTATCATTGCGCCAGCTCATATTAGAGCGACTTAGCACGAAGCCGAGACAAGGCAGCGTCGTGAGAAATACAAAATCGATCGCCCAATATTCTCCTGCCAAAACATCCGTTGCGTTAAAGCGATACAATACCCCCATCACAATCGCCATATATAAAGCTAGAAAAAGCGAACCTAGAAAACTCCAGCGTGTCTTCCGCAATTCGTAGATTAAAATATGCCATGCCCCTTGCCACATACTCACAAGTTTTCCTCCTGTCACTCTGTATACTGTATATATCTTTATACACAGTATAATCATACCTCATTTGGTTGTCAATCCATCCCAGCTACTTTTTTAAAATGCGCTTCTCCTACACATCAGCGGCAAATCAAAAAAGCCTTGGCCATGAGCTTATTAGGCTCAGGCCAAGGCTTTGCTGCTTTCAAAATGTATGATGATGGGCGTATGATAGCCGCTCCCTATGTGCAGAGGACATAGACTCAATCACTGCTAATTTAGAAGCGTGCTGCTGCTGCTTTCGCTTCTTCAATCGCATGGGCAACAATGGCTTCCGCTTCATTAGGCATCTGGTTGTGACCTTCTGCAATGACGATTTCGAAATTCGTCACACCGAAAAAATGCATAATATTGCGGACATAATTCAAGGACATTTCAGCTGCCGCTGCTGGACCTTCGGAGTATACGCCGCCTCTTGCATTCAGCAGAGCAACCTTTTTATCAGGAATAAGGCCAACCGGGCCTTGCTCTGTATATTTAAAGGTTTTGCCTGCTTGATAGATGTAGTCAATATACGTGTGCAGCACAGCAGGAATCGTCAAATTCCACAGTGGGAAACCGAAAACAACTTTGTCCGCCGCAAGAAATTGATCGATATATTTGCCGGAAACGTCAACTGCCGCTTGCTCCTCAGGTGTAAGCTCATAACCGCGTGGCGCTTTGAAATTGCCGTTAATCATATTGGCATTCATATACGGAAGCTCTTCTTGGAACAAATCCAGCTCCGTAACGACGTCATTCGGATGCGTCTCTTTATAGGTGTCAAGAAAAGCTTGATAAAGCTTCACGCTCACCGCTTGGTCCAATCCACGATCATTTGCTTTGACAAAAAGTACAGTGCTCATAATAAATATTCCCTCCGTAAAAAAAGCGCTCAATGTGGGCAACTTCTCTATTGTGTATTTGTAATAAGCTTCATTTTACAAGCCTTCATCTCACAAATCATCGGTCAATAGCATGAAAGTCGCTAGAATTGAGACGTGGAAGGCTTAGGTCTAGTCGTACGACTCTGGACCCAAATAATGAATGCCACGCAGCGCGGCTTGTGTTCGATCGGTTACATCAAGCTTGCTAAGAATGCTGCTGACATGGGTTTTGACTGTTTTTTCAGCAACGACTAATGCCCGGGCAATTTCTTTATTGCTTTTCCCTTTCATCAGCTGCCTGAGCACCTCCATTTCACGAGGAGTTAACGAGGCGAAAGCTAATTGATCTGATTTCGTGCGTAATAAATCGGGTTCCGACTGTAATTGTGGCGGCGAATGCAATAAACGATCCTCTGTTCTTTCAAACCGAGTAGCCGGCGCTCCACCTCCGATTAGCACGCTAGAAATATCGGGATGCAGCTGAATATTGCCTTTATAAGCGCTGCGTATGGCCTCCGCCAGTTGATCCGGTGCGACATCCTTGAGCATATAGCCAATCGCCCCCGTCTGAAGAGCAGGAACAATATGGCTGCGGTCTGCGAAGCTGGTCAGCACCAGTACTTTAATCGCCGGATGCTGCTCGGCAATGATTCGGCTTGCCTCAATCCCGTCCATGACAGGCATTTGCAAATCCATCAGGATAATATCCGGCTGGAGCTTGGCCGCTTTCTCCACCGCTTCCTTACCATTGGCTGCCTCTCCGACAATTTCGAAATCCGGCTGTAAATTCAAAAAGAAGGCAATGCCCTTCAAAACAATTTGATGATCGTCAACGAGTAAAAGCTTAATTTTCACCGTTCACCCTCCTCTGCTGCCAGCGGTATGCTCGCCCGAATAACGGTTAGCTGCCCTCTCTCGCTATGAATAATAAATTCGCCGCCGAGCGCCTCTGCTCTTTCACGCATAGACAGCATCCCCATCGTCTGTCCGTGCAGCTGTTCAGGCGAAAAACCTCGCCCATGATCCTCTATCTCCAGCAATACTGCCCGCTCTGATTTCACCAGCCGAATATAGGCTTCATTCGCACCTGCATGCTTTCGAATGTTGTTAAGCCCTTCCTGGCCAATTCGCCATAGCCCTTCCTCAAGCGCTCGGGGCAGCTCCTTCAGCCCTTCCGCCTCCGTATGTACGATAAGCTCCATCCTTTCGCCGTACTGCTTTAGCGCAGGCAGAAGCCCATTCTCTAAGCCAGCAGGATGCAGCTGCCAGATAAGGGTCCGCATCTCCCCCAGTGTTTCCTGCGACAAGCTGGCAATTTCCTGAAGCGAGCGCTCCACAATCGGCTCTTTCCCGCCGAGAATATTTTCTGCCCCTTTGGCGATAAAAGACAGCGAAAATATTTTTTGCATGACCGAATCATGCAAATCCCGTGCCATTCGGATCCGCTCCTCCATGCGGGCAAGCTCCCGGCGCTGCTCATTCACTCTTAAATTATCAATGCTGAGCGTCAAATGCTCGCCTAGCGCATACATAAACTCCTCATGATAATGATTGAAATGTCCACTTTCCCTACTGCTTATGAACAACACACCAAACGGGCAGCTGCCTCTGCGCAGCGGAATCGCCACGGCCGATGAGAATGCCTTTAGCCCCTTAGCTGTTAGCGGGACGACCGCTTCCTCCTTGCTATCTGCAACAACGACGAGACGATTATGGTGAAAAGCGTCGGCAACAAGTCCCCCGTTTTCGCAATCAAGCTGCTGCCAACCTTCCCTCGTCTCACGTCCATCGTAATAGGCACGAAGCGACAGCTTGTCCTGCTCATACACGAATAAAGCAACTTGCGACCAGTCGAACGCTTCACCTATATGTTCTATGGCTTTAAGAGGCAGCTGGCTAATGTCCTGCACGGCATGGATACGCGTAATGACATCACCAAGCTTCGCATAAAGCAGCGCACTTCGCTCCTGTGCCTGATATAGGCGGATACGCTTAATCGCTGTTCCTATCTGGTAGGCAACCGCCTGCAGCAGGGCAAGCTCCTCATTTGAAAAAAATTCTTTGCCCGCCTGCGCAGCATTCAGCAGTCCAAAGCTCTCCGTGCCTGCTTTCAGCGGCACCGTCGCATGATGCGTCAAGCCGCCTTTATCGCCAGCGTTATATTCCGCAGCATATACGATTCGTGAGCATTCAATAATGTTGACCGCGCGATTCAGCTTGTTCTGGCGATAGCTTTCGACGCACCAGCAGCCTTCTCCGCACATCGCTGCATTATCGTTTGCTGCAAGTGTAGAGGGGAGATTTTGCGCGGCCGCACATATGCTGTCTGAATGCTCATCAAGCAAGAAGATCCAGCCTGTCGTAAAACTCGTGACCTCAAGCAGCTTAACCAGCACCGCATTCAGCATGACCTTCATATCATTCATCGAATTGAGCATCTCCGCAATTTCCTTGAGTGCCGTTAGCTCATCTGCACGAATTTCTCTGGACACGGGAAGTCCCCCCTTAATACAGCAAAGCCGCGAATCAGCTTCGCGGCTTCCTTGTCGTAATCAACCTTATAGGCCAAATATAGCATCAATCATCGGCTTCGTATGGCCGCCTGGGTACAATAAATAAAGCAGCACATAAACAATAACTCCGGTAATCGCCGTGAAAAACCAGATGATCGACGTTACGCGGCCCCATTTGCGATGCTTGGCATATTTGCTCTTGAAGCCTAGCACCAGCGTCGTAATTCCGAATACCGCTGCTACCGTTGCGAGCGTAATATGGAAAATCAGAAAGATAACATAATAGAGATGCATGCTTTCAGGTCCACCCCATGTGGTATTGCCGACAACGATTGTCCGTGAGGAGTATATAATAAAGAAGATGATGGCTGCAATAGCAGCTGCGATCATCACTTTCTTATGCGCCTCAACCTTCCGCTTAATAATCAGTCCCCAACCAATTGCAACCAGAATCGCACTAATAACGATAAACGATGTGCTTATTGTAGGGAGAATAAAATACCAATCCAATGTCGATCCCACCTATATCGGTAAAATAGTAAATCCGCATGTATATTATGCCGTACCTGTATTGCTATTTGGCAAATCGTCTTCTTTATGCTCACGCTTGTACCATTGAGAGAATATATACGCCAGTATAATGCCGTACATCAACTCTTGCAATAGCTTCATGACGATGCCGCCAAGCTGCTGATCCTCTACTACTTCCATTAAATTGAAAAACTGAGGGCCGTCGAACATCGTAAGCAGCCTAGTTGGATCACCCGAAACACAATAGCCCATCGCTTGAACCCAGACGTTTGGATCGTTGTATACGGCATATAAGGGAGTGCTTGCAAATATAATTAAGGCGCACGCGGGAGTCAGCAAAATGCCATTCGCGAAAACATACGCCATCTTCTTCAAATCCGTCAGGCGATTCCATTCCGGCACGGGACATGCAATCTGCCACCACATCATAATCGCAGCAATTAGCATAACAAAATAATAGATACGGTGAATCGTATAATGGGTCATGACAAAGTCATGTATGACTGGTACATGGTAAAAAGAAAACAATAGATTAAACAGAAGCAGCGATAAAATAGGATTCATTAAGAAATTAAGTGAACGCCATTTTTTCGAAGCAAACAGCTTGCGCCACATAAATGCGGGTATCGATAAAATAAGCATCGGCGGCACAATGAGATACGAAATCGACATATTGAACATATGGAAGGTAAACATTAAATGTCCCAGGAAATTAAGCGGCCCGCCATTGCACAAATAATAGAGAATAGCTGAAACAACAAACATAAACCGCTGCTTGCCTGTTGCAGACGCCTCAAGCGGTGCGTGCTTCTCCCGCCATGGTCCGTTCAAATAAAAATACAAAATAATGACTGCAATTGTACCGAACATATACCATGGGGTCCACAACTCTTCAAAACTGAAATATTCCAGGCCAAGCATGGCTGCAACCTCCCTTTATCTTCTGCAAAAGAGGAGGGAACCCACCCGGGACCCCTCCTCTGTGCAATTGTAAATCCGTATTACCACCAAACCCAATATTCCGCCATAATGATACACGTAAATGCAATGAATACACCCATAAGAATGCCGACCGTAGCAAATAAGTGGCCGCGGTCTTTCATATGCATCCAGAATGCCATTTGTACGAAAACTTGGAGCATAGCGCAACCCATAATAATGATGTAGATGAAGCTTTTATTGATTTCGCCAGCCGCTACCGCAGCAAATGCTACGAGTGTAAGCAATATGGAGAAAATGAAAGCAATAATGTGCTTCTTCGGTCCTTCTGAGTTGTGGCGAACAGGACGCTGATCTTCAGCTGTCGAGTGATTGCTTGCCATTTGGCTAGACCACCTTTCCCATCAAATAAACGACGGTGAAGATAAATACCCAAACTACGTCGATAAAGTGCCAGTACATACCTGCAACATACACTTTAGGAGCGGTAACAACGGTAAGGCCCTTTTTCATCAACTGTCCGATAATACTGGAAATCCAGAAGATACCGAACGCAACGTGAGCACCGTGGAATCCGACTAGCGTATAGAAGGAAGAACTGAACGCACTTGTCGTAAAGCCATGTCCTTCATGCACATAGTGATAAAACTCATAAATTTCGAGTCCAAGGAATCCAAGTCCGAGCACAACGGTTACGATCAACCAGTTGATTAACGCTTTTACATTATGATTATGCAGCGCTTGGATAGCAAATACGCTAGTCAAGCTTGATGTAAGCAAAATAGCAGTCGCAGCTGCAACGAGCGAAAGCTTAAACAGTTCGCTCGGCTGCGGTCCATCCAGCACTTGATGGCGAAGGGCAAGGAACGCCGAGAACAGCGTTCCGAACAATACCGTTTCACCACCAAGAAATAGCCAGAAGCCTAATACTTTATTGCGGCCCTCAAGAGTGGCTTTCTCGGGCTCATGAGGAAGATGCCCCTCTGCATGTGAATGTGTACTCATGCTTTAACCCCCTTGTCTTCCAACTCTTCCGGCTCAATGTGGAAACCATGATCATCATATACCGAGCGAAGGAACATGCTTCCGAACGTAATTAACAGGCCAAGACCGGCAACATAGAAACCGATATGTTCTGTAATAAACGTCCAATCCCTCGAATACATCAGGCCAAAGCCTGTAATGAACAAGCCAAGCGACATTGTGAACGGCAGAATAGAAGGAGACGGCATATGGATCGAGCCAATTGGCTCAGCAGGCGTCATGCCTTTATGTCCATCCATTTTTTCTTTCCAATAAGCATCGTAGCCGCGAACAAGCGGAGTTTGCTTAAAGTTATATTCAGGAGGCGGAGATGGAATCGTCCATTCCAGCGTACGGCCATCCTCCCAAGGATCATCTGCTGCATTTTGTGGTTTTGCATTCGTAATAACTACGTTCAGAATGAACATAATCGTACCAATACCCATCATAATCGCACCGATTGTACTAATCAGGTTCATTTCATTAAATCCAAGACCGTCCAGGTACGTCCAAATACGACGCGGCATACCAAGCAATCCAAGGAAATGCTGAATAAAGAATGTCAGATGGAAGCCGATGTAGAAAATCCAGAACGTCCATTTTCCAAGCGTTTCATTCAAAATGCGACCGAACATTTTAGGCCACCAGTAGTGAAGGCCGGAGAAAATACCTAAAATCAGACCGCCTACGATAACGTAGTGGAAATGCGCGACTACGAAATACGTATCATGATACTGGAAATCCGCTGGTGCAGCTGCAAGCATAACGCCTGTAACGCCACCCATAACGAAGGTTGGAATGAATCCAACGGCATACAAGTTAGCGCTCGTAAACTTGATCGAGCCGCCCCACATAGTAAAGATCCAGTTAAAAATTTTGATACCTGTTGGTACTGCAATGAGCATCGTTGCTATTGAGAACAGGGCATTTGCAACAGGGCCTAGACCCGTCGTAAACATGTGATGCGCCCAAACCATGAAGCCCAAAAAGCCGATCAGAATAGTCGCGAATACCATCGAGCTGTAACCGAACAGGCGTTTACGCGAGAAGGTACTGATTACCTCGGAAATAACACCGAAGGCAGGCAGGATGAGGATGTATACCTCAGGATGTCCGAAAATCCAGAAAATATGCTCCCATAATACAGCGTTACCGCCATTGTTAGGGTCGAAGAAGTTGGCATCGAATACCCTGTCGAACATCAGCGCTGCCAAGCCTACAGCAAGTGCAGGGAAAGCGAACAAGATAAGTGCCGACGTAATGAACGAAGTCCATGTAAACAACGGCATCCGCATGAAGGTCATGCCTGGAGCACGCATATTAATAATCGTTACCAGGAAGTTAATGCCCCCAATAAGCGTACCAATACCCGCTATCTGGAGACCTAGGACATAATAGTCCATCCCATGGCCAGTACTGAACGCCGGCCCCGAAAGTGGTGCATAGGCCGTCCAGCCTGCTGCTGGCGCACCTGTACTTGTAAACCAGCTGACATTCAATAATACCGCTCCGAAGAAAAACGTCCAGAAGCCAAGTGCATTTACAAAAGGAAAGGCAACGTCGCGTGCGCCGATTTGCAGCGGCACGACCGCATTCATTAAAGCAAACAGCATCGGCATCGCTGCCAAGAAAATCATCGTCGTACCGTGCATAGTAATCAGCTCATTGTATGTATCCGCACTAACGAAATCATTAAGCGGCTTCCAAAGCTGAATCCGAATAAGAAGTGCTTCCAAACCACCGACCAGAAAGAAAAAACCGCCGGCGATCAAATATAAAATACCGATTTTTTTGTGGTCAACCGTTGTTAACCAGTCCATCAGACCAGAGTAACGCTTAACCGCGTGTCCTTGAGCCAAGTTGGTACCTCCTTTTCATAACTGATGATCTATTGTTCGTAGTCCAATGTTAATTCCGATAAGTATTTCGCAATACCATCAAGCTCTTGCTGCGTCAGATCGATCTGGCCCATCAGATTGCCTGGTTTAATGTCATCTGGATTTTCGATCCAACGATGAAGATTGTCATAAGTGGAACCTTCATTGGAGTACTTAGGATCATCTGTATTAATCAGGATACCACCAACGGAATCACGGCTACCGATACCTGTAAGGTTCGGGTACAATGGTCCGCCTTTGTCGCCTACAGCGTGGCAAACGAGACATTTGCTTTCGAAAGCAGCCGCGACTACCGGATCGCTTGGCATTGCTACTGGCGCTTGAAGCGCTGCTGCCCAACGGTCGAACGATGCATCATCAACCGATTTCACCTTGAAGTCCATCAAACCGTGAGAAGGTCCGCAAAGCTCGGCACATTTGCCCAAGTAAACGCCTTCTTTTGGTGCCGAGAAGAACATTTTATTTGTTGAACCACCAGGATTAGTGTCGATTTTACCTGCAAGGGAAGGAACCCAGAACGAGTGAAGCACGTCTGCTGTCTTCGCTTCAATTGTAATGGTCTTGCCCTTCGGAATAACCAGCTCCTGCGCAGTCTTGATGCCCAGCTCCGGATACTCGAATTCCCACCAATATTGATGTGAAGTTACGATTACTTTAACCGCATCTGGATCGTTTGAATGATCCTTTGACAGGTTAAATACGGTCTGTACGGTAGGAACGCCCAAAATAATTAAGAGAATAATAGGAATTACGGTCCAAATAATCTCTAGCTTGTGGCTACCTTCGACCTGCTTGGGAATCGACTTATCTCCCCTGCGTCTGCGAAAACGGATAATGACAAACAAACAAAGCGCGAACACAATCACTACTACACCGACCATGATTGAAAATGCGAGCTTCATCAATCCGAATTGCTCTTGCGCTACGGGCCCCTGGGGATTCAGCGCGGATAAATCTGCTCGTCCGCATGCTGACAGCACCAATACCATCAAGGCCAGAAGCGGCGCAAGCCGTTTAAAAAACTGCCACCGATTCATCAATAATCAACCCCACTTTTGACGTTTTTGCAGCTGTTAACACCCCGAAATTGTGGCAAACTGCTTGTTTTTAAGCTAATAAAAATGACAACTTCTGCGACCTTAATACCTTATTAAATATAAAGTTGAAGCCCTTATTTGTCAATGTTCCACAGAGAGTTCACAAATTGTTCGCAAAGCTGTCAAATTCGTTATTTTAAAGCGCTTTTTTCGAGAATCGCGGGCTTTCCGTTCACAAAGTCAAATCTGTATAGCTTTTCCTGCGTATATTTAATCGTTCCCTACAAACCCTATTCTTATTACAGCAGGAATGGAGGACATCTAAATGCCTAAAAATCGAATGATTTATGCGTTATTATGCAGCGCCCTCCTCGTTTGCTCATCCACTGCCTGCAACTACGAGCAGCGAGTACAGCAAAGCGACTACGATTATGGCAGCAGGAAGGCCGGCGATCCGAAAACGCTGGGCAGCAAAATGTATGGAACGACGACGAGCAATCCTCATCAGCATGACAATGCTTTTTTCGAATACAGCAATACCCTCTCGAATAAGGTGACCGCACTAAATGGCATCGCCTCAGCGAACGTCATGCTGACGGACAAAAACGCTTATGTCGGCATTGTGCTTGATTGGACCGCTGTTGGTGCAAGAGGAGCGGGTGGCAATCGTGAGCAACTGAACGGCGGGCAGCCAGAGGACGCGTACAACACGAGCCGTGTCAGCCCGCTTGAGGACAATCGGCTGCTCGTCAGGCCCTATCAGTCGTATTTCTCGGTCAACGACCACAATGAGCTGTCTCCTGAGCTTAAACAGACCATCGCCAAGCGTATCCGCGAGCTTGCTCCTATGGTGCAGGAGGTCCACATATCCGCCAATATGGATTTTGTAAACCAACTGAATGATTATGCTGTGGAGTCTTGGGGCGGACGGCCACTGACCCCTCATGTGGATGCTTTTAATACACTGGTCAAACACCAATTCATCGGCGGCATGGAAATGCCAAAGCCAATCAAGTCCAAAAAAACACCTTAAAGACGCATTAAAGACGCATCTCGCATCTGAATGCAGCAAAAAAACTCTTCTATTATATATATTGCCTAGATCATATTTAAGAGGGCTATCCGCAAAATGATATGCTCCCCATACGGTAGACAGGTGAAATAATAAAACCTGTTACTGTAAGGGGAGTTTTTTCATGCTTAAGGAAAAATATGGTACATCGGAGAAACTCGCTATCCTTGGTGAAATAGCAAGTGGCGAGATTGGCATGAAGGATGCAACGAAGAAATACGGCATCCCCAAAACGACCTTGGCGAAATGGCGGCGTCGTTATCAGGTGTATGGTTATGAAGGGCTAGAGCGTCGCCCTTCTAATCGAAGCTACAGTGCTGAACTTAAGCTTCAAGCGGTGAAGGATTGTCTGGAGGAGGGATTATCTCAATATCAGGTCATTGATAAATAC
>NZ_LAQO01000064.1 GCF_000971975.1 Paenibacillus algorifonticola | reverse complement strand
CTTACTGGGCAGTATGCACCATTTCTCTATGTAACAGACATTGGGCATTCAGTGTAGCGAGGAAGCAAAGATTTTTACCCAACAAGGAACTAATTCACAAAATTATTGAATGTGCGATAAAAGATCCTGACATCCTAACTGGAACAAGTATCGTTGTTGCAAGCCAACTAGGGTTACGTATCGGAGAAATATTTGCTTTAATAGAGGATTGTCTTCGTATTATAAATGGGGAAGCTCATATTGAATTTACAACCTGGAAGACTAAAAATGAACCTATAACTGTTGTTCGACCTGCGAATGTATTGGTAGTTGATTCGATACACTCACTGAAAGAGCATACTAAAGAACTAAGAAAGAAATCCGGAATGCCCTATTTATTTTTAACGAAGGATTGGAACAAAGGAACAGATGTCATACGTGTGCCAAATTATAATCTGTGGGGCTCAAGACGCCTTCGGCCTTTTTTTAATAGGCCAACCTATGTGTTGACAAAGGAAATCCTCTAGAATTGACAATGCATCATTTTAGACATATATTTACTACTTTTGCGATAAAAAATGGTATGGCTATTCATGAGGTTATGGAGGCTTTAAACCATAAGTCAGCTAGTATGACGGAAGTATATATTGATGCAGGTGATTATCCTAAAGAAATGATGCGTATAGTTCTCTCTGGCGAAATGGTGGTATCAAGTACTAATCGAAACGTTGTAGAATGTATCGAGAGCAACGATAATCCATTTAAAGGCACCACTACGGATCAAGCAGAGAAATTATGGAGAGCTACAAAGATAGAGATCCTCCCTCATGGATTTTGCCTACATCATCCGTTACGAGGAGATCCTTGCGCTCAAGATGGAGTCTGCTTAGGTTGTCAGTACTTTCTGGTTCCCACCGATCGACTTCCTGTATTCGAAGCGAGATTACAAAGGATTAACGAAGAGTTGACTAAGAACTCGGATACCAGCATTTACACCTCAAAGTTAAATTTCCAAAAACATAGACTAGGGTTTTACGTAAATGATTTACAAACCAAAATTGCAGCAAATGAAATACTCCAAGAAAATCAAGAGGTGGCGGCAGATGCAGAAAGAAGGTAGTTTCAATCTTGCTGAATTTAATCGAAATAGAACAACGGAGAAGGTTATTCTCGCGCTCAACTCACTCAAAAGAAGCAAGAAGCGATAACCATTGATCTAGTCACTAAAATGGCGAACATTAGCCGTAAAACGCTGTATAATCGTAAGGACTTAATGACAAGAGTTAAAGAGGCGCAGTCCTTACATAAAGATAAAATAAATCCACAGCTTAAACCAAATAAATCGACCATTCAACAAGAAAGACTCCTAGCACTTCGTAAAGAAACTCTAAAATTAAATGAAGAAATGAAAATGCTATTGGAACAAAATGTACATTTAACGAGGAAAGTGATGGATTTGGAACGTAGACTGGAACGAATTTTCGAACAACAGCAACCAAAAGTTGTTAGTAGGCATTCTACCGTATAACAGATTATCAAACCAAGTATGAAATTTCGACCTTGAACTTCGCAAGCGAACTTCCAGCATAGATAGAAAGCTATCATTGAAAGCTTCGCAAAGTGACGAAGGAAAGAACATATTTTCTACGAACGAAGCTCTGATCAATATGCTACACCCGACAACGACGGTTGTCACTCACAAATATATGGAGTACGCTCAGAATTACAGGCAGATGATACTGCGATAGTCCGCTTTCTTTCCAAAAAAGTGGCGAGCACTAAAAAAGTAGATCCCATCGGGGGGATCCATAAAAAAAGAAATTACACAAAATCTCGACGCCCCTTTAAACATCACCTGCTTACAACAGTACGTGTTAAAGGAGGGGCTGTCGACGACTAAAGTCATTATCGAAGAATCAAGTTCTTCAGAAAGCCCAGACACTAAAGCAGACTCCAACAACAACTAAAACTTGTCCTCTCTTGCAAGTTTCACTCTTTTCCTCGAGCGACCTTTCAGATATTGCACCATTTATTTCTACCTGTATATCCTTGAGCCGCATGTATTATAAAATCAACGCTTATCTAGAGGATATTTTCTATTAGTTGGTGCATATCTGGTCGATTTCCTATTCGCTGAGTTCGTGGGAACGAAGGAGCATCCTGTTGAGGGGATCCTGTATTTCTAAGAAGCTCCCTCACTCTGGAATAGGTCAATAATTCTTTGTTTTTGGCACGTAAAATCCCTTGTAAACATCCGAGCACTCCCACAAAAATTGGGGAAGCGCTGGATGTACCGCTAAATTGATCTGTATACTGTTGATTCTCATCATTACCCGACTGTAAGTCACCATAACCTGTCGTTGTGACTTCACGTCCCCGTGCTTGTACGTCAAACATCTGTCCGTAATTAGAAAAGATCGATCAGGTCCCCAGTTACGCCCGTGTGTTCCTTCAGGAAGTGCTCCAGCTCCAACAACTATAGCTCCAGAATCTCTGTTATTTCGATTAAATGGATTTATCCAGTCAGAAGGGAAACCCCTATCTGGAGTATTGTATATAGGATCATCTAGATTTTCTCCTCCATTCCCTCCAGCTTCTACGACTAAAATACCTCTGCTTGTTGCGTATTGAATTGCCTTAAAATCATCCGGCCACCATTCAATGGGAAGATATCCTTTTTTTGAGGAGAGCTCCTGATTGGATCTTGGACCAGGTCGATGTAACTCAATTAAAATAATATCCCCGGGACGTAGCATATTGGCTGCTTTTATAATTGCAGCTGCAGAATTTGCTCTGCCTCCAGATTCAAAAATTGATATAGCTCTTACGTTAGCATCCGGGCAAATTCCAAGTACTCCAACTCCATTATCATCAGCGCTAATTCCCCCCAAAACTGCTGTTCCATGATTTCTCCAACCTAAATCACCTGTAATGCCCCTGCCAAGCCATCTTGGTTTTGCAAAAGATCTTCATGGAAAAAGGCAGCTCCTCCCTCAATGTCAATGATATTGACACCACCGCCTCTGCCTCCAAGATGCGCCCAAGCAAGAGGGCAATCAACTCCTTCCGGGGCTGGTCTCAAATATCCTTGACGACCTGCAAAATCAGGTGTGGTTGAGGGAGGCTGTTCTTTTTCAGTAAGCGAGACAGCCGGTTCTGCATCCGTCTTAATAAAAGCAGCTTCTACAGAACTCTCATTGCGAAGTTGTTCTGCCAATTTCTCGATTTTATCCTCAGTGACTACTACGTTGTAGTATCTAGAAATATCAGATGTAACACTGCTCATCCGAGCATCCGGAGCTTCTGTTGCTATAGAAAATATAGGCTCAAGGTTGCTCCTTCAGAGGAAAGGATATTCATCAATTCATTCCCTCGAGCAGATTCCGAATGAACCAATCCATTTTCTTTTTCACTAATATTCAATTGTGGCTTAACCACAACAATAAGTTGGCGTCCCATTTGTTAGTACTCCATTCTTTAATAATATTTTAAACAGTAATAATTGGGACTTTTCTAAGAACCTACTAAAGGAACAACCATCGCCTTTATCGCTTCTACGGCTGCTTTAGCGTTGATCCTCCCATGACCATATCTGTGATGCCATCCTTCAGTAGCTGGGGGATGAGATCTTGCTGTTTGCTCCAATATGCTGTGTATCTGGTCTACAGTAAGCGTTAAATCACGAGCTTTAGCCTCAGCCAGCATTAGTGCAATGACTCCAGTTACTGCGGGAGCTGCCATACTTGTGCCTGCCATTCCAATCTCTCCATTGAGTGTACGGGAAGAAGCAGCTTGTACGGGTTGTTCTTTTGTACCTCCTGGTGCACTTATTTCAGGTTTTTGACGTCCATCACGTGTAGGACCAGAGCTGGAAAAAGATGAAATAGGCGTACTAGAAGATTTTGCATCGTATGAACCAACCACTATGCTCTTATGACCACAACAAATGGAACCCAACGTATGTGTATTATCATTTGGTGGAGCAAAACTGGATTGATCTGCTCGTGTCTGGAAATTATCCCGTTCAATCCAAGCATGAAATTTTCCATTTGTCACCTTTTCTCCGTGAAGGCGAATTGTCCAAGTGCTTGTAGACACATCCCCACTAAGAGGATAAAAAACCATTGCTACATTGTCGCCATTTTCCTCATCATGTTTTACTTGGGTAGCAAATACTTGACCCTCATTAAAACTTTTATTTTCTCCAAGTCCTATACTGCCAATGCTCTCGTTGTTAGTATTTAGAATCTCAAGACGGAACTCATCATCGCCGTCGTACCATATTTCAAGTTCATTAGTGGTAAAATCCCCATTTTTAAACATCCAGTGAAGATCGACAAATTCTCCTTGTGATATAGATCCAGTGGCATGAATGTTATCTTCATAGGAATTGCTCGCTGCAATAACGACTGCACGATTTGGTTTCTCAAGGACCAAACCGTCAATCCCCTGTTCAACATGCGAAGTTCCATCATGAGGACCGCCATTTGTCCCAAGACTAATGTTTACTACACAGGGTTCATCTTGTGCCTGACTGAAAATAAATTTAATGGCTTCAAGAAGATTTGAAGAATCCCCGAAATTACCCTCCTCACTAACATCAAAATAAGCTGGTTCCACAAAAATTAAGTCAGCACTTGGGGCTACCCCCCGGTTCCCAGTACCAAGTCCATTTCCTGCGGCAATATCCATTACATGAGTTCCATGCTCCGCCCTAGTTCTACGTTGCGGATCGTCCTTACTAACATCGTATCCAAGAGCGTCATAAGGATTATCAGTCTGGAGCGCTTCATTGATTTTTTGCTTGCTGTAAATTTTACGATTTATCTGATCATAAAGTGCAATCAATCGAGTTGAACCATCCTCCCGGCGAAAATTACTATGTGCAAAATCGCACCCATGATCCACGACTCCGACAATAACTCCTTCGCCTCCCCGACCTTCGTTACCAAGAAGAGGTGGTACACCAATTTCTCTTACAGTATCTTTAAGTAGCGGCTTTAATGGTTGGGCACTTTTTAGACTTAGTACAACAGGAGATTGTCGTACTTTCTCTAATTCAGTCACAGACACTCTAGCTGTTACGATTCTTCCAGTTTTATCCGGAGCCATCGTGATATCTTCTCCTTGGTGAACACCAGGGATAGCATAAAAGGTATCCACATCAGTTACCTTGGCAGTGACAGGAACTAAATTCTCCTCATGGGCAATTTCATGTAAGGTATTAGTTTCTGTAGTCTGATTTATTACAATAGCCTTTTGCAATCGTGGGTCAAGATTTGGTGAAATTTTATTTGTCATCGTCATCCTCCTGTAAGGTTAAAATATCAAATTTAGAGTAACCATTTTGATCGTCTTTTATGTAATTTTCAAAGAAGTAAAGAACTCCATTAAAATCCGAATTAATTACTCTCAACAGAAACTTCTCGACAAAGCTTAGATCTAAAATAATCAACAAAAGTTGCCTCAACTATAATCACTACTCACAGCAACCTGAATTATATTTTACTTTGTATCTGGACAGTCAAAAGTTCTAAGAAGCCAGCAAATCCTCATCAAAACTAGGGATTTCCTGCTTCTTTTTAATTATTTGTAATATCGATAAATGTTACTTAGCTGGCGGTACCCCTTATATGTGAAAATTTGTTCTTTAATATCTATACGATCTCGAAAGAATATTATTTTGAGATTATTTGGGTAAAATACAATCGAGTGATTGTTAGCCCCACAACGACAACAGCTTGATGAAGCTTTAGAGAATGAAAGGAGAATTCTGGATAGTCATGGCGAAAAAACGTAGGGACATCAACGATCTGGACGAGAACCATATCTCAGACTACATTCACGCGTTGAACATCTTAAGAGCGCGGTCAGAACAGAATCCCGACGATGAGGCGGGGTATGATTTCCAGGCAGGTCTTCACAACGATCCATTTATTGGACCGTGTGAACATGGCAACGATCTTTTTCTTGCGTGGCATCGGTCACATCTCAACTACTTCGAGAAGCTTCTTCAGGAAGCCGACCCACCTCGTACAGCCAATGTAACTATTCCTTACTGGGACTGGCTTCACCCGGAGACGAACGGTAAATTTCCGGCTGCTTTTGCGAGGCCAGATTTATTTATGCCCGGCCGAAACGACAGCCCTACGGAACTACCTCCCGATACGCTCCAGATCGTGATCGAAGAGATGGATTGGAACGAATTTGGCGGCTTTCCCAAAGAGCACCCAACAAGAAATTACGGAAAGCTCGAACTAGGCCCGCATAACTACATGCACCCTTTCTACATTGGAGGAAGGATGGCTCGCCCCAGCACTGCTGCGGAGGACCCAATCTACTGGAGCTTTCACGCTTTTATTGATCTGCTGTGGGCAGAGTGGCAGCGGAGGAATAATATGCCGCCCCCGACCTCTCCTGACGCAGATCTAAGAGGGTTCCTCACGAAGCCAAGGCACAAGGTTAGCGATTTTCAGAAAACGACGGATCTGGACTATGAATACGAATACACAGACAAATTGAATCAGGCATTCGGAGTAGGTCAACCAGAGCACGTACGGCGCGAGCTTCTTACAGAGGACTCCCTGCGACCCCTGTTTTCAGATGAATTGAATTCGGAATTGAGGAGGACGTTACGGGCGCAGTTCACTTTACCATCGCCGCCTGCTGCTACTGAGACAGCTTACGTTCGTCTCCAAGATCTGAAGGTTCCTACGATAGGAAGCTACATGTTTCGTGCTTACGTCCATCCCAAAGATGAACCGTTCAAGAACGACAATCCAGACTTTCAGCACCAGTATGGAGTCGGCTACGTCGCTTTGTGGAAGTCTCATGGGACCGATAATACCCACGGCGGACATGGGGACCATGGGCACGATTCCCCACCAGCCCATCACCCTTCCTCCTGCACAGTGGGGTTCGATGTGTCGAGACAACTTGTGGGCATTATCCATGAGAATGCCTCCGAACTCGTATTAACACTGCAGTACATCCCCGCCCCTGGCCCAGCGGGCGAACCGCAGTCCAACCCGGATCTCGTCAAAGAAGTGCAACTTGCGGACGTCCTGCTGGAGGCTTATATACAATCATGAGAACGCCTGTTTTTGAACTCCATATCCGACCCATGATCCGGGCGATGGATAGGGAGCATATGCGCTTTGCATTCGATCTTTGGGATTACGATCAGATCGTCCAGCATGCGGACGATGTGGCAGCCCGAATAGTGGTGGACATGCCGCCAGCCGACTTTGGCGGTCCTTGGCCGGATGAATGGGTTCAACTCTTTCGACGCTGGATGACTACTGGCTTCAAACGACTTGAACCCGGTACTGCGCAATATACGTGGAATCAGACCACGACAGCTACAACGCTTCGCGCTACCGGAACCTATCCTGCTGCCGGGTACAACGGTTGGCTTCAACTAGAATCTGAAACGGATACGGAAAAGACATACGCGCTCTACTTTGAAGCTCCGGACAATCACCCGGGAGGAACGCCTGAAGACTTCAATATCCGCGAGCGTTACAGTGCGGCAGATAACCGATCGATTTTTATTCGTGATAATGCAGGGACCCATCAGATTCACTGAGACTTCGTTCCTTGCAATTGGGCCTGAGCAGTTAAATTGACAATAACCGGTTTCCCTACATGCATAGGGAGCCGGTTATTTTTTATTATATGCGCACCCCACTCCCTTCTAGAGGACTGTGTAAAAATTCATCTTTATATGCGGCACGAGTGTTTTGTACAATAAAAAGGAACGCTAGTTCTTATATGCTGCAACAGGCCTGTTGATTAACCACTAAATGGTAGAAAAAGAGTCGTCAACTCGGTAAAATGTTTGTCCCCCTACAAACCAACCGAAAGGTGACGACTCCATGAAAAAGTCTATCACGATTCTATCGATCCTTCAATCCATACTAACATCTTAAGAAGTCGCGACCGTCGTTCAAGCCGTCGGTTACGTGGACACAGCTCGAAAATTTACGGTTTATCATTTGCTGCAATATTGGTGTGCTGCAGCAAGTGAAGAATGGTCCGGTTATCGTTTCGGTGCGGATCGTGCCGCCAAAATGGGCTTGTCCAAAGTTCACTATTCCTGCTTTTCAGGCAAAGCGGCAGATGTACCATTTGCTGTATTTAAGGAACTTTTTCATCTGCTTGTCCGCAAATGCAACCGGGAAACAAGACGGAAACTGGCTTTCCCGAAAGAATTATTACTCATTGACTCCACTACGGTGACTGTGGGAAAAACACGTTTGCCTTGGGCTCCATACCATGGAGAGCATGCTGCGATTAAGTTACATGTAGCTTTGCAGGATCGAAACATGCAGCCACTTAAAGTCACGGCAACGATTGGCTCCAAGCACGATGGACCGGTAGGTGAATCGTTAGAAAACAACGATTTTATTATGGTCATGGATCGCGCTTACGGTAAATTGGAGCGTTTGGATCGTTATAAAAAAGAAGGTCCGTCCTTCGTCATTCGACTTCGAGACAATGTTCATTTGGAAAAACCACGTGCCTTGCGACGTCTGTTTGATGGCGCGAAGCACGCGTTGCCCCGTCATGCTGAGCTTTCTTTTTTTCGATTTACTCGGTTGCTTCTTCTTGATGGCTTACCAATCGAATGGATGTTGCGCATACATCGCATGATTAATGATGAATACGGGCATCTTTCAGTTACATATTCTGGTTAATCAACAGGTCTGATCTAATTTCATCTTTAATCGGATCTGTTCATAATTTTCGTAAAATGAGTTTAGCCAGGTTAATAACTGGCTAAACTCATTTGGAAAGAAATTAAATTTATGAATTAAATCTATATAACATCCAACATATTAATAAGTCCTCTAAATTCCAATTCATCAAATTTTTTAATTGTTGCATCGCGTTGTAATTGCCATATACATTGTTCCAACTCACATTTGATTGGAACATTCAGTCTAATTCGAGCTAAATCTCTAGAAAGATGTAGCATATCCAAATTAGCCTCTATTTTACTTCTAACGCCATTTGGAAGCTTGTCCAAATTCTCAAGGCAGCCTTCGACTGACTTATACTCACTAATTAACTTTAATGCTATCTTTTCCCCAATTCCTTTTACACCAGGATAATTATCTGCAGAATCCCCCATAAATGCTTTTAAATCAATAACTTGCAATGGCGTTAATTGCTTTGTCTCAAAGAGCGTTTTTATATCGTATACTGTGTAATTCGATCTTCCTTTATTCATGATTACAACCTTTACTTGTTCAGTAATCAGTTGAAGCATGTCATGATCTCCTGTCAAAATATACACTTCAGAATTCTCCTGAAGCATTCTTGATAAGGTTCCAATACAATCATCAGCTTCATAACCGGTTATACCAATATTAAGTACACCCATCTCCGCTACGACTTCTTTAACTAATTCAAACTGGGGACGTAGTTCAAGTGGCGCTTCTGAACGATTTTGTTTGTATTGGCTATAGCTCTCATTCCGGAAGGTACTTGCCCCCATATCCCAACAGCAAACTATATGGGTCGGATTAAACTCGTTTATTGCATCGAAAAAATATAACAGAAACCCATAAACAGCATTAGTAGGCAATCCAGCGCTAGTCTTTCGAATATTCCCTGAATAAGATGTAGCATAATAGCCTCGGAAGAGAAGTGCCATACCATCAACCATAAGAACCCTTTTTTTTACCTCAGCCATCATAATTCTCTCAACTCCAAAATAAATTGCAATACGTTTCCAGACATAAAATATGATTCAATGCAGTCTAGCATAACCCTAACAGAACATTAATTCCACAATCAATACACGATTATATAATCAATGTATCCATTCAACGATTAACACT
This sequence comes from Paenibacillus algorifonticola, assembly GCF_000971975.1. GTDB lineage: Bacteria > Bacillota > Bacilli > Paenibacillales > Paenibacillaceae > Pristimantibacillus > Pristimantibacillus algorifonticola. The sequence continues at coordinate 9,898 of NZ_LAQO01000064.1, read as the reverse complement.
GTATTTATTACCTTCCTCTAGAGTGAGAAAGCTCACCCTCTATTGTAGCACAGCATATAGATGGGCTACATGAATGAAAATATTACTATGTTGTTTTGCTGTGATAATGTCACCCCATACCTGTTTGGAGATAATGTGACTATGGGACAGGAGAAAATTATGAATAAACAGATGACATACGCTGAGGAAGCAGCCTTGCTGGAAGAACACGAAGACATCGAATTGAGCGATTCAAGCGCGAGAGGTATCCTATTGAATAACGGACCTAAACAAATCAAACAAGGACGGCTATCACTGTTTCATCAGCCACGCCAGCGCAGAGCGCAAGTAGGTGTGGAGTGGCTCGACGAACGCACTCTGGGATTTGCCCTGTATGCAGCCATCAACGATGCTACGAGTATGTCGTTGTCGCGCTCTTCCGGCCTATTGATGCCGCGAAGGTTATCCACAGGAACAAGCTCTACAGCACCATTGGACCTGTACAGTGACTGACAGATTGTCTTTCGTTCACCTAACGACAAGCTCACCGTGGGACAAAAACTCGTCAATGAAAGGAAATCACTTTCCCATTTTAATAAGGCGATGGCCGATTTGAACATCAATCAAATGATTGCGTTCACTCCGCAAGCCACGGGGCGCGCGGAGTAAACGCGTATGACAAATGTTTGGTCATTGTAACTAGCCTTCTATATATCTCAATGTTGGAAGCTGCTAACCACGCATTGTCAAATCTCATTCAAAAGCTTAACGAGCAATTCGCTGTCGTTCCGCGTTCTGACGAGTCCTCTTACATGAAGCCAGCCCTAACTTCAATCTGAAGCATGTATATATTAAACTTCGCGAGCGTAGAACGCTATAGCAAGGCAACACGATCTCCTACGGCGGTAAAATCTATGTCTGGGCTAAATCTACTCAACAGCGATTGATCGCCAACACAGCCGTGGAAATACGTCAAATGCCCTCAGGCGAGCTGTTCATCTGGGAATTAAGGGTAATGACGCTGCTACTCAAGTAATCCATATGACTAGGGCGCTAGCATCCACAAAAGAAAAAGGCGAGTTCTGCGCTCCAACGCAAACCCGCCAACGATTAACCGTGGAAAAACACGTTTGACACAGCTTAACTAAGCGTAATACAAAACCAAGCACGTTCCAAAACAAGATGTATTCGCAACATAACACTTATTGAGAGGGCCAATATAAGGACGATACAACTGACATTTTCACAGATGTTTGACATGATTAAAAATATTACTAACCATACATCTCCTCAAAGGGCAACAGAATTTCTCTTCTAATACATTCTATCCAATTTGGATGAATACCAGACTCTTCCAATATCCTTCTTTCGTGACGGTATGCTGGCATCCCACCTATGGAAGGAGTTTCTAGTATCTTTACAGCGTGCTTAAATTCTGATGATTTACATAATTCAGAAAGTGCTTTTACCCCTATCTTGCCCGCACCAATATTAGCATGACGATCGAGTTTACTCATCCTATCTCCTATCGAGTCATTTATATGTAACATACTCACCATTTCAGTACCTATCAACTTATCGATTTCCGTCAATACTCCATCCATATGATCTTTTATATCATAACCGGAGTCCCACAGATGGCATGTGTCCAAACAAACTTTTATTTTATCGTTGTATTTAACCCCATTCAATATACTAGCTATCTCATAAAAATTTCGTCCGAGTTCAGTACCTTTTCCCGCCATATTCTCAATTACAACTTTAACATCTTGCTCCCTCGTAATTACTTCATTTAAAGACTCAATTAGCAGCTTAATGCCAGACTCATAATCATTTATCCTAATATAACTTCCCGGATGAATCACGAGTTGATCAGCATAATAGTAATTATCTGCGATTTCAATCTGTTTTTTCAGTAACTTTACTGATTTATCGACGATCGTCTTATCTTCCAGATTGGATAGATTTAAACGCAAACTCGAATGTAACGTAAGCATAAAATCGGGATGGCAATTCTGTTTGATTAACTTGGCACCTTCGCGAAGTTGTAATTTGGGTAAGTGCACACTATTAAAATAGTTTACAACCTCAGTAGATAAATGGATCATCGCACTTTTCATATCGAGATACTCACATTGTTCCACTACCCGGACTAAATTATTATCTTGAAAAGCACCACCAATAAGGTGTATCTCTTCTGTAATTGGCTTGTCAACAATAGTAGGGGAGGACATAACTTTTTTTCTCTTTTCTTGAAGCTTTTCAATAAACAAAACTTTAGGATCCTTTGTTTCTTGTTGCACAATAGAATTAGGATTCTCAATAACTTTCAAGGATGGTGGGTAAAATTTCATAGCCGAATCCTGCATTTTTAATATAATATTTTCATCTGAGTGATAATAAATACTATTCGATGATAAAGCTACTAATTGATCAGATTTAGTAGAATAGAAGCCCACATCATCCATTAATTTATTATTTTCAACTTGTAGTTTAGCTACCTCTTTATTTAGTTGAACAACCCTTAAATGTAATCTTTCATTTTCTTTTTCAAACTTCAGTTTGTCTTTGGACAGCAAATTCATTACATCAAAATCACGTTGCAGTTGATTACCCAATTTACGAAGAGCCAGTGGGTCATTTTGACAATCTTCAATTAAACTTAAAATGTTCCGTACTTCTACGAATTCACGTTCCTCTACATGAACTTTTATCAGTTTATTCTTCTTTTCTTGCTCAAATTTATCATTTATACGCGCTAAAATCGTCTTACGATCCACTTTTATATTGTGTTGCCGTTCTAACCACATTTTAAAATTATAAGGATTGATTTTTAGAGGGAATGCTTGTTTGTACTCCAAGAAGAAGGCAGCCAGCTCTTCCTTAGTTAGTTTTTGCTTGGTCTTCAAAACTTTCCTCCTCGGTATATGCGTTCATATTTTTTTAATTTCGCGTTAATTGTTGCCTGTTGGAATTGCAACTCCCTAATCTCTTTTGCCATTTGTTTTAACCTAGAAATTTCCCAAGGATCTTCTTCTGTTTTTTTTTCAAAATTAAAGTTCATTTTGCTTGCCATTGCGTTCAAAACATCTATTACTTCAAGCATTCGATCTTGGATATAAGAAGAGCGTCTCTCATAAAACTGTTTAATTTCAATATTAAAATCCTCCGGAGAAATATACGAGTTGGGACAATTTGTACACTCTCCCTCAAAAGAACATTTAGAAGGGTCTTGTAAACATCTAATTAATGCTTCTCCATGTTGGCCAACAACTGGAAGTTTGGTGAGATCACTATCTAATTGAGTAGAATGAAAAGTAGATTTCTCGACACGACCGTCCATTACTTCTAACCATTTTTCCAAATCGAAATATCCACTCTTACTTATTAAAGCCTTTGTTTTCAACATCTTTTCTTCAAGCAAAGCAATCTCTGACTGTGCAAACCATTTTCCATGCCTCATATACTTCTCTTGCGTGGTAATATCTTTATGCCCGGCTAATCTTGCAATTGTAAGTGCTGATAATCCTCTCATTCTCATTTGGTAGATTGTAAAGTGTCTGGTATCTCCAAGTTTGAGCTTCTCAAGAGTTCTGGGTACAAAACGACCCTTATCATTAAACTCTTTTATCAATAAATCGGGGTAATCCTCATAGATAACTTCATAAAAAAGCTTTAGAAGGCGAAGCAAATGCAATTCATTAAAAAATATTGATGTTACTTTATTATAATCGATAGATACTCTCGAGTATCTATCTTCAGTTTGTAGCATCTGAAGATAAGTTGTAAATGAACATAATTGATTTATACTCGAAAAATGATACGGGTTAGAAAGTTCTATATACCGATTAATATCGTTATAAAGCTCCTCAGAGATCGGTATTTTATTTTCAATCTTGAGACTATTTGATATCGCCTTCTTGTCTTTTATACGTTCAACTTCTAACACAAAACAATCTCCTTCTTGTTGTGCGCAATCACGTTTCAAAAGAAGAAATTCAGTAGGACGTATCGGGATGATGTTGCTTATTTTCCACCAAAGAAATAATGGGTAATAAGTAAGTAGCCTTACTGGATGGTTCTCCGCTGCTTCTTTCTCACAAAGCTGCTTAAACTCAGTTAATGCATCATTAAAAATAAGAACGTCTGCGTAGCTTGGCAAAGTACGAGATTGTTGAGAAATATCTAATGTGTCAATCGCATGAGTAATAATTTTACTTAATTCTTTTAAACGTTCGTTCCAATTACTAAAAATTAAAAACGAATCCCAAGCATAGGCAATAATTTGGATAGATTTTTGGGGTCGAGGTTTTTCACGAGATTCAAAATACAAATAGGTTTTAAATCTCTCAGTTGTAATTTTTGAGTTGTCTAAATCATGTTTGGTCAGAAATAAGATAATTTTATTAAACATTCTACAAACATAAGTTGCTTCAGTAGTAGTTAGTTTAATTGTTACAAAGGCACGTAGAATTTCTTTCTGAAGAGGGTCTTGAATCTGGGCAAAATTAAAATACGCGTTTTTCTGTCTAATTGTATTACGTTTGACTATCCATTGATCCTCATGATAGCTTCCTTTAACAATAGTCTTTTCAAGAACCAAGTCATTAAATATTCTTTTGTAATCATCTATCTTTTGCAAATCAAAAACCGTATTTACTTCCTTGGACAATACACTGATTTCATTTAATTTTTTCACCTTTACTTTTGCAACTAAACCTCTCATTTTATTCCCCCAATAAAGTCAATTCGTATTCCAATATTCTTTTATTTTTTAGCGCCAGCTCTAATGTCTCCATGCTCTCATGATAGTGTGGTATTAATGCAAGCGTTACTTCCTCTCCAAGTTCCTCTGCTGCTTCTTGTACCAGCTTTAATAGTCTGTAAATCCATATAAACTCCTTTTGCAATTGACCCAGATGACTAGCTAACGCCATTCTTGTTACTCTTTCTCTTAATTCATTTCCTATACTAATTAGAATTAAATCCTCAGGCAATAAAAAATCACATCCCTTACAGCTAGAATTTAACGGAAAGGGGCAGTGGTCTACACCACCGACAAGACACTGAGCATCACGTATTTTAGCAGGCATTTCCCCTCGTACTAGTGCTGAAATACATGATCGAAACTCCTCTTCATCAATTAGGCAGATATCCTGTTTAATGATTTTTATTGCTAAATTCACTTTTTGAGTCTGTATTGTATTAACCATTGTGGCGAACTGTTCTGCTCCCGTGATACCATTCAACACTTGATCTATTGAGCCTATCATTTTTGTTTTATTCTCATAACTATCTACAGGTTTAAATCCACATAAACTAATGATGGACTCAATTAACTTTAATTTTGCCCCGCCAAAAAAAGTTTCATTACACAAGCTTACAAGTAAATTACTCCACGGCCCGTCTTTTAATTGTGCAATATAATGCTCAATCATTGTATTACCTAAACGTGCATGTCCACGCGATGCCTGCGTCAAGATTAAGGAAGAATTAGAGTTCTTTCCATCCTCAGCAGCTTTATATAGCAAGCGACTCATAAAGGTGTTACATAATGATGAAGATGAAATAGTATTTAACTCGGAATTTGTAAGATGAGACAAAGACCTTTTGATAAAACGTCTACTGCTTACTGTGGGAATAGGGGCACAAACACCACGCTTATCGCATATTAGATGTTTATATCCATACTCATGCATATGAAGCGTACAAAGAGTAATAGCAGTCATTAAAACAATAAGGTGCGATCTCTTAACTGTGAAATTTAATTCTTTACCTTCTCTAACACGATCGTTATACTTCGACTTATTTGCCCTTAAGTCTGTGTAATGATACTGACTACGTATACGGTATGCTTCGTCTAAGGATAATCCTTGATTCAGCACATATGTAAAATCTACAATACCACCATCCTTTCGAATAAATTTCAAATCTGGAAATGCCAAGTTCGCCTTATCTCCTGCTCGCCATCCTATGAAAAAGTGTAATAACAAAAATAACCAATTCATTGCATAAAATCTATTAGAAACAGCCTGGGATAGATGAATTTGAACATTAATCAAATTAGCTTCAATCTCATTGTATAATTCTTCACTCACAATTATCGGATTGGATTTCTTATTAATTTTAACAATTTTCCAATTCACATCACCAAACTCACACTTTTCTTTATAAATCTTTAAAACATATCGCAAAAATTGTTGAAATATACTAATATCCTTACCACTTAATAGTTGCATTTGTTGATCAATTTCTTCATGCGAGTATAACCAAATATTTTTACGTATAGGTAACAATACATTTTGATCATTACCGCTAATTGATTTACAGAGTTTTTTGATAAAATTCGAGTATTTTCTTCCTTCTTCATGAAACTTGCTATGTTTTATACTCTTCTTCATTTTATTTAATGCAAATTCGCAATAAATTTCAAATGTTTCCTTTACAGATGAATCCATCTCAAATTCAGAAACAGAACAAAGAAATACATCTTCAGCATTCTTAAAACTTTCATAGGGAGATCTAAAATAAGGGTCTTGATTTGCAAACGATATATATCGATCCACATCTGCCTTAAGTAACAACTTTCGCAACACTTCTGAATCCGGGAGAACAACGAGTACTTGCTGTATTCCTTTCTCTTTGTTGTGTTTGAACAAATTATTTGCAACCAAATTATCATACTTAGCACATAAATCCTTATGCGTATAATAATTATCTTGAAGATATCTTATTGAGATTTTATATTCTTCTACCTCTTGTCGTGTAACAAACCATTCGTTTTTGAAATCATATATAAACAGCTCTCCAAGTAGGCCTGAACGTATGAGACCCATGGTGTATTTTCTTCCAATTTTCAGCTCATTTGCAGCTTCTACTACCGATAAACAATCTTTTTTTAAAAATTCCATATAGGATTGATACTTATCAACTGACTCTTTAGTAAATAAGAAATTATAAAACAAACTACTCTGACCTTGTAACTTGTCTTTTCTCATGAGCATGTTCATACCTGGCCAGTTAATAGAAAGCTTTAACATCGTTTGCTCAAATGTATAGTAATTTGAAGTATCAAAGTTTTTATCAATAATCCACTCTTCTACTAACGACTTACTAACAATGTAACCATGTAATAAATTCTTTCGAATATGGATATGATCTAAATGACGAGAAATATGTCTTTCTACTGTTCCATAACTCAATTGGAGATGCTTACAGATGTCTGATATTGTCATTTCGAGTACTGAGTCATATTTCGACTCACTCAATGCATTAAGTATTACATTCTTTGAAATAATTTGTCCGTAAAAAGGATTGTTAATCACTTTGTTAGATTCTGCTGAAACGAATCTATTAAATGAATATTCATCAATATTCAACATTTCTTTCGCTTCCTTTAAGGTGATAAATACATCCCAATTCACTGAGGAAGCATACTGAATGATTTTTTGTTCATTCAAATAATTTATACCTTTTATTTTTCTAAATTTAATTTCAACCTCATTTTTAATAATTATTCTTCTAAATTTAAATTCGCTAATCCCAATTATTGCTGCAGCCAGCTTTGTGTTAATATAACACTCATTTTCAATCACAATTTTATCCATGCAATCCTCCTACTAAATAACTACTCCGAACTCTTTAAACTTTTCGTCGATTTTACTCAATGTTTCTTCGATTTGTTCAGTTGTAATACTAGTTCCCTCTAAATAAGGTAAAGATGATAACAATGAAGAATCTCCTCTAGCATACATAAGGTCGAGAGCACTTGAACCTGATTTTGCAATGATATTGGAGAACATGCCTCTGGTAATATGAAATGCCCACTTACATTTTTCTAAGTTACTTGCTAACTGAATCTCATCCCTTGTCCCTAGGCTTAAACGTTTAAGAAATTGATTTTTAATGGTATTGAATGCTTTAGACATCGCAGCTGAGGTATATGGCTTACCATATGAATTCAGAAATAGAGCATGTGAGTAATCAATTTGACGATTTGGATAAAAAGTTTCTAAAAGCTTAATATGTCTCTTGTATAGAACTACCAGCATATTATTAATATTGTATATTCGTTGATCCCTGCGTTTGATTTTAACCTTTCCATGATGGCCAGTGGATCCATTAGGGCCGAACATAATACGTTGATTTTTTATATCGACAGTAAATCCATCCTCGCCGTTTGGCCCATTAATTGTTTTAATTAAGTCTTGGTGCCTTATGTTGCAGATTTCTCCTATTCGAATACCTCCGAAAATACCAAAGTAGATAGGGAGCGCCATTTCAGGCCTTCTTATGATGGAATCCAATAAAAAAATTGGAATAAGATCAAAAGGAAGCCCGTGCAAGATTTTTTGTCTACTCCCCTGATTACGATTGCTTAATACTTTAGCAGAGCGATTTTGATTTATAAGTTCTGAAAATACAGATCTAACGCCATAAGAATTTAGGGTAACGGTAAAATGATTGATAAAAATATGTTTCATAGGAAATGTGATCGCAAGATAGTAGAGAAAATCTGATAATCTCGCTCGCTTCTTATCAACAGTCTCTACAACATTTGGTTTTGCCTGGAACTCTGTATCCTGATCTGTGCGAATTTTTTTTCCAACGAATAGCTGAAAATTCAAAAATGATGTCATATGTTCAAATTTCAGATCAGTCAAATCATTAATTTGATAATTGTCTGCATAATCAATCCATATATGATTCAAAAAGCTTGTAACTACATAGGCATATTGCCTGAGGGTTCCACTACTCAGTCTCCCTTTTTCCAAACCAAATAGATATGCCGTAATAGGGTGATAAGTTCTCCTACCTGTCACAAGGCATTTAAGATATATGAGATATGTCGTCTTTTGATGTTCTCGTTTCGCTAGCACCTCAACTACAACAAATTTATGAGAATATCGTGATTCATCCGATTTGTATTCGGGATTTGGAAAGGAGTCAACATTCCACTCATCATATTGGTTAAACATTTAGACACCATCTCTCACATATGTAGGAATAGAAAAAAAACCAACCGTTATGAGTAGGATTGAAAAGCCTAGATAAACTAGACCACATCAATAAACCACCTAACAATTGGGTTTATACTATAAATATTGGTTAAATTATATCAAATAGGTAATTGATATGCAAGTAGAGATATCTTCTAAACAAACTACGATATCATGGTTCGCAAGTAAAAATATATATTCTTACAATGTTGATTACTCCCTGTATCTTAGTTTTAATTTTTATATACCCTTTGCTCTTTTGTGAATAAAGTAGACACGCCAATCGCTAAATCTTAATCAATAACCGGCATCATATCCTCTCATCCTATTGACAATCATCAGCACTTCCACGATAGGTTCATCCTCAAACTTCGCTTGTGATGCGTGGTCCATTGTCTCGACCAGCCCAAACATAGTCATTGGAGGTAGTGGGAGAACAGTTTTACGACGATCTCTATTCCCCTATTCATCCATCGTTATCTCAGCTTCCGATATCTTAAAAACAACCAAAAAAATAGACCAACCAGAAGTTTCTGGCTGACCTTATAATTTGAAATTGTACCGTTTAAAATTTCTTCAGATAGGTGCACTTCATTCAACATTTATTCGATGAGAATCTTTTCATTTACTTTTGTCTAATCACATATTCAAATTCATTGATAAACTGAGCTGAGCAAATTCTCTACATTTAGCTCGAATCTGAATGTACACTACCTATCTTTGTAAGGGCAAAAAATACAATTAAATTCTCCTGCAGGGTATCCTAATTATAAAGTTTGCTGAATTTCATCCTGTAAATAATGTTTATTCATCATTTTCTTACACTCATATGTGCTTTACTTGATTTTCCCCTGGATCGGCTACACTAAGTTGGACAGAAAAAATAAGGGCTTGTAGAATAAACCTATCATGTTAAGGAG
>NZ_LAQO01000063.1 GCF_000971975.1 Paenibacillus algorifonticola | reverse complement strand
TCCTCTCAAACCAGCCTTTCTTCTATTGTAATAGGGTTTGAGAGTTTACACAGAATATTTTACAGACTCCCAATTTAATTAATCTACCATTTGCATCATAATTATATTCACTTGCATGTTTGATATTATTGTTGACCAACTGCGATACTTCGGACTCATTTCCTAGCTGATCCGCTGCCCTAGCATATATAATCGTGTTGTAATCAATATGCAGCTCTTTCGTATACGGCTGCCAAGTGCCGCTGCCAATTCGAAACTCTTTTTTTGTTGAATCTGAAGAGTAATTAATAGTAACTGTATAATCATAAGCAGGCTCAGCCGGACTTATCAAAATAACGGGTTTAGTTGGAGGATCTCTGTCAATATTGGAAATCTGTATGGTTTTCACTGACATTAGCCCTGCATTGTTTTTTGCATATACGGTATATGTCCCATTTTCATAAACTTGAAAATTTGTTGAAAAGCTTGATATTGAGGTACCTATTCCATTTTGAGACATATACGCAACACTATAATTACCTAGAGCATATTTTTTATCTACTATGCCAAGCTTATCTGTAATATTTGCTGTAATGGTTACGAAACGAGCAAGCGCTGTAGTATTAACACTAAGTGCAATTTGTGGGGGGGTTGAATTTTGAAAATAGCCTATACTCGATACATGCCCAAATTTATCTGCACCTACCGCCTCAATCCCATTCGTCGTCGATAAGGGAGTTGTGTAATTTTGCCATGCCCCTGAAGCAATACGATATTTTTTATGAATCGCATTCTCAGGAAATACAATAGAAACCAAGTCACCATTTCTAGAAAAAGTCGGTGTAGCTACACTACCAGCTACAAGATTGTTTATGTTTGCCTCGTATATTTTCTGAATCGAACCCGTATTTCGGTACTGCGTCCAAGTAACAACTAAAACAGGCTGAGGTACTGAATAACTATCAATAACAGTTTTTATAGCAACATTATCAATAGACATAATATAGACATCATAAACCTCAACTTCTTGTTTCGTATTCACAAGCGTCCTAGTTCGTTCTACTCCATCAATATAAATATCAATATAGTCTTGATTATGACTAGCACTGAAAGTTTTTCCTTCGTATGTTGCAGATGTAGCAGCAAATGCAGATTCTGGTGCAGGTAATACAGATAGAATCAATAATGCACATAAAAGTATGATATTAAGTGTTTTAAAGAATTTACTCATTATCTCATTTCCCTTTCATCTAGCTGTAATAAAACGCTGCTTTATCCACATAAAAAATCCCCGCAGCATCTGCTTCATTGGCTCTTAGTAAGAAATGCAGCTTTGCAAAACTAGCTTGGTTAGGCGTTTGCCCTTGATTCTCTAGCAACATATATTGCCCATTCGTTAGTACAGCATTGGTTATATTGCTTGAAATAAAGTTTCCAGAAAAATCGTAGAAATCAACATATAATTGCAGCTTTGAGTTATAAAGCATCTCCACATTTATATGACCTGACACTTTATAGGATAGATTCGGTTTAACTATGAAGGTTTGAGAGATGCTATAAAATTCATTTTTAGGAATCCAAGAGCCCGCCACCTTTTGCGACTTACTCCCTTGATAAATTAGGGTGTGGCTATTATTTGCTAACAGGCTCAGCTTTTTAATCAAGTTCCCATTTAAATCATATTTATAAAAGGTATTTAATCGTTTTTCATTTTTAGCTTGGGTCGAATAATTAAGTAAACCTGAACTAGAGTAAACATTCATTTGCCCATCAGGCTGGGACTGATTCTTAATTACCTGATTAACCTCAATCGAGCTTACAGGCTTCACAAGCTTCCAATCCTGAACAACATTTTCCCCGGATTTTTCCCGTTCAAAATTTGCATTTCGCAAGAGGTTGGATTCCTGACTAAATCTCATGTCATCTACGAAGAATGTGCCCGCTCCGTCTGAATCCAGCGAACGGATAATAGCGTAAATTCGAACAAACACTGCATTTTGCGGCACTACCCCCATATTAGAAACATTAATATATTCGCCAAAGGTCGTAACAGGGAGCTCGATGATATTGGCCGAAACAAATGAATTAGTAGTTGAAAAATCTAAATATAGCTGTACTTTGGCATGATGAATTTGATCAACTTTTAATCGTCCGCTTACTGAATAGGCTTCACCAGGAGTGACTTTTAAAACTTGACTGATACCTACATACTGATTATTAGCTAACGTAGAAGTCGTAATTTTTTGTGCATAAAGCCCATCCGATACTTGATCTGTAACAAGTTCAAAAGCAGAATGGGCACTGCTTGTATATAACCAGCTGTCTGCATTCATGCCCGAATTATTATTTCCCTGATTTAGTAATTCAAAGCTTCCATTTTTCAATTGGTTTTCTTCAGCTGCATATTCAAAATTTATGTTATCAATATAAACAACACCTGAAGCATTATCATTTTGTGCCCTAATCATTACATGCAGAGTCACACTTGTCGCTGATTCAGGTATTTCACCAAAACCAGATATTGTCGCATAGCCTCCAGAAGTAATATTTTCTAAATCTACTATTTTCGCACCCACATAACGGCTGCCATTCATAAAGTCGGCATAAATTTGGACCTTGGCATTTGTTAAAGATTCAACTAAAACTCGACTATTCACATTAAACAATTGTTTTGGGGAAACATTAATCACTTGGTATATACTGCTGAATTCATTTTTCTTTAGATTAGATACCGCTATTTTTTGAAGCTTTTTTCCAATTGATGACGGGTTATCCACTAATGAAAATTGAGATGTACTCGAAGAAAATAGGGACCATGAATTTGCTAGATTATTACCTGGTGTAGATTGTTTAAAATCTGAATTCACAACTAAATTTTTATCAGTTGTATATGCTAATTTAATAGAATCTACATATATGGTGCCCGCTCCGTTACCTCCTGTAGAACGAATTAATGCATAAATCCTCATTATGGTAGCTTTTTCAGGAATTTCACCATGACCAGATAGAGTAACAAAACCATTTGTACTTATTTGTGGAAGTTCGAGTACAGTTGAAGAAAGATAGGCATCAGGGCTATAAAAATCAGCATGGAGTTCAGCTTTAGCATTCGACAAGGATTCGATGTTAAATCTTCCACTCAATACAAATGGAGTGTTCGGAACTACTTCAACAATCTGATCCACAGAAACTGCATTACCTATAGCTAGATTAGATACCATTATTTTTTGAGCCTTTGAGCCGCCTATCCCTTGATTACTGACTACACTAAAATCTGCAGCACCATAAATCCCCCAATTTTTAGCCCTTCCATTTTGCTCCATCAATTCAAAATCTGAATTTATAATAAGGTTTTCATTATTATGCGCTAATAATGCCTCTTTGGATGAATTTGATAAATTCGCAAATGTCTTTGGAGTAAGTGTTGCTATAATTGAAATTAAAAGCAGTAAAGTGATAGTTATTTTTTTATAACTAAAATCGGTAAGCATAATACCCCTCCAATTCGGATAATCTCGAAAAATCCAATAATTATATAAAGTAAAACCTATAAAGTAAAACCTATAAAGTGGCATATATTATTTCCCTACGCAAAAAGACCCAGTGATAAATATATCATGGTTATATCCTTTTATTCATTAGGAGATTTTGTCGAATTTTGTCTTTATATGTCGATTTTCAATATGAATTTATTATTTTCGCTCAACAAAACAAAATCTTCTATCTTTTTCATCTTATTTCTACATAATTAGCTTTAGTTTTTTATTGAAGATTTAACCCATTTGATATTTTCGGGTAAAGTTCTAATAGTGTTATTAAGATAGATAAAGTAGTAAAAGATTTTGGGGAGTATTGTCATTGAATGGTCGAAGATCCGGAAATATAACGAACGTTACTAACTGCCGTTCGCGTTACACGGTAAAATTTCGACTTACACCCCCAAGTGGCACGGAGTTAGTTTCGAATTCACAGGTAGATTTAACTATGCTTGGAATAGAATATCTGTTACATTATATTAGTATTTTTCTTGCGTTTAATACATACATAGCAAACAAATGAATGTGGAGGTTTTTTTGTGATTATTAAGATATGGCGGAATTCAGGTAAGCTTGGAATAATTAGACGATTAATCTTAGCACTAGGTATACTTTTTACTATGAGTTCAACTTATGGCGCCGATAAAATAAGTGCCGCGAATGCTGCAGCAGGCTACATGCCTTGGACCTGGAATTCAAGCGCAAGAATACTTGAGGACAACAGCAATATGTGGTTTGCCGATGTAAACGGAGATGGCAAGGCAGATATGATTACTAAGGGTGAGGCAGGGGCATGGAATGCAGGTTTTGTATATGTAGCATTAAGTAACGGAACCGGCTATCCATCATGGACCTGGTATTCCGGGAAACGGATGATTGATGATAATAGTACGATCTGGTTTGCCGATGTAAACGGGGATGGCAAGGCAGATATGATTACTAAAGGACAGGCTGGAGCATTAAATGCGGGTTATATATATGTATCTCTTAGTAACGGAAATGGATATTCGGGCTGGACATGGAATTCGAGTGCAAGAATACTTGAGGACAATAGTAAGCTGTGGTTCGACGATGTCAATGGAGATGGTAAAACAGATTTAATCATCAAAGGTGAAGCCGGAGCATCGAATGCAGGCTTTGTATATGTGGCTCTGAGCAACGGAACTGGTTACCCAGCATGGACATGGAGTTCGGGAAAACGAATGATTGATGATAACAGTACCATTTGGCTTGCAGATGTAAATGGTGATAAGAAGGCCGATCTTCTTACCAAAGGTCAACCGGGTGCTGCGAATGCAGGTTTTGTGTATGTTTCCTTAAGCACAGGAAGCAGTTACCCGTTTTGGAACTGGTATTCAGGTAGACGGATGATTGATGATAACGGCAGTATGTGGTTTGCCGACATAAATGGAGATGGGAAATCAGATTTGGTCTCCAAAGGACAAACTGGTGCCGCGAATTCTGGCCAAGTATATGTTAGTTTAAGTAATGGAACCGGCTATCCATGGTGGACCTGGGATTCAGGCTCCAAAATGTTTGATAATAACAGCGGTATCGCTTTTGCAGATGTGGATGGGGATGGGAAAACAGATTTACTGGGTGTAGGCGAAGCCGGAGCAATTAATGACGGTTGGGTAAATTTTTCATTAAGTACCGGAACAGGCTTTGAACCATGGACCTGGAATTCAGGCCGTAAAATTGTTAATGATACCTCAAGCTTATGGTTGGCAGATGTTAACGGGGATGGGAAGAGTGACATAATAACTAAAGGAGCGGCACCGGGCCCAACAGCAGGTTTTGTCTTTGTTGCTTTAAGTACCTATCTTGATCTGACAAAAACCCAGTACGAGTACAATGCTGCGGGGCAGCTCAAGACAATAACGTATCCCGACGGGACAAAAATCTACTATGAATATGACAACAATGGGAATTTAATTAGCAGGAAAAAAATAATCACATAAACGTAAGAAGCCGAAAAAGCTCATGGATTGAATTCCAAGAGCTTTTTTAGTATGTCCAGCATGATCATCTCGAGGGTGAAAGTCACGAGCGGGGCCGGCAAGCGCCTACCGTTGATGACTCTCTGGAAATAATGAGTGTCTAAAATTCAATCCCAAGTTTTTTGTATTACTTAAAACAACAAATACACCTATATATAGGTGATTGGGTGGATTCATAAGAAAAATGTGTCGAATGTACAGAGGTATTCGACAATACAATTTGTTTTTCGACAAATTACCACCATTTTCAAAATTAGGCGAGTGTCATATGATTGTTGAGGAGTTATGCCCCCCGACAAGTTTGAGAATTTATAGATCTATATAAAGGGACAAGGTAATGGTGAAGCATCTTGCCGCCCTTCTACTCCTCAACCGGATAGGATTCAAGAAGATTGAAATTTTCGTGGTTCCCATCTATAAATAAAGTAGTCCAAGGTTTATTCGTTAGCCAATTGAGCCAATACCAGTCTTCTCGATCCCCCGCCCATAGCAAGCCAAAATCACCAGCTATAATGACGTAGTCATTTTTGGTCAGCGTTTTTCCCACAGGAAAATTTTTAGAGTTAAAACGTTTCCCAACGCTGATTGATCCGTGAATATCGCCCGTTATGTATATAGACATCGTAACCATCCTTTTCATAAAAATTAACCTCACTCACATACTACAATGGCTATCTTGTTTTTTTGCATATAAGCAACCCATAAATCATTGTGCTTTCTGATATAGCCCCCTGAACCAGTGCAAAATCCAAAGCTTGGTATGCTCGCAAATAGAGTAAATTCACGACTTGATCGCGTCCAGCTTCTATTACTTGAGCCAGACTTAAGCCGTCTTTTTTCATCTCAGTAATTAAAATACTCTCTAGGCCAGTGAACCCATTCGCTTTATATTCAAGCAGCATTTCATTAAAAAGCGACTTATCTACTTGCCCCTGTTCGGCGATTTTTCCACTAAAATAGGCGAAAGCAATATGCTCCTTCACATGAGGGTGCATGTTAACCTTACCCCTGACATTGTAAATGTTATGCAAGGCTCTAGGTGAAATCCTTCCATGAAGCTCCAGTTGCTCATCTAGAGCCATTTTTGCGAGTAATTGATTAATGATTTTGATTATTAAACTTCTACCAAAATTTCTCAGGAGCTATAACTATTCCCTCCACGTCTGTTATTTTATTTACTCCTGATTTAACTGGCGAGGCATCTTCTTATGTCATTTCATGGAATTTATTAACAAAATTAATCTCCCACGCTCATTTTGTTATCAGCATTTCATTACTTCCATTTTAGGAGGTTTTG
Source organism: Paenibacillus algorifonticola (assembly GCF_000971975.1). Classification (GTDB taxonomy): domain Bacteria; phylum Bacillota; class Bacilli; order Paenibacillales; family Paenibacillaceae; genus Pristimantibacillus; species Pristimantibacillus algorifonticola. The sequence goes on along the minus strand of NZ_LAQO01000063.1, from coordinate 13,839 downwards.
GAATTTAAACAAACTATTTCACAAAATCAAAAAATGACCTTGGATTTTCCCCAGGTCACTATAAATAGGTATCTTGATAGAAAAGTCATATTTCCGGAGCCAGTATTCCAATTTGGAGGTATCTGTCGAATTTAATTTCTCAACTCTTCCAACAGTACTGACAACCACAAATGCTCTCCTATCGTCAGATGTTGAAACTCTCTCCACAGCAAGGCTATTACCAACGATAAGATTATTAATTCTTTTTTAGTTTAATTGTATCTTTCAGCTTTTCGGGAGCTATCGCGTATATCTATTCTCTCCTACCCCATTACACTTCTCAACCAGTCAGAATAGTATTTTGACTGTTCTTCTCTACCAACAAATTCTAATCCCTCATCACAGTCAAAAATATCGACTACATCTGCATTTTTAGCTTGTTGACCCCAAATTAACTTATAGGCTTTACTTCCATACCCCATAGACAATTGCATAGGTGATGGATAAACGTTTTTAGCAGCACCATTGCATACGATTTGAATGTTTTCTATTTCTAAAACTTCTCTTAGTGCTAAAAGTGCGGAAAAGAAATTTTCACCTTTAATGTTAACTATACGACCATTAATTTTCATCTTAACGAGGATCATATCCTCATCATCAGGCGCTTCTTCATATAACAATAATTCTTCTGTAGTTTCCGTTTCTCTATTAAGCATTAACTTAACATACTTCATTTCAAATTCCATTACTTACCTCCTTTGAATTTGATATGACAATTATTATATTACTTTCAAAAATGGTGCTGTACGTTTCTTTGACCGTCATAAGTTGGTTGAACTTATCCGCTTGATTCATTCGTTTTCCCCAACGCCAAGCATATTTTTATATTTTTTTGCTATACAACTCAAGTCTATCCGCTTCAAGGAATTGTACCGACGATTTGTCAACTGCACCAAAATTAATAAAATTCTCACGGGCTTGGACAAGGGTCATCCGATTCGGTGAGCTATAGTATTGTGGATCTATGTTTCCATCATCTTCCCAAAAACATACTGGACAGATATCATATTCACCTTTTTTTAGAAGCGTCTGATATTCACAACAAGGGCAAGTTAGTAGTTTCTCCTGCACTCCCTCTACCAAATGACTAGCGTTTAATAGCTCGGATATTCTTTTAGATAAAAATTCATTTCTGACACCAATATATTTAACTTTTAGAGCTTCGATAATAAGTACATTGTATTTGTCATCCATTACATACTCAGGCGGTTCATCAGAATTCAATATTTCATGCTTAAGCAAATCCGGTAAATGATTGAAAATAGCTTCTTCTTGATCTCTTCCCCAGCAGTTTAACAATACTTCATACCTCATTGTATTGTTCATAATTTGAATCGTATTTTTGATAATATGGAGAACTGCTTCTTCACGTTTCAATATGCGACACCTCACTCTACATTTGTGAAGCCAAGGGTCAGTTACACTATTGTAGTTCCCGTTTTAATCTTTCTATTCTTTCTAACTCATAAGAATAATCACAATCAGAACTAAACGAATTAGTCATGCAGGTAAAAAACTGTTCTGCACCTTGAATTAATGCGATCAGAAAATCATTTTTAGGTAACACGAAACTGGTAATTTCACTTCCTTCACCTTTTTGAAGTACAGCATCAATTAGATTCATAATGTACGCCCATAATTGATCAACCAGATCCCAATACCTCATATCCAACATACTTTCACCGTAATACTTTAGACAAATAGCTCCGTTAAGATACTGAAAATCCATGCTATTATAGATTCCTTGTAATCCTGCCGAATCAGTGACTTCAACAAAATAGCTTTGAGGATCATTAACTACATCTTTTAAATCAGTAACATTACACTTTGGTTTCATTAAATATGAATCAACTTGGAACATCGTACCACCTTTACAGAGAATAAAATTGGCCTACACATCCATTGTTTAACCTTATCAAGCAGGAAAGTATGACTACCAAACTTTTGTATTTCTTGACTAACTGTTATATGAATCCCATCGATTTTCACCTACAAGATTTAGAATATTACAAAATTCATAAACTTCTATCATTCTTTTTGTTATCAAAAAGCCGCCTTCCTCAATTTCTTCTGAGGTTAAATCAGCCTCCTTTAGTGACCAATAAATTATTGTGTCAATATGAATTTCCAAATCAGTTATAAGAATACTTCGAATCTCATTCCAAATCGTTTTTTCTTCCTTGCATACTTGAAGCTCATCTTCGTATGAAGCCACAATAATGGCCATAAGAGCGTACTTTTCATCTACATTCCAATTAAATGATTTATAGCTTTGAATAAATTCTTGTAGCCTAGAATGATCTGCAACTATATATTCCCAATCAATGTGATGAGTATCTGATAAATCAAATTTTTTAATAAGGTTAAGTCTTGCCTCAGGAGTGACTCCTATTGGATATTTATTCATTTGATCACCTTTCTGGTACTGTAGGATGATACACACACCTGTAATACTATTACATTTTATAAAAAAATAAATATTTTATCTACAGTAATCTTTTCTCCTGACTCAGAAATGAAGTCCCTTTAACATTACTTGCCACCCTCCTCCATCCGTAACTGCCGCTACATGATTAAGCTCATCAAAGGCGTACTTCATCACATAACCGCACTCATTCGTTTCCTCCGCTATATTCCCATTTCATCATACGCAAAATGTTTGACCCCATCCTATCCATTCACCTTGCGGCTCGTTTGTGTAAGACGATTCATCTCATTCATTGAAGATTCAGAGAACATCTATGCAACGCTATCGATTTGTAACACAAATCACTTAGGGTCCAGTATAAGCTAAACAAGCCGACTCCGGTTAAGTACCGAGGTCAGCTTGTTGTCTAGGTGTTCTTCCAATCTCCAATATAAGGGGAACACTTCAAATTAAACTTATTCCTTAAAGGTCTTCTTATTTAGTCTTCTTTTAGATGCGAAACAGTTTATTACCAGTTTCCATCCTCAAAGTCTTGATTTTCACTCTCTCTTACAAAAACCGATATCCACATGACAGTTTCATTAACAGGGTTAGTTTCTATATATATACCTTTACTACTACAGTAAACTTCCTCAAAATCATCATATTCAAAACTTGGTTCAATACTTAGGACCTCATTAATATGCATCCCGATTCTAATTTTTCCAAACAGCATTCCCCTATATTTATTTAATGCTGTTATTTTAAACAGTTTACCATTCATTAAATTGAACCATAGGTCAACTGACTCATTAATTTCATATCTTATCAGAAATTTCCCTAGAAGTTTTGCTTGTACATCCTCATTAACTAGTAAGGGGTAATAGTTACTAATATGACTGTGGAGACTTAAGCCACCTATCCCCACCCAAGGAAGTATGGGAGCATTGAGATTAATCACTTAATCACCTCTCAGTAAAAATAATTGTTGTGGTTTCTTTTTCTTTTCATTGATAAACATAGTTCTCGGATTTCCCATCAACAATTTTGATAGTTCCTTGATTACTAGTACTTATTTTTACATATGGACTTTCCCCATGTCTACCACCGCCGGGTGATACTTGAAACTGAGTTATATTTCGCTCGCCTCCTGTGTTATTTATTTTAATTATCATTGCACCTGAACGTGATTTAGTAGACGCTTGAACAGTAACATCATAACCTTGATCACTTAGCATCTTTGCAATTTGGACTGCAGTCTTACCATTAAATTCATTTGGATTGACTTGGGCAGATTCAATAATCACTTTTCCATTTTTAATAACTGGAGAAATATTGCCCGTCCCCCCAGGTGTACAATCATTCGTATTTGTATTATGCACCCAGATCCCGAAATCACTAACAAAGTAGGTATAAAAATCTTCTACTTTAAAATTATATACGTCTAGATGTGTTATTGGTTTAATGAGGAGTACATTCGGTATTAGCCCTCCTCTGACTCGGAATAAAGCAAAACGGTTATCCAATATGGATAACCGTCAATATCTTGTAAGTCTGTGTTGACTAAATTCTACCTAATGCTCTATCAGCTTCTATTTGAAGTTGTATCGTTTTAGTTCCCATGTATTTCTGTGCAGTCACTAGAATCGATTTGTCATTTCCGAGTATTTCCAGCACCGTAACTGAAAAATTGTTCTTTAATTGAGTATCTTCGCAATTAGATACTTCTTCAAAATAATTAAATATACTTTCTAGCAGATTGACGTTCCTTTCCTCTTTTAATAGTTTAATTATTTCAGGCATAAAAACGTCCTCAATGATGACCGTTTCTAGTACCTCACCGTTAAACTCGATTGATTTTCTATACTCAGCTTCAGTTGACGGTAAGAAATCTAACATTTTTCTCAAGAATTCTTCCGATTTTTTATTCACATGCACCGACTCCTCTAGTTAAATAGTCTTATTGCATTCTCTAAATCATCTCTTAAAGCATCAACTATATCTAATTCATTAAGACCAAGTTTCCCGGATTTCGCTAGATTATTTAAATTATCAAACCGTTCCCGCGCTTTTTTAGATGCGTTGACGAACCCTCGTAAAACTCATGTGTTAGTATAGCAGCAATTCATCGTCTCCAACTTTTTATTGATTATTTTGCAGCGCGGCTTCTAGCTCTGCCTGAGCAATGAAGCGATTCGCCAAACCATAGCTATACACCGTTCCATAGCGCTGCACGCCCGTTACTGCTGATGCATGACCTTTGGCATCAATAACTTTAATCAAATTATCTGCTGCATCATAAACATTTCGCGTCACTATGATGTTGTACGGGTCCTTACCGTTACCAGATGGTGCAGTTTATACGCTCAATTCATTCGGAACTGGGTGGAGGTAAAAAGAGAAAACCATGAGGACTTTCTCTAGGTTTCTAGGCTGTCGAGACTTTCTCGACAGCCTGACGGTTATCCATAATGGATAACCTTCAAAATCTTATGAGTCTGTGCTGACTAGACTCTCCTACCTAAATCTCGGTCAGCTTCTATTTGAAGTTCTATCGTTTTAGATCCCATGTATTTTCGTGCAGTCTCGAGAATCGATCTGTCATTCCCGAGTATTTCTAACACCGTGACTGAAAAATTGTTCTTTAATTGAGTATCTTCGCAATTAGATACTTCTTCAAAATAATTAAATATACTTTCTAGCAGATTGATGTTTCTTTCCTCGCTTAATAATTTAATTATTTTCGGCATGAATACTCTCTCAATTATGATAGTTTCTAGCACCTCACCGTAATACTCGATTGATTCTCTATACTCATCTTCAGCAGACGGTAAGAAATCCAACATTATTCTAAAGAATTCTTCCGATTTTTTACTCATATCCACCAACTCCTCTATTTAAACAGTCTTAGTTCCTTTTCTAAATCATCTGCTAAAGCATCAAGTATATCTAGGTCATTAAGGCTAAGTTTCCCGGATTTCGCTAGCTTATTTAACACTCTTAACTGATCTTGAGCTTTTTGTAGATGCGTTGGAAAAGCACTATCGAGAAACTCCTTTGTAAGTATAGCAGCAGTTCCCCCATCTCCAACTTTTGCACCAGGTCTATAAAGTTCATTTATGAATCCTCTGAGATCTACACTTTGAACAGCAGATAACAATTTTTCTCTAGTAGAACCAGTAAATTCGGGCATTTTGTCTAAAAGTTTATTAACATTACAATTATGCACCCAAACTCCAAGATTTGAAACAAAGTACGACTGAAAATCCGCAACCTCAAAATTATAAACCCTTGCTTCTCGTGGCTCTTTCTCAAACTTGTCTATCGCAAGTGTAGTACCATCACTAGAAACAAGTAAGTCGCCTACTTTTAGGTCTTTAACTTCCGCCCATCCCTTACCGTCAACCCAGAATGGATGCTCCGCCGTTGCTTCGATTACTTCATCACCAATGTAAACCTTTTAAATTTCATCAGCCTGCTTCTGGAACAGCCCTACGACTTCTTTATATGCAACTTCTCCAGTCTCATCCGATTTAGCAAGAACCACATCTCCGACCTTAATGTCTTCGATAGGTTTCTCTCCTTCGTTAGTTATAAACTTGATTCAGGGAAGAAAGGCGGCAACTGTTTCAGCTACCACCATTATATATCAACTTGCCAATGTTTCAGGCAAAGAAGCAAGCCTGTATTCCGTTTTGTTCTTCATCATGCTGTAAAGGATGTTCACAAGCCTTCTCATAATGCAGATGATTGCCTGTTTCTTCTTTTTGCCTTCGCCTAGTCGCTTTTCGTAATACGCATGAAAAAGCGGATTGAGCGGCTTCTTGGACGTTCTAGCGGTTTGAACTTGTCTTACGGCTAGCCCCCACAGAATCTTGTTCAATGCTCTATTTCCTTGTCGCTGATTGCGGTCTTTTCCCCTGCCGCCACTGCTCATTTGGCTTGGTGTCAGACCTGCATACTTCGCTAGCTTGTCTGCACTCGTAAATCGGGCAATGTCTCCGACTTCCGCTACGATAGCCGAAGCGGTTACGTTATCAATGCCAGTAAACGTGTTCAGCTTAAAATCTAGCTTCTGCATAATGTCACGGATATTGTCTTCAACGTCACTGATTTCACGGTGAACGTCACGAATTTGGTTTACATGGCTTCGGACAAGGAAATCACGGTATTCCTGACCGTTACGCTTTGTATTGCCATCCGCTTGAACACTCTCAAGGATGAGCGTAGCTTTCTTCGTTGAACATACGTTATTGCTGTTCTTCCGCAAGAACTCTGCCAAAGCTTCTAGTGTCACGTCCTCCAATAGATACGGTGAAGGATATTCATGCCATACGGCTAACGCTGTTCTCCCATCCACTTCGGAGAAGAACTTGCTGTAACTTGGATAGTTGTAGCTTAATTGCGAATGAAGCTGATTTTTGAGCATGACAAGCGTGTCTCGTAGACTGTACCGCCGCATGACTAATTGCTTTAGAATCCAGTAATCATCGTGCGGTTGAGCCGTTGGCAATCTGTCCAGTTCGTCCAGTAACAACTTGGCAATGTTCTCCGCATCCCAACTGTCATGCTTCTCCGTCATGGCATAGCTTCGACGCTTCCAGTTGGATAAAGCGGCATTGACCTCTTTGACGAGGAAGTGATTTTCGACCAAATAAACAGCAAGTGACCTGTCGTAGCCGCCCACATCCTCAAGTCCAAATACAATCGTCATGCCGTCCTGCACATGCTTCTTGACTTTGTTTACCACCGCCGGAAATGCAGACGGCTTATTCTCGAACTCAATGACCTCTAGCTTCTCGTTCCAACAATTGATAACAACAGCGGTATGTGTCCGCTTATGTAAGTCTACGCCAACATAGATATATTGTTCTTTACGGTGTCTCATCGTTGTTGTCCCCCTCGCCTTATAGCGTTTAGGGAAAAAGAATAGCCGCATCGTCTGTTTAGTATTCGCCCGAAGACGTACATTGAAGGGTAAGCGTGTCCATTCTTCTTCTGTAAACGCTATAAGTCAGCGTTAATGTTGTTCCATGTCATTCGCTAGAAAGGCTTTCTCCAAGCGTAGATGCAATAATTCCAATCGTACATTCACTTCCATTTGATGCACTTTCATTAATACTTCCTCGACCATCAGCCTATTAAACTGTTCACCATACCGAAAGATATGGTCAAACATCGCCCATTGGCATTGCTCCAACGTTTCTAACTGCTTGCAAAACGTATCTTCCTGCTCAACATATTGATTATAGGTGTCCATTCGTTCGTGTTCGCTCAAACGCCCCACCGCCTATATAATGGCTTGGTGAAGCCCATCCGCTTGAATATCGCCGTATAGATAAAGTCCTTGGTAGAACGCCTTGCGGAAAAGGATTCGCTTAATCTGTACTTTCGTAAACTTCTTGCCTTGAGCCGTAGTAAAACGGTCATAGTTCATTTGATACGCCAATTGCGATAATGACCAATCAGGGAATAATTCCTTTAGTTCAAATACTCGTTGAACGGCTAATACTTCATCAAGATTAATCTCAATTGCCTTGTGTCCTTTACTAGCTTTGTACCCGAACGCCGCTCTCCCACCTGCGTAGCCGCCCTGCTGTGCCTTCTTGTTGCGTCCTCGACTTAGCTTCATCGAAATTTCCAAGCGTTGGTAAGCATCCAATAATTCCATAAGTCCATTGATTAAGAAGTCGCTTGGGTCTTTCTTGTAGATGCTGTAGGTCGGCTGTTCGATACTTTTTACGTCCACACCATACTTCTTAAACTCCCGATGAACAAGAACTTTCACGATGTCAGACCGCCATAAACGGCTTGTGTTAAGGACAACAACCGCCTCCACATCTTGGGCGGCAATAGCGGTTAGCATCGTCTGAAAGCCCATTCTGTCCACCTCAAGCGCATCTTCGTCAACCTTCGCCCCACTAATTCCTTCATCCGTAAAGATGTCCTGCAAGTCCCATCCTTGCTGTTCACAGTAGGAACGGATTTCATCCTGCTGATAGGACAAGCTATAACCGTCTTTCGCTTGTCCACTTGTTGAAACTCTGACATAACCGATAACTTTCATGCTGTTTCCTCCCCCTCCGTTACGATAATCGAGATTATTGTAACACGAAGTAAGAAGGTATAATGAATGAGGAATAGCTGTTTTCAGAAAGAAGGTCTGCCATCATGCCCGTTGTCGTTAAACTTAAAAACATTCTCACTGAACGAAACATGTCTCAACGTGAGCTAGCCCGACTGACTGGTTTGAGACCAAACACAATTAGCCATCTTTGTTCCAATGAAGTAGATCGAGTGCATCTGAGTAAATTTGAGGTTATTTGTAAAGCACTGGACATTCAATTACACGAATTGATTGTTATGGAGGACGAGTAGCCTTACTAGGCGACAGGGACTTTGCTGATTACGCCGCCCAAAATCGCACATGGAATGGTTATTGCTTCCTCCCACTGTTTTGCCGCTACCGTATCGAAGTCGAGAACGGTACGATTGCTCATCTCTACTTTCATCTGACTTCGATAATAGTAAGTCACGTCCTTTTGCTCTAGTTCACCACGCATCATGCCCTGAACCTGCCGCAACAGCTTTGGCTTTAATGGTTCAAGTTCAATGGCATGGGCGCATAAATACAATCGGTTAAACTGCGGTGGATACTGAACAAGCTTGTCCATCGCTATCTTGTCATCCGGCTTATACACGATTTCAAACCTCGTTAATTCTCCTTCAATGGCTATTCCTCGCCTTTGTAACAGTTCCAACCTTTTGTCATACACCCTGCAATATCCGGCAACTTGCCGTTGATAACGCTCGTTTGAGTAATACGTTCCCTTTCTTTTCTTCATGTTCCGCCCAGTCAACGACAGAACGAACAGTTCAGATAAAGACAATGGGATGTCAAAAGCCACCTCAGAACGAACATGCATAATGTCTGTCGCGTGATTTCCAATCTCAGAAATCCACGAACGGAAATGGACAAGCGATTCGGGCGGACATTCTAGCCGAAGCGTATGCTTCCTTGCCATTTTGGCATAGACAAGCTGATAAGAAAGATGCACCCAATATCTTCCTTCCCTCACTCGTACATGATACTTAAATCCTCTATCTTTCACGTAGAATGCGGCATTACAGTATTGACAAAGCCTTTCACGAAGTGGATTAAAGAACGTCCACTGTACATTTATAAAATCCACAACAATACGGTCTATTGATACTTTCACGCCTTCCATGTTCAGCCCCCATCGGAAATTTTTTAATGAATTTCCGGCTATAATTAGAGGGCAAGGCGGCTAGCCTGAACGTTACCTCACCTGTATATGTAAACTGGTCGTCACCAAATTGCGTTTGCACAGTAACTATCGGAGCAAATGGACAAATCGTTGCAGATGAAAATCCTCGAATTTCCTTACCCTCGCTATAGTGGTCGAGTTCTCTCATTGCAGAGTTGTGGCTTAATCGGTAAAACAGCAAGGATTTCTTACATTTTCATTGGATTTTGAGAAAGCTGTAAGAAAACAAAGGTAAGGCTTTGACATTCAAATACGGTGGTATCTGACAATTTTAAGGCTATGACGGGAACGCAGATTCAGACAAAGGGGTTATATTCTCAGGCATTTTGTATGTGCGTACAGTTGTTTCGGAGAAATAACATACGGAGGTTATGAGAGTTAAGTTCTTCCTGTATATGCCATCCGATTCACTCGACACTGGGTGAAAAAAAAGACCTTGAAAGAGAATATCTTTCAAGGCCCCAACAAATACACTTACTTTATCCAGTTATCAATAGATATTCCCTTCCGATTCTATTGCTTCATACTCATGAACCAAACGTTTCATTCCCGGAAGCTTGTCTTCCGAATACCCCGATTTAACCAATGCAGTAATTAAGTTTCGCAATACTCTTTTCCATTCTGAAACAAATGATTGTCTTTTCAAAGTTACATTTCCACTATTTTGTAATAATAGTTCCATCCCTCCTGCTATATCTCCCCACTCGGCATTAATCACTAACTGTGTTGAATCCCATGACAAATGCCATACATGTGCAAATGTATTTGAGGCCCAATAAACAGTCTTTGTACCTGAGTCTTCTTTTATTACTTCTAAAATTTCTAAAATATCATCAATCATAATACTAATATCATATTTATAACTCAATAATATCGGTACATAATTCCATTTAATCACGACATTTTCAGTTAATAGCGGAAATGAACTTTCTATTGCATCTGATAAATTTTCCGCATCACGATCAAATATATCCGTAAATCTCGGACAACTTGCTTGAATTGTAAATGACATCTTTGAATCTCCTTTGCTATTATGGGGCCGGATATCCATGGAAAGTACCTGTTCCATTATTTCTTACCCACATTCTAGTTGCAGGCACCGTTGTGCCATCCGGCATGTGAACTACAGATGTAGAGCCTGGAGGAAGATCAAACCAAGCCCCCTGTCCCTTTTCCAAGGTACTAGCTTTTGTTCCGGCAAATTCTAAATCCTCTTTACTCCATTGTCCTTGAGGTTTTCCTGTACTCTTAGCAGTTGCCGGGCCTTCTGTCCATTTAACCCCATGTTTACCTGATTTAAGATATTTAGCTTCAGGACGAAGACATCCCTCTGTATTATGCACCCAAATGCCCAAATCCGTTACATAATACGTGTGATAATCGGCAACCGTAAAGTTATACACTGTAACAGGCTCATCTAGCTTAACAAATTCGATCTTGTCAATCATCAAGTTACTTCCATCAGCCTTTTGGAGTTTATCGCCCACTTGAAGTTCGTCTGCGAAAACCCACCCTTTTCCTTCAATCCAAAACGGATGGTTGTCGGTCGTCTCAATGACTTGCTCCCCAACGTGCAGCTTAATAATATCATCACGCTGGTTGCGGTATAAAGCTGTTACTTCCTTGTAAGCTAACTCTCCATTAGAATCGTACTCAGACTTGGCGAGAACCCTATCTCCGACTTCAATGTCTTCAATATTCTTCTCCCCTTCGTCTGTTAATACCTTTGTCCCTGCTGTAAAACAGTTGCATCCGCCCGAGGGTGTTTTCTTCCCTGTCGTCGTTGTTTTTCCCTTTCCTTTATTAACAACTGTCATAGGGGCTGATACAGGCTGGCCAATTTTCAGTCCACCAATTCCAACTACTGCCATGAAATTCACGGTTGGGTATTGTTGACCATAAAGATATGACATTTGTCCCAAAGTCATCCCATTTTGTTCGCCAACAGCAGAGGTTTCCAGTATACCTATCTGACCTTTGTTTAGATTCAATTGTTTTTTTTCGTCTGCGCTGATTTCCCCATCTCTCATTGCATACCCCACAAGGGCAACATAGGAGAGAGTAAGGTCTCCGCTCTTTATCGGTTTTTGCAAATACGCAGGCAAATCAAAAACCGATCTTAGGCTTAATACTTGATTGTTATTCGTTGTATCATAGATGACCGTACTATTTCTGAGCGTAGTCATTTTCAGCTCTGGCAGGTTATTAGATCCGGTTGTATATTTATTCGACTGTTTGGCTACTACGGTCACAACCGCAACCTTCCCTACCTCCGTCACTTTTCCATTCTTATCTTTTACTGCTGACACGACAGTTGAATCGATTTTCGCATAAATCGTTCCATCTTTAACAGTTCTTGATCCCGTCATCATCTGATCAAACGTTTTGTTTTCAATCATCACTCTGCCATTCTTTATCGTGACGATTGCATTCCCATTTTTATCCTTCTGATTGGGATCAAACACTACACTATACCCATCTACAAGTGTGACGGTCGTTTTCTTGGTTTGGGCATCAAACACAATCGTTGATCCCGTTGCTCCTGCCAGTTCTCTTAACGATGTTTCTGCATGTCCGGTAGGGTCAATAAAGATTAACGGATTATTCAATACATACGTGTATAAATTCAAACTCAGTGGCTTGTCCGAACGTCCACGATACGTATCCTCGGATATAAACCTTCCCACATACGGATCGTAATAACGCGCCCGCAGGTAATACAAGCCTACTTCCGCATCATAAAACTCTCCCGAGTAGCGGATTGTGCTTTCATACAGCTCAATCGTCAGCGTCGGGCTACCGAATACATCATAGTCATATTGGTTCTCAATTGTTCCCTGCTCATCCACCGTCTGAACAACGTCACCATGGCCGTTGAATAGGAAATACGACAGTTTGTCCGCTTGGTCGATTCGAGCGATATAGTTAATGCCCTTCACATAGCGCACACTGACCGCGTCCGCTTTATCCGTCTCCAGAATGACGTATTGACGGTCATATAAGTAGTTCGTCACTTGCTCCGCGTAGCCGTCTGCCGAGCTGCGTACCGTTTTCTGCGTTCGAAGATCGTCTCCATCATACGCGTATTCAACGGTCGAACGCTCTCCACCCTGAACATTAATCGCTTGCGTCAGACGGTTTAAGCCGTCAAAGGTGTTGTTCACCTTCTCCAGCAGGCTGCTAATTTCCTCGGTCTGCTCATCCCCATATGGATTCGCTCCCGTTACCTGATTCATCCCTCGGCTATGCGGACGCAAATAGCTCGTCTGCTGACGGACTTCATTCCCGTTGTTGTCAAACAGGGAAATGACCTTCTTCTCCAGTACCTCTTCGCCCGCTGCATCCTTCATCTGCTCCGTCAGCTGCAGCAGCTCGTTCGCATTCGAATACATATATTCGCTGCGCTTCACGATATATGTCAGCTCTGCTTTGCTGATCGGATCGGTGTAGCCCGTCGGCTGCTCCGACGTATACGTCTCCAGCATCGATTGACGATTGCCGCTGCGGTCATATGTGAAGACCGTCGTTTTACCTGGCGCTTCCGCTTTCACGATGCGTCCAACCTCATCATACCCGTAATTCGTCGCACCGTAGCTGTCCGTTTTCGTGAGCTGGTTACCCGTCAAGTCATACGTATAGCTGTATTCGGATAGTACAGCACCGTCCGCCTTCGTATTAACCAGCTTTAGCAGCTGGCTATTGCGGTCGAAGGTGTAGTTTTCCTGCACTCCACCCGCGTAAGCAATGGATGTACGGTTCCCGTTCTCATCGTAGCTATAGGACGTCGTCTTCCCTTGTCCCGTTACCGTACTCATCCGGCTCGATTTGTCATACGTATAGCTCGTCGTAAAGCCCGTTTTATCCGTCAAGCTCTTCACATTGCCTACCGCATCATACGTATACGTAAGTTGAACCTTTCCGTCCTTCGCGACTTCCAGCAAACGGTTGTTTCCATCATACGCGTAGCTGCTTTGGCCGCTACTATCGGTCATGGAAGCACGGTTACCAACTTCATCATACGCATATTGAATACGATCCTCGGTTTCAGCCACCGCTTTTTCAACCAGTTGCCCCCGATTGTCATAGCGATATCGCGTGTGGTTG
>NZ_LAQO01000062.1 GCF_000971975.1 Paenibacillus algorifonticola | reverse complement strand
TTTTGTGCGCAAATTTCGATGCTACAGAAAGTTATGAAGATTCAGAGAACATTTATGCAACGCTAGTGGATACACATAAAGTAACCCCGCATAATACTGGAAAACTCTTTCTTTTCATAAACAAAAAACTCCCTCACGTTTTTTTATTTTATGAATTTACATGTTGTAAAATAATCTTAAACTTAATAAAAAATATAGTCAATATTAAATTGATATATAATATGGTAATTTTGTTTGTTAAATATTAAATTAGGTAATTTTTTAGTTCTTCTGACCTGTTGATGTTTTTAGTGTTTTAGTGTAGTTCACTACAGATTGAAAAGCTTAAATAAGTGCAGAAAATAGTGATTTTATTGCCATATCAAAATCCCCTCTCATATTGTAGAATGAGGCACATAAGCGCTGCATGATACGAAAGGAGACGACAGATGAGGAGCTTCAAGCTAAGCAAGCTATATATACCATTTACGTATAAAATGATGATCCCATATATGGCGCTTGTGCTGCTGACGGATGTGCTGGTCGGCTATATTTCGTATACGATGCTTATTCAGTCGCGGACGGAAATGGCGGAGACGAATATTCGCACTGCGATGGAGCAGATGCGAAATAATATTGAATATCAAATGGACGAGATTGAGCGTATATCGAGCACGCTTTTCAGCAGCTTAACGTTCCAGAATGCCCTGCAAAACACTGGAGAACCGCTGGAAATCATGCTGAAAATGAAGGATGACATCATACCGCAGATGAGAGCGCCGCTCCAGCTGTATGGGAACAATATCCGGCTCGCGGTTTACACGGTAGACGAGAAAATGTATGAGGTGCCGGGCGATGATATGGACAAGCCTATTCAGCGGCGGGACTATTACGTGCTTTCGGTGCATCGGATCGAAAATACGGATTGGTTCCAGTCCCTTCAGGCATCCAATCAGGATAATCTTTGGATACAGCTCGATTCTGACCGCAAGCTGGACAATATTTCGCATTTTCGCAAGCTGGTATCGTCCAGTGGCATGGCTTCGGTTATCGGCTATGTGCGCGTGACGGCCCGCTTTGATGAGCTGCTTGGCAACTTCGATACGTTCCCGATTGATCAAGGCATCAGCTTGCGATTTCTAAACACTCAATCAGGCGAGGTCATGTATACGCGCGGCTTGGCGAACGATCAGTCTAATCCGGCTTCCTACCTCAGTGTGAAAGAAGAAATACCCGGAACGCCGTTCGTGATTGAGACGCTTGTGCCCCATGCCTATTTGAATAAGGACGCCAGCAAAATGCAGAAGGTCATCGTTGCCGTGTGTCTGATCAGCTTCCTGGTCATGGCGTTTATTGGCTACATTGTTGCCCGGCTGTCTGGCAAAAAGATGAAGCGAATTGTTACGCTGGTTCACTCCTTTCAAGAGGGGAATTTTCATAAGCGGATCGGTTTTACCGGCAATGACGAGTTTGTTCATATTGCCAATTCTTTCAACCAAATGGCGACGAGTATTCAAGAGCTGATTAAAAACGTCTATGTGCAGGGCATTCAAAAAAAGCAGGCGGAGCTGGATGTGCTTCAAGCGCAGATTAGCCCTCATTTTTTATACAACACACTTTCGACCATCGGCAGTTTGGCTAATTTGGGCGAGACGGACAAGGTGACAGCGATGGTTCAAGGATTGTCCAAGTTTTACCGTTTAACGCTAAATGGCGGCAACGTCTACATTACGCTGGAGAAGGAGCTTGAGCAGGTAAAGACGTATTTGGACATTCAGCGGGTAAAGTATGCCGATACGTTCGAGGTTTATTACGATATCGAGCCGGAAATTTTGCAAACGCCGATTATTAAGCTTATTTTACAGCCATTTGTGGAAAATATATTTAAGCATGCCTGGTTTGGCAAGACGATTGCCATCCGCATTACAGGAAAACGGCTGGGTGACCGCATTGAGCTGAAAATCATTGATACAGGCATCGGCATGCGTCCGGATACGCTCAAAAAAATGCTCGCAGCCCAGTCACTAAACATGCCGGCACATTCGCAGCAAATGGATAACAGAGGAAGCGACAGCGCTCACAAACGATTGGGAAGGAAAGGTTTACCACTACCCGCTGGAAACCTTCGTTTTTGACAACAGCAAGGTGAAGACGGAAGTGGCGAACGTCGGCAATGTGATGCTCCGCTTTGCTATTCCACTGGAATACGGCGCCATCAAGGATGTAGATAAGGGCCTCGAGGATTTGAACAAGCAGGTGAAAGCGGCCGGCATTGATAAAATTCTCGCAGAAGTGCAAAGCCAGGTCGATGCTTTTCTGGCAGCGAAAAAATAATAGCAGCTAAGGCAATAAGCTGCCCGCAGACGGGACATCTGGCAAACAGGTGCTCCGGCTGCGGGTTTTTGCTTTTTCAATAGATCAATTTGAATAAGATGGGCTAAACCAATTGCGTATCGTTATTGATGGAAATGAGCACAATGGCTGTATCCTCGCCAATATTTTTGGCGTAGTGGGGCATGCAGGCTTTCCAGCTAAAGGAATCGCCTGCGTAGATGGTCGCCGATTCGTCCCCCTGCTCTACATAGATCGTGCCGGAGAGGAGAAAGTGGATTTCTTCACCCGCATGGGCATGCGCCTCTGCCGTCGAAGCGCCGGGCTCAAGCTCGACCAGCATCATTTTGACGCAGCCGCGCTCGCTGAGCTGCTCGACCTTCATCTTACCGCCGCCGTACAAGGTGTGCCGCCGCTCATCCTTGCGCAAAATCTGCATCCGCTCATCCTTTTTGAGCAGCAGGAAGGCGAGCGGAACGTTCAGTGCTCCGGCAATGTGATCGAGCGTAGAAATGGATGGCGATGTTTTGTTATTTTCTACTTGGCTTAGGAAGCCTTGCGATAGTCCGGTAAGCTCCGCAACCTGTTGGATGGAGAGTTGTTTCTTCTTGCGAATCGAGCGAATCGTATTGCCAATATCCATGAGTACCTCCTGAAACATTGGTTGCCTCTTAACCGATGTCGTTAAGCTGTGGCGGTTGAGCCTGTGAATGGGGCATTAAGCTTCATCCATAGTAGCAAATGTTTTATTGACTTGCCAGCTTTAGCGTGATAATATTTCTCATATAAAATATATATTCTTATTACAAATATATCAGATAAAGAGGCGATGGACAATGGCTATTTCCATTCATCCGGCTGCACATATTGGATATGTGAAGCTTAAAGTAAGTAATATGGAGCGCTCGCTCCTTTTTTATAAAGCGGTTGTTGGCTTTAAGGAGCTTTCGCGCAGCGGAAACGAAGTGCAGCTGACAGCTGACGGCAAGCGTCCGCTGCTTATATTGCAGGAGCAGCAGGGTGCGGTTGTTTTGCCGGAGCGTGCAGCTGCGGGACTGTATCATTTTGCGATCTTATTGCCGAGCCGTGAAGCGCTGGGGCTTGCTTTGCGGAATTTGGCGAACCATAATGTGCCGGTTGGACAGGGCGACCATTTGGTTAGCGAAGCGCTCTATTTCAATGACCCAGATAACAATGGCATAGAAATTTACCGCGATCGCCCGCGCGAGCAATGGGAGAAGCTGGAGGGCGGCGGCTATAAGATGGCGACTGATCCCGTTGACATTCAAGGTCTTCTGGATGTTTCCGAAGGCAAGGTTTGGAATGGACTGCCGGAAGGCACGGTTATTGGGCATGTGCATTTGCATGTGAGCCATTTGCCGCAAGCCCAGCAGTTTTATTGCGATACATTAGGCTTTGATATTATTTTCAATATGGGCGGGTCCGCATTGTTCATTTCGGCGGGGGGCTATCATCATCACCTCGGCCTGAATACATGGGCAGGCGTAGGTGTTCCGGCAGCTCCGGCGAATGCGGCTGGATTGGCCTACTATACGATTGTGCTTCCTGATCGAGCAGCGATGGATGAAGTGCTGGCTAGACTAGGGCAAAAGCAAATACAATTCCGCGAGCAGGCAGAGGGCTGGATGGTCACAGATCCTTCCGGCATTTCCAGCTTGCTGACGATTGGTGGATAAGCGGCGATGGAGAAGCGAACAGAAGGACAGCAGTCAGCTATTGAAATTGGCATTTACACATTAGGCGATATACTGCCTGATCCACATACATTGGAAACGATAAGCGTGAAGCAGCGGCTTCAGGATATAATTGCAGCGGCAAAGCTGGCGGATGAGGGAGGCCTCGACATTTTCGGCTTGGGCGAGCATCACCGCCATGATTTTGTCGTTTCGGCAACGCCGGTTTTACTGGCAGCTATTGCCCGGGAAACAATGCGAATCAGGCTGACGAGTGCGACTACCGTGCTCAGTACGGTTGACCCGGTACGCTTATTTGAGGATTATGCGACTCTGGATTTAGTATCCGATGGACGTGCGGAAATTATTGCGGGCCGCGGAGCTTTCGTCGAATCGTTTCCGCTGTTTGGCTATGAATTGAGCGATTATGATGAGCTGTTTGGCGAAAATCTGGAGCTGTTCGGCGAGCTAAGCCGCCAGGATACGGTAACCTGGCAGGGCAAGCATCGCCGCGCACTGCGGGCCGCTGCTATTGCCCCGCGTCCGATTCAGCCGCAAATTCCGATATGGGTTGGCGTCGGAGGATCACCGCAGAGCGCCGTGCGCGCAGGGGAATTTGGCCTCGGCATGGTAATGGCGATTCTTGGCGGTTCACCCGAGAGGTTCAAGCCGCTCGTCGATATTTATCGTGAGACTGGAATCGCATCGGGCTTTGATGCAGCGAGCTTGAAGGTTGGCGTCACCGGTCACGGCTATATCGCGAAGGACAGTCAGCAGGCGCGTGCGGAATATTTTCCATATTACACGAATTATTGGTCGCATATGAACCGCCAGCACGGCAGCGACTTCCGCATTACGCAGGAGGAGTTCGCCGATATGACGGCGCCGGATCAGGCCTTGTTCGTCGGCAGCCCGCAAGAAATAGCTGAGAAAATTATTCGCCAGCATGAGCTGTTTGGGCATCAGCGTTTTATTGCCCAGCTCGATATTGGCGGCATTCCTTATGCCAAAGTTGCCGAAAGCATCGAGCTTCTAGCTGGGAAGGTTGCGCCTATCGTGCGCGAAGCGACAAGAGCGAAATAATGCTTTAAACCTTATCCGTACCGATTTTGCCGAAAGCTGGCGGATAACGGTATCTCATTCATAGATTCATAGACAATCTGGCAGGCGCTGCTTTACGGCGTTTGCCAGATTTTTTTGTTGTGCTCCAAAATATTTTCAATAATCAGACGATTATACAATTTTCTCATAAACAATCCTTTACAATAGATTTTAGCAAACTTAGAAATACATATTTTTGGTTTAAAAGGTAATTTGTGATATTTGATAGAAGGGAGGCAAGCTGGCGGTTTTAGTAGAGGGCAAAGAAAAATAGGAGGGATTTCATGCAGCAATGGTTCAAACGCAAAACAAGTCGCAATAAGCAATTATCTATACTAATCGTCATGGCGCTTTTGCTCACCTTATTGTTCCCGGCAGGGGCTATGGGGGCCGAAGCAGCGCCGCAAAGCATTAAATCTTCCATTTTGTCAGAACAGCTGAAGCTGCCAAAATCGGCTTATCAGCAGGTTGATTCAGCAGGCAAGAAGGAGTCAGCGGGCTTGCTTGGCGCGCAGGTAGAGCAGCGCTTCAAGGTAGAAGCGGCGGCTGGCACTGAAACGGGGGGGCCAGCAGCAGAGGGAACAACGCCATTGCTGATTACACCTCAAAACTATGTGCCGCATTCGGACAGCGGCCAGACGATCAGCGTCATCGTAGAGCTGGTATCCGAACCGATTGCCGTGCAGAGCGTCAAGGCACAGCAAGGACAGGCCAAGTCGATTGTCGGCTATCAGACGATTGTAAAGCAGGAGCAATCTAGCTTTGCTGCTGCTGCGAGGAAGCTGAATGTGAAGCTCGGACGTCAGTACCAGCAAATTTTCAATGGCTACTCGGTGCAGGTTCCGGCGAATCAGGTGGACAAGCTGCTTGCGCTGCCTGGCGTGAAGGCGATCTATCCGAATACGGAAGTCATTGTAGAGCCGCTGCCAAGTGTGGAGGCGAAAATGGACGAGAGTGCTCCATTTATCGGTGCTCCTACTTATTGGGACAGCGGCCTAACGGGGGAAGGCATTAAGGTCGGTGTTATCGACAGCGGTATTGACTATCTCCATCCAAGCTTGAAGGATGCTTATAAGGGCGGCTATGATTTTGTCGACAATGACAATGATCCGTACGAGACGCTTCCCGATCCGAATGATGTCGAGGTGGCAACCTCCCACGGCACGCATGTGGCTGGAACCGTGGCAGGGCGCGGAGATCCGGGAAACCCGGATGGCGAAAGCGGCTGGGTAAAAGGCGTCGCATATGGTGCAGATATTTATGCTTACCGCGTACTGGGGCCGAAAGGCAGAGGTTCGACCGAAAACGTCATTGCCGCGATGGAAAAATCGGTTATCGACGGCATGGATGTCATTAACCTTTCGCTGGGCGATGAATTTAATGATCAGTTCGAGGCCAGCGCCGTTGCGCTGAATAACGTGATGCTGGCAGGCGTAGTTGCGGTTGCGGCGAACGGCAATGATGGACCGGAGCCGTATACGGTAGGTGTTCCGGCTACAGCGGAGCTGGCGATTTCCGTCGGCGCTTCTTCGCCGCCGCTGTCTGTGCCTGTGCTGACAGGGGATGGAGCAGGCCGCGTTTATGGTGCCTATATGACCTATTCCCCCGAGCTTGGCAATCTGGAAAATAATGCACTGGAGCTTGTATATGCCGGCTTTGGAACAGCGGCGGATTTCATTGGCAAAGATGTAACAGGTAAAGCTGTGCTCATTTCACGCGGCTCCATTACTTTTGGCGAAAAGGCGCTAAATGCCTTAAATGCCGGAGCTGCGGCTGTCATTATTTATAATAATGCGACAGGCGGCTTTGGTGGAACGCTCAATGCTGGAGTCGATTATGTTCCTACGTTGAGCATTTCGCAGGAGGATGGGCTCGCTTTGAAAGCGAAGGTTGACGCAGCTGCTGGCGCCGAAGCTGGTGGGTATACGATCGATTTTAGCACAGTAGTAGAGCAGGATATGATGGGTGATTTCAGCTCGCGTGGCCCATCGCTGCCAGGTCTGGCTATTAAGCCGGATATTTCGGCGCCAGGTGTAGCCATTCGCTCCACCGTACCTGCTTATGGCGGGGATTATTCGGATGCTTATGAGAATAAGCAAGGCACGAGCATGGCGAGCCCTCATATTGCAGGCGCAGCGGCGCTGCTGCTTCAAAAGGAGAGGGGACTTACTCCGTTCGAGGTGAAGGGGCTGCTGATGAACAATGCGAAGAAGCTGGCGGATCGCAGCGGCGAGCGTTATTCGCATATGGATCAAGGGGCAGGCCGTATTGACTTGGAGCAAATCTCCAATGCAAAAGCGATAGCGCTTGTGGAGGAAATGACGGTTGCGGTAGCAGGCGCGGCCGCTACGTCTTATTTGACGGGCAGCTTATCATTCGGAGCGCTGGCCGCAGGGGATGAGTCGCTAAAAACAATCCAAGTAAAGGATATTTCCGGTACAGGCAGCTCGTATGCTGTATCGACGATTTGGTATGGCGAGGCGGCGGGCGAGCTTAGCGTTAGCGAAGAACAGCTCGCGGTAGCGGCTGGCGGCAGTGCTTCATTCGATGTGGCGCTGCATGTAGCTGAAGCAGCGGCGGATGGCCGTTACGAGGGAGAAGTAATTATTGAAGGAGGCGGGCAGACCATCCAGCTTCCATTAGCTGTATATGTAGGCGAGGTGGAGCTGCCAGCAAAAGTATCAGAAATCGCGCTTGATCCGTTCCTCTTTTCGCCAAATGGTGATGGCGCAGCGGATACGACTGATCTTACCTTCCGTGTAAATGCAACGCTGCCGTATTTTTCTCTGGATGTCTATGCGGTTTCGGGAAGCAATTTGTCCTGGAGAGGGGTCATTGTGGAAAACGCGCAAGGCGTTAGCCCGGGCAACTACATCGTTGAAGGCTGGGACGGAGAAATATTGACGGCGCTTGGCGCTCAGCAGCTTGGTGAAGGACATTATGTCGTCGTGCCTTGGGTTGGTCTTGGGGCAAATGATTATTTGCTTGACCAGCTCGCCGAATTCGCCTTGGATGTGCAGGCTCCAGTTGCAGAGCTGGCTGATCCGCCGATTGACGTTACAGGCAACGAGGGCGTGATTAGCGGGCGAATCCTCAGCGACCGCCTCATTACGTTGTTCGGCGATTATTCGGCAGTTGGCGCTGCGGCCATCGCTGAGGATGCAAACGGTGATTTGCAGCAGTATGATGGGGCGATTTCAGCAGACGGGCGCTTCGAGATAACGGTGCCCATTGTCCAAGGAAGCAATACGTTTGACGTGTATGTGTATGATGCCGCCGATAATGGCGTCATTGAACCAGCCTTTGTAGTCCATTATGAGAGTACGGTTGAGCAGCCTGCCACATTAGCAGCTGTTGCTTCAAAGTCCAGTGTGCGCACAGGAGAAACCTTTGACATTGATGTGGATTTTGCTCATGTAAAGGGCTTATATGCGGCACAATTCAGCTTAACGTATGACAGCGGGCTAGTGAAAGGCTCAGTGGAGCCAAGCGTTACGCTGTCCACGTACCAGCAGCAGGTCAATTCTGGCGGATCGCTCATCGTAAATGAGACGATTGTCGATCTCGGCAACGGCAGTGCAAGGAGCGACTATGTCGTATCCTTGACCGGGGATCATAGCGGCTATAGCGGCTCCGGGACGCTGGCAACGTTCCATTTTTCCAGCAGCAGCGCCGGAAAACGGGATTTTAAACTGTCCAATGTACGGGCATTGAACAGCGACACGCAAGAAATTGCCTATAGCAGCGTGAGTGATGCATCTGTTACAGTGACGCCGGGGCCTACCGAGCCGGAACACCGGATTACAGGCAAAATAACGGCGGAAGCTCTCGGTAGCGCTGTAAATTACAGTGAGACGTGGTACCAAGGTGCCGATGGCGTGCACAAAGTTGTGGTAGAGGCGGTTACAGCAAACAAAGAGGTTGCAGCTGTTGGTGAAGTGAAGGCGGATGGAAGCTATACGTTGCTTGTCCCAGCGGGCACTTATACGGTGCGCGTAGTCGTGCCAGGCCATGTAGCTTCGGCTGCTTCGGTGACGGTGGCTGGCGGGGATACAACGCTTAATGTCGGACCGCTTCTGGCGGGCGATGTGAATGGCGATGGTAAAATCGATCTGGCCGATCTCCAGCTTGTCGCCAAGCAGTTTGGCAAGTCGCGGAGCACGAGCTGGGCCAATGCGCAAGCAAGCGCAGCTGATATTAACCGGGATAACGCGGTTGACCTGCTCGATGTTTCCTTCGTTCTAGGCAACTTTAAACTGTAAACGGCAAGAGGCAAGAGGCAAGAGGCAAGTGATGAAACAGTCGTGAAAAAATGGAAGGGGAGCGCGATCGGCTCCCCTCCCTATTTTCAGGATGCAGCATAGGAATGGGCGAATCGCAGCGTTCTCTTTTTTCGGAAAAGCTAAATTTGGTCAACAGGCAAGCGATGGACAGGGCATAAGAAGCCGAGGACAGGAGAGATGGATTTGAGAGTGAGTCTGAGTCTGCATCCAAAATGGTTGTCATTGATGGGGGCAAGTCTGCTGGCCGCTGCATGGCTTGGTACGGCAGGGGCTTCGGGAGCTGAGAAGGTGGAAGCAGACAAGCTGCCGCAAATTCGTATTGTGCCTTCTGCAAACCAGGTGAAGGTTGGTGACGTGTTCGAGGTCGCCGTATGGCTGCAAGGCTTTAAAGGGAGCTACGGTGGAGTTCAAGGCTATGAGGTACATATGAAATACGATTCTGAGCGGATAGCGCCTGTAGTTGATAAAGAGGCGGGGGCGCTGCTGCGGCCTGCGGTGTTTGCAGCTTCGGCGAGCCCCATGCAGCTGCTGAACAAGCTTGATGCCGCAGCAGGCCTCATTCAAATTGCCGAGGCGACGGCCCAGCGCGGCCCGGCGTTATTTTCCGGCTACGGCAAGCTGGGCAGCCTGACCTTCAAGGCGGAGAAGGACGGAGCAGCGTCCTTCAGCTTGGCGAAGTCGATTATTATTTTGCCGGATAATCCGGGGCTGAATATTCAGCATAGGGTAAATGAGCCAGTCGTCAGCATTGGCGCAGGGTCAGTCAAGGACGGTGCGACGAAGGTCGTCGGACAAGCGCCAGCGAAAGCTGCAGCGCAATTGACGGGGGAGCAGCGCCTCAAGCAATTCAAGGATTATGAGGCGGTTGCGAAGCTGAAATGGGCTTCCGCAGCTGTCGGAGAGCTGGCGCTGAAGCAAGTGATGCAAGGGACGGCGGCTGGCGATTTTGAGCCGGGGCGTCTAATGACGCGGGCAGAATTCGCGAAGGCTGCAGTGCTGGCATTTGAGCTGGATATGAAGCAGCAATCCATCCCCGCTTTTACCGATGTGCGCAAAAGCGATTGGTCATACGACTATGTGGAGACAGCTGCGGCAAATGGACTGCTGCAAGGTGTAGAGCGGCCGCAAGGCAGCGCTTTTCTGCCGAACCAGCCGGTTACGCGAGCGGAAATTGCTGCCGTGCTGTCGCGGCAGCTCAAGGCGCTCAGTATGACAGCACTGTCAGAGCCGCCAGCAGTATCAGCATCAGGATCCGTAACGTTGTCGCCACCTGAAACATCTACAACGTCTTCAACTTCCGATGCTTCGGAAGCAGCTCCTACAACTGCTGCAGACTCAGCAGCCAATACCGCAGCCGGCGGACATCCGTTTACCGATATTAGCGGCCATTGGGCGGAGCAGGATATTGCGTATTTGTACGAGCAGGAGCTGCTGCAAGGACGGACGGACAAGCTTTTTGCGCCGGGCGACCATGCGATACGTGCGGAAGTCAGCGTGCTGCTGAACCGTATGATGCAGCGATTGAACTAACATCCACTACGCTGCGCAGCCATGCAAAACTCCCCCAGCCACGAGGCAGGGGGAGTTTTGCAATACATGCTCTATACCGGAATCATAAGTAAAATAATCGAAAATAGCGAGAAGCAAACGCTGATCAGAAACAGAAACGACAGCACTTGTCCGGGTTTGAGACCGGAATGCAGCAGGCGGTAATGCACCTGCGTCGCATCTGCCTGATAAATCGGCTTGCCCTGCATCATGCGCTTGATGACGACGAAAATGTTATCGAAGATCGGCACGCCCAGCGCTAAAATCGGAATGAAAATCGACAGCACGGTCGCCTGCTTGAAGGCGCCATCGAGTGCAATGACACCGAGCATAAAACCTAGGAATGTCGCGCCAGCGTCGCCCATAAATATTTTTGCCGGAGGCTTGTTGTAGCGCAAGTACGCAATCGCCGCTCCGATCAAAATAATGGCCAGCATCGCGGAATCGCTTTGCCCTTTGGTGAGCGCTACAATAAACAGCGTCACTGCTGAAATCGTCGACAGTCCGCCAGCCAAGCCATCCATGCCATCGGAGAAGTTAATGACGGTCGTTACGCCGAAGATCCATAAAATCGTCAGCACGAATTGCAAGGCATAAGGCAGGTTGACGAACTCCCCGCTAAGCGGATTGTAGAACCCCTCGAATGATACACCAGCGAAAAATACGATTGCCGCCGCTGACACTTGAACGAGCATTTTCGGCAGAGACGGAAAATCCTTGCCATGCGTCTTGTACCAATCATCAATCGTGCCAATAATGAGCAGCAAAATCGAGCTTATAATAATAGCGACTGTTTTCATTGTAATCTCATCTACAAACATCAAATACGTAGCCATAAAGCCGACAAAAATAGCATAGCTCGCCGTGAGTGGAATCGGCTCTTTATGTATTTTGCGTTCGACATCCTTGCGGGGCTTGTCCACAAAATCGATGCGGAAAGCAAGCTTGCGAAGCGGAGGAATAAGCAGCAGCACAATAAAGAAAGACATTGCAAATGCAGCAGCGTAACTAATCTAGATCATCTCCTGAATGTATAAATATTAAAAATGGGCAGCAAAACTAGCAATCTCTCAAACTAATAAAATGTTACAATAAACGAGTTTGAATAGCAAATTTCTGATAAATAACTCATCTTCCGCCGACAGCACGAAAATTTCCTTCGAATCTTGCAGCCAGCCCGGCTATTACGTTCGCCATTATAAATATGTGCTGCGGCTTGACGCCTTAAGCGCTCTCCATACAACAATCGCCAAAAACGAAGCGACGTTCAAACGAACGAACTATTCTTAAAACGTTAGCAGCAGAAAAGGGGAGGGGCTGAAAAAGAGGAAAAAGAGGAGAAAGAGAGAGAGAGAGAAAGAGAGAGAAAGAGAGAGAAAGAGAGAAAGAGGGGCTGCCCCCTCTTTCTGTTGTGTTTATGAATGGACAGCGGCTTCATATATTTTTGCAGCCTCTCCATTAAAGAGGTAGCCCGTGGTGAGATACGTCCAATCATATTTTTCGTAATAACCTTCCAAATCAGTGGAGAGATAGAGCTTCGTTAGTCCTAGACTCTTCGTCTCTTCTAAGGCGTGCTTCAATAACCTAGCACCTACTTTATTTCCTCGCAGCTCTGGAACCACATATAAACAAGCGAGCCAAGGAAACAAATCCTGGCGGCTGATCAGATCATTTCGCAAGAGTGCATACGTACCGACTATGGAATCATTTTGCACCGCAATATAAAATCGTGGAAGGTCGCAAACGGATGTACATGAATGAAGCATGCAATCCTGATAAAACTTAAAGTTGCTCTCGCTCCCCCACTGATCCCAATACATCTGAACAGCCTCATCAAAAAACGCCATCTTATCTCGTAATTCAAATACTTCAATCATAGTCTGCAATCTCCTAATAATTATACCTTGCTTCAATTTGTATTCAGCCGTTAGCGAAGATCCTTATAAATTTCCCGCATCACATGACCGAGCTCAGGAACGATGATGCGTTCGGCCGCGAGCCGGACTGCGCCGCTGGAGCCGGGCATGGAGAAAATCGCCGTATCCTCGTAGACACCAGCAATCGCCCTGCTTAGAATCGCCGCCGTGCCAATATCTTCAGCAAAGCTCAAATAGCGGAAAATCTCGCCAAACCCGTGCATTTCCTTGTCCAGTAAATCCTTTACTGCCTCGTAGGTCGTATCCCGCTTGGCAATGCCCGTCCCGCCATTGAGCAAAATCGCCTCAACTGCCGGGTCCGAAGCCCCGCTGCGCAGCGCGGACTGGATTTCGCTGTATTCGTCCTTGACGATGGCGTAGCGCGTCGTCTGATAACCGCCTGCCTTGAGCAGCTCAATAAGCAGCGTGCCGCTTTTATCGGTAGCAGGCGTACGCGTGTCAGATACGGTAATGACCATGCAATTAACGGTCGAAGGTGCTTCCTCGCGATGTTGTTCAACGGATGTACTCATTGGAAATGTAAACATCCTTTCTTGGCAAGTTATGCCGGAAAATAATTGAATAATGACTACTATTGTATACTGGATCCGGCCCCGATGCCAGCGCGTGCCTAGGATGTTCCTCCGTATAAGGCAATGGGGGCTAGCCCAAAATAGGCAGTTGACGAATGAAAATCTGCTTGCTATACTCATTAAGCGTAATGATTACTAATAAGAAACGTGATAACGAATAACGAATAACGAATAACGAATAACGAATAACGAATAACGAATAACGAATAACGAATAACGAATCGCTGCTGGCGATTTCTTTTTTAAGACAATATCGTAATAATTACGATCAAGCGTAAACGGCTGTCGCCATCCTCTGGCGGCAAAGCTACCGTTTCGAGGGTGAAATATAAGCCCATTATAAGGGTGAAACTTATAAATTCTTATATTTTAAAAAAATAACGTTGGAGCGAAAGGAGAGAAACCGCGTGCAGATTGCTTCTTTAGAAAATGTCGTATTCGGCTATGGTAGCGTGCCGAGTCTGAATGAGGCGTCTATGGCGATACATGCCGGCGAATTTATAGCGGTAACCGGGCCTAACGGCGCCTCGAAGACGACGCTGCTTAAGCTGGCGCTGGGCTTGCTGAAGCCGTGGAGTGGAGAGGTTTACTTGGCGAAGCTCGGCGCGAGCGGCAAGAAGCTCGTGATCGGCTATGTGCCGCAGCAGATCGCGGCGTTTAACAGCGGCTTTCCCAGCACGGTGCTGGAGTTCGTCAGGTCCGGCGCTTACGAGAGCGGAGCTTGGCTGCGGCGGCTGCGACCGCAGGAACGGGCTCGTGCCGAGGAGGCGCTGCGCCAGGTCGGCATGTGGGAGCAGCGCGGCCGCAAAATCGGCGAGCTGTCCGGCGGACAGAAGCAGCGGGTGTGCATTGCCAGAGCGCTGGCGCAGCAGCCCGATCTGCTCGTCATGGATGAGCCGACAACAGGAATGGATGAAGCGAGCCGTAAAGGCTTTTACGAGTTAATGCATCATCATGTGCAGGCCCATGGGCGGACGGTTGTTATGGTGACACATGGACTCGAAGAAGTCCGGCCGTATTTGGACCGGATCATCGAGCTGGAACGGAAGGGGGAGGGAGGATGGAAATGCTGCACTACGACTTCATGCAGCGGGCATTTTGCGCCGGAGGCATTATCGCTTTAGTCGCCTCTGTGCTGGGCGTTCATTTAATGCTGAGACGGCAGGCGCTGATGGCGGATATGCTTTCGCATGTATCATTAGCTGGCGTTGCCGCGGGCGCCTATCTGGGCTGGAATCCTTCCTATGCCGGCTTCGCTGCTGCTGTAGCAGGAGCGATAGCGGTTGAATATATCCGGCGCTCGTACCGGGCTTACAGCGAAATGTCGATTGCGATTATTATGATTGGCGGCTTGTCGGGCGCCGTTGTGCTGATGGGGCTGAATAAAGGGATGAACAAAAGCTTCTCCTCGTATTTATTCGGCTCCGTCGTCGCGGTGAATGAAACCGAGCTTATCCTTATGCTCGCTGCGGCGGCAGTAGGAGCGATCTTTTTTATTTTGCTGCGCAGACCGCTGTATCAAATAGCTTTCGACGAGGAGACGGCGCAAACAAATGGCATTCCCGTCCGCCCTATCTCCATGCTGTTCAGCATCGTGACGGGCATGATTGTCGCTGCGGCTATGCCGATTGTAGGCGTGCTGCTCGTATCGGCGCTGATCGTGCTGCCTGCGGCGCTGGCGGTACGCCTTGCCCGCAGCTTTGCGGCAGCGCTCATTATTGCGATGCTGGTCGGCATGGCGGGCGTATTTACGGGACTGACCGCCTCTTATGAGCTGGGGACGCCGCCGGGCGGAACGATCGCACTATTTTTGCTCGCGCTGCTGATCCTTGGCATTGTGTTGAAGAAGGCGTCCGTTATAGCCGGGAAGCTGGGCAATCGGCAAAATCTTACGATAATCAGCAAGCATCAAACCGGGCAGCCGGCCCAAAACGGGGCTTTTCCCCGCATCAAGAGCAACAAGCTGGCTGCACCAGCTACTCATACACATGGAGGTACAGAAAATGAAAGTTATGTTTAGCAAATTTTCTTTGTTATTAATCGCAGCGGTGCTGCTGCTATCGGGATGTGGCGCGGCAGGAAGCACGAATGGGGCAAATACAGTTGGCGCGCAGGCAGACAGCGGAAGTGCCGCTTCCTCGGAGCCGAGCGTTTCGCCAGCTGCAGGCGAGACGGAAGCGAAGAAGCTGCAAGTCGTGACTACCTTTTATCCGATGTATGAGTTCAGCAAGCAAGTGGGCGGCGAATACGCCGATGTAACGGCGCTGATTCCGGCTGGCACCGAGCCGCATGATTGGGAGCCAAGTGCCAAGGACATGGCGGTGCTGAAAGAGGCGGATGTCTTCGTTTATAACGGGATCGTAGAAGGCTGGGCGGAGCAGGCGCTGGACAGCGCGGCAAATGAGAAACGCATCGTCGTGGAGGCGAGCAGCAGCATTGAATTAGCAGAGGGCGGAGAAGACGAGCATGCGCATGGGGAAGAAGCGCACAGCGATGCTGATGCGGAGCATGACCATGCTGCCGAACATGAGGAAGCCGAACATGAGGAAGCCGAGCATGAGGAGGCGGGGCATGAGCATGATCATGAGCATAGTCTCGATCCACATGTATGGCTGAGTCCGAAGCTGGCACAGGCAGAAGTTGCGGCCATTCAAGAGGCGTTCGCGAAAGCAGATCCCGCCCATGCGGACAGCTATAAAGCGAATGCGGATGCCTATATTGCGAAGCTCAAAGAGCTGGACGATGCGTATAAGGCTGGGCTTGCAGGGATGAAGCGTACCGAGTTCGTTACGCAGCATGCGGCTTTTGGCTATTTGGCGCGTGAATACGGCTTGACGCAGGTGCCGATTTCCGGCCTTTCTCCAGACCAAGAGCCATCCCCGGAGCAAATGGCGGAAATTGTGAAGCTGGCGAAGGAGCAGCAAATTAAAACGATTTTTTTCGAAACGCTGGTTGATCCGAAAATCGCCAGCACGATTGCGAGCGAAATCGGCGCCAAGACAGCGGTGCTGAACCCGCTGGAAGGGCTGACAGAGGAAGAAACGGCAGACGGGCTCGATTATATTGGCGTGATGAAAAATAACCTGGAAGCACTGAGGCTCGCTTTGAACGAATAAGGCGTGCTTAAGTCACAGCAAATGACATGTCATGAACCGTATAGGCCAAGCCATATAATTGAAGGGAAGCGTGAGGATGAATGGATAACGAAGTATTGGTAGAGAAGCAAGCAGATTTTAAAATTCCCGTGACGGTGCTGAGCGGTTATCTAGGGGCAGGCAAAACGACGATTCTCAACCATGTGCTGAACAATCGCGATGGCCTTCGGGTGGCGGTTATCGTCAATGATCTAAGCGAGGTCAATATCGATGCTGCTTTGATTCAAAAAGAAGGCGGGCTGTCCCGCACCGATGAGCAGCTAGTGGAAATGTCGAATGGCTGCATCTGCTGCACGCTGCGCGGGGATTTGCTGCGCGAGGTTGAGCGGCTGGCGAAGCAGGAGCGCTTTGATTATATTTTGATCGAATCGACGGGCGTGGGCGAGCCGGTTCCCGTTGCCCAAACGTTCACCTATATTGATGAGGAGCAGGGCATTGACCTGTCGCAATTTTGCCGCTTGGACTGCATGGTGACGGTCGTTGATGCGTACCGCTTCTGGCACGATTATTCCTCGGGCGAGACGCTGCTTGAACGCAGCCAGGGGGCGCATGAGGAAGACCACCGCGAGGTCGTTGATCTGCTGATCGACCAAATTGAATTTTGCGATGTGCTGCTGCTCAATAAATGCGATCTTGTGAGCGATAAGGATTTGAACGAGCTGGAAGGTGTGCTTCGCACGCTCCAGCCGCGCGCCAAGCTGATTCGAACCGAGCAGGGCAAGGTTGATCCTGCAGAAATTTTGAATACCGGCAGGTTCAACTTTGAAGAAGCCAGCGTATCGGCTGGCTGGATGCGGGAGCTGAATGCGCCTGTCCATACGCCAGAGACGGAGGAATACGGAATCGGATCATTCGTTTACGTTCGGGCGAAGCCTTTTCATCCCGAGCGGTTGATGCGTTGGATGGAGGAGTGGCCGGAAGCTATCATTCGGGCAAAAGGCATTATGTGGCTGGCAACCCGCAGCTTGCAGGCGCAGAGCATTAGCCAGGCGGGGCCGTCGATTCAATTTGGCCCTGCTGGACTGTGGGCGGCCGCGCTTCCTGAGTCGGAGCAGCACTTGCTGCTTGAGGAGGAGCCTGAGCTGGCAGACAGCTGGCATCCGATGTATGGCGACCGGATCAATAAGGTTGTATTCATCGGTATCGATCTACAGCGCGCCGAGATTGAAGCTTCGCTGGACCAGTGCTTGCTGACGAAGGAAGAGATGCAGCAGGATTGGGACAGCCTTATGGATCCGTTTCCGCAGTCGCAGCAGGAGGCTTGCGCCATAAATTAAGGAGACAGGCCGTTCAAAAGTATGTTATAAAAGGAGGTGAGCCTAATGAGAGTTACTGTAACGTTGGCATGCACGGAGACGGGTGACCGCAACTACACGACCTCCAAAAATAAACGTACGACCCCGGAGCGGCTAGAGATGCGCAAATACAGTCCTCGCCTCAAACGGGTGACTGTGCACCGGGAAACGAGGTAGGAAAGGAGGCTTCAAGAGGATGGCAACTTGGAACCTGACGCATACGCGCCATCATCTGCTTCTATGCAACGGAGGCAGCTGTAAACGCAGCGGCGCGGAAGAGGTAACGCTCGCCATCCGTGAGGAGCTTGCCAAGCACGAAGCGGATTCTTTCGTCCATACGACGAAGACGATGTGCAACGGCAGATGCGAGGATGCTTGCAATGTGGTCGTCTATCCCGACGGCAACTGGTATAACGGCATGACGCCAGAGCTTGGCCGCAAGCTCGTTCGCGGACTGCTTGACGGCAATCGGATGCCGCTGCCTGAGCGAATCTCGTATAACTACGATGCGGATAGCTTCGCAGCGACGGGCAGTGCGCCGGAAGGCGTCAGCAAGCCGCTTGTGAAGAAGGCGGAAAGAGCCTAGCGCCGAATTTTTTGCGCTAGACCTATCGTTTTATTTTTGACCAAGAGGAAGGGCTCTGTGTAGAGCTCTTCCTCTTGGTTTTTTAGTGTTTTTAGGAAGAGAATGGATTGGAGAATCGATGTTTGAATTACGCAACAAAGATTGATAATGATATAATGAAGATGAAATGGAGCTGATCAATTATGAAGCTGCTTAATCCGCGAAATGATTTTTTATTTAAGCGCATTTTTGGTAGTGAAGAGAACAGGGACGTCCTTTTGGCTTTTCTGAATCGTACTTTTGCTGAAGCTGGTCAGCCCCCACTTAGTGAGATTATTTTATTAAATCCATATACAGATAAGGACTCTCCGCGTGACAAGCAATCTATTCTTGATATTCGGGCGAAAACGAATGAAGGCGAAATCATTAATGTTGAGATGCAACTATTTAATAAATATGATACTGAAAAAAGAACGCTTTTTTATTGGAGCAAGCAATACTCTGGGCAATTGCAGGAAGGACAGTCTTACAGTCAGCTAAAACGGTGTGTGACTATCAATATTCTGAACTATTCGTTATTGCCGAATGATTTGTATCATAATGTATTTCATTTACGTGAAGACCGCACAGGAATTTCTCTAATTGATGATATTGAAATTCACTTTTTGGAGCTTTCAAAGCTCGATGAACAAGCAGTCCCCATTGAGAAGGGTGGGTTAGTGAACTGGCTGTTGTTCCTGAAAGGTGCAGATCAATCCAAATGGGAGGCGCTGACGATGAATGAACCTGTATTGAAGAAGGCGATGGATACGCTAGAATTTTTGAGTCAAGATTTAGAAGCGCGAAGACAATATGAAGACCGCCAAAAGTATTTGCATGATGAAGCTTCGATGATTGAGGCAGCTTTGTCGAGAGGGTTTGCTGAAGGGGCTGCCGAAGGAGAGGCTAAAGGGGAAGCAAAAGGCAAAATGGAAGCGAAAAAAGAAATCGCAAGAAAGCTTCTGGCCCTTAATATTGAAAGATCCGTTATAGCTGAAGCATCTGGGTTGACGGAAGAGGAGATCCGAGCAATAAAGCCGTTGGAATAAACAAAATACAGAAGAGCCGCCCCCTCGAGGTGTGGCTCTTCTGTATTTTGTTTGTTTTTAAACCAACGTCGCCAACTGCTGTGCAAGACGCTCAAGCGTCGATTTCGCGCCTTCGATAGCCCCGTATTCTTTGACCACTTTTTCCAGTTCCTCCGCAGATTTGAACAGTGAGTGCATAGTCAGTTCGGTCTCGCCATCTTGTTCTACAAACGTAACCGTTACCCGAAAGTGCTCAGCATCCTCATGATCGCCATGAGCGTATACGAGTCGCTCGGGGCTTACTACCTCAAGGTATGAAATTTTGTTGTCGTAATCAACGCCGTCAGGGCCATGCATGATGTAGCTCCATACTCCGCCTGGCTTTACATCGATTTGCTGGATCGTAATGGTGAAGCCTTCGGGCCCCCACCATTGCTGCAAATGCTCGGCCTCTGTCCAGGTTTTGAATACAAGCTCGCGGGATGTTTTGAACAGTCTGGTCACCGTAAGCTCTGGTCCATTGACCGCCGTAGTTGTATTGCTCGCTGAATGGTTTTGCGACATAAGGAATTCCTCCGTTATTGTTAAAATGGTATATAGACTTGCTCAGCTCAATCGTTATTTCATGTATTGAATATACTATAATAGGAATATTCCTATAAAGGAATATTTATTTTAGTTTGCTTTTTAACGAAATGTGTAGGGGGATTGTTGACGTTGTAACCTAGAAAGTGAATAGAAAATTGTCGAAAAAGTGTCACACTGGTTAAAAAGCCTCATTCCTATACCGATATAACTACTAATTAATAAACATTTTTTAAAAAGGGGATAGCTTATGGCTTTCAAAAACTCACGTTTTATTCGCGCTTTACTTACGTTCTGTTCCCTTCGTCAAACAGCAGGGCGGATCGTGCTGTCTACACTGCTTATAGTCATTGTCTGTGTTTCGGTCCTGTCCTATACGTTCTATGCTCCCACCTCTAGTGAGGTCAGGAGCCAATCAGAGAAGCAAATGGAATTGAATACGAGGCTGCTGGCAAAAGAAGTTGACAGCAGGATGAAAGAGAAGCAGACCATCATTAAAATGCTTGCCGAGCAAGGAGCAGAGCTTGGAGATGACAAGCAGAAGCATCTTGACTACATCATCAAGTCACAGAAGCTGCATCCTGAATTCTCAACGATTATGTATTCGGCTGACACGACGGGCAAGCTTGCAATAGACTTGAACGGTAAGGAATTTGACTTATCTGAGCGCCCCTATATAAAGGAGGTACAGGCAGGACGTGCTTTCGTCTCTGACCCGATTATTTCTAAAGTAGACAATCAGCTTGTCGTTGCAATTGGTGCTCCGATAATGAAGGATGGCCAGCCTGTTGGCTTTTATACAGCAGGATATCCGATTAGTGAGGTAGTCGAAAACATTGCCCGCTTTGAGCAAGGCGAGACGGGAAGAGCGATTATGACGACTGCGGATGGAACCTTTATTTATTTTCCGGATGAGTCCTTTATTTTAAACAATAAGATTGCCGATTTGGGCAACCCCGTATTGGATGAAGCTTTTGCTGATGCGGTTCAGGGCAATTATAAGGCCATTCATTTCAATGAAGCAGGGGTTGACCAGCTTTCCTATTTAACCAAAACGGATCTTAATTGGATCGTTGTCACCTACGTGCATGAGATCGAGTTTTTAAAACCGGTTAATGATTTGCTGAAGCTCATAATAATTGTAGGGCAATTCATTGTTTTGGGAGCGCT
This sequence comes from Paenibacillus algorifonticola, assembly GCF_000971975.1. Classification (GTDB taxonomy): domain Bacteria; phylum Bacillota; class Bacilli; order Paenibacillales; family Paenibacillaceae; genus Pristimantibacillus; species Pristimantibacillus algorifonticola. The sequence continues at coordinate 1,274 of NZ_LAQO01000062.1, read as the reverse complement.
GCTGCTCAGCATTTTGATAGCGCTGCGAATTGTACATCCTATCCGCCAATTGACTCACGGAATTGATCTGCTGGCACAGGGGGATCTCACGTATCGCATTCCGGCCAAAGGAAAAAACGATATTAGCGTAGCTCTACATTCCTTTAATGCAGCAGGCGATCAAATGCACCAATTAATGAAAGGCGTTGCAGGCTTATCCGAGCAATTGACGGAATCGGCGAAACAGCTTGCGGCAGGCGCCGATCAAGGGGCACATGCAGCGCAGAGCATTTCGGAGGCTATTATGGTCGTGGCCGAAAGCTCGGAGCGGCAAACGTCCAGCGTACAAGATGGCAGCTATGCAGCGGAAAATATTGCTGTGCAAATTAACGGCGTTGCTGCACATAGCTCAGATGTATCGGCTATTGCCTCTGAGGCGTCTACCCTGGCAACAGACGGCTCAGCCGCAATGAATAAGCTCGGTGGCAAAATGGACGAAATGGAGCTCGGCATTCGGGAGTTGTCCGGCACGATTCAAGACCTTAGTGGCTTATCCGCCAAAATTGGTGAGGTTGTGGGCAGTATTAGCAACATCGCTCGCCAGACGAATATTCTCTCCTTGAATGCGGCAATTGAAGCATCGCGCTCTGGTGAAGCTGGGCGAGGTTTTGCCGTCGTTGCTGATGAAATTCGGAAGCTCGCAGGACAGTCGATGGCATCCGCGGAGCAAATTGCTGGCTTTATTGGGAGCATTCAGCTTGAGATTAAGCGGACGCTTCTCGCGTCTGAACAGACCGTAGAGCAAGCTGCTCAGGGCAGACAAGCAGGCGAATCGGCAAGCGAGCTGTTTACGCATATTCGCTCATCCGTAGAGCAGGTTGCAGACAGCATTCGAAGTGTTTCGGCGGCGGCAGACGAAATTGTCTCCGGCACAGGCAGTTTGGTTGATTCCATTCGTCACATTGCAGATTCCGCCAGCGAAACCGCAGCTGAATCTGAAAATGTCTCGGCTGCCGCGCAGCAGCAAATGGCATCGATGGAGGAAGTCGCTTCCTCCTCTGCCGAGCTCGCTAACATGGCAGAGAAGCTTCGGACGCAAATCGATAAATTTAAGCTGTAGTAGGTTGAACGATAAAAGTCAAAAGATAAAAGGTAAAAGGTAAAAGGTAAAACGACAAAAAACCGTTTCTTCGTTAAGGGCAAGCATAACCTGCCAATTACGAAAGGTGGATCGTCTACACTTAGTTGGACAATAAAAATGAGGGCTTGTAGAATAAACCTATCATACTAAGGAG
>NZ_LAQO01000061.1 GCF_000971975.1 Paenibacillus algorifonticola | reverse complement strand
GCCGCGCGCAGCGGCGCAGGCAGCGCTGGCCGCGCCACCGGCTGCGGCAGCGTCCCCGCAACCTGCGCCGCATGCTGCGCAGCGCGCTCCGCTAGCGCCGCAAGCAGCCCCAGCGCCCCGGCTTGCGCATTAAGCGCCGCAAGCCGTCCGCGCACCTCAGCAGCGGCAGCCTCGCTCGCCGCTGCCACATGCGCCGTCAGCGCGTCAATAAGCTCATTGCCGCGCTTCCGGTAAAGCTCCTTCACCTCCGCGGCTAATTCGCGCGTATACGTCATCGTATACTCGTTGCCGAATACGGCTCCCGTGTTTACACGCTGAATGAGCCAGGAAGTATCCGGCTGCCAGCTAAACTGCTCGGCAAGCTGCTGCTCCAGCGTTTCCGCTGCGTAGCCGATTCGCTCAGCGCCGCGGCGCAGCAAATCCTTTACATGCCAATCGACGGCCGCGCCCACTTGGCCCGCAAAATCATGGCAGAACAGCTCAGCACGGCGCTCCTGCTCAGCCGCCGTCTTCGCTCCCGCGAACAGCAGCCCCGTCTTGAAGCCCGGCTTTCTGCTTTCCAGAAATGCATGCGCTAAATCACGCACCGGAGCTGGTGTAATAATCGCATTGTCTACCAGCGCCTGCAAATCTCGGCGCAGTTCTAGACGCAGCCGTTCCGGTTCAGCCTTCAACTGCTCCGCCTGGACAGTCAGCTCCTCGCGCTCCGCCTTCACTCGCTGCGCTTCCTCTTCTCCGCCTGCCTCGGCAAGCAGCCGTTCCTTCTCCGGCTCACCTCGCATCTCGCACCATTTCAAATGCTCAGCTGCAAGATGGCGCAGCGAAGCATCGACGCTGTAAGCAGCGAGCGGCTCACGCAATTCCTTCAGCTCGTCAAGCAGCCGCGTAAGCGCCTCCCATTCCTGGTGCGGATGATCTGGCTGGCGCAACGACAAATAAACGATTCCCGCTGGCTCCAAATGCCATGCTTGAAACGCCTCTTCTACGCTTTTGCGATAATCAGCAAACGTTAGCTCGCGTTCCCTGTGCTTATCAATCTGATTCACAATAAAATATAACGGCTTGCCCCAGTCTTTAAGCTGCTTGGCAAACGCAAAATTAATTTCCGATTGCACATGATTGTAATCCATCACATAAAACACGACATCCGCCAAATGCAGCGCTGATTCCGTCGCCATCCGGTGTGCATCATCCGTAGAGTCTATGCCCGGCGTATCCAGAAGTACCGTATGATTGCCTAATCTTTCTGTTGGATACGTAATCGATACCGAATGAAACTGCTCCCCGTCTACGCAATAGCGATCCAGCTCCTCAAGCGGCACACTGAGACTAGCTGCCTCGCCATCCTTCTCCGTGATAATGCTTGCCCGCGCCTCTGCTCCGCCTCTTATGGACACTACGTTCGCGCTCGTCGGAATCGGACTGGAAGGCAGAAGCTGAGCCCCGCACAGCCGATTGATCAGCGTGGACTTGCCTGCGGAAAAATGACCGCAGAAAGCAACAGTAAGCCGACCCTCGGCCAGCTTACTGTGTACTTCCATAGCTTGTTTGGCGTGCAGCGCATCACCTGCGTCCGCCATTTCGCGGGCGGCCAGGATTGTTGCTTCATCAATGCGTTGTACCGTCATTTCAGCCATAACCTATGCAATTTCCTCATCGTCGGAAGGCAGGCAAATTTCGAATACATTGCCATGCTGCAAAATCATAATGTTACGCTCTTTTTCGCGCATAACAACGACTTCCGGTTTTTGACGCATACGCTCGATGTATTGGTCAGGCACGTCGCCGGAGCCGCTAACGGTTACGCCTTCCACTACGATATCTTCGTTTTCTTCTGGCGGGGAGCTAAGCACTTGCTCATAAATATCGGAGAAAAGCTCAAAACTATTTGTATACACGGAAATACACTTCACTGTCATCATCCTTCATTTTAAAAGTATTTGCTTCTGACGCAAACCTTATTTAGCCACTCTCTTAACAGGCTTCTTGCTTAGACTTGGCTTCATACGTTGTTTTCCTTCTTTGCACATATCCAGCAGCGGACATATCTCGCATTGCGGATTTTGCGCCTTGCAATGATAGCGGCCGAAAAAAATGAGCCGATGATGGGTAAGGGTCCATTCCTCTTTAGGAACAAGCTTCATGAGCTTCTTCTCAACTTCCAGCACAGAATCATCAGGCTTCGCTATCGAAAGGCGCTTGGATACACGTTCAACATGGGTATCGACTGCAATAGCCGGCACATTAAACGCATTAGACATGACGACATTTGCCGTCTTGCGTCCAACACCCGGCAGCTCGACCAGCTGCTCATGCGTGGAAGGAGTTTCTCCATCATATTTATCAATGAGAATACGGCACAATTTTTGAATATTGGAAGCTTTGCTTCGGAATAATCCGATTCTTCGAATATCCTGCTCCAGCTCTTCGAGCGGAACCGCAACGTAGTCCTCAGGCTGTCTATACTTTTGAAATAGATTTGCGGTTACCTTGTTCACCATTTCATCGGTACATTGCGCAGACATCAGGACCGCAATCGTCAGCTCAAACGGATTAGAATGGTTCAGCTCGCAATGTGCGTCCGGAAACATTTCCGCAAGAGTATCCAATATGTGTCGCATCTTCTGCTTCGCATTCATCGTCCTCTCTCCCATTCCAAACACTATCGTTCAAAGTGTAGCGAAAATCGTCTCGCCATGCAACTATAATCCACCATAAATATTGAAAAAAGCATAAAAAAACTGCCCCGTAGGGCAGTTTGTCACATAACCTTACCAATTTACACTTTTACAATTTCCACCGCTTTATTTTTGAAAGCATAAACGATGATCTGATCGCCGTATTTAATGTCCTGCAGCGAAATCGCTTTTCCATCTTTTAGCAGCTTGGTTGAGCCAGTTACATAAAAATAATTGGCGTTGTCCGAATCGGTCGTTTTGAGCGTCCACAGCTGTCCAGCCGTAGCATCATACTGCCAGAACGTTCTCTTCTGGCCAACGGCTACCGTGACCTGCACAACTTCATTTTCATTTCTGCTCAGTTGAATCCGGTCTCCAGTCGCAAGCAGCGATGTAGCCGAAGAAGTGGACGTGCCTTTCGTAATTTGGAACGTTTGACCAAGCGCAACCGTTGTTGTCTGCCCATTCTCATTCGTCAGCGTAATGCTGTCTGCTCCTACCGATTGAACCGTACCGTAGGAAACAGCAATCGATTTCACTGAGATAATTGTTTTGCCAATGTAGCTGACATTAATCAAGGTACCCGGAACAAGTGTATCAATCGCCACTTTGGTGCCCGTTTCATTGGTAATGTCAATTCCCGCCAGCACCAGATCAGACTGAACATTTTGCGCATTGACAACAGTAGCCTTTTTCGTGCCGCTGTTGACCGAACGCACCTCGTATTGCAGCGGACGGTGCACCTGAATAAACGTTGCGCGATCCTGATTCACGTTCATAGTCGTTGTGATCGTATCGCCAACTTTAAGATCAGTCAGCGATGCCGCTGCAATGCCCGGAACCTCTACCGTCGGCGCCGAATAAGTGACTGTAACATCTACGCCACCAGGCACATTCAGCGTAACGGAATTGCTGGAGGCATTAATGGAAACGAGCTTGCCCGTGTATTTGCTTGCAATCGACAAGGACACCACCTTGTCGCCGCTGTAAGTAATCGTCAGCTTGCGGTTTTTGGTCAGCCAAGTGCCAATGTCCTCCAGCTTGATTGCAATGCCGTTGTTGTCAATTCTCGTTTTATCTGTCAAATAAAGCGGATATGCTTTTGTGCCTGTAGAATCAAAAACAACAAGGAATTTTTTGTCCGCATTATAGCTTTCCACCTGAGCGCCAACGAGCGTCTGGACGTTGCGGTTTACGACCTCGATTTTTGTAATCTGATCCTGGTCATTCGTTGTAATTTGCAGTTGATCCACATCTTTAATCAAATCGCCAATCGTTGGCCCAACGATGCCTTCGATCGTAATTTCAACCGTGCTGCTCAAAAATTTGGAGTTCAGCTTGCCTGCACTGTCTTCATACGTAAGGACACTTGCATCGCCGGAAATAAACGTGCCTTTGAGCACAGCCGCTCCCGTTTGCTGGTCAACCGTAATTTTCAGCGCTTTAGGAGATGCACGGAACGTATCCTGCGTCACTGTAATCGCACTGTTTTCTTTCAAATCACTAATTGCAATCGTCTTACCAGACGTTTCGGTTAGGATAAGCGTTTCGTCATAATAAACCTCTACCGGCTTATTATCAATCCACACATATAGCATTTTCTGATCCGGCAGCACGCGGCCAACCGAACCTGTTATCGTTTTAATTTGCGGCTTGTCATCCTGGAGCTCTACATAAGCAGCCTCACCCGATTTCGTAATGACCGTTACATTTGCATATTGCACAAGATCCTTAGCCGCAATTGGTGTTTCTGAGTCATAACGATAAATGGCCGTATTCGTGCCGAGCGTATATACAGCCGACTGCTCCTTGCTGTATATTGTGATGCCGGTGTCACTGGCTTGCAGCAGCACACCCGTTGCTTGTCCTGCATATTCAACCGGATACAGCTTCTCAGCACGGCTGAACAGCGTTGCAAGGCTTGCGCGGTTTACATTCGCTTTAGGGTCGAACTTGACTGCAGTTACCCCTTTAACCAAATCTAGTGAAACAGCTGCATTGACATAGCCACGGTAGCTGCTAGTAATTTGATCCGCATCATTAAATGACGAAACGGCATTTTGCAGGCTGTCCGCTGTGCTCTTCTGGTTAATAGCGCGAATGAGCAGCTTCGTCACCCATTCACGTGTAGCTGGGCGCTGTCCCCAGCCTACAGCTTGATCGCCGGAAGCGGCAAGCGCATATTCTTCAGCCTGATCCAGCAAGCCTTTATCGAAAGCAAGCTTCACTTCGCCTTTATAGTCGCTCTTAACGACAAACGTTTCTGGAAACGCAACGGTATCATCAGTTGGAGCTTCATTTGCCGCGCCAATAAAACGCAAAGCCATAAGAACCGCTTCCTGCTGCGTTACATTGTCAGCTGGACGGAACAGACCGTTTGAGCCATTAATAATGCCTTGAAACGATAGCTTCGTAATATGCTTTTGCGCCCAATGATTCGACGCTACATCGCTAAACGGATTGGAGCTGACAGTCGCCGCATACGAAATAGGGGCGGGAACCACAAACGGCCCCGCCAAAACGGAAAATGCAATCGTACCTGCAATGATAGATTTTGATGATCGTGACAATGCCATAATTATCGTTCCCCCCAAATAGTTTCAAAACGTTTAAAATAGAATTTCTATTCTATTACACTCTTTTGTTAAACCTCTATCATTTTCTTTCTATCAAGCGTAAACGGCTGAAGACGTCCTCTGGCGGCTAAGCTACCGTTTCGAGGGTGAAATATAAGCCCCTTATAAGGGTGAAACTTATAAATGCTTATATTTTAAAAAGCTACGGCCTCCGTGTTGGATGCTCAAGCTCAACATGGCCCATCAGCGTATCTGCGCTGTCTCCATCGACGAGCAAATCATAGGATTTTACAAAGTCGAACTGGAACAATGTTTTTTGGAGTGTCTCCAGCACTAATACTTCGCCAGGCGAACCAAGTCGAGACTCGTCGGGCAGATGAACATCAATGGTCACCTGTCCATCGCTGCCCAGCAACACCGATTTAATTTCGATCAGCTTCCACAGCGATGCGGCGCCTTCGCCCTCCGCATGCTGTAGTGCTGTTATTGCGTTTTGAACTAGTTCAAGATCTGAACTGTATGCAACCTGAACCTGCTGCTCAACTACATTATCCAGTTCTTCATTTGCTGCATATACCTTGATTTCTGCTGTCTGCTTTTCAGGCTCGATTGACGGCTCAGCCGTCGGAGCAGCGGATGGCGAAGCCGATGGCTGAATAGAAGGCGACGGGCTGCTGCCCGCGCCTGATTCAGCTGGCTTGTTTACCGCCGCACAGCCCGCAACGACTCCAACTATACATAAAGTCAACATGAACTGGCTTACTGTTCGCAGCATCTGTTATCCCCCTGTCTCTACGATAGCTTCAAATAGTCCTTGATTCCTGCTACAATTCCGGCAGCGATTTTATTTTGCACCGCTTCATCAAACAGCTTCTTGTAATCGTCAGCGTTAGACAAAAATCCAGCTTCGAGCAAAATGGCCGGCATCGTCGTTTCTCTCGTCACATGCAAGCTTTGCTGCTTGACGCCACGATCCTTAAGGCCAGTTGCTGTCGCAAACTGCTTGTGCACCGCATCTGCAAACGCTTTGCTGCTAGCTCTTGTATAGTAAGTTTCCGTACCATTTGCGGCGCTGCTCGGATTGCTATTGGCATGAATAGACAGGAATAGATTGGCTTTAAGATTTTCAGCAAACTTTACCCGATCCTCCAGCTTCACATAATTGTCATCAGGACGGGATAAATAGGCTTTAATTTTCGACTCCTTATCAAGCAGATCCTTCACTTTCAAAGCAAGGCTGAGATTAAATTCTTTCTCCCATCTGCCGTTAATTCCTTTGGCACCTGGATCAGAGCCGCCATGTCCCGCGTCAATTACGATAGAATAAACACCATTTGCTGGCAGTGTCGGACCTGCAGTTGGCGTTGGCGTCGCAGAAGGCGTCGGTGTTGGCGTAGGCGTAGCTTCTACTGGCAGCGGATCAATGACATTGATGCGAATTTCGCCTAGTGCACTGTTCATGACATCTACATCGGCATCTGCTTTCAGATCAAGCACAATGCGGACGGTTGCCGGGCTTGACGAGAACAAGGAATAGCGTATGCCGCTCAAATAAGGATGCTCGCCTACCTCAAGATTGATCTGTCCTGATCCAAGCTGCGCTAAAAGCGTATCCGAATAGGACACCTTTGGAATGTCTATTACGATTCGTTTCGGACTTTCAAGCTTGAAAGGCTGATTGTAGACAGCGCTTCCCTCGTAATGAATAATAATAGCATTTTCATTGTCATACGAAATGTCCGTTACAACACCATCAGGCTGTGTGACAACCGGATCTGTAGATGGAGTTGGCGTAGGCGCTGGTTCCTCTTCTTTAAACAATTGGACGGATTTTGTCGATTGGTCCCAATTGACCTTCATTCCGAGAGATTCCCCAACGAAACGCAGCGGAATAAGGGTTGTCCCTTTTTGCAGCAGAGCTGGCGTGTCCAGCATCACCTGCTCGTTGTTAACAAAGGCAACATTCTGGTTAATAGTAAGTACGATTGAATCAGAACCATTATGTACGGTAACTGTCTGTGTAGCTGACGACCAGCCTACTTTGTAGCCGATACTCTCCGACACGAGCCGAATCGGCACAAGCGTATACTTGTTGTCTACGATTTGCGGCGCTACCTTCGAATCCAGTAAAGCCCCATTCAAATAAAGCTTTGGCACAACCTCGGCAGCATGTCCTGCACTGGAAAACAGCGTGAACAACAACGACATGAGCAACAGAATCGGTACAAATTTCTTCATTTTCCACCTCGATGACTGAAATTGCCCTCATCGAATGGGGTGCATTCGACTTAAACAGACTAAAATATTAGACGCATAGCGTCAGAAAAAGTTGCGTATAGAGGAAAAAAGAGGACAATTTTTCCGACAGGAAATTGCCCTCTTTTTAAAATATAGGAAAGTATATAGTTTTTCCATCCTTCACTATATTTCTCGGAATGAAACGCGCCGCGCCGCCAGAGGACGGCGACAGCCGTTTCACCTTGACGTATAGGAAAGGATATGAATGTTCTCATCCTTTCTCTATCCGTTTCGCCAAAACGATGGCGTCTAATAGAAAGGACGCCGCCAGGCGTTTTTCTTATTTGCAGCTTATGCGTGTGCTTTTGCAGCGCGTTTTTGCTCGTAAGCTGTAATTTTATCTTCATGCATCAGCGTCAGGCCGATATCATCAAGTCCTTGCAGCAAAAACTGGCGACGGTGCTCATCAAGATCAAAATTGATTTCCAGTCCATAATCATCAGTCAGACGATTGTTTTCCAAATCAACATTCAGCTTGTAGCCCTCATGCTTCGCCGTGCGCTGGAACAGATCTTCAACCTGCTCTTCGCTCAGCTTAAGCGGCAAAATGCCGTTTTTGAAGCAGTTGTTGTAGAAAATGTCCGCATAAGACGGTGCAATAACGACTTTGAAGCCATAGTCAAGAATCGCCCAAGGAGCATGCTCCCTGGAAGAGCCGCAGCCAAAGTTAGCGCGAGAAATGAGCACGGAAGCCCCTTGATAACGTGGCTTATTCGGTTCAAACTCAGCGTTTACTTCACCGTTCTCATGAAAGCGCCATTCGAAAAATAGAAACTGTCCGAAGCCGCTGCGCTCAATGCGCTTCAAAAATTGCTTAGGAATAATCGCATCTGTATCTACGTTAACGCGATCGACTGGAGCAACAATGCCCGTAAACTGTTTAAATGGTTCCATATCGGTAATACCCCTCTCACACGTCCTGATTAGTTCAATACTTCGGTTTTGACATTCCAATCACGCACATCTGTAAAGCGGCCCATAACAGCTGCAGCAACAGCCATTGCCGGGGATACAAGATGCGTACGGCCTCCGCGGCCTTGACGGCCTTCGAAGTTACGGTTCGATGTCGATGCGCAGCGTTGTCCTGGTTGCAGAACGTCCGGGTTCATCGCCAGACACATCGAGCAGCCTGCTTCACGCCATTCAAAACCTGCTTCGATAAATACTTTATCAAGGCCTTCTTTCTCAGCCTGGATTTTAACGCGGCCAGAGCCTGGAACGACAATTGCTGTCACTTTATCGCTAACTTTGTAGCCGCGAGCGATTTCTGCAGCAGCACGAAGGTCTTCAATCCGTCCATTCGTACAAGAACCGATAAACACATAATCGATTTCGATTTCGTTCATTGGCGTGCCTGGTTTCAGATCCATGTATTCCAGTGCTTTCTCGGCAGCTTTACGCTCATTTTCCGTAGGAAGCTGTTCTGGGTAAGGAACGGAAGACGTAATATCTGTACCCATGCCCGGGCTTGTACCCCAGGTTACTTGCGGGATCAGGGAATCTACATCAAAATCAACAATCGTATCATAAGTTGCGCCTTCATCAGTGGAAAGCAATTTCCACTCTTCTACAGCTGCATCATAATCTACTGGAGCATACTCACGTCCGCGAAGATAGTTGAACGTCGTTTCATCAGGAGCGATCAAGCCTGCGCGAGCGCCGCCTTCGATCGACATGTTACAAACCGTCATACGCTCTTCCATTGTCAGCGAGCGGATCGATTCGCCTGTGTACTCAATAACGTAGCCAGTAGCGAAGTCCGTACCGTATTTTGCGATAACGCCCAAAATCATATCTTTTGCCGTTACGCCCGGTTTACGGTTGCCTGTGAAGCGAACTTCCATCGTTTTTGCTTTCGATTGCTGCAAGCATTGTGTTGCCATTACGTGCTCAACCTCGGAAGTACCGATACCAAATGCAAGCGCGCCGAACGCACCATGCGTGGAAGTGTGGCTGTCGCCGCAAACGATCGTTTTGCCCGGATGCGTGAGGCCAATTTCAGGACCCATAACGTGTACAACGCCTTGATCGATATTGTCAAGATCAAACAGCTTTACGCCGAAATCTTTACAGTTTTGCGTTAGTGTATCAATTTGCTGCTTGGAGATTGGATCTGTAATGTTGTAGCGGTCTTTCGTAGGAACGTTGTGATCCATTGTTGCAAATGTCAAATCTGGACGACGTACTTTACGACCAGACATGCGAAGACCTTCGAAAGCTTGCGGCGAAGTTACTTCGTGAACCAGTTGAAGATCGATATAAATGATACTCGGTTTGCCTTCTTCTTGATTAATGACATGATTATCCCAAATCTTCTCAAACATCGTTCTTTTAGCCATTAAATTCACCCCATCGTTCGACTTCTCTTCAAAAATGATGCTCTAAGCATAACATCTGGCACTTGATTGATCCAAGATATAATATCTATAATGTCTATAGGTAACAACTATAACGGTAAATGAAGAAGCTCTTCCCAGAAAAATAGAAAGCGAAGGATGCCCATGGAGCTTAGACAATTGCAGTATGTGCTGCAAATCGCAATTGAGAAAAACTTTTCCCGCGCAGCGGAAAAGCTGCATATCGCCCAGCCCTCGCTCAGCCAGCAGCTGTCGAAGCTGGAACAGGAGCTTGGTGTGCTGCTGTTTCGGCGCACGACCAACTCAGTTGAGCTGACGCAGGCTGGTCAGGTGTTCGTCGACAAATCCCAAACGATTCTCGATGCCATTGAGCAGTTAAAGCAGGAAATGGACGATATGGCGCAAATGCGGCGCGGACGCCTCGTCGTCGGAACGCTGCCGATTACCGGCTCGCATATTTTGCCGCTCGTCCTGCCGGTATTCGGCGCCCAATATCCACAAATCGAAGTTGTGCTTGTAGAGGATACTTCTGCAAAGCTGGAGCAGCTTACAGCAAGCGGCGGCACCGATCTCAGCTTGTTGTCCCTTCCGCTTGCCGACACCTCGCTTGCATGGGAGCCATTAATGGAAGAAGAAATTTGTCTGGCGATCCCGCCGCAGCATCCGCTTGCCGAAAGCACAGAGCCTGTACCGATTAGCGTATTGCGTAATGAACCATTTATCGGATTAAAAAAAGGCCAAGGCTTCCGGCAAATTACGGTCGAGCTGTGCCAAGCTTCCGGCTTTACGCCGCAAATCGTATTTGAAAGCAGCAATATTGAGACCGTCCAATCGCTCGTCGCGGGCGGCATGGGCATCGCTTTCGTTCCGAAAATGCTGACACGGCAAAGAGGGAGCGAATTCGCCCCCATCTATTTGCCTCTGTCCCCCAAAGCGTCACGGACGCTGGTCATAGCCAGCCGCAAGGGGCGCTACCTGTCCAAAGCTACGGAAGCTTTCATTAGAACAATGAACAAAACGATCGTCCATTATAAATAAATGATTCGTTAAAAAGATTGGATTAAAAAGCAACTCCGAAGCGTAAAAAGGTTGGGTTTCGATCACTGCTGCTATTTAATTTTTTTAGCTGCCGTTGCTACGGAAGAAATTAAATAGCAAAAGCAAGCGCTAGCGCTTCTCAATCCCCACCTTTTTTACTCCTCTCGACTTTTCTCCAAGCTTTTAATACAAATTTGGCCGGCGGTCTTCGAATACCGGGATTTTTCCGCGTACCGTATCCACAAGCGAAAGATCGATTTCCGCATAAATAATCGCTTCGTCCTCCCCACCCTCGGCAATCGTTTCTCCCCACGGATCAAGGACGAGTGAATGCCCAAAAAAGCTCGTTTCGCCGCTTTGCCCTACCCGATTGCAGGCAATGACGAACATTTGATTTTCAATCGCTCTTGCGCTCAGCAGCGTTTTCCAATGATGCAGGCGCGGATTAGGCCACTCGGCTGGAACGAACAGCAGCTTGGCACCTCCTAGCGCCAGCTTGCGAGCAAGCTCGGGAAAACGGATATCATAACAAATCATCATGCCGGCTTCCTGTCCGCCAAGCTGGAACGAGCCAAGCTTATCGCCAGCTTGCAAATATTTCTCCTCGTCCATTAAACGGAACAGATGAATTTTAGAATAATCCGCAATCGTTTCCCCTGCACGGTCGAAAGCATAAATCGTATTGTAAACGCCATCCGCCTTGCTTTCCGCAATCGAGCCCGCAACAATATTCACTTGATGTTTAGCCGAAAAGGCTGACAAAAACTGCTTCGTCCGCTCTCCATTCGCATCGGCCAGCTCTTCAATTTCCGTCAGCGCATAGCCCGTGTTCCACATTTCAGGAAAAACAATAACATCCAGCTTCCGTCCCCCGCTAACCGCTTTCTCCAGCATTTGCTCCAGCTTGGCAAAGTTCGCCTCCGGATTCCCTGCATTTATGTCCATTTGCAGCAGCGCAATGTTTAATTTTTCGTTATTCATTTTCGTCAGGCCTCCTGTATCATACAACCATTCATTTTCCCTAATGATACCTTCACATGGTTCTGTGTCAAGATGGGGATGATAACTCAAGTACAATTACCAATCCATATACAGACAAGGAGCATGCCAACATGAAGCTGCAAAAATGGATAGCTGCCCTGTGCGCAGCTTGCTCACTATTTATTTTCGCCTCCACCGGTTTTGCCCAGGAGACAGCGGAAGAGCACCATACAGTGGGACCGATTCAAGTTTTTGATGTAAAAGCCGGCAAGGTCGTTCTATCTGTACCGAATGACAAGGACTATCAAAAGATGGTAAACAGCTGGCTTGGCTCTGTAACGGGTCTTGCCCCCCAGTTAACGAATGACAATACTTGCTCCTACGTCTATCGCGTTCCACTTGAAAAACCATTCAAGCTGAGCACGAATAATATTTCACTCCATGTAAACGAAGTATTTCTATTCGTATGCGAAGGCAAAGCGCCACAGCTGTTAGTTTTTGATGAGCAGCGCAGGCCACTGCTGCTGCTGTTTAAAGCCGACATCGCAGCTTTCATTAAAAAAGTCGGCATTCCGGCCACATAAATGCTTTTCCTGACACCGCGAGCCTTAACATCTGCTTCATTCCAACTGAATCACTCGACATAAATGGTTTTTGCGTGCTACAGTAATGCTTAACGGCTTATTGTTCATGAGCAACTATTGGATGTGGAGTGTGAATAAGAATGGAAACAAAGCTGGAACAGCATATCATTAAACCAGCAGATCGTATGACGGGTTTGCCTACGCAGTTTTTTGCTAAATTGGTTGCCAAGGCTAATGCCCAAGTCGCCAAAGGCCGCGACGTCATTAACCTTGGACAAGGCAATCCCGATCAGCCGACTCCGCCGCACATTGTGGCTAAGCTTCAGGAAGCTGCCGCTAACCCCATGTATCACCGTTATCCGCCTTTCAGCGGCTACCCTTTTCTCAAGGAAGCCGTCGCAAAACGTTATAAAGAAGATTATAACGTTGATATAGACCCGACAACAGAGGTCGCCATTTTGTTCGGCGGCAAAACGGGCCTGGTCGAAATTAGCCAGTGCCTGCTTAATCCAGGCGATGTCTGCCTCGTGCCTGACCCAGGCTATCCCGATTATTGGTCAGGCGTGGCACTCGCCGGCGCGGATATGCATTTTATGCCGCTAACGGCGGAAAACCGCTTTTTGCCCGATTATAGTGCCATTGACGAAGCCGCGCTTAAGCGGGCTAAGCTGATGTTTATGAACTACCCGAACAATCCGACCGGCGCGGTCGCGAATGCGGACTTTTATGCACAAACGGTTGAATTCGCCCGCCGCACTGGCGTCGTTGTCGCAAGTGATTTTGCTTATGGCGCCATTGGCTTTGATGGCGAGCGTCCGGTCAGCTTCCTGCAAACGCCGGGAGCAAAAGAAGTTGGCATAGAGTTTTATACGTTGTCCAAATCGTACAATATGGCGGGCTGGCGCGTAGGCTTTGCACTGGGCAACTCGCAAATCATTTCTTTAATCAATCTCATGCAGGATCATTATTATTGCAGCCTGTTTGGCGGCATTCAAGAAGCGGCTGCAGAAGCGCTAACCGGACCGCAGCAATGCGTAACTGAGCTGAATGCCACTTATGAGCGCAGACGCGAAGCTTTGTTTGGCGCACTTGCGCGCATCGGCTGGAAAGCAGAGCGCCCGGGTGGCTCCTTCTTCTGCTGGCTGCCTGTTCCAGAAGGCTACACGTCTGAATCGTTCGCGGATCTCGTTTTGCAGGAAGCGGATGTTGTTGTTGCGCCGGGTGTCGGCTTCGGCTCATTCGGCGAAGGCTATGTGCGGCTTGGTTTGCTTACGAGCGAAGCACGGCTAGAGGAAGCGGTTGAACGTATTGGTAAGCTCGGTATTTTCAAGGCCTAGCCGCCTGCAAATGCCTCTCTTTACAGCACCCGTCGATCATGATATGCTTACATCAACTGAACATGAAACGTTATGACGGGACCAGTAAGCTTGACTAGGTCGTGCCCAGAGAGTGAATTCCAGAGGCTGCAAGAATTTACCTCGACTGCTCGCTGAACCTGCCCCTGAACGGCCGATGATGAATCGGACAGCACCTCCTGTTACGAGGCCCAAGCAGGATTGTTTGCCTTAAGCGGCATACAGTCAATTAAGGTGGTACCGCGGAAGCTTATAAGACTTTCGTCCTTTACGGACGGGAGTCTTTTTTATTTTGTCAGGAAATGGGATGATGGATAAATGGCGGAACGAATCATTGTAAAAATCGGCAGCAGCTCGCTAACCTCCGAGGAAGGCGGACTGAACAAAGAACGCATCGCTTATTTTGTCTCCGAGCTTGCCGCGTTGCATGCAGCAGACCGCTCGGTCATATTGGTCACCTCCGGTGCCGTTGCCGCAGGATTTCGCCAAATTGGCTATGAGACACGGCCCAAAGCTGTACATGAGAAGCAAGCGGCCGCTGCAGTTGGGCAAGCACTGCTCATGCAAGCGTATCAGGAAGCTTTCAGCCAGTTCGGTATTGGAGCGGCACAAATCTTGCTTACACGAGCGGACTTCTCGAACCGCAAACGAATCCAAAACGCTTTGCTGACCATCGAAGAGCTGCTCAGGCTGCGCACGATACCAATTATTAATGAGAACGACACCGTTGCAACCGATGAGCTGAAATTTGGCGATAATGACAACTTGTCGGCGCTGGTCGCAACTATGACGAAAGCCGAGCAGCTCATTATTATTACAGATATGGATGGCTTGTATACGGAGGATCCTCGCAAAAACCCGCAAGCGGTCAAAATCGAGCGAGTCGACAGCATTTCCGCTGACATTATGAAGTTCGCTGGCGGTGCTGGGTCCGCAGTCGGAACGGGCGGGATGCGTTCCAAAATTGAAGCAGCCCGGATCGCCATGCGCGGCGGCGTGCCCGCTTTTATCGGCAAAGTGCAGCAGCCCGGCGATCTGTCGCTTGCTACAAGCGGCTTCGGCAAAGGCACGTATTTCGATACGGAAATGCATAGCCTGCCGATGAAGAAGCAATGGCTGGGCTTCCACTCCATGCCTCAAGGCACGATTACAGTCGATGCAGGAGCAGAGCATGCGCTGCTTGCAGGAGGCAAAAGCCTCCTCCCTGCCGGCATTACAGGCAGCAGCGGCGATTTCCATCCCGGCGATATCGTTGAGGTACTTAGCGTAAGCGGCGAAACGATTGGACGCGGCGTCGTCAACTACGCCGCCTGGCAGACGCAAGCCGCAGCCGGACTTGGCAGCGAGGAAGTGCGGCGCAGAATTGACGTGAGCCGGATCGAAGTGATCCACCGGGATGAATGGGTTTCATTAAAATAAGCCCGCTATTTTATAGTATGGGTCCGACCGTATTTCATTATTTATTTTAGGAGGAACAAACCTATGACAAGCGAAGTTGTCCACAAAGCCACATTGGCAAAACGTGCTGCAAGTGTCATGAATACCGTAACGACCGATCAGAAAAATGCGGCGCTGCTTACGATCGCTGACGCATTAATTGCGCATACAGCTGACATTATTGAAGCGAACAAGCTCGATTTGCAAAACGGTGAAGCAGCCGGCACTAGCCGCTCCCTGCTTGACCGTCTCGCTCTCGATGAGGCAAGAATTGAAGCCATTGCCCAAGCGCTCCGTGAAATCGCCCTGCTGCCTGACCCTGTCGGCGAGCTGCTGGAGCAGTTCGACCGTCCGAATGGGCTGCATATTGAGAAATCGCGTGTACCGCTCGGCGTTATTGGCATTATATATGAAGCACGTCCGAATGTGACGGTCGATGCGGCAGGATTATGCTTGAAAACAAGCAACTGCGTCGTGCTCCGCGGCGGCTCGGCAGCACTTGAATCGAATCGCAAAATTATTGAGGTGCTGCGTCAAGCGCTTGAGACGACGGCATTGCCAGCCGATGCCCTCCAGCTCATTGAAGATTCCGATCGCGCATCGGTCAATGAAATGCTCAAGCTGAATGGACTGCTCGATGTCATTATTCCACGCGGCGGGTCAGTGCTCATTCGCACCGTCGTCGAAAATGCTACCGTTCCGGTTATTGAAACCGGAGCAGGCATTTGCCATACTTATATTGATGCGAGCGCAAATGCAGATATGGCGGCAAGTATTTCCCTTAACGCAAAAGCACAGCGCCCTTCCGTATGCAACTCCATGGAAACGCTGCTTGTTCACGAAGCTTTTGCCAGTGAGTCGCTCCTCTCCCTTGCCGAGCAGTTTAAGGCAGCAAAGGTAGAGCTTCGCGGCTGCGAACGTGTTATTCAATTGATCTCCGGCGTCAAGCAAGCAACTGACGCGGATTATGCGACGGAGTACAATGACTATATTTTGAACGTTAAAATCGTCGATAGTCTGGATGAAGCCATCGCCCATATTAGCACCTACGGGACACAGCATTCCGAATGCATCGTTACCGAGGATGCGAGCAATGCAGCCCGCTTTATGCAGGAAATTGATGCGGCTGCGGTTTATCATAATGCTTCTACCCGCTTCACGGATGGCTTTGAATTCGGCTTTGGCGCCGAAATCGGCATTAGTACGCAGAAGCTTCATGCACGCGGACCAATGGGCTTGCCTGCTCTCACATCAACAAAATACCGGATTATTGGCTCCGGACAAATTCGTGGCTAATTCCGCGTTCATTTTACGATTTCAAAAATACTGGAGGAAACCGTTATGCCAATAGATACAGACACCAAGACGATTGATCATATTCAGTCCCTGCAAATCGCTTTCTACGGCGCTGGCTCCATGGCAGAAGCCATCGCCCGCGGCATGATTAATCAGAAGCTGACACAGCCGGGACGCATTGCTATGCTCAACCGGCAAAATGCCGATCGACTGACCGAGCTTAACAGCCAATATGGCGTTCAGACGATTTTGCAAGGCTCCTCGAACGAAGCTTTTCTGAAGGAAGCCGATATTGTTTTTCTCGCGATGAAGCCAAAGGATGCGGCTGAAGCGATTGCGGGCATTAAGCCTTTTATTTCGGAGCATCAGCTCATTATTTCGGTCATTGCCGGACTATCGATTGCTTCGATTGAGCTGCTGCTTGGCCGCAAGCTGTCCATTGTACGCACGATGCCGAATACTTCCTGCACGATCGGGCTGGGCGTTACAGGCATCAGTTATTCCGAAGCGGTGACGAAGGAGCAGCAGCAGCTGGCGGAAGCTATTTTCCAATCCGTTGGCATCACTTCCGTCGTTGAGGAAAGCTATCAGGACGTCATTACCGGCGTATCGGGCAGCGGCCCGGCTTACGTGTATTATTTTATGGAATCGATGATTGATGCGGCGAAGGCAATGGGCCTTAGCGAAACGGCTGCCAAGGAGCTTGTCACTCAGACAGTGCTCGGTGCTGTGGAAATGGTACGCGCAACTGGTGAGGAGCCTGCGGAATTGCGCCGCAAAGTGACATCGCCGAACGGTACGACGCAAGCAGCGCTTGAGCTGATGAGCCAGAAAGGTTTAGCTGAAACGATTGCTAGCGGCATGAAGCGTTCCTCTGAGCGCGCAGCCGAAATTGGAGCCGATATTGAAAGGAGCTTGAAAAAATGAGTGAATTTTGCATTGCCACCTACCGCAGCTTTGACGATAAAGCGGATTTTAATAAAAAAGCGTTATCCATCGCCGTCGGCCTGACGGTTGGAAGCTGGACCGATTTGCCGGAAGCGCGCAAATCCGAAATGGAGAAGCATCTCGGCAAAGTGTTGTCCGTAGATGTACATGAAGGCGGAGAAGGCAATCGCTACGCTGATATTCGCATTGCCTATCCAGATATCAATTTTAGCCGTGACATCCCTGCCCTGCTCGTTACGATTTTCGGCAAGCTGTCGATGGATGGACGCATTAAGTTGATTGATATTGAAGTTTCACAGTCATTCGGTTCTGCTTTCCCGGGGCCGAAGTTTGGCTTGCAGGGCGTTCGGGGTCTGCTCGGCGTACAGGAGCGCCCGCTGCTGATGAGCATTTTCAAATCTGTTGTCGGACATGATCTGACGAACTTGCAGGAGCAGTTTTATAAGCAGGCGCTTGGCGGCGTTGATCTGATTAAAGACGATGAAATTTTGTTTGAAAATCCGTTGACCCCGCTGGAAAAACGCGTTGAGGCTTGTATGGAAGCGGCCGAGCGTGCCCAGCAGGAAACGGGCCAAAAGCTGCTTTATGCCGTCAATTTGACGGGGCCTACTTCGCAGCTTGCTTCTCAGGCGCGCAAAGCGATTTCGGCGGGAGCTAACGCCCTGCTCTTCAATGTGCTGGCTTATGGCTACGATGTGCTGCATGAGCTGAGCAAAGATCCATCCATTAATGTCCCGATTGCTGCACATCCAGCAATGGCGGGCGCGATGTATCCTTCGCCACACTACGGCATTGGCGCTTCCGTGCTGCTAGGCAAGCTTATGCGCCTTGCGGGAGCTGATCTCGTACTGTTCCCTTCTCCTTACGGCTCGGTCGTCATGCCGAAAGAAGAAAATCTCGCCGTAAAGGACGCGCTGCTGGCACCATCTAGCGAGCTGCTTACCAGCTTCCCGGTTCCATCCGCGGGCATTCATCCGGGCCTCGTACCGCTTATTTTGCGCGACTTCGGCACCGATGTAGTCGTCAACGCTGGCGGCGGCATTCACGGCCATCCGATGGGCACCGCTGCTGGTGGACAAGCTTTCCGCCTCGCTATTGATGCAGCGATGAACGGCGTTCATCTGCGCGAAGCTGCCGCAGCTCCTGGCGGCGAAGCGCTGCAGGCTGCTATTGACGCTTGGGGGATTAAAGAATGACAGCAGCAAAAAAACGCATTATTTTCTGCGATTTCGACGGAACGATTACGGTCAACGATAATATTATTGCGATTATCCGCCATTTTAACCCGCCAGGCTGGGAGCCCATTGTGGAGCAAACGATTTCGCAGCAAATTTCTATTCGTGAAGGGGTAGGCAAGCTGTTCCGCCTCCTCCCTTCCTCGATGATGAGCGAGGTTGTTCATTTCGGCATTACGAATGCGCGCATTCGCGAAGGCTTTGGCGAGCTCCTCTCCTACTGCCGGGAAAATGATATTGAATTTTACGTGACAAGCGGCGGCATTGACTTTTTTGTCTATCCGGTGCTTGAGCCATTCGATATTCCGCAGGATCATATTTATTGCAATGGCCACGATTTTAGCGGTCCTAATATTGAAATTACATGGCCGCATCCATGTGACGGACAGTGCAGCAATGCATGCGGCATGTGCAAAACGACCATTATGCGCCGTTTCCCCGCTGAGCAATATGAACGTATTGTCATTGGCGACAGCGTGACGGACTTTGAAGGCGCAAAGCTGGCGGATACGGTATTTTCCCGCTCGCACCTGACGACGAAATGCCAAGAGCTTGGCCTGCCTCATTCCGAATATGAAACGTTTCATGATATTATTCGCGTGCTTGACAAGGGAAAGGATGAATCGTAATGACATTTGAGCAAATTACAACGGAGCAGAAGCAGAAGGCACTCGCTGATCTGCGTGAAGTGAAGGAGCTGTTCGCCTCGCGTGGCTGGTTCCCTGGCACAAGCGGCAATTTGTCGGTCCGCGTCGGCGATTTCGACCCCGAGCAGTTCCATTTTGCCATTACGGCAAGCGGCAAGGATAAAACGGTTCATACACCGGAAGACTACTTATTCGTCGACAAAGAAGGCAAAGCTGTCGAAGCGACGAAGCTTAAGCCTTCTGCGGAAACGCTGATCCACTGCGAAATTTATCGCCAGACGGGCGCAGGCGCTATTTTTCATGTGCATACCGTCTTTAACAGCGTCATCTCGGAATGGTTCTGGGATCGCAAATCTGTGCCAGTAGACGGCGTAGAGCTGATTAAGGCATTCAATATTTGGGACGAGGAAGCGCATATCGACATTCCGATTGTGTCCAACTTCGCTAACATTCCGCAAATCGTTCCCGAAGTGACTGAGCGCCTGCAGCCGGAAATTCCCGGTATTTTGCTGCGCAAGCACGGCATTTACGCTTGGGGAGCGAATCCGTTTGAAGCGAAGCGCCATTTGGAGGCGTTTGAGTTCATTTTTGAATATGTGTATCGCTGGGAGCTGTTGAACGGCCGAAAATAATGCGCTGTTTCTATTGCAAGCTGTATAGGGATAAATACTAATAAATACGAATAAGAGCTGTCTCGATGCACAACGGTGCGGAGGCGGCTCTTTTTTCAAGGGGCACTCAGCGGTAGAATGAATCAGCATCTTAAAAAAAGCTTGACCTTCACGTTAGGGAAAGGTTCATGCTTAAGGAAAGGAGGGATGGCTTTGAAGGTGTTTGAAGCCGCACGGCTGCTTGGCACAACTCCGCGTACGCTGCGGTTTTATGAGGAAAAAGGGCTCGTTACGCCCGCGAAAGCGCGCGAAAACGGCTATCGCCTGTATAGCGAGGCAGATATTGAGCGGCTGCGATGGATTATTGCGCTGCGTGAGCTGGGCATGCCGCTGGCTGCCATCGGTGAGGTGCTGCAGACGGTACACCAGCATGATGATTTTCTGCGATTAGCCGATCGTGCACGGGCTCTGCTGTATGAGGAATGGGTCGCAGCAGGGCAAAAGCTGCAGGCGCTTGATGATACGATTGCCAAATGGCGGCGTCAAGCACAGCCCGGGATTGGCGCAGCTGAGGACGCGGCGGAAATGATGAAGCACTCCCGCTTCCAGCGAAGCAGCTGGAACGACCGCTGGGATTATGATCGTCTGGCGCTGGAGCATGGCGAGGCGGCCCCATTGGCCGCATTAGCAAAGGTGCTAACACCTACTGGCTATGAGCACGCGCTCATAAAGACGCTGGAGTGGATTGACCCAATTGCGGGCGAGTACGGCGCCGAGCTTGGAGCTGGAACTGGCAACCTGTCTGTGAAGCTCGCGGAAGCGGGTGTACGTTTAACGGCTATTGAGCAATCGGCGCAAATGCTGAGCATTTTGCGTGGACGTCTGCCGCATGTGGAAGCGAAGCTCGGCAACCTGCTTACCCTGCCGCTGCCGGATCGTGTATGCTCCTTCATCGCTTGCAGCTTTGCGATGCATCATTTGAATAGTTCCCAGCAACTTTTGGCTCTGGCTGAGATGGACCGCATTTTGCTGCCGGGGGGACGAATGGCCATTACCGATATTAGCGAGGATAGCGAAGCTGCAGCAGGTTCGTTTAAATCTGCTGCTGCCGGGCAGCCACTTGCTGCGGCTATCGAGCCTTTCCGCTTGCATGAGCTTCAAAACTGGCTCAAGTCGCACCGTTACTCTATCGTCTTGGAGCATTTAGACGCCGCCGCTGTTATGCTTTTTGCGGTAAAACCGGAGTAGTCTCCATAAACTGGATTAAACCCATCATTTAAATCCATTCCCTTTGCTGCAGCAATCGCTGCGTCTCCTTCCACAGCTTATTCTGCATCGCATGATCGCCGCCAGGGTGCACAGGATGGATTGATTTTCCTGTCCCAACGTTATAATACCCGCCAGTAACTCCTTCATACTGCGGGTCAACCGCTAAACGGGTAATGATCTCGGCACCTTTGCGCGGATCTCCAATTCGCAGCCATTTTAATACTCGTTCAAGCATCGGGGCAAACCAAAGCTCGCGGCCAAGCCCTGTTACATTAAATCCGGGATTGAGCGAATGAACAGCTACGCCGGTGCCAGATAATTGATGGGAAAGCTCCCCTGCAAACATAATGTTCAACAGCTTCGTTTTTCCATAGATCGCCGACGAGCCCCTTGCTGTAAAATCAGCTGTATCCGTTAAATCTTCAGGCAGCGCCAGCACCCCATGATTGCGGGATGCTTCTGAAGCCACATTGATAATTCTCGCTTTGCTTGAAGCCTTGAGCGACGGCAGCAAAATCAACGTCAATAGCCAGGGCGCCAAATAGTTGACGGCCATCATTTCCGAGAAACCCTCGGAGGTGATCCGCTGCTTAAAGGCATGCAGGCCCGCATTATTCACGAGCACATCTATTTGCGAATAGGCTGACTGGATCTCTTCCCCTATTCTTTTCACATCCGCCATAACAGATAAGTCTCCGTAAAAAAAGACAACTTCTGAATTTGGCGCTGCCTCATTAATCCTTCTGGAAGTTTCCTCTGCTCGTTCCCTGCTTCTAGCGGTTAACACAAGCTTCATACCGAGTTTGGCTAAATCAATTGCAGCAATTTGTCCAATGCCGCTGGTCGCTCCTGTAATGACAGCCACTGAATTTGAATTTGTATTCATACGCTTCTCCTTTTTACCCTGAATTTATTTTGACACTCCATATGCAAAATCATATAATTGATATAAATCAACTATATGATTTTGTTTGATATATGTCAATTAAATTCAAATGTAAATCTATAGATCCAACGGAGATGTTTATTAATGGACAATAACCAATCAGAGCAGTTTACACCGCGAACACAGCTTGAGCTAAAGCTCGGTGAACAGCTTAATGCGCTTATTAGCGCCTCCCACGCCTTGAATGTCAGAGCTGCTGCGCGGTTCGACTCCACCTTGCAGCCCGCCGCTTTTTTAATTGTACGATGGCTCCTTTCCTATGGGGCAACGAGCGCCACAGCTTTAGCTGAAGCAACAGCTATGGACCGCAGCTCCGTTAGCCGTCTGGTGAATCAGCTTAAGCATCTCCACTATGTACAAAGTGAAACCACCCCTGAGGATCGCCGCGGCGTGCGCTTATCCTTAACCGAGCTTGGACGGGAACGAACTTTGGAAGCCTTGAAGGAAAAAGAATCCGCCTTCTATGCCAGCATTTCACAGTGGGATGATGCCTCGCTAAAGCAATTCACCGAAATGCTCCAGCACTTCAATAACAATAATTTGAAATAGCAAATTTTCAAGAAAAATAATGGATTAGACAGACCTCAATAAAAGAAACAGCGGCTGTCATGGACATGAAAATAGGCCAACCAGAAATCTCTGATTGGCCTATTAATACGAAATAATGCCCTAGGCCGCCGCTGCTTTATTAAATTATCGTTATCCGATAGCGGAAAACGTTTTGCATAATCTGATTTAGTTCACCAAGCTATTTCCTTCATCCAGTCCAAGCATGATATTCATGTTTTGTACTGCGGCACCCGATGCGCCTTTACCTAAATTATCGTATCTGGAAATAATATTCACCTTGCCCTCTTGTCCAAAAACAAAAATCTCCAATCGGTTCGTATGATTACACTCAGAAATCATGAATTGTCCTTCATCAAGGTATGCTTCTGAATCGTACGGCATCACATGTACAAAACGCTCCGATTCAAAATACGCGGATAATGCTTCATGTACATCTTTTGCAGAAGCGTTTTTGGGCAAAATCCTGCTAATTAAGGGCACTGACATCGCTAGTCCTTGTGCGTAATTAGCTTTTATAGGCGTGAATAATGGTTCATATAAAAGTCCTGAATACATCAACATTTCAGGTATATGCTTATGATTGTGCTGCAGCGCATAATGCCTTGGAACATGGAGTTTTCTTTCAGCTGCTAATACTGAATTCTCATATTCCTCTATTCCGCTTTTGCCAGCTCCAGAGTAGCCTGTCAAGGAATAACACGTTACAGGGTAATCTTCTGGAAGAATGCCTGCTTCAATTAGCGGTCTAATCGTAAGAATAAAGCCAGTTGCATGACAACCTGGAACGGACACTCTTGATGCGGTCTGTATTACTTCTCTTTGATTTTTCAACTCAGGCAGGCCATATGCCCAGTTTTTATCCGTTCTAAAGGCAGTGCTGGTATTAATGATTCTTGTTTTGTCATTTTTCACAAGCTCAATTGACTCTTTGGCAGCCGAATCGGGCAGACAAAGAAAAACGATATCTGCACCATTAAGAAATTTACTTCGTTCTTCAGGATTTTTTCTTTTGTCAGAGTCAATTCTGAGAACTTCAATGTCCGACAGCTTTGCCAGATACTCAAAAATCTTCAAGCCTGTCGTGCCTTCTTGTCCGTCAACAAATACCTTATATTTCATAAAACTCCCCCTTGATATGCATATAAATGCGATACAAAGAATAATTATACATAAATCCATTGCTTTAATCAAATTCCATTTGCAGATTTAAGGCCATATAAATGCTTAATTATTCTGTCCACCAGCTTAATGACGTGAGATAAATAACAAGTCACTTGTTTTTTTATATCAGCATTGAACTATTTAGTTGTAAACCCTATTCAAAATTTTCAAAATCGCTGAGCAGGTCTCCTGTTTCTCATTTATACAAA
>NZ_LAQO01000060.1 GCF_000971975.1 Paenibacillus algorifonticola | reverse complement strand
TACGGTACAGACAGCAGCTTGAAGTCGCCTAACCTTTTTTTAATTGTCCTTTACAAGGGGTACATTTTAAACTCTAATGAGTGGCTGCCAGCCCTTTTTCTTTTCAACTGCAGGGTTGTTCAGCGCTAAATTTTCCCCTAGCCGAAGCTGCTGCTGAACTTTTGCTTGCTGCTCCGATGCGTGAGGGAGTGGTACAATGACAGATAAGGAAGCAAACGGTTAACCTATAAAATCAGCTCGGCAGGAGGCATTTTATATATGAATAAATTAGCTGCGAATACAGCCTTAAGCAATGGAGTTGGCTCAGATGTAATTGAGCTGGAATCCGGGCAATGTGTAGTTATACAATGCCATCATGATATCGGTCGTACGTTCATTCGGTCGGTGAGAGGAGAGGGCGTATCCTCCGGCTGTAAAATCTCCTATCGCGGGAAGCTGCTTTCTTTGGGCAGCAACGTAGCAGCTAGGCGGGTTGGATTCAGCTGTTTGGATGAAGGACTTTATGAACGTTTGAAGGTGAGGGAGTATTTGTTATTTTGGGCGGAGCTGCATGGAAAACTTTCCGGGATAGGCGAGCTTTTAAGCCAGATCGGATTGGCGGGAAAGGCCAGCGAACGGATTTCTAAACTGAGCTATTCCGAGAAGCGGCTGCTCGGTTTTGCAAGAAGCATCCTTCATGATCCGAAGCTTTTGATTTGGGAGGACCCTGAGCAAAATCTCGATCTGGAGAGCTGTATGATTGTAAGAAGGATGATAGCGGAGCTGCTTCGCCAAGATAAGGCGATTTTAGTTACGTGCTCGACTTTGGAGCAAGCGCTCTCGATATCGAATCGCATCTTCCGGCTGACGGGAAGCTCGCTTGCCCCAATTATGGTTCAAGAAGCATCGGAATTCAATGAATCTGAGTCCGTTCCCGGCGACGATGAGCCTGAGGCGGCAAGCGGCGAGCAGCAGTGTTCCCCAAGGCTGGCAAAGCTCATGGTAAAAACCGAAGACAAATACGTGTTCCTAGATCCCGGCGAAGTCCATTTTATTGAAAGCATCGAAGGCGTTACGCATCTGTATACGCAGGCCGGCAGCTTTGCTTGTTCATGGACGCTTGCGGAATTGGAGGCGAAGCTCAAGCTGTTCCGATTTTATCGCTGCCACCGTTCCTATATTGTAAATTTAGACCAAATCGCCGAATTGATCGTATGGAGCCGTAACAGCTACAGTCTCGTCCTAAGCGACGATAAAAAATCCAGAATTCCGTTATCCAAGGGGAAGTTTGAAGAGCTGAAGACGATTGTAGGGCTGTAATTCTGCTCCGTTCACCGCCAAAATGGCTGCTTTCAGCGCACAAATGGATCTTTTCATGGGGAATTTGCTGTTTACAGCTCTGTTCACAGCTAAGCTGGGATGGAGCTTTCGGCTACTCATGTCAAGGGAAGGTGTAATCGTCATGGAATCGATCATTGAGGTTAATGACCTCGAAAAGCGGTACAAAAAGAAACAAGCGCTGAACAAGATTAGCTTTCAGGTCCGGCAGGGGGAAATATTCGGCTTCCTCGGTCCTAGCGGCTCCGGCAAAACGACAACGGTGAAAATTCTTACCTCACAGCTGCTCTATACTTCCGGGCGAGTGAAGGTGCTGGGGATCGATCCTGCACGAAGCCGGCCCTCCGAGTTTCTGGGCAAAATAGGTGTGCTTACCGATAACAGCGGCACTTATGAGCGTCTTAGCGTGTATGACAATCTGGCTTTGTTTTGCCGCTTGTATGGCGTGCCGAAACGAAGGATTGAAACCGTTCTTGATGCGGTTAATTTAATCGGCGACAAGCATACGCTGGTCGGACGGCTTTCGAAAGGGATGAAGCAGAGGGTGACGCTGGCAAGGACGATTTTGCATGAGCCGGACATTCTTTTTCTTGATGAGCCCACGTCCGCCTTGGACCCCGTGAATAGCGAGCGTATTCAGAAAACGCTTCGCG
The DNA here is from genome assembly GCF_000971975.1 of Paenibacillus algorifonticola. Lineage (GTDB taxonomy): Bacteria > Bacillota > Bacilli > Paenibacillales > Paenibacillaceae > Pristimantibacillus > Pristimantibacillus algorifonticola. The sequence goes on along the minus strand of NZ_LAQO01000060.1, from coordinate 23,658 downwards.
AAATGAATCGCCGGGGAACGACGATTTTTTTGACAACGCACAATATGCAGGAAGCGGAAATGCTTTGCGATCGCGTAGCCTTTCTGAATAATGGAGAAATCTCGGCTCTCGACACGCCGCAGGCTCTGCGCCTTCGCTATGGCGACCATTCCATTACCGTGACTACGCCGCTCGGGAAGCAGATTGTTCAACAGGATGAGGTGGGAGCGGGTTTTATACGGGACTTAATAAGAAGGGGAGAACTGTTAGCCATTCATTCCAATGAGCCTACGCTGGGGGATATATTTGTGAAATTGACGGGGAGGGGACTGGAATGACGTTTTCCATACGCCGCTTCAGAGCCATGGTCAAAAAAGAATGGAAGGATGCGATTCGTAATCCGCAAATTTTATTAAATGCGGGAATGCCCATTTTGCTAGCCCTTTTATTTAAACAAAAAGAAGTTGATCCGAGCGACCTGACATTTCTTTCGGTTCCTATACTAGTTGCCATCTCCATTACCGGAGCCTTTGTTCAGGCGAATATGATTGCCGAAGAGAAGGAGAAGAACACCTTACGTTCCCTCATGCTGTCGCCTGCTTCAAAGCTGGAGGTGCTTGCGGGAAAAAGCGCGACGACGACGTTGTTTGCTTTGATTGTCATCGCATCCTGCTTAGCAATTTCCGGTGTGCCCGATGTGAATCTGTTCTTTTTGACGGTATTGGCGATATTGCTGCTGCTTATCTTTATGGCATTGGGTACGGTTATTGGTCTCATCGCGCGAACGGCATCGGAATCTTCGATTGTAGGCCTTCCCCTGCTGCTGCTGTTTATTTTTGGACCGATATTTGTTCCGAGTCTGGGTATGCCTGCCCTAATGAATATCATCCATGTGCTGCCCTCGCAGCAATTTGTGGTGGCGATAACAGAGCTTCTTCAGGATGGGGGACTTTCGGAAATTGGCGGAAATCTTCTCAACCTGATTATGTGGACGGTTCTGTCAGGGGCGCTATGCTTGCTGGTGTACGGAAAAAAACGGTTCGATAAATAAAAGGGAGGAACGGCCATGAATAAAGTAACTAAAAATATTATATTAGGCGCCGCCTTACTCATCGTATGTCTGATTGTGAAGAAGCTGTGGCTGCCTGATGGAATTTGGGGAATTCTGGAGTAGGCAAGGCCAGAATCTGAAAATCACCGGAGCAGCGTGAGGAATAACCCCCGCTGCTTTATTTTTCATACATGCCGATAAGGAATAGAAATTATCGCGGTCTTCATCATCGAATTTGCCCAGTGTCCCTACCCTGACAAATTCATGTCCACCATTCATGTCGAATTCCTCACCATACCTATTGTAGAGCGCGATCATATTGCCATCCCGATTTAACTCCATGTACCCGTAACATTTTCCTTCAGGCGCTTCATTGTAAAGGAGATTCACTTTTATTGACTTCATCTATTAATGGAAGAGCTGGATTAGCCCCAGCTATTGGATAACGATAGGTGGGGAAAACCTCATAAGACTTTGTTTCAATTTTTCCTTTTTTATTTATTACTTGGTTACCATCTTCATCTGTAATAGGGACAACTTCTTAAGGCGGATCATTATCGGTAATACCTGAACAGTATATTGGGATCTTTTCGCCTGCGGAAAGCTCGTCCAACTTTGAAAATAACTTCATAAAATGTTTGAAGTTTATTCCATAATAGTTATCAACTGTACGATTGACCTCGCTGTCTGTAACTACAAGCAATAACGCAACCTCCTCGGAAGTCTTAGTATTGTCAACGGCTCCTACGGAAGCCGTTAAATTCTTAGCGAATGCTACAGAAGGATTTCTTAATAAGGGTTTGTTGCCCTTGGCAAAACTATATTTTTGGAACTGATGTAAAGGCTTTATCAATAAGAATTAGCATGGTAAAATAAACGTTTCTAACCATGTTGTCACAAGATGATTGAACAGCTTTAATCAGCAGCATGTCATTGTTCTCATAAAAGTAATCCCGTAGAAATCACATGAAGTGAGCCTCTTCGAACGAAACTTATATCTAAGTTAAGTATGGTCTACAAATATAATTCCTAAGGAGTCATGTCCATTGGCTGTACCCTTGAGTAAATTGACAAAAATACCCCGGATTCTAATCAAAACACCAACCCATCAACAAAGAATATTGAGAATGAATGGACTGTCTGCCATTGAATCTTGCACACGTACTGAAGGCGCCACTGGCACGTTGTTTCTAGAAGACCATATGCTCTTATTCGTAATGGAAGGGATGTATACCGTACGGTTTGGAACCGAGGTGCATACGGTAAACAAGCATGAAATGGTGCTGATCCATAAATCCATTGCGTTCCAATATGAAAAAAGCGGGGAACCGAACTTCGATTATGTACTCAACTATATGATGTTCTTCTTAAAAGACGAATTAATTAACGAGTTTATGAAACTAGCAGATTATACTCCTACTTCAGTAGCTAGGACACCGGCTCCGGTATCTGTACATACGATTGATGATAGACTCTTCAGCTATCTAGAATCATTGAAACCGTATTTCAATGAACCGGAACGGATTAGAGATGGGTTGGTTAAGGTGAAGTTATTAGAATTATTATTTGGCATAGCCGATAGAAATGATATTTTCCTGTCTGAGCTTGCTCAGATTAAGCGCCAAGAACGAAAAAGCATCAAGGACGTCGTTGATGCGAATATCACAAATCCCGTAACCTTGCATGATCTCGCCTACTTATCTGGCCGAAGCCTTTCCTCCTTCAAACGTGATTTTAAAGCGATCTATAATACTTCTCCGCTCCAGTGGATACGAAATCGCCGATTGGATAAAGCACAAGAAATGCTAATCCATTCGTCCTTATCCGTAACTGAAATTTGCTTCTCAACGGGTTTTGAGAACGTCTCACACTTCTCCAAAGTGTTTAAGCTGAGATTTGGAATCCCACCTTCCGCACTCAAACAACCGCCAAAGCTCTGATGATCTTAACCCTGAGCTGAATGAACAACGGATTTGGACCTCCAAACAAAGTATAGTGTGCATTCATCTGGTACATTTATACATGTCAACCAGACGAAGTCTGGTCCTATAAAATCCAAGGAGGAAAAAACATGCCTGACTCTAACCTTCGGCAGGATTCTGCTGCCACCCCTATCGCGTCACTGAAAGGTCATCATATCGCCATCCGTGTGCCAGACTACGAGGCTGCAAAGAGCTGGTACGTGGAGAAGCTGGGCTTCCGTGTCATTCAAGAATGGCCGTTTGGAGACCTGCACCTTGCTTATGTCGCTCCGCCCCATGACGACTCTTTTTACTTTGAGATTATTGGAGACGGAGAGGTAAATGACGCTCCCATTTACCATGATATTAACAGCAGTATGTATAAAGCCGGTCATCATCACCTCTGCATGACCGTGAACGACGTGGATGAAGCGATTGCGTATTTGGATTCAAAAGGGGTCACCATCATCGGGGTGCCCTTTAACTTGGAGGCCATCCATCGCCGCCTCGCATTTTTCACCGATCCGTGGGGGAATTTATTCGAATTGGCTCAGGTGATAGATTAATAAATCCAGATGATTCATCTCTTTTCAAGTATTATCCTCATACGAAAAGAAACGATTGTGCATGCTCGCAGAAAACCCACCCTGGCTATTTAGCCTAAAGGTGGGTTTTCTGCGAGCATAGAGGTGCTTTCACTGCTAGCGAATGGGTCTGCCTGCTGAAGCAACCGCTAAGGCTATATTTTAAATTGGGCCATTTTGTCGAGCAGTTCTTGAACCATATGGCTTAGCGCATCGGCGGAAGAAGCGATCTCCTCCATAGTGCAAGTTGTTCTTCGGATGCGGCGGCTACGCTATGGGTATTGCCCGATGTCTCTTGTGCGATGTGAGCCAGCTGCGAAATCGTCGTAGTAATCTGTTCGGAGCTTGCCGATATTTGCTGGACAGAAGCGGACACCTCTTGAATTTGGCTATTAACGTCGGTCATTTCTGATGTAATGGCTGCGAATAACTCGCCGCTCTCTGCCGCCGATTTCACGCCCGCTTCAACTTCCAAGCTGCTCTTGGCCATTGCTGCAGCAGCCTCAGCAGTATCATGTCTAATCCCATCAATCAGCCCGCTGACCTGTTCAGCCGCATGCTGCGTCTGTTCGGCGAGCTTGCGCACCTCTGAGGCAACGACAGCGAAGCCTTTTCCTTGTTCACCGACCATAATGAATTTCTATAGGTGGACAAAAAAACTGCAAAAAGCGCAGGTTTCGGGCTAATTCCGCCTTAAAACCTGCGCTTTTTTTCGTGAAATGAACCTGCCGAGCTCAATGGGGAAGTTCACCGCAGATTAAAACCCTTTCGGGACAACCCCTTCACAATGAGCCTCTATTTTACTGGAGACTATTTAACTACTGCTTCAGCTGGAGCGATAGAAGGAACAGGAATGGGTTCCGCAACGGCTGGTTGATTATCACTAGCTGCCTCAGATGGAGCAGTGAAAGGAACAAGAGCGGGCTCTGTTACGGCTGCTTGACTTTCACTAGCCTCGTCAGCTGGAGCGACAGAAGGAACAGGAATGGGTTCCGCAACGGCTGGTTGAACATCACTAGCTGCCTCAGATGGAGCAGTGAAAGGAACAAGAGCGGGCTCAGTTACGGCTGCTTGACTTTCACTAGCCTCGTCAGCTGGAGCGACAGAAGGAACAGGAATGGGTTCCGTAACGGCTGGTTGATTATCACTAGCTGTCTCAGATGGAGCGATAGAAGGCACCGGTTCCGCTGATGAGTTGGCCGTGTGGTTTTCGGCGTTGGCCGTTTTATCCTCAGCTACCTTGGGCGTATTGCCTGATGCCCATACCGCAGCGGATGTGCTGATTACAGCTACCGCAAATACCGCTGTAATGGATAGAAAAATGGTTTTTTTGCTCAGGTTCTTAACATTTAGCATCAGAATTAATCTCCTTTTTAATTGTTTTCCGTCACCGGATAAAGAGGCGCCAAGCTGTACGGGAATATTTTTTGATCCTGCTATTACGTTTAAAAGGGTTTGCCCGTAACGTAAGCGCTCGGCATGGGACATGCCTTTGACCACCTCTTCATCGCAGGACAGCTCGCTCCATGTATGAATGTCCTTACGAAGGATATGAACCAAAGGATTAAACCAATGTAAAGCGCTGGCTCCTAGCGTAAAAGCTTTAACCCATATATCCTTGCGTTTCAGATGAATCAGCTCATGACGGATAATCATGCTCATGTCTACGTTTGTGGTACTAACCATAGGGAGATAAATGACAGGCTTCCAAAGCCCAACAAGAATGGGACTCTGAATGGAGGAGCTATAAGCAAGCCGGACCTTGCTTTTAAGTCCAAGAGCCTGCTTAATCAGGTAAAGCTGGTTAACCGCCTCGCTGTTTAATGGGACGGCAGTACTCGTATTTGCCAGTTGCTTTAAAAATCTACGGTAACAATACGTCTGCCAAGCTGCAAAAGCTACAACTCCGATTGCCCATATGGCTATTACAAAAAAGGCTGCGTTTGTTGAAATCGTCAATTCCGGAAAGAGCGGCTCAGGTTTGAAGCTCAATAATGCTCCGGGCTGGGCATGCTGTACGATCGAAGCAGATTCATTCATGCTGGAATCGTTTATCTTACGGAATGGGACCATTCGCGAAATCCACTGAATAATAAGAACGACGGGGAATAAATACAATCCTACCGCCATTTTGTTAATCACGTAACGCCACTTCGTAGGCCAAATCGCGGTGGATAAGTGCTGTGCTAACCAAATAAATGTGACAACAACAGTTCCAGCTACGGTTAGGCTAGACATCAATGCAAAAAGGCTATTCATATGCAGCACCTACTTTTCCGACAGCCATTTTTTAAGTTCCGCAATATCCTCGTCAGATAGCTTATCGCCATCGTACAAAGCCGAAACCATGTTCTTGACAGAGCCTTGATATAAGCCATCCAAGACGTGCTGTGTCCCTATTAGCCTGTAATCCTCGGCCGAAATAAGCGGCTCGTATTTATTGATCCGTCCATGCCTTGTAGTAGTCAGCGCCCCTTTCTCGACCAGACGTGAGAGGAAAGTGGAAATAGTCTGTGCCTTCCATTCCTTTCCTCTTAGGGCAAACATGCTTAGAAGCTCAGTAGATGTGACTGGCGGGGTGCACTCCCAAATCACCTCCATTAGCTCTAATTCCGTATCCGACAACTTTTGAATCTGGTTCACTGTGAACACCTCTTTACTTCGTTATGCGTCCATAACGAGCTTATTTACTACATGATGTAGTAAAAAAACCTACTACACTTTGTAGTAGGTTGTCAAGTTAGAGGATGGGATATTCCAGCAAATACAAAGAAACGCCTTATTAACAAAGGACCAGCTATGATACAAAAGACTTCTACCGGCCTAGCTCTGTATTTCAACCATTGCATGTTGTAAGTGCTTGCTGCATGTAAGAAGTATATTCACCACTAACATGAAAATAAGAAGGAAGTAGAATGGGACAACAGTTTTTAATTATGACGCCCTTAAGTTGACTTGCTTATTGGTCAGAGTGTGAAATAAAAATAACCTCCATTCGTTATGTAAAACGTAAGGAGGTTATTTTTATTCTTATATTACTGATCTTTCATATTTTCTTGTACTTCGTCCAATTGCTGCTCCAGAAGCTCTAACTGCTCTTTATTTTGCTGGACGGTGTCCATGTGTCCGTAATGTTGCTCTGCGTTATCTAGCGCATTTTTTGCATGTGATATTGAATCGCATGCTTGCTCAACTGTTTGCTCTTCCGGATAAGACATTGCTTGCTTCACCGCATGATTTGCCTTTTGGACAGAGTTACTGAGCAAAGTGCTTGGATGATCCTCTTTCCAACTTGTGTCTGTGTGCTTAGCCAAGTGTGCTTCTTCCCCCTCTCGATTAGATCAAGTTGTCCACACTATAGTTTTGTAAAATATCCGGTAAAATATGCATGGATTGCAGCTAACGAACAGACATATGAGCTATTAGTATGATGAAGCCGGAAACTAAAGTTCCGAACCAAGCGTGCGCTCGTATGGCTTCGATACATCGTACAGTCCTCTGTACACATAGAAGGTTGGTCAGCCCCTCTCTCTCACCACAGGCGGATATGAGGATGAGTTGACTTCCCTTGTCGAAGACGAGCTCAGCAGATTAAACTCCTCCGTCGATTGATATCACAATGACGTTAAAGCTTTGTCTCCTGTTTGTAGGATGAGGGCAAAGCTTTTTTTATTGCAATCGGGGGGTATATCCTCTACAATTTCAATGTGATTGTAATTGAGAAAAGATATCAATAAAAGAGGCAGGGACGTTGCTTATGCTCGTGGCGGAGATCGGTCGCTGGATCCTTCAACCGTCGGAGAATGCGACAGGCATCGTCACGGTCGTCATCGGAGCGCCTTATTTTTGGTATTTGATGACAATAACGAGAGGCTAGGAGGTTGCTGACAGTGGGTTACGCCTACGAGGAGCTGGCTCAATATTTCGCCGATACGCCGCTTGCGCTGTACGGCGTATACCGAACGCAGCTTGAAGCGAACCGGATCTACGGCGGTCATGTGGACAAGCCGACGGCAAAGTGCGGCGTCATTATCGCGCTGGACGGGGAAGCGGAGTTTATATTCGACGAGGAGGAGCGTTACCTGCTAGCGCCGGGCAAGGTGCTGATCGGCGGCGCGGGCAGGCGGCTTGAGATTCTTTCGGGCGAACAAGGATTCCGGTATTGCCTGGCTCATTATTTACCCATCGGGTCCGACCTGGACAAGGATAACGAGGTCATTGGACAGGAGGGGCGCCCCGCTGGAGGAGCAGCCGGGAGGCAGCCCCGGGATATTGCCGTACTGGAGGCCGCGCTTGCACCCGATCTCCTTCGGCTCGTCGATGGACTAATCGAGGCGGATTCCTCCCCGGATTTCATGAGTCTGCTGGAGAAGAAGTCGATTTTCTATCAGATCGTCGCCAAGCTATTGCAATCGGAGCGGCATGGGCAGAATAAGGAAAGTTATCCGGTGATCGAGGATGCCGTTCTGTATATCCAGACGCACTTCATGGAGTCCATCACGCTTGCGATGCTTGCCGAGCGATATAAGCTGAAGTCCAAGTATTTCTCGCATTTGTTCACCAAGTATACGGGGACGGGGCCCATCGACTATCTGATTCACTACCGGATGAACAAGGCGCAGGAGTGGCTGCAGACGAAGCAATTCACGGTGTCCGCCGTCGCTCGCAGTGTCGGATACGCGGATCCATATTATTTCAGCAGGTTGTTCAAAAAATATAAAGGAATCGCTCCCAGTCAGGTCGGGCTGAGCAGCAGGGAGCTAGAACGCTGACGCGAAACGCCTATCGTGGAAATCGTCCATCCCTTGAGTGGGAATCTCTCCATTCTCATCTAGTGCTCATGATGGTACTGTTTTAATCATGAATGAGAATTGTTATCGGTGTAGGTAACAGAAAAGAGGATGCTAGTCATGTATAGAAAGTCGAGAAAAACAAGTTGCGCCGCGATCGTCGGATTGCTGAGCCTGATCCTGTTCTTGAGCGCTTGCTCCGGCAATGCGGGATCGAATAACGGAGGGGCGCCAAGCCCGTTACCAAGCCCGTCGCCGAGCACCGATGGCGGGCAGGAGCAGGCTGTGGCATTCCCGCGCACCATCGAGGCCGCGAACGGAAGCGTCGTCATCGAGAAGCAGCCGGAGCGCATCGCCGTGGTTCACTGGGGATACATCGAATCGATTCTGCTCTTCGACCTGAAGACTGTGGGACTCGCGTTGCCGTTCACGAAGGAGAACTCCTCGCTTGAATCGGACAACTACAAGCCTTTTGTCGACAAGATTGACGAAGTAGTTGTTGTAGGCGAGAACACGACGGTTAACATGGAGAGTCTGCTGGAGTACTCGCCGGATCTCATCATCGCCGGCAGCGCGATTAACGCCGAAGTAACCGATCAACTGGAGAAAATCGCCACGACGGTTGTTGTCGATGAAGCTCAGACCGACGTGTGGACCAACTGGCCGGCGCTCGTCACGAAGTTTGGTGAAATTCTGGGCCAAGAGGATGTGGCGACGGACTTCATCGCTGGATTCGAGAACAAGATCAAGGACGCTAAGGAAAAGCTGGCCGACGTAGATGGCAACGTTGCGTTCCTGCAAATCCGGGATAAAGTAGCCTACTTGGGCGGAACGAAAACGTTGACGCCGTATTACGAGAAGGGGCTCGGCCTTAAGGCGCCGGATGATTCCGTTATGGAGCAAGGCGCAGAGATGTCGCTGGAAGGGCTGGCCGAGCTGAATCCGGACTACCTGTTCCTCGGTTACTTTAACTACAATAATCCTTCTATGGCTGCTGTCTCCGACGAATGGGAGAAGAGCGAGGTATGGAAGAAGCTGAAAGCCGTCGAGAGCGGTCAAGTGTATGGCTTCAATGGTGCGCTCGGTATGGGCTACGGCCCGATCGGCCAGAGCTACGGCATCGATGCGGTAGTCGAGGCACTCGACAAGTAAATCGCGAATCATCGAATGGGCTTCCTCCTTTGGGGGAAGCTTTTTTTGGGTATAGAGGGGGAGGATGATAGGCATTATCTTGTTCACGATTTCCTTAGGCGGGCAACAAAGCTGCAAAAAGCGCAGGTTTCGGGCTAATTCTGCCCAAAAACCTACGCTTTATTCATGAAACGATTCCTGTCTAGCTCAATGGAGATGTTCACCGCAAAGTAAACCACTGTTGGGCCAGCCCCTTCACCCATAAGCACCCGATTAAATAAAGACTATTTAACTTCTGTCTCAGACGGAGCGGTGAAAGGAACAGGAGCAGGAACAGGTTCCGTCACGGCCGCTTGATTTTCACTAGCCGCATCAGCTGAAGCGGTCGAAGACACCGGTGCAGCTTCCGCCTTGGCTGCTTGATTTTCAATGGACTCATTAGCCGGAGTGGTGGAAGGCGACGGTTCCGCTGATGAGCTGGCCGTTTGCTTTTCAGCGCTGGCCGTGTTATGTTCGACTACTTTAGGCGTATTGCCTGATGCCCATACCGCAGCAGATGTGCTAATTACAGCTACCGCAAATACTGCTGTAACAGATAGAAAAATGGTTTTTTTGCTCAGATTCTTTACATTAAGCATCAGAGATAATCTCCTTTTTAATTGTTTTCCGTCACCGGATAAAGAGGCGCCAAGGTGTACGGGAATATTTCTTGATTCTGCAATTACGTTTAAAATCGTTTGCCCATAACGTATGCGCTCGGCATGGGACATGCCTTTGACCACTTCTTCATCGCAGGACAGCTCGCTCCATGTATGAATATCCTTACGAAGAATATGAACCAAAGGATTAAACCAATGCAAGGCGCTCGCTCCTAGCGTAAACGCTTTAACCCATAAATCCTTGCGTTGCAGATGAATCAGCTCATGACGGATTATCATGCTCATGTCTACGTTTGCGGTACTCTCCATAGGTAGATAAATGACAGGCTTCCAAAGGCCGACAAGAATAGGACTCTGAATGGAGGTGCTATAAGCAAGCTGGACTTTGCTTTTAAGTCCAAGAGTCTGCTTAATTAGGTAAAGCTGTTTAACCGCCTCGCTGTTTAATGGGACGGCGGTGCTCGTATGTGTCAGCTGCTTTAAAAATCTACGGTAACAATACAACTGCCACGCTGCAAAAGTGATAGCTCCAATTGCCCAGACGCCTATGATAAAAAGGGCAGCATTTGTTGAAATGGTCCATTCCGGGAAGATTGGCTCAGGTTTGAGGCTCAATAATTGTCCGGGCTGGGCATGCTTTACCATCGAAGCAGATTCGTTCATGCCGGGAGCATTTGGCGTATGGAATGGAACAATTCGCGAAATCCACTGAATGACAAGAACGACGGGGAAAAGATACGGCCCTACCGCCATTTTAATAATTACGTACCGCCACTTCGTAGACCAAATCTTGGCGGAAAAATGCTGTGATAACCGATTACAAGCGACAACGACACTTCCAGCTACGGTTAGGGTAAACAGAAATGCAAAAAGAGTGTTCATATGCAGCCCCTACTTTTCCGACAGCCATTTTTTCAGTTCTGCAATATCTTCGTCTGATAGCTTGTCGCCATCGTACAGAGCCGAAATCATGTTTTTGACGGAGCCTTGATATAAGCCATCCAGAACGTGCTGCGTCCCCATTAGCTTGTAATCCTCGGCCGAAATAAGCGGTTCGTATTTATTGATCCGTCCATGCCTCGTGGTAGTGAGTGCCCCTTTTTCGACCAGTCGTGAGAGGAAGGTGGAAATGGTCTGTGCTTTCCATTCCTTTCCCCTTAGGGCAAACATGCTCAGAAGCTCAGTAGATGTGACTGGCGGCGTGCACGCCCAAATAACCTCCATCAGCTCCAATTCAGTATCCGATAACTTTTGAACCTGGTTCACTGTGAACACCTCTTTACTTCGTTATGCGTCCATAACGAGCTCTTTTACTACAATTTGTAGTGGGTTGTCAAGTTAAATGAAAGGGGAAGCTAGGCTGCATAACGAAACGGAATGCCCGCTGGCGGCCTGCCATTTCCATGCAAGGCATTGCTTTTGTTGCTATGAGGCTTGATAACAAGGAATCCTTGAAAGCTATAATGGTTTAATCGGCACACATATTTCGCAAAAATCATTGTTAAGCATTTCACCGATGTATCTTTCTAAAATCGGTTTGTTGTCCATTTGGTATCCGGTCTTTTGTAAGTATGGAAAAATCTCATTCCATGCTCTTTGAATAGCTTCCGCTGTATGTTTGATTGTGCAAATAACATACGTTCCACCATCAAGTTCGCTTTCGCTAATTAATTCATCATCAAGATAATCCTTTGAAATGACAATACATGCATCATATCTACAGTTTTCTGGTAGTGTTGTTTCAGGGTTATCTTGTGGCACTCCGAGCAGGATTGTCGATTCAGTAAGAAGATTTTTCCTCTTAGCCCATTGTTTCAGCTTCTCCATTGCTTGAGAATTGGCAGGACCATATGAACCAACTTGTCGCACATAGGCAATACGGTATTTAGGCAGTGTTTCAATTTTAATATCCATCATTTTTTTCCTTTCTCAAATAGAATTGAATACATTTGGAATGCTATCATGATATAAAATTATATTCATTATTTTTTTGGAAATAATGAATTCTCCTATTCAATAATAAGGATATCTCAGAAGCGAAGTACCGGTCTGCGCTTGTCATCGCATTGACCAACGGAATCCGGCCGTCATGAAGAACGAGTTCCCTGTATTTGGATGATGTTTGTCTTACCTATCTAAGGTAGCTCGCCTTGATTTTATATTTCACTAATGTTATATTACATCTGTGTAATATAAAGGGGTGATAAACCATGAATCGTCTTTCCAACGTTGAATTTATGCTGCTGCAAATTATCGCGGAGTCCAAGCAAGCTTCGGGATACCAAATCAATAAGCTCATAGAGCTTAGAGGCTACAGGGAATGGGCGAATATAGGTACTACTTCCATCTACGCCGGATTGCAGAAACTGAAAGACAAACGACTGATTCGAGCCGAGGATTCCGTCCATAAGTCTGGCAAAGGGCCTTTGCCGTCCGAATATGTCATGATGGAAGCCGGTATAGAAACATTAAGGAAGGAAATCATCGTAAGCCTAACTTCCGCGCGGGAACGGGATATTCGTTTCGATCTCGGACTCGCAGCTCTCCCTTTTATAGAGAACAATGAAGCCGTGGAAGCCTTGAAGAAACGGCAGAGCTTTCTTGAGGAGGCCTTGAGAAACATAGGGCAAAAATATGAATCACAAGGCGGCTATCGGTTGCCGTTGCACGTTAGGGCTCTTTTTCTTCACCCGATGAGTCTTATCGAAAATGAAAAGACATTTGTCGCAAGTCTGATCTGCGAACTAACAGGGGAAGTGGAGGGGCATGCACATGATGATTGAAGGTTTTACTCTTTTTCAGGGAGAACACTGCGAGACGACCGCGATGGGCAATCTCCTTCAACATGAAGGTATTCGATTATCGGAGCCGATGTTGTTCGGTATTGGGCAAGGTTTGGGGTTCATATATTGGGATTCGAAGGCAATGGACTTTCCTTTTATCGGAGGGAGGGTGAAGCCTGATGAACTGTCTGCCTGCCTGGCATCCCGGCTCAATTTGAACATCAAGGTGCAAGAAACCTCGTCTGTCACAAAAGCATGGCAGAACGTGCAAAGCTGCATAGACCGGGGAATTCCTGTCGGTCTTAAATTAGATTCGTATTATTTAGATTATTTTACGAACAAAATACACTTTGCAGGCCATTATGCGGTCATATATGGAATGGATGATGAATACGCCTATATGGCAGACACAAGCCAACAAGGCGGACTCGTGACAACGCGATTGTCGAATTTGAGCATGGCAAGAAACGCAAAGGGGCCCATGAGCTCCAAAAATCGCTCCTTTACGATCGAGCACACGGGCAGCCTTCCGCCGCTTGTACCCACCATACGATCATCCCTTATCAACAATGCTCATGACTATTTGAACCCGCCTATCCGCAATATCGGGAATAAAGGAATCAAAAAAATGAGCGAAGAAATTCTAAAATGGCCATCTAGAAGCAAGGATTTAGAGAAAGATCTATGTTTGACTGCCTTATTAATGGAAAGGGCGGGGACTGGGGGCGCCTTATTTCGAAACCTGTATCGAGATTTTCTAAAAGAGTGCGTGGAGTTGATCGGTGATTCTAAAATAGAGCAGGCATACTTTCAGTTTGCGGAAATCGCGCCGATGTGGAACGGGGTTACCGCATCAATTGATAATGCGGGAAGAACCGGAAATCAACAGGAGCTAAGACGTGCAGCCGAGCTTTTAGTCGACATTGCGGAGAGAGAACGATTAGCCATGGAGTTATTATCGAAAATTTAACTTTTTCATTGGTTTCACAGCTCAACCCATTTTGAAGCGACATTAGAGATAGACGCAAATAACCGCCAGCAGGCTGCAAATCATAGTGTTGCAGCCCCAGCGGTACACTGCTCTTCCCTTTATATCTTTTCACTTCTTCAAGGTTAATTCGGGAACATCGCTACTATGCTTAATCAAAGCTTCCTGCAGCAAATCCAGTACCTGCACTACGGTATATCCTTTTCCCTCGCCCAAAGGCTTAAGCAAAACCATCCCTAGATAAAGCAAATCATCGAATTCTTTAAGCTGGTTGTTAAATGTGAATTGATGAGCAACAAATACTTGATTGAATCCTTGCTTAGGGACTACTTCTAACAATTGAGGCAAATGATTCTTCTGGATAAGCTGAGGTTCAATTTGAATATTTTTCTCGCTGAAAGCAATTTCCGCCGTTTGCCTCGCCCGGTTGATCGGACTGGCGCTAACCGGCAGTTGTATGGGGATCTTTCTTGCAGAAAGTAGCTCACCCAATTTCCTAGCTTGCTCTTGGCCTGATTGACTCAACATAACCTCATCATCAACAGTACTTTCGGGCTTCGCATGTCTAAAATAGAGGTTAAATCCTCCTTGGAGAAGCAGCGAAAAGGGATCGCTTATAGTTTGCAGCAATTTCTTTAGCGCCCACCCGGTTTTGGATAAACCAGGTTGCAGGGGCAGCAGATTTTGCTGCTGAAGCAGATTTTCCATCAACGCGTGACTACTTTGCGCCGCCTCAATTCCTAGCGCCTCCGTTGTTATTTCCACAATTGAGCTTCCAGCAACAGTCCAGACCTCAATACTTTCTTTCACACCATTCCATTCTCCTTGATATTTTTGCGCTGTGATCGGGCCATACATATTTGATAACTTCTTGCATAAATGATTTTATTTTTATATGCTTCCTAATACAAGGCTGCATATTATACTGCGGTTCCGGCGTTACCGCTAGTGAGATAGGAATCAACGGCCGGCACAAAAATAGACGAGGAAAGTGAATGAGGATATGGTTAAAGCAGTCGATAGTCCCTCCTAAAATATAAAATATAAAATTTTAGGAGGGTAATAAATGATTTTCAATCTGATTGATATTGATAATTGGAGCAGAAAACCTTATTTTGAACATTATTTAAACCATGTCAGATGTACCTACAGCATGACCGCCGATATTGACATCACCCTGCTGCGGGCAGAACTAAAGTGCATGGGGATTAAGTTATATCCAGCCTTGATCTATATGATTACGACGGTGGTTAATCGCCACTGCGAATTCCGAACTTGCTTTGATTCGGAGGGACGGTTGGGCATTTGGGATCGTATGTCTCCCAGCTTCACCATATTTCATGAGGAGGATAAGACTTTCTCAAGTATTTGGACTCCGTTCAGCGAGGAGTTCCAAACGTTCTATGATCGTTACCTTCAAGAGACAGAAACGTACAAGAATGCGAAGCAGTTATTCCCTGTTACGAACGAACCTCCGAACACTTTCCCAATTTCCAGTATCCCTTGGGTTAGCTTTACTGGATTTAACCTGAATGTCTACACCGGGGGAACTTATTTGCTGCCCATATTTACTATGGGAAAATACCATTGGCAGGACAAAAAGATACTGCTGCCTTTATCGGTACAATGCCATCATGCCGTTTGCGACGGTTACCATGCCAGCTTAATATTTAATGAGCTTCAAGAATTGGCGGCGGGTTGTAAGAGCTGGCTGGCAGGTAAATGATCGTACAAAAAAACGTGCAACAGGCTGCAAACAGAGATGTTGCAGCCTGTTGCTGCCTATCCATCTTCGCATGCCAGCTACAATCCACATGAGTTAGCCTGACCGAGACTGGAGTAAAGCATGTTTTACTTGTTTTAAAATTATTGAGCTAGCATTACAAGCGCTATCGTTGCTCACTGGGCGATGGGGCGCTTTTTTTTATAGGCATAATGAGGGAGGGGGACAATATTGAGTATCACTTGGAAATAGAGGCTTGAAAATGCGAACAGCCATGTGATACCTTTATACTTATCGTTAAAAACAAGCACCTGCTCCTTCTCGAAACCGCTGATCGTATCCTCTTTGACTTTCTGGAGCTTGACACGGGAAGCGAGGTCGGTATGCAATAATCATCGCTGAACGGGCAGGGTAGTTGAATAACTTCCAGGAGGGTAGCGATGAAATTTGGCGAAGCCATAGCCTCACGAGCGATTTTGGGTCTCTAGTTTCTTGTTTGTAGAGGATATTTTCACACCCGCTTTTTATATACCCTCATCGCAAAGAAATAGGCTGCGAGCAAAATCCCGACGCACCACGCAAGAGCGACCCAGATATCATTGCCCACCGGCTGACCTGACAGCAGCGCACGGATGGCTTCCACTATCGAGGTCACCGGCTGGTTTTCGGCAAAGGCGCGAACGATCGACGGCATCGACTCGGTCGGTACAAACGCCGAGCTGATAAACGGCAGGAAGATAAGTGGATAGGAAAACGCGCTTGCGCCTTCCACCGATTTTGCGGACAGTCCGGCAATCGCCGCGACCCATGTCAAAGCCAGCGTAAACAGCACGAGTATACCGGCTACGGCAAGCCAAGGCAGCACCCCTGACGACGAGCGAAAGCCCATAATGAGCGCTACGAGAATGATGACGATAACAGAAATGACGTTGGATACCACCGAGGTCAGCACATGCCCCCATAGCACGGCGGAACGCGAAATCGGCATGGAGTGGAACCGCTCAATTATGCCCCGTTGCTTATCCAAAAACAGGCGGTAAGACGTATAGGCTACACCGCTAGCAATAGCAATAAGCAGTATGCCAGGCAACAGGTAATTCACATAGTTATCCGTTCCGGTTTGGATTGCGCCGCCAAACACATAGACGAACAGCAGCATCATCGCAATCGGAGTGATGCAGACCGTGACGATGGTGTCCATGCTGCGGGAAATATGGCGCATGGAACGTCCAAGCATAACTCCCATATCGCTGAAAAAGTGTTTTTTTGCCGCCTCCATTTACTTTGCCTCCTTTTTGCCGATGATTGCGAGGAATATTTCCTCCAATGTCGGTTGTTTTTCAACATACTCCACCTTTGAGGATGGGAACAGCTTTTTTAGCTCGGAGAGCGTGCCGCTGGCGATAATCCTGCCCTCGTGCAGAATGGCAATTCGGTCGGCAAGCTGCTCAGCTTCCTCTAAATACTGCGTGGTCAGGAATACTGTCGTGCCGCTGCCCGCAAGCTCCTTTACAATCTTCCAAACCTCGATACGTGCCTCGGGGTCAAGCCCAGTGGTTGGCTCGTCGAGGAAAATGATCTGCGGTTTCCCAACAAGGCTTAAGGCGATGTCGAGCCTGCGGCGCATACCACCCGAATAAGTAGACACCCTGCGGTCGGCGGCGTCTGTCAGGCCGAAGCGTTTAAGCAAATCGTCCGCAACCTGAAGCGGATTTTTGAGGTATCGTAGCTTGGCGATCATGATAAGATTTTCTCGTCCGGTCAAAATTTCGTCCACGGCGGCAAATTGCCCGGTCAGACTGATCGCCTGCCGCACATTGTCGGGTTTTGTTGCAACATCGAATCCGTTTACGGTGGCGGTTCCGCTGTCTTTTTTGAGCAGCGTGGTGAGGATTTTGACAACTGTTGTTTTGCCCGCCCCGTTGGAGCCGAGCAGGGCGAAAATACTGCCTTTTTCCACCTCGAAATCTACGCCCTTAAGGACTTGTAGCTGCTTGTAGGACTTTTGCAGGCCAATCACTTGAATCGACTTGTTTTGCATATTTTTCCCTCCTTATATAACCGTAACTTTTGACAAATCGGCATCCATGCCTTTAAGGGCGGCATAGGTCAACTTATCCATCATCGCCCCGTCAAAGCAGATGGTTTTGATAGCACGGTAATATTTTTTGGACAAAGTAAAGCCAGTAAGGAACGAAACATTTTTGAATATCGCGCCTTTAAACGAAACTTCGTTCAGCGCCGACTTGTCAAACTTGACGCCTATGAAGGTCTGCCCGTCAAATTGCTGCCCTCGCAGATCCGAATATTTGAAGTCCACTCCGTTAAAGATACATTTATCAAAGATTGTTTTTCTAAGGTCGGTCATGGTTAACTTGACGTCAGTTAGTTTTACATCTATGAATTTTGCTCCGTCCAGACCCGATTTGCTGATGTTGGTACGTACAAGGATGGGCTTATGGAAGCTCGAATCCGTAAGGTCAATGGCAGATAGGTTGCAGTCAGTCAGATTTGCATTGTCAAAAATGGCTTCACGCACATCGCTGCTCGCAAATGTGCTGCCCGTCAAGTCAGCGTTCGAAAAGTCGGATCCTCGCAGTGCGCTCCCTGAAAAATTCCCTTTATGCGCAATAACACCAGCAAAGTCGCTCTTAGATAGATTGCTTGCGCTAAAGTTTGTTACCACCTGCCGCTCCAGCGAGCGGGAGAGGTTAGCGACCTCTTGTACCGTTTCCTCAATGTCGCCGATGCTTTCAATGGTCATCTGAAAAGCGGTTTCATCGTCCTTGCCTTCGGCTTTGAGTTCACGGAACTTCTCCTGCAAGTCGGAGAGCAGGTCGGTCTTTAATTCGGCGACGCTTTTTACCCCATCGTACGGTGCGAAAACGCCGTTCAAGTAGTTGTTCAATTTCTCATTCATAATATCAAATCTCCTTATAATAAGTTTTCAAGCACGCGCTTTGCGTACTCCCAGTTGCTTTTGTTGCGGGCGTAAGTCGCCTTCCCCTTTTCGGTAATCCTAAAATATTTACGCCGTCCACCCTGAGATTCATCACCCCAATACCACTCGATATCACCGTCCACTTCAAGCCGACGGACGCTGGAGTACATCGTGGCTTCCTTTAATTCATACTCACCGCCCGAGCGCTCAGCAATCAGCTTGACAATCTCGTACCCGTAGCGGTCAGCTTCAGATAAGAGCCGTAAAATCATCGTATCGGTATGTCCGCGCAGCAGGTCGGATGTAATTTTGTTCTCGCTCATATAATCACCCCCGCATTTGTATAATACGACACAGTACCTTGACTGTCAAGGTAGTATTTTAGTTTTAATACTTTGCTTGAAAAACATGATATATGAATAGCTGTATCTAGCGGATTCATTAACCTCCCTCGAAATGATTCAGTTTCCTCACTCAGACTCATGAATTCGCAGGATTTCATCCTTAGTTAAATTGAATAAAAGGATGATCGGGGGAGCCGACGGCTCGGAGATGGAGAATTAGGCATGCAGAAATAAAGGTGAATAAAGATCACCCATATTGTTCCATAATTCGCACGTCTCCACTTCGCCTTAGTGATTCTCACTCCCATATCTCAACGGGTCATAGCCCTTTCATTCCTTCGTCACATCTTAACTAAGGGGTGGAGGTCGGTCTTTCTAACGGAACGGGTCATAGCCCTTTTGTTTAACGTCTCCCGATACTCCGTGCTTCTTGTCATCCTGCGAATGCTTGAGCTGGTGAGGATCGATTGTGTTTATGCTGCTCGTGTGAATACCTTGATCGGTTCGTAAGTTGTATTGTTCTTAGCAAGAGCTACAAGCATTCTAGCTACTTTTCCGCATAATTTCATGATGGACTTCATCTTCTTCAGCTTTTTTTCCTCCACATTGTAATGGTGTGACGCTCGAATTTCCAGATTGGTCATGACCATACTCATCGTCATGAGGTAAAGAAAATGACGTAAACGTGGCCGCCCTCGTTTGCTGAGCACCATCTTTCCTCGCCATTTCCCGGAGCTAGCTTCAGCTAGATTTAAACCGGCATGACGCAGCAAAGCATTACCGTGTGTATAACCGCTCAGATCACCAGCCTCACCGAGTACGCCAGCTAGATTCGTTATATTGACACCTCGTATTTCAAGCAGCTTCTGTGCGTAAGGAATACGTTCAAGAATGAGCTGGAGCTCGTGCTTGATTTGTTCAAGTTGGCGATTAGCCAGGTCATATTCTTCAAGCAATTGCCCAAGATGAAGCTTGTACGCGTGGAGCGCCTGAGTAGTGCCCACACTGGATCTTGCAAGTGAAATGAGAAGTTCGGCACGTTTAACTCCAGCATGACGCTTCACAAATTGCTTCCAACCGTCAAGGACCTGTTCCGTGTTTAACCGACTGATCTCTTGCGGTAGAGGGAAGAGCCTGAGCGTCGCTATTGCACTGGTGCAGGTGAGGATTTTAAAAACCTGCCGAAGCTCAGGAAAGACAATGTCTACCCAGCGATGAATCTGATTAACCGCACTGTTGAGGCGCTTGGTAACGGTTTCTCGGTTTGCCATTAGAATACGCAGCTCCTCGTAAGCTTCAGCATGAAAACGAACAGGAGAGTAGTAACCGTTTTTGACCATGTCTGCAATGACAAGTGCATCTTTGTGGTCACTTTTAGACGGTGTATTATCCCGATTTTCCTTGTTCTTTTTGACGAGATGAGGATTAACTAGAACGGCCTCAATGCCTTGATCGACAAGCCAATGTGCTAGGCTGAACCAGTAGTGACCAGTGGGCTCCATGCCAACTATGACGCTGCTAAGTTTGTAGGATTTGAGTAGATCTTGAATCCAGCGTTCGAACAGATCGAACCCTTCACGATGGTTACCGAACTCGAGTGGAGTTCCCAGAGCAATCCCGCGAAAGCTGACAGCGCGTGCCACATGGGCTTCTTGGGCGATGTCTACGCCTATGACCAGGTGATGAAAGGTAATGTTTTCAATGAGTTGATTTTGTTTGTCTTGTGCCTTAAACTTCATAGTAGAGCGACCTCCTGATGGGCTTTTTGAGGCAATGACCTCGTGCGTAACCCCATCTTACCGAGGCGCTCGTTTTTGTTCAAACGCCAAATTATTCGTATTACAGGAATTCTAACGGGTACGATAGCATTCAGCTGTTTTGCAAACAACAATCAACAACCTGCAAACAACAGCAACCACTTACTGCAATTGCCTCGAAAAGGATCAAAGCTGCAAATAGTATTGTTGAAGCTGATTCAATTGAAGCTCTAATAAGAGCCCGGATTTCATGAAACGCCATATCGGGGGAATTAGTAGTATAATGAAGTTGTCTTTTGTATCATTTCATATATATTTAAGTTATTGAATCACATCGAACCGAATGGCTATCTATCTTTTTAATAAGGGGTAAGTGAAATAGATAATGGATAATTTTAATTTCTCTTCAATCATGGAAGATCAAACGAATTCATTGCCAGAGCAAATAGCGAATCATATATTGAAAAAAATATTTATAGGCGAATTAGTACAGGGTACTCGACTGATTGAAACCAATATAGCGAAAGAATTGAATGTAAGTAACATTCCGGTTCGAGAGTCCTTCTATATTTTGCAAAATACTGGTGTTGTGGAACGGCTGCCTAGAAAAGGTGTGCATGTGAAAGCTATTTCTAAACAAGAGATGGATGATTATACAGATGCATTAGTTGAGCTATTTAAACTAGGAATTGATTTTTCAAAATCAAAGTGGGACGAAGAAAAATATGCGCATCTTAAGCAGTATTTAATCGGGGCGCAAGAGGCACTCCTGCAAAAAAACATTTTAGAATACGTTGTTAACGTTCATCGATTATGTGGGTATGTATTTCAAGTGGCTGAAAATAGAGCATTTGGCAAGTTTTACTCCGACATTACTTTTATTACAAATGCGTATTCCCAAATGAAATGGGGAGATGTTGAAAAAACCAAAAGCCGCTATATCTACTTGGAAGAAATGGTCCACGCCATCGTCCAATCGGATTTTGAGAAAGCGAAGGAGGCATTTGAAATCCTTACGAGACAATCTTTAAATATATAGAATAAAGCAAAACAAAGAGACAGCCTCCAAGGTGGGGACTGTCTCTTTCTGCTCAATAGCTTAGTTAGCCATTACGCCGCCATCAACAATTAATTCGGTGCCCGTAATGAATTTGGATTCATCTGATGCAAGGAAAAGGGCCGCATAGGCGATATCAATAGGATCACCAAAGTGACCTAGTGGTGTTTTATTCAAGTAGTATTGTTTCGCAGCTTTCATGTCTTCCGTTTCCAGAACGGCGGACATGGGAGTTCTAATTTGACCAGGGCAAACAACGTTTGAACGTACATTATCTTTGCCATAGTCTACAGCGATATTTTTAGACATGCCGATCAGACCTGCTTTAGCAGCGCCGTAGCCTGTACCGCCTTGTCCACCAACTAGACCGCCGATAGAAGAAATAGTTACGATTGAACCGCCGCCATCTTTAATCATTTCAGGAATGGCATATTTGCTTCCTAGAAATGCACCTTTTAAGTTAATGGCTAAAAGCTTATCCCACTCATCTGGATCATGGTCGGCAGCTTTCGCTATGAACGGACCAGCAACTCCTGCCGTATTTACTAAGACATTAACTTTGCCGTATGTTTCAACAGCCGTTTTGACAGCAATTTCCCAATCTGCAGGAGAAGAAATATTTAATTTAACAGCAATTGCATCTCCACCGTTAGCTTTAATCTCATTAATGATAGCTTGAAGACCTTCTACGTTCATATCGCCGCCAATTACTTTAGCACCTTCTTTGGCAAATAAACGAGCTTGCTCCGCTCCCATACCACTGCCTGCGCCAGTAATAATCGCTACTTTACCTGATAATCTTCCCATGAGGACGCCTCCATTATTGTGTTAAGTATCGTCAAGAAATAATATATAATATATTATTTTCTCACTCATATTATATATAATATATTATATTGTGTCCAATAATGAACGCGTCTGTTTTTTAAGTTGTGAGAGATTTGGGAAAAGTAGAGTAGGGAAAAACGCAAGTAAATTCATGGCGGTGAATTTACAGGTGAGATCCGCCGCTTGCATCAATTAATTGTCCAGTTATCCAACGGCTGTCCGATGAGGCAAGAAAGGCGGCGATATCCGCAACATCCTCTGGCTCTCCCCACCGCTTGAAGGTTGAAAGAGCAGCGGCCATTTTCTGTCCGTGGGGATCTTGCAGCGTTCCGGCATTCATCTCCGTATTAATTATGCCAGGCTGGATGGCGTTCACCGTAATAGAACGGCTTCCAAGCTGCTGAGCCAAGGCAAGCGTCAGAGTGTCTATGGCACCCTTCGACATGCTGTAGGTGAAAACACTAGGGGAGGCAACACGTGTAACAAACGATGAGATATTAATAATACGGCCTCCATCTTTCAGGCGCGGCAAAGCTTGCTGGGTAACAAAAAGCGGTGCTTTGACATTTATGTTCATGACCTCATCAAAGGATTGTTCAGTTGCTTCCTCTAAGGTTGCAATTTGACCAATTCCAGCGTTATTCACAAGAATATCAAACCGATTATTGCCTGTACGTTTTAGAAGGGTTTCATCCAATGCCTCATATAAATCATGAATGCCGTTAAGGGTTTTTAAATCAGCGCCGATTGCGAAGGCTGCACCTCCACTTTGCTCAATCTGATGAACGACTTCCACTGCATCCATTTGTTTGCTTCCATAATGTACGGCGACGATTGCGCCCTCTTGTGCCAGACGTAATGCAATGCTACGACCGATCCCACGGCTTGCCCCGGTTACTAAAGCGATTTTATCCTTCAATTGACTCATGACTTCATCTCCTTGTGTAGAATTCAAGGTTAGTTATATCACAAAGTGGATTTTGAAATATTGCTCTCTTATTCTCGAAGCTAAACTGGATCGGCTACACTAAGTTGGACAGAAAAAATAAGGGCTTGTAGAATAAACCTATCATGTTAAGGAG
>NZ_KQ040788.1:19326-26547 GCF_000971975.1 Paenibacillus algorifonticola | reverse complement strand
TTCCGCTCCGCTGTCCTCCAGCATAAAACGGATCCGGTCGGACGGGTAATCCGGATCGAGCGGCACATAAGCGCCTCCCGCCTTCCATACCGCCAGGGCCCCGACCAGCATGTCCACCGACCGATCGGCCAGAATGCCGACCAGCTGATCCGGCTTCACCCCTTGGGCCCGTAGGCTGCGCGCCAGACCGTTCGAACGCTCGTTCAGCTCGCGGTAGGTCAGCCGCTTTTCCTCGTACACCACCGCCGTCGCCTCAGGGCTCCGCTCCGCTTGTTCCTCAAACAGGTGATGGAAGGTTTTCTCCAGCAGCGGCGGCGCGGTCTCTGGATTGAATACGCGCTGAATCTGCTCCTGCTCCTCCGCCGTCAGCATGCCTAACGACGCGATTTTCGCGCCCGGATCGTTCACTATCGCGGCGACCACTTGCTCGAAGTGCTTCGCCAACCGCTCTACCGTTTCTTGCTTGTACAATGCGGTTGCGTATTCGAGGGCGCATTCTAAACCGCCTTTGCCCTCCATGACGTCAAGGCTCAGGTCAAATTTTGACATCCCGTAGTCACTCGGAAACGACGTCAAACGAAGCCCTTCGAGAGCAAATTCCTTGTTTTCAATATTTTGCAGCGAAAACATCGTTTCAAAGAGCGGACTGCGGCTCAAATCGCGGGTCAGTTGCAATTTGTCCACCAGTTCTTCGAACGGATAATCCTGGTGCTCGTAGGCACCCAAGGTCGTTTCCTTGACTTCCTCCAGATACGACAGGAATGTTTTCTCTCCGGCCGGGCCGTTGCGCAGCGCCAGTGTATTGACGAACATCCCGATCAAGGGCTGCAGGTCGCCATGTGTCCTTCCCGCGATTGGCGTGCCGACGACAATATCTTCCTGACCCGTGTACTTTTGCAGCAGGATCGTATACGCCGCAAGCAACACCATGTACAGCGTCGCGCCGTTTTCCGCCGCCATTCGCTTCAAGCCCTCGCTCTTCTCGGCATCCATACGGAACTGCAGCGTATCGCCATCGTATCGCTGCACGGCGGGACGCGCATAATCTGTCGGCAGCTCCAGCACCGGCAGTTCTCCGCTAAACTGGCTCAGCCAGTAGGCTCCCTGCTTGTTCAGACGCTCGCGCTGCGCTTCGGATTGCTGCCATACCGCATAATCCTTGTACTGAATCCGCAGAGCCGGCAGCTCCTCGCCGCCGTACAGGCGGACGAATTCTTCGACGAGGACATCCGTAGATACGCCGTCCGAGATGATATGATGCATGTCAACGAGCAGGATGTGGCGTTCTTCCGCCAGTTGGATCAAGCCTACCCGCAGGAGCGGCGGCTTCTTCAGATCAAACGCACGGATGAATGCCCGCACCTTCCGTTCCGCCTCTTCTTCGCCAGCCTCCATATACTCCACGGCAAAATTCGCCTCTGGATATACCCTTTGTACCGGTTCGCCGTTTACGATCTCGAACCCGGTGCGCAGCGTCTCGTGGCGTGCGATCAGACCGCGGAACACCGCTTCAAACCGTTCCCGTTCCAGCGTTCCCTCCAGCAGCATCGCTCCTGGCATGTTGTAGCTTTGCTCCGCTCCTTCCAGTTGGTGCAAAATATACAACCGCTTCTGCGCCGACGATACGGGGTAATACTCGCTTGCCTCCGTCCGAGGAATCGCTTCGTATGCCTGCTGCGCCATCCCCTTGAGCGCTTCCGCCATCTTCTCGATGGTAGCGGAACGAAACACGTCTTTTAACGGCAGACTGACGTTCAATTCCTTGTGAATCCTGCCAACCAGCGTAGTCGCGCGCAGCGAGTGGCCGCCAAGCTCGAAGAAATTATCGTGGACGCCGACCCTTCCAACTCCGAGCACGTCCTGCCAGATGAGCGCCAGCTTCGCTTCCAGCGGCGTTCTCGGCGCCACATAGTCCATCCCCGTCTGCATGCTTTCCTCCGGGGCCGGAAGCGCTCGGCGGTCCACCTTCCCGTTGGTCGTCAGCGGCATATGCGCCAGCTGCACAAAGTACGTCGGGATCATATAGCCCGGAAGCTCTTGCGACAGGGTGTTTCTTAGTTCGCTTGCCGCAAGCTCGCTGCCGGCTACGAAGTACGCGCAGAGCTGCTTCTCACCTCCGGCGGTTTCACGAACCACGACCGTCGCTTTCTCGATCGGCTCCACCTTGAGCAAATGCGATTCGATCTCGCCCAGCTCGATGCGGAAGCCGCGAATCTTCACCTGATCATCGATCCGGCCCACATACTCAATCGAGCCGTCCGGCAGCCATCTGGCCAGGTCGCCCGTCCGATACATCCGCTCGCCTGGCGCAAACGGGTTGTCCACAAACTTCTCCGCCGTCAACTCTGGACGGTTCAAGTAGCCTCTGGCCAGTCCGTCCCCAGCCACGCACAGCTCCCCGGCGACTCCAATCGGCTGCGGCTTATTCTGTGCGTCGACGATGTAGATCGCCGTATTGCTGATCGGCCGTCCGATCGGAATCGTGATCGCATCCTCTTGCACTTCGTTCACATCGTGGCATGTCGCAAATACCGTGCTCTCCGTCGGTCCATACACATGCTTGATTTTGCCCGGTCCAAGATGCTTAAGCGCTTTTCGCACATGGTTGACGGAAACCCGTTCTCCGCCGAACAAAACAGCGCGAATGTAGCGCAGGCAATCTGGTTTCATGTCTACGAGCACATTGAAAAATGCGGTGGTAATAAACATCACCGAAATTTGCTGCCGTTCGATCAGGCCCGCCAATTTCCCTACATCCAGCATCGTTTCCTTGGGGACAAGAATCAGCCTGGCTCCATTCAATAGCGCTCCGAAAATATCGAACGTCGATCCGTCGAAGGAATAGCTTGATAATTGCAATACACTGTCCTTCCCGGTCACGTTTATGTAGTTGGTGTTGCGCGCAACACGAACGATGTTGCGATGGGTCGTCAAATTGCCCTTCGGCTTGCCGGTCGTTCCGGATGTATAAATGACGTAGGTCAGATGCTCCGGCTCGTTGACATCTTCCAGGTTGGAGCCATTCTCATGATAAGACGCCTCATCGTCCAGCTCGATCCAGGCACCGCCAAAGGATGCCCGTGTTTGCAGATCACGCTGAGCCAACAGCACTTGCGCTCCCGAATCCTCCAGCATGTAGCGAATGCGCTCCTCCGGATACTCCGGATCAATCGGCACATAAGCCCCGCCGGCTTTCAAGATCGCCATAATACCAACGATCATCTCCAGCGAGCGCTCTGCCATCAGACCGACAAGCTCGTTCGCCTGCACTCCCCTTGCGCGCAATGTACGTGCCAGCCGGTTCGACCGTTCATTCAGCTCCCGGTAGGTCAAATGCTCCTGCTCATAAACTACCGCTACCGCTTCCGGGATACGTTCCGCCTGCTCCTCGAACAACTGATGGATCGTTCGTTCACGCGGGTACTCCGTGCTGGTTTCGTTGAAAGCGTGCAGCAACTGCTGCTTCTCCGATTCAAACAAAATATCCGCTTGACGGATTTCAAGCTCAGGCGAAGAGAGAACGATCGAAAACAGCCGATGCAGGTGGTCTATAGCCTGATTCATAAATGATGCATGATACAAATTCTCGTTATACTCAAGCTGGTAACGAACCAGACCGTTCTCATGTGAGAACTGCAATGAAATATCTGTCATCACATGCTGACTGACATCAGCCGTGTGGATTTCCTTCAAAGAAACGAGGGTGTTGACTACAGGAACTCCGTCGATATATTGAAGCTCCAGCCGTTCTGTCATTTTCCGGAACGGTATGTTCTGATGCTTGATCGCTTCCGTCAATGAAAGCTTCACTTGGTTCAATAGAGCCTTAAAGGATTGATCCGCGCTGAAATTATCCTTGAGCATGACAACAGGGCTGATATGCCCCGCGGTTTCGTTCGGCTTGCTGACAACCGGCATGCCGAGCAGGATATGCTGCTCGTTGGTATATTTGTAAAGGAGGCATTGCACTCCCGTTAATAGAACCATGTATGTAGCCAAGCTGGAGCCTTTGCTTAACTGAATAATCTGTTGCGATACATCCGCAGACAGCGCGCCGGCAATCGTCTGAATCTTCGCTGCAGCGTTGTTTGGCGATTTGTTATAGGACAGTTTCGTAGGCGTAACGTCTTCACCATCAAATTTTCCATTCCAAAAAAGGGCTTCCTTCTCAAATGCCACTTTCATCGTCTCCTTCTCTACCCGCAAAAGTCTGGTTGTACCATGTTTACATTCGCCATAAGTGTGCGCTGTGGCGTTTCGGCCATCACGCACACTTGCAGCGAACGAAGACTAAAAGGCAAAATCAATGAATTCTTCAAGGAGCTGCTCTTGCTCCGCATTGCGTGTAAGCGAAATCGTGTTCAACAGGACGTAAGGTTGTTCGCAAATCTGGCTGATAATCGTCAATAAATCCTCGCCGAAATGACGGATCATGTTCGGGGTAAACAATTTCGTACAATATTCGAATTGACCGCTAATCGTGCCATCCTTCTCTACCTTCAGTTCCAGGGTCAGATCGAATCTGGCGATCGTTTGATACTGCATGAACGGTTCTACGGTCATCTCTCTGATCTCGCCAATACTCCGGTCTTCGGTGTTCTGCAGCACAAAGACGGTGTCAAACAACGGATTGCGGCTTAATTCCCAGGCAACCTGCACTTTTTCCAAAAGCTCCTCGAACGGGTAATCCTGGTGCTCATAAGCTTGGAGGGTCGTCTCCTTCATTTCCTCCAAATAGGACAGGAACTTCTTCTCTCCCGCCGGATAACTGCGGATGGCGAGCGTATTGACGAACATTCCGATCAGCGGCTCTACGTCTGTATGCGTTCTTCCCGCAATCGGCGCGCCCACGATGATGTCTTCCTGACCGGAGTATTTATGAAGCAAAACCGTATAAGCCGCCAACAGCACCATGTATAGGGTTGACCCGGTTTCCTCGGCAATTCGCTGCAATCCTTCGCTTCTCTGTTTGTCGATGACGGTGCTCAGCACAGCTCCCTCAAAGCTGCGAATGGCCGGTCTGGCGAAATCGGTCGGCAGTTCCAAGCGTGGCAGTTTGCCGCTCAAAACATTCGTCCAGTAAGCCTCCTGGCGTTTCATTCGTTCGCGCTGAGCTACGGACTGTTGCCACACGGCATAATCCTTATATTGAATCCGCAGAGGGGGCAACGTCTCCTCGCTGTACAAACGAACAAATTCATCTACCACAATGTTGATGGAAATGCCATCGGAAATGATATGGTGCATATCAAACAACAGAATGTGGCGTTCTTTCTCTATTTGAATCAGCCCTACCCTCAGCAGAGGAGGCTGCTCCAGATCAAAGGTGCGGACAAATTGTCGTGCAATTTCCTCTGCTTCCTCTTCCGTTGCCTGCCTATACTCCACCGCAAAATCCACCTGCGGGTATATCCGCTGTACCGGCTCGCCGTCTACCAGCTCAAACCCGGTGCGCAGCGTCTCATGACGCGCAATCAGAGCGCGGAACGCCGCTTCGAAACGCGCCCGGTCGAGCGGCCCCAAAAGGAACAGCGCTCCCGACATGTTATAGCTTAGTTCCGCTCCCTCCGTTTGCTGCAGAATATACAGCCGTTTCTGCGCCGAAGACATCGGGTAATAATCGCTTTCTTCAGCCGTAGGAATGGAGACGTGCTCCGCTTGCTCCATCCGGTTGATTGCTCCGGCCATTTCCTCGACCGTAGCGTGGCGGAACACGTCCCGCAGCGGCAGATCCACGTTCAGCTCCTTATGGATCTTGCTTACCAGCGTGGTTGCCCGCAAGGAGTGGCCCCCGAGATCAAAGAAGTTGTCTCGGACGCCGACCTGCTCAGCCCCGAGTACCTCCTGCCAGATGTGTACCAGCTTCGCCTCCAGCGCTGTCCGTGGCGCGACATGCTCCACGCCACTCTGCCCGCCTTCCGGCGCCGGCAGCGCCTTGCGGTCGATTTTGCCGTTCGCGGTGAGCGGCAGCCTCTCCAGCTGCACAAAGTACGACGGGATCATGTACCCCGGCAGCTCCTGCGACAACGCCGCTCTCAGCTCGCTTGCCTTCACCTCATCCTCCGCCGTGTAGTATGCGCACAAGGCTTTCTCCCCTCCTGCGTCCTCTCGCACCACCACGACCGCTTCCCCCACGCCTTCCGCTTTCAGCAGCTGCGACTCGATCTCCCCGATCTCGATCCGGTATCCCCGGATTTTCGCCTGATGGTCGATCCGTCCGATAAAGTCCACGTTCCCGTCCGGCATCCAGCGCGCCAGATCCCCCGTCCGGTACAACCGCTCCCTCGCTTCGAACGGACTCGGCACAAACTTCTCCGCCGTCAGCTCCGGTCGATTCCAGTAGCCACGGGCCACCCCCGCTCCTCCGATGCACAACTCGCCCAGCACGCCCACCGGCACCGGATTCAGATGCGCATCGACGATCGCAAACCGTGCGTTCAGCCACGCCTTGCCTATCGGCACGTTCCCTGTCTCCGGCAGCTTCTCCAAAGACTCCTCGTAGTAGCTCGAATCGATCGCCGCTTCCGTCACTCCGTAGGCGTTCATGATGCGGATCTGCCCGCCGTACCTCTCCTGCAGCTCGCGGTAATCCCCCACGCTGCAGCTGTCTGAGCTCGTAATCAGCAGCCGCATCGAGGGAAGTTCCAACTCCTGCTCGGCGATATACGCCATGAACGGCACGATCAGCGCCGGCGTCGATTCGAAGACCGTAATCTCCCAATCCCGTATCCAGCCGTACAGCCGGGAAGGGTCGATCCGGTCGTCCTTCGGGCAAATGACCATCGTTCCGCCGTTGTACAGCGTCCGCGCTATATCCCCCACGAACACGTCGAAGGAGAAGCTCGCCAATTGCAGCAGCCGGACCGGGAACTCGGCCAGGCGGTACTCCCGGCGATAGCCATCCGCCGTATTCACCAGACTGCGGTGCTCGATCATGACGCCCTTCGGCCGTCCGGTCGTCCCCGACGTATAGATCACATAGGCCAGATCACTGGCCTTGTTGACGTTCACCAGATTCATCCGGTTCGGGTCGTTCGACGCTCCTTCGCGGTACAGCGCCTCGTCGTCCAAGCACAGCACGGCCTCCAGCGTCTGCTCTTCCGCCAGCCACTCCCGCGTGCGCTCCTCCAGATGCGTCTGTGTCAGCAGCACTTCCGCTCCGCTGTCCTCCAGCATAAACCGGATCCGGTCGGACGGGTAATCCGGATCGAGCGGCACATA
>NZ_KQ040788.1:0-10050 GCF_000971975.1 Paenibacillus algorifonticola | reverse complement strand
GGGGAAGCGGTCGTGGTGGTGCGAGAGGACGCAGGAGGGGAGAAAGCCCTGTGCGCGTACTACACGGCGGAGAATGAGCGAAAGGCAAGCGAGCTGAGAGCGGCGTTGTCGCAGGAGCTGCCGGGGTATATGATCCCGTCGTACTTTGTGCAACTGGAGAGGCTGCCGCTCACCGCGAACGGCAAAATCGACCGCAAGGCGCTGCCGGCGCCGGAAGGCGGTCAGAGTGGCGTGGAGCATGTCGCGCCACGGACAGCGCTGGAGGCGAAGCTGGTAGGCATCTGGCAGGAGGTACTCGGGGCTGAGCAGGTCGGCGTTCGAGACAACTTCTTTGATCTTGGGGGCCACTCCTTGCGGGCGACTACGCTGGTCAGCAAGATCCACAAGGAGCTAAACGTGGATCTGCCGCTGCGGGACGTGTTCCGCCACGCTACGGTTGAGGAAACGGCCGAAGCCATCAACCGGATGGAGCAAACGGAGCACGTCTCCATTCCTACGGCTGAAGAAAGCGATTATTACCCGATGTCTTCGGCGCAGAAACGGCTGTATATTTTGCGCCAGATGGCGGAGGTTGAACAGAGCTACAACATGCCGGGAGCGATGCTGCTCGAAGGGGTACTCGACCGGGAACGGTTCGAAGCGGCATTCCGCGCTCTGATTGCGCGTCATGAGTCGCTGCGCACCGGGTTTGAGCTGGTAGACGGCGAGCCGGTACAGCAGATATACCCGCAGGTGGATTTTGTGGTGGAGTACAAGCAGGCCGCCAACGAACGGGAAGCCGACGAGCTCGTGAGCGAATTTATCCGGCCGTTTGACCTTACGAAGCCTCCGCTGCTGCGGGTCGGATTGATCGAGCTGGAGCAGAACCGCCACATTCTGCAGTTCGACATGCATCATATTATCTCTGACGGAATCTCGACAGATGTTCTGGTGGAGGAGTTTATCTCCCTGTATGGCGGGGAACAATTGCCGCCTCTGCGCATTCAGTACAAGGACTTTGCCGTGTGGCAGCAGTCTGAGTCGCAAAAGGAGCGGATAAAGCAGCAGGAAATGTACTGGCTGGAGCAGTTAGGCGGAGATCTGCCCGTATTGGAGATGCCGCTTGATTACGTGCGCCCTGCGGTACAGCGGTTCAATGGGAACACGCTTCATTTCCGGATCGACGCGCAGAAGGTCGAGGGCTTGAAGCAAATGGCAGCGGAAAGCGGAGCGACGCTGTACATGGTGTTGCTTGCGGCCTATACCGTTTTACTGCAAAAGTATACGGGGCAAGAGGACATCATTGTCGGCACGCCGATTGCGGGCAGAACCCACGAAGACCTGCAGCCGCTCATCGGGATGTTCGTCAATACGCTGGCCATTCGCATGGCTCCGGCCGGGGGCAAACCGTTCCTTTCGTATCTGAAGGAAGTCAAGGAAGCTACCTTCGGAGCTTACGAGCACCAGGATTACCCGTTCGAGGAACTGGTGGAGAAATTGCAGGTGACCCGCGATTTAAGCCGCAACCCACTCTTTGACACGATGTTTGCTCTGCAAAACACGGAAAACAAGGAGCTTGCTCTCGAAGGCCTTCATCTGAAGCCGTACCCGAGCGAGTATACGATGGCAAAATTCGACCTGATTTTGGATGTAACGGAGGGGAATGACGGTTTGGCGTGCAGCTTGGAATATGCCACCTCCTTATATAAACGGGAAACCATTGAGCGGGTGGCCAAGCACTACGAGCAGCTGCTCGAAGCCATTGTGTCTTCTCCGGAGGCGACCATTGCGGTGCTCGGCATGCTGACTGCGCAAGAAGAGAACCAGCTTCACCGCGTGTTCAACCATACGGCGGCGGCCTATCCGGCCGGGGCGACTATCCATCAATTGATCGAGGAGCAGGCAGAGCGCACGCCGAATCATGCGGCTGTCGTATTTGAGGGCAAACAGCTTTCGTACAGGGAGTTGAACGAACGGGCCAATCGGC
This sequence comes from Paenibacillus algorifonticola, assembly GCF_000971975.1. Classification (GTDB taxonomy): domain Bacteria; phylum Bacillota; class Bacilli; order Paenibacillales; family Paenibacillaceae; genus Pristimantibacillus; species Pristimantibacillus algorifonticola. The sequence goes on along the minus strand of NZ_KQ040788.1, from coordinate 8,084 downwards.
TGGCGCGGGCATTGAGAGCGGAGGGCGTGCAGGCGGACGAGCCGGTCGGCATTATGCTGGAGCGTTCCTTGGAGATGATCGTCGGAATCGTCGCGATCTTAAAAGCCGGGGGCGCGTATGTGCCGATTGATTCCGAATATCCGGAGGAACGCATCCGTTATATGCTAGAGGATTGCGGCGCGAAGCTGATGCTGGTGCAGAGTCGTCTTCGGGATCGCGTGGCTTTTGCTGGAAAATACGTCATTGTGGATGACGAGCAGGCATACGGCGAGGATAGCTCGAATCTTGAGCCGGTAGTCGGGCCGAATCATTTGGCTTATGTGATTTATACGTCAGGAACAACGGGCAAGCCCAAAGGGGTTATGGTAGAGCATCACGGGCTTTGCAGCTTGAAGCTGATGTTTGAGAACACCTTGGGAATTACCGATCGGGATCGGGTCGTCCAATTCGCCAGCCTCTCCTTCGACGCGGCGTGCTGGGAAATCTATAAAGCCCTGTTCTTCGGAGCAACCTTGTACATCCCGACGGCTGCGACGATTCTGGATTATCAATTGTTCGAAACCTACATGAATGAAAACGGGATTACAGCGGCGATTCTACCTCCTACCTATGTGACCTACCTGAATCCGGAGCATATGCCGAGCTTCAAGAAGCTAATCACAGGAGGCTCGGCGGTATCCGTTGAGCTTGTGAACCAGTGGAAGGACAAGGTGATGTATTTCAATGCCTACGGGCCAACCGAAGCCTCCATTGTAACGTCGGTTTGGGCGGCTCCGCTAGGCGTGTTCGAGCAAAAGTCTGTGCCAATCGGCCGTCCGATTGCGAACCATCGGATCTACATCTTGGATGCGTACAATCAACCGCTGCCCGTCGGCGTGGCCGGCGAATTATGCATTGCGGGCGTCGGGCTGGCGCGCGGCTACTTGAACCGTCCCGAGCTGACGGCGGAGAAGTTCGTGGATAATCCGTTCGCGCCAGGAGAGAGAATGTACCGGACGGGAGACTTGACCAGATGGCTGCCTGACGGCAATATCGAATATTTGGGACGGATCGACCATCAGGTGAAAATTCGCGGTTACCGCATCGAGCTTGGCGAGATCGAGGAGCAATTCTTGAAGGTGGCGCATGTTCAAGAAGCGATTGTACTTGCGCGCGAGGACGAGAGTGGACAAAACCAGCTTTGTGCCTACTTTGTGGCGCACGGGGAGCTTACGGCGAGCGAGCTGAGGTTAACGCTGTCGCAGGAGCTGCCGGGCTACATGATTCCGTCCTACTTTGTGCAGTTGGAGCGGATGCCGCTCACTGCAAGCGGGAAGATCGACCGCAAGGCGCTGCCCGCCCCAGAAGGAAACGTGCACACCGGCGGTGAGTATGTCGCGCCTAGAACCGAGGAGGAAAAAGCGCTTGTGGCTGTATGGAAGGCGGTACTTGGAGCGGAGCGCATCAGCGTGACGGATCATTTCTTCGAGCTTGGCGGCGATTCCATCAAATCGATTCAGGTTTCGTCACGGCTGCATCAGGCTGGCTACAAGCTGGAAATTCGTGACTTGTTCAAATACCCGACCGTTGCCCAACTGGGACGGCACATCAGGCCGATTGCCAGAATGGCCGATCAGGGCGAGGTGGCCGGAGAGGTTGCGTTAGCGCCAATCCAGCGCTGGTTTTTTGAACAGCAATTTGCCGACCCGCACCACTTTAACCAATCGGTGATGCTTCATCGCAAGGAAGGCTTCAACGAAGCGGCGGTCCGCAAGGTGCTTCAAAGAATCGTTGAGCATCACGACGCGCTGCGTATCGTATTCCGCCAGACGGAAAACGGAGTTGCGGCATGGAACCGGGGAGTGGAGGAAGGCGAGCTTTACAGTCTGGAAGCGGTCGACTTCAAGGGAATAGAAGCGGCGGCGTACGAAAAAGCGATCGAAGCCAAAGCGAACGACATTCAGAGCAGCATCGATCTGGAGTCGGGCCCGTTGGTAAAAGCCGGGTTGTTCCACGGCGAGGATGGGGATCATTGGCTTATCGCCATACACCATGGCGTCATCGACGGCGTATCGTGGCGCATCCTGCTTGAGGATATCGCGGCTGGGTATGAGCAAGCCGTGAAGGGAGAGGAGATCCGTCTTCCGGCGAAGACCGATTCGTATCGTGCTTGGTCAGGGCAGCTTTCGACATACGCGCAAAGTTCGGCCATGGACAACGAAGAGGCCTATTGGCAGCGCGTTGCACAAACAGCTGTGCCGCCGCTGCCCAAGAATCAGGAAGCGGAGCTCTCCTTGCAGGAGGATAGCGAAACGATCACGATTCAGTGGAGCGCGGCAGAAACGGAGCTGCTGCTCAAGCAAGTTCATAAAGCGTATAACACCGAAATGAACGACATTCTGCTGACGGCGCTGGGAACGGCGATTCAGAAGTGGAGCCGTCATGACCGGGTGCTGGTGAATCTGGAAGGTCACGGCCGTGAATCCATCCTGCCGGATATCGATATTACGCGTACCGTGGGATGGTTTACAAGCAAGTATCCGGTATTGCTGGAGATGGACCCAGGCAAGGATGTGTCCTACCGGATCAAGAAGACGAAGGAAGATCTGCGTCAGATCCCGAACAAAGGGATCGGGTACGGCATATGCCGGTATTTGTCGGAGCACGCGACGAAAGACGTATGGGGAGTGACACCGCAGATCAGTTTCAACTACTTGGGTCAGTTTGATCAAGATCTGCAAAACAACGAGCTTGGCATATCGCGGTATGCAGGTGGGGCGCAGTGGAGCGGCAAGCAAGCCCGAAGCTACGCGCTGGACATTAACGGAATGATTGCGGACGGCTCGCTGACGCTGGACCTCGGCTACAGCGGCAAGGAATACCGCAGGGAAACGATGGAGGAGCTGGCTTCATGCCTGCAGGAGAGCCTTCGGGAACTGATCGCTCATTGCGAGGCGAAGGATCGGACGGAACTGACACCAAACGATGTGCAGCTTAAGGGATTGAGCTTGGAGGAACTGGAGCAGCTCGCGGAACAAACGCGCCATCTCGGGCAGATCGACAACATCTACGCGCTTACGCCTATGCAGAAGGGGATGTGGTTCCACAGCGCCATGGACCCGGATGCCGGTGCATATTTTGAGCAGGCGCGATTTACCTTGCGAGGAACGCTCAATATCGAATGGTTTGCGAAAAGCTGGGAGGAGCTGGCGGTCCGTCATGCCGTACTGCGGACCAATTTCTACAGCGGCTGGAACGGGGAACCGATGCAAATCGTGTTCAGAGACAAGCGGATCGGATTTGCCTACAAGGACCTTACCGGTCTTCATGCGTCCGAGCAGCAAGCGCAGATCGACCAATTAGAGCAAGACGATAAAGCTCGCGGATTTGATTTGCAGCGGGATGCGCTGGCACGCGTAACGGTCATCCGTACAGAAGCGGAAAGCTGCCAGGTGCTCTGGAGCTTCCATCACATTCTGATGGACGGCTGGTGCTTGCCGCAGTTGACGAAAGAGCTATTTGAAACGTATTCCGCCTACGTTCAGGGTCCAGAGCGGGAAGATGCTTCAGAGCGGAACCTAACGCCAGTCTACAGCCAGTATATTGAGTGGCTGGAACGGCAGGACAAGGAAGCGGCGTCCCACTATTGGGACGAGTACTTGGCAGGCTACGAGGGGCAGACCCTATTGCCGCAGGCCAAGACGGAGGGAAGAAGCCCAGGGTATGCCTTGGAGCGCATCGTATGTGATTTGGGCAACAGCCTGAGCGAACGGATGAGCCGTGTCGCAAAGCGGCATCAGGTGACGGTCAATACGCTCATGCAAGCGGCATGGGGTATCATTCTGCAGAAATATAACGGAACAGGTGATGTGGTATTCGGAAATGTCGTGTCGGGAAGACCGGCGGAAATTCCGGGGATTGAGGAGATGATCGGACTATTCATTAACACGATCCCGCTGCGCGTCACTTCCGAACCGGATACGAGCTTTGCCGAAGTGATGGGAAGACTGCAGGAACAGGCGTTGGAATCTGGTCGTTACGATTATTATCCGCTGTACGAAATTCAGGCGATGAGCACACAAAAGCAGGATCTGATCAGCCATATCATGGCGTTTGAGAACTACCCGGTCGATGAGCAGATGAAGCAAGCCGGACATGAAGACGGTGGAAAGCTTTCGATTGCGGACGTTGAAATGGCAGAGCAAACGAACTATGACTTCACACTGACGGTGCTTCCCGGAGACAACATTCAGCTGCACCTAGACTACAATGCCAATGTGTTTGATCGGGCGGGTATAGAGCGGTTGAAGGGACATCTGGTCTATGTCTTCGAACAAATCGTCGAAAATCCGCTGGCTGCTGTAGGAGATCTGGAGCTTGCGACAGCCGGGGAGAAAGCCGAGATTGTAGAGCAGTTTAATGATACGGCGACGGTGTATCCCCGGGAGAAGACGCTTCACCAGCTGTTTGAGGAACAGGCGCAGCGTCTCCCGGATGCAGTGGCGCTAGTGTTTGAGGACCGGCAGTTGACCTACCGCGAATTGAATGAGCGGGCCAATCGGCTGGCGAGGACGCTGCGTTCCCAGGGAGTCGGCGAGGACCGTTTGGTGGCCCTGATGGCGGAGAGATCCATGGAGATGATTGTGGGCATGCTGGCGATTCTAAAAGCCGGAGGAGCCTACGTGGCGATCGACCCGGAATATCCGGAAGAACGCATCCGCTACATGATCGAGGATTCGGGAGCGCACGTGATGCTTGCGCAGCGCCAGTTGCGCGAGCGGATTCCGACACAGAGCGCACTTGTCTTCCTGGACGACGAGCAATCGTACAGCGCAGACGGCTCCAATCTGGAGCGCAGCAACGGAGCGACCGACTTGGTGTGCGTCATTTACACGTCCGGTACGACCGGCAAGCCGAAAGGCAATCTAACAACTCATCGGAACCTGATGCGAATAGTTCGTAATACGAACTATATTGAAATTACAGACCAGGATCGTGTGCTGCAGTTGTCCAGCTACTCCTTCGACGGGTCGGCCTTTGATATTTTCGGGGCTTTAACCAATGGAGCTAGACTGGTTCTGGTGCCAAAAGAAACGATGCTGGACGTCGAGCAATTGGCGGGTCTGATCGAAAGGCAGCACATTTCGGTTATGCTCATTACAACAGCTTTCTTTAATGTGCTTGTGGACGCGAATGTCCATTGTTTGCGCCACCTGAGAGTGATTTTGTTCGGTGGCGAACGGGTTTCCGTCAGTCACGTCCGCAAAGCGCTCAGCTATGTCGGACCCGGCAAACTCAAGCATGCATACGGTCCGTCGGAAAGCGCGGTCTATACAACCTGGTTGGACGTGAATGAGGTGAGCCAGGATGCCGTGAACATCCCAATCGGACAGCCGCTCAGCAACACGACGGTCTATATCGTTGACGCGCGGAACAAGCTGCAGCCGATTGGAGTCGCCGGGGAGCTGTGCGTAGGGGGAGAAGGATTGGTTCGAGGCTACTTGAACCGTCCAGAGCTGACGGCGGAGAAGTTTGTGGACAACCCGTTTGCGCCAGGCGAGCGGATGTATCGGACGGGCGACCTAGCTAGATGGCTGCCGGACGGCACCATTGAGTATGTGGGCCGGATCGATGATCAGGTGAAGATCCGCGGCTTCCGCATCGAGCTGGGCGAGATCGAATCGCATTTGCTCAAGGTGGAGCCGATTGAGAAAGCGACGGTCGTGGTTCGTGAAACCGCCGGAGGTGAGAAGCAGCTCTGCGCGTACTTCGTAGCCGGCAGCGAGCTTGCGGCAAGCGAACTAAGAAACACCCTGTCGCAAGAGCTTCCGGGCTATATGATCCCGACGTACTTTGTGCAGCTGGCGCATATGCCGCTGACGACCAACGGGAAGGTGGATCGTCGAGCGCTTCCGGCCCCGGAGGAAAGCATGCAGACGGGGATGGACTTTGTGGCGCCGAGAACGCCACTGGAAGCGAAGCTGGCGCTCATCTGGCAGGACGTGCTTGGAGTTGGAAGGGTCGGCGTCCACGATAATTTCTTCGAGCTTGGCGGCCACTCGCTGCGTGCGACTACGCTGGTGGGCAGGATTCACAAGGAATTGAACGTCAGTCTGCCGTTAAAAGACGTGTTTCGCTCGGCTACCGTCGAGAAGATGGCGGAAGCGCTCAAGGGGATGGCGCAGCAGGCATACGAAGCGATTCCTCGGACGGAGGCAAGCGAGCATTACCCCGTATCGTCGGCGCAGAAGCGGCTTTATATTTTGCACCAGCTGGAAGGAGCGGAGCAAAGCTACAACATGCCAGGAGCGATGCTGCTGGAGGGAGCGCTGGAGCGGGAACGGTTTGAAGCGGTGTTCCGCGGTCTGATCGCACGCCATGAGACGCTGCGCACCGGGTTCGAGATCGTAAATGGCGAACCGGTACAACGGGTATATCCAGAGGCGAATTTTGCCGTGGAGTATATGGCGGCTAGCGAAGAAGAGGCGGAACGGAAGGTGCGGGCATTCATCCGTGCGTTCGATCTGAAGAAGCCGCCGCTCCTGCGAATAGGCTTGATCCAACTGGCGGAACAACGCCACATCCTGCTCGTTGACATGCATCATATTATCTCGGACGGCGTATCTACGGATGTCCTCGTCGAAGAATTCGTCCGTCTATACGGCGGCGAGGAGCTTCCTGAGCTGCGGATACAGTACAAGGATTACGCGGTATGGCAGCAATCCAAAGCGCAGCGCGAGCGTCTGAACAAGCAGGGAGCCTACTGGCTGAGCCAGTTTAGCGGAGAACTGCCGGTGCTGGAGCTGCCGACAGATTATGCGCGTCCCGCCGTGCAGCGATACGATGGCGATACGCTGCAGTTCCGTATGGATGCCGAGAAGAGCGAGGGCTTGAAGCGAATGGCGGCGGAAAACGGCGCGACGCTGTACATGGTGTTGCTTGCGGCGTATACGATCCTGCTGCAAAAGTACACGGGTCAAGAAGATATTGTCGTCGGCACGCCAATCGCGGGAAGGACACATGGCGACCTGCAGCCATTGATCGGGATGTTCGTCAATACACTGGCGCTGCGCAACGGCCCGGCCGGAGAGAAAACATTCCTGTCGTATCTGGAGGAAGTCAAGGAAACGACCTTGGGTGCCTACGAGCACCAGGATTATCCGTTCGAAGAACTGGTGGACAAATTGCAACTGACCCGCGATTTGAGCCGCAGTCCGCTCTTTGAAACGATGTTTTCGCTGCAAAATATTGAAAACAAGGAATTTGCTCTCGAAGGGCTTCGTTTGACGTCGTTTCCGAGTGACTACGGGATGTCGAAATTTGACCTGAGCCTTGACGTCATGGAGGGAAGCGACGGTTTGGAATGCGCCCTCGAATATGCAACCGCGTTGTACAAACCAGAAACGGTAGAGCGGTTGGCGAAGCACTACGAGCAATTGGTCGCCGCGATTGTGAACGATCCGGGCGCGAAAATCGCGTCGTTAGGCATGCTGACGGCGGAGGAGCAGGAGCAGATTCAGCGCGTATTCAATCCAGAGACCGCGCCGCCGCTGCTGGAGAAAACCTTCCATCACCTGTTTGAGGAACAAGCGGAGCGGAGCCCTGAAGCGACGGCGGTGGTGTACGAGGAGAAGCAGCTGACCTACCGCGAGCTGAACGAGCGTTCGAACGGTCTGGCGCGCAGCCTGCGGGCCCAAGGGGTGAAGCCGGATCAACTGGTCGGCATTCTGGCCGATCGGTCGGTGGACATGCTGGTCGGGGTGCTGGCGGTATGGAAGGCGGGAGGCGCCTATGTGCCGCTCGATCCGGATTACCCGTCCGACCGGATCCGTTTTATGCTGGAGGACAGCGGAGCGGAAGTGCTGCTGACACAGACGCATCTAGAGGAGCGTACGCGGGAGTGGCTGGCGGAAGAGCAGACGCTGCAGACCGTGCTGTGCTTGGACGACGAGGCGCTGTATAGCGAAGGAGCGTCGAATGACGCGAACCGGATGAATCTGGCGCACGTCAACAAGCCGAGTGATCTGGCCTATGTAATCTATACGTCGGGGACGACCGGACGGCCGAAGGGCGTCATGATCGAGCACCGCAGTCTGGTGAATACG
>NZ_LAQO01000057.1 GCF_000971975.1 Paenibacillus algorifonticola | reverse complement strand
TTTGTATAAATGAGAAACAGGAGACCTGCTCAGCGATTTTGAAAATTTTGAATAGGGTTTACAACTAAAGAAATCTGTATGTCTGCTAAGTTCCATGACCCTGACGATCTAATTTACGAAATCACTAACTGAATTAAAAGATTTAATAATGACATATGACGAAGATAAGGATTTACTAATAGAATTATTGACCAACTGAGATATTTGATCAAACTAAACGGGAGTTCAATAGCTCGACGCTTTAAAGCAACACAGTATAGAAAACTAAAAAGGATCTTCAGTGGTCATAATATAGTAAATTATGGATTATGCTAATGCTTCTGTGAGTTCCACCTGGTATCCCATTTCACGTATCTTTCGAACCCAGAAATCAACACTAAGAAAAAAGGTGATCTTATCATGAATAAGAGTATGTCAGTGTCAGAAAAGTATCTATTTTTATCCAAGTTCCTTCGTTTTCCCAAACAAATTGGAAGCGTTACTCCTAGTTCAAAGACATTGGCGAAAAAAATGGTTTCTTCCATCCCTTGGGGTACAGTCCGTCATGTCGTAGAACTTGGTGCAGGCACAGGAGCCATTACCCATTTTATTCAAGAGGAAGTCCATTCAAGTGGAAAGGTGTTTGTGTTCGAGAAAGATCCAACCTTACGTCAATTGCTGAAGGAACAATATTCAGAATATAACTTCTTTGCAGATGCGATTCAACTTGATGAAGCCATACGAAGTAAGGGCATCGAACAAATCGATTGCGTAATTAGTGGTCTACCGTTTGCTAACTTTCCTCAACAACTTCGCGACGGTATTATGGAGCAGGTTGTGCAGACGCTCAAACCAGGAGGTTGGTTCGTAGCATTCCAATATTCGTTGCAAATGAAAAAGCAGCTGGAACAGCATTTCAGTATCATTCGCATTCATTATGTCATGGCTAACTTCCCGCCAGCTTTTGTGTATGTATGTCAAAAAAAATGAAAAGTTCTACCCATGAACCCTGTATAGTAGATGAGAAGCATAGAAGAAAGGTGAGAAACTCTAATATTTTTCTTTACTGATCGTTCCCAATATGTCACCTTAGTTTTGGGAGTGAGTTTTATAGCTATATAAATTGAACTCGTAACATGAAGAATCGCTTGAATCGGGTAAGAAATAAGAAAGAGCCTGAAAAGGCCGTGATCAAAATGACTCTCAATCAAGAAATCGAAAAACTAACAGAAGCCATGAAGAAAACGGAAAGTACCCGGCTGTATGAAAGATATTTAGCCATCTGGCTGCATCTGGAAGGCCGAACCCTCACTGAAAATGCGGATATTTTAGGCAGATCTTTTCCGGCCATCAGCGGATACTGGAAGAGCTACCGTGAGAACGGCCTTGCAGGTCTGGATTTGGGTGAATATCCGGGCGTTTCCAAACGCTTTTCGGATGAACAGGAGCAACGGCTAAAGCAAGTCATCGCCGATCAGCGTCCGGTCGATGTCGGATTTGAAGTGAAATATACTTGGACGCTAAAACTGATCCGTCCCTGGCTTCTCAGGAATTTGGTGAAGAATACACCCTTAGGAAATGAGACTATGCAAAGAAAAAAGAGATTAGTGAATTTGGAAAGTTTATTTGGATTGAAGATCCTGAAGGTCGACTGGTCGAGCTTTGGGAGAAATAACGAGTTGTAATTCATTTGCTATTGAGCTAAAACCAGCTAATATCTTGTCAATATTTTTCTCTTAAATTTATTTGGCGAAGGCAGTATACTAAAATTAGGCATGCTAAAGAACCTTCTCAGCAAGTATTGGAAGGTTTTTCTTTTGAATAATAAATATGCTAATTAAGCTAAGTCTACAAAGCTTAAACGAATAAGATGGCTGGTGTAGCTTACTTTTTGAAAAGGATTGTTTGCTGCAGCCACTACGATAAGACTTGATTTTTCACCAGCCCAGCGAACAGAACGACTTGGGCATAGATATGCAATAGTGTGGGCAATATTCGATTCTCCAGCTGCTTGAAAGGCTGTAGGAGTCGTAAATTGCTTAAGAAGTTGCAGTGATACTCTCGAATAGAGATCACCGAAAATACCTCTGTAGTCCGGAAAGACCTGATCTAAAACCGCTTGAAACTGCAGTTTTACCTGTACATACATTTGGGTAAGCGAGTCAAACTGACGTGTAAGATGTCTAAGATTGAGGAGTTGAACCCCTCGTTGTTTATGGTCTTCAAATTCCTCTTTGTAATACAGTTCACATAGCCGATAAGCATCGACTGCATCGGTCTTCACTTTGCGTAGACTTGATTTCTTCGCTTGATGTGAAATGAGCGGATTTACGACTAAGAACAAGATGCCGTGTTCCTCCAGGAACTGAATAACAGCCTGATCTGATGATAGTGCCACTTTGACTCCAAGATAACAGTGGGGGCTTTCTCGGTCTTAATTCGTACGTTTGAAATGACGTCTAAGAGCTGGCTAAGACCTTCTTGGTTATGCTAAAAGCAAAATGGCTGCCCATAGGGCTGGCCTTTGTTAAAGAAGACTTGTCCATCACTTTTACCTTTTGAAATATCCAGACCAATGACTGGATTCATAAACACTCTCCCTCTCATAAATATTTCCAGTACCCCTAGCACTGCTCATAGTTCCACAACATCGCTTGTTATGCGAGATCTATTCGTCTCAACCAGCTTAAACATGGTTTCTACAAGTAGGGGGCGATCCGTTTTAGCGACGGGTTCAAACCCAGGGGAACGACCGATCTGCTCCGGCTACTGACAAATACACCACCTAAACAAAAATGGTCAACCAGTAAAAACTGGCTGACCTCATAATACGACGGGGAACGTTAGCTCAATAAAACAGAGGTAGTCTAGGACTTTATTTCGTATTATTAGGTCAACCAGAGATATCTGGTTGGCCTTTTTTGCTTAGGGCGTGCCCAGAGGCACGCATCTTCTTGCCGGTGAAAGTCCGGTCATGGGAGGGGCCAAGCCCCCGCGTAGCTAGGGTACCTGCGTATGGCGAAATCTGTGCGTAGAAGCGTACCGACAAAAGTACCTGTCAGAGACAGGGCGAGCGACATATCAGGCCATAACATAAAGTGAATCCTGCCGCGTCGTCAAAAAGGCCTCGCAAGAGGGAAAAGAGGATGCCGAGTCTCGCCTAATTAGACGAAGGCCATGGAAGCTGTATAGAACTTGGAACAACAGCGAAGAATCCTCCGGCGTAGAGGGATCGGCATGGTATGAAAGAGGATGCAGTGAACTGGGGAGACCCTCCCCTGCACAGAAAAAAAAACTGTAAAGAGGTACTCTATAAGCCAGAAAGCGAAATGAGATACCTGCAGGAAGGGAGTCCGAGGGGCCCATAGTACCGAAGAACTGGTTTACAGTTAGCGCACTGGACAATGGCTGACAGGTCTATATCTCTGTCAAATCCGGTTCCTCGATGCGCACCTGTAACAAGGGCCACTTGCTTATCTTGTAACAACAGTTCGTTGAGATGGTCGAAAAAGTCGAGGCTGAGTTTAAATCGATGGAAGAAACAGAGGCAAAGAAACAGATTGCACAAATAGTTAGCGATTTACGGTTCAAGCGGATGACCTAATAAATGCACCTTTAATTTGTTCAAGACAAGTAATGAAACAGACATATACTAAGAATGAATTTGCGGACTGGTTTGTTGATAATTTTGATTGGTTGAAGAAGGTGTCGGTTATGCCATAACACTTGATAATATAGTGAATACGTCAGTCGAAAGCAAACTTTGTTTTAGACCGTTGTTCCAACACTGTTATCGGGATTAAATATGGTTTGGAAAAAGCATCAAGTCTTTTCGGCTGCTGCCGACTTATTCCTTAAAGAAACCCAGAAGAAATTGAACTTCCTTAGTTAGTGAGTCTACACTTTATAGGAAGCAAAGTCCTCTTCTATCTGTTGTTTTTCTGAAATAAACAAAGAGGCTGCCGACTCGTTTCGGGAGCTTTTTTGTTTGTTTATCATTTGATATTAGCTACTCAGAAATTTTGGGAAATGAAGTCGTGCCATGAGCAGCATGACTTCAAGATGATTAATTGATGACTTGATTCCGTTTCAACAAACCCCATAACTGATCAGCTACCTCAATAGGAGATTGTGGCATGTTATTGAGAATCCACCATTCGATTACCCCTACAAATGCTGAGCCCATGAATTGAGTCACTAGCTCTTTGCTGTAATTCTGATTATTGCCACCCATATCAATGTGGAGTTTGATGTGACTCGTAACGAGTTCTAGCATCCGTTCACGAAATGCAGGTATTCCTTTATTCGCAAGCATAGATGCATAAAATCGATGGTTCTCTGCAAAATAATTCATAACGGGCAAAAAGGAGGATTTTATCAAATCGACAGTCTCCCCGCTAGCATTTGTTTCAGTCGTAGCCGAAATCATTTTATTTAGGTTTTCGTCTATGCATTTGTTCAAAAGGTCGTATTTATCATCAAAATGAAAATATACGGTGCCTCTATTGATATTAGCCCGATCTGCAATATCGTTGATCGTAATGCTTTCAAAGTCCTTCTCAGAGACCAAAGTAATAAAGGATTGCAAAATAGCCTCTTTTGTTCTTGTAATTCTTCTGTCAACTTTACCTTCCAATTGCATAACCTCCCTGAAAAAATACAACAAAACACGATCTTCTGTTGAATATCGAACAAAAACCGAATGATTAACAATTGATCTAATCGATATACCTTATATAATAAGCAATAAGAAAAAGTTATTCAACAAGTGTTGGATTTTAAAACTGAGCATTTTGAGAAAGGAGTGATATAAATAATAACCCCATTTTAGTTTTTTTTAATATTTCAAATAATCTATTTAACTTACTCTAATCCAAATTACCAGGAGGATAACATCATGTCACTAGAAACGATCCAAGCAAAACTTGAATTAAGAGAACTCGTGGATGCTTATGCAACTTTAACCGATGAGAAAAGAATTTCAGATCAAATGCTATTATTTACCCCAGATACCCAATTTAAAGTATATATGAGTGACCAATTGGTGGCTAATGTATCTGGCACCGCACAACTGGAAGAGGAGTTCAACGGTCACGTTTCACTTGTGAAACGATACTTCTCTCTGAATGGGCAGCATGTTGTAAACGTGGATGGAGATACTGCAACAGGAGTAGTATTTTCTCATATAAAAATGTTGCGTGACGGTGAAGAGGGCACAGAAGTCCTCACTGATTATAGTGTTCAATATCATGATGTATATGTACGTCAAAATGAAAAGTGGCTCATTAAGGAACGCACATCAAAATACATTTTCGTTGAAGCAAAGGTCTTACAAAGCTAAGCGAAATATTACCAAAAGACGGGAATACCTTGTTGAATCCCGTCTTTTATTATTCATTTTTTCAAGGAGAGAATGATTTGTCAATGATTTCGATTATTTTGCAAAGTGCTTTAGTCCTTATGTTTCTTATGGCGGGCATTGGGAAAGTTACGGGCTCTAAAATGCATGTTGAGGGTTTCATAGTGGGGCAATATATACAGGTACAGGGATAGAAAGTCTGACTGGTGCGCAGAGAGCAGAGGCCGTCGCTAAGGCTAGCGGTAAAGCAATGGTTTATCGTACATTACCACTTGAGTCACTCCAAAGTCAGCTAATGCATTCGGGATTGCCCAGTGAAATGATCCCAAGCGTTGTGAGGATACAGCAAAATTTTTCTAATGGGGACTTTGATATTATTACTGGTGATATTGAGAAATTAACAGGTCGTCCGCCACAAAGTTTTGAATCGATATTAGCAAGTGCATTTTGAAACTTACAGGAAACACAATTCATCGAAGAAACAATAAATCTAGTAGGAGAAGAAAAAATGTTAAAAAAGAGAGGAGTGCAAAATTATGAGTGTAAATACAACACTTAACTCTGATTTCGAGTTTGATAATGCGATTTTTATGGGTTATTTCGTGATTGTTCTTAATCAGGATAAAATGGTTGGTTGGGGTCTCATTGAAAGCTTCAATGAGCTTGAAGTTCAGGTAAATGGGAAAGCCTACTTGAGGAAACAATCCATTTTCAAACAAACGCCCGTACCGGATGTTTACTATGAGCTCAAGTAAGAACATTTTTTAGCTATATTTGATTAGATGTCCCCCCGAATCTTTGCGGCGGTATAGCCGTTCTCACTGCTATTTTGATTTATTGGGTTCTATCCTCTCAAAGAAAATCGAAGCATGCCGGAGAGCTTTGACGTTCCTTGCTTGTACTAGATCTAGTTAATTGCCTTAACAAATGTTCCTCAGATTGACACACATTCTGTATGGGCTAGCAAAACCACATCAGATATATAGAAACGCGAAGAAGTGATTATTTTATTGTGAAAATGACCAAATTTAATTAAAAGCAGTATGAATCGTATTTTTGCTTTCGATGATATGGTTGCAAAGGATGTCATGGTTCCAAGAACCGATATGGTTTGTTTATTTACGAACTTATCTATATCCGAGAACATGGAGATTATTCAGAAAGAGCAATATACACGGTTTCCCGTAGCGACAGAGCATAAAGATCAGATAGTAGGAATGATTAACACAAAGCAATTATTTTTATAAAATGTTGAGATTGATAACGAATTCGATGTGAAAAAGCTCCTTCATCCCGTCGTGACCGTTTCCGAAGCAACTCCTTTGAAAGTATTGCTTAAACGTATGCAGCAGGAGCGAGTTCATCTTGCTATTCTCATCGACCAATATGGCGGAACGTCTGGGCTTGTAACCATAGAAGACATTCTCGAAGAAATTGTAGGGAAATTCACGATGAATTTGACGCGGTTGAACGTAAAGGAATTGAAGAAATTAAAATTTAACGTTTGTCATAAGAGAAGTCAGCAAGAACCGCATTCGTAAAGTAGAAATGATCATTGAAGTGAATCTTATCAAATAAACAAGTCTCTAACATAGAATAAGACCGTGAATAACGGTCTTATTCTATTTGCGTTTCGTTGGGTATTCACAGTTAGAATCCGTGAAATCTAAAATTTATTTTAGATACGCCCGGTCTTTTTATCAGCCAATAGAATGACGATGACCAGCAAGAAGCCGATCAAGGCTAGGCCCGCTGCCAGCCATGGCAAGCCGATTAGACCGGAATGGGTAATGACGACGCCACCAATATAGGCGCCCAAAGCATTCCCCATATTAAGGAAAGAGTGATTGGACGTCGCGACAAGCATGGGAGCCTCACTCGCCAAAGTCATTGTGCGGAGCTGGATGCCCGGCATAATACTGAAGGCGGCAATTCCCCAAATAAATAAAGTTGCTATGGCCAAAATAGGATTGTACAAGGTAACCGATAAAGCTGCTAACACGATGCTTAAAAATGCAAAATTAACCATAAGAGCGGGAAGCAGCTTCCAATCCGCCAGCTTGCCTCCAATTAAATTGCCAATGGTTACAGATATGCCGAAAATGACAAGAATCCAGGTGACGTTCTGCTCCTTAAATCCACTAATCTCCTGAAGCACGGGCGAGATGTAGGTGAATAAGGCGAACAAGCTTGCACAGCCAAATAAGCCAGCTATAAGCATTAGCAAAACCTGAGGTTTAACAACAGCCTTAATTTCCTGTAAAACGCTCGCATTGTGGCTTTCGGAAATAATAGGAATGTATTTCCAGATTCCTGCAAGTGAAACAATGCCCAAAACGGTGATGACGCCAAAAGAAGCTCTCCATCCGAATTCCTGACCGATAAAGGTGCCGAAGGGTACGCCAACAATGTTGGCAATCGTAAGTCCAGCTAATACAAGTGCTACTGCACTTCCCTTTCTGTGGGGAGGAACGAGATGTGTCGCGATTAAAGTGCCTGCGCCAAGAAAAGTGCCATGCGCCAGCGCCGTCACGATTCTTGCGAAGATGAGCAAGGGATACGTGGGAGCAAGCATGGAAAAGGCATTACCCAGAATAAAAATGAGTATAAGCAGCAGCAGCAATCTTTTCTTAGCAACGGAATGCGTCATAATGGTCAATAGTGGTGCGCCGATTGCAACGCCTAGGGCATAGCTCGTAATGATTTGACCCGCTTGGGGAATGGTCACGTTAAGATCGGACGCCACGTTAGGCAGCAGTCCCATGACTAAAAATTCGGTCATGCCAATGGCGAAGGCTCCCATCGTTAACCACATAAGCGAGGCCGGCATTTTCTCCTTGCGCTGCGACTGAACGCCGGCAAGCGATTGTGAATTTAACATTGAAAATTCTCCTATCCTGTCTGTTTCTCTATATTATATACAAGATATAATCATAATTTCTGATCAATGGATTTACAATGCAACATCTTGGCTTCCTTCATTAAAATGTGATAGATCTTGCTATTTGCAGCCTGTATAAATGATAATGAGGGGAAAGCAAGTAATATGCGGAATGAGACGAGGACATCTATGAATCTAACCTTACAATATATTGGAAAAGTATTGGAGCAGCCGGATTGGAACTTCCCGACGCATCGGCATCAGCATTTCAGCGAGCTGATTTTTGTAACGAAGGGCGAAGGCGTTGTGACGATTGCGGGGGAACGTTATGCGGTGCAGGAGGGAGACCTGTTAGTATACAATAAAGGCGTAATTCATGAAGAGTACTCCAGCCAGAATAATCCGCTGGCGCTTTACTATAGCGGCATTTTACATCCGGATATGGAGATGTTAATACCGTTCGAATGCTGCCCTGTCATGAAAACAAAAGAACACAAAAATACGATTCAATCGTTATTTGATTTGTTATTTGAAGAGGCGCAGCATAAACGGGATCAGTACCAGCAGGCCACCCAGCAATTATTGACGGTATTGGTCGTTTGGGTGCATCGGTTGAATAAAGAAAATACGACCTTGAATAAGGTTCGGAATGCAGAATCCTTGGCGATTGGAATTAAGGAATATTTGGATATTCACTATTTGCGTCATCTCACGCTGCAGGATATTGCCACCGAGTTTCACTTGAATCCCTATTATATTTCTCATGTGTTTCATCGAAAGTATAACGACTCGCCGATCAATTATATTTTAAATCGTCGCATGGCCGACGCCAGACAAATGCTTGTTTCAACCAAGCTGAAAATTTCGGTGATCGCCCATTTGCTTGGTTATGAAAATGCGAATTATTTTACTATTTTATTTAAACGACTAATGACTGAATCACCTAGTCAATATCGTAAACGGGAGCTTCGCGAACGGATAAATTTATAAAGAGCGGAGGAGTCAAGCATACTCCGCAGAAAATGTACATGAAGGGAACGCGTTAGGCTTGACAGCATTTGCTTTTTGCGCTAAATTAAATGCATGCGCATGCTTTTATTGAATGATATCTATGAAGTATTCTTCTGAATGAACCGGGAACAGGAAAAGCAGTTGCAGTTAAAATCCGAATGACATAAGAGAGGGATTCGGAATGTTTTGGTATATTTTTTTATCCATAATTATTGTAATGTTCGTAGCTATACGCTGTTTATGGCCTTTACCGAACCTCAAGCTTATCGACTATCAAGAATTTTTGAAACGGCGAGAAGAGTTTCGTGAATACAAAGTTATTGATATCCGGGATGCTGTCGAGTATTTGGCTGAGCCTACTGCGGGAACGATCAATATCTCGTTAGGTCGCCTTCCTTATGTATGGAAAAAGCATTTGGTTCGTGAGGATAATGTCATTATATGCTCTACGAAGGTTTTCAAATCAAGAAAAGCAGCGCGAATTTTGCGAAAGCAAGGATTTGGGTCTCTCTATATCATTAAATAATTGAGCGGCTCATAAATAAACCTTTAAATCAAAGAGCTCAGCCTATTAGCTTTGTATAATAGGAGGAGTTCTTTTTTTGTATCGTTTTCTGTAACTAAACCATCAAGGGGAGCCTGACCGAAAAGACGAATGTACGATTTTTGATATAAGGTTAAAAACCGAATATATAAACAGCCACTCGTTGCCCATATAATTAGCTTTGTATCATCAATATATAGAAATGGGGTAAAACATGGGTCATTATGTTAAGTTCGCAAAGTTGTTAGCGCTTTCTATTGCGATTGGAGTATTGCCGACTTTAGCCGCATGTTCGAGCAATAATAATCAAGAGCCGTCTGGCAGCCCGGCAAGCACAGCTGAAAGCGCTTCGTCTGGGGCGGGTACGTGGGAACAGAAGTTTGACCCTCCGGTTACGATTACGACTGCCATTGTCGATGATGGCGCTTCGAGGGGCAATGCGTTCAAGCCCGGCGAGTCGATGGAAGACAACATGAATCTTCGCTGGATGAAAGAAAATATGGGCATCAACGTGAAATTCGATTTTATTGTAACGAAACCGGAAGATTACGATACGAAGCTTCGCCTCCTGCTTTCCAGTGGCGCCAAGCTTCCTGATGCTTTCAGAGCCCAGGGGGAGCCGCTTCAAAGCTTGCTTGCAGCTAATAAACTAATGTCTCTGGACGAAGCTATAGAGAAATATGCGCATCCAGGCTATAAGGAATTATTGAAAAATTATGGATACACACTTGGCGAAGTCAAAAAAGACGGAAAAATTTATGGTTTGCCATCCTTCTTCATGGGTGACGAAGGCACCGTTATGTGGATTCGCAAAGACTGGCTTGATAATCTAGGTCTTCAGCCGCCTAAGACGCTGGCCGAGTTCGAAAACGTGCTCAAGCAATTTACGGAGAATGACCCCGACAAAAACGGAAAGAACGATACGATCGGTCTGGCCGTTCCGCTTAAAGAAGGACCGTGGACTTGGATGGGACAGACGGACGCCATTGTTGCAGCCCTTACCACCCAAATGATCAATACCTCCGACATCCGCAGTTTCTGGAACAAGGGGGAAGATGGCAAGCTGACCTATGGCGCGATTAACCCAGACGCCAAATTGTATTTGCAAACGATGAAAGATTGGATGAGCAAAGGTTATATGGACAAAGAAGCTGGAATCAAGGATCCGTCAAAATCCTCCGAATTGGTTGCCAGCGGCAAAGCCGGCATTATGTTCGGTCCGGCCTGGATGGGTGACTGGCCGCTGAGCGACGCGACCAAGAACGATCCAAAAGCCGACTTTGAGCCATATCCGCTTCCAGCTGGTCCGGATGGCTTGGTAGGTCGTGCGGAGAAAATGTTGGTTTCGGGCTTCACCGTATTTAATAAAGACTTCAAGGATATCGAAGTATGGTTCGCTTATTTCAACAAAATGTTCGCGAAACAATTGGAGCAAGAAGGCGATCCGTTCTTCGATCCACGTTGGAAAGACGGTTACTATGAAGGATACGATTATGTGAAATACAACGGTAAGCTCATCAAGGGCGATTACGAAGCAGCGGGCGTTCCGGCAGACCAATGGCCGCTTAAAGACGGAAGAAGTATGGATATGAGATTCATGATGACGAATATTCTCGGCTCAAGCGTGACGATCCCTTACTCCAACGAGGCCCCAGTCAAGAAGTTTTTGGCCGACCCTAACGCTGAGCCCGTAAGTTCCAAAGAATTTGACGTTAAACAAATGAAGAAGAAACAAATCGATGGTCAGGGCGTCCGTATTAACCAAGGCATCACGGAGGGGAAAAACTATTTTACCGGCCCAATGACGCCAACGATGAAATCCAAAGGCGAATTGCTGAAGAAGCTTGCTACTGAAAGCTACCTCAAAATTATTTATGGCGATCAACCGATCGAATATTTCGATGAATTCGTCAAAGAATGGCTGGATAATGGCGGCCAGAAAATTACGGATGAAGTCAATGCGTGGTATGCGGAAAACCAGTAACGCGCGCTGACAACAGGAATGGAGGACGGAGGAGAGGGCAGCATTTGCTGCCGGTCTCCTTTCCGTTTTTCCGATGAAAGGATGGGTACGAAGTGGCAATGTACTGGAGAAAAACATGGCCGTTCCACATGCTATTGTTGCCGGCCTTAATATTATGCATCGTGTTTCAATATATCCCGTTGTTTGGAGTTGTCATTGCCTTCCAAGATTATCAACCATGGCTTGGCATCAAGGGGTCGACTTGGGTGGGCTTGGATCATTTCCGGTATCTGTTCACGTATCCGGACGGCAAGCAGGTCATATGGAATACGTTAATTATCGCCGCATTTAAGGTAATTATGAATTTATTCATTCCCATTGTATTCGCTCTGTTGCTCAATGAAGTCAGGAAGATTTTCTTTAAGAGAGTCGTGCAGACGCTTGTGTATTTGCCGCACTTTTTGTCATGGGTCATCTTGGGTGGCATTATGCTCGATATTCTATCGACGGAGGGCGGAATCGTCAATCGCGTCCTTCATTCGTTCGGCATAAACAGCATCTTTTTCTTAGGCAACGGTCCATGGTTCCGGTTTACGGTCATCCTTAGCGATGTGTGGAAGGAATTTGGTTTTTCTGCCATTATTTTCTTGGCTACTCTAATAGGCATCAATCCGGCTTTATACGAAGCGGCCGAAATCGACGGGGCTACCCGTTGGCAGCAAGTCAAATCCATATCCATCCCGCTCATTTTGCCAATCGTAATCGTGGTAGCGACGCTATCGCTCGGCCGGATTTTAGATGCCGGCTTCGATCAAATTTTGAACTTGTACAATCCGCTCGTGTATTCGCACGGAGATATCATTGATACATTCGTTTACCGGGAAGGACTGAACAACGGACAATTCAGCTTCGGAACGGCGGTTGGACTATTCAAGTCATTAATCGGCTTCATTCTAATCGTCATCAGCTACAGATTGGCATATAAACTAGCTAACTACCGGATTTTTTAAAATATAAGAATTTATAAGCCTCACACTTATAAATAGACTTATATTTCATCGCGAAACGGTTGCTTTGCCGCCAAAGGACGGCTTCAGCCGTTTACGCTTGAGGAGGTCGACCATGCACTACCGCTCTAGAGGTTACACCGTATTTACGATACTGAACACCGTCTTTCTCTGCCTGCTGGCGCTCATTTGCATTCTTCCTCTTGTCCATGTGCTTGCGGTATCCTTCAGCTCACGGGCTGCGGCAACAGCGAATATCGTCAATTTTTGGCCGGTCGGCTTTACGACGGACGCCTATGTCCAGACGCTAGCCAACGGGAAATTTCTTAAAGCCATGTGGATTGGCGTAGAGCGGACCGTGTTAGGCACGATACTTTCTATGGTCGTGGTCACGATGGCTTCCTACAGCTTATCGAAATCCAGCTACAAATTCCCGGGGCGTCAAATTTACATCTGGATTTTCGTCTTCACGATGCTGTTCTCGGGTGGTCTGATCCCCTCGTATATATTGGTCAGCAAGCTGCATCTGATCGATACAATTTGGGCATTGATATTGCCTTCGGCCGTCAGCGTGTGGAATATGATTTTGATGCTCAATTTCTTCCGGACGATTCCGCAGGAGCTGGAAGAGGCTGCCCATATCGATGGAGCCGGTCATTTGAGAGTGCTTTGGAGCGTTTATCTGCCCGTATCGATGCCGTCCATTGCGACTTTATCTTTATTTTCAATGGTATCTCATTGGAATTCATGGTTTGACGGCGTAATCTATATGACCAATCCGGATGGATATCCGCTCGCCACTTATTTGCACTCTATGATTGTTAGTGACAATATGTCGCGGATTGGTGTAACATCGGAAAGTATAGCGAATTTCTCGAACCGTACTATTAAAACGGCGCAAATTTTTATCGGCGCGTTGCCGATTTTACTCGTGTATCCATTTTTGCAAAAGTATTTTGTTAAAGGAATTGTGCTTGGCTCGGTGAAGTCCTAGGGTAATTCTTCCCGGCCGAGAAGATGCAACTGAATTGGGGGAGACCTATGTTATACAGCAGAAGCGTTATGGGAGGCAGAATGAATATATTCACGAAAGTCATGATCGTGATCGTTCTAATGCTCATCCCGGTCGTTATGATGTATAATTCGTCGAATAAGATCAGTACCGGCGTTGTTGAGCAGGAGCTGCTTCAAGTCAACATGAATCGGATTCGTTTTTTTGTGGAGCAGATGGACGTCGAAGCAGACCGGTTATGGCGAGCTGCCTTCGTCGTCGCGTCCGACCCGGATGCGCTGCAGCTGCAGCTTCGTTCTTCTTCCGAACCCTCCTATTCGATGTTAGCATCGAAGACGCTTCTATTGCAGAAGTTGGATATGCAGTCTACCACCTTCCAATGGGTAAACGATTTCACCGTGTATTCCCCGGTTTCGGACGTAATGGTTTCTACGAATTATTTGCAGCAGCACGACGCGGATTACTTCAGGAATTCGAGCCAGCAGCGTTGGGATTATCGTATGATCGTTACGGAGAGGGGACCGGAAAACGCATTTGTGCGGGATTTAATAACTCCTTTCGAATCGAACGCCAAGCCGAAAAATCCGAATTTGTATGTCGAAGTCTCGTTCTCGTCGGAAAATCTAGTCAAAATGCTGGATCGTTTTAAGCAAGGCAGCGTCGGAGAGCCGTTTCTCTATTGTCCGGGCTTCGAACCGATTATGCCGCGGGAGTCGGAGCCCGGCCTGATCAATGCCATGGCCGAGCAATTTGATAAAATCAAAGCGCAGAACCCGACCGAAGGGTCGGTCAAACTGAATTTTCGCAATGAACCGTATCTTGTAAATTATGTGGCATCCGCCTCGCTCGGATGGTATTTGATCGATTTCCAACCGATGCAAAAAGTGCTGGAGCCCATCGATCATAGCAAGAAGATGTTTTATGCCGCAGGCTTGCTTTTGCTGGTTCTGGGTGTCGCCTCCGCGGCGCTGCTGTACCGCAACGTGCAGAAGCCCATCTACGATTTAATAAGGGCGGTGAAGTCGCTCCGGCGGGGCGAGTACGGTCATCGGGTCAAGCATGTATCGAATAATGAGTTTTATTATTTGATTGAGCAGTTTAACCTGATGTCCCACGATATTCAGACGCTAATCGACAAAGTGTACACGGAACAGCTTCAGGCCAAAGAGTCGTCCCTCAAGCATTTGCAGGCGCAAATCAATCCGCATTTTCTGTATAATAACTTCGCGTATATCCAAAGCATGGCGCAGCTTGAACGGACGAAAGCGATTGTCGCCTTCACCCAACACTTGAGCCAGTATTATCGTTATACGACCAGGACGGAGCAGCAATTGACTTCTTTGGCCGAAGAGATGGAATTGATTCGCAATTACTTGGAAATCCATCGGATGCAGTCCGAGCGCCTGCAATTTCATGAACATATCGAAGCAGGCATGTTTGCTTTGCTTATGCCCCGATTGCTGTTTCAGCCGCTTGTCGAGAATGCGATCGTGCATGGAATGGAAGGCAAGAAGGGGAAATTCGAAATCGTCATAACCGGCAAACAGACCGAGGAAGGCTGGGAACTCTTCGTAGAAGACAACGGCGTCGGAATGCAGCAAGATGAATTGGATTCTTTAAGGCGCTCCTTGCAGTTGAAATCGAGCGCGGATCACAGCCTTGGGCTAAGGAACGTTCATCAACGTCTAAGGCATTACTTCGGACAATCCTCGGGGCTTCTGATCGAACATTCATCTTTAGGTGGACTTCGCGTGGGATTGATGATTAAGAACGGAGGCGATTCCGATATTTGAAGTTCTGATCGTAGACGATATTCCCTCTCAGGTTGACAGTATAGCTGCTACCATTCCGAAGGACGAACTTAGAATCGGGCATATTCATAAAGCATTTACAGGTGAGGAGGCTTTAAAGCTTTATCGGGAACAAAACATCCATATCGTCATTACGGATATACGGATGCCGGAGATGAACGGAATCGAGTTGATTCGGGAGATCCGCGAAATGGGCCGCAAAGTCAAAATCATCGTTATTTCAGGTTATGCCGATTTCGAATATGCTCAAGGCGTTGTCCCGTATAATACGTCCGGCTACTTAATGAAGCCGGTAAACCCCGAACAGCTTCGGGAGATGCTAGGCAAATTATCCGAAGAAATTACCTGCGAGATGAAGCTGCAACAGCAGCAGCAACGCGACGTATACGCATTCCGGGAAAATTTGCCTAGATTGCAGAGCGAGCTGCTGAATCGTCTGCTGCACGATAACGGCATCCCGTTCGCGGAGCTGGAGCGAAAGCTTTTCCTGCTCGACTTGCCTTTCGCCCTGAATCAGGAAGTAGGTATGTTCATCGTACGGCTGGAGGGCAGGCTGCAAGAATATGAAAGCATGGATAGAGAGCTTATCGAATATGCGGTCACGAATATGGCGGAGGAATTGTTTAGGGATGTCTTTCACTTGTGGTTCTGCCGCGATCATAACGAATATCTCGTCTTTGTCGTTTCGGCCAAAGGGAAAGCCGATACGAATGGACAGACCCAAGAAGCCACGGCAATCGATCGGATTACGATGGACGTCCGGGTGGCTATGCTGAAGAAAAAGGCGGAATCCCTCTTAAATGGCAGCGTTTCCATTGCGCTGGCCGTTAACGGGATGTCTTTTCCAGAAGGTGTTCCTGGACTATATCGATCAGTAATCGATGGAATGAGGCGGGTAGAAGAGGGGCGGCAAGGCCTGTTTCTGCGAATCACGGGCACACTCGATCAGGTTCGGATCGGAACGCTGACGTCGCTCTATCGACCGCCTCTCCTCATTCATTTGCTCGATACGGGGAACTGGCATCATGCGGAGGAAAAGTTAATCGAGATATTCGATGAACTGAAAAGCGTAGACTATCCTCCCGAGCATGCCAATGAAGCGTATTTCGCCATTGCTAACGCCTATCAGTATATGGCGCACAAGAAAGGAAAGCTGCTAAGCGAGTTCGGGGCGTCCTCCTTCGGTCTCATGCCGGCGGCTCCTTCTCTTAAGCAGTTGGAGAAGTGGGCATTCTTCATATTCCGATGCCTTAGAGAACAATTGGAAAATTCATCCCTGAAGCAGGCAGGATTAGTTGACAAAGTCCATAAATTTGTCGAGCAAAACATGAACGACAATTTATCGCTGCAGACGCTTGCGGCGCAAATCGGTCTTCATCCCGCCTACTTGTCGAGAGCATACCGGGCAGAAACGGGAAACAATTTGAGCGAATATATTTTGCGATACCGGATGGAATTGGCCGCGTATTTGCTGCGCAGCAGCGACAAGAAAATTTACGAAATCGCCCGAATAATTGGTTATCAGGCAGTGCCGCATTTCATTAAGCTGTTTAAGGCATTTTCGAACATGACCCCCCAGGAATATCGCGATCGAACGGGGTTGTCCTGACTCATCGGAGGATGATATTGATTGAAATTAAAGCCCAGTTAGATAGATCAAACCCTTGATCTATCTAACTGGGCTTTCTTTCGTATTAAATTTTATGTGTAGGCATTCTAGCGTAATGGATATAACGATGAAATATGAATGTTTAATTCGAACGAACCCGTTTAATGATATCAAATGAAAGCGTTTAATATTTTCTAATTTACTGATTCGGTATTTTTGTTAAAATGAAAGTGAAAACAAGGATTGAGGAATCAGAAAGTTTTGTTCAAGGGATGGATGATTGATTTTACTGTCTGCTGGCCAATATTGGTCGTATGTTCAGCATACAAAAAAACAGCTCCAGGCTACGAGTTTCATTCCGTTTTGTGTCCTGGGAGAAACGAAAGGAATGGGTATAACAATGGAAAGAAAAATAAGGTGGGGTTTATTAGGGTCAGGGAGTATTGTAGACAGATGGATTTGTGGCGCCAAACAGCTGAATGATGTGGAAATTGTGGCTGTATCCTCTAGAACAATAGAAAGTGCGCAGAAGATGGCTCAGAAGCACGATATTCCCTTGGCATTAGAGTATGAAGCTTTGCTAAAAAGAACGGATATTGATGTTGTCTATATTCCCGTACCGCATCCAGCGCATAAAAAAATGGCAATCATGGCGATGGAGCACGGAAAATCAGTATTGGTAGAAAAACCGGCATGTGTTAATGAAGGTGAATTAATTGAAGTATTAGAATGTGCCCAAAATAATAATGTATTTTTCATGTACAAGATTTTTTCCGATGATGAACAAGATAAAGTTATTATTAAATGATGAGGGCATCGGTGAAGTTAGAGCGATGAATATCGCATTTTCTTTTAGATTGCCGGGCGAATTCCGTGATCAACGATGGATGAATCCGGAGCTTGCTGGTGGCGGTCTGCTGGATACAGGTATTTATAATCTTCATTTTGCCGAAGCCGTATTAGGGAAAAACCCCGTTGCACTTACAGGATTTGCAACTATTGATTCTGATGAATACCATATACAGGTCGACGAGCAAGCAAGCTATATTGCCAAATATGATAAAGGCGAACTTGTCGTCATGAGCAGTGGTGTGAGAACGGATATGCGCGATATTGCAATGATCTATGGTACCCAAGGCTATATCGAAGTACCGTCCTTTTGGAAGCCTACTTTAATCCATGTGATGAAGGATGGCAATATCACGACCTATGAAGAAAAAGCACCTCAAAGTGTCGAAGGCATTCATGATGATGGCTTTCAATATGAGATTGCGCATGTGAATGAATGTTTAAGGGGAAATCTGAAGGAATCGCCAATTATGACATGGGAACAAAGCCTATCCATTATGAGGCAGTGCGATGAATTGCGACGTCAATGGGGGCTTAAATATCCTTTTGAAGATTAATGAACGAGGCGAATTTAAAATAAATGGATGGAGGAATGGACGATGAATGATGAGATGATTGCGAAACAAGAAATGCTATTGCAATTTGATAAATTTAGTCATGACATGGGAATAGAAATTGGTTTATTGCTGCTAAGCAAAGCCAGAAGTGAAGGAAAGTCGATTGCAGTTGATATTTCTAAATGCGGTCAACAAATCTTCCACGCTGCATTGGAGGGGACGACTGTAGACAATGATGAATGGCTTAGGAAGAAGAAAAATACGGTTTATAGACTCAATCAAAGTACATTGGGCATTCAATTGAAGCTGAAGAAGCAAGGCGTGACGCTGGAAGAAGCTCTGCATTTAAGTCCTGTTGACTATGTAGCAGCAGGAGGCGGATTTCCAATTAAAGTAAGGGGAGTTGGCTTTATTGGGGCAATTGCAGTTACGGGTACCTCAGAGGTTGATGAACATGAGCTTATAACCAGTTGTTTAAGTACCTATTTGGGTGTAAGCGATTATCCGAAATTAATGGCCTGACAGATGAATCCGCCGCCAGCGTCACACAAACATATTCCTTGGGTGAGAAATAATTGAGCAGGTAGGAAATGCTCCAACATTAAAAATCAACAACCGATCATCCATGATGACCGGTTGTTGATTTTTGTCTGATGTAAATATACGGTGTCTATTCTTCAATTCAAATATTTCTTGCGAAAGTGTAGTGGAGTCATTCCAACGCTGCGCTTGAAACAGGTCGAGAAGTAAGGGGAATATCGGAAGCCGACTTCCTCAGCTATACGATCGATGGACCATTCCGTCGAGATGAGAAGCTGCTTCGCCCGCTCCATCCGGAATTGCAGCAAGTAATGAATGGGCGTGACACCATATTTCATTTTCATACAACGAACAATGTAGTTAGGGTGGAAGTGCAGCGCCAACGCCAAGGTTTCATTGGTGACTTCTTCTTGGTAGTTGCGCTGCAGGTAAGCAGCAGCTTTCTCAGCCAGACGCGTTGCCGGCGTGCTAGTCATCCCCGATCTTCCATTTTCCAGCAAAGCGAGCAGTTGGAAAAGCAAATGCTGCTTCTCCCAGAAGGCTTCGCCGATCGGCAGTTCCAGAAGCTGTCTCATCAGATCAAACGCGATCTGGGGGTTAGGCAGCGCGGAATGCTTAGGGATACCTATTAATTTTGGATTATCGAATGGCGATGACGGGACCGTTGCTTCTGGCTGGGCAATCGGGGGATTTTGCCTCCAGACCTCATGCTCGAAATGAACCCAGAAAAAAGACGTTTCCTGTTCACATGGCTTGACCGAATAATGCTCCCCTTCTGGCAGCAGCAATAACGTATCTCCTGCTCCAAGCGACCATTCTTTCCCGTTTTCCCCAATGTGCAGTGCTCCATTAACCACGATCAGCAGATCGAAAAGGCCGAAATGTTTTCGATTCGGATGGCGATCTCCTGCGCGGAAGTCCGCGCGCCCAGCTTCCCAATAATAAGGAAGGGGCGGGGTCAGGAGCCAAATCATTAACTCGTCATTCAAAGGATTACCCTCATTTTTTGTGTTATTTTTTATAGAAAAAAGGTCAATTCGTTTCTATTGCGACAGTTAAAAAAAGCATATACTCGATGCTATAGAGAGTCAAATTTTATAGTTTCGAGGTGGATATCCATGCAAAAAAAACAGATTCATATCCAAGACGATTTTTGGAACCATTATTCCGAGCTTGTTCGCCAAACGGTTATTCCCTATCAGTGGGAAGCGCTGAACGATAGGATAGAAGGTGCTGAGCCGAGCCATGCCATTCGAAATTTCAAAATTGCTGCTGGACTTGCGAAAGGAGAATTTGGCGGCTGGGTATTTCAAGATAGCGATCTTTACAAATGGTTGGAGGCTGTTGCCTATTCGCTTCGTCGCCACCCCGATCCTGAACTGGAGAAAATTTCCGATGAGGCCATTGACCTGATCGGTCAAGCCCAGCATGACAACGGCTATTTGAATACCTATTTTACGATTAAAGAGCCTGGCAAACAATGGACGAATCTTTACGAAGCCCATGAGCTTTATTGTGCAGGCCATTTGATTGAAGCGGCAGTTGCTTATTACGAAGCGACAGGCAAGCGCAAATTACTCGACCTCTCTTGTCGCTTTGCTGATCTGATTGCAACCTTGTTTGGAACCGAACCGGGCCAGATTAAAGCTTATTGCGGGCATCAGGAAATTGAATTGGCATTGGTCAAGCTGTACGGAGTTACGGGAGAAGAGCGCTATTTGAACCTTAGCCGCTACTTCATTGATGAACGTGGAAACGAGCCAAACTATTTTATGGAGGAATGGGAAAGCGGCGGCAGGACAAGCATTTGGTCACAAGGAATGCCTAATCTGGAAGTATACCAATGCCATCTTCCCGTACGTGAGCAAACGGTCGCTATCGGTCACTCCGTTCGAGCAGTCTACATGTACACGGCGAAGGCTGATCTCGCCCGTTTGACTGAAGACGTGGGGCTGCGCGAAGCTTGCGAGCGGCTTTGGTCGAATACGACAGGCAAACAAATGTACATTACCGGGGGAATTGGTTCAACGCATCACGGAGAAGCCTTCACGCTCGACTACGATCTTCCTAACGATACGGTTTACGCGGAAACCTGTGCTTCTATCGGCTTGATTTTCTGGGCACGCCGCATGCTGCAGCTTGAAGCAAAGAGCGAATATGCGGATGTGATGGAGAGAGCACTGTACAACAATGTGCTTGGCAGCATGTCAAAGGACGGCAAACATTTCTTTTATGTCAACCCGCTAGAGGTATGGCCAGAAGCAAGCCGCAAAAATCCAGACAGACATCACGTCAAGCCGGTTCGACAAAAATGGTTCGGATGCTCCTGCTGTCCGCCTAACGTCGCCCGTTTGCTATGTTCGCTAAATGATTATATTTACGACGTGTCTGATGATGGCAGGACGGTGTATACCCATTTATTTATCGGAAGCAAAGCCTCCTTTGAGCTTGGTGGCGTCATCGTAACGTTGCATCAACGCTCCGAGCTTCCTTGGAGCGGCCATGCCCAATTGTCGGTCTCGCTTCCAGAGGGCGAAGCATGTGCTGCGTTTGAAATGGCATTACGCATACCGGATTGGTTCCAAAGCGAGCGGCCAACGTTGAAAGTGAATGGCGAAATGCAGCTTTATCGTGTTGAAAATGGCTATGCGAAAGTAGATCGAAATTGGTTAGATGGCGATACGTTGGAGTGGCTGCTTCCGATGGAGGCGAAGTTAATTGCTGCCCACCCGTTAATTCGGGCAGATGCCGGCAAAGTGGCCATTCAGCGTGGTCCGCTCGTTTATTGCTTAGAGGAAGCGGACAATGGAGCCCCGATAACCTCGCTCGCATTGGCCGAGGAACCGAACTTGACGGAATATGCCGCTCAAAATCTTCTTGGCGGCTGCGTTATTGTAGAAGGTGACGGGGTAGTGACAGACCATACTTCGTGGTCAGATGGCAAGCCATATCGTCCTTTTACTAAGCAGAGGACAGCTGTTCGCTTCAAGTCCATTCCATATTATTTATGGGGCAATCGCCAGCCTGGTGAAATGAGCGTCTGGCTGCAGAGCTGAAATACGTGAATGTATGGGCTGCGGGATCGATATAGCTGGCGGCATGGATACAAGGTAGCGAGAAGGACAGGAGAACGTATCCTGTCTTTTTTTGTATTCGGGTCGGATAAAGTGGAAATTGAAAATTTAAACATTGACTTTCGGTAAAATGGTAGCTAATATAGCTATTGTACCTAAGTATGATAATCATTATCAATACAATGATAAATATTATCGCAGTAGAACAGCTTTGATTTTTGGAATAATAGGGGGATAAACAAAATGAACAAAAGGCTAATGGGTTTAATTATGGTTATCGTTGTTATGCTGGTCGCAGCGGGCTGTGGATCTAACACAACGAATAGTTCGGCAGCAGAAGGAACCACAACTGAAAATGCAACTGCTACAAATACAAACGGAGATACTGCGGCGGCTGGCCCTATTGTGCTCAAGGATGCTAAAGGTGAGGTAAAGCTGGATAAGCCCGCGCAAAAGGTTATCGTACTAGAGTGGACATTTACGGAAGACGTAATTGCTCTTGGTGTGCAGCCAGTGGGGAATGCTGATAACGCACAATATAAGCTGTATGTGACATCAGAAGCACCATTGGATGCAAACGTGACGGATGTTGGTATGCGTGACGCTCCGAATCTAGAGACGATTGCGGCTTTGAAACCCGATTTGATTATTGCTAATACGGATAGCCATGAAGCGATCTATGATCAATTGAAAGGCATTGCGCCTACGTTGATTTTTAGTCTGTATCCGCTTGAAGGGGAAAGCAATCAATATGATCAGATGGAAGAAGTGTTCAAAACGATTGCAGCAGCTGTTGGCAAAACAGAGGAAGGCACTAAGGTCCTCGCTGACCTGGATGCGCATTATGCAGATGCAAAGGCGAAGCTGGATGCGGCAGGCAAGGGTGGCTTGAATTATGTGCTGACGCAAGCGTACAGCTATCAGAATGCAGCGACGATGCGTCTTTTCACTGACAATTCCCTTGCCGTACAAACGTTGGATCGGATTGGCCTGAAAAACGATTGGAAATCTGAAAATTTCGAGGTTTACGGATTTAGTACTTCAACGGTAGAAGCGTTGCCTGCGGTCCAGGATACTAATTTAATCTATATCGTCCAAAAGGATGATGATATTTTCTCTAACGAACTGAAGGATAACTCCGTTTGGAACGGTCTTACATTCGTTAAGGAGAAACGCACCTACGGATTAGATAGCGCTACTTGGGTGTTTGGCGGTCCAATCTCCTCTAAAGTGATCGTTGATGAAGTTGTAAATACATTAACGAAATGAGTGCCAAGATGAACGACAATCATAACAATGAAGCCTCAATCGGAATGACCTGGCGGGTAATTGGAATATTTGGGGGCGGCATTGCCGCCCTTTTCGTATTATCCCTTTTAAGTCTTTGCTTCGGGGAAGCTAAAATCCCGGCAGCCACCGTGTTAGATGGATTGCTCCGCCGCCAAGATGTGATGGAGCATAATCTGCTATGGGATATCCGAATGCCACGCACGGTTATTGGCATTTTGGCCGGGGCTGCGCTCGCTGCGGCTGGCGCTTTACTGCAAACGATAACGAAAAATCCGCTCGCTGCCTCGGATACACTAGGTATCAATGCTGGGGCTTACTTTATGGTTGTCCTTGGCGTGGTTGCTTTCCCTGCTCTGCAGCAGCAGTTCCCATTTGTGCTGGCGGCGGCTGGGGGCTTACTGGCGGCATTGACGGCCTATTTCCTGAGTGGCGGCCGGAAGGCCACGCCTATCCGGCTAGCCTTATCCGGCATGATCGTGTCCATGGTGCTTGGGGCGTTTACAACGGCCATTCATATTTTTAAGCAAACGGAAACGCAGAATTTATTTTTATGGGGCTCGGGTTCCTTGATTCAGCTTGACTGGAGCGGTGTCGAATATGCATGGCCATTCGTCATTGCCTTGCTTGGGGTCGCGATGCTAGCAGGAAGGCAATTTGATGCATTGGAGCTCGATGAGTCTACCGCTCGCTCGCTTGGGCAGCGTGTAGGATTAACACGGGCAATGGGACTTGGCCTTTCGGTACTGCTGGCTGCCATTGTGGTCAGTGTGGTTGGACCAATCGGCTTCGTCGGTCTGGTCGCCCCCCATCTTGTCCGACTTAGCGGTATTCGCAAGCATCGTCTCCTTATTCCAGCGAGCGCTTTATGGGGAGCACTGCTCATTACGGCGGCGGATTTGCTTGCACGTATGGTGCGGAGCAATTTGGGGGAAATGCCGGTTGGTGCAGTCATGGCGATTATTGGAGCGCCTTGGCTCATTTGGCTCGTACTCACCAAGATGAAAAATATATCCGGTTCAGGCTCTGGGCAGTCCTCCATGAATATCGGAGGGGTAGCGCTGCGTATGCGCTTCGCTCCGACTGCGATATCCATGGCAGCGCTGCTCATCGTTATCATCCTTGTAAGCTTGTCGCTTGGTGGAACGAGAATACCGATTGCTGAATTGCTAGGCAGCCTTGTTGGCGGAGGGGACTCAAGTTATTCCGTGCTGCTGAATTTAAGGCTTCCGCGTACACTCGTTGCGGCTGGAGGCGGTATTGCGCTTGCGATTAGCGGCGTCTTAATTCAAAGCGCCGTCCGAAATCCACTGGCCGATGCCTCTATTATTGGCGTGACGTCGGGAGCTGGGTTTGGCGCGCTAGTTGTGCTGGTCGCGTTGCCTAATTTGACCATCTTCGCGCTCCCTTTTGCCGCAATTGCGGGTGGGATTATTGCCGCAGCCTTTGTATTTTTCCTAGCGTGGCGCAAATCTTTGAATCCGTCTGTTCTTATTTTGCTAGGAATCGCAGTATCGGCAATCGGCTCTGCGGGCATACAGGCGATGATCGTCAAGGCGAGCCTTTGGAACAGTACAGCCCTAATTTGGTTAACGGGCACGACCTATGGGCGAGGCTGGAATCAATTTTATAGCATGATGATATTTCTGCTTATCCTTTTACCGGTTGCTTACTATTTGGGCCGGAAATTCGATTTGCTGGCGTTTGGCGACGAGAGTTCAGTAGGACTTGGCCTGCCGGTTCGAGGAACACGGCTCTGGGCCATGATAATCGGAGTGTT
Source organism: Paenibacillus algorifonticola (assembly GCF_000971975.1). GTDB lineage: Bacteria > Bacillota > Bacilli > Paenibacillales > Paenibacillaceae > Pristimantibacillus > Pristimantibacillus algorifonticola. The sequence goes on along the minus strand of NZ_LAQO01000057.1, from coordinate 4,811 downwards.
GCTGGCGGCGGGAGCTGTTGCTAGCGTCGGAACGATTGGTTTCCTCGGACTTATGGCACCGCATGCTGTGCGCATGATGATTGGGCATCACACGAGACGCTCCATTATTTTGTCAGGCCTGCTCGGCGGCTTGCTGCTCGTCATTGCTGATACGCTCGGAAGAACGATCATGGCGCCGAAAGAAATTCCGTCAGGCCTAATTATTATGCTGATCGGCAGTCCGTATTTCTTGTTCCTCATGTACCGCTCGCTGGTTAGGAAGTTTTAAGAGATTAGCGATGATAAAATAAAAAATAGCCATATTCGAGTATAAAATAGGCCCTGAAAGATCAAGTTCGTTGATCTATCAGGGTTTTTCTCCTTATCACCTCAAAAAGGAAGGAAAAGGGTATAATAACAATAACCTTTTGAATGATCGATTAAAGACGAGTGGAGCGTTAAAGTAAGGAGTGAAAATCGGGTGAAAGTCATGAAAGACACCATAAACATCGACGAGCAGCTTTATTGGTTCACGCATAGTGCCATTAAAGTGCTGGACGTTCGGCATATTAAAATGAAGCTAGGGGAAGCGCTTAGCGCGTACCGGCTGCCAGCCAATGCGTTTTTGTTTGCACTGCGAGGCAGTGCGGCGGTTGCTTTGGACAATCGGGAGTATGCATTCAGAAAATTTCAAATGCTGCATGGCGGGAAAGGCTTTTATTTGGATATTCGCCCGACGGAGGAGCTTTTCGAATATTATCTGATCCTCTATAAAGCGATTCAGCCGCTGCTGAATATGCCGGAAAAACAGCGTTTGGTGGAGAAAAATCCTTTTCGCATGCAATATGGTGTTACGCCAGCTTTTCCAATATCCCTTTATGAGAAGCTGAAGCAGCTGGACGAGGAATGGCATAATGAGGGTAAGCTTGCCGAGCTGCATGTGAAAACCTTGTTTTACGATTTCATATATGAATTGCTGCGACAACTGGATGAGCAGGAGGTTCCGGTTATAAAAGCGGATCTGGTCGCCCAAGCGGTCAGGTTTATCCATGAGCATTATGCGGAATCGATTACACTGGAGCGGTTAGCGAATGTGCTGGATTGCACGCCAAGGCATTTAACGCGCATATTCAAAAATCAAATCCAGCATAGTCCGATCGATTATCTCATCCAGCTTCGTATCGAGAAGGCGAAAGAGCTGCTGATGAGCACGGAGGGGACTTTACAGGAAATAGCCGCAGGTGTCGGCTATCCGGACGTTTATTTTTTCAGCCGTATTTTTAAAAAGCATACTGGAATTTCACCGATCCATTATAAAACGGAAGCGAGCACTGTGCAAAAACGCCCTCATAATCCATTATTGATGTCCCGATACCCCATTGTATCCAGAAGGCGCAGCGGGCATACTGTTATTGGTGATAATCATTATCAAAACAGAGGCGAAGGGGTATTAAGAATGAACAGAGGTTCCAAACAATCAATTGCCATTATGATGCTGCTTGCGATGACTCTATTGGTCAGTGCATGCGCAAGCTCGACAAAATCTCCAGCGGCAACTGGCAATGCGCCAGCCGCAAGCAGCAGTACAGCGGATCAGACAGCGAGTGAGCGGGTACTTAAGGATGGTTTGGGCCATGAAGTTAAGGTTCCAGCTAAGCCTGAACGGGTCATTGCGTCTTATTTGGAGGATCATTTGGTTGCGCTAGGCGTCATTCCGGTTGCTCAGTGGTCGGTAAGTGAAGGTAAGGTGCAAAATTATTTGCAGAAGGAGCTGGCGAACATCCCTGCTATTCCGTCCGAGCTTCCCTATGAAGTCGTGATGAGCTACCAGCCGGATCTCATTATTATCGACAATGCGGAAATGGTGATGGGGGACAAGTATGCGCAGTATGCTAAAATTGCCCCAACCTTTACGGTAGGCAGCGATGTCAACAATGATTGGCGTCAGGAGCTGCTGACGGTAGGAGAAGTACTGAATAAGAGCGAGGAAGCGAAGCAAGTGCTGGCTGATTATGAAGCGAAAGCAAGTGAGGCCAAGGATAAGCTGCACCAGGCGATCGGTGACAAGTCAGCTGCTGTTCTCTGGGTTACGGCTAAAAATGTGTACGTCGTCAACCAAAATTTATCCAGCGGCGATTTGCTTTATCGTGATCTCAATTTAACGGTTCCGAACGTAGTTGCGGAAATATCCCAGGCGGCGAAGGCCAATTGGAGCGCGATTTCCAAGGAAAAGCTCGCCGAGTTGGACGCCGATTACCTGTTCATAGTGAACAGCAGGGAGGCGACGAAAGAGGAGATTTTGAGCGATCCGATCTGGCAGGGCATTCCTGCAGTGAAAAATAACAACGTCTACACGTATGACAACAATTCCAGCTGGCTGTACACGGGAACGATCGCTAACTCGCAAATGATTGATGATGTGCTTGAAAGTATTGTGAAATAGATTTTCAGGTATAAAGTTGAAATCAATATCGTGTGTTAGTCATTTAGGCTTATGGCTCCAAACGATCAAGAAACCCACGCCCTGTTGAGGGAGGTGGGTTTCTTGATCGTTTAAAATAGGAATTTAGGTATTAGGATGACAAACAGCAGCTAATTATAGTATTTGCCTTGTCGAGAAAGATAAAGGAAAGAAGCAGCAATAATCAAAATAGCTATTGCGACTAATAACGTAATGGATTGATAAAGCGGAATATAAGCAGGCATGAAAAGTATAAATCGACCTTTAAACTCAAAAATTTCATGTGAGATGATGGCTATCATATTCCTAATATCATATTTTCCAAGGACAGGGAGAATTAAATTGAAAACTAGAAAAATAATCGTCGGTAATATAAAGCTTTTAAATAAGATGCCCATTAAAAAACCGATTAGTGCGAAAAAGATGCAAATAAATAAACTGAATACCAATTGTATGATAAGCTTGTTATTATCGATTTGAGGCAAGCTTGAAAATTGCTCCAGGGGAATTCGATTAACTACTTGTGAATGAAAATAAAGCCCTATTATATATGAAGCAATTAAAGTGGAGATAAATATAAAAAATGTGCAAGTAAACAATGCAAATAGCTTTCCTGCAAATAGTTTATTCCATTTGGCTTTAATGACTTTTAGTTTGTATGTTTTATATTTGTAATCATAAGAAACAAAATGTATGCCTAATAAAGTGAATATGATTGGGAAAAAGACGAAGTCCAACCATTCAAGAGTATTCGTAATTATGTTCGGACCCTTTAAGAGTTGGCTCGCTATTCCAGCCTCTTCAAATTGAAAGCGTACAGGATTATCTACCTTAGTCAATCGATCTGACCCGGTTTGTTTAATATCTCGGTTAAGCGGGCTTTTTAACATGGCTTCAACATCTATGCCAGCATCTTTAAACTCATTGTAAGTTCTAACATAAACATCATATGCACCCTCTGCTTTACTTACAAGCCCGTATAGATTAATAGCTGCAAGGCTAATGGATATTATGAAAATAAGTAATAATGTTTTGGAGTATATTTGATATTTGAGTTCGTCTTTATAGCAATTAAATATTCTGTTTGTAGAGATCAACCAAACCACCTCCACTACATTTTATTTCTTCTTGTGATACAACCGTGTTATTTTTAATGATTACAAGATGATCTACTAGTGGAGAATAAAACTCAAGTGAATGACCGATAGCTATAATTGTCATTAATTGATCTGAATTTTTCAAGATGTCACTGATTTGCAAGAGGGATTCGTAGTCTATCCCATTAGTCATTTCATCAAGCAATAGATACTTTGGTTTCTGAGCTAGAGCAAGAATAAAGCCTAGTTTTTTTCTTTGTCCGAATGACATGTTTTTCACTTTATTGTCCAACATTTTTTTATCTATATGTATCTTTGGCAGAAGTTCTTCAACCTGATTTAGAAGGTTGTTACCTAGTGAATTTATATTTTGATAGCCTGATAAATTAGCATAAAGTGGACAATTATCATAAACGACTTGAACCTCATCTAAAATATCATAGATGCTTTTATTGGAGAATTTAATGATTCCTGTATATTTTTCTAAACCCAGAAGACATTTTAATAACGTTGTTTTCCCAGAACCATTGGGTCCAGTTATAAGAGTGAATTTATTTGTAGGAAAGGAAATGTTCAAGTCTTTAAAAACAATATATTTACCATATCTTTTTGTTAAATTAGTAATTTCTATCATTTTTATTTCTCCTCAAAAGGAAACATCGACTAATAACGAAGTTGATGTTTCCTTATTTTAAATATTTAATATATGGTATGGTTCCCTAACTTATCCACTTTTATATAATCCGCGAAATCGACTTCATAAATATTTATTGCTCCCCATGGTGTCACTGTTCCAGCGCCTAGTGTGGTATCGGATTTATAAATATGGTAGGAGGCTACGGAAGTTTGTTGTTTTGCGATACCACCTAGCTTTACTGTATTTGGGAAAATAAATCCTTTTTCTTGTGAACCATAACTATCCCATATTTGATTTAAATCGTACTTCCACATGACAGTGGCTTTAGCCCAAGCCAAGGCTGATCCTCTTTCTAAAGTAACACCTGTCCATTCTGGTAACGCTATTATGCTAGGAGTAAACTCACCCTTATTGCTAGTTTCATGGGCTATTTCGACTGTTTGTATCGATACATTATTGAAATCATTTATAACCTGCTGTGGTGATACATCTTGAATCTGCCCCTTTTCTTGTGTTGTGACTGCCGCAATAGCTTGATTGGGAAATGTAGATCCAATTAATGATACACATCACTAGCGTTGCATAAACTATGACATTGATTTTGTCTGAAGATTAAGAAAACGATAGTTGGTCGTAA
>NZ_LAQO01000056.1 GCF_000971975.1 Paenibacillus algorifonticola | reverse complement strand
AACGGATCAGTCAGCACCTGCGTTAACTTTTGCTTCAATAGAGTTTACACAAAATTGTTGACAGACCCTAAATTGGATACAAAAAAAGGCTCATACACTTTTAAATATGATGCTAATGGCAATACATTATCCAAGACCTTTATTAAATCAGGAATAGATGATACGACTGTACCACCTATTATTCCATCTGGTAATTTGTACTTTGATTTTGAAGGTGACAATGTGCAAGGCTGGCTACCGCAAGGGGAAGGAGTAATACTCAATACTTCCTTAGAGGCAGCGCATGGGGGAAACAAAAGTTTGAAAGTTTCCAATCGAACTGCTACATGGCACGGCCCCATTCTTAATGTGAAAAATAATATAGTGGCACAAAAGAGTTATCAAATTAAAGCATTTGTACGTCTTCCACAAGGTGCAGTAGCATCACAAGTGATGATGACCATTCATCGAACAATGCCTGATGGTAACAGCTACTACGATAATATTAGTACCAAAATGGTTACTTCTGGAGGTTGGGCCACGCTTGAAGGCATTTACCAATTAAATGAACCGGCAACGAGTATGTATTTATACATGGAGAGTGCTAGTCCTAACGCTTCCTTCTTTATTGATAATCTCAGCTTAGAAGCTTACACGGATGGTCCGGCACCGCTTATCCATAATTTTGAGGATGGAACTGTACAAGGCTGGTTCCCTCAGGGAGATGGAGTGTTGGTAACGAATACAAATGAGGCTGCAAGCGAGGGGAGCCGCAGCCTGAAAATAACAAATCGTAACGCGAACTGGCAAGGACCGGCTCTTGATTTATCCAGTTATATGAAGCCTGGTGTGACCTATTCGATTTCGGGAAAGCTCCTACTGCCTCAAGGAACAACCTCTTCTGATATTTTGCTTACAATGAATAGGGGAGACGGGAGTGGTGCTTCTCACTACGATAATATCAGTGCAAGTCACGTGACAACAGAGGGATGGGTTGTTTTTGAAGGGAAATATACGTTTACTGGTTCAATCGCGAATTTAATTATATATATGGAAAGCCCTAATGCGACTGCAAGCTTTTATTTAGATGAATTCAAAGTAGAGAAATATGTAGAAGCCCCGCCTGTCATAAGTCATGATTTTGAAGATGAAACGTTACAAGGCTGGACGGCTCAAGGAGAAGGAGTAACGCTTCAAATCTCAGGAGATACCGCAAAAAGTGGATTTAGAAGCATGAAGGTAACCAATCGAACCGCTCAGTGGCAAGGTCCGCTCCTTGATCTAACTAGTCTGATTAAACCAGATACTAAATATCAAATCAAGGCGGCGGTAAAGTTGGTTTCAGGTACTTCTCCATCAGATTTATTGTTTACAATTCATCGCGAATCACCGAACGGCACGCATTTCTATGAAAATGTTAGTGCAGGAACGGTAACAGATGGTGATTGGGTCATTATTGGCGGAACTTATAAATATAGCGATCTTGCAGCAAAAAATCTGTCCTTATACGTAGAAAGCAACAACGCAACGAGCAGCTTTTATATCGATGATTTTATTATTTTACTAGATAAATAGAGGAGAGCGGTCAACTTGAAGAAGGTCATAAGTTATCTGTTAGTCATTAGTTTATTATTATCCATTTTCTCAGACATGGGGAATTCCATTGCTTATGCTAAATTGGAAGCCAATGAAACAGCCGTTACTGTAGAAGAATCCGTATACGTCCCCGGAACGAATCCGTTAGTAGATGGAGAATTGACTGTCGACGAGTCTGTTTATGAGAAAAAATGGGGTGTTTTTTCAGAGGAGCAAGTAGAGATTATCACCCAGCAGTATACGCTTGATATGAAGAAACTGGCGGTATATTTCTATACAGAGCTAACACCTCTGCTAGAAACAGAGCAGCTTTTTGAAGTATTAGATTTGACTGCAGAAGAGCTTCCGGTTTTAATTAATAAACTTACAGAAGCACAGCAAGTGCTATTAAGGGAATTAACTCCACTTACGATGCAGCAATATGATTATGATCATAATTATGAGGAAGTGCTTGCTCAACAGAACGTTGAAGTAGAAGTCCCATTTATTGAAGCAAACGGAAACCCAAAATTGGAAGCCATTGTGGATCAATATGAAAGTGTGACGGCTTCTACTTACAGTAGTCAAGCAAAGAAGAGTGGTAGAGTATCAACGTCGAGTACAGGTAATAGCTTTCGTTTTACAGAAAAAAATAGTGAATTCCAATATAAAGCCAATACTGACTCCAATGTAGACCCGATTTATAAAACAGCTAATCAAAAAGATGTTGATTTATATTTGCCTGGAAGAAACGGGCTGGATTTCAGTTTGGTTCGTAGTTACAGTTCGTTGAACGCTAAAATCATGCAACCTAGTTTAGATGGAGATCTTTCTAATCCAGTATGTCATCCAGATAATGCGGCTTTTCAAACGGGCTTACCGGATTGTATGGGCAATTTTCCTTACCCAAGCTATTATGATTATGGTTATGGAGACGATCTGGGTTTTATTGCAACGGGTTGGTCACTCAATATTCCTAAAATGACAGAGGGAACGATTAGTGCTACGATTGCCTCGACATTAACGAGTACCAATATCAACTTCTATAATCGTGCTACTTATTCTACAACAGATACGATTACCTTTGATTTAGATGATGGATCATCATATGAGTTTAGAGGTAATGATAAAACACCTTACAATCATCCATATAATAATGTTACCTATTTCTACAACGGAACAGGATATAGCTTAGTACTGGATGATAAAATCACGTATACGTTCAACAGGGATGGGCAAATTTTATCTAAAAGTAATCGTCTTGGCGATCAAATAACCTATGATTATCAACAACATGCCAATAGAATCATCATTACAGACTCTATCGGAAGGAAAATTCAGACGGATGGTCCATTAGGTGCGCCTCCATACGGTATCCAGGGTTTTACTGTAACTGATCCACAAGGTAATCTGACGCACAAAATTAAATATAATATGGAGACAGATAATCCTGTTATGCAAGTTAGGACTTATGTTTTCGGAACTACTGAAGAATATCGAAATGATGAGAATCCAAGAAGTGTTTTTTTTAGTAAACTTACGAGTGTGGTTGATGTTCTAGCGAACAAAACGTTGAAAACCTACACTTATCAGACCCCGAGTCTCACAACTCGAGCAGATTTTAACTTTGAAGATGATTATATGTATTATATGGAAAATGGTAAACCTGTTCTGGATTTTTTAAATGGAGCAGAATCCAATGAAATCATCCAAAGGGATAATAAAGTTCATGGTGAGATCAATTATCTCCTGTTGGACAAAGTCACAGATTATAGTGGTTTAGAAACCAATTTTAAATACCGCCCTTATAAATGGGATTGGTTTTTAGAGGTGAATGGTTATAAAAGAGAACAGGACAGAGGGACAATGCGATTGTATCTCGATCCATGGAACCTCACCTATATTGGGTATCACCCGGTAACGAATGTGTATTATAGCTATACCAATAAAGCTGGAGAAAAAAAGTTTCTTACACAGGATGTGGCTATATTTTCAAGTTATGCACAGGAAATATGGACGACACCTAAAACGGGTGGCATTGTAGAAAATTTCCGATTGAAAAATAGTAACGAGTTCCGTCGCCCTGAATTTGCAGTGACTATTTCTCTGGATTTAGGAGAATATAGAGAAGGTAGTACTACTGTTTACCGACCATCAGGAAAAGGTTCTTTCGTACCTGTAAATGAGAGTAAAGGGCAACTTGGTTTCTATAACTTTTTAAAATTCAAGGAGGAAGGGAACGATTATGGTATCTCTTTCCAGGAAAATCAAGCATATCAATATGACCCAGGAAAAAACAAACCGTATTTAACTAAAGTCTTTGGCAATGATAATAAGTCAGACATACATAAGTTCTTGTCATCGGGTAATGATCGTACATTGCCAGCCAATTTGGATAAATACGCATCGCTTTATCGCACGGAATATGATGCTTTTGGATATGTGATCTATCAGGAGGACCCTTATGGGAACAAAATGGAGATGGCCTATGGCGGCCCCTACCATCAAATAAGTTCACAGAAACAAACAGCAGCAGATGGTTTAACGAAGTCAGAAATAACTTATACGTATAACGCGGATGGCACGCCCCTTCGCACAACGCAGCTTGGTAGCTATCGCGATCCGGCTACGCCATCGGTTGTCCGTCAGGATCAAACGGTTACAGACTATTTGAATTATAATAGTTCCAAGCAGCCTACTCGTATTCGCACGACGAGCTCGGGTAGTCAATATGATCAACAACCGACAGAAGCGATTGTGGATATGCAATATGATGCAAGTAATTTACATGTTATTAAAGAAACGACGAATGTCACTTTAGGTAAGGGGAAGACACCAACACCGCTAGTTGTTCTTTATGAATATGACAATAAGGATCAGCTTAAAAAACAGACCTTTCCTGATGGGAGTACAGTAACGTATAGCTATGATCCAAGCGGCCGGATGGCTTCGGAAAGCTATACACCGTCTGCTGCAAATCCTGGTGCCGTTCGAACGACGAATTACACGTATGATGACGCACAGCGTCTAGTTTTACAGACGAAGCCTGATGGGGAAAAAGTTAATACGTATTACACGCCTTATGGTGATATAGAAAAGCAGGAACAAATAGTAGGGAATGCATCGCGTGTACTTGTATTGAATAAAACGAATTTGACAGGAAAACTATTGAAGAGCACATTGCCATACGGCTCTGTAGATAAAGAAGTAAAATATGCTTATGGTCAAAATGGTCTGATCAGTAGAGTAACGGACCCTATAGGGCAAGCGACAGATTATTATTACTCTAACGTAATGACTAAGGAGGATGGCTCTGCTTATTACCTGCAAAACACTACAAAAGTGGTAGGCCGAGATGGGAAAGAAACCTGGAATTATCAGGATCGTTTAGGTAGAGTGATAAAGCAAGTGGAGAAAGCTGGAGCAAAGACGAGAACGGTGTTAAACACATACACTCCGCTTGGAGCCTTATCGCAGACACGAGTCATTGCAGATGGTGTTACGCAAACGACACAGTATGGTTATGATACCGCAGGTAATTTGATTTATTTGAAAGATAACAACAATCAGGTTAATCGTTATGTGTATAATAGCAGGGGTCAACTGATTGCTACGTATACCAATGATAAGCTGCAAAAGCAAAGCGAATATAACGAAGTCGGTTGGCAATTGACGAAGACGAATGCAGAAGGGAAAAAAGAAAGCTTCCAGTATACGAATACGGGATTGTTGGATACACGTACTGACGAAATGATGCAAAAGCATCAATATTCGTACACGCCATATGATGAGGTAAGCCGATTATCAGTAAAAGATACGGCTGGGATAGAAACCTATTGGGAGCAATATAGTTATGATGCAATAACCCGTCTTCTAACTTCCACAACGACCATAGAAGGAGAAACGTTAGATTATCAATATGATTCACGGAAGCGCCTTAGTAGCCAAACAGTTGCAGGAAGGAAATATGAATTAGAGTATGATGCGTTTGACCGAATGACGGCTTTAAATTATCCGGATAATCAAAAGGTATCGTATACGTATGATGTTTTGGATCGTTTGCTGACCGTAACGACTCCGAATATGGGGACCGTAGGATATAACTATACGGTAGGTCAAAATGAGCATACGAATATATTGACCTATCCAAATGGTGTAACGCAGCAAAGAAAAACAAATGCTTTTGGAGAATTGAAGTCATACAATCAAACTTCGACAGGGAACGTATCAAACTGGAATGAGACATTTGTATATGATGGTTTCAGCAACATAATAAATATAAATCGAAATGGTTCAACTCAAGCATTTAGTTATGATGCGCTCAATCGCATTAAAGAGGAAAATACAGCAGAAGGCCAACGTGCGTATACGTATGATGATCGGGGTAATCGTTCCACAGTAAGTGGAAGTTCACCTGATATGTTAGAGGAGACGACTAGTTATACTTATAATTCGTTAAACAAACTCAAAACGTATTCCTCTTCTGACGGTACAAAGGCAGTCTATTCTTATTATGGTGATGGACTACGTGCTACTAAAAATGTTAACGGTAAAATCACACGGTATGTTTATTTGAATGGTCATATTATTGAGGAAATCGATGATAAGGGTAATGTAGAAGCTAGAAATATTTGGGGAAGTAAGCTGATCTTCCGACAGGATTATGTAGCAAATAAAAAAGGTTATTATTCGTATAACGGGCACGGAGATGTTGTTAAAATCACAGATGGTAGCGGACAAACTATAAATACTTATGATTACGATATTTGGGGGAACTTATTATCAAAAACGGAAAATATGACAAATCCGTTTAAGTATTCTGGAGAATACTATGATGATGAAAGTAGTTTGTACTATCTTAGAGCTAGATATTATGATCCAAGTATAGGTAGGTTTATATCTAAAGATAGTTATGAAGGAGATATTAAAAATCCTCTGAGTTTGAATCGCTATTCCTATGTAGAAAATAATCCATTAATTTATACTGATTCAAGTGGAAATGTTAAAATAAAAAGTCCTGTTGATACCTATCTTGAAGGACTAAGAATTGGTCAATATGGTTCTTATGAGGGTCGGTACTATCACCAGTATTTTGATGATCATGATATTACAAGGGAAGAATTTTTAAAAGGTATAGGAATAAAACAATCAAGCTATGATTCCCCTAGCATCATAGGGAAGCTAACCTCCGCAAATAAAAAACAAGAGAAAAAACTTGAAGATGATGAGAAGTTTGTTGTGGATAGACTCAGATTAATGGGAAATAATGTATATCTTAATCCAACATTATCTACACCAACTTATGATTTCTTGCTTAACGGAAAACTGAAAGTAGAGTTAAAGACATCTAATTCTCCAGATGGAAAAATGAAGGTGTCATCAGCGATTGGTCCAATAGTCTATGGTATTGTCAGTCAGGGAGCTGATATGGTGATTTATGACTTATCTGCTAATAATATTAGTTATACAACTAATGATATTTATCTATTGGATTTTAGATTGAGAGAATATTTTCAGAAAAATAATCTTAGTTATAGTTATACAGTTCAAGTTTGGACATCAGATGGAATATATTCGTTTGATAATTTAGCTCCAGATGCAATGTATGCTTAACAAGTGAAGATGTATTATGTACCTTTTTATATGGGATCGTATGTATTAGAAATTAATCCAATGCTTCAGCTACAACTTCAGAAGAAGGGCTACATATGCCCTTCTTATCAATACCATGCGAATAAAAGGTTAATAAAACGATACTGGAGCCTTATGAACGAGGTGGCGCATGATGCTTCACAATTCTTTATCTAGAAAAGGAGAATGAGTTGTAATACAATTGAATTATTACAATTTTGCAATTCCAAATTGATTGAGGAGTTAACTATGGCTAAAATGCAATGTAAATGCGGTGAGATTTTGTCTAATTCTAAAGACCCGAATGATGTACAACTTTGGGTATTTACTGATAAAGAATTTCAAGATTTTAGTGAAAGAGCTTTTAATGAAGAATATATTGTTTATTTTCCGAAGTATGATGTGTGGAAATGTAACTCCTGTGAAAGGATATATTTTTTTGAAAATGGAAAATTGGTGAAAAGTTATATTTTAGAGTGAGTATTATGAACTAAATGCTCTTATAGTGTCAAATAAACTAAAGCACCTTCAAGAGAATGCTCTTATGTCGTAATAGGTGGGAGATGACTTTGAAGGTGCCTTTGTGTTTTTAAAATGTTGAATTATCCATTCCAGTTTATAATTACTATAGATGTAGGTGGTGCCTATCATCCAAGTTTGATTTGGATAATGGGAACAAATTCACATTTAATGGATATAATCAAAAATCAGGTTATACTTAGTCCTTTTAGTGGTTTTATATTTCTTGAATGTTCGAATTTCAGACACCATTCTCATTAATTTTTTAGATAACGGAATTTCTGTTAGAAAAATCTCTTAATCTATTTAAATCTCCCAAATCCACCAAACCTATCAATCCCCACTCCCATTCCAATAGACAACCAACAACAGAAAATGGTACCATGAGAGTATCTGTTTGGCTAGGTTCCGCCTTTCTTTTGGTGTCTCTATCATTTGCAGACGGGACTCAATCTATCAATAAAATACGCCCCAGGTAATCGACAAAAATTTGGAGGAAATACATACGTGAAAACAAAACTAGCACAAACGCTGCTAGCCCCGTTGCTCGTTACTGGCTTGCTGCTGTCGCCGCTGGCTGGAACGACTTCGACAGCTTCAGCTGCAAGCGCTGTTACGACAGCAGCGTCTACGACGCAGGCTATTAAAGTTTATATCGATGGCAGCAACCTTTCGCTACCAGCCGCTCCTTATGTAAAAAACGGCGTGACGTTCGTGCCGATGCGTCAGATTTTCACGGCGCTGGGTGCTTCCATCACTTGGGTGGAGAAAACGCAGACGATTATCGTACGCAAAAACACAACGACGGTATCGCTGACCGTAGGCAAGAAAGAAGCGGTTGTTGACGGCAACACCGTTAAGCTTGATGCAGCCCCTGCCGTGAAAAATGGCACCACCTTCGTACCGACCCGTTTCGTGGCCGAGGCGCTTGGCGCCAAAGTGAAATGGGATAACGCGGCGCAAGCCGTTCGCATAACTTCCATAGAACAGCAATGGGCAGAGACTTATGAGGAGTACGAGGAGACGCCTGAGGATGATCGTACAAAGCTGACGCCTAAGGAAATTGTTGAGCAAAACGACGAAAGCGTCGTATTGATTACTACGAATAAAGCGCTTGGCAGCGGCGTCGTTATCGGCGATCGTTGGATTTTGACTAACAATCACGTTATTGAGGATGCGAGCTCGGCAACGATTACGTCGATCTATGGCGATGAATACAAGGTTCAAGGCGTCGTTGTCAACCGCCCAAGCTCGGACCTTGCGATTATTCAGACGGATGAGTCGCTGTATTTGGAGCCAGTAAGCGTAGGTTATACGGTTCCAGAGAAAGGCGATAAAGTCGTAGCCATCGGCAGTCCGCTTGGTATCCAGAACACGGTATCTGATGGTCTGGTAAGTAACATTTCTTATGAAGATGGGCTCACCTATATTCAGACAAGTGCGCCAATCGACCACGGCAGCTCCGGAGGAGCGCTGTTCGATGAATACGGCGATCTGGTCGGCATTACAACCGCTGGCTATACTTCGCAGGCTGACCTAAACTTTGCTGTATCAGTTGCCCACGCGAGCCTGCTGATGGGCTTGCTGCCGGAAAGCCCGCAGGAGGATGTGGCGTTCCTGCCAGCGATTTTGCCGGATACGCTGAAAGGCGCTTCGATGGAAACGATCACGGCGCTGATGAAGAAAGAATTTGGCTCCGTATCGACAGGCGATGGCACAGCTAGCTTCAGCAATTGGGAAGTGAAGCGGGATTCGCAAGGCTGGATCGTGCTGACGGCTGATATTGATCCACGCTTTTATACGTATTACGGAGGCTCTTCCTCCGAGGATATTCGCAGCTGGGCAATTAACCTGGGCCATGAGCTGAACCGTATGCTTCCAGGCGAGACGATTCAAGTCATCATTTCCTTCGACCGGACCTTCGGTTTCCAGCCGCGCGGTTTTGCGGAAAATGAAGTGACGGCGCTTGGCGACAATAAGTGGAAGGTTCGTTTCCCGGTTCTCGATATGCAGCTGAAAGACCAGCTTTATATTGATATGAGAGATTAGCACTTATCTATTTTATGATCTATATTCGTAATCAGGCTGTCGGCAGGGAGCGTAAGCACCCTGCGGCAGCCTTTTCTTTTGTGCCAGACTCCTCTTCTGTAGTACAATGGAAGGCAATAGTGACAAAACAATGAGCGAGGTAACGAGATGAAGGTTGTACTTTCCACATTAAACGCAAAATATATTCACACATCGCTTGCGCTGCGCTGCCTGAAAGCCTACAGCGGCGAGCAATTCGATATCGATATTGCCGAATACACGATTAAAGATCCCGTTATGAACATTGTATCGGATATCTACTCCCGCAAGCCGGATGTGGTCGGCTTCTCCTGCTACATTTGGAACATTGAAGAGACGATTACGGTCATCAACATGCTGCGCAAGGTCAGCCCACAGGTGAAAATCGTACTCGGTGGACCCGAAGTAAGCTATGATACCGATCATTGGATGGAGCGTATTCCCGAGGTTGATTTTATCGTCGTCGGTGAAGGCGAGGAGACGTTCCATCATCTGCTGACCGAGATCGAAGGCGCGGGCAAGTACCATATGGTGTTTGGGCTCGCCTACCGCAAGCAGCGGGAGGGTTATATCGAGGCGCTGGTTAATCCAGGCCGTCCGAAGCTGGATTTGGCAACGCTGCCGTCGCCGCATCGCTTTGCTGAGGATGTGCCGCATCTGGCCAGCCGTGTCGTTTATTTTGAGACGAGCAGGGGCTGTCCGTTCAGCTGCCAGTTCTGCCTCTCCAGTATTGAGGTAGGCGTGCGTTATTTTGATAAGGAGCGGACGAAGGCGGATATTTTGTATTTGATTGATGCCGGAGCGAAGCTGATTAAATTCGTCGATCGGACGTTCAATATTAAGCGGGATTACGCGCTGGAGATTTTTCAATTTCTGATCGAAAATCATAACGGCTGCGTCTTCCAATTTGAAATTACGGCAGACATCATGCGCCCCGAGGTGCTTGATTATTTGGCCGAGCATGCGCCACCAGGCGTGTTCCGCTTCGAAATTGGCGTGCAGTCCACGAATGATCCGACGAATGAAGCGGTTCAGCGCAGACAGAACTGGTCCAAGCTCGTGCGGACGGTGACGAAGGTGAAGGAATCGGGCAAAATCGACCAGCATCTCGACTTAATCGCCGGCCTGCCGCTCGAAAACTACGATACGTTCAAAGGCACCTTCAACGATGTTTTTGCGCTCGGGCCTGAAGAAATGCAGCTCGGCTTTCTGAAAATGCTGCGCGGCACCGGCCTGCGCAATGACGCAGACAAATGGGGCTACATCTACATGGACCGTGCACCTTATGAAATGCTCGGCAATGACCTGATGCCTTTCGGCGACATTGTGCGGATGAAGCGGGTTGAGGATGTGCTGGAGAAATATTGGAATGCGCACCGGATGGACCGCACGCTTATGTATTTGGTTGAGCAGGTTTTCCCGTCGCCGTTCGATTTCTTCCAGGACTTTGGCGACTATTGGGAGGAGCGGGGCTGGCAGAAAATTGGTCATCAACTGGAGGATTTATTTTCCCGGTTATGGTCATTCCTGAACAGCTACAAGCATGAACAGCAAGCGGCTGGCGAAGCTGGCCCGGATATGGACGTGATTATGGGGCTGATGAAATACGATTATTTCCTCAACCATAAATATAAGCCGCGCAAAACGTGGTGGGAGTTCACGATGGACAAAGCCGTATGGGGAAGCCATATGCGCAGTCTCGTCGAACGGCCGGAGAAGGTGTCAGAATCGTTTGCAGCGCTCGGCATGACGGAGAAGGAGCTGCATAAGCATGCTGTCATTGAGCGGCTGCCATTTGATCTGGAAGCATATTTGGCGGATGGCTCAATTCAGAAAAATACACACACACTGCTCGTCGTTCTCTATGCAATGGAGGCTGGCAGCAACAAGCCGACGCCAAAGCCGTACATGTTAAAGCTGCATAATGATGCGGTAACCGCGTAAAAATGCAGTTCGTGTCATGTAAAGTGACATGAACTGCTGTTTTTTTATTGACAAACGAAATGTTACCACCTATATTAAACGTATAGCGATGATTGTATGTTAGGTTCCTGACATAAAAAGCAATCAGGCTGTTGAATGAGGGATTCTATTGGTTCAATCTATTGATCGCGCAATGCAAATTATTCAGCTTCTAATGTCTGATAACAGCCGTATCGGCTGGGCGATTTCTGATATTTCGGAGCGGGTAGGCTTGCCGCTAAGTACGACGCATAGACTAATTAGTACATTAGTAAGGCATGAGCTGATTGTTCAAATTCCTGAGACGAAGCGTTATCGGCCGGGGCCAAAGTGGATGGAAGTCGGCTTGCAGCAGCTGGAGCAGATGGATTTGCGCACGGCAGCAAGGCCGATTATGGAACGTCTGGCGGATGAAGTGAAGGAAACGGTTTTCCTAAGCATCCCTTATGGCATGTTTTCGATGGGGGTCGATAAAGTAGACAGTCCGATGAAGCTTCGTGTTGTAGAAAGCTTGGGAGAGCGGATTGCGATGCATATCGGCGCGCCGAATAAAGTGATTTTGGCCAATATGAATCCGGCTGAAGCGGAAGCGATTTTGATTCGGCTGGTGGATGACCAAGAGAAGCGCAAGCAGCTGCTGTCGGCGCTGCCCGGCATCAAGAAGGCGGGATATGCGGTCAGCTACGCTGAGCTTACGGAGGGAACGGCGGCCATTGCTTCGCCGATTATCGGCTTCGGGCGAAAAGTAGTTGGAGCACTTGGGGTTGGCGTCACGACGTACCAGCTGACAGAGGAGCGTCTGGATTATCTCAGCAAGCAGGTTATACAGGGTGCTCACGAAATAACGACAACGATTGGCGGTTAAGTCCGCTAATCCGTTATTTTAGGGAAGGCGGCGTTTGCTCGCCCGTTTCCTTACACCCTTTTTCAAATAAGCTTCGTTACTCGGAACAGCTCCGAGTTTTCATTTTTATTAAAAACGGAAACTATTTCCGAATAACGGAAAAACTAAACGGGGAGGCGTCCATCATGCAATGGGCATCGAAGGAGCAGCTAACAGATTTGCTATGCGAAATGGTTCAAATCCCGAGCATCAGCGGGAGCGAAGCGGAGAAGATATTCCCGACGTTTGTGGAGCAGAAGCTGCGGACGCTGCCTTATTTTTCAAAGCATCCGGAGCAGATTGAGCTTCATGATGCGGGCAGTGGAATGCGCCTGCTTTCGGCGCTCGTACGGAACAAGCCGGAGGTTCGGGAGACGATTGTGCTGCTCAGCCATTTTGACGTCGTGGATACGAGCGATTATGGTGATTTTCAACAGTTCGCCTTTGATCCGCGGCGCTTAACGGAGCTGTTCCGGTCACAGCCGGAGGTGCTGCCGCCTGAAGCGAGGCATGATGCAGAAAATGGTGAGTGGCTGTTTGGGCGCGGCGTCATGGATATGAAAAGCGGGCTTGCGCTGCAAATGGCGATGCTGGAGCGGGCTTCTGCCGGCGAGTTTGCAGGCAATTTGCTGCTGGTGACCGTGCCTGATGAGGAGGTGGGCTCAGCGGGCATGCGGGCTGCTGTTCCGGCACTGCTTGCGCTAGCTGAGCGTTACGGCTTGGACTATGTGACGGTGCTCAACTCCGAGCCCGGATTTCCGAAGTATGCAGGAGACCATAGCAACTATATATATAAAGGGACGATTGGAAAAATGCTGCCCGGCTTTCTCTGCTACGGCAAAGAAACGCATGTAGGCGAGGCGCTCGCTGGCTTAAACGCCAACTATATGGTATCCCGCCTCATTAGTGAGATGGAGCTGAACACCTCGTATATCGAAAAAGTGGAGACGGATATTACGCCGCCTCCAACCAATTTGCTGCTGCGCAGCTTGAAAAATGATTATTCCGTCCAGACGCCGTACCGCGCTGCTGCGATGTTCAATCTGCTCATGCTGGAGCGGACGCTAGAGGAAACGATCGAATCGCTGCTCGCGACGGCGAATCAGGCAGCAAGGCATATCGAAGCGGATTATGCAGTCAAGGCGAGGGCTTGTGCAGACTACGCGATGATCTCCATTCCCGATCTGCACATTAAAGTGCTGACGTACGAAGAGCTTCATCAGTACGCAGTGGCGACGTACGGGCAGGAGAGAGTTGAAGCGTTAGCAGGCAAGGCGCTCAAAGTGAGCGGCCCCGCAGGTGATCGGGATACGACGATTGCGATTGTTGATGAGCTGGCGCTGCTGTGCAAGGAGCTGGGGCCGATGATTGTATTATTTTTCTCGCCGCCTTATTATCCGGCAGTCAGCTCCAGACATGATCCTTTTATTCAAAAGGTAGCGGATGAGCTTGCGGATTATGCGGCGCAGCGATATGGGATGAAAATCGGACAGGAAAATTTCCATCGCGGCATTTGCGACCTCAGCTATGTAGGGACGGCGGGACAGTCGGCTGCGCTGCAATTGCTCGCCCAAAACATGCCGATGTGGGAAAAGGGTTATTCGATTCCTTTCAAGGAGTTGGAGCAGTTCATCGTTCCGGTGCTGAATGTGGGGCCCGTCGGGCTGGATGCCCATAAGTGGACGGAGCGGCTGGACGTTCATAATGCTTTTGTTGTGATGATGGATTTATTGCCTGCTTGCATTCATACCTTATTTCATAAGCATAATGCGGCTATACCAGAGTCGGAGCCTGCTGCCATTCAAGAATGAAGCGGCAAGGTAACGCCTAGAAGGAGGGGATCGCATGGCGGTCATGCGTGATATGCTGTTGTATTTGTCCAAAAACCGAATAGCTAACCGGATGGCGAAGCGCTTTGGGCTTCGCCTTGGGGCGGAACGTTTTGTAGCGGGAGAGACGCTTGCAGCCGCGATGAAAAAGGTAGCCGCCCTTAACGAAAGCGGCCTCGTCGTTACGCTTGACCATTTGGGCGAATTTACCCGCAGCGAGCAGGAGGCGAAGGAATCCGCGGAAGAGGTTGTGAAAGGGCTGCAAGCTATTGCGAGCGCCGGAGCTGCCGCCAACGTTTCTGTGAAGCTGACGCAGCTGGGGCTGGATATTTCCTATCCGCTGTGCCTCAGCCATATGCGGACGATCGTATCGGAGGCGAAGCGTCTGGACAGCTTTGTGCGCATCGATATGGAGGATTATGCCCACAATGAGCCATCGATCCAAATGTATGAACAGCTGCGTGCAGAGTTTGGCGATCATATCGGCATTGTCCTGCAGGCGTATTTATTCAAAACCGAAGCGGATATGGAGCGGCTGCTTGTATTGAAGCCGAACTATCGCTTGGTAAAAGGAGCCTACAAGGAGCCGCCAGAGGTCGCCTTCCCTGACAAAACGGATGTGGATCGCAATTTTATCCATATCATTAAAAAGCAGCTGGACAACGGCCATTACGCCGCTGTTGCAACCCATGATGATGCGATTATTGAATGGGTGAAGGGCTATGTCAAGGAGCAAGCGATTCCGGTGGATCGGTTTGAATTTCAAATGCTGTACGGCATTCGCACGGCGCTTCAGCAGCAGCTGGCTGAAGAAGGCTACAAGGTGCGTACCTATGTGCCGTACGGAACAGATTGGTACGGCTACTTTATGCGGCGGCTGGCCGAACGACCGGAAAATGTCTCTTTTGTCCTCAAGTCGATGTTTAAACGATAAGCTGAGCTGAAATAAAAATAGCCATCTGGCTGGAAAAGAGGGATGGGCATGTTGGAGAAGCCAAATACGATAGAACGGACAGAGCGGCTGGGTGCGCATAACTATCATCCGCTGCCGATTGTCATTGCGAAGGCGGAAGGGGTATGGGTGGAGGACCCGGACGGCAAGCGATATATGGATATGCTCAGCGGATATTCGGCGCTCAATCAGGGGCATCGGCATCCGCGGATTATTGAAGCGCTGAAACACCAGGCTGATCTGGTGACGCTGACGTCACGGGCTTTTTACAATGAGCCGCTGGCGGAATTGCTTGCATTGCTTACGGAATTGACGGGCAAAAATATGCTGCTGCCGATGAATACCGGAGTTGAAGCGGTAGAGACGGCGGTGAAGGCGGCCCGCAGATATGGCTATCGGGTAAAAGGCATTCCGGCGGGGCAAGCGGATATTATTGTGTGCGCCGGCAATTTTCACGGCCGGACGCTGACCGTTACGTCTTTTTCCTCCGAGCCTTCGTATCGGGAAGATTTTGGCCCGTTTACGCCGGGCTTCACCATTATTCCATATGGCGATATTGCAGCGCTGGAATCAGCGATTACCCCGAATACAGCTGCTTTTCTGGTCGAGCCAATTCAAGGGGAAGCGGGAATTGTCATTCCGCCGGAAGGGTATTTGCGCCTGGCCGCCGCTTTGTGCAAGCAGCATCAAGTGCTGCTGATGGCCGATGAGATACAGACGGGCTTTGGCCGTACGGGCAAACGTTTTGCCTGCGATTGGGAAGAGGTCACGCCAGATGTTTACATTATGGGAAAAGCGCTTGGCGGTGGCGTGCTGCCGGTATCGGCGGTGGCGGCGGACAGCAGCATTTTAGGCGTGTTCGAGCCAGGCTCGCATGGCTCTACGTTTGGCGGCAATCCGCTGGCGAGCGCCGTAGCTGTCGCATCGCTCCGTGTAACCGAGGATGAACGCCTAGCGGAAAGATCGCTAACGCTTGGCGAGCAGCTGCTCGCCAAGCTGCGCGAGATCAAGCATCCGGACATCGTGGAAGTTCGCGGCAGAGGCTTGTTTATTGCAATCGAGCTGAACGGTCCGGCGCGTCCGTACTGCGAGAAGCTCAAGGAAGCAGGCCTGCTGTGCAAGGAGACGCATGAAAAGGTCATTCGGCTGGCACCGCCGCTGATAATATCTGAAGAGGATCTGCATTGGGCGGCGGAGCGTATTGCCGATGTTTTTCAGCCCCTATAAGATCATCCCGTTTCATTCCATTTTATTTCATTTCATTCATTTGACTAATAGAAGGGTGGAGCTTTCTTATGATTACTTATGTACCAGAGCCATTTACCGATTTCACAATTGAGGCGAACAGTGAGGCATTAGCGGCGGCGATCAGCGAGGTGCAGCAGCAGCTTGGGGGCGAATATCCGCTTATTATCGGTGGCAGCAGGGTGATGACAGAAGAAATGCAAAGCTCGATCAATCCTTCCAGCACGAGCGAGGTCGTTGGCCGCGTATCGAAGGCGAACGCAAAGCAAGCCGAGCAGGCGATAACGAGTGCCTACAAGACGTTCCAATCGTGGTCCAAGGTGCCAGTAGCGCATCGGGCAAGATTGCTGTTTAAGGCGTCAGCGATTTTGCGCCGCCGCAAGCATGAGTTTAATGCGTGGCTCATGATTGAGGCAGGCAAGACGCGGGGCGAAGCCGATGCCGATACGGCGGAAGCGATTGATTTTCTCGAATATTATGCCCGGCAAATGCTGGAGATGAGTGAAACGGTAGCGAAGAAGCTGGTCGTTCGGCGCGGCGAGGATAATGATTTACAATATATTCCGCTTGGCGTAGGGGTCATCATCCCGCCTTGGAACTTTCCGCTGGCGATTATGGCGGGCATGACGACGGCGGCGGTAGTGGCGGGGAACACGGTTGTGCTGAAGCCAGCGAGCACGACGCCTGTGATCGCCTATAAGTTCGTCGAAGTGCTGGAGCAGGCGGGCATGCCGGCTGGCGTCGTCCAGTTTTTGCCGGGAAGCGGCGCGGAAATTGGCGATTTGCTGGTCACGCATCCGCTGACGCGCTTTATCTCCTTCACGGGTTCACGGGAAGTCGGGCTGCGGATTTTTGAGCTGTCGGCAAAAACGTCACCAGGTCAAATTTGGCTGAAACGCTTTGTCGGGGAGCTGGGCGGCAAAGACGCGATCGTCGTCGATAGCGAAGCCGATCTGGAAGCAGCGGCGCAAGCCATTGTTGCTTCGGCGTTCAGCTTTTCCGGACAAAAATGCTCGGCCTGCTCGCGTGCGATCGTCCACGAGGATGTATATGACGCGGTATTAAAACGCTGCACCGAGCTGACGGAGGCGCTGACCGTCGGCAATACGGTAAACTTCAGCAATTATACAGGGCCAGTCATAGACTTGAACGCCTACCGCAAAATCTTCGAATATATCGAAATAGGCAGCAAGGAAGGACGACTCGTAGCGGGCGGGAGAAAGGTCGATGGTGACGGTTATTTCATTCAGCCTACCATCATTGCCGATCTAAAGCCGGATGCTGTCCTGATGCAGGAGGAGGTTTTTGGCCCCGTGCTTGGCTTCTGCAAAGCTTCGTCCTATGAGGAGGCGCTTGCCATTGCCAACAATACGGAATACGGGCTGACGGGCGCGGTGTTTTCGACGAACCGGGCGAAGCTGGAGCGGGCGCGCGAGCAGTTCCATGTCGGCAATTTGTATTTTAACCGCAAGTGTACGGGGGCGATTGTCGGGGTTCATCCTTTCGGCGGCTTCAATATGTCGGGCACGGATTCAAAGGCCGGCGGTCCTGATTATTTGCTGCAATTTACCCAGCTGAAGCTCATTTCGGAGCAGCTGTAAAAGCCGGGAGCGCCTTGGCATTCCGGGCCAGTCGCTGTCATCCGCTCGGCCTGTAAAGTGAAAGGCTTGCTGCCTAGAAGCTAACAGCCGATACCGCATTTTACCCATTGAGAAAAAAAGGTAAAGGAGGCCAGCTTATGCTGCCTAATGGCAAAACAGATATTTCGATCATCGGTGTCCCGATTGATCTGGGAGCCGACCGCCGCGGCGTCGATATGGGACCAAGTGCGATTCGCTGCGCGGGCATTGAGCAGAAGCTGGAGCAGCTCGGTTATATCGTGCATGATTTGGGCGATCTGGCTGTGCGCCGTCCTGCAGCGCGCCCTGAGCCGGGCGAGAGGCTGAAATATGTAGATGAGCTCGTTAGGGTCAATGGCAAGCTGGCGGACAAAACGGCTGAGGAGCTGGAGAAAGGCCGGTTTCCGCTCATTCTCGGCGGCGATCACAGCATTGCCATTGGTTCGATAAAAGGGGTGCAGCGCCATGTCCCCCGCCTTGGCGTGTTATGGTTCGACGCCCACTGCGACGCCAATACGGCGGATACAACGCCGTCGGGCAATATTCACGGCATGTCGCTAGCGGTTAGTCTCGGCTATGGCAGCCGTCGCTTGCTTGGAGTAGGAGGCGGCGGCAAGCGTGATCCGATCCGGCCGGAGGATGTCGTTATTATCGGGGCGCGCTCGATTGATCCGGGTGAGAAGGCTCTGCTGCGCGAGCTTGGCGTTCGTGTCTATACGATGCATGATATTGATCGCCGCGGCATGGATCAGGTGATGGAAGAGGCGCTTTATCGGCTTTCATCGGCCGATGGCGTGCATTTAAGCTTTGATCTGGACGGCCTTGATCCGAATGATGCTCCTGGCGTTGGTACGCCTGTCATTGGCGGGGTGAGCTATCGGGAAAGCCATCTCGCCATGGAAATGCTGGCTGAATCTGGAAAGCTTGTATCGGCGGAGTTTGTAGAGGTGAATCCGGTGCTTGATTACCGCAACAAAACGGCTCATACGGCAGTTGAACTGATCGGCTCTGTTTTTGGCGAGCAAATTATGTAAAAGGGCAGCTAGGCTGGCATAAACAGCAGGAGGGCAAGAGGCTGTTCCGTGTCCATGATCCAACGGGAAACGGAACAGTCTCTTTGCTGATAATATTGTTATATTTAATCACATTAAATGTGGGGTCATATAATAATGTAAGGGCATACAGCATATTAATAGAGGAAGAACAGCGAATCAACTAGAAAAGTAAAGTGAATCAAACAATTTTTCTATTTTGATGTTATAATAGTTGACATGTAAGTTCATTGTCTCTTATGATGAATACAGATAGGTCAAGCTAATCGAACAAGCGTGTACAAACTCGGATGATAAGCGTAAGTACACCGGAATGCTGACGATGAAGCCTGCCGTTTATTGTTTTCATTTTAATCGGAAATTGTTTCCGTAATACGGAAAAATCTTAATAATGACATGTCGTCACAACGATTGGGGGAAACACAGTGGGCAGTTATATTGGCAGAAGAATACTGACCGGAACGCTAACGATTATCTTAGCCATTATATTCAGCTTCTTGCTGATTCATCTGGCCCCTGGCAATCCTGTCAGCATTTTATCCGGTCGGGACAATCCGTCCCCGGAGATGGAAGCAGCGCTTATCGCAAAATATGGGCTGGATCAGTCGGTATTCGTTCAGCTAGGCTCTTATTTGAAAAATATCGTCCAAGGCGACCTCGGACAATCGATTTCGAACAATCGTCCGGTTGTGGAAATGATTGCCGAGCGAATTGGCCCAACGCTTCTGCTCTCCCTCACAACAGCGATTCTCTCGCTTTTAATCGGAACGGCGCTCGGCATTTATTGTGCGAGGAGCGCCGGCTCCAAGCTGGACTCGGCTTTAAACGGCATTTCCTATTTGTTCGACGCGATGCCCGGCTTCTGGCTAGGGATGATGCTCATTCTCCTGTTCGCGTCGGGGCTGAAGCTATTGCCAACAGCCGGAATGGTTGACCTTCGCGCTGACTACACGGGCTTTGCCCATTACCTCGATGTGCTCAAGCATCTCATTTTGCCTGGCCTCACACTTACCTTGATTAGCACGCCTTATTTTTTCCGCATTGCCCGCTCCTCCGTTATTCAGGTCATGTCAGAGGACTTCGTGAATACGCTGCGTGCGACGGGCATGAAGGAAAGCCGGATTTTTAATAAATATGTGTTTAAAAATGCCATTCTGCCAACGGTGACCGTCTTCGGCATTACGCTGGCTTATATTTTCACAGGGGTCGCCATTATTGAAATTGTATTCTCTTGGCCGGGGATGGGGAGCTTCATGCTGAAGGCGATCAGCAGCCGCGATTACCCGCTGCTTATGGGTATTTATCTTATTCTCTCGGTATCCGTAGCCGTCAATATGATTATTGTCGATCTGTTGTACGCATTTATCGATCCGCGAATCCGGTATAAGTAGGGAGGACGAACATGGAGAAGGTGCAGAATATGCAAAATGTAAAAAACGTGCAGAACACCGGAAACGCCCGGAGCAGCCGAAGCCCTTTCAAGCGGATGCTCCATCATATCCGCAGCATATACCAGCTGAAAATCGGCGTGACGATATTGGCTGCTCTCGTCATTGTCGCCATCTTCGCTCCGCTCATTGCGACGCATGACCCGTATTTGCTGGGTGATGAGCTGACGGCTCCGCCAAGCGGCGCCCATTTGCTCGGCACCGACGGGCTCGGCCGCGACATTTTCAGCATGATTGTGTATGGGGCGCGTACTTCACTGCTCATTGGCGTTATAGCTGCGCTGATCTCGGGTGTCATCGGCACGCTGCTCGGGGGCATTGCCGGCTTTTATAGAGGGCGCATTGATAAAGTGCTTACGGAGGTCAACAATATTTTTCTCATCATGCCAACCTTCTTTCTGATTCTTCTCGTTATTGCCTTATTCGGCAGCAGCATGTTTAATGTCATGCTCATCATCGGCCTGACCAGCTGGGTCGGCAATGCGCGGCTCATGCGGGCGCAGGCGATGTCGCTGCGCGAGCGCACTTTTGTGCTCAGCTCCACCGCAATTGGGGAGAGCAGAAGCAAAATTTTGTTCAAGCATATTATTCCGAACGGCATTTTTCCGATTATCGCCAATACGACGATGAACATATCGGGCGCTATTTTAACGGAGGCTGGGCTTAGCTTTCTGGGTCTTGGCGACCCCAATGTCGTCAGCTGGGGGCAAATTGTATTTAACGGCCGCTCGTATTTAACGTCTGGCTGGTGGATTTCCACCTTCTCTGGACTCACGATCGTTATAACGGTGCTTGCCTTCTATCTGGTAGGCGATGGACTGAACCGCGTGCTGAGCCCTAAACTTCGCGCTAACTACTAGGAGGCGGTCTGAATGGCTATTATGGAAGTGAAAAATTTGAGCGTCATCTATCATGCTTCGGGCAAGCGTGTAGCGGCGGTAAGCGATGTTTCGCTGACGATTGAAGAGCGCGATGCCATTGGCATTGTTGGCGAATCCGGATCGGGCAAATCTACGCTGGCGATGGCGATTTTAAGGCTGCTGCCCGAGCGT
Source organism: Paenibacillus algorifonticola (assembly GCF_000971975.1). Taxonomy (GTDB): domain Bacteria; phylum Bacillota; class Bacilli; order Paenibacillales; family Paenibacillaceae; genus Pristimantibacillus; species Pristimantibacillus algorifonticola. Next base: position 8,657 of record NZ_LAQO01000056.1, on the reverse strand, counting down.
ATTGCCCAGGCGCAAGGCGAGGTTTCTTTTGAAGGAGCTGACCTGCTCACGCTGCCAGCAGAAAAGCTGAATCAGCTGCGCTGGAAGCAGCTTGCCGTTGTGTTTCAGAAATCAATGAACGCGCTCAGCCCGGTACACAAAATCGGCATGCAAATGACCGATGTGTACCGTATTAAGGAAACGGGCATCTCCAAGCGCGAGACGCGCAGCAAAATGCTCCAGCTGCTCGACATGGTCAATTTGCCAGAGCGGGTGTACGATTTGTACCCGCATGAGCTTTCCGGCGGCATGATGCAGCGGGTAGCCATTGCGCTCAGCCTCATGCATAACCCAAAGCTGCTCATTCTCGACGAGGCGACGACAGCGCTTGATGTGGTGACGCAGGGACAGATTTTGGAAGAGATGGTCGCGCTGGAACAGAAGCTGGGCATTACCCGGATGATGATTACCCATGATATGTCGGTTGTCGCTTCATCCTGCAATAAGGTAGCGGTTATGTATGCGGGCCGGATTTTGGAGACGGGTCTCGTCAAGGATGTGCTGGCGAATCCGGTTCATCCCTATACGAAAGGGCTGCTGAAATCGATCCCTTCCTTCACAGGAGAAAAACGCAACATTCGCGGCATTCCCGGCTCGATTCCCGATCTTAGCGTCCCTAATGACGGGTGCATTTTCGCCGAGCGCTGTGAGCATGCCATGGACAGCTGCCTTATCGAGAAGCCCCAAGATATGGTGCTGCCGGGCAATCACCGCGTAGCGTGCCATTTGGCAGGAGGTGCCGCTTATGTCAGCTGAACAGCAGCATGCGATCGCCGTCGATCAACTAATCAAATATTATTCACAGCGCAAAAAGATTGTGTCTCCAGATGGCAAAGTGTCGCGCAAGCAGCAGGTTAAATCGGTAGATGGCGTCAGCTTCACGCTGCAAAAAGGCGAAGTGCTCGGCGTTATCGGCGAAAGCGGCTGCGGAAAGTCCACGCTTGGCAAGCTGCTGGTCCGGCTGGAGGAGGAAACTTCGGGCAGCATCCGCTTCTCAGGCGTTCCTTCCAAGGAGCTGCATAAGCGCAGCCAACTCGCTTTCCGCCGCACCGCGCAGATGATTTTTCAAAATCCGTTCGATACGTTTGATCCGCGTTACACGATTGCGGAGCTGCTGACCGATACGCTCAAGCTGCACAAAATCGGCGGAAGCTACGACGAGCGGCTGGCCATGTGCGAGCAGAAAATGGAGCAGGCAGGGCTAGTGCCTGCCCAGCATTATTTGCACCGCTACCCTCATGAGCTGTCGGGCGGGCAATTGCAGCGCATTTCGATTTTGCGCTCGATGCTGCTGAGCCCTTTGTTCATCGTCGCGGATGAGCCTGTATCGATGCTGGACGTATCCGTCAGAGCTGACATTATCAATATGCTCATCGACGTATGCCAGAAGGAAAATACAGCTATGGTATTCATCAGTCACGATATTATTTCCACGCGTTACGTATCGGACAAGGTTGCGGTCATGTATCTTGGACGTTTTGTTGAATACGGGCCAACGGAGGAGGTGCTTCACAACCCGAAGCATCCGTATACGAAGGCGCTTATATCCAATTCAGCAATGCTGGAGTCGCTTGAGCAAAAAAGAGAAGTGATTCGCATTGAGGGAGAGCCTCCTACACCGATCAATACCGGACCGGGCTGCTATTTCTACTCTCGCTGCTATCAACGCCGGGATTCCTGTCAATCCATCTATCCTGATTTTACAGATGTGGGAGCAGGGCATAAGGTAGCGTGTCCATACACGTCCTAGCCCCGCTGCCTGCTGTCAGATGATGGATGATATAAATACAGATACAAAAGGGAGAGTGGAAACATGAGAAAGAGTAGAGGATGGCTAGTTTTGGTACTTATTGTGGCGGTGCTGGCAGGGTGTACGAACAAGCCTGCGAACTCGGGGAACGGCGAGGCGGGCCCGGGAACGTCTTCGGCTCCGTCAGCAGCTGCGGGAGAAGGCGGCGTCAAGGAAGGCGGAACGCTGCTCGTCGGCTTGACGGGAGATCCATTATCCTTCAATCCAGACGGCACGTCGGATGACTTTCTTTATCCCATCGCCCAAAATATATTCGGCAAGCTGGCAACGATCAACGCCAAACAGGAAATTATCCCGGATCTTGCGAAAAGCTGGGAAATCTCAGATGATGGCCTCATCTACACCTTTCATCTGAATGAAAACGTCAAATGGCATAACGGGAAGCCTTTCACCTCCAAGGATGTCAAGTTCACTTATGAAGCGATTAAAAAGAATAGCGGGCTTGCGGTAACAAGTCTCGGCGGAATTAAAGATATCTCGTTGCCAGACGACAATACAGTCGTCTTTACGCTGTCCGAGCCGGATGCGGCGTTCTTGGGCTATTTGGCCTGGTATGGCACGTTTATTTTACCCGAGCATATTTACAGTACGGGGGAGTGGGCGAGCGGTACGAGCGTAAATCCGGTCGGCACAGGCCCGTTCAAGTTTACGGAATACAAAACAGGCGTGAACATTTCTTTGGAAAAAAATCCGGACTACTACGGGCAGGTTCCGCATGTCGATAAATTGATATTCTCGATTATTACCGATCCGAACACGATGGTTCAATCCTTTTATAATGGCGAGCTGGACATTTACGGCGGCGATCCGCCGGCGTCGGAATTTAATGTCATCGCCAGCAACCCGGACTACCGGATGAGTACGAGCCTGTGGCCATCCCGCTCTTACCTGCTGTTCAACTTCGAGAAGGAGCCCTTCGACAAGCTGGAGGTAAGGCAAGCTGTAGCTTATGCGATCAATAATGCCGAAATTTTGACGAAAGCGATGAAGGGCCAGGGCCAAGTGGCGAAAAACTTCGTTTCTCCTGTCTATACTTGGGCGGTAAGCGATGAATATGTCGTTCCGTCCCCGAACATCGACAAAGCGAAGCGGCTGCTGGAGCAAGCGGGCTATCTGGCGGATAAAGACGGAAATTATTTGAACATTTCGCTCGATATTTTTCAATATGATGTGTACCAGGATGTGGCGACGGTCGTGAAGGACCAGCTCAAAAAAATCGGCATCAACGTTACCATTAACGTGAGCGATTATGCCTCATGGGAAACGCAGGTTGTGAATGAGCACAAATATCAAATGAGCATTTTGGGCGGCTATCAGGGGCCAGACGTGGGCGCGATCATTACGCGTATCGGCACGGGTCGTCCGTCCAACATTATGGGCTACAGCAATGAGGAGCTGGATCAGCTGCTGAAAGAGGGCTCCACGCTTGTAAAGGAGGAAGAGCGAGCGCTTAAATATGCCGAGGTGCAGCGCATTCTATCGGAGGACCTGCCGATATATCCGATGATCGAATATGTGGGCTCCAATCCGGTTCACGCTTATGTGATGGGCGAGCCTGGCTCAGAGGAGGCCGTTCCATACACGTCACCTTCTATGTACAACTATGTGTGGCTGAATAAATAAAGAATGTTTGTAAAGCAGCAGCTATATTCTTTCAAAAATAACTCCAGGGGATTGTATGCCAAATACAGTCCCCTGTTTGCGAAACAGGAGGAAAGGCGCATATGAATGAGCTTATTGAACGGTTATTGAACGAAATACCGGACTATTCGCAGTATTTGACGATTGATGAGCTGGATGCCTCTTCCGCGGCGCTTGCTGCTGCGTACCCCGAGCTGGTGGAGCTGAGCACCGTCGGGTATTCCGTTAATGGAAGCCCCATTCAGATGCTGCGGATTGGGGCAGGGTCGCGCCGGGCGCTGTTTGTCGGCTGTCCGCATCCGAATGAGCCGATCGGTGCTTCGACGCTTGAGTATTTAAGCTGGAAATTATGTGCTGAACCGTCCATAATAGAAGGACTGGATTATACGTTTTATATGATTAAAGCGATAGATATCGATGGCTATAGGCGGAATGAAGGCTGGCTTAAGGGGCCTTATACGGCAGAGCGCTACATTCGCCATTATTACCGGCCCGCAGGCGAGGAGCAGGTGGAGTGGACCTTTCCATACGACTACAAGACGTTTAAGGTTAACGATCCGATGCCCGAGACGCAGGCGTTCATGAGGGCGATTGACGAGGCGAAGCCGCATTTTTTGAACAGTCTTCACAATATTGACCGGGCGGGTTCATACTATTATGTTTCGGCTGCGCTGCCGGAGGAGCTTTATGAACAATTGCGCGGGCTGATTGTGCAGCGTGGACTGCCGCTGATGAAGGGGGAGCCGGAATCGGATATTTTCCCGCCCTTGTCGGATAACATTTTCAAGATGGGCAAATTTTCGGAGGTGTATGATTATTTGACGATGGTGCTCCCGGCGGAGGAAGATCCTGCCGCGCATCTCGGCAGAGGATCGAGCTCCAGCGATTATGCAGTATCACGCTATGGCACCTATTGCTTTATGTCGGAAGTGACCTGCTTTGCCGATCCGCGGATGGGGAACGTAAGTCTCACCGACTGCACGCGCCGGGACATTGTTGAGGAAAGCTTGAAACAGGCGTCGGCCTGCTTTGATTTTTTTAAGCGGCAGCTTGATCTGGCTGCGCCCTTTATCGCAGATGGAGGACCGCTTATTCGGGCGTCCACGCGCTTTATGGGCTATTTTATAAGTGGAAAAGAACGATTGGAACGACAGATGCAGCAGCCGGAGGAGCAGCCTAAATTTGATCGTTTGGCCAATGAGGCGGACCAATTCGATTGGCGTACGAGAGATTGGTGGCTGGCGCTTGGCTGTGTGGGGATGCTGGTCCGGGCAATCGACGAGCAGCCTGAATGTCCGGAGCTTGCGGCCATTCGGCTCGAAACAGAGCAGTGGCTGGATGGGCAAATGGGCGAGCTGCTTGCTTATTTGCAATGCGAAATGCGACCGATTCGCGATTTGTGCGCCGTGCAGCTTGGCTCGGCTTTAATGGTCATGGAGCATCTCCGGGCATCCGCGTCCGATCAGTAAACGGAGGGAAGCACAGTGGTAGCGGGTTCAATTAAATCGATCAACGTTGGGATGCCGCAGCAGGTACCCTATTTGAAGAAAGAGGTTTTAACGGGCATTCATAAGCATCCTGTCCAGGATGCAATCAAGCTGACAGCTGTCTGCTTCGAGGGAGACGGCCAAGCGGATCTGGTCCATCATGGCGGCGAAGAGAAGGCGGTGTGCGTGTATCCCTTTGAGCATTATGCCTATTGGGAGACGCAAGGGCTGCGGGTGGGCTTCGGCGCCTTTGGCGAAAATCTCACGACGCAGGGCATCGTTGAGGAGGATATCCATATTGGCGATACGTTCCAGCTTGGGACGGCAATTGTGCAGGTTAGCCAGCCGCGTCAGCCCTGCTTCAAGCTATCGGTCAAATACGGCTTGCCAGAGCTCCCGCTGCAGGTACAGGAGACCGGCTATACCGGGTTTTATTTTCGCGTGCTCCAGGAAGGTGTCGTTTCGCCTTCGGACTCGCTAATTTGCATAGGCAAGCATCCGGCAGCGTTGTCGATTTCTTACGCGAATCAAATTATGCATGTGGAGAAAACGAATCGGGACGGCATGGAGCGGCTGCTTGCCGTCCCGGAGCTGTCCAGCAGCTGGAGAGCGACTTTCGTGAAACGGTTGGCCGGACTAGAGACGGATACAGCGGAGCGGCTAACGGGCCGAGCGGCAAATAAGGAAGCTAATTAAGTTGAACGAATGACTAGCGCGGGGGCGATATTCGTCACTGCCCCATCTCTTTCTTTCGTTCAACTTATATAGCAAAGGAATCAAAATACAAGGAGGTATACCAATATGACCCATTTATCATGGCAGGAAGATAGAGTGACGACCGCGGAAGAGCTGAGAAGCATGATGACAGAGCCTTCCGAAGCCGTCGTGAAAAAGACGATTTCGATTATCGATCCGCATGCCGCCAATTACTTGGCGATGTCGCCGCTCTTTTTTCTCGCGACCTCGAATGCGGCTGGTGTAGGCGATGTTTCTCCGCGCGGGGATGAGGCTGGTTTTGTTAAGGTGCTTAATGAAAAGCAAATCGCATTCCCGGATCGTCCGGGCAATAGAAGAATTGACTCCTTGCTGAATGTGATTGAAAATCCGCAAATCGGGATGATTTTTATTATTCCGGGGCTTGATGAAGTGATGCGGGTGAACGGACGTGCGAGCATTACGCGCAATGAAGCTTTTATCAGCAGCATGGAGTGGAAGGGCAAGACGAGCGGCCTTGCCGTTATCGTTGAAGTCGAGGAATGTTTTATCCACTGCCCACGGGCGTTCAAACAGGCCGGATTATGGGGGCATGAGCAGTGGCCCTCCAAGGAGCAGCTGCCATCCGTTCAAGATTTGTTCAAGGCCCATCTTGAAATCAATGGCTTCCCGGTTAGAAAATAATTTTTATATAAATTGAACTAAAGAAAGCAATGGGGCTGGGGAGAAACGGAGAGAAAGGTTGGAACTGGAGAGAGCGATAGCGTCCGCCTTTGTTTTCGGATTTCACCCTCAACGAGGAATAGAATCAAGAAATCAGAAAACAACAGCGGCCGGAAGTCCAACCTTTCTCGTAGTGACGACCATCGCCCTCATGCGAATTAATAGTTCAACTTATATAGACAACAAAGGCAGGTACAGTCATGCAATTATCAGAAATGCAAAAGCATGTGAAGGAATTCAGCATTACTCATGGGTTTGACCAGTCAACGATTGAGCAGAGGGCGCTTTTTCTAGTTACCGAGGTTGGGGAGACGGTTAGAGAGCTGCTGCACCTTTCCTACCACCCCGACCATGAGAAAAAGGAAGAGATCAAAGATCGTCTGGGCCTGGAAATGTACGATATCGTATGGAATATTTGCGACCTTGCCAATAAGCTGGATATTGACTTGGAGCAGGCTTTTTCGAAAAAAATGGAAATCAATAAGACCCGTACTTGGTAAGGATAGTCCTGTATTTCTAAGGATTCGGATACGTCTCTTTAAGAAACTGGATGGACTGGTGGATTAACGCTTTTAAGACGTCCGTATCAATGTCGGCAACTTTATTGATGTAGACGCATGCCTTGCCCGCTGTATGCTTTCCGAGCTGCTGCAACAGCACCTCTCGCTGCGTGTCGCCTGTGGCAAAATACAGGCTGATCTTGGCTTTTCTAGGTGAAAAGCCAACTAGAGGTGCATCTCCAGCATGTCCCGATTCATATTTGTAGTGATACGATCCGAAGCCGATAATGCTCGGCCCCCACATTTTCGCGGGAAGTCCCGTTGTTTCCGTAAAGAGGTCGAGCAGCTTATAAGCGTCTTCCCGTTTTTTCATATTTTCGACTTCTTCAATAAATGCGATGACGCTGTTGTCGGTTTCCTTCGTTTTCAGCTCATACATGTTGAAATGTCTCCTATCGCTAATCTAGTGGTTATAAATACGTCTATAGGACTCTCTGAATGAGGCTCCGTCCCCTTCGATCACGCTAATCAAGTAGTCGCCCCATTCCTCCTGATACTGAAAATGCAAATTAGCTCCCGTATTCAAAAAGGCAATGATTGTATCGTGGTCCTTGCAAATTTCGATGATCTGCAGGTCATTTTGCTGTGCATAAAGCTTAAAGCTTTCCCAAAAATGAATGTCGTATTCCTCTAATATTTCTTCCTTGCTGCTGCGGGAGCTGCGGTTTATAAATTTAAGATTTTCTCCGATGAGCTCCTGATTATCATCATAAAAAATTTCTAAAAGCCAGTTTTTAAATTCAAAGCCTAAGATGGTGCCGGTTATGGCGCTATGGCTTTCCTTGCTGCTGCATTTCATCAATAAATTGTTGAAGCCGCTGTTTTTATGGGCGGGAAGATTGAAAAAACCTTTGTGCCTCAAATAATGGAGGATCGAAAAATCCATATGCTCCATTTCCATGTAAGAGGGGTGCGAGAGCGTAGAGTTGATTATTCGTTTGTTCCCAAATCGGCTTGTTATTTCGCTGATAAGGAAATCGTCATGGGTTTTGGAATAATGAAAAGTTAGGTGCAAGCCGTTGTCGAGTATTGCTTTTATACTGCTTTTGGTTTGTGTACATTTACGGATAGTCAAACGATGCTGGGCCGCATAACGCTCAAAATCATGCCAAAAATGGATGTCGCACTGTTTTGCTATTTTCTTGGGGTCCTTGATCTGGGCCAGTCTTCTAAAATTGATAAGCGAGCCATAGTAATGATCGTGAACATAAGTAAGGAACAAGTCGAAGTGTTGAAATTCAAAATCCAATACCGTACCTTGCTCGCTTTTAACGCTAGCTTGGCACGCTGTTAACAGCTCGTGAAAGGTTAAATGTTCGTTTTCAGGTATTTCGATGAATCCGCCATGCTTTATAAATGCATGCAGTTGGTCTAATTTGTGCGTTTTTTCTCCGAATCTAATCGATAACACCTCTCTTATATTAGGGTGTGTATGCAAACCAGAGTCGGCCTACTGCTTGCTTAGCGCTTATTGGAGGCCAATCTCATCTGACGCTTCAAGGCTTAAGGACTCGCAGCATGCGATTGTTGCTGTAATCCCACAGCTCGGGACGCTCACTCCTTCTTTGAAGGACTGAGGTTCCGCTATTCTGGCTTTTGCTACGATTTCAGGCTGTAAGCGGACAGGATGCTCTTCTGTCAATAGAGTGGACACGCCTATTATGCTATTTTTTCGTAATAAAG
>NZ_LAQO01000055.1 GCF_000971975.1 Paenibacillus algorifonticola | reverse complement strand
CATGAAAAAACTCCCCTTACAGTAACAGGTTTTATTATTTCACCTGTCTACCGTATGGGGAGCATATCAAAGCAGAGGTTTATGCTTTGCGGACCAGCCCTATTTTTCAAAATTTAAGCATTTAAACGCTATTTCATATAAACAGGCTTCTATTCCTCTGCTTCGTGCCAATGCTCCAGGCAGAAGGCAAGCACGAGCTGCTCTTCCTCGTCTTCCAGCTCAAAATCCAAAATGCGCTCCGTCTCGCGCTCGATAATTTCGTGCTTGGCAATTTTGGCTTGGTCGCCATCCTTGGCAAAAACAGCACGTACATAAAGCCCTTTAGGCGAATAAATATCGTCGTCCTCGGCTGCTTCAATATCGATTATAAACTCGTAGCGTTTTCCGGTTAAAATGCCGAAAGGGTCTTTAATATATTGCACGCTATAGCTGGAAATTTCAATCATCGTATCATCCTTTGATGTGGTTTTCCCTCCATTATAGCAGAGTTGCTTCGCGCGGACAGGCTTTCCTATGTATTAGCTGGATTTATGTGCTTTGTCGGCATGGTCGCCTTTAGGCGGCAGGACGAAGATAGCGATTACAAGTTGTGCCAAATAACGGCGGAGCTTCATCACATGGACCCCCTCGCATAATTATCTACAAGCTTGTAGCTATTATTAATCGCCTTGTCGAAATTTGAAACAACAGAACTCCAATTTATTGGAATAATAAGTCGCAAATTAGGTATTTGCGATTGCTGTTTGGCGCAGTTGTTGCTTCTCCTGCCACAAATAGCCTAATATAAACGTAATCACACATGCTGGATGGAGCATATGGGCAGGAGCGGAGAGACAGGGAGGGACAGCAATGAATGAGTCCATATTAATTGTAGAGGATGAGCAGAAAATCGCCCGGGTGCTGGAGATTGAGCTGGAGGCGGAGGGCTATCGCGTCTCCAAGGCGAATGACGGCTTGCAGGCGCTTGAGCTGTACCGCACGGGCGAGTGGGACCTGGTATTGCTTGACGTTATGCTTCCGGGCATTAGCGGCATCGAAATATTAAGGCGAATCCGGGCGGCCGACGCGGCTACGCCTGTTATTTTGCTGACAGCGAAAAGCTCTGTAGAGGACAAGGTGTCCGGACTTGATCTGGGCGCTAACGATTATATGACGAAGCCTTTTCAAATTGAGGAGCTGCTGGCAAGAATTCGAGCGGCGCTTAGACAGCGCCTTGTTCCCGCAGAGGCGGTAAGCGCGGGGTTAGTGGATGGGACGTGGCTGCTGGCGGGCGATTTAAAGCTGAATGAAACGACGCGCGAGGTTATTCGTTCGGGTAAAAGCATCGAGCTGACGCCGCGCGAATTTGATCTGCTCAGCTATTTGCTGAAGCATCAGCGCCAAGTGCTGGGACGCGAGCAAATTGTTGAGGCGGTCTGGGGCTATGACTACTACGGAGACACGAACGTCGTTGATGTATATATTCGCTATGTACGCAAAAAGGTAGATACAGGCTTTGCCAGTGAGCTGATCCATACGGTGCGCGGAGTTGGCTACGTGCTCAAGGAAGCGCAATGAAGCTGCGCAGCCGGATTCATCTTTATTCCTCTGCTCTATTCGCTGTTTTGCTCGTAGCTATGAATTTGTCCGTATATGCGCTATTCAGCAAATTGACGATTACGAGCCAAATGGAGCGGGTAGAGGCGGAAGCGCTGAAAATTTCCGAAGGCATGCTGAAGTCGGCGGGGACGGTTCCGACAGCAGATTTGCTGCGTGCGTATGTGCCCCTGAACGGTATGCTGCGCATTGTGACAGCCGAAGGGGCGGACAAGCTGCTCGTCACTGCGCCAGGCGAGCAGCAACTCAGCGAGCGGGGAGCCGTTTATGCGGAGGAGAAGCGGATTGAAAGCATTGATTTTAAGGGGAATAGCTATGCGCTTGTATCGATTCCAGTCATTTGGACGGATGGCGCGGTCGTCAATATTCAGGTGACAGAAAGTGTGCAGGACACGGCAGACCAATTGAAGGTGCTGCAAATTGTATTGCTGGCGGTAACGGGCATCGCGATGATTCCTGTTATTGCTTCGGGACGCCTGCTCGGAAGCATCATCGTGCGTCCCATCGCCAATATGACGCATACGATGCGGGCGATCCAGCGCAGTGGTACATTTATAAAAATCCAGCCGGAAGGCCAGTCGCAGGATGAGCTTGCGGAAATGGGAGCAACCTTCAATGATATGATTGCCTTGCTGGAGACGAATTTTGAGAAGCAGGAGCAGTTTGTTTCGAATGCCTCCCATGAGCTGAAAACGCCGCTTACGGTCATTGAAAGCTACGCCAGCTTATTGAAGCGCCGGGGGCTGGATCGCCCCGATCTGTTCGTCGAATCGATAGATGCGATTCACTCCGAAGCGGTGCGAATGAAGGAGATGACCGAACAGCTGCTGATGCTGGCCCGCAACAAGGAGCAGTGGAACTTAACGATGGAGAGCGTTGATCTGGCGCAGCTCGCCAGTGAGTCGTCCAAAGCCTTCCAGAAGGCGTATGGACGAGATATTCAGGTGCAGCTTGCCAGCAGCGAAGGCAAGCAGGCTGGGGCGGACTTAGAAACAGCGGTACATTTGTCGCAATCGGAGGTAGGCATCGAAGGCGAGCAGCCGGGTATTTACGGGTATGCAGATGCGAATAAGCTGCGCCAATTGCTGTTCATCCTGCTGGATAATGCGCGCAAATACAGCAGCGCTGCGATTACGCTGGAAATTGGCGCAAGCGGCGATTACAGCGTGATCCGGGTCATTGACCGGGGCATCGGCATTCCGCAGGCTGCGCTGTCTAAAGTATTCGACCGGTTTTACCGGGTCGATGAGGCAAGAAGCCGCCATGACGTTGGCGGTGCTGGGCTTGGCCTCGCTTTGGCGAAGGAAATCGCCGCAGCTATTGGCGCAAGTCTTACGCTTGCAAGCGAGGAAGGCGTCGGAACGACGGCGACGATTAGATTGAAAAGAATGGAATCAGGAAAATAACAGCTATATGATGATTAGAAGCAGCCTGAAGCAGTCCAGAGGGCTGCTTTCTTTTTTTATGTAAACGGGTAAATGAATGGATGGACAAAAAAAAGATTGATATACGTATACGTATGCGATATATTACATACATGAAAGGAAGATGCGTATGCCTATTCCGAGCCATTTTACAACGCCTATTAAAATTTCGGCGAAAGAACGGGCGCTTTCCCAAATTCAGCGATGGATTATTGATGGTACGCTGCTTCCCGGCGAGAAGATCGGCGATGCCGAGCTGGCGGAAGCTTTAGGGGTCAGCAGGACGCCTGTCCGCGAAGCTTTGCAAATTCTTGAAGTGCAGAAGCTCGTGGAGGTGCATCCGGGCAACTATACGAAGGTCAAAAGCTTGGAGAAATCCGATATTTTGAAAATGTATTCGACGCTGGCCTCCCTGCACGCATTAGCGGCAGAGTCGGCTGCCAGTGTCATTGTACCCGAACAAATTGAGCAGTTGAAGCAGCTGAATGCCGAGTTTACCGCGGCGATTGAACAGGGTCTGCCCTTTCAGGCCATGGAGCTGGACGAGCAGTTTCACAATGTTATGGTGGAAGCCGCAGATAATGAATACCTTGCCTCTTACAGTGCTTCGCTTCAGGTACATATTCGCCGCTTTAAATATGTGTTTCTAAAACAGCCTGTTAAGGCGACGCATGTATCAGTCGAGGAACATCAGGCAATTATTGAAGCTATGGAGGCTGGCGACCCTGAACGGGCGGCAGTCATGATGAAGCAAAATTTACTGCGCCCTATGCGCGAGCTGTATGCCATTATTTAACCAACGATGAGGGGATGGATGGACATGTCCGAGAAGGAAGATTTGCGTGGACGCAGCAAGGATATAAGTGAAGGGGTAAACCGGATGCCGAACCGGGCGATGCTGCGGGCGGTAGGGTTTCAGGATGAGGATTTCAAAAAACCGATGGTTGGCGTCGCCAGTACATGGAGCGAGGTAACGCCGTGCAACATTCATATTGACCAGCTGGCGCGGGAAGCGAAGGCCGGGGTCAAGCAGCATGGCGGGGCTCCGCTTATTTTTAATACGATTACGGTGTCGGATGGCATTTCGATGGGACATGAGGGGATGCTGTTCTCGCTTCCGAGCCGGGAAACGATTGCCGATTCCATTGAACTGGTTGTTAATGCTGAGCGTTTTGACGGGTTAGTCGCGATTGGCGGCTGTGACAAAAATACCCCGGCTTGCCTGATGGCGATTGGCCGGATGAACCTTCCATCTGTTTATGTATATGGCGGCACGATTCAGCCAGGAAAGCTGCATGGCAAGGATGTTGATGTCGTTACTGCTTTTGAAGCAGTAGGGAAATATCAGGAAGGACAGCTGACGGATGAGGAGCTGCATGAGGTAGAGTGCAGCGTTTGTCCAGGTGCTGGCGCATGCGGCGGAATGTACACGGCGAATACGATGGCTTCGGCGGCAGAAGCGATGGGCATGGCGCTCCCGGGCTCTTCCTCTACGCCAGCGATTGCACCGAATAAAGCGGTGGAATGTACGGAAGCGGGCAAAGCGGTTATCGAGCTGCTGAGAAAAAATATTCGCCCCCGCGACATTATGACGCTGAAAGCTTTCGAAAATGCGATCACCGTCGTGATGGCGCTCGGCGGTTCAACGAATGCGCTGCTTCATCTGCTGGCGATCGCGCATTCGGCGGGCGTGAAGCTGAAGCTGGATGATTTTGAACGGGTGCGCAGCCGCGTTCCCCATCTGGCCGATTTGAAGCCAAGCGGCAAATATGTGATGCAGGATTTGAACGACATCGGCGGTGTGCCGGGCGTTATGAAGCTGCTGCTTGAAAAAGGGCTGCTGCACGGAGACTGCTTGACCGTAACGGGCAAAACGCTTGCGGAAAATCTGGCGGACGCCGAGCCGCTGGACAGCGGGCAGGATGTCATTCGTTCCTTCGAGCAGCCATTAAAGCCGACAGGACCTTTGGTTGTGTTGAAAGGCAATTTGGCACCTGAAGGGGCAGTGGCTAAAATGTCGGGCCTTAAAAAGCTGCGTTTTAGCGGCCCAGCGAGAGTATACGACAGCGAGCAGAAAGCTGCCGATGCGATTGCGCGCGATGATATTAAAAAAGGCGATGTGCTCGTCATTCGTTATGTCGGACCGAAGGGCGGACCCGGCATGCCGGAAATGCTGTCCATTACAGCGATGATTAGCGGGAAAGGACTTGGCGGCGAAGTGGCGCTTATGACCGATGGACGCTTCTCGGGCGGCTCGCACGGCTTTGTTGTCGGACACGTTACGCCTGAGGCTCAGGTTGGCGGTCCAATCGGCTTGCTGCAGGAGGGCGATATCATAACCATCGACAGCGAGACGCAGGAAATGAACGTTGAAATATCGGCTCAGGAATTTGAGGCGAGGCTTGCGAAGTGGGTGCAGCCGCCGCTCAAAGTAAGAACAGGCGTGTTAGGCAAATATGCCCGGCTCGTTTCCTCGGCTTCGCAAGGTGCGGTGACTGATCTGGATTTGTGATCAGCGTAGACTAGGCTTTGGCAGGGTAGAGTAGAGAGCACTGACTTGAACCGACGGGCGAATTTGGTTCTCACCAAATTCTAATCCGCAGGTTATATAATAGGTTGTAATACAGCATGCCTTTCAAGCAACAAGCTTGAAAGGCATGTTTCTGATATAAATGGGGTGTTACAATGCGACAACAGCGAACGAGACTGGTGCTTGGCATAACGATAGCTTGTGTGGTCATTATCTGTATTGCTGGGGGGTTATGGTGGCAATCCGTTGCTGACGCGCGGCCTTCCATTACGGAGGAGCAAGCAAGCGAGCAGGTTCTTCAGCAATATGTTGGGAAAATCGTTAGCGCAACGCTCAACGACAACGTCTATGAAGTTAAGCTTCAGGCTGAAAAGGGCATGTACGATGTCGCTGTCGATGCGAAAGGCAGAGGCATCGTTTCCATAAAGCTTATAGACGGCGAGCTGCCTGCTGCTGGGGAAACGCCTCCTGCTTCTTCATCAAATCAGCCAACTGATGCTCCAACTGCGACGCCAGCGGCAGAGCCGACGCCCGATCAGAGTCCGGTGGCAACGCCGAGCCCAGAGCAAAGCTCAAGTCCAGCAGCAAATCCAAGCTCGAAACCAAGCCCGAAGCCAAGCACGAAGCCAAGTGATGGTAACGAGGGAAAAACGCCCGCGGCGTCACCTGTGAAACAGGGCATATCTCCAGATGAAGCGAAAGCGATCGCGCTTAAGCAGGTAAAAGGCAAGGTAGAGGATATCGAGCTGAAAAGCTCCGACCGCAGCCGGTATTTTTTAGTCGAAATCGATGCGCCAGACGACCGTGAGGCTACGGTACAGGTTCATGCTGTAACGGGAGCCATTATGTCGATCACATGGGACGAGGACGATGATCAAGAAGACGATTAAGTCTAAATGAACGCAGACTCAGTCTTTTATCATCAAATTCTAATGTTGCTGTCATGGTCATCTCATTTGCCGCAGGTAAAGTAAGGGTGAGACAAGCGAGAGACATTTAAAATGGGAGGAACAGGATCATGATGAATAAAAAAATCTGGATAGGCGTTGTATCGGTTACTTTGGCGCTCGGTGCAATGGGCGGTGCAGCAACGGCTGCTTCAAATACGAAAACCTTGATCGGCAAAGCCGAAGCGAAAAAAATCGCCTTGAAGCATGTGGACGGCCGAATTGACGGTGTAGACCTGGAACGTAATCAAACAGGTATCTTTTACGAGGTGGAAGTCGAGCGCGGAGCTTATCAGGATGAAGTCGATGTGCATATCGATGCTTACAGCGGCAAGCTGCTAGGCATTTATGACAGTGATGATGATGACGACGACCGCCGTGCAGCTCAAGCGACAGCTCCAGCAGGAACAGCGTCGAACGCAGGGACAGTGAATCAGCCGGCTGCCAGCCCATCAACAAGCACAGGGACGACAGCCTTAAAGACAGCTGAGCAAGCTGGAGCCATTGCAGTTGCTAAAGTTGGAGGGACGGTAGTCAAGGTTAATCGCGATCGTGATGATGGCAGAATCATTTACGAGGTTGACCTGCGTATCACGGGCGGTAAAGCTGAAGTAGAAGTTGATGCAGCAACGGGAAAAGTGCTGTCCGTGGATAAAGATTACCACGATGATGACAACGATGATGATGATGACGATGATCATTATGATGAGGATTAAGAAATCGTAGCAAGCGAAAGTTTTTATTTTGAAAATAAAGCGATTGAATCGAAAAAAAGGGGGCATCTGCGGATGCTCCCTTTTTTATAGTAGGCAGAAAGCTGCTTATGCAGCTTTAGCGCTGTTTTTTCGGTGCTTGCCCAGCCTGCGGAGCTGGAGCAGCATTTTTAAATGGATTAAGAAACAGCTTGGGAATGCCCGTATCAAAACGGAGCAGCTTGCCGGTGTGCGGATGCTCGAAAGCAAGTACGCGCGCATGCAAACCGAGCCTGCCAATTGGCTTAAGCCGCGCTCCGTATTTTTTATCTCCGGTAATGGGATGGCCGATGTCCTCCATGTGGACGCGGATTTGATTTTTGCGGCCAGTCTCCAGATGCACTTCCAATAAGGAGAAGCTGTCGCTTGCCTGAATTAGCTTGTAGTGGGTTACAGCGTGCTGTCCGTCATTTGGATGGGAGCTGGAATACATTTTCAGCGTGCTGCTTTCCTTGAGCCACGATTGGATGGTGCCTTCGGGCTTGCGTACTTTACCTTCTACGAGTGCTACATAGGAGCGCTCCTTGACGGCTTCCTGCCAGTTGTTTTGGAGCGATTGCTGCACCTTCTCGGTTTTGGCAAACATCATGACACCAGATGTGTCACGGTCCAGGCGATGCACGACGAAAATGCGATTTTTCGGATCGAAGGTTCGAACATGCGCCATCAGCTGGCGGTAAGCGGTAACCTCCTGCTCATCCTTGGAGGAAGCGATGGACAACAGTCCCGCATCCTTCTGTACGACGATAATGGCATCGTCCTCATGTAAAATGGTGAGTCCCATAAGCGGCGGCGCTTCTACCGCTTTTTCCGTATTTATGGAAACCGTCTGCCCGACTTCGAGCGGGAAATTATATTTCGTTTGTACGCGCTTATCGACCGATACTTGCCCGCGCGCCAAAACCGATTTTACCGAATTGCGCCCCATGCTGGCCAAGTGGATCAATAAAAAAGCCAGCAGCTCCGACGGCTCATTGACCGTGAATTGCTTGGCTTGCGCGGCTTTACGCGGCTTGCCGCCTTCATTTTGTTTCCTAGACATGCTTAAATACCCCCTGCTTGTTCACTGCTGCTATCACTATACCACGGTTGGAAGGGATAATTCTATGCGCGGCGGCTGAAAAATGGTGGATTGGCCTAATAGTGGCTATATAGCTTTATGTACATTTGTTATAGTAGTAATGCGGAAGCAGGTTGACGCGCAAACAATTTTTGTACCTTTCCGTTTTTGTCTAAATTTCAAAGACAATGGAGAGAGCATAAAATGTTTGGCATTATTTTAGTAATTGCAGTTGGGGGCCTAAATGTGACCATTCCGAGAAAGCTTTTGTTTTTATCGTCATTGATGCTTAGATATAAAAATGGTAATTTTACCATTGCTCCAGAGGAGCCTTCGTTATTTATGGTGATTATGTACCGTATATTGGGCAGTTTTTTTATAGCGATAGGAGTATTTTTATTCGTAATGAGACTGAAAGGACTGTTTTAGGTTAGTGGTAAACTACATATAAACTCTGCCTAACTATTGGACCTGGCAAATAAGCGTGATACGAGTTTAAATCAATTTGCAGAATAGGGGCGTTAAAATTGCGAACAACAGTTATGGTTGATTTTTTTGCTAGAGGAGATTTTGATCCGGATTTATTTACTAAAGCTGTGGAAATAAAGCCATCCAAGCAGCACAGGGCGGGGGATATTATTAATGCTTTGCACAAACGAAAAGAAGATGTGTGGATTCTAGACACGGGGTATGAGGAGTCCTATGATATCAATGATCAACTAAATGAAATATTGAATCAATTAATAGAGAAAGAGGAGTTATTAAAAGAGTTAAAGGAACGAATGATGATTTCCTACGACTTATGTGTAGTTGTTAATGTTGAAAATAATGAGACTCCAGCTATTTATTTTGAAGAGCCATTCATTGGATTTGCCAGTAGGATAAAAATGAAGTTCTCAATTGACCTGTACGTTTCTTAGTTTATTGTATTATTGAATAAGCTCAGCGTCTCTGAACCTATGATCATGATCTTGAATTTGAAGAATTAAATGGTCAGGAAAGGCTTCTTTTTAGTGAACTAGCTAGAGCATCATCTAGATATTCGCCATTTGAACAGGCACGCATACTTTATCCAAACGTATATTCTGATGAAGAGGAGATAGAACGTATTATTAATAAAATAACTAAGCTATTGAATATTTGAATAGATTAAATGCCATATGTGAGTATTCACTCCATATGGTTTCTTTTTGTTAAATTGACAGAAACCCCACCCAGTGGCGAATGAAGGGGATCTGACGAATCCTTTAAGTCAAAACCTTTATACGTATGTGCATAATAATCCTCTTAACTGGGTTGACTCTCTAGGTCATTGGATTGAAGGTATTGACAATCAATTATCAGTATCAGATCAGACTAAAATAAGGCAACTTACGTCTGATTGGTATGAGGCCAAAGGCAATAAAGCATTACAAGCAAATTTAAGTCAAGCTGCTCAAAATACTAGGATAAAACATTTTATAAATGTAGCAAATAAAACTAGAGAAAAGTTAAATGATGATTTTGTTGAGGCAATTGCTGATTCCATACCTAACCCAAGGAGTGCCATAAAGAATGCATCAAAGTCAATAATAAAAATGTTTGTTAAATCTATGGACGATGATGTAACCTTCATTTATAGGAGATCTGACAATACCGATTCTCAAAGTATGACAGCAGAACATCGTGATGTAATGAAAATGAGAAAAGGAGTGTTACAAAGAAAAGGTAGAAATGATGAAGCCTTATCATGGTCTACTAATATGATGCTACCAGGGTGGGTGTCTACTGTAGAAGCGATTAATGCAACAGGAATATTTGAAGCGAAATTAGATGGAAATGGACATGTTTCAATTGCTCCGACTGCCGCCGTACAGAAGGCATTTGGGACTATGGCGGACTGGAGAAATAGCTACGATAATGCGAATACTACTCGTCATTTTTATACAGCCATTCTTATGACGCGGTCAGCATTGCAGTTAAATAATACTTATTGTAAAGGTCGGGGAATATGAATGTTAATTTCGGTGACATAGTTGCAGGCGAGCGAGTAGGGAAGTATAAATTGGGGAGTAGTTTGGAGGAATTACTTGAAGTGATTGAATCTCCTTATGTCATATCAGAGAGCTCGAATACAATAAATATAGATATAGATATAGATAATATTCACTTCTTTGTATCGAAAAAAACGGGAGAATTATCAACGATAACTGTATTTGGTGATTATAAAGGGAAATACTTAAGTAAGATTTGCATAGGTTCAACATTAATGGATTTAGAGGATTTAGATATAGAAGATTTAGAGTATGATTCAATGGAAAACGAATATAATATGCAAGGTCTTACATTTTGCTTTTCATTAAAAAATGAACAGGGTGACAGATTTTTAGAGCACATGGTAATATGGAAATCGATAGAATGACATTCATCTAAATTACCATTCTCATAATGTGTTAGATTATAATATTCTTAGATAATTTCATATGAAATAATCCGACCACATGCGAGTGTAAGCTCCGTGTGGTTTCTTTATGCCTGTGAACTGTATTCACTGTTCTGCATAAACTTGTTTTAAAGTTACAGTAATCTGAAAAATATATAACTGAAACAACCTTTGAGGATATTTGTATTAAGTTATATCTACAATCTGTTTTGGCTCAAATGTATTTTGAATTACAACCAAGTGTTTTAAACGATTTAGCAAAATTAATAATACGGTTTGAAGTTTCAATATTATCTTGGGGAGGGGTAGAGGATAAGTAAATTTAATCCTAAATTACGAAAGCCCATAAAATCAGGCGTTTGAGAACAATAGATTTGGGCATCACAACCATCTATGTAAGCATGATTTGCAATTGAAATCAGATATTGGAGCAACAAATAAACAAATTATTGGAATAAGGAGATTAAGATGTATTTATTAAAGAGGATGATAGCATTCCTGCTCGATGTAACTCTATGCGGCGTGTTTGTAGCGCCAATAATGTATTATTCATTTAACACTTGGAGTGTAAAATTGGTCTTTTTTTTAAGAAATCCAATTTTACTGAGTATACTTTTTTGCTGTTTTATTATAATTTATTTCATTTTCTTTGAATTGTTATTTGGTATTACATTAGGTAAAAAGATTTTAAATTTGACGCTTTATTCGGAAAATAACGATAAAATCAGTAAAAAAGGGATAGTGATAAGGAATTTGACTAGAATTATTGATCATGGGTTACTTCCAATCGGTTTATTTATGATGGTTTTCACGAAAAATAAACGAGTGGGAGATTTGATTTCAAAAATCAGTATTATGGAGAGAAGATAGAATGGTAGGCATAATTTTATTGATAGTGGTTGGTACTCTTAATGTAATGATCCCAAGAAAACTAATATTTTTGTCTTCATTAGCTTAGATCTAAAAATGGTAATTTCACCTTTTCACTAGAAGAGCCTACAATGTTTGCTGTTATTGTACATCGTGTTCTTGGAAGTTTATTTATAGTTCTTGGAGTGTTTTTGCTCATTATGAGATTTAAGGGATTGTATTAAATTTAGTTTTGATCAGTTGTATACATGCTCCAAATAAAATATAAATACAGTTAACATAGAAAAAAGAATTCAATTTCTCTGATTGTAAAAATGAAAAGCTCAGCGCCTTGCCAAGACAAGGCGCTGAGTTTTTTTCACTGTTGCCACTAAGACTGAAGCAACATATTTGAGAGTTAGGACTGCTCTGCAGCTGGCTTAACGAGATTTCCACCGAGACCCGTGCTTGCAGTAGCAGGAGTAGGCTCGACTTTCGCGGTTACAGCCGCTTCCGGCGCGCCGTTCGGATGAAATTCATTTTCCATCTTGGCGACGACGACGGTTGCGACGCCGTTGCCGATCAGGTTCGTGATGGCGCGGGCTTCAGACATGAAGCGATCAACGCCGAGCAGCAGCGCCATACCGGCAACAGGAATACTAGGGAAAGCGGCAAGCGTCGCTGCCAGCGTAATAAACCCGGAGCCTGTAACGCCTGCGGCTCCCTTGGACGTCAGCATCAATATGCCGAGCAGCGTAATTTGCTGCCACAGCGACATCTCAACACCGGATGCTTGAGCCACGAACATCGCGGCCATGGACAAATAAATCGCCGTACCGTCAAGGTTGAACGAGTAGCCGGTTGGAACGACGAGCCCTACGACCGGCTTGGAGCAGCCGTATTTTTCAAGCTTATCCATCATGCGCGGCAGCGCCGATTCGGAGGACGAAGTGCCGAGCACGAGGAAGATTTCATCCTTGATGTAGCGGATAAAGCTGAAAATGCTAAAGCCATAAAAGCGGGCAATCGAGCCGAGCACAATAATAATGAACAGCGCCATCGTAATATAGACGGAGCCCATCAGCTTGCCCAGCGAGGTCAGCGAGCCAATGCCGAATTTGCCGATTGTGTAGGACATTGCGCCGAAGGCAGCAATCGGTGAAAGCTTCATAATCATATTGACGATGCCGAAAAAGCCATGGGACAGCTTGTCGAACAGCTGGATAACGGGTTTTGCCGACTCGCCCATCGCCGTAAGCGACAAGCCGAATAAAATCGCAAACAGCAGTATCGGCAGCAAGTCGCCGCCAGCCATGGCCGAAATGACGTTATCCGGAATAATGCCGAGTATAAAATCCACCATGCTGTGGCTGGACTGGGCAGCTGCATCCGTGTATTTCGTAATGTCGCCGCTTGCTTTGCTGGCATCAATGCCTGCGCCCGGCTTAACGATATTGACAACGAGGAGACCAATCGCAAGCGCTACTGTCGTCACAATTTCAAAATAGAGCAGCGCCTTGCCGCCAATGCGGCCGACTTTTTTCATATCGCCCATATTGGCAATGCCGTTCACGACGGTGAAAAAGACGATGGGCGCAATGACCATTTTGATCAGCTTAATGAATCCATCGGCAAGAACTTTCATTTTCTCGCCAAACTCCGGGAAGAAATGACCGAATAAAATACCAATAACGATAGCACACACGACTTGGACGGTTAGGTTTTTCAGGTTGAATTTCAGCTTCATGAGGAGGTCCCCACTTTCTTTTATCAAAATGAAAACGCTTTAATTTCGTTTGCGTCCTCATTGTAAAAGAAGGAGAGCCCCTGTCACAAGCATACGGTCATATTGTTCGTTTTGGTTATTTCGGTCGCGCGATTTCATTCATCAGCGGTTCCCCGATAATCTCTCGGTATTGATCATAAATCGGCTGAAAAGCCTGCACCCATTGCTCCCGCTCCTGCGGGGTTAGCGTATGGATGTCAATATCCTTCGATTGCTTGAGCTGACGAAGCTGCTGCTCCTGCATCGCCGCTGTGTTTTGCTTCATCCACTCGGTTGTTTCTACAAGCGCGCTTTGCAGCTCGGCCTGAATGCCCGGTGGAAGCTCGTCCCAGAAGCTTTCGTTGAACATCACGCCATAGCCGAGATAGCCGTGATTGCTAATCGTCATATAATGCTGCGTCTGGTAAAGCTGCTTCGTAAAAATGTTGGATATCGTATTTTCCTGTCCATCTACAATGCCTTTCTTTAAGCTTGCGAATACTTCGTTGAAGGGGATCTTGGCTGTAGTGGCACCAAGCGCCTGAAACTGGCTGACCAGCACATCGCTTGGCAAGATGCGAAAATTCAGCCCCTTAAAATCATCGGGAATCCGCAGCGGACGGACGCTATCGGTCATTTGCTTGAAGCCGTTGCTCCAGAAAGCAACGCCCTTTATATGATGCTGCTCCATTGATGCAAATAATAGCTGGCCTAATTTGCTATCAAGCGCCGAATCAACGGCCTGCTGATCAGCGAAAGCAAATGGCAAGTCCATAATGAGCCATGCAGGGTCAATGACGCTGAGATTGGAGTAGGCGGGAGCGATCATTTGGATATCTCCTCGTTTGAGCGCTGCGACCTCGGTATCCTCGGTGTACAGCATGCCGTTCGGAAAAACTTGAATTTCGACGGCGTCATCGGTCTTTTCTTTGACGAGCTTGGCGAAATGGGTCGCCGCCAGCCCTTTCGGTGTATTTTCCGCAACCACATGGCTGAATTTAATGACGATCCGTTCTTTCAGCCCCGTCTGTTCTTCATCAAAGGGAAGTGAGCGGGTCGCCTCGGGACGAAAGCCGAACAAAATGGCTGCCAGCAAACCTACAGCAATAAAGCTGATCATACCGATTGCGGTTTTCATTTTTGAACCACCTCCCTTTCTGCCACATTAGCTGCGTTTGCCGCAGTTGCTATTTTACCCTTATTATTTCACAATAGAGAAAAAACGTAAACGAAGCAAACAGGGAGGGGAAGCGATGCTCAGCCGTCTGCGAATTTATTGGAAAATGATTTTGCTGTCATTCGGACTCGTTCTCCTCTCGCTGCTTATCGGTGGTATTGTCGTGATTGGGAGCGTCACCCGCATGAAGGAGGACGAGCTTAAACAGCGGCTGCTGATTACCGCCCGCACCGTGGCAGAGCTGCCGAGCATTAAAAATCAGATCAATGAACCGGATAGCGCAAGCTGGATTGCGCATGTGGCGGACAATATCCGCATCATAAACAATGT
Source organism: Paenibacillus algorifonticola (assembly GCF_000971975.1). GTDB lineage: Bacteria > Bacillota > Bacilli > Paenibacillales > Paenibacillaceae > Pristimantibacillus > Pristimantibacillus algorifonticola. Next base: position 22,024 of record NZ_LAQO01000055.1, on the reverse strand, counting down.
GGCGTATGTTGTCGTGCTGGATATGAACCGAACGAGGCTGTCACACCCGCTGGCGGCGAGGATTGGCGGCAGGTTCGATTCGGCTGACGCCGATGCGGCTTTTGCGGAACATACGTATATGTCCAAGGTGAAGGGGGAGGCGGGCGTTGCGCTGCGCGCTTATGTCCCGATCATGAATGAGGCGCATGAGCAGGTAGGTGTCGTCGTAGCGGGTGGACTGCTGCCAGGGCTGGCGAAGCTTATTGAGGAGCAGAAAAGCTCGATTGTGCTCACGCTGCTGATCGCTTTATTGTTTGGGATATTCGGGTCAGCGCTGCTTGCCCGTCACATTAAACGGCAAATGTACAATTTGGAGCCGCATGAAATTGCGCGCATGTATGGGGAACGCTCGGCGGCTTTTCAGGCGATGCATGAAGGGGTCATTGCGATTGACCGCTTTGAGCTGATTACGATTTTTAATGAGCGGGCGAAGCAGATTTTCAGCGTATCCCGCGACGTAGTCGGTTTGCCGATCCGCGAGGTACTGCCGGATACTCGGCTGCCGGAAATTATGGAGCGGGATCGTCCCGTGTTCAATCAGGAGCTGCGAGTGGGCAATGCGCTGATTTGGAGCAATCGTATTCCGATTCGTGAGCAGGGAAAAATGATCGGAGCGATTGCGATTTTTCAAGATCGGACCGAGGTGGCACGTATGGCAGAGGAATTGACGGGTGTGCGAGAGTTCGTCGATGCGCTGCGGGTGCAGAACCATGAGCATAGCAACAAGCTGCACACGATTGCCGGACTGCTTCAGCTGGATAAAAAAGAGCAGGCGCTCCAATATGTTTACGATATTTCCGGTCAGCAGGAGGAGCTGACGCAGTTTCTGCATCAGCATATTGCCGATGACAGCCTGGCGGGCCTGCTGCTTGGCAAAATCAGCCGGGGCAAGGAGCTGGGCATTCAGGTTAAACTTGATCCTCATATGGAGGTAAAGCAATTCCCCGTCATGCTGGATCAGCATGATATGGTGCTGCTTATCGGCAATTTGATTGAAAATGCTTTTGATGCGCTGGCGCAAATAGAACGTGAAGAAAAGGAAATTTATGTTAGTATGGAGCAGGATGAAGAGCTGCTGTCTATTCTTGTTGAAGATAATGGCTGCGGCATGACGATAGAGGTGCAGTCGCGTGTACTTGAGCGGGGTTTTACAACGAAAGGCAGTGATAATCGCGGCATTGGACTGTATTTGGTGGGCAGCATCGTCGATAAGGGCGATGGGGAGCTGCGCATTCAGTCGGAGCCAGGAAGCGGCACAGCTATTGAGCTAACATTTCCGATGGGAGGAGCTGGCGGATGAACGTGAAGGCGGAGAACAAGGACAAGGGGCAAGACGGACGCTTTTTTAAAGTGGTGCTAATCGAAGATGATCCCATGGTGCAGGAGGTTAATCGGCAGTTTGTCGAGCAAGTAGACGGTTTTCAGGTCGTGGGCATTGCGGGGAATGGGCAGGAGGGCTTGCGTCTCATCCGAGAGCTGAAGCCGGATTTGGTGTTTCTCGATGTTTTTATGCCAGCGCTGGACGGGATGGCTGCGCTGCGGGAGCTGCGTTCGGCGGCAATGCCGGTTGACGTTATTGTGGTAACGGCGGCAAAAGATCCGGAGACGATTCGCGAAATGCTGCGCGGGGGCGCGATGGATTATATTATTAAGCCGTTCAAGCTGGAGCGGATTCGCCAGACATTGGAGCGTTATCGTGACCGCCACGAAAGCTTGGCAGCAGAAGATGCTGTTACCCAGGATGAGCTGGATCGAATGCTGCTGAGTGGGGAAAACTGGGTGCAAGGGCAGAAGCACGGTTATGGGCAGCAGGAAGCTGGACAAACAGGGCCAGCAGGACAAGTTGGACAAGCTGAACAAACAAGGCAAGCAAGGCAAGCCGGACTTGCTGGGCTGGATGAGCAGCAAAGCAGCCTGCCGAAAGGTCTTAATGCGGCTACATTGCGGCAAATCGTCGAGGTCATGCATCGCTTGGAGGGTGGGGTTTCCGCGGAGGAAGCAGCCGAGGGAATCGGTATCGCCAGAGTGACGGCACGGCGTTACTTGGATTTTTTGGAGAAGAGCGGTTATGTGAAGCTGGAAATCAACTATGGCGGGGTTGGGCGTCCGATCAATCGCTACGTATTGCAGCAAAGACCAAAATGACCAAAACCAACAATATGGTCAAAAGCTTCCCACGTTTTCATGTAACCGTTAACATGAAGGCAAATAGCAAGCGCATAAGCGTTTGCATGGGAGTGTGGTCAGGATGGCGGTGCCAGCAACGGGAAGCACGAATATCGTATTGCGTTTGGAAATGGACAAGGAAACGTCAACCTTTGGACGGATTGCTACGGCAATTGGGGAAGCGGGCGGCGACATTGTAGCCGTTGATGTCAGCGGGACAAGCAAAACATCGACGATTCGTGATGTGACGGTCAATATTACGGATACGCAGCGCAAAGAGTTAATTGTAAGCGTATTAAATAAGTCGCCAGGCGTAAAGGTGCTTCAAGTATCGGACCAAACCTTTCTCATGCATTTGGGCGGCAAAATCGAAGTAACGCCAAAAATGACGATTAAAACGCGCGATGATCTATCGCGAGTGTACACGCCGGGCGTGGCGAATATATGCATGGCGATTCATGAAAGCCCGAAGCGGGCACACTCGCTCACGATAAAAAGAAATACGATTGCCGTCGTATCGGACGGAACCGCGGTATTAGGGCTCGGCAATATCGGCCCGCTCGCAGCGATGCCGGTTATGGAGGGCAAGGCGATGCTGTTCAAACAGCTCGCGGGAGTCGATGCTTTCCCGATCTGCCTCGATACACAGGATACGGAAGAGATTATTGCGACCATTAAGCGCATTGCCCCCACATTCGGCGGCATTAATCTCGAAGATATTTCGTCGCCACGCTGCTTCGAAATTGAAAGGCGTCTCATTGAGGAGCTGGATATTCCGGTATTCCACGATGACCAGCATGGTACAGCTGTCGTGCTGCTTGCAGGCCTTATTAATGCGGTCAAGCTGGCAGACAAGCAGCTCGCAGATTGCAAGGTTGTGCTGTGCGGCGTAGGGGCGGCAGGAATTGCCTGCACGAAGATTTTGTTAGCAGCAGGTGTGCGGAACATCATCGGGGTTGACCGTGACGGCGCACTCGTGGCTGGCAACAGCTACGAGCATGAAGCGTGGAGTTGGTATGCGGAGCATACGAATCCGAACCGGGAGCAGGGCAAGTTGAGCGAAGTCATTGCGGGCGCAGATATTTTTATCGGCGTATCGGGGCCGGGCGTGCTGAAGGCTGATGATGTTCGCAAAATGGCGAAGGATGCCATTGTGTTCGCGATGGCAAATCCAACGCCGGAAATTACGCCGGAGGAGGCGGAAGGCCTTGTGCGCGTCATTGCGACGGGACGGTCGGATTATCCGAATCAGATCAATAATGTATTATGCTTTCCCGGATTGTTCCGCGGCGTATTAGACTGCCGGGCTTCGCGGGTGACGGAGGAAATGAAGCTCGCTGCCGCCCACGCGATCGCAGCGGTTGTAACCGAGGATGAGCTGAATGAATATTACATCATTCCGAGCATTTTTAATCCGAATGTAGCGGATCGCGTCAAAGAGGCGGTCATTGAAGCGGCTTATGCTTCGGGAGTTGCCCGCAGGCGGGAGCGCAAGCTGTAGCTTTTAGTTGTTGGCGAAAGTGTTGGATATGGGACAATGATGTATATAGATTTGTATATAGATTTGTATATAGATTTGTATATAGATTTGTATATAGATTTGTATATAGATTGAAAAGTGGGAATGCTTCGGGGCTATCTATGAACCTGAGGCATTCCTTTTTGACGTGTAAAGCAAGATGATACGCTGCTGGACGCCGCTTTATTTTTGCGCGAAAAGGTTAAAAGATATGTAAGAAAAGTCACTTTCAAAAACAAACAAAAGTAATACAATATAAACAAAGATATTGAACGCGAAAAAAAGGGGGACACGCACATGGAATTCACGTTATTACATCCTTCCGATCAACTGGTCATGATGATGGAGCGCATTTACGGTTATGGCATGACGACGACTTCAGGCGGCAATTTATCGATTTTGGACGATAACGGCGATCTTTGGATTACGCCTGCGGGGATCGACAAGGGGGAGCTGACGCGTCAGGACATCGTTTGTGTGAAGGCGGACGGTACGATTGCGGGCAATCATCGGCCATCGAGCGAATACCCGTTTCATCAGATGATTTATCGCAGAAGGCCGGATATTCGGGCGGTTGTTCATGCACATCCACCTGCACTTGTGGCGTTCAGCATGGTGCGTAAAGTGCCTAATGTCCGTCTGCTGCCGAATGACTATTTGATCTGCGGCGAGGTAGGCATGGCGAAATACGGCTTGCCGGGAAGCGCGGAGCTGGGCGAAAATATAGCGGACGTATTCAGCGAAGGCCTGAACACGATTATGCTGGAAAATCACGGTGTCGTTGTAGGCGGCCGCGATTTATTTGAAGCCTTTCAAAGATTCGAGACGCTGGAATATTGCGCGCGCATGGAAATTCAGGCGAACCGGATTGGCAAGCCGGTAACGTTGCTGGCCGATCAGCTGGCGGATACGCGCGAGGTGCTGCTGGAGGAGTTTGTACCGGATTTTTACAGCAGTGAGGAGAAGGAAGCACGCCGGGAGATGTGCAAGCTCATTAAGCGTTCTTACGATCAGCGACTGTTTACGAGCACGCAGGGAACGTTTTCCCATCGGGTCGGTGAAAATTCCTTCATTATTACGCCGTTTAATCAGGACCGTAAATATGTGGAGCCAGCGGATCTCGTGCGTATTGATGGTGGAAAGAAAGAGGCGGGCAAGGTGCCAAGCCGCTCGGTACAGTTTCACCAGCATATTTATGAAACACAGCCGCATGTAAATTCGGTTATTATTGCCCATCCGCCCAACATTATGGCGTTTGCGGTTACGGAGGAGCTGCTGGATTCGCGGACGATCCCGGAAAGCTATATTTTGCTGCGGAATATTCCGAAGCTTCCGTATGGGGATTTGTATACGAAGCCGCAGGAGGCGGCGCAGCTTTTTCAGGAGAATACGCCCATCGTCATTGCCGAAAATGATTGCGTCATCGTCACCGGGCAAAGCCTGCTGAACGCCTTCGACCGCCTGGAGGTCGCCGAATACAGCGCGAAGGCGACCATATCAGCGAAAAACATTGGTGCTATTGTGCATATGGAGCAATCGCGTATTGTGGAGCTGGAGCAGGCTTTTGGGTTGAAGTAGGTCATTTTGCCTATGTTATTATTAAAGTAAACTTAATTATGAAGGTAGATGTCCAGCCCGTGGATTTGCGGGTTGGGCATTTTTTTGTTGATAGTAAGACTAAGGATATACATAGCAGATGAATAGGAAGATTATTGTGAGTCCAAATAGGATTAATTGGGGGTATATGATTAGAATTTCCTAAATATAAGGGATGCATTGTTAATGAGGAATGACATGATAAATAAAAATATTTATTTTTGTGACTTATGTAGTATAAAATTTCAAATATCCAACCGATATACTAAGTACAAAGAACTATTGAGTCGATTGAACTGGAGGCAGACTCATTCGAAAGGCGGGGACACAAAGCCGCGGGTCTTCACGGAAACGACTTGAAAGGTAGATTTAAGAATCAACAAGCCCATTGAAATTGAAAAAGGCAAACCTGATCGAAAGACAGGGACGCAAAGCCACGGGTCTTCACGGAAAGCCATAATTATGGTTACCGTATGACAGCCGGGCCGCCAAAAGTAAATGGGCCTTTTTTTATTCAAATATAAGAATTTATAAGTTTCACACTTATAAACGGCTTATATTTCACCCGCGAAACGGTAGCTTTGCCGCCAGAGGGCGGCGACAGCCGTTTACGCTTGACGTATAGGAAAGTATATGAATTTTCTCATACTTTCTCTATACGTTTTGCCAAAACGATGGCGTCTAATAGAAAGGACGCCGCCAGAGGTTTTTCTTAATAGAGGGGGATATTCAAATGTATTTTAGTCAAATGAAGCAAGGTGTAATAAGAGTATTATGTTTATCTTTAATTATTCAATTGTTCTTGCCTTCCATCTGGAGCGATTCCACGGAGGCTGCTTCTGCATTTCGAGGCGTTAATATTCAGTTTAAAGCGGCCAATGCTTTAGCGGCAGATGGGTATTTAGCCGACCATGGGGATGAGTATGGTCCACACAATGGATACTTCTATGGTTGGAATATGAATCATACGCAGTCTACTGTTACGGGAAGCACCTACGATGCTCCGCTTCTAAACTCTTCTATTCAAGTGCAAGAAGGCGGTGAATGGGAGATTGAGCTGCCGAATGGCAGGTATAACGTGAAGGTCAGTGTTGGCAACTCTGTATATGAAAGCAATAATACACTTTATGTTGAGGGCAACACTTTTTGGGAGAATACCGAGCTGCCAGCTGGTGGACAAGTGACTTTTCAGAAGGGGGTTGTCATTGCTGACGGGAAACTGACGCTCAATGCGGGCAGCAATGAAGATACAACCGCTATTCAGTATATTGAAATTAAATCCCTAGAGCCTGCCATTCAAACGATTCCTAAGCCGCAAATTGGAAATCCAGCGGAGCAAAATAAGCTTCAGGGCAATAAAATTATTATTTCCGGCAATCAAAATAATGAGCATAATGCACTTCCCTTTATCCGGGTAGGCGATTTAAATCCGGAAATTAGCCGCTATATGAATGCAGAAATGGCGTCATTGGAAAGCAAACTGGCGGCATCCAATCCTTCATTTATTTCCTGCAATAACTGCAGTGCCACAGGTCTGGAGGCAGCAATCAATAACAGCAGCAGCGATATGGTGGCTGTGACGGTGGGGCATTTAAATTTAGATTCCTCATTGACATTGGGCTCTCCTACGAAACCGGTTTATGTCATTGCAGAGGGTATTAATACGAACAATAAGCTGACCATTACGGTTTATGGAACTTTGGTTGTCAATGGAAGCATGAATGCGAACACTGAGCTGACTATTGATATTAAAAAACCTAATGATTCCACACGGACAATGGGAGGAAATCTGTGGGTTAAAGGTTCCCTGCACTTGAATAATAATTCTAACGTTACGATTGAAAATCATTTCATAGCTGGAAGCCTTACTTATAATAGCGGCCTGCTTCATGTACAAGCGGGAAGAGTCATTGTGCCCGGAAGTCTTCATATCAATACGAATGTAAATATGAATATTGATGAGGAAATGGTTGTTGGCAGCTTGGTTTCCAATAATCAGCAAGCCAATATTTCTGTGAAACGTGGAGATTTATTTATTCAAGGAGATATGCATGTCAACAATCACTTAAATATCGAGACCGGAGGCATCGTTGCCATCGGAGGAGGCATTACTGCTAATCAAAAACCAATTATTAATATCGGTGTTGGTACTGAGGGGGAAACGAAGCTTAAATATATAGCGGCAGGGTTAAAGGCGGAATATTTTACAGAGGAAAATTTGGATGGTGAAAAAACGACGGTGCTGGAGCAGCCTGCTTTGCAAGGCAAGGCTCCCGTTTCTTCAACAGGTCTAAATGATGGACGGTTTTCTGTCAGATGGTCTGGACAAATTCAGCCTTATTATGCTGAGAACTATACGTTTGAGGCTGATGTTAATGGCGGAGTAAGACTATTTGTTAATGGGACTCTAATTATTGATGAGTGGGCAGCGCAAGGAAATAAATCATTTACTGGCTCTATTGCATTAGAAGCTGGTCAAAAGGTTGACATTCAAATGGAATACGCTAGTCGTAATGGTTCACCAAAAGCCATTTTATCATGGCAAAGTGCTTCTGGAGCAAAAGAGGTTGTGCCAGCTAGTCAGCTATCTCCGTTTGCTACTCCCGCCATTCAGACTATTCCATCTGAAAATGCGGTGAAGGTCGGTTGGACTACTGCATTTAATGCAGATGGGTATGAGGTTGAAGCGGATGGAAGCATTTATCCAATGGGCATTAATAATGAATTTATTCATGAACCGCTGCCATCAGGCACGGTGCATTATTACAGAGTCAGAGCGACTAGCGGTGATTTGAAAGGCGAATGGTCTTCTGTATCGGAAGTTTGGACTTTGCCGGATGTACCCGAGGATATTAAGCTGCAATCGACAAGCGATTCCGTAACCTTGACTTGGGAGAATGTGAGAGGTGCTACTGGCTACGAGGTGGAAACCTACAATACGGTCGTTAACATTGGCAACGTGAATCGCTATTTTGAAGAAAATCTTAATTCAAACATTCAGCGAACCTATCGAATAAGAGCGGTTAATACAAGCGGCCCGGGGCAATGGAGCCCGATACTGGTGAAATCTACGCTTCCAGGAACATCTGGTGTGCTGAATACAACAGCAACGGATAAATCTATTTTTGTTTCTTGGGATTCTATTTCTGGAGCGGACTTCTATGATCTTGAGGTGGATGGCGCAGTTATAAGCAATATTGCCGGAACGGAATATTTGCATGATCAGTTAGAGCCTAATACAACGCATACGTACCGAATACGTTCGAAAAACAGTAATGGAGCAAGTAATTGGAGCGAGAAAGTAACGGCAATTACATTGCCTTCTGTCCCAGAAAATTTGCATGCTGTGGCTGCCAGTTCCAGCATTGCAGTGGAGTGGGATGAAGCTCGGGGGGCAACCGGCTACGACATCGAGGTGGATGGAAATGTTTTAGATAATGGCTTGAATACAAGTTATTTGCATTCCAATTTAGAGCAGAACGGTGAGCATACGTACCGAGTACGCGCCAAAAATAATGACATTATTGGACAATGGAGCCATTCCGTTACACGTACAACACTTTCAGGAGTACCGTCTAATATACGTGCTACAGCTACGGGCACAGCCATCACCGTAACTTGGGATCAAGTAATAGGGGCAGTTGGCTATGATATTGAAGTGGACGGGCTGATTGTGAATAATGGCTTGAATTTAACGTATGTGCATAAAGATTTGCTGCCGTTTACGGAGCATACCTACCGCATTAGAGCTAGAAATGCAGGGGGAAATGGCCCTTGGAGCGAGATCATTACACAAGCAACATCACTTGGTAAAGTACAAAATGTTAAGGCGGCATCAACAAATGATGCGATTACGATTTCCTGGGATAGTGTCAGTGGAGCTACAAGCTATGAAATTGCTGTTGATGGCATGCTAATAGAGGTTGCAACGGGGACTAGCTATACACACTCAGGTCTAGCGCCCAATTCTCTGCATGTTTACCGCGTAAGGGCGAAAAATAATGATTTGACAGGTGATTGGAGTGACACGGTTAGAGCAAGTACGGGGCTGGGTATTCCTGTTATTCATAAAGTTCTCTTTGCAAGTACGAGTATTTCCATAGAGTGGGACAGTGTAGTCGGAGCTAATGGTTATGACGTTGAAGTAGATGGAAGAGTCGTAGATAACGGCAATCTGACTCGATATGTGCACTCACAGCTTGCACCGGGATCAAAGCATGTGTATCGAGTGAGAGCAAAATCGGGCAGCGCCCTAGGAGAGTGGAGTCAAGCGGTCACAGCTATAAGCTCGGCAGGGGTCCCGGAAATCATCTCTACTGTAGCAAAGACAAATCAAATTACCGTCGAATGGACTTCTGTGACAGGAGCGGCAAGCTATGACCTTGAAGTCGATGGGGTACTTATTGAAGGTATTTCAGGGGTCAGCTATGTTCATCAGGGGCTGAAATCCAATACACGACATGTTTATCGGGTTAGATCCCATTCGGGGAACAGTTCTAGCGAATGGTCTGAAAAAGTAGAGAAAAATACGATACCTGAAATTATTGTTAACCCAGGCAAAGACAATAAGTTCAATGTAGTCGTTGCTGCTCCTAAGAAGCAGGGCGTCACACAGAGAACCATTACGGTAACCTATCAGCCTTCTGAAGTGGAAGTTCTAGATCTCAGTGGAATGACGCCAGAAATAGAGCTGGGTACTGGTTTAATTCAAGGTACCAATATGATTGTACGAAAATTCGTACCTGGAGAAATCGTGTTTGAGGTTATTAATGCCGACAAAACGATAGTGAACAGCATTGAGTTTCTGGCGAAAACAAATGACTACTCAAAAATTACTTATATCGTGGAATAGCATATGTGGGGGACATTTCAATGAGAAAAATTACAGTACTAACCTTATATTTTTTCTTAATAACGCTTATAGGGCAAAATGCTAGTGTTTTAGCAGCAAGCATTACTCCGGATAATGGGCTTAAAAACCCTAACTGGTCGTACGTGGCAAGTCATAATTTTGGCGAAGAAGACTTTTATTCTTCCAATGTCCCTGGTTCCTACTTGGATGGAAAAGAGAACTTGATTTTTGACATTAATCATTCTCGGTACGGGGTTTATCATACGAGGCTTGAATTTACAAGCAATAAAAACAATTTACCATTAGGATGCGGATACGAAATAAGCTTCGCCCCGACAATATTTGGAGGATCATATGTTATATTGAAAGGTTTTTATAATGAACCTTTTTTGGATATAGAAGGTGTTCCTGGAGGTGCTGCTAGGGATATCAAGATAACAAAAGTAGGTTGCTTCGGTCAAAATATAGGCTCCATACATGTATATAAAACCTATAAACCAGCTAATGATCCTGTATTGATAAGTAATCCTCGAAATAACGAGGTTCATAAAGAGAATATGCTTTTGAAATGGAAGGTTCAGCCTTTGTTAACGATAACTCCCAGTACAGTGAAAATTGAAATTTCGCTTGATGGTGGATATTCGTGGGATGATGTCGAGACCGTGCCAGCTTGGCAGTCCAATTATGAAGGAGAGTATCTATTAAATTTAAATAGATACAGGCCTTCGACCCAAGCAATGGTTAGAATTTCGGCGAATGATAGCGGTATGTGGGGAGAATATGCCTATAGCCCTCTTTTCACTATTCAAACGGTTATGAAACAAAGCATTTTGACACCTACTTCCGGTCAAATGGTTAGTGATCTGCAATCTTTTATTCCAACTGTAAGCGTGATGGGCTCAGCAAGCGGTAATCTTAGCCTTTCATACTTTATAGATGCAGAGAGCACGCCAAGAGATACAAAAGTCATCTCTAATACAGCAACGGCCCAGCAAGTAAACTTTAATGCACTCAATGTTCAGACTTTGAGTGAGGGCATGCATACGATGAAATTTACAGTTAACGATGGGGCACAAACGATTCAGGATACGGTAGCTTTCCAAGTGGATAAGAATGCCCCAGCAGTTGGCATATTCCAGGCAACAGCAACGGATACGACTATCCAAGTAACAGGTACAGCAACGGATACGGTATCAGGTTTGCATGCTCTGCCACATCGTTTCACGATAGGGACAAGCGCAACGGACTGGCTGGCCGCAGGTACGCATACCGCGACGAGTCTTATCCCGAATACGAATTACACCGTAAAGTTCGAAGCAAGAGATGCAGTAGGACATATTGGATCACAAACGAAAAGCGTTCAAACGAAGGCGCAAAGCCCATCTCTCGTGCTAGGACAAGCAAATGAAAGCAGTCTTGAGGTCACGTTTCAAGATGGAAATCCGGCTGGAACACAGTACCAGTTGAAAGCTGGATCTCAGTATGTGAATGGTTCAGGAGGATTAAGCAGCACGGCCGTATGGTTTACCCCGACGAACAAAAAAATACGAGTCACTGGATTAACATCCAATACAACGCTCGTTTACCAGACAAAAGCCAAAAATGCGCTAGGAGAGGAAACAGGTTGGAGCAGCACGAGGAACGGAGAAACCCTGGCAAGTCCGCCAGCCGTACTAACGCCGGAAGCCTCGCAGCGCTACTTGCGGATATCATGGCCCACAACGGGCGGCACCGTAACGTATGAGATTGAAGTCGATGGAGCGGTCATTAATAATGGTGCCTCGAACACGTATCTCCATAGCTCGCTCACTCCGAATACGAGACATACATATCGGGTGCGAGTGAAAAACGGGAGTGGAGCGGGAAGCTGGAGTCCGCAGCTAGTAGCCTTTACGCTGCCGGACCCGCCGACGGCTCCACTAGAGATTCAGGTTGCACCATCCCAGAAGGAGCAGACGATTACCTGGGGAATCGTAGCGCGAGCAGATAGCTATGACATTGAAGTGGACGGTGTTGTTATAGAAGCCGGAAGCGTACTCCGCTATGTACATGCGGGGCTTGAGCCAGAAACGCAGCATACGTACCGGATACGAGCGAAAAACACAGGTGGGATCAGCGAATGGAGCGCCTTGATTACTTCGCAAACGCTGCCCTATCCTCCACAAAAGCCAATCACTTTAACAGCAGAGCCGTCGATACATGAAATGGCGGTGAGCTGGGAAGCAGTTGCAGGAGCAACGGGTTATGAAATTGAGGTAGACGGCTTGATTTTGGATAATGCCAATCGCACGAGCTATCTTCATAAGAAGCTGGAGGCGCTAAGTCCGCATACGTACCGCATAAGAGCGACGAATGCAGGAGGCAAAAGCGCGTGGAGCGAGCCGCTCGAAACGGTCACGCATCCTGAAAAGCCTGCCATACCAACGAATCTCATCGCTACAGCCGAAGCGGATGGCAACACGCTGACATGGTATAAAGTACCGCATGCGGAAAGCTATGAGATCGAGATTGATGGTTCTACGATTATGAACGTAACAACTAATCAATACACACACACGGGGCTAGTTCCGAATAAAGCTTACGCTTACCGGGTTCGTGCGGTGAACATAAGCGGTCATAGTGAGTGGGGCAGCAAAGTCACCCTCACAGCTCTACCTAATCAACAAGCATCGGATTTGGCCCTAACGAATGTAGCGGCTGTTGTGACGAATCGATCGATCACCGTATCGTGGGAAACGGTAGCAATGGATGCGCACTATGAGGTGGAAGTGGACGGTGTCCTAACGGATAACGGGCTGGACACGATTTACCATCATGGTGGCCTCAAGGCAAATGAATTTCATACGTACAAGATCCGTTTGAAACAAGAAGGGACACCAGCGAACTGGATCGCCGTGTTGTCGTTGTCCACCCTGCCGGATTCCCTTCAAGCCAGTATTGAAGTGGAAGCGGTAGCGAACAACAACAGCATCGAGCTGCGCTGGGATCAGGTAGAGGGAGCGAGCGGTTACGACATTGAAGTGGATGGTCAGACCGTAGCATCAACGGAAACATCAACAACCTATACGGATACAGGCTTGGAGTCCGGTACCTCCCATACGTACCGGGTGCGTGCGAAGAACGAAGCAGGCGTGACGGTATGGAGCCCGGCGATTGTGAAGAGCACAACGAGTCCCTCGTATATCGTCAATGGGGTAAAAGGGAAGACGTTTGATTTGTCGCTGCTGGGGAGCAATGTGCAGGATTTCAGCGAGTTAACGTATGTCGTTACGTATGATGCATCGGCGCTGGAGGTCGTAGATTTGTATGATTTCACGCCAGCACGGGACACGCAATCCGGCAAAATAGCAGGCTCTAATCTGGAAGTTACCTACACACCGGGGCGCATCACCTATAAGAAAAGCCAAAACATTGTGCCGGGCACATCCTGGTCGGGTGAAGTGACGACGATTATCTTCAAATCTAAAATGACAGGTCAAACGACGATTGACGTAAAGGTTTAACAGGAAACGGAAATGGAGCTGAGCATGTGAGGCATTTTCTAAAAAAGCATTACAAATGGGTAGCGATTGTTATTGTCATCGCGTTAATCACGGAAACCTTTGTATTGCTGCTGGATAACAATTTAATAAATCCAAATAAAGAAGAAGCTGCCGTTGAAATGAAGAGCGACAGCATGATGGCCGCGGATATTTCCAATATGACAGGTGTTACGACAGAGGAAATTATAAAGCTGAAAGACACGGGACTTTCTTGGAATGAAGTGCTGGAGCAGTTGAAGTTAACCAAGCTTGTAGGAAACGACGAGGATCGGAGCAAACGCAGCGGGCTGCTAGCAGAGTCAGGAATGGATGAAGTGACAAGCAAGCTCCAGGCTCAAGGCTTTCAGAATGAGGATATTCTAGAAGCGAAAATGCTTGCAGAAAGACTGCAATTTCAACTGAAAGAGCTGGGGGGCGGCAATCAGCCTGCCCCTGCTGCTCAAGTTCCCACTGCAAGCATAGACAAGAAAGAGGAAGACCAGCAGGAGCGCTATGAGAAGCTGCTTCAGCAGTTCAACGTTGCTGACGCTGTTTATTTTATGCTTTTGCTGGAAGATAAAGTTGGCAGCGCGGAAGCGGTATTGGATGAATATTTAATCGCTTTGCAATTGGAGTTGGATTTGAACCTATATATATCCGATCAAGAAGCTTATATAAAAGCAAGAGATGAGAAGCGGATGAGCAGCCCTTCCCATGAAATGATTACGATGTCTGGCATTGAGCTTGCGCTGCTGGAGCAGATTCAGAAGAACAACACTCGTATAAAAGATAATTTGACGACAACGACGCAGGGGACGGCAGCATCCATAGATGTAAAAGACAGCAAGGGTGAAAACATTTTACCGGATGTTCCGTTGCCTGTTATAGAGGATATTAAGCCTGGAAATCCAGCGGCTGATGTCATGAAGGAAATAGAGGCCATTAACCCAAATCGACCGTAAAGGCGGACTACCGATGAAATATAAATTTAATAAAAGGACAAAATCCTTAGTTGTCGTGCTTGCACTTGGCACGGTACTGCAACTTGGAAGCGTGCTTGCGAAAAATGCTTTGACTGATCAAAAAACGACAGTCAATACAAATAAAACCTTTCAAAATGCTGCGACCCTGTCGCTATCGCAAACGGCATTGGATCAAATCAAAGAAGCGGATGGGGCCGCTTATGCTCGCAACCTTGCTAACTATGAAAGCATGGTGAAGACGCTGCAAGTGGATGAGAAATTCCAAAAGGAGCTTGACCGTCTGGCAGCAGCAGGCAGCAGCTTGCCTGATTTGCTTATTGCTTACGAGTTTTTATACCAAAACTATGGGAAAATGCAAGATTTGGAGCAGCTAGCTTTAGAACGCTCGAAGGGGAATGATTGGGAGACCATTATGAAACGGTATCATTCCAGCCATAAAGCTTTCGTTCCCAGAGCATTCGGGGCAGATGAGCTGGAGCAATGGATGAGCAATCCCAAGCTTAGCTCAGATGACATTATGATTGCAGATACGATTTCTTTTGTATCCGGAACAGCGATGGAAGATATATTGAAGGAAAAGCTTGAGGCGAACAAAAGCTGGCAGGAGATTTCAGCAGCTTTTGATATATTGAATGGCTCTCTCAGCTTGCCACGTCTGCAAATAACGAAGGAGCAGCTGGGCAAATATGTTCAAAAAGGGAAGTTTTCAGAGCAGCAGGTTGCAGAAGCCTTTGTACTAGCTCAGAAGCTCGGATTAACCCCGGAGTCGGTCATAACGAAGAAAAAAGCAGGTACCTCTGATGAAGCTATTATGGCGAAAGCGTACACAGACAAATACAATTAATCGTTTCCACAATAATAGCAATCCACAAATGCAGTTAAACTTCTTGGAGGTGCAAGGGTGAAACGTTGGCTTAAGACGTCCTTATTTATATTATTTATATCTATGCTTCCTGCTCCATTAGCCTATGCGGAAACATTGGAAGAGCAGATGAACAACTTAATAGGACCGCAGAAAAATTACAATACAATGCTGTCCCCTGTTTATTTGAACAACAATAAAAGTGCCGAATACATCAATCCGCAAAGCGGAGAGCTGAGTTTAACACAGACCGATTATGTGCTCCCTGGGCGCAATGGTTTGAATTTGGAAATTAAACGGATTTATCAAAGCGGCATTTCCAATGTGCAGCAAATTAATGTAAAATATGTAAATGGCGCATGGGTAGACTATGTGGAGCCAGTCGATGAATCCTTTTCTTTTTATGAGGATCGCTATAATCTGGGGATTGGGATGCGTTTCTCGTTCCCTGGCATGGAAATTCGCAAAAATGAAGATGGTACGAGCCATAAATTTCTACATACCGAGAGCGGCGATATTTACCGTTTGAAAAATGCTTCGCAAGATGGACATCCCGTCATGCTGCCGGAAGGTCAGACGGTAAAAGATGTTGTCATTCGTGAAACGACGGAGTTTAATAATGGGCAAACGGATGGCAGCTCCAAATATGTGATGACCGATAAGGAAGGCAAGAAAACATATTTTGCCTTAGATGGCGCGATTCTCGGTATTGTTGATCGTTACGGCAATACGATTACGTTCCAGCACAAGATACTAGATTATACGGTAGATGGCAAAACGACGCATAAAAAATTGATATCCAAAATCGTCGATACCGTTGGCCGTATAACGACCATTGATTATAAAGAAAATGATCAATTTAAAGTAGGAGCAATCACGAACCCGACGTATGGGAAAAATGAAACCTACAAAGCGACGCAAAATCCGAATAATGTGGATTCCGGCGACCTGCAAGGGCAGTTTCAGGTTATCGTAAACCTGCCTGGAGACAATAAGCTGGTGTATGACAAATCGGCTGTGCTGGTCAATGATTCCAAGCATGTAGTGCGGACAAGGCTGCAGCGCGTATTTGATGTGGACGGCAGCCCGAAATATCATTTTTGGTATGAGCAGCCAGATCTTGGCTTTACGTTTGTAAATGGCACCAATTATGGCGTCTACAATCGCTATGAAAATTTAATGCAGGTGGATTATGTTCCTACCAATCATATCACTCGCTACATCTATAATACGTTTACGAAGGGCCTTAGCGAAGGCAGCATGCAGTACCGTAAAATTTTTGAGAAGCGCGAGCTGATCAAGAAGGATTACGATGCATCCAAAGCCAAGTTCGAGGATCGTTTCACCACCGAGGTGAAAAATAAAACGGTATACAGCTATACGAACGAGGCTGACGGCTATAAAGTCGATAATTACAATCCAAATGACAATACGTATTTGAAGGATAAGTTTCGCTATTATACGGAAACGACCGATGCGATTGGCAATAAAATGAAATATACCTTTGATGGCTTGCATCAGCTGATTTTAACCGAAAATACCGGGAAGGACCACAAGGAGGTCGTATCGAGCGAGCGCGACGAGCTGAAGCTGGTGAAAAAGCAGGAAACGTTGATTTACCAGACAACCAATAGTCAATCGAATGACACTCCTGTAAAGCGCATCGAAAACTACCGGTACGACGAATATGGTAACTTAACGAATTATACCGGGCCGGAAGCAGAGCGCGATAGTCAGGGCTATCCCGTAAACAATGATCATTTGGTTGTTTATGCGTATGCTTATGACAAGTTTCATGTGTTGGCATCAAAGACATGGAAGAAGGATAAAAATTCGGTAAGTCAAATTCTGTATGCGATCGATACGAAAGGAAACGTGACAAGGGAAACGAAGATGAATGCTCAGTCAGAGGATAGCTGGACCGTGACGGACTATCAATATGACTCGTACGGCAATATGACGCGCCAGGCATCAAGCGCAGGCGGACAAAGCTTCGTAACCCAGTTCGAATATGGTGTGGATGCGAACGGCTTGGATATGAAGGGTGCCTATGTAACCAAACAATATGGCAGCGCAGACGGAGAGATTGTAGCCAAATCGTATGCGTATGACTTTAATACGGGCAACCGTAAGCTTGACGTTAATCCTAATAAGGAGAAAACAAGCTATACCTATGACAAGCTGGGACGGGTTACTCAATCTATTGAGCCGGATAAGGGCGTAAAAGGCTACAGCTATGTCGAAAATCCTTATGCTAATTTAAGCATTCAATATACTGATCCGAATAAAAATCGATTCCAATATGAATATGACATCATGGGTAATTTGCTCAAAGCGGCTGTAGAGGATAGCGGAGAGTGGCTTGTTTTGCAAGCTTATGAGTACGATGCTCTCGGATTGAAAACGAAGGAAGTCGATGCGAATGGCAATAGCTTCCGCCTTGAATATGATAGTAATTACCGCCTTACTAAACGTTCCTCTTATGAACAGGATAAGGTCAATAAAGGGGAGCTAACGCTTCAATATAAGTACACGGGCAATAGCGCTGCCCCGCTTATCGTTATTTTGACGAATGAGGAGGGCTATTCAACTACGTTCTATTATGATCTATTAAATCGTCCAGTTAAGGTAGAAACGACGCCAGATCATAAGCAGGTGTATACAACTAGCTATGAATATGATTTTATGGGCAATTTGCTGCGTGAAACCGATGGCAAAAACGGTTTGACAGCGTACAGCTACGATAATATGGGGCGGTTAATCGAGAAGAAGGATGCATTAGGCAATGAGACTTCATATGCCTACAATGCGCTTGATCAATTAAAGCTCCAGCAAGATCCGGGGAAAAAGGTTACTGAGGTTATTTATGATGCTCTTGGACGCGTAGCAGAGCAACGAATTTATACAAAGGGTGAAGCGGATTATACGTATACCCGCCATGATTATGATTTAGCGGGAAACCCGATTCGAACGAGAATGGGCAAATTAACGGGAACGGCAAATGCCGTAGCTAGCGATGTAAGCTACACCTACGATGCGATGAATCGGGTGACCGATGAATACGCCAAGCTTGATGGCTCGAGAACAGCACATGTTAAGTACGCCTATGATCTTAACGGCAACAAGCTTACCGGGACTTATTATACGGATGCAGCTGAAACCAGCTTTAAGCAGCAGCTGTTTACCTATAATTTTGCTGGTCAGGTGACGAAGGAAGAAGGCATTTTTAAAGAGAAAAATGGCAGCAAGACGGAAGAGCATGGAAGCTATCGCATGCTGTATGACAGGGATCTTGCTGGCAATGTCATTAAGCAGCAGGTATGGAGTGGAGACGGCTACGATACGATATTATTTACGTATAATTACCGCAATCAGGTTATTGAGAAGGTCGAGCCTTTCGGCGGCAAGGCCAATGGAAAACGTACCGTGTATCGCTATGACAAGCTTGGTCAGCTTTTAACAGAAACACTAACGGTCCAAGGAACTGACCTTACGCAAACGATGACTTATGATGGGCTTGGCCGTATGGCAACGAAGAGCGATGCTCTCGGCAATCGAAGCCGGTATGCTTATGATGCAAATGGCAAGGTTGTCAAAGAAAGCGACGGCAGATATTCTGCCTGGGCTCTGGATGAAGCGCCGGGAACGCTTTATGAATATGATGCGCTGAATCGTATGACAACCGCCAGCTCATTTGACGGAAAAGTCAAAGAGGTCGTGATGTTTAAGCAATACGATGAGCGCGGCAACGTCATTAAGGATGTGAAAGGCGAAGGCTATACAGCCGCAAATCCATCGCAATCGAATGGAACGGCCTATCAATATGATGCCAATGATAGAGTCATTGCTGTCATTTCTGCTCAGACTGGTGCGGACAATGCGAGCAAAGGTACAACTCATTACACCAGCCAATATGTGTATGATGCTTTGGGAAATGTCATCTCGGAAACGGACGCCTTGGGGCGTAAAACGTCGTACAGCTATTATTTAAATGGGCTGTTGAAGGAGAAGGCCTATCCGGATGGAAGCAAGGAAAGCTACAATTACGACCTTACGGGCAAGACGCTCGTTAGCAAGAAGGATCAGAACGGCAATGTGACGACCGTAAAGAACAATGTGTTTGAGAAGCCTTACCAGATTGAGCATCCGGATGGAACAGTGGAAAGCATGTCGTATTCTGCTAAAGGTGAATTAATCGAGAAGGTGGATCAGGCAGGCCAAGCCTCTTATTATCGCTATGATTCCAGCAGTAATCTAGTGGCTGAGCAAGCTTATATCTCGTCTAATTCGACCTCAACTCAATATAAGCTGACGGAGCATCAATATGATGAAGCGAATCGCCTGCTCAGCAGTGAAACCTTCAGCTATAAACAGCCGAAATCTGGGGCAGAAGGAACCAAGGCAGCTGCCGGTGATAAAATCACGAATAGCTACGATAAAGCGGGGCGCGTGCTTAGCGTTAGCGGACCAAATGGCCGAGAAACGCTGCAGCAGTATGACGAGGCTGGCAATATGACGCTGAAGCGGATGAAGGTAGCGAGCGGCGATTACGACATCACGCGTTATGCGTATGATGTTCAATCCCGCATGCTTTCGGAGTCGCTATTGGTGAAAATGGATGAGCTAGTGCAAGCTGAGCTTGCAGATGCCGCGGTCGATGATGCCTACTACGATCGCGTGCTGGCGACAACGGTTTATAGCTACGACAAGTCCGGCAATGTTGTGAGCCAGACAGATCCGAAGGGCTATGTAACCAAGCTGACTTACGACTTGGATAACCGCGTCGTGAAGCGAATCGATCCGCTTGGAGCAGCAACCACTTATACCTATGATGAGAAGGGCAATTTAGTTGAAGAAAAAAATCCACTCGGTCTGCTTACTCGCTATGACTATGATGAGCTGGATCGAGTCATTCGCAAAAAGCTGCCGGCAGCGGATGGAACGGAAGCTGTTACCCGTTATCTATATGATGCGAATGGCAATGTCATCAAGGAGATTTTGCCGAATCAGTATACGGCTTCTATGGATCGTGATGGCACGGTCAAGTCCATGAAGGGACTATCGTATACGTATGATGCGATGAATCGACTTACCTCTACGACCTCACCAGAAGGTAAGGGGATGGAATACATCGCCTACGATGTGAACGGTCGAATAAGCAAAACGGTAGATGGCTTGCAGTATACAGGAGACATAGCAGCATCTCTGGGCATGAGCTATGTTTATGATGGTCTCGGCCAATTGATCAAGCAGACGGACGCTTTGCAGCATTCGACTACGTTTGTTTATGATGTGCTTGGAAATGTAACGAAATCGACGGATGCCAGAGGTATGGTGACGGCATATGCCTATTATCCAGACCGCTTAGTTCGCTCGATAACCTATGCCGATGGCGGAGTGACATCTTACGAATACGACAAACTGGGACGTGTAACTGCGGAGACGAATCAGCTTGGTCATAAGACGACGACAGCCTACAATGCTTTTGGGCAAGTGAAGCTGGTGACGGATGCGCTGCTTCAGCGCACGGAGTCTAAATACGATCTTGCAGGCAATCTGGTATCGCTCAAAGATAAGCGAGGCAGCATTTCGCTGTATGCCTACGATGCGAATAAGAAGCTAATGGAAAAGAAATCGCCGTTGGAGCAAGACAGCAGCGGCAATATCGTGTATGCAGTTGAGAGCTATGCTTACGATGCCGCTGGCAATTTAATTAAAGAGAGCCTCAGCAGCTCGAAGGATGAAGCTTTTTTACGCGAGAGAACCTATGCCTATTACAGCAATAACTTGTTGAAAAGCGAATCGGATAACAGCGGGGCATTGACGGTTCATGAATATGATAAGAACGGCAATGTGACGGAAACGGCAACGCTTCGTGATACATCGGTTTATGATGTAGAACGTTTTGTGTACGACAGTCAGGACAGAGTGACGCAAAGCATGAAGCTGGTCGATGCGGAGCATATGTATTTAGATAGCTCGGCTCATACGGAGCTTCTGCAAGATAAGGAAAACCCGGGTAAGCTGCAAATCATAACGGGATACGTATATGATGTGCTCGGCAATGTGATTCAGGAAATCGATCCACGTGCGTTTGGCTATGCGCCGACCGATACGGCGGGAAGAAGCCAATACACGACCACGCATACGTATGATGCGATGAACCGCTTGGTGCAGACGAGCCGCAAGGTGAATGGACAGGATGCGGTCAAACGTTTTGCGTATGATGAAAATGGGAATGTAGCGGAAGAAACGAATGAGCGCGGCTATGTGACGAAGTACGCCTATGATGAGCTTAACCGCGTAGCGGCCGTTACGGATGGGGAAGGGCATAAGGCTACCTTCAGCTATGACTTGGCAGGCAACAAAATAGCCGAAGCGAATGCCAATGGCCATCGCATGACCTATGCGTACGACAAGCTGAACCGTCTGGTGACGGTCAAGGACCCGTACAACATCATTGTGACACGAAACGTTTATGATGCA
>NZ_LAQO01000054.1 GCF_000971975.1 Paenibacillus algorifonticola | reverse complement strand
TTTTTATGCACAAAAGTAGCCGTGATAGAAAATTAGGAAGATTCAGAGAACATTAATGCAACGCTAGTGATTAATGATATATTTTATTCAATAATGTTATTATATAATGAGGGTCAAGAAAAATCGGCCTTAATTCTAATATATAGTGGGATGGATATTGTATCCTCATTACAGGTGAAAGGATTGGGGAATACTGGTAGACAATGCTTTATTAAATGGGCAAATAAATACGTTACTCCTAAGTTAGATTACTCAGTTTCTGGTGAGGATCTCTATAATGCAAGATGTGCAATATTACACACTCTTTGGATAGAATCAGATATGTCAAACCGAGGAGCAAATTTGATTGTTTATCGCTCTGGTAGGAAAAAAATGGATTTAGAGCTAAATGAAATGCATTCTAAAATATTAAAGAAAATCGCAAATAGGGATATAATTATTTTATGGATAGATGATTTAATATCTGCATTCAATGAGGCTACAAATGAATGTCTTGATGATATTTATAACGATACCCAGCTAAAAAAGAATTTCTTGGCGAGAGCTAACAAGATGATTATAGATTTTCAGCTCTAACTTTAGCAATAATGTTACATCTCAATAATTGAATTCTTTAATAAGGATAAAAGAATGTGCTCATCCAAGCTTCCTTCGTTGCAGGTTGCTGCTACGGTGATCGCTTTCGTCAATGCGACTGCTCTCCATAATAACCGCTTGGAACTTGCTCCAAGGTCTCGAGCTCGATCGGTGCCGTACCCCGCAGATTTACTTGTTCTATTACTTGTAATGCGCATATTCAGTCTTTAGGGTCGGTTTCGCAATCTCTAAAACAGGAAGGATCAACGCCATGGAAGTATGCTTGTGTGGAAGCCGAAAACCACCAAATCAATGCTGTATACCAACTAATCCCCCAATCCATATGGAAATCCCTCCATTTATTAGGTCTTCAAAGCTTCATAGAGTAGGCTATCCAAAGATCGTCAACCAAGTACAAATCAGATATGGAGTGGAAAAAGGACCGGCTATACTTGCCCAAGTCGACCCTCTAATAGCAGATGCACTCGGCTTTGATTTGAAAAAAATACATTTAGATAACGCAACTGAACGTAATACTATAATATTTCCACTCCATGCAATAAGATATCATCTAAAGCAATTCATGCACCGCTTGAGGTATATCCAGAGGGAGATAACAAAATTGGCTCGCCGTACAGCAAGTGACCCTTTAATTGAATTAATCCAATGCGAGGATGTCCCGCTCCGCTGTGAATTTGAGGCTTTTATTTCGCGCATGGCAGCCTATTTGGATGCTATGGGACGCTATATCGCCAAAATGCTTAAGATATCTGTTAAAAATCATGGATCTCATAACAGAATTCAAAATTATCTAAGAAATGGAACTGGAGGAAAACGAGAAGAACATCAAGCAATTCTACAAGCGTACGAAACACACGCAAAATGGTCGAAAAAGCTCCTTAATATTCGAAATGAAATTATGCATGAAGGCATGAGCATGGATATGACAATTCCTGAGAACTACTTCGAATCGAGAATTTTTGATCCAACATTGGATGGGGAGTCGGTTGAGGAATTGGTTCTTACTTTTTGGTCAAAAGTGCTTGAGCTAACCCGATCACTGATATTATTGACTTCTTAAACGACATAAAACCAGAATAGTGGATTTTTCTATTATACAGGGTGTGTCGACTGAAGTACTCATGTCTTCCGTTCCTAACAGATGCGCCAACAGCGGCTTCCGTTACAAGCAATGGTGAATGACTCTTCTAGATGCTTAGCTTTGAAATCGGGGTCCCGCTGACCTTTAGCAGTCTAATACTTATTTTCCGAAGTTTGATAAGATTGCAAAACGCAGTAACAATGATGTAATTACTCTAATGTAGCATCTTTAAGAGAGGTGTTTAATATTGATTTAAATGGCCTTATAAGTACTATAGCGACTGCGATTGCCGCAATTGTTGGAGGTTTTTTATTCAGCAGATTGCTAACACTTTCGAGCGAAAAAAGCGGCTTTGTCCGTCGGATAAAAGAACTTGAAGCTGATTTACTATTTAGAAATAAACAGTCTGAGGATATTTCTGATTGGCTCTTATGGGAGGATGCTAAGGTCTTCATTAGAGAAAATGGTAAAGAGATTATTTTTAACGATGCCATTGTAGAGGAAATTATTAATCCGCAAGTTTCCCCTTACAGATCAGCTGATGAATATCGACCTTTTGTTCAAAAATTAGTTGAGGTAAAGACTGACTTTTTTAAATTCGCGGAGCAATTATTACATGACGAGGAGTATCCTGAAGATTTTGATGATTTCTACAAAATTATAAAGCCTGCTTACTTAGACCGAAGATATTATTATGAAACAATATTTAATTTATTTGATAACGATACGAGTAGAAGCTTCTCTACAATGAATAATTCTATAAAAAATATAACTAACGGTAAGGAATATAGAGCGAAAAGACTAGAAAGGGATCGTTTAGACGGAGAAATACAGAATATAGAATATCAAATTGATATTCAGAAAAAAAGCCTTGCAACATACGGGAAACCTGATGGACTATGGTTAGGATTATTAGTAATTGTCTACGCTTGTATTGTTGGGGTAATTTGGCCGGTTACGTTACTACCATATCCCCAAGGAGTATATAATGACATGTTAACCAAATGGGTTTTGCTTGGATGGTTCTTTAGTACATTGCTTGCCATTTTTGCTTATCTTGCATGGTCAACTTATCGGCTTACACGTAAATGACACTTATACTTCCTCTGATGAATACTACATTCAGTTGATTCCATACCTAAGAGAGCTAGATAAAAATAAGATTTTATATTCTATAATCTTTGATGTAGCTTGCTCTTTAATTTGAGTAAAAACGGCGACTGCTTTCAGCATAATAGAAATTTTTAAAATGCCTACAATATATAAAGGTCCTGCTCAGTTTCTAACATTCTGAGCAGGAGTAAATAACCTCTGCTAATTGTAGAGGCTATTTTGCAGTAATTCTTTCAAGAGAGTGAAAAGATAACTTGAGGATATTGCTATAAAAACGGTGTCAATGTGATATTTGGTTTCGGAGGCGTGGTCATCCTGTGCGCCAGATAATAGTCTGTCAAATGGGACTGTACATATGGTAACGGGCATTGCGAGGCATTGGTAAAGTCGGTTCGAAAAGCAAGCTGAATGAGTATCGCGCGTGCTGGAAGAGCCCCTCTTACAAAAGCTTAAAGATAAAAAGCATGAATGGGAGGGCAATGGAGAAAGGTATAGATTAACTATAGAAAACCTTATGAAAACACGTTTAGACTTCCTATATGGAGAGTGAAGTGCAACCCTTGGAATAGACATTGGAATAAACCACGGACTCGTTTCCGTTGTCTAAACAAGAAGCTTGTAAAACTGTTAAACATCGATCGCTGTATTTTCCCAATAAAAACAATGATAGCTACAGAAAAATTGGGAAAATGCTTTGGTACCCATTGATAATTATAAAGATAACCAAAAATTTGAAAGTAGATAACAGCAAAATTCCTTATTTATTTCAAGTTCCACGGTGATAACTATCCTGGCGTTCGCGGCATTGGCGAAAAAACGGCCCATAAGCTCATACAGGAGCATGGCTCGATCGATACACTGCTCCTCAATCTGGAATCGCTGACGAAGACGGTGCGCGCCAAAATCGAGGCCGACCTTGAAATGCTGCATCTTTCACGTGATCTTGCCCGCATACGCTGCGATGTTCCGATTGCTGTTGAGCTGGATATATGTCCGTGGTGCTATGATCGCGACGTCGTTCACCGCAAGTTCGAGGAACTTGAATTTGGCGGTTTGACGAAGCTGTTTGCTTAAGGAATAGACAAAGTTGGATCAAATGGTTCAATTCTTCCCTAGTTCTGCCGATATAGGTATAAGAGCCTAATTTTGGACATAGCTAGGGAGGACTAGAAACAACAATGAAATTATTAAATCAGTCATCATGGAAAAAAAGCATGCAGCGCACAGCCTTAGTCGGCGGAGCGGCACTTCTGCTGCTAAATTCGGCGGGCGGTGAGACGGCCTACAATTTGGGCGGAGCGGCTTATGCTGCTGAAGCACAATCGACAGTGAAAAATGTTACAATCACATATCCGGCATCAGCCGTAACGGTTGCGCTTAATGAAAGGCTGCCGCTGCTCGCGAAGCTGAAGCTGTCAGAGCCGGTGACGCTGCGGTATGAATCAGGCAATGGCGCGGTAGCGCGCGTGAATAGCGATGGCGTTATTATCCCTGTCGCGGCAGGGAAGACTAAAATTCGCGTTCATGTGACTTCTGCTTCCTATAAGGGCAAGCTTGAGCTGCCAGTAACGATCCGCGGGGCATCGACTTCTTACAAGGCTGTAGCGGCTTCGAAGCGCGTGTCCGCAGGGGGACGTTCCTTCACCGTTCAAACCGTGGCGATTCCGAAAGGGATGCCCGTAACTGCAGGCTTGCCTAGCAGGACAGTTGGTTTGACGCAGGGCTTATCTGGAATTGCTTCATTATACAATGCAGCGGCCGCCATTAATGGCACGTATTTTGAATCGTATGGCGGAATTCCTGAGCCTTATGGCAACATCATTAGCGATGGCGTTGTCGAGCATATTGGCAATACGGGAACGAGCATTGGCTTTCAATGGGACGGCTCGGCTCTGATGGATACGCTGCAGGTGAAGATGAGCGGCAAAGTAAGCAGCGCCGGGAAATCCTCACAAAGCTGGTATGTGTATTTCGTTAATCGGACGCCTACCCCAGGCAGAACGGCTGCCATTATGTATACGCCGAAACGCGGCAGCAAAATCGGCATGACCACAGGCTCCGCCGTAACGGTGAGCAAGGGTATCGTAACGAAGGTTAGCAAAAATACGAATGTCGATATTCCGAAGGACGGGTATGTCCTTTTCTTTACAGGGACAGAGGAGCATTTGGCGAGCCGTTTCCAGAAAGGAAGCTATGTTGATTACACGGTCAGCTATACCGATGTTGCTGGCAAGGAAATCGACTGGAGCGAGGTGCATACTGCCATTGGTGCAGGCCCTCGCCTTGTGAAAGACGGCAAGCTTGCCGTTGATCCGGCGAAGGAAGGTTTCGTCAGCCCGAAAATTTTGACCGATTCCGGTGCCCGCAGCGGCATTGCGATTATGAATGACGGTTCGATTTTGCTAGTTACGGTTCCGGCTGCGACTATGAAGCAATGGGGACAAATTATGGTCAGCTTAGGGGCTAAGCAGGCGATGAATTTGGACGGCGGCGCATCTTCCGGCCTGTATGCGAACGGCAAGCAAATTACGCCAGCCGGACGCGAGCTCAGCAATGCGCTTGTATTCAGCTCCTTGCCGAAATGGTAAGGGCTGCTGGCAAGCTGTTAATTTGACAGATAGTGAGCACAACCATGGCAGCATGGCGCGAAAAAGCAACAGCGTGCCTTGAAGCGGCAATAGCCAAAAAAGCGTTCAGTGGGGGAGGCCCCGCTGAATGCTTTTTTTCGTTGTTGGTTGGTTGCCGGTTGAGCGGCGAAATCGTTGGACAGGCTTGATCACAAATTTGCCGTCTCTAGCTCTGTTCCTCTTCTTGTGTCTCGGAGGAGAGCACAAATTCATCATCTGCTCCGGGATAGTCGCGTTTCAAATCGGCATGCAGCGAGCGGTTTTCATAGGTGAAAGGGTTGTTAGGGCGCTGGTCTTTGCGCCATGGCGAGCTTTTGCCAAGCGGCAGTCCTGGCCGCTCCGCTGCGTATGGCCCTTCCGGGAACTCCTCCGGCACTAGGTCATTCCGCTGTGATTCTACGGTAGAGATGTCGGTGGAGCGCTTGCGGTCTTCTACGGTAAAACCGTCCATGTGGATCATCCTTTCCCATTCCATCTGGCAATTGCAATCCCTGCACTTTCATTGTTCCCTGTTCGCTGCTGCATCATGCAATGCATGATGCAGCAGCGGTATATAAAAGCTTGTCAGATTGAAAAGCATATGGTACTATACTGCTAATCGAATATTTGAACGTGAGGAAGCACCTCTCTATGGCTCTGGATGAGCTATGGGGAGGTGCTTTTTTTATGTCCTTTTATTTGAAATTGGAGCAGCCAGGGAGAGATGAGAAGATGCAAATTTTCTTTTTGAACACATTTGAAAAATCCTCGATGGAGGAGGGCGTACAAACCGCGCAATTGTCGATTTGTGAACGGGAGGGCATTTGGTCGGTGCTATGGGTCGATGGCGAACATACGGCGAATGCGCCTGATGTCTGGTATGAAGGCGTCTCCTGGGAGGACATGCTGCTCGCCTTTCGCCATGGAGTCGCGGTAAGAATGGGAGAGGGCTTTACGCCTGTCATTGAATCTATGCTGGAAGGCCGGCGCAATTCGGGATTGGGCAGCTTGCAGGCTATGGTGCAGTGTTATGGCGAGCTGAATGCGGATCAAGCCTTGTTTGAACAATTAAGAGATTGGCGCAGGGCGAAAGCAGGAGGAGAGAAGAAGTCGGCCTACCTCGTGGCAACGAACCGGATGCTATGGATGTTCAGCACGTTTGTACCCTATACGGCCGAGGAGCTGATGCAAATTCCGGGCTGGGGAGAGAACAAGCAAAATCGATATGGGGCTGAAATTTTGGCGATTACAGAAAAGCATGCCCGTGAAACGAGCTTTCCGCTTGACTGGGTAGAGCAGCAGCTGGACAAGTCTGATTTTACGCGGTGGCTGTATAAGCAGAAGGAGGTGAAATTCAAAAACGAGATGGACAAGCAGCTGCAGAAAAAGCGGATTCTCAGCTGTTTGAACAGCGAAGAGACGTTAGAGCAGATAGGCGCCGACCTCGAGCTGTCTCGCCGTGAAGTGATGGACAGAATCGAGCAGCTTGAGGGTGAAGGATATGATGTTGAGCCGCTTATTGCACGCGAGCTGCTGCATATGCCGGAATCCGAGCAGCAGCTTGTTTGGGAAACATTCGAGCAGTCGGGCGACCGCTATTTGAAGCCCGTCCTTCAGCAAGTATATGGAGCGGAGGGCATGAAGCATGAACAGGTGGATATGCTGTATGAACGGCTGCGGCTGCTTAGAATCCGTTATCGCAAAGCCCATGCAAATCAGGCGCAAGCTATATAAACCTGAATTTCGATAGTAAGCATCCGAAAACTTTCTAAGTGCTTTACACAAGGGAGGATACCGGAGCGGCTTGCAGGCTTAATTGGTTATTCGGCTGCTCGGCGTGCTACTCCGTTCCATTGGTCGACCTGGCGTCATCTCTTCTCGTTCGCTGCACCGAACGAGAAGAGATAACGGTGAGTAGCTGCGCTGCGACAAATGAAAAATCATAGCGCAATAAAACCCGCATGTTTCCGCCGTTTAAACAAAGTACAGATCATCAAACGCAATGACATCGTCAACAAACGAAAATTGGTTGGCTTGGAATCGCTTTAACATTTCATTGGAAAACTCTTCAAATGAGTTCGCAATCACGTCTTGATAACTCATACCGGGCATATATTTAAAGATTTGTCCGGGAATGCCGTTTTTCCCGGGATCCAAATCCAGAATCAGCCTTGAGGATGCCTCAAAATCAGTAAACGGAATCCATTTGTTGCTCCAAATCACCGGCTTGATTCGGTCTTCGTTTACCCAGTCCACCTGTTCTTCATCCTCAAACAATTGATTCATCATGGACCATGTCCCGATGATGTCTGGTATCGATAAAAAGTAGTTGTAGCCGATAAAAGGCACCTGATCGTGCTGCCCGTTCATGGTAGACAAATAATCGCGAAAAGCAGTCGGCAAGGCGACCTGCAATGTGCGTTCCAAGCGGTGAATTTCTTCCTCTGCAGCAGGTGGGTTAACCGTTGCAAAAATCGGGTTGGAAATCGTTCGGACCTGCTGTAAAATGTTTGTCCAGACGTCTTTTGTCATTTATGTATCACCACCATATTTGAATTGTCGTCATTTGAAGCAAGATGCCATGCCTGAACCTGGGCAAGAATACTGTATAGTTGTACAGGTGCGAGGCGCTGCTCTTTGTGGGATGGGGGAACGTGAGCCTGTGGAGGCAATGAGCTGATGTTCACCTTGTTCATCTAGTTCTTTGTGTCTGAAAATAAAATAGGTCTATACGTTTGATACGAAAAAACCTCCGAATTGGATTGAAATGGGTTTGAAAATGAATATAAACTCATAGGTCTTAAGGTTCAAAAATGATAAAAATAGTATACTTGTCCTATTTTTAAAAGTATAATGAGGAATATAAAAAATCGCGATCTTTGTCGAAAAGGAGCGTATTCCCGTTATGAAGGCTGAGTATATTAACCCGTTTCTTGAAGCGGCAAAAAGTGTAATTGAGCAGGTCATCCAGATAAAGCCATCGGCAGGGCAATTGGGCTTGAAAGATGTTAAATTTGTTGAAAATTACATTTGGATACAAATCGGCCTGAACGGACAAATGAACGCTGATATCGTTTTTGGACTAAGCGAATCGGTAGCGATGAAGATGATTTCGGCTATGATGGGTGGCTTCTCCATTTCTGAAATTGACGAAATGGGCAGAAGCGCAATTTCTGAGCTTGGCAACATGATTAGCGGCAATGCGAGCACGATGTTATCGAATCAAGGCGTCCATGTAGATATTACACCGCCGAAGGTCATTCAGTCTGCTGCAGCTGCTGGCTTTAAAGCACAGCAAGCATTAACCGTTCCGCTCATTATGGAGGGAATTGGTGAACTGGATATTCAGGTACTAGTAGCATCGTAATAGCCAAAAACTCCTTCGGGAGTTTTTTTATTTTGCATTTCTAAGAGCCGAACTTATATTTGGCGTCTGTTGGAGTCAATAGCATTTTACGGCTCGGAAAGAGTATGTAATGTTTTGCCCATTTCCTTATGCAGCTCATAAAGCTCGATTACGCTTACGGGCTTTTTGGATGCTTGCTCGATATTTTGTCCTTCAGCAGTCCACAGGTAGGGGAAGATGGAGAAGGCTTGATCGCCTTTTAGCGTTTGGGAGTCCGCAATCCAGCTGTCCCAGCGCATTGCCTTATAAAATAATTGCAGATCACCATTCAGCGCCCAGCCTATAAACTCGGAATAGGTACATTCGGTATCTTCCCATTCAAGCGTGTCAGGTGCCAAATAAAATACGGTTTTATAATTGGAATGAATAGCGAAGAAGCCGCCAACTAAATCATAGGCTACGACTAAAATATTTTGGATGGGACTGTTCCAAGTTGCTAAAGAGCCTGAAAGCCGCTCATTTCCTGCCCCTAATATTTTTAACCAGCCATAATCGACAAGCAGTCCTCCGCATTCCAAGGCAATAGCTCCCAAATAGGAGCGATTCGTAACTTGCAGATGCTCCAGCGTTTTTCTGCCATCCTCAATCGAACAGCCGACAATTGTAACGGGATTGGCGGCTTCGGATACAAGGCTTTGAATTTCTCCCCATGCGTCCTCCGGCACCATTAATTCCTTGTAGGATTTCATTTTGTTTAACCTCCCTTTCCCTATTATTGTACTGAGGTAGAGGCCTATTGTCCAAAATCAAAAAATGGCGTGAGCCTATGCAATGTTTTGCAAAGGTTTCTTTGCTTAAAAGGCCCTGATCAAGTAGAATTAGCTTTAGGTGATGACGGATGTTAAATGGCAAAGTTGTGCTTATTTCCGGCGCTTCCAGCGGGATTGGAGCACTTGCTGCAAAGCAGCTTGCGATGCGCGGCGCCATTGTGGTGCTGACCGGACGAAATGTGGAGAAGCTGAAGGCGCATGTGGCAGAAATCGGCGGCGATAGCTCCTACTATCAGATGGATGTAACGAGCATGGAAGATGTTCAGCAGGTCATTCAAGCTGTTGTGAAAAAGCATGGGCGTCTCGATATACTGATTAATAATGCTGGTTACGGGCATTTTAAATATTTTGAGACGATGCCGGTCGAAGAATTTGACCAGATGATGGATACGAATTATATGGGTATCGTTCGCTGCACGAAGGCTGTGCTGCCATATATGCTTTCCCAAGGCAGCGGTCATATCGTAAATATTGCCTCACTCGCAGGCAAGATCGGCTCAGCCAAGTCAACGGCCTACACGGCAACGAAGCATGCGGTGCTCGGCTTTACCAATTCGCTGCGGATGGAGCTGCGAGGCAAAGGGATTGTCGTATCGGCGGTAAATCCCGGACCGATTGACACGCCGTTTTTCTCGCTGGCAGATCCGTCAGGCAACTATGTGAAAAATGTCAGCTTCTTTATGATGAAGCCCGACTATGTAGTCAAAGCCATCGTGCGGCTCATTGAGCGCAGGAAGGCAGAAATTAATTTGCCGAAATCGGCGGCGTTCGGCATTAAGCTGTATCAGCTTTTTCCACGTCTAATTGACCGAGTATTCGGCGGTATGCTGGATCGAAAATAGTGTTTTGAACAAGAGAGGACTCGAACATGAGTATGCAAAATTGGTTGGATTTAGGTTTAAATGAACAGCTGGCGGAAGCGCTGATTGAAGAGGGTATCGAGGAGCCTACTGCGGTGCAAGCAGAGGCAATTCCGGTGCTGCTCGGAGGGCAGGACGTTTCTGCGCGTTCGCAGACGGGAACAGGAAAGACGCTTGCTTATTTGCTGCCGCTGCTTCAGAAGCTGAATGCATCGTCCAAAGAAATTCAGGGCGTCGTTATCGCTCCTACGCAGGAGCTGGCTATGCAGATCGTACGGGTGGCTGAATTTTATGCGAAGCCGCTGGGCCTTCGTGTGCAGCAGCTAATTGGCGGCGCAGCGCTCAAGCGCCAAGTAGAGAAGCTCAAGCTGCATCCACAAATTGTCATCGGTACGCCGGGACGTATTCACGAGTTGCTTAAGCTGCGCAAAATCAAGCTGCATGCGGTCAATCAGGTCGTCATTGATGAAGTGGACCAAGTGTTCCAGCTAAGCTCGACGCGCGAAGTGGAGACGATTCTTTTTGCAATGGGACAAAATCGTCAGATCGCTTTTTTCTCGGCGACTTATCCAGAGCAGATGGCCCGGTTTGAAGGACGCTGGATGAATGAGCCGTACCGAATTCAGGTTGCGCCTGAGCATCGCGTGTCAGAGACGATTACGAATTATTATTTCGTATGCGACAAACGGGACAAGCCGGATATCGCGAGGCGCATCATTCGAATGCTGAAGCCAAAATCGGCATTGCTGTTTTTGAATGAGACGGACACGATTTCAAACTGGGAAGCGAAGCTCAGCTATGAGGGCTTTACGGTAGAGGCGCTTTATGGCGATGCCGACAAGCAGCGCCGTGCTGCTACGCTTGCGCGCTTTCGCGAAGGCGCGTGCCAGCTATTGCTTGCGACCGACGTTGCCGCGAGGGGACTTGATATTGAAGGCTTGCCGCTCGTAATCAATCTGGAGCCAGCGCTTGATGCCGATCATTATGTGCACCGGGCGGGCCGGACGGGTCGTATGGGCCGCACGGGAACGGTTATTTCCATTGTTACGCCGCAGGAGCATTTTATTATGGACAAGTTCCGCAAGCAGCTTGGCATTGATCTTCCGGAGAAGGCGATGCTAAGAGGCAGGCTGGTTACACCAGAGGAAGCGCGGAACGATAAAGCCTCGTTCAAACGCTCGGATTATACAGGAGCACCGAAGAGCGGTCTAGCGTCGGGCAGCGACTACGCGCAAGGAGATGGAGCGCGAGGCGAGAGGCAGCGCGTCGAATTCAGACAAGGTGCAGGCGGGCAAGCACCGCAAGGCGAGAGACGCCGGGGCGAAGTTCAGCCTGGCAGCCGCAGAAATGATGCCACAGCAGATGGGGCAGTGCGGGCAAGAACAACGGGAATCGATGCTACCGCAGCTAACGAGCCACAGAAAGCTGCTGTTCAAGCGAAACCGAAGGCGAAGATGCTGTCCAAGCAGGAGCGCCAGAAGAAAAGCAAGAATAAAGGCGCGCCGAAATGGCTGAAAGCGAAGCGCGAGTCGGGCGATACGAAGGAGTAAGCTTTTAAGCAAGAATGAGTTTAGAATACAAGCCCCTTTTCCAGCAAGATGGAGTGAAGAGGCAAGCGGGCGCCCAGCCATTTTTCCTTGGCGCCCCGCTAGCCGCTTTAGCCTCAGCCATTGTGGAACGAGGGCTTTTTTTTGCTCATAAGCACGGGTCCGAAACGATACGGATGGGAAATTTTGAATTTTGCCTTGGAATTCGGTATGCTGAATAAGCGATATTAATTTTATAGTTATGAAGGTGAATGGATAATGATAGAGCCTGTATTGGAAGTTGCCGATTTGACAGGAGGATACAGTCCGCGCCGTCCTGTCCTGCATAATGTGTCGTTCCAGCTGCGTCCGGGCGAAATGGTCGGCTTAATTGGCCTCAATGGCGCAGGCAAAAGTACGACGATTAAGCATATTCTCGGCTTGATGAAGCCGCAGCAGGGTGAGGTTAAGGTTGGCGGCGTCAAGCTGGAGGATGATCCGGATCGCTACCGCTCCGCTTTTGCCTATGTGCCGGAAACGCCGGTGCTGTTCGACGAGCTTACGGTTGAGGAGCATTTGCGTCTGACGGGAATGGCCTACGGTGTAGCTGAACAGGAATTTGAAAAGAAGCGCATGGATTTGTTGAACGAGTTCCAGATGAATGCGAAAAAAGGGGCTTTTGCCGCCCATCTATCTAAAGGGATGAAGCAGAAGGTCATGATTATGAACGCGCTGCTGTCAGAGCCGCCATTATACATCATTGATGAGCCGTTTCTTGGGCTGGACCCGCTTGGCATTCGCTCCTTGCTGGAACGGCTTGTAGAAGTTAAGCAGAACGGCTCGGCTATTTTGATGAGCTCGCATATTTTGGCTACGGTCGAAGCTTATTGCGACAAGTTTATTGTGATGCATCATGGACGCATCGTTGCCAGCGGAACGCTTGCGGATGTATGCGAAGCGGCGGGCATGGCGATGCGCGGCGGAACGCTGGAGGATGCATTCTATAAGCTCGTTGCTGGAGACAAGCTATGACGGCTAAATCGCAAGTAGCTAATCAAGAGCAGCGGCAGCTGAAGGAACAGGCGATGCAAAAGCTATGGAAAAAGCGTGCACGGAGTTTCCGGGAGGAAACGCTGCCTTATTTCCGCTATATGGGACAAAGTGGATTCCCGCTGTTTCTTTCGTTGTTTGTCATTACCGGAGTGCTTAGCTATTTTAAGCTGATCCGGGACGTTCCGGCTGATTTTCCGACTGCGCTGGTTGGCATTGTGGCACTAGTGCCAGTGCTTTGCTGGAGCCCTTTTCGCACCTTTCTGCAAGCGGCAGATGTCGTATTCCATATGCCGCAGGAATCAGCGATGCGCCGTTATTGGGGGCTTTCCTTTAAGCGAAGCATAATAGCTCTGGTCGCTCTATGCGCCTTCATGCTGCTTGCTTATTGGCCTATTTACAGGCAGGGCACCGGTCCAGCGGATATGTGGCTGCTGGTTTTGGCTGCGGCTGTGCTGCGCTTAGCAAATACAGCTGCTGCATGGCGGGAACGGCAGCTGGCCTGGAGCGGCATGAGAGTGCTGTTTCGAGTGGCTCGCTGGGCAGCGACGGCGCTTGCTTGGGCGGGTATGCTGACCCGTGCACCGCTGTATGCGGGAGGCTTTATAATTTTGCTCATCCTGCTATTCGCCCTGCTGTATAGACTTCCGAGTCGATTCGTCATACCATGGGAGCGGCTAATTGAAGAAGAGGCAGCGACGAGAAGAAGGTATTACGTCTTTTTCGGTTTGTTTATCGATGTGCCTACGATGCCATCGCGAACAGCCAGCCGAAAATATCTTTCATGGGTGATGAACTTTATTCCGTACCGCCGCCGCTTGACTTACGATTATTTATATGCGGCATCCATGCTGCGAATGGAAATGGGGGGCATTTTGCTAAGGCTGCTCGTCCTGTTTGCGCTTATTGCCTATTGGATGGCGGAAGCGGTCTGGTTGTCCGGCTGGGGGGCTGCCTTTGCCTATGCGGTATTTATGCTCATTGTCGGGGCCCAGCTCGGCGGGCTTCGCCATACGCATCGTTATACGGTATGGCGGCATGTTTATCCGCTTCCTGATGCGCAAAGGATGGAAAGCCTCATCCGGCTGGACCGCTTTACGATGCTCATTATTGCACTGCTCATGTGGCTTCCTGCGTGCATTATGCTGCTGCGTGCCAACTGCCTGCTTGCTGCTACAGCAGCGCCGATTGCAGCGCTCGTCTATTTGTTCACGATTCGCCCGCTGAGACTGCGCCGCGCTTTTGCTGCTGATGCGGAAGAAGATTAGATTAGGTCGCCACAACTGTCGGACGGCGACTGGTTATAGATGAAAGCCCCGCTGTCGCGGTGAAAAAGCAAGCAAAAAACGTCCAGATCCACTGAAACAGGTGGGTTTGGACGTTTTTTTAACTGAAAATTTATCCGTTTGCTTAATAGGTCAAGATGGCTGCACAAGGACAATCAGCAAAGGCAGCACAATAAATGAGGCGAGCGTCGTCCACAAAATACAGCGGGAAACGAGCTTCGGCGATGCTTCGAATTGCTCCGCCATAATAACGGCGTTGACTGCGGTCGGCATGGATGCGAGTATAAGCAGGACGGCGAACAGCATGCCTTTTACCTGCAGCAGCCAGAGCAGCAGCGCTGCAATGACTGGAGAAAGCAGCAGCCGGATCGCGATAGCCGTCCAGAGCGGCTTGCTCATGACCGAATCCGCGGCCCTTTTGCTGCTGCGCGCCCCGGCCATCTGTGCCCCTAGCAAAATCAGCACGACAGGCGCATAAGCGTTGGACAGCATCGATATGCCTTCCTCCACGGCCGCAGGCACAACAATACCTGTGAACCGGATAATGACAGCGAGCACAACGGCGTATAAAGCAGGAAGCTTGCACACCGATTGGACCGCTTTTTTCACCGAGAAATGGGAGCGGGCTGCGAAATAAACACCTACTGTATTGACAAGAATCATTTGCGAGATAACGTAGACCGATGCTTTGGCAAGCCCAAGCTGACCGAAAGCGAGCAGCACGAGCGGCAGTCCATAGTTGACACAGTTCGTGAATACGGACACGAGTGTGAGGCCTGCTTGATCTGCTGGAGAAAGCCGCAGCAGCCGTGAGGCGAGCGTGGCGACGAGCCAGAGCGCGACCAGATTAATGATGCTGAATGCACTTGTCTGAATGATATCTGCCATCGACAGCCTGGCGCTGATCAGCGTCTCCAGAATAAGAGCTGGGCTGAGCAAATAAAGGGCAATAGTTGATAAGGGCTTCGTCTCCAGTCCCCGCCAGCGCTTCAAGGCTGCTCCTCCAAGCACGGGCAGCGAAATCGGCAGAAACACGCCATATACGATGAGCAAAAATGAATGCAGCATACGAATCAGTCCTTTGCCTAAATCAATATGCCTTATTTTTGCACAAAGCGTCTGTTAGCGTCCAAGACCCTTTTCCTATATACTCATAAGCTTTGACTATATAAGGCTTTATTCGGCCCAATCCCAGCTCCCAGCTTCCAGCTCTGCGAACCTTCAAAGCATTCTCCTCGTTATGCCAGCTTGAGATGCATATGGCGCAAATACCGCCAGCGAATCATGAGGAAATATGCTAGCTGAAGAAGAAAGAAGCTAATATAGATCATTAATGCTGCATTCAGCATCGAGATATCGAGCAGCAGCGCGATATTTATAAAAGCGACGATGCCATGCACAAGCGCAATCGCAAAGGGCAGGAAAAACATAATGAGCAGCTGCCTTGTAACCAGCCGGTTCAGCTCCTTGCCGCTGAGGCCGATTTTACTAATCATCTGGTATTGCTTCTCATCCCGCTCCAAATCGGCATACAGCCTAAAGTAGATAAAGCTGACGGCATAGGTGAAAAAGACCCCGCCCACAAGCACGCTAATAATGAGCAGTAGCCCGTTAAGCTGTTTGAATTCATACCATTCGATCACGAGTGACCGCATATAATAATGGCCCTCCGTATCCTGTGGTATTTCCTTCATAACGCTTTGCGCCACACCGATCGTGTCGATCCAATTGGGAATGACATAATAATACGTGACCTGGTTCGTGTCGTCTTTCATTCGGTTCATCGCTTGGAAATAATCATCTGAAACGACATAAACATCATTGTAATTGTTTAATACGAAAGAAGGCAGCCTCTTTACCACAGTAAGCTTCTGCCGCTTTTCGTCCGGCGCGACGTTGCCCAAATCCAAAACGGGCTCAAATGCCGTCACGTTCTGGGCACGGGATACTTTGCCGGAGGCGATAAAAGCTTCGCCGGGCACATTTAGCGTCTCGGCGGCGAACCCTAATGCAGTGGCAAGCTGATTATATTCGGATAGGCTCATGACCGACTGCCAATCTTCCGTGTATTTTATGTGTGAAGCGCCTTTCGTATAAGTAAAGCCGCCCTCTGATAGTCTATGCTCCAATAGCGCCAGGTGCTGCTTCGTTTGCCTTTCACTCTGTGCTAGAGATTCACTGTCACCACCGAAGGATTCATAAATAAAGGCGTAAGGATTGTCTTTTTCCGACAGCTTCGGATCACCAATCGCCAGGCAGGTACCCATGCCGCACAAGGCGACCGCCGTTACCGTTGCCACCATGAAAAACATATTGGCATTGTCTCTCATTCGGTAAGCGAGATCGGAGAGCGTTAGCAAATTGATTTTACGCAGCAGCAGGCTTTCCCGTCCGCGCAGTGCACGAATCACATACACGCTGAGCTGTGTAAACAAAAAATAAGTCCCCAATATGACACAGCCAATGGCGGCTGCGAGCAGTGCCAGTGAGAAGGCGCGACCCAATACAAAATAAAAGACCATTCCGTAGCCTGCAAGCAAAAGAACGGCAGCGAGCAGCGATAACAGCACGGAAGCTTTCGGCTCCTTCTTGGGCTTCTCATCTGAACGAATCAGCTCAAGCAGCTGAGATTTCCGCCCAAGGCGCGACGCGAGTATGGACAGAAGCAGAAATACGATGAAAAAAGCGCCTGCCGTTATGATCACGCTTTGGATGGGAACGAGGAATTCGAGTCCTTGTTGCAGGACCAGCAGCCGTTCGGCTATGAGCAGAAACAGCTTGGTGAACAAAATGCCAAAGCCGATTCCAAAAACAGTGGAGATGAGGCCAATGACCATATTTTCCACAAAAATCAACCTGCGGTACTGCTTGTCGGACATGCCGAGCAGCATCAAAATGCCGAATTCACGTTTACGCGCCTTCAGGAAGGCACCTGCGGAATACATCAAAAACAGAAATGAAAAAATAACGATTAAATATTGCGAAATTTTCAGCCCCATCGTGCCGAGCATAGAGGCAGTCGGGCTGCTTGCGGCGATTTGTCCCTGCAAATCCGGATGATACAGCAGCACCGAATAGATGAAAAAAATCATGACCGCGAACGAGCTGCTCATAAAATGTGCGGCATACGTCCGTTTGCGACGCAGTACATTATTAAACGCGAACTGTCGGAAATTCATTTTCAGTCCCCCCAAGCAGAGCAAGCACATTAATAATTTTTTGATAAAAAGCCGCACGATTGTCGCCGCAATTCACTTCACTGTAGAACTGGCCATCTTTAATAAAAATAACCCGGTGGCAATAGCTCGCCGCCATAGCGTCATGTGTAACGAGCATCATAGTGGTATTATCCTCGCGATTGAGCTTGCTCATCAGCTCCATCACATCACGTGCTGATTTTGAATCGAGGTTGCCTGTCGGCTCGTCGGCCAGCAGCAGCTTCGGGTTATGGATGAGTGCCCGGGCAATGGCCGTACGCTGTGCCTGGCCGCCGGATATTTCATACGTCCGCTTGTCCGTCAGCTCGGAAATGCCAAGATTTTCCATAATGGAGGCGGCTCGCAGCTTCATTTGGGCGATATTCGTGCCGTCGAGCGTGAGCGGCAGCATAATATTTTCGCTGACCGTCAGCGTATCGAGCAAATTAAACGATTGAAAGACGAAGCCAAGCTCCCTCCGGCGGAAATATGCAAGCTTCTCTCTGGGCAGCTCATACGGGTCTTGGCCAGCAATGCGCAGCTCGCCGGAAGTGGGCTTGTCGATCGTCGATACCATGTTCAGGAGCGTCGTTTTGCCGCTGCCCGAAGGGCCCATGATGCCGACGAATTCGCCTTTCTGGATCGTTAAATCAATGTTGGTGAGCGCTTTATAGGTCACTTTGCCGGGATAAATTTTGTTCAGGTTTCGTGCAAATAGCAATTCCAATTTGATCTCCCCTTGCTTGTTTATCAATAAACCCAGTATACCCCTCATGGGGTCCTGCTCCTATGAACGTAGCTTTCATTTACCTTACAGCTTTGTAAGATAACGCTGCTTGCTTTTGCATCCCCCAAGAGAAGCGAGATCAATTCCCCTCTTTAGTCCGTATACTGAAAGCAAGGAAGGGGAATACGGCCTTTCCTCATCAACTAAAGGAGCTGTTGGATTTGAGCGCATACCTCGTTATCGATATTGATATTTCAAACCCGGTAAACTTCAAGGAATATGAAAATAAGATTTTTGATGTCATTGCACATTTCGGGGGCCGCCCGATCGTTCATGATAACAACGTAACGACTATGGAAGGAGATTGGCAGCCGAAAAGACTCGTCATTCTGGAGTTTCCTAACAAACAGAGCATCGAAGCCTTTTTTAACTCGGAAATGTACGAACCGTTGAAGAAAATCAGAAGGGCAAACTCTACTGGGAAAGCCATCGTTGTGGAAGGCTTATAATTACGAAAAACAAGCAGATTGCCATCATAAGACAGTCTGCTTGTTCGATTATAGCTCTAAAGCACAATTATTTTGTATGATGATCAACGGACTGAACTGCAGCAAAGGGGAAAATAATCCGTATTGTCGTGCCGCTGCCTGCCCCTACTTTAGATTCAACCTCAATCTCATGATTCATTTTATCGAGGACGGTTCGGACAATATAGAGGCCCATGCCTGTTGATTCCTTGAATGCCCGTCCATTTTCTCCGGTGAAAAAGGCGTT
This sequence comes from Paenibacillus algorifonticola, assembly GCF_000971975.1. Classification (GTDB taxonomy): domain Bacteria; phylum Bacillota; class Bacilli; order Paenibacillales; family Paenibacillaceae; genus Pristimantibacillus; species Pristimantibacillus algorifonticola. The sequence continues at coordinate 21,930 of NZ_LAQO01000054.1, read as the reverse complement.
GAAAATGCGGCTCAAATCTGAGGCAGGAATGCCGACGCCACAATCCTTGACCTCAAGGATGACCGAGCGCTCGCTTCGGTAGCCGCTGATCGTAATTTTCGCGCCGCTGCCGGCCGAATAATTAATCGCATTGGCAATCAGCTGCTGAATAATAAACCGCAGCCATTTGCCGTCCGTCTCCACGACTAGATTTTCCTCCATTTGCATATCCGGGTATACGAAGCTGCGAATAAACAGCCGCCTATTTTCCAAAATCACCTCGTTCGCAAGCTCGCGCAATTGAATTTTCTCAACCTGAAAATCCTGCTCGAACGTTTCCAGCCGGGCGACGTACAGCACCATATCCAGCCCTTTGCGGATGCGATCCGTTTCTTCCCGCATGCTGTTATTGCGCTCATCCGCTTCCTCCGACAGCATGAGCTCCAGCACGGAGAGCGGTGTTTTCATCTGATGCACCCACTGATTCATAAAGGTCAGATGATTTTGCTGCTTGCGCTCGCCTTCAATGATCTGTTTCTGGTAATGGCGGTATTGAAGCTGCAGCAGTTCCCCGAGCGCCGCAGGGAGGGGAGCGGACTCAAGCTGCTGGATCGACTCCTCAAGACCTGCCTGTCTGCTGCTGAGCAGCGTATAAAATCGGCGGTGAGTCAAATAACGGTAAGCCAGAAATGCAATAAATACGCAGAGGCCGAGCAACAGCGCATACGAGGCGATGACCATATCTTTATAGCCATCGAGCCAGAACACGGCGGTCACTACGACGAGCTGTATGAGCATAAATAACATCAGAGCAAGCTGATCCCGTAAAAAAAGCTTCATCGGCGCTCACTCTGCTGCTCGCCATTTGCCCAGCTGTCATTCAGGCGGTAGCCCGTTCCGCGCACCGTTTCGAGCGCTCCTTCAATGCCAAGCTCGGCCAGCTTCTTGCGCACACGCGACATATTGACGCTAAGCGCATTGTCATCGACATATGTATAATCGTCCCACAGCTTCTCCAAAATCGTTTCACGGCTCACAAGCCTTTGGCAGCGCTGGAGCAGCGTCTCCACAAGCACGGTTTCCTTTTTCGTCAAAGCTACAAATTGTCCTTGCAGATGAAGCTCCATTCGCTCGGGATACAAAATCAGCCCGGCATGCTCGACCATCCGCTCCCCGGCAGCTTGGGCATAGTCGCCGTATACGCGCCTTAGCTGGCTGCGGATTTTCGCCATCACGACCTCATAATGGAAGGGCTTGGTCAAATAGTCGTCGCCCCCATTTTCAATGGCGCGTACCGTATCCATTTCGCCGCTGCGGGCAGAAATGAAAATAATCGGGCAGGTGGAAACGGTGCGAATTTGCCGGCACCAATAAAACCCGTCAAAGCTAGGCAGGTTGATATCCATCAGCACAATATGCGGCTTTACTTGCTCAAATTGCTCCATGACGCGGGCAAAATCAGTCGTCACAACTGCTGCGTTGCCATATTTCTCAATATGCGCCCGCAGAAGCTCAGCGATCTTCGCATCGTCCTCGACAATCATGATCGTATACATCGTTATTCAGCTCCTTACGCAGCATACTCTCTATTTCTGTTGCTCTCATTTTATCATAAACAAAATAAACCCCTTGGCCGTAACCGTATTATACACGGCTACTATCCAAGGGGAAAGGAATGAAATGCTGAAATGATTAAGCCAGCAGCTCGGTCACTGCTTTATAAATCGTATCGTAAAGCGTCTCCAAGTCGGCTTCCTCGATGCAGGAGAAAGCGACGCGAAGGTCGGTCTCGCCAAGTGCAATCGTACCGATGCCGTATTCTTCAAGCAGGCGCACACGAACAGCCTCGGCGGATACGCCGCTGAGCTTGAGGCACATGAAATAGCCGGAGTTGAATGGGTAATACGCTAGGGTATCGCCATAACGGCCACTATCGAGCAGCGCTTTGACTCGGTTGGCACGGCCCTTCATAATGTCGTATTTCTCCGCTTTCTGGGCATCAAAATCAGGCGATTGCAGAGCTTTCAGCACAAACGTCTGCGAAGGGTGCGGGCCGCTGGAAATCGTAGCCCGAATAATGCCAAGCGTCTTCTGCTCAAGCGCATTCAGCACTTTGTCGGAAGAAGAAGCGTACGTTATGAAACCAACGCGGAAGCCCCAGACATAATCCTCTTTCGTCGCGCCGTCGATTTTGACAGCAAGGACGCGAGGGTGCAGGTCGGCAAATTTGCCGAACAGCGACTCGTGAACCGAATCCTCAAAAAATAAGCCGAAGTAAGCGTCATCGGTTACGACGACGACATTAATGCCCGCTTCCGCTGCTTCCTTGACAGAGGCTACAATCTCTTCGCTTTCTTGCAGGCCTGGCGTATAGCCAGTCGGGTTGTTCGGGAAGTTAAGCAGGACGATGGCTTTGCCTTTGTCCTTCTGAGCGAGCAGCGCTTCGCGCAAGCCTGCACTGTTAAACGTATTGCTATCATTAAGTAAAGGGTATTCAACGATTTCCGCGCCGCGGCGGATGCCAAAGGTCAGCTCGTAGTTTTCCCAGTTTTTATTTGGAATAATAACGGTATCGCCCGCATCTGCGAACAGGTCGGCTACAATGCTCAGCCCATGCGTTAAAGCATTCGTGACGATGGGATTGCTGAGACGCTTGCCTTCCAGCGAAGGATTTTCTTTCAGCATTTTCTCAAGCCAAGCTGTGCGCAGCTCAGGTTTGCCCGCAGGGGGCGCATATTCATATAGATCCTTAGGATTGTAAGCAGTCAGCGTATCCTGAATTACCTTAAGGTGCATCGGCTGTCCGCCTTCGAGCGCAATGCCGATTGTGGCATTAAACGTCTTGGCCTTGGCCTTGGCCTCTGCGGATTGGCTAAGTATGCCTTCCTTCGGGAAATAAATGGCTTTGCCTAAAGCTGACAACATGGCATGGACGTTTGGACTTTCTGCGGAGAGCGTCTCATTCAACTGCTGAGCAAGTGGGTTCATGAACTTCATTCCATCCTTCCGAAAAATCAATTCATTTTCTGATCATACTTATCGGGAGCTATTATATCATTTTTTAACGTGTCGGAACCATTTCAAATTCAAATTTTTTTGGAAAATGTGACGACGGCCTGCCGGGGTTGCGCGAAAGTTTGACGCTGGTGTATGATGACGGCATAAGCTTACGTTTCAGGAGGGTTTTATGCTGCATTTATCGCCCGATGCATATTTATTGCTGCCGCCTTTCGCGAAGATCGTTTGCGAGCCGGGCTGGAAATGGCAGCGCCGTGAAAAGCCGATGGCTAATTTCGATTTATTTTATGTATGGAGCGGTGAAGGGGAAGTTGAAGTGGGCGGTGTTCATTATCCCGTGGGTAAAGGAAGCTGTTTCCTGTTCCGTCCAGGCGACTACACGAGTGCAACCCATAATCCGCAGAAGCCCTTAGTTCTTACTTACATACACTTTGATACGGCGGAAGAGCCGGTGCTGGTGCCGGAACGGTATCGCCAGCTTTTGGATACGGTAGATTTTGAATATATGCTGTCGCGTTACGTGCGGCTGTTTTTGGTCAAAACCTATGCGGCGGAAATTGAAGCGCGCCTTGTGCTGAAGCAGCTGATGATCCATCTGCTGCGGGAGGACTGTGCGACAAAACAAACGCCAGTAGAGAAAAAAGCGAGCAATCAACTGACCGAAGCGATTCACGAGGTCGCCAACTATGTCCGGCAAAATCCCGGCATTGCCCACCGGGTCGAGGATCTCGCGATGCGCGCCCAGCTGTCGCCGCGCTATTTTTCGATGAAATTCAAGGAGCTGATCGGCATGTCGGTCCAGACGTATATGATCAGCACCCGCATTGACCGCGCCCAGCACCTGCTGATGCACGCAGGCATGAATGTGACGGAGGTGGCGGACGCGCTTGGCTACCGCGATATTTTTTTCTTCAGCCGCCAATTCAAGCAATATACCGGACGGAGTCCGTCTGAAATTCGTTAGCCATAAGAAATTCGTTAGAATAAGTAGTTTGTAAAAAAAAGCCGATGCGGCCTTTATTCCCGACAACAAAGGGGAGAGGGGCGCTCGGCTTTTTTTGAAATATGAAAATTTATAAATGTCATACTTGCAAATGGATCGAGTATGGTTAGTCGCCCGGATGAGCTTGTTCCTTATGGTGCGGGCAGTAGCGGCGCATGAGGTCGACCGTCTCCGCATCGAGCTCCCGTCCGCGTGCCAGCAGGCCGGTTGCAATGGCTTCGCGCTTTGGCTCATCGGCATTTTGGCCGAATTTGAACTTCGCGTTTATTTGCTGCGGCTCAATTTTTACGACGGCAACTCCCTTGAGCCTGCCCCTGTAGGCGGGATCATCTCCGGCAATCGGCAAATGTCCGCCTTCTGGCTGGAGCTTGGTCATCAGCGCTTGCAGCGCTTCTCCTTTTTCCATCAAATCCTCGACAACCGCTGCCGTGCCCTCAATAATGACTGATTTGAAAAAGGCGGTTGCCGGACAGGCCATCAGCGGATCGGTAAAATGGGAAGGAATGATCGCATATTCCTTGGCAACACAGAAAGTGACGCGCGGCTCCGCCCCGAGCAGCGTCATTTTATCTCCTACGCGACTGCCGTGAAAATAAACGTTTCCGTTCAAATAAATGTAATTCAGCGGGGTAATGGAAGGGGCGCCATCCGCTCTGGCTGTTCCTAGAAAGCCATAGCTCATTTCCTCCAAAAAGGCGGTAACCTCTTGTTCATCTTCACTTCCGATTGCAAATTCTTTTCTGCGCATAGCGGACTGCTCCTTTCGTAACAATAGCGATAACTTGAGTAGGGGATGTGCCAAGCATTCAACTCGTTAATAGCAAGTTTAAACGGAATATTGACATATAAAAAGATCCACTTTACAGTAATTTTATTGAACCACTTTATCAATGGCGGGGAACAGGCGGACCATAGGAGGTCGAAAAATGGATGATCGCTGCCGTGCGGCTTATGAGCGGTATTATAAGGAGATCGGGCGCAAGGCGGATGCGCTTTTTCTGGCGCTGCGCGAAGTTATTGTCGCTGGAATGCTGGAGGATGGGGAGCAGCTCGCCTCCAGCAGAAGGCTGGCCGAAGGCTATGGCATGTCGCGCGGTTCGGTGAATGCAGCTTACGATATGCTGTATGCGGAAGGTTTTGTCCGGCCGGGAAGGGGAAGCGGCACCTATGTTTCCTACAGCAAACCGCCAGCTTCCAAAGCTGAGGATGGACCAGAAGGCAAGGGCAGTGCACTTGCGTTATCAACTTGGGCGCAGCGGCTGCCGCAGATTAAAGGGTACACGAAGCTGCCTGTGCGTGATGGGGCAGATTTCATTGCGTTTGATGTAGGTTATGCGGATGTCGATCTGTTTCCGCTGGATGATTGGAAGACGGCGATGTTCGCAGAGGTCAGGGGACTGCTGGAGCGCCAGTATGAGGATTACGGGGCGATAGAAGGACATTTGCCGCTGCGGGAAGCGATAGCTAGCGAGCTGCGCCGCGAGCGAAGCATGTTCACAAGCGTAGATCATTTATTTATTACGAGCGGCTCCATGTACGGCATTGCCCTGCTCGCACAGCTATTGATTGACCCAGGTGATCAGGTCGTGGTGGAAAACCCGTGCTACCCCGGCATTAGGCGGGCAATTGCGGCTGCGGGCGGCGTCATTATAGATGCGGAGGTTGATGATTATGGCATCATTCCGCAGGACTGGGATGCGAAGCTGCTGTTTGTGACGCCGACGCGCCAGTATCCAACCGGGGCACAGCTCGCTCCTGAGCGAAAGCTGGAGCTGCTGCAATGGGCTTCCCGGCGCGGCGCTGTCATAATCGAGGACGATTATGACAGCGAATTCCGCTGGGGTGGGCGCCCGGCGGAGCCGCTCAAGACGCTCGACCACGAGGGACGGGTCGTGTACGTCGGCACCTTCTCCAAGACGATGTACGCCGACCTGAGGCTGGGCTATGTCATTACGCCGGATGCGCTGCGGGAGCCGCTGCGGCGGGCAAAGTTTTTGCTTGAGCCAAGCCCAAGCTCCATCGCGGAGCAGCGGGCGCTCGCCGTGTTTATGGCGAGCGGGCAGTATGTTCGGCATTTGCGGCGGATGAGGCGCAGCTGCGGGCGGCGCCTCAAGCTCTTTAAGGAACAAGCCGCGGAGCAGCTGGCGGGCTTGTTCCGGTTTACGCCGTCGGATGCAGGCTTGCATCAGTACGGCGTGTGGCTTGGGGCAGCCGCGGATTATGAGCGGCTGATTGTGCGCTGCCAGCGGGAAGGCGTCAGCTGGAATCGCGGCGAGCGGCTGTGGCGGCAGCCGGATGAGCGGCGCGCTCCGGCAGCGCTGTTCGGCTTCGCGCATTTGGCCGAAGCCGATATTAAGGAGGGCATGCGGCGAATTGCTGCATGCTGGGAGGACGTTCAGCAGCAGCGCGGCTGAACGATTGCAGAAGAAAGCAGCAGCTTTGCTGTGGCTAGCTGCTGCGGAAGTAGACAAAAGCTCGCTGCCTGGCGGAGATTTCTCCGCATGGGCAGCGAGCTTTTTTAAATATAAAAATGTATTATACGTTTTTCTTGCAAATACGCTCGAATGGAGAGTGAATGGGTTAACGCGGCAGCAAGCGGCCGAGCGCTTCACCCATTTTCACTTTTTGACCGAGCTTTAAGTTAGGCAGCGGGGTGAAGGTTTTATTTTCAGTCAGCAGCACGACTGTAGATCCGAACTCAAAATAAGCAAGATCGCCACCCTTTACAGTATGCGGCGGCAGCGAATCAACGTAGCGAATGCTGCTGACATTCATGGCGCCGACTTTTACGACAGCCGTTTCGCCGCCGCCATGTTTAATATACGTAATGAGCCGTTCATTGCGGCTGAGCACCCGGCGCATTTTGGTTAAGCCGAACTCATTGACCGGATACACCTTGCCGGGAATGTGCTCGCTCTCAACAATTGTGCCATCCACAGGAGCATGAATCCGGTGGTAATCGGTCGGGCTCAAATAAAGGACAAAATAATGGCCGTTCCGATAGTTTTCCGCTCTCGGCGAACGGTTCAGCAGCTCTTCAATCGTGTAATCCTGCCCTTTTACATTTACAATTGTGCCGTCTTCTATCGGGCCAATTCCTGTAATAAGAGCGTCAACCGGACTCACAAGGCTGTCTGCACTCTGGTCTATTTTTCGCATGCCTGGCTTTAATCGACGGGTGAAAAATTCATTTAGCGTAGCATATTCATTAAGCGGTTTCTCGGCTTCCGCCACCTTAATCCCATACATGGAAGCAAAGCGCGGAATAAAACGGCGGCTCGCTCTGGATTGCGCAAAACGCCCAGTCAACCTCGAAATCGACTTGCGTGAGCTTAATTCCGTCATGGCACGAAGTAATCCATCTAGCATGCTCGTACCGTCACGTCCTTTCTTGCTTCGAATAGTGGTGCTTGTCCCAAACAGTGTGCCACAACCCGCATCACAAAGCAATAGGTTCGATTCGCGACCTTTGTTGAACAGGGACACTTAACAGGTATTGATTGTAAAAATAGATGCTGTATACTTCATAATTTTTATATGGAGTCAATTTCCTTTCATTTTACACGAAACTTATTGCGAAATAGGCTTAGGGAGTGCAATTATAATAATATGATAAATTTTTACTATCCAATAATTTAAACCTTTAGAAAGCAAACGCATGCTACTAGGGCGTGTATGCCAACGTAAGTAAGCTAGATCCTTATAGAAGCCAGCGTCAAACGTATTCCCCCTCCTAACGGGAATGTCACCCCTCATGAATATGAAATATGTATTGAAAGGTAGCTTCGAAGCTTCATGCTCTTCGTTTCAGGGGTTTAAACCCTGTACAAAGATAGACTTGGTGGACACAGCAGCCGCTATTTCAACAGGATAACGGGTTAAGGCACGGGCTGCGGACTCAGGAGCCGCTAATGCGCTGCAAATAGCCATTTTGCTGGGATGATAAGGGCAATAACGGATCTCCTGTCCGCTTGCAGCCTGAAACCGGATCAAAAGCCAGAATAGCGGAACCTCAGTCCTTCAAAAAGGAGTGAGCGTCCCGAGCTGTGGGGTTTCAGCAACAACCGCAGGCTGCGGTTCACCAGCCTTGAATCGTCACATGAGATTGGCCTCGAATAAGCGTTAAGCAAGCAGCAGGCTGGCTCCGGTTTGCATACGTACCCTAAAAATCTAGCTATCTTGAATGGTATAAATGATTTGCTTCCCAAGGCTGGAGTAGCAGTGAAGAGAATGCTTTAAGACATTCTTGTGAAAATTTATTGATAATAAATGTGTAATATCTTTGAAATTTGGAGGTTAATAATGCGGATTATATACTGTGCAGACCCTTTGAATCCTAAAAAAGTAGATTCGTACTATGAAAAAGAATATGAGGCTGCGAAAACAATAGGGTTTAATGTTAGTTTAATAAATTTTGAGGAGCTGCAGTCTAATCAGACAACGAGAGCTACTAGGCAGATATCAATCCAAGAACAAAAAGAGAAAGCATTATATCGTGGATGGATGATGACGGGAGAGGTTTATTTTCAGCTTTATAATCATTTAAAAAATAAAAATATTGAATTGATAAATAATATAGATGAATATAATTTTTGTCATTATACACCTAATTCATATGACGTTATTAAGAAGATTACACCTCTAACTGTTTGGTTGCACAAATCAGAAATAGAGGACTCGTTGGACAAGGTTTTTGATGTTGTTGAAGTATTTGGACAGGGGCCGATTATTTTGAAAGACTATGTAAAATCACGTAAACATGATTGGAACGAAGCTTGTTTCATTCCCGATGCTTCAAATAAAAATAAATTATTACAAGTAGTGAAAAGTTTTATAGAATTGCAAGGTGACGAGTTGAATGAAGGGCTCGTGTTTAAGGCGTTTGTAAATTTAGAATTTTTATCCCATCATCCGCAAAGTGGAGCACCATTGTCAAAGGAATTTAGAATTTTCTTCTTGGAAGGTAAGCCTTTAATAACACTGGAGTATTGGGACGAGGGGGTTTATGGTGAAAATAAACCAGAACTAACTCCCTTTATAGAAATTGCGAAGAAAATAAACAGTCACTTTTTCACAATGGATATAGCGAAAGTTGAAAATGGTTCTTGGGTTATTCTTGAATTAGGAGATGGGCAAGTATCAGGCCTGCCTAACAACGCTGATCTCATTCGTTTCTACAACAATATTAAATTATCTAATATTCAATAGCCCAAAATTTTCGACGCGATTCAAAACGATTGAGGTGCGAGTGACCCAAGGAAACCATGGCAGCTTCACATTCGCACCTCAAACGGGCAAGCATTTTCTTCCTCCGAAACAAGCAGTTTCCCTTTTCTCCAGTTATTCCTCCACTACCTATGAAGCCTTCGCAGCTTCAACACCAGCAAAAATACAATAAACAGCGCGAGCACAATAGTGACAGCGAGTGTGCTGAATACGATGGCTTCCTGCTCCTGTTGCTTGACGATGATGGCAAACGGTATGACAGTTGGACGAAAAATCGTTCGCCCGTTGCCGTTTGCCAGCCGGGCGTTCTGACGCGCGTATAGGTGGCGATCAGCGTGATCAGCAGCGCGAGCATAATAAATACGCTGGTACACCTTCTCGTATTGCCAAGCAAAAATCCAAGCCGCATTGAACAGGCAGCTAACAAAAAACAGGATGCCAGTCTGTACGGGCAGCCTGCTTGCTCTGCCTGAAGGCAGAAAGGAATAAATGACAAATCCGGCAAGCAGCAAATAAATCAGGCTCCATATGGAGAAGGCATAGCCAGCGATAGGCAGCGTTCATCTTATTTTCTCCTCTACTCGTGTTTCTATATTGTCTTATTCACCATGTCAGGCTTTTTTTCACTCCTTCCCGTTTATTTCTTGTACAAAATGCTCAAGCTTCATGTAAGAAAGCCTAAAAAGAGAAGGGGTAATTTGCCCAATGACCATCACCATCACACTTATCCTTGCGGCCTGCTGTCTGGCAGCAGGATGGATCGGCTACCGCAGCCGGAAGGCGCTATTCGTTATGGATGCGCTGGCAGCCATTTTGCTTTTTACAACGTTTATTTCCATCGCTTCGGCTATAACGAGAACGATGCTGCGCGGCACCGTGTTTATGACGGAAATTCATGCGGTGCTGCTTAATCCTGTTTTTATATTAGGAGGGGCTTATTTGGCTATTTATACGCCTGCGCGAATGGCCATGAATGTGCTCCGGCCGTCCAGCTAGCAGCTGGCTAGTGGCAATTTGCGGGAGTGGCGCGTATGCTATCGCAAACTTATTGCCATTTTATAGCGCAAGGAGGCAGTTGCACGAAATGACGCTTGCCAGAGTGGCGTTTGTTACGCCAGGGTCATTTCCGATCCCATCCACAAAAAGCAGCTCGGTCGAGCGGGTAGTCGAAAAATTCGTCCCTCTTCTAAAAAATCGGATTCATCCCCGCATTTACGGGCGGACGACAAAGGGGCTTAAACGCAACGGGCTAGTTAATGGCGTCGCCTGCGTCAGATTCCCAGCGGTGAACAAAGCCAGCTATATCGCTGCTGTCGGCCGTTCCCTAGTTGATTATAAGCCGCATGTTATTCAGGTGGAGAACCGTCCGCATCATGTGCTTGCCCTGAAGAAAAAGCTGCCGTCCGCCCGAATTTGGCTGAATCTGCATTCCTCTACTTTTCTAAGTACCGGACATATTTCGCCGGCGAGGCTGCACCAAAGCCTGCAAGCTGCTGATCGCATTATTGTAAATAGCGAGTTTCTGCGCCGCGTTGTTGCGACGAGGGCGCCTGAAGCGGCAGCGAAAATCCGAGTCGTCTATCCCGGCGTGGAGACGGAGCTTTTTCCGTCGCGGTTTACCGAACAAGGGCAGGTGAAGCGGGATCGGGAGCGGCGGGCGAAAAAACTGGAGGGCCGCAAGGTCGTTATTTTTCTCGGCAGGCTCATTCCGCTTAAAGGCGCTCACCATCTTCTGCATATTATGCCTGAGCTGGTAAAAAAACATCCCAATATGCTTGCTGTCATCGTTGGCAGCCCCTTCTATGGCTCGCATCGCTCCACCGCTTATTCCCGCAAGCTCCAGCAGCTCGGCCGCGCTTATCCGAATCATGTACGCTTCGTTCCTTATGTGCCTTATACCGAAGTGCCCGGCTGGTTCTTAGCCGCAGATATGGCGATCGTCCCTTCAGGACAGCGTGAAGCTTTCGGTCTTGTTAATGTCGAAGCGATGGCGACGGGCCTTCCAGTAGTAGCCACACGGGCAGGAGGCATGAAGGAAATTGTACGGGACGGCGTCACCGGCTATTTGATTTCACAGCAAAATCTGGAGAAGGAGCTGAGAGCCAAGCTGCTTGCTTTACTCGATAGCTCCGAGCTCAGGGTGAGCATGGGGAAGAAGAGCCGCGAGCGGGTGGAGCGGAATTTCACTTGGAAGCATACGGGCCGCAGCTGGATGAATGTCCTGAGTGAACGAAAGCTACTCGATTTGAATTGACAACCCGTATAGGGGAGCGGTATAGTCTAAAAAGGAAATCCACTAGGGGCGCCTTCATGGCTGAGATAAAGCGAGTGAGCTTTGGTCCCTTTGAACCTGATCTGGGTTATGCCAGCGTAGGAAAGTGGGAAAGTGAGTTCATCGCGAGCAGCATCGTTTTGCTTTTTTCAGCAAGGGGAAGCTCTGCCGTTCGCGTATGTTTGCACATTCAACCGCTTCTTCGCCGGAGCGGTTTTTTTGTTTTTGACCGTCTACGCTGCTTTGGCGTGTGGCGGCCAGCCGCCCTGGCGAAAGAGCGATCAAGCGAAGTGCTTCTAGTGGTGTCTAGCGGTGTTTCGTTTGCGCAGGATGCGTGAAACAGCAGCTATGAAAGTCCTATGCCCTGTTCAACGGGGAGGGTACATAGCTCTGTGTGCGCACTGTGGGATGGCAGCAATAGCAAATGAACAGGCGCCGAGCGCTGCATTTTCCAGCTGAATATACGCATAAAGGCCTCCTGGTGGAATTTCATAATGCCATGGGAGGTTTTTTTGCATATGACGATCTTTATGAATCCGCTGCCGGGCAGCAGCAAGGTGTACGAATCAGGATCAAGACTGGATATTTGGGTACCAATGCGCGAAATTGAGCTGGAAGCGAGCACGGGCAGAAACGGAGAAAAAATACCGAATGCGCCGATTCGCGTGTATGACGCGAGTGGACCATATACCGATACCGCTTATGAGGCGGATGTTCATAAAGGGCTGCCGCATGTACGGGGAGAGTGGATTGAAGGGCGAGGAGATGCGGAGCGGTATGACGGACGCACTATAAAGCCGGAGGATAACGGCTTTATGACGGCGGAGAAGGCGAGTGAGCGCGGAGCGCAGCTTTTTCCAATAACGACGCAGCCGCTGCGGGCGAAGAAAGGACATAATGTTACCCAGCTTCATTATGCGCGCCAGGGAATCATCACGCATGAAATGGAATTTATTGCGATAAGAGAAGGGATGGACCCTGAATTTGTCCGCTCTGAAATTGCACTTGGGCGTGCGATAATTCCAGCCAATATTAATCATCCCGAGATTGAGCCCATGATTATTGGACGGCAATTTCATGTGAAAATCAATGCCAATATTGGCAATTCAGCAGTAGCTTCTTCTATCGAGGAAGAGGTGGAGAAGATGACATGGGCGACGCGCTGGGGCGCAGATACGATTATGGACTTGTCCACAGGCAAAAATATTCATACGACGCGCGAATGGATTATTCGCAACTCCCCGGTTCCGGTCGGCACGGTGCCGATTTATCAGGCGCTGGAAAAGGTGAATGGCAAAGCCGAGGATTTGTGCTGGGAGGTGTTCCGCGATACGCTCATTGAGCAGGCGGAGCAGGGAGTCGATTATTTTACGATCCATGCAGGCGTATTGCTCCGCTATATTCCACTGACGGCCAAGCGGGTGACGGGCATCGTATCGCGCGGCGGCTCGATTATGGCGGCATGGTGCCTGGCCCACCATCAGGAAAACTTTTTATATACGCATTTTGAGGAAATTTGCGAAATTATGAAGGCTTACGATGTTTCGTTCTCACTTGGCGATGGCTTGCGTCCGGGCTCAATAGCCGATGCCAACGATGCAGCGCAGTTTGCCGAGCTGGATACGCTGGGGGAGCTGACGAAAATCGCCTGGAAGCATGACGTTCAGGTGATGATCGAAGGGCCGGGGCATGTACCCATGCATTTGATTAAAGAAAATATGGACCGCCAGCTTGAGGTGTGCGATGAAGCGCCTTTCTATACGCTCGGGCCGCTGACAACGGATATTGCACCGGGCTATGACCATATTACATCGGCTATTGGCGCAGCTATGATCGGCTGGTTTGGTACCGCGATGCTCTGTTATGTAACGCCTAAGGAGCATCTCGGGCTCCCGAACAAGGAGGATGTGAAGGAGGGGGTTATTACGTATAAAATAGCTGCCCACGCTGCCGACTTGGCCAAGGGACATCCCCGCGCCCGCCTGCGGGACGATGCGCTGTCGAAGGCGCGCTTCGAGTTCCGCTGGCGCGACCAGTTCCATCTGTCGCTGGATCCTGAGCGCGCCATGGCGTATCACGATGAGACGCTGCCTGCGGAGGCAGCCAAGTCCGCCCATTTCTGCTCGATGTGCGGACCTAAATTTTGCAGCATGCGCATTACACAGGACATTCGGGATTACGCCGAGCAGAATGGGCTTGAGACGACGGAGGCCATTGAAGCGGGGATGAAGGAGAAGTCCGAGGCATTCAAGGAATCGGGAAGCAAAATATATGTTAGTGGGACATAAAATGATTTTTGATTAGGCGTATCGTTCCCCAAGCTGCTTCACCTTGAAAAGCCAGCCTTGCCTTTTCGCGAGCGACGACTTTCTGACCTCATACAGCGTGGTGAAACGGACGGATTTGACGCCGCAAAATTGCAGGATGTTGATTTTCATCATTTTGTGGCCAGCCATGCCTTGGAAAAAACGGTAGTACCAGCCCGGTGCGTCCATCGTGACGATGATCCGGGCTGTTTTTCCTTTGAGCAGCTGCTCGGGAAGCGCCTTTCCTTTCACATATTTATAAGCAAAGCCGGGCAGAAAGACGCGGTCAATGAAGCCTTTGAGCAAAGCAGGAGGCCCGCCCCACCAGGTTGGATATACAAAAACAAGATGATCGGCCCATTTAATATGCGCTTGCGCGTCCTGTAAATCTTTCTCCAGCGGAGCTAGGTTGTTATAGCCTCCGGTCAGGACGGGATTGAAGTCGAGCTGGGACAAATGAATGGTACGGACCTCAGCGTCCGCGGCTCCTTCAGCATAAGCGGCAGCCAGCGCCTCGCTGTAGCTTCCTTCAGCGGGATTGCTTTGAATAATTAAAATTTTGTTCATCGTTTTGAAACACTCCTCTAATTTTAGTTAATAAACACTAACCAATAAATCAAAAAGAAAAGGTCACGAATGACCTATTAAAGCTAATAGATGCAGCTTAATTTGCTCGGCTTCCGGCGTAAGCTGTGCAGGCAGATCGCCATGCATGCTGGATACGGCAAGCTGAGTTATTATGCCAATCACCATGACGGCTGATAGGCGAGCATTTTGCTTCGGAAGCTCGCCGCGCTTAATGCCTTGCTCTATAAAATCAATTAATGCATCAAGGGGCTGTCTGAGCTGCCCTTCCATTCTCGCTGTATAAAACAGCTCATGCTGCTGGGAAAGCAGCAGCAGTCCGTACTGGTCCTCATCGTGCATGTGCAGCACCTCGTCGATTAATTGCCGAAACCGGCTAGCGCTGCTCCCATCCTGCTGCACATAATAATCGATTAAAGCGGTGTAGCTGGCACAATCCTGCTCAAAGATTTCCAAGGCAACAGCATCCTTGCTTTTAAAATGCTTGTAAATCGCCGCATCAGTAACCCCGGCAGCCTGCCCAATTTCTTTGACGGAAACGCCGTCAACACCCTTCGTCGCAAATAGCAGCATCGCCGCCTGCAAAATATCCTTTTTTTTACTATCGATATGCGATTTTTTATTCATAATCGTATTGTAAGTGAACACTAACTAAAAAGCAAGCGACAATAAAAGCAGGAGGAATGGATTTTTAGAAGGACACGATTCTTTCATTGAATAAACAAACAAACTTTGGTATATTTGAAAACGAGAATCGTTATCATGATACCAATTTGTTTGCGAAGGGAAAGGTAGCTGCATCATGTCGTTGAAACAGGAGCAAAAACAGGAATTGAAGCAGATGAGGCAGCGTTCAAGGCCGCTAGTAGCGAGCATCATTCTTATCGTTGGCACAGCTGCTGTATTATTTGGCCTTGCGTTATCTATTTCAGTCGGAGCGGCTAAAATTAGCTTATCCACGGTTTGGACTGCCGTTTTTTATTTTAATCCGGATATTACCCAGCATCAGATTATTCAAGAGCTGAGAATGCCAAGGGCGCTTGCAGCAGCACTTATTGGGGCTGCCTTCGCGGTATCAGGCTCCGTTATGCAGGGAATGACCCGCAACCCACTGGCTGATCCGAGCTTGCTCGGGCTTAATGCGGGCGCAGGTTTTGCGCTGGCGCTTTGCTTTGCTTTTTTCCGTGGCATGTCTCATTTGGAAATTATGATTATTTGTTTCTTTGGAGCGGCGCTTGCCGCAGGTATCGTTTACGGTATCGGCTCGCTCGCCAAGGGCGGCTTGACGCCTGTCCGGCTGACGCTTGCGGGCGCAGCTATTAGCACATTGTTCATGAGCCTGTCTGAAGGGATTCAAATTCACTTTCAAATTGGACAAGATATTGCTTTCTGGTATGCGGGCGGCATTGCCGGTACAAAATGGTCGCAAATTGGCATTGTTGCCCCTTGGATTATCGGCGGCATTTTGGCAGCCATTGCGATTTCACGCTCCATATCCTTGCTCAGCCTAGGCGATGATGTTGCGGTGTCCCTTGGTCAGCGTACGAAGCTGACGAAGACGATCGGCATCATTGTCACGCTCATTTTGGCTGGTGCATCTGTATCCGTTGTCGGAGCGGTCGGCTTTATCGGACTAATCGTTCCCCATGTAGCTCGCTATTTGGTAGGCGTGGACTACCGCTGGATCATTCCTTGTTCCGCCGTGCTTGGTGCGCTCCTGCTCATCGTAGCTGATATTGTAGCACGTACGATTAATAGTCCATATGAGACGCCGGTTGGCGCTCTGATTGCTATTATCGGTGTTCCGTTCTTCCTTTATCTTGCGATTAAGCAAAGGGGGAGTTTATAGTTATGAGCACCGTTACTTTAATTTCAAAAAGCGAGCAGCGCAGAACGAGACGAGCCATAATAGTCATGACCATTATGGGCGCGCTCATTATTACAGCTTTTGTCATTAGTATGAATACAGGTTTTATTAAACTGACTCCGCTTGATGTATTTAAAACGTTATTCGGATACGGAACGGCGAAGCAGGAGCTCATTTTATTTGATTTCCGGCTGCCTCGTATCGTCATTTCCGTATTGATTGGCGCAGGATTTGCCGTTTCCGGCTGTGTGATGCAGGGTTTGTTCCGCAATCCGCTGGCCGATCCAGGCTTGCTCGGCATTAATGCTGGAGCAGGGCTGATGGTTATTTTGTATATTTCCTTTTTCCGTGACAATCAGATGGCATCGCCATTTTTTATGCCGATGCTGGCATTCGGCGGGGCTGCGCTTACTGCTTTGCTAATTTATACGTTATCTTATAAACGTTACCACGGGCTGCTGCCTACGCGAATGATTCTGGTCGGCGTTGCGGTGCAAGCCGGGATTAGTGCGCTTGTTATTGTACTCAGCCTAGCGCTTGATCCGAATGACTTTCAATTCGTTCAAATTTGGCTTGCAGGCAACATCTGGGGAACAAACTGGAAGTTTGTGCTTGCTGCTCTGCCATGGATTTTATTATTGATTCCTTACGTTATGTACAAGTCGCGTTCGATGAATATTTTGAACCTTGGCGAACAGATGGCAACGGGACTGGGGTCGCCGGTTGAGAAGGATCGGATGAAGCTGCTTGCAGCAGCGGTAGGTCTGGCTGCAACATGTGTGGCCGTTGGCGGCGGCATTTCCTTTGTCGGGCTGATTGGTCCGCATTTGGCTCGTCGTCTTGTCGGACCGACGCATCAAATTCTCGTTCCGGCTTCCGCGCTGGCGGGAGCATTGCTCGTCATTGTGTCCGATACGCTGGCTCGCTGGGCGTTCCAGCCTTCGGAAATTCCGACGGGTATCGTAATCGCCGTCATTGGCGCTCCGTATTTCCTTTACTTGCTGTCCCGTTCCAAATAAGCTGTTACAGCACCATTTATAATCGTTTTTTCAGGCCTTTCAAAGCGCTATGCGTTTTCGGAAGGCCTTTATTTATATGGGAGTGAAATAGGCACTATTCCAGGAGGACGGGAACGTCCTTTTGTGTTTTTGGGCTCTTGCCCAAGTCTTTTACCTTACAGTGATCGTTCGTCCGTCATGCTTCTGCCTGTCAGCCTGCAAGTTCAAGTAACGAGCCTATAGGTTTGTGCATATATTGCCTAAGACAAATCAGGTGGAAGAAGGAGAGGGCAATGGCGAAAAGCAGAAAAACAGGAAGCTCGAGAAGAAAAAGGCCGCTTTTTTACGTTGATAATCCGAATGCTTCTGAATTGAAATGGCTCGATGAATTAAATAGCAAAAAGGCGCAAGCCCGAGCAGCCCAGAAGCTGGCAGAATCAAAGCAAGCAGATGCAGGGCAGGCGAAGACGGTTAGCATTAATGCGATTGCGGCGCCGGAAGCGTCGTCCAGCATCGACCAACTGCAAGCTGAAGAAGGACAGCTGCTGTCAAACGAGGCTAAGACAGAAACGCAAAGTATTCAATTGGATGAGAAGCAAGGATCGTCGCAAACATTTAAGCAAGAGGCGCCATCGCAGAATGTGCAGGAGGAACTGCTGCCGGACGTAGGCCAGCCATTTGAGCTTGCATTTGCCAGTGACAATGAAGTGAAGGCCGAACTGAGCCATGAAGAGAATGCTGAACTGAGCCATGAAGAGGATGCCGGACTGAGCCATGAAGAGAAGCTGGCGTTGGTAGCGGAGAAACAAAATCCTGAGCTTGGCGGGCCGAATCCGTTTATTTATACCGACGATTTAGTGGATGGTTCGGTTACCGGCGACAAAATTGCGCCAGCTTCTATTGATTCCGCAAAGCTATGTGCGGGAAGCGTCGATGGAACAGCTGTGCAGGATTATGCGATTGAAGCCATTCACATTGCTAAGGGAGCTGTATCCGGCACCAAAATCGCACCAGAAGCGATAATATCGGAACATCTGGCAAACAATGCTATCGCAGGAGCGAAGCTGGCAGATGGCTCCGTAACGGGAGAGAAGCTGCAAAATAACAGCGTTACTTCCGAGAAGCTCGCAGATCGTACGATCGGTTCCGACAAATTTGCCGATGGATCGATTGAAGCGAGGCATTTGAAACGGATGTTAGTAACGGAAGAATTGCTTGGACAGCAGTCCGTCACCGCTAGCAAAATCAAAAGCGGAGCCGTCCGTCCTGAGCACCTTTCGAATGATGCAGTAAACAATTCCAAGCTCGCCGATGGAGCTGTAACCCGCTCCAAGCTGCGCGATGGCTCTGTGCATACGGAGAAGCTAGCCCCAGAGTCCGTCGATTCCGTGCATATTAAACCTGGGGCGTTGCTTTCCGAGCATGTTGCCGTCGGAGTAATATCGGGAAAGCATTTGGCCCCAGGCGAAATAAGCGCCCAGCATCTAGAAGCCGGCGCGGTCGGAGCAAGGGAATTGCAGCCGAACGCAGTAGACGCCGAGCGTCTAGCAAGCGGAGCGGTGTCCACCGCGCATTTGCAGGCGGGGGCCGTTCTGGGGCCGAACATCTCACCGCGCCAAATCGAAAGCGGACATCTCGTTGATCAAGCGGTAACAGCCTCCAAGCTGATGGATCAGTCCGTATCGACAATCAAGCTGGTTGATCATGCGGTTACCGTTTCCAAGCTTTCGGAGCAAAGTGTAACCGCGGCAAAGCTCGCCGATGATGCGGTGCAATCCCGTCATTTGAGCCGTCTCAGCATAACATCTGAGAAAGTTGCGGACGGACAAATACACAATCGTCATTTGGCGGTAAATACCGTATCCGGCGTCCAGCTGCGGGAAGAGGCGGTTGGTACGGAGCATTTGCGCAACAGCTCTGTCACAGAAGAGAAAATTGCGCCGGGAGCGATTCGGGTGCAGCATCTGACGGATGCGGCTGTTGGCAGCAGGCAGCTTGCAGAACAAAGCGTCACCTCGGCAAAACTGGCTGCAGGATCCGTATCTGCTGCGCATCTTGCAGATAATTCAGTAGATACGAGGCAATTGCGCGATGAAGCGATTACGTTTCACAAAATTGCGCCGGAAGCGCTGCGGGCGTACCATTTTGCAAATGGAGCTGTTACGGGAGAGGCCGTGTCGCCTGAAGCGATAACTGCTAATCATTTGCAGCCGCATATTATTCATGAGAAGCATGTGGCGGATGGTGCGATTACAACTCGAACGCTCCAAGATGGCGCCGTGACGAGCGCAAAGCTTGCTTATGAAGCTGTGACAGAAAGATATATTGCGCCTGGCGTTGTATCTTCCCATCATTTGGCAGATCACAGTGTCAATTCACTCAAGCTTTCCCCGGAAGCGGTGACGTCGGATAAGCTCGCGGATTACAGTGTAACGGGAGCAAAGCTTGCTGAAGCAAGTGTGACGGGAACTAAGCTTGCCCCAGGAACTGTTCAAGGCGAGCACATTGCGCCAGCCGCTATTGAAGGCACGCACATTCAGCTAGGCTCGCTTAAGAAAGAGCATCTGCAAAGCGGGATTATTGAGGTCTCCCATTTGCAGCCTGGAGCGGTTGGAAGTGAGCAGGTTGCTGACTTGGCGATTCACTCTGCTAAATTAGCGCTGGATGCTATACAGCCGAAGCATATTGCGGGAGAAGCGATTCACAGCCGTCATTTATCCAATGGGTCGGTGCTGGGCATTCATGTACAGGAAGGCAGCATCCGCGATGTTCATTTAGCGGAAGGTGCTGTGACGGCGACGAATCTGGCGGAAGCAAGCGTTGCAAGCGAGCATATTCAGGAGGCGGCAATCGGCAGTGCAGCGCTCCAGCCGCGTATTATCAGTACGGAGCATTTGCAAAGTCAAGCGGTAACTGCTGAACAGCTGGCCCCGCTTTCCATAGGAGAAAAGCATATTCAGCTGTATTGCATCGGCGAGGAGCATTTGGCTATAAACAGTGTTGCTAGTGCTAATTTGCAGGACGGAAGTGTGACAGAGGTGAAGCTTGGCAAGGATTCCGTGTCTGGCGAGCATTTGCAGCTGGAGACGATAGCCGGCAAGCATCTTCGTGCCGAAACGGTGCAGGGCTATCATATTCGTAAAAACTCGCTGTCTTTAGCGCATCTCGCAGCCGATATTATTACGGTTGACCGGGCTGAGGATGAGAGCATTTTTGGAAGCAAGCTGAAAAATGGTTCAATCCGAGCCGAGAAGCTGGCGGATGGTAGCGTCACGACGGAAAAGCTGGGTGAAGCGAGTGTAACGTCGTCGAAGCTGGCCTTTGCGAGCGTAAGCAGTGAAGCGCTGGCGGAAGGAGCCGTGATCGCCGAGCATCTGACGGCAGAGAGCGTAACGAGTGATAAGCTGGCGGATGGCTGCGTCACAACGGAAAAGCTGGGAAAAGCGAGCATAACGTCGTCGAAGCTGGCCTTTGCGAGCGTAAAAAGTGAAGCGTTGGCGGAAGGAGCCGTGAAAGCTGAGCATCTGACAGCAGAGAGCGTAACGAGCGATAAGCTGGCGGATGGTAGCGTCACGACGAAAAAGCTGGGCGAAGCGAGTGTAACGGCATCGAAGCTGGCCTTTGCGAGCGTAAGCAGTGAAGCGCTGGCGGAAGGAGCCGTGATCGCCGAGCATCTGACGGCAGAGAGCGTAACGAGCGATAAGCTAGCGGATGGATGCGTCACGACGGAAAAGCTGGGCGAAGCGAGCGTAACGTCGTCGAAGCTGGCCTTTGCGAGCGTAAGCAGTGAGGCGCTGGCGGAAGGAGTCGTGATCGCCGAGCATCTGACGGCAGAGAGCGTAACGAGCGATAAGCTGGCGGATGGTAGCGTCACGACGGAAAAGCTGGGCAAAGCGAGCATAACGGCATCGAAGCTGGCCTTTGCGAGCGTAAGCAGTAAGGCGCTGGCGGAAGGAGCCGTGAAAGCTGAGCATCTGACGGCAGAGAGCATAACGAGCGATAAGCTGGCGGATGGCTGCGTCACGACGGAAAAGCTGAGCGAAGCGAGCATAACGTCGTCGAAGCTGGCCTTTGCGAGCGTAGGTATTGAGGCACTGGCGGAAGGAGCCGTGATTGCCGAGCATCTGTCGGCAGAGAGCGTAACGAGCGAGAAGCTGGCGAATGGCAGTGTCACGACGGAAAAGCTGAGCGAAGCGAGCATAACGGCATCGAAGCTGGCCTTTGCGAGCGTGAGCAGTGAAGCGCTGGCGGAAGGGGCCGTGATCACCGAGCATCTGACGGCAGAGAGCGTAACGAGTGATAAGCTAGCGGATGGCTGCGTCACAACGGAAAAGCTGGGCAAAGCGAGCATAACGGCATCGAAGCTGGCCTTTGCGAGCGTAAGCAGTAAGGCACTGGCGGAAGGAGCCGTGAAGGCGGAGCATCTAGCGACGGACAGCATAACGAGCGACAAAATCACGTATGGTGCTGTTGCCGCCGAGCATTTGGCGACGGAGAGCGTAACGAGCGAGAAGCTGGTGAATAGCAGTGTCACAACGGAAAAGCTGGGCGAAGCGAGCATAACAGCGTCGAAGCTGGCTTTTGCGAGCGTAGGCAGTGAGGCGCTGGCGGAAGGAGCCGTGAAGGCGGAGCATCTAGCGACGGACAGCATAACGAGCGATAAGCTAGCGGACGGC
>NZ_LAQO01000053.1 GCF_000971975.1 Paenibacillus algorifonticola | reverse complement strand
CTGACGAATGACACTCTCAAACCCATTCTGCACCGCGCCAAATGCCATTCGTCCACCTAATGAGGCAAAGGCTCCAAACGGGCCAAACACCGCACCAGATACCGCCCCGATGACCGTCTCTCGAAAGGCCGTTGAAACATACGTCCCCATATCGCTGACCTCGCCTCGGGCAATATCCGACACCGCTTGGCTCACCACCGCTGCGGTTCCCGCAATGGCCGCTCCAGCCAGTACTGCACCCACAACGACCGCTCCTGCTCCCAGCGTCGCTACGGTGAACGCTGCCGCTACGGCGACTACCGCGACAACAGCCATTCCCGCCAGCACATTCCTCGCCAGCTTTCCCCAGCTGAATGGCGGTTTTTCCGGTGGGGGTGGCGGCGGAGGAGGCTGCCCTTCTAATGGCGCATCGTCATACGGCGCGTAGCTCGTCCGATCTTTCCCTTCCGTTCGGATCTGCGCCCCCATGAGGTTATACTCGCCTTCCAGCGTGATTCCGCTTGGCGCACTTGTCTTCTTCGCTACTAGTAACGCCTGCGCACCAATCACCACACGCTTTGGCGTAAACAGCGAAATCTCTTCCTTCGCTGTCAGCGTCAGCTTCCGAGGGCTGCTCAAAATAATACCCACCGCATCGTCCAGCTTCAGAAACAGCGGCTCCTTGCTTCCGCCTGTAAACTCGACTCCTGTCGGAGACAGCTTCATTTCACTGCCATGCTCCGTCCCGAAATAACGGTTGTTCGGATCAGCCGTCTTCTCCGCACTCGCCCCGTTTGTTCGCACGCCTCCGGTGACAATAGCTTCTTGACCGCCTGCATCGGCGAGATACAAATTCGCCTTCGTCCCTACCTGCGGCATACTATACATCGCGCTGCCCGTCTCCGGCGCATAGCGGTACCAATGCGCCGTTCCCTTGTCTTGCTTATCGTCGATTGCCAGATGCACCTGCACCTGTTCCCCTTTCACCGCCAGAATTTCTCCTTGCAGTGTCAGGCCCGACAGCCTGCTATTCACCATCCGTTGCTCTCGTATTCCCGCTTCCCGCGACAACCGATAGTGGTAGATCAACTGTCCCTTTTCCATTCGAGCCGTCATCGACGATACGATCAGCTCAATATAGCCTCGAATTTTAAAGCGATCACCTAATCGATAGAAGCTCTTTGACTCTATTTCATAACCGAAAAAATCTGTATCATGCAGGCCCGCTTCCTGCCCGCCTGCCTTCTGAAACGCCGCTAAATCCTTGCTCACCGTATACGAGGACCATTCGGACTGCTTATGCGTTTTTCCTTCCGGCATTCCAATATACAGCTTTGGCGTTTCTTCCAATATATCACACACCACGACCGACTGGAACTGGCTTGCCAGCCTTTTTGTCAGCTCCCAATCCGTCTCCTCATATTGAATGACAGGTTCAGATGGTTTCTCCTTCTCTCCCTGTTGAAGCAAGACATCCCCGCCTGGATACGCACGCAGTACAGTAGTGATGATCTTCTCGTACGTCTGGCTTGTATCCTGAAAAGATCGCTTGCGCTTCTTCAAATCACTATAAATGCTCCCAGACACCGCTTCGATATCGACTGTGTACACGCCATTGCGGTGCACCGTCTGTACGGACGTGGCTACGCCTTTAAACAAGGGTTTCCGTGTGCCTTCTTCTTCGTCATACAAGGCGATTTTATCCTGCCACATCGCTTCCAGCGTCGCACTTGTCCGCAGCTCTTCCTCGACGATTCCGCTAATCCGCAGCGTCCCATGCTCGCCCGGCTTCCAGCTTATCTCCACATCCAGAATATGCTTTAGCTTGCAGGGGCCTTCCACCCGCAAGCGGTCATAACCTATCATCTGCACCCTCCATCCCGATTGAATTCTTCACTGTTTTCTCTTCCATGCTAGGGTTAAATTAAACCCGTATGCTCTTTCATTCCAAACGCCAATAAAGAGTCGACTGCCAGTATCCTGTACGATCATGTAACAATTCATGGTTACAAAACAGAATATTCGACAAAATGCAGCATTTTCCTACTTAACATAATATTTCTTATTTACTAACAGTGAAAAGTTCTAATCGCAACCAAGAAGCTTAACTTAAGTCCAGTCTAAAGGTTATGAACGGAGTACCGTTCATAACCTCGCTGATGAAGCCATGATCAATCGTAATACCCCGAGCATTACTCGGTTGATGATTCATCAGAGACACTAAGCGAAAAAATAAAGTCCCCGCCTAAACAGCTGCTGCCGTTTAAACGAGGACTTATTATGGTTATTACTTATTAAATTAGTAAACGAGCGAGAACAAGCCGTTAACATGCGACAGGTAACGAACGTTACTTGCTTCCTTCATCAAAGAAGCCGTAGTGCCTCTCAGACGAAGCTGGCTTGCGCCGACTGTTCCGATTGCATCTTTGCGGCCAAGGCTCGCAAGAACGCCGGAGTTAACGAATGCAAACGATTTTTGCGGCAAGCCTTTGGATTGCGCGAACAGGTTGTAGCCGATTGCTTCGCCCATTTGCCATGCGATTTGTGCACTTGGCGGATAAGGACGGCCATCTGCGCTAAATACAACTGCATTGTCGCCAGCTAGGTAAACTTCAGGGTGCGAAGTCGATTGCAGGAACTCATTGACTGTAGCGCGGCCACGGTTCACTTCGATACCGCAGTTTGCTACAACAGGGTTGCCTGTAACGCCGCCAGTCCATACGAATGTGTTAGCCACAAGCGTTTGACCGTCTTTCAAAATAACTTGGTTGCCTTTTACTTCTGTAACCGCAATGCCCATCAGCAATTGAACGCCGCGTTTTTCGAGGCTTGCTTTCGCACGGTCAACAAGCTCTGCAGGGAAACCAGCCAGAATCGACGGGCCTGCTTCAACGTTGTATACCGATACTTCGCTGATGTTAACGCCGTATTGCTCACACCATTTTGGCAGCATGTCGGCAATTTCACCGATCAGCTCAATACCAGTCAGGCCGCCGCCGCCAACAACGATGGTTGCGTCAGCTTTGTTTTTCGATTGTGCGTACGCAGCAAGGCGCTCTTGAATGTGCGCGCTCACGCGGTTTGCTTCCTCAACCGATTTCAGCGTCAGGCTGTTTTCTTCAAGGCCTGGAATGCCGAAAAATGCCGTTTCGCCACCAAGAGCGATAACTAGCGTATCGTAGGAAGTTTTTGCACCGCTGGAAAGGTGAACTTGCTTCTGATCCGGATCAATTTTGTCGACTGTGTCGATAACCAAATTGATGGATTTATCTTTGAACAGCTTCGTCAGCGGCAAAGCAACGTTGTTCTCATGAACGCCGCCAACGGCCAGACGATGCAATTCGGTTACGATTTGGTGCGATGGAATACGGTTAACAACGGTAATGCTTGCTTCCTCGGGGGACAAATATTTGCGAGTTGTCAATGCGCTCAGCAAACCGCCATATCCGCCACCCAAAATCAAAATATGCTTAGACATACTGATCCTCCGTTCTCATTCTGATCCGATCTTAACGTTGTTTGTTGCGCTCTGCTAATACATCCAGGAACGATTGCGCGAAACGCAATGTTTGTTGGACCTGCGGATCTTTCAGCATTTTGAGAATGCCGAACAGACCGATTGTCGTAGGCTCTGCTTGTGCACGATCATTTGCTTCTACAGCAGCCGATGCAATGCCTTTAGCCTTGTCCGTAATCGGCTTAACGAATTCCTCGATACCATGCTTCATATCGCCCATAAGCACTTGGTCATTCGCCACAGTTGTTGCCACATCATAAGCTTTGGTCATCAAAGTAACCATTTCAGCAAGCTTAGGCAAGCTTTCTACCAGCTGATTCAGCGAGCTTTGGATTTCCGGTTTAAGCAATTGCTCCAGAACGTCCAGTTCACTACGTACAGATCCCGTCTGTACTTCTTGCTCTGTTAATGTTTCCGACATACGAAAAATGCCTCCCTTGCGTTGTTTGTTGCATGATTAGTTAAACGCCGTTACAACGGCAAGCCTCCTCTGAAAAAAACCTGAAATTGTGAAATGTTTCACAATAAGGATGCATAATTAGAGGGACTTGACCACACTCATGTTCATTTTATTCCTTTGCGACAAAAACTGCAATTACAACTTTTAGTTACTTTGAAAAGTTCAAGCGTAAACGGCATTTCAGACCCTTGAAGGCAATGCCGTTTCGCGTTGAAATAGAAGCAAATGTTCTGGTGGCAGCTTATACATTCTTATATTTTAATAAAAAGACTGCTTTTGCAAGCAGTCCTCCGTTTTATAATGCTTATATTATAGCTTAAAATCATTATCTGCATTCACTTCCTCCGCTGCGTAAAGCGGCGAACGCGCCTGCAGCCAGTGGAAGAAATTCGTCGCAATAACTTTTAGCACCGCATAGCCTGGTACAGCTAAAATAATGCCCGCCAATCCAAACAAATTCCCAGCAGTCAAAATGACGAAAATAATCGTAATGGGATGAATTTTCATACTTTTGCCCATAATTTGCGGGGAAATAAACTTCCCTTCAATCAGCTGGACAATGGTCCAGATCACCAGCATTTTCAGCATCATAACGGGTGATGTTACCATCGCTACAATAAGCGCTGGCGTAATCGCGATAGCTGGGCCCAGATACGGAATGATGGCTGTACAAGCAGCAATCAGCGCCAGCACCAGCGAATACTCAAGCCCAATAATCAAATAACCGATATACAGCAGCAAGCCAATACAGAAGCTCACAATAATCTGTCCTCTTATGTAGCTGCTGATTTGGCCATTCATTTCGCCCATAATGCGCTTCGTGTGCGTTCTCATGTTCGTTGGCAGTATAGCAGCAATATACTCCGGCAGCCTTTTGCCATCCTTTAATAGGTAGAACAGAATAAACGGCAGCGTGATGACCGCGAGCACAACATCTTTGAGCGCCCCCACGAAAGAACCTACACTTTGCCACACACCATTTAGCAGCTCGGTGGCCCGCTTCGTAATATTGCCGCTCAAATCTGATGGATTTATATTGAGCCACCGCTCAATATCCCGCAGGTCGCCGCTGTGCATCAACTCATCAAACTTCGTTCGCAGTTGATCCCCATAACCCGGTAAATTTTCGACCAGACTGACGATCTGTGTGCTTACAAGCGGAATAACTACCGTTAGCAAAATCGTAAGCAAGCCTAAAATGACCGCAAAGATCACAAAAATGGAATAAATACGCGGAGCCTTCTTCGTCTCCAAATAATCCACAATCGGATTTAGCAAATAATAAGCTACACCCGCCAAAATAATCGGCAGCAGCACCGTCTTGAACAATACGGTGAGCGGCGTGAACACGTAGGAGATTTTGCTCATGACGAAAATATTCAGACTTACCAGGAGCAGCACGAGCAGGAATATAACAAATTTATTATTTAAAATAAAATGTACAAACCGTTCTGTTCCTGTTTTAAAATGGTTCATCCGCTGTTCCTTCTTCCTGCTTATGATGTTCTCAGCTTTCCGCAACAATTTCCCCGGTACGGGTTAAATCATACCCTGTAATGGCTCCTAGCTCCTGCTTGAAGCTCTGCGACTGTAAAATGCGAATGACCGCATCAATAAATACTTGATTGTCCGGCTTCTTCAACATAACCAAGTCATATTGCTCCTGAATAAGGGGAATATACGTAATGCGGGAAACGACCGCTGCAGCCCTCTCCGTTCCAATACCCACATCGGCCTCGCCTGACGCAACCTGCGCAGCTACTCCAAGATGATTCGTCTGCTCCTGATCATAGCCCACTATTGAAGCTGCCGGAATATTGTGCAGCCTAAGCTGCTCATCCAGCAGAACACGCGCGCCGGCGCCACGCTCCCGGTTAATGAGTCGGAGTCCCGGCTTCACCAAATCGGCCCAGCTTGCAAGCTTAAGCGGATTGCCTTGCTGCACGAACAAACCCGCGCTTCTCGTCAGCAAATGCACAACGATATAAGGAGCTCCAATCAATAGTTTACGAATATAGGGAACGTTATATTCCCCTGTATCGCCGTCCAGCAAATGCGTGCTGACGATGTCGGATTCTCCTTTGTACATGGATACCAGGCTGTCCATGCTGCCTACATAGGAGCGTAGCGGGCGCACGCCCAATCCCTCTCGCTCGATATGCTTGGCCAAAATATCAAGGCTCATATCTTGTCCGGTAATGACGATAGGGCGTCCCCCTCCCCCTCCGGCATTATACGAGGCAGCGCTTCTGTCCGATAAATCCTGGGCGTGCGCGTATGGAGTGCCTTGAGGCTGGAAAGCCATGGTCTTGCCGGCAGGCGCATTAGCTTGGAGGCCTTTAGCCCGCAGCTTGTACGCTTCCAGATCGGAAGCGTCAATTCGAATCTGCTTGCCTACTCGGTACGAGGGTAGCTCTCCTTTTTTAATTAAATCGTATACGGTGAGCTTGGAAATTTTCAATAGCTTGGCAATTTCTTCGGTTGTATATGAGATGTCAGCGGACATATTGGATCTCCTTAGCCTCGCTCAGCCTAGGTTACAGGCTGAATTTGGTTATTATTTTCATACCTTTAATTGTAACATAATTGCAGGATGCGTAAATGAACGAGCTTTCCCTGACCCTGAATAACCGAGTTCACATCACATTAAAATATAAGCTAATCCGTCCTCAGAACTTTAGAAAGTCTTATATTTCAAATATCCCATCTCCCTTTACAGTGGAATTGATGCCAGTCTATAATGATATTTAGTTATAAATAGATATAATAAACTATATTTGGAGGAGAGTTTATGTTTACACAATTCAAGAAACCTGCTGTACTCTTTTTTATGCTGGCTGTGCTGCTTGTATGCGCGGCGTGTGGCGCGAACAATACCGGAACGGCTGCAACGGATACAAGCACGAGCAGTCCTAGCGCTGCTGTTGTAGAATCAGCATCGCCGCAAGCGAGCGAAGCTCCTGCACCTACCGAGACAGTAGATTTAACGATTTCTGCTGCTGCCAGCTTGACGGATGCCCTGCAAGAAATTAAGCAAGCTTATGAAGCTGCAAATCCATCCATTACCTTGAACTTCAACTTCGGCGCTTCCGGTGCATTGCAACAGCAAATCGAGCAAGGGGCCCCGGCTGACCTGTTCCTTTCTGCTTCTTCCAAAAACCTGAAGGCACTCGTTGAAGGAGGCTTTATTGCTGAAGACCAGCAAAAGAAACTGCTGGCCAACGAACTCGTTATTGTGACGGGAGTTGACAGCAAAGTTAAAGTAGCAGCTATTGCCGACCTCAGCCAAGATACCCTTGGTAAAATCGCAATCGGTATTCCAGAAAGCGTTCCTGCTGGCAACTATGCGATGGAAGCTTTGACGAACGCTAAGCTGTGGGACAGCCTGCAATCCAAGCTTGTCCAAGCGAAAGACGTGCGCCAAGTGCTGCAATATGTAGAAACAGGCAATGTAGACGCTGGTTTCGTCTATCGTACAGATGCTTTGACGTCCGATAAAGTTACAATCGCCGCTACTGTTGACCCAGCAACTTACACGCCAATTGTATATCCAATCGGTATTGTGAAAGAAACAAAGCATCAAAGCGAAGCAAAAGCTTTTTACGCTTACCTGCAAACAGCAGATGCAATGAACGTATTCATTAAATACGGGTTCTCCGCAGCGCAATGATTGGGGCAGGCATAGATTGGCCCGCATTTTGGACGCCGATCCGGCTTTCTCTACAGGTTGCCTTACTATCGAGTGTTGTAACCCTTTTGCTTGGAGTCCTTATTGCAAGATGGATGTCGAGAGCCCGATTCAAAGGCAAGCTGCTGCTTGAAACGCTATTCATGCTGCCGCTCGTACTGCCGCCGACGGTCGTTGGTTTCCTGCTGCTTGTATTGCTCGGCCGCAGAGGCTGGATGGGCAAGCTGATTGAATGGGTGTTTCATGCTCCGATCATTTTTACCTGGTGGGCGGCGGTTATCGCTTCCGTTGTCGTGGCCTTCCCCCTCGTCTACCAGACGATGAAGGTTGGCTTCTCAGGGATAGATCATCATCTGGAGGATGCGGGCCGCTCCATGGGCGGCAATGAATGGCAGATTTTTCGCTACATTACGCTGCCGCTTGTATTCCCTTCTCTCATCAGCGCCTATATACTCGGGTTCGCCAGAGCGCTCGGTGAGTTCGGTGCTACGCTCATGATTGCTGGCAACATTCCAGGTGTTACCCAGACAGTACCAACCGCGATCTACGTCGCCGTAGACGGGGGAAACATGGCAATGGCTTGGGCATGGACGATTGCCATTGTTCTGATTTCCTTCCTCATGCTGGCGCTCACCCGCAGAAAGACCGAATAGCCGTATAGAAAAAATAGGCATAAAACAAGCCGTGCTTCTCTGCAGCAGAGAAACACGGCTTGTTTTACTGTTTACTATTTATCCGTTATTGGCTAGCGTATAAAATGCTCCAGCGCCTTATTCAAATCCTCCAGCGTTTTCTTCTCCCCATGGTGAATGGCATCCACCACACAGCTCTCCAAATGATCCTTAAGCAGCAGCTTGGCCGCATTATCGAGCGCCTTGCGCACCGCTGCGATCTGCAGCAAAATATCAGAGCAGTCACGGCCATCAGCCGTCATTTCCTTTACCGATCGAACATGTCCCTCAATACGGGCTAATCGATTAATAATTTGTTTGCGATGCTTATGCTCATGCGTATGCGTGTGTGTATGTGTATGTGTATGTGTATGATCCTGCTCCAATGCACATCCTCCTCTATTCACCTTGAGCGATCGTCTGTTTCGCCTGCAGCCGAGACTTGAAACGCTGCAACAAATAAACAGATCGCATCAGTTGATCAATTGCGCTGACCAGCCAGACGCCTGCGATACCCATCTGAAAATGCAAGCACAGCACATAAATGCCCAGCACTCGTATTCCCCATATACCAATGATTGTACTATACATGGGGCTCTTCGTGTCGCCTGCCCCTTGCAGAGCTCCTGCAATGACTAAGCTTATTGCCAGAAACGGCTGAGCAAACGCGTCAATTCCAAGGGCAGTACGAACCATTTCAACGATGACGATGTCGCCTGTAAACCAACTTGCAGCTATTCCTGAGCCAAGCCAGAATACAATGCCGATTAAGGTCATGAACACAACAGCTATCCACGCAGTTAGCAGCCCATATTCATAGCTATCCCGCGTTCGCCCCGCTCCCAATTGCTGACCGACAAGCGTTGTAGCCGCTACTGCCAAGCCATAACCAGGCAGATAAGACAGAGCAATTACATTGCCTGCTATCAAATGCGCAGAATATACTTCGGTACTAATGCGAATAACGAGGCCTAAATAAAACATTTGTCCTACACGCATAATCAGCCGTTCTGCGGCAGCGGGCAATGATAAGGTTAATAGCGGATACGTATAGCTCTGCGCAGATTGTTTTTTAAATAGGGAAAAAGAAAGCTTCGATTGCTGTATGTATTTGTACAATACCACTGTTCCAATGACGCGGACAATGGACGTCGCCCAGCCCGCTCCGGCAATGCCCCAGCCCTGCCAGCTTCCAATGCCAAATATGAGCACGTAATCCAGCACAATATGAATGAGATTGACCCATATGCCAACGACCATCGGTGTTCTCGTATCGCCTCCAGAACGCAAAATGCTGCCGAAGATCGCCATAAGTGATATAAACAAGGAAGGCACCGCTACAATTTGAAAATAGACGACCCCATGTGCCAGAATATCAGGGGCTGCCCCCATTAAGCGCAAAATGGACTCTGCAAAAAATAAGCTAACGATGCCCAACAATAAGCCTGTAAACGCCGATATCCATGTCGACTGCCTTGCAATAGCCTTAGCTTTAGTGAAATCCCCAGCTCCTACTGCTCGGGCAATTAGTGAGGAGGTGCCAATTCCCAAAGCCATAAACAATGCTATATAGACGGCTATAACGGTATTGCCAACTCCAACGGCAGCCACCTCATTCAGACCGATTCTAGACACAAATAACGTATCGATAAATCCAACTATAGTGAGCAAAAAGTTCTCAATCATCGTCGGTACAGCAAGCGCCAAGATGATTTTTATTTTTTCTCGCCGTGTCGTAATTCCGGCCTGATGCGCTTCCAGCATCACATCTCCAGCCTCCTGTCCGTTTAGCATATTCCCCTCATCTTATCCCCCTAGGGAGGTTATTGTAAAGAAAATCCCACCTAATCCCTTCCTAAAATTAAAGCTTTACTTAACACGTTTCAAAATCGCCCAACTGCTTGCCAAGCATCCTGATCAATGCTGCAGCATGCTTGGACAGCAATTAGAGATGGTTGCAAGCTCTACGCTTTCCCACCATTTGAAGCAGCTGTCCGAATGCGGCCTGCTAAAAATGCGCAAGGAAGGTACGTTTATTTACTACAGCGCGGATATGGACGTTATACAGAAATACGCTCCTTATTTGCTGGCGTAATTTTTTTGATTTTAATTTCTATATTTTTAGAAATATAAAAATATAAGTGGAGAGGACTATCATCATGCTGTCAAACACGTGGAAAATTTATTTGCTTGCTTTAATTAGTTTTTTGGTTGGAACTTCGGAATACGTCATTGCAGGGATATTGGATAAAATCGCGGAGGATATTGGCGTATCAGTCAGTGCCGCAGGCCAGCTCATCACGTTCTTCTCGCTTACTTACGCACTTGGCACCCCTATTCTAATGGCCATGACGGGACGTATTGAGCGCCGCAAGCTGCTCATGTATGCGATGGTCGTCTTCGTGCTTGGCAACTTGCTTGCCATCGCTCTGCCAGGCTTCGGCTATTTCATTGCCGCACGCATCATTATGGCGCTTGGGGCAGGCGTCGTCGTTGTAACGTCACTAACGCTTGCTACAAAAATGGCACCGCCGGGCAAACAGGCCAGCGCACTCGCTACCGTCGTAACTGGGTTTACTGCCGCGCTTATCATCGGCATTCCAATTGGCCGTATGGTAGCAGCCTCTTATAACTGGAAAAGCGTCTTCGGTGGCATCGGCGTACTCGGTTTGCTTGCCATCATTATTATTGCATTTGCTATTCCACGATACGATGGCGAGTCTTCTGTACCGCTGCGCGAGCAGCTGGCCCTGCTCAAGACTCCAAAAATAGCCGCTGCTCTAGGTGTCACTTTTCTATGGATAGCCGGCTACTCGATTCCCTATACGTACATTTCGCCCTACCTTCTGCAAGTCACTTCTATGAGCGAAAATACACTAAGCATCGCTTTGTTCGGATTTGGGGTAGCCAGCCTAATTGGCTCCAAGCTAGGCGGCTACAGCACAGATAAATGGGGCGTGAAGCGTACGTTAATGGGAGGCATGCTCGTTCATGCTGCTGCTCTGCTGCTCATTTCCTTCAGTGCCAGCTCTTCCGCTATTGTTTTCCTTCTGCTTATGCTGTGGTCATTTGCTGCTTGGTCATCCGGACCTACACAGCAATACAATTTGCTGACGCTTGCTCCGGGCGCATCGAGCATTATGCTCAGCCTAAATACTTCAGTACTGCAGCTGGCGATGGCTGTCGGTGCAAGCGCAGGCGGACTAATCGTCGCCAAAGTCTCTTTGCCTAGCATTACGTGGATTGGCGCATTCGGCGTCTTGCTTGCTGTGATTTTGATTGTGCTTTCACGCAGACTATCCGGCAATCGCGAGCAAGTGTCCGTTCCTGACGTCGCTCCACAAGCTTGAAATAACATGAAATGACTTGAAATGATTAGTAATGTATTTGCAAAGTTCTCTTCATCTTGCTTTAATAAACAACCTCTATACTTGTACTCAACCCCCCTTTTAATTAATATAAATGCTTAGACCCACAGCAACGGGCTGTGGGTCTCTTTTTGTCTTGTATTTTTCCCGCTTCAATCATCCATCTTAAGTATGCATAAAAAAGAAGCCTGCAGAGACGAATCTCGGGCAGGCTTCTTTCGAATAGAAAGATCTATTCTGTTGTGTACGGCAGCAATGCTACTTGGCGCGAACGTTTGATCGCGATAGTCAGCAGGCGTTGGTACTTTGCGCTTGTTCCAGTTACACGACGTGGCAAAATTTTGCCGCGCTCGCTGATAAACTTTTTAAGCAGGTCCGTGTCTTTATAATCAACTTTAGTGATTTTGTTCACGGTGAAGAAGCAAACTTTACGGCGTTTGTTACGTCCGCCTTTGCGGCCGCCGAATTTGCGTTCTGGACGCTCTCCGTCTCCGCCTTCTCTTGGCTTAAAGCTCATTCGAATCCATCCTTTCAATTAAAATGGCAAATCATCCTCAGATATATCGATCGGTCGACCATCATCCGAGAACGGATCACGGTTGTCGTTACGTGAGTTGTTACTGGAGCGGCCGCTATTGTTATTGCTGTTGTTGCTGCTGTTATAGCCGCCTCCGCCTCCTCCACCGTTACCGTAGGAAGAACCGCCTCCGAAAGAACCGCTTCCGCCGCTCACGCCACCGCTATCTTCACGCGCTCCGCCCGCATCCTTGTTGGATTCCAAGAAACGGACGTTGTCAGCGATTACTTCCGTCACATAGACGCGCTTGCCTTCGTTGTTCTCGTAGTTCCGAACCTGAATGCGACCTTCAACCGCCGTTAAGCGGCCTTTGCGCAAGTAGTTGGCGCATGTCTCGGCTAGCTGGCGCCACGTGACTACCGGAATGAAATCCGCTTCACGCTCGCCCTGACCGCTCGTAAACGGACGGTCAACTGCTATTGTAAATTGCGCAACTGCAACGCCAGCAGGCGTATAACGCAATTCAGGGTCTCTCGTCAATCTACCAATAAGTATTACACGATTCAACATCGTCTCTGACCTCCCAATCGATCAATCCTTGGCTTCAACTAAGCTACGTCTCTGACGACCAAGAAGCGGATAACTTCATCCGTAATCTTCAGGATACGGTCAAGTTCGTTAACGACTTCCGTAGTTCCGTTGAAATGAACCAGAACGTAGTATCCCTCACGAATCTTGTTGATCTCATACGCAAGACGGCGTTTACCGCTAACATCTTGTTTCGTAACTTCTCCACCATTGGAGATGATGCCATTAAATTTCTCAACGACAGCTTGAAGAGCTTCTTGCTCAACATCAGGACGAACAATGTACATCACTTCGTATTTGCGCATTATGTTTCACCTCCTTTTGGACTAACGGCCCCATAAATGGAGCAAGGAGCGAGGTTCTTACTCGCATCCTCTAACTATACCAAATATATAGCCCAAAAACAAGCTTCGATTTCCTCCCGTTATCTGGTGTTCATGAACATCCGGTTCTAGGCTCATATTAATGTAGCAGGCAGTTGAATTTATACTGCTTGCAGGCTTATGTCGTAACGGCATAACGGCTTAAATGTCAATCTACATCATGTACAGGAGGTAAATTAAAATGGGCGAAGGAACGTTGTTTTCCGCTGGCGATAAGGCACCGAATGATGCCACTTACATCGAGGATGGCGTCAATTCCTTTCATCAAGGCATTCAAAATCCGCAGAAGGTGAAGCTGAGCAAAGGCCAGCGCTTCCCGGACAACACGAACCATGAACGCAAATGGAAGCGAATGGGCCATTAAATTTCAAACCGCATGTATAGCTTTCGCTCAGCGTGGGCATTCTATTTTTGACGGTGTGAAGAGAGGTGTGGTTCCGTTGGACTTCATAGTGCAAGGGCTGCTACAAGAGGAATTTGTCCACTGAGCTTTAGAAGCGGAGGGTTGTGCCAAAGACAATGTCCGTAACACACGCACACTTGTCCATTTCCAAAAGTAAAGCGGTATATGCCGCCTGCCAAAAGAATGGACAGGTCAGTTAACGAATACGCAGCAGCGGAAACGTTGGTACTGATTGAACAGTGATTGCTCCCATGTTTCTGTTGCAAAGTAGTGTGAAAAATGTACTCAATCGATCAAACACCGTCAGGAGAAGGAGCTCGCAAGAGCTCCTTTTTCGTGTTTATTTTTTTCATTATAAAATGCCCGTTCCATGGTAAAGTAATCAGAGTACGAAGTTTGTAGTATGGATTACAATTTACAGCAATTGATTTGCACAAAGGTGGGTATTATTTTGCATTCTGTAACGGCGAAGCAGCATCCTTCCTCTGCTTCATTTATTCGCTTATATGTTTTGGCCTTTTTCTTTTTCGCTGCCAATTCGGCTTTAACGATTATTTTGCCGCTCCGAAGTGAGGCGGCTGGCATGAATCAGGCGGAAATTGGTTTAATTATGGGGGCCTATATGTTTACGTGCATGCTCCTCCGACCTTTTGCCGCACAGCTAATTGGACGTTATGGCCCGCTTTCCGTTATGAAATGGCTGCTTTGCGCCCATGCTGTCCTACTTTTCATTTATACCGTTAGCGGAACGGAGCAATACTTATGGCTGAGAGCGCTGCAGGGAGCCATTACTGCTTTTTTCTCTATGACCATGCAGGTGGGAATTGTTGAATCGTTGGAAAATAAAGATCGCGCCCAGGGGTTGTCCATGTACACCTTGTTTACGATGGTCCCTTCACTCGTTATTCCGATCGCCGCTTTACAAATATGGCAAAACAACAGCGAGCTGTTATTTGCATTGCTTATGATCGTACTGGCTGCCGGCCCCCTGTTTATCTTCTACCGCGCGGCGCTTCCGAAACGGACCGTACAGGATAAAACCTATACGCTTCGCGATATGGCTGCGTCCCTCGGTACGATTTGGAAAAGTCCGCCCTTGCTCATTAGCAGCATCGTTATGCTGCTGGCCTCCTGCGTGTTTGGGGCAACCGCGACCTTTCTTCCTCTGTTTATGCTTGCCGCTGGCTCTGGGGACGCAGGTGTATATTTAACTATACAGGGCCTGGTCGTCATCACATGCCGCTTTGTTTTGCGCAAAAAAATACCGTCCAATGGCAGCTGGAATACATGGCTCATGGCCGGGATGCTGTTGTCTGCTGCGCTTGGGAGCCAACTGCTCGCCATGCTGGACATCGTAGGCACTTTTGTATACG
The DNA here is from genome assembly GCF_000971975.1 of Paenibacillus algorifonticola. Lineage (GTDB taxonomy): Bacteria > Bacillota > Bacilli > Paenibacillales > Paenibacillaceae > Pristimantibacillus > Pristimantibacillus algorifonticola. Next base: position 26,770 of record NZ_LAQO01000053.1, on the reverse strand, counting down.
TGTCAGCCGTATTTAATGGCTTCGCCGTGGCGCTGCTGTATCCAACGCTGACGACCTATCTCTCTTTTATTTTGCCGGAGAAAACCCGCTATGTGCTGATGGCGATTTTTTTATCGTCCTACGATCTCGGCTTTTCCCTTGGCGGATTCGCAATGGGCATTTTGCTGCAAAGCAGCTCTTACTCTGCCATGTTTACTTGCTGCACCCTACTGTCTGTAACAGCTGCACTGATTATCATCCTGTCCAAAAGAACGATGGAAGCGAAGCCAGCCCCTTAAGGAGCTGGCTTCTTTCAAGACAAGCACAACAAAAAAGGCTGATTCCCGTTTGAAACAGGAATCAGCCTTATCATATTTAATCTATAATATTACAATCGCCGTAACAGCGCATATATGCGAGAATGGCGGAGAAGGTGGGATTCGAACCCACGCACGCTTTGACACGCCTAGCTGATTTCGAGTCAGCCCCCTTGGGCCTCTTGGGTACCTCTCCGCATATAAGAAGATCTTATCATATTTGCTGCCTGGATGCAACCAAAAACCTCTTATATTTTTATGCCGTTTGCGTAAGTCGATTCGTCCCCACTTGCAGCCTTGCATTTCCGTAAAAATGCTGCTCAATCGGCGAGAATTCTCGAAGCACATCGTTTTTTCCGCGAAAAGCGAGCGGAACCCGCTCCACCATTCGATGCAGCCGCGACTTCATGCCGTTTGGCAGCCACGAGACAAGCCGCAACGAGCGCGGCTCGCCATTTTCCGAAAATTCCACACATTGGATTCTTTCCTCCACTCTCTCCTGATCGCTAAGACATAGTATTTCTAATGACGTCCGCCTTGTTTCCGAACTGTAAACAATGGAAATACCGAGAAAAAACAAAAAACCTCCATCACCTTTAAATAAAAGGCTGGAGGTCGTTCATTTCCTTCATTATTCATTCCGTAAACGATTTTAATGTGATTCCGGCTCAGACTGGGCCGGCGCTTGCCCACCATCAGCAGAAGCGGTGGAACGAAGCACTTTTTTCATATTTTTCTCAAATTTCGCCCGAGGTATTAATACACTGTGCTTACAGCCTACGCATTTAATACGGATATCCATGCCCATTCGAATAATTTCCATTTCATTCGAACCGCAAGGATGCTGTTTTTTCATCTGGACGACATCACCAAGCTCAAATTGCTTACGCTCCATTTCTTTCTCCGCTCCTCTCATCGCGATGATAGGTAACCATGCGTGGATACGGCGTATCCATACCGTTCTCAACCAGCGCTTTCTTCACCTGCAAGTTAATCTTTCTGGCCAGCGCATGCTGGGTATTAGGCAAGCATTCCGCAATAATACGAATTTTTATGTCCGATGCGCCCATTAGCTGAATGCCAAGCACTTCCGGCGGTTTGGCGAGGTTTTCATCTTCCAGCTTATCTACCGTAGCTTGAATGATGTTCGTCGCCCGATCTACATCTTCCTCATAACCGATCGAAACGTCCACGACGGCTACAGAATTGCGTAAGGAGAAGTTCGTCACCTCATTAATCATGCCGTTCGGAATGATGAAAATTTCCCCTGTCCAGCTGAGCAGCCTGGTCGTACGCAATCCAATAACCTCGACCGTCCCTTTAAACTGTCCGGCTTGAATAACATCGCCTACGGCAAACTGGTCCTCCAAAATAATAAAGAAGCCAGTAATAATGTCCTTCACCAAGCTTTGCGCGCCAAATCCAATAGCCAAACCTACGATTCCGGCACCTGCGAGCAGCGGCCCCAGTTGAATGCCCAGCTCCGACATTAACAGCATGCCGCCAATTAGATAGCAGGCGTACATGACGATATTTTTGAGCAGCCGTCCTACCGTGACCATCCTTCTAGCCTGCACCGGCAAACGACTCGTTTGTTTATTTGATAATATACGATCAATCGATTTATTGACAATCCATATAATCAAATGCGTAATAACAATAATGAGCGCTATCCGAATGGCAGATTCGCCGAAGCGCTGCCAAGTCTCCACATTCGTCAACCACTCCATGAAGTTTTTGTACATGTTTAGCGTATTCAAGAGCTATTTCCTCCTACGGATTCACTTGTTCATATCCCAAATGAATAGGTCTAAAAATCCCTCTTATTTCAACTTTCTCAGACACAATGACTTGCTGCACCGTATCCAAATCGTCCTCTGGAAAATGAATGGACAAGGCACAACCTGCTGTAATCTCTTTAGGGGTTGGACAAATATCTATTTCAATTTCCGCATATTCGAGCAGCATTTCCGCGCGCAATGCCTGCTGTGTGGAATCAAAGGCAATCAACATAAGCCAGTTTTCTCCTCTCCCTCTTTTTACGCAACGTAATCAGTGGGTTTATGACGTATAAAATGGTTGTCCCATCCATATACTAGATAACATATTAGCTATAACGGAGGGATTCTATGAAACTTTCTTTTTTGAAAGATGCGCCTTTGAAAGTTCCGCATACCGATACCAACGCCATGACGTTAATCGTAAACCGCCTCTCCCTTATGCTCAATGAGCTTTCAGGCGCCAGGCCGCTCATCATTGTATGTGTGGGCACCGACCGTTCAACGGGCGATTCACTCGGCCCCATAATCGGAACCTCTCTCGCAAAATACAACAGCCCTTACTTTGCTTTATACGGCACGTTGGAAGAGCCGGTTCACGCAATGAATCTGACCGATACACTGGCACTTATCCATCAAAACCACCATAATCCATTCATCATTGGTATTGATGCTTGTTTAGGACAAGTTTCCAGCATTGGCTCCATTCATATTGGGACGGGTCCGGTACGCCCTGGAGCCGGTGTTAATAAGGAGCTCCCGCCTGTGGGCGATATGCATATTACCGGCATTGTGAATGTGGGCGGTTTTATGGAATATTTCGTGCTGCAAAATACCCGTCTGCATCTTGTCATCAAGATGGCCGACCTTATTGCTTTCAGCCTTTTCTCCGCTATAATGGGCAGCAATCGTGTCATGCTTCAAACTAGGGAGCAAGCCGCCTCAGCCGAATGATGCAGCCTCCAGCTCTAGGCTCGTCCTTTTTATTTCGCTTTCGCAACCGCCTGCAGCTCTTCCGGCGTTAACGGATACGTTGATTTCCCGCCCTCTATCGGCTTGGCATACACATAAGCACTATCCCTGCTATGAATACTCGACATGACGACTCCGTCTTGCGCCGCATTTACAATCGCGATGGAGAAGCTAAGGTCGCTTCCTTGCTCCGAGAACGCATTATAGCGAATAACACCCAAGCGTCCCTTCTCCTCAAGCTGGCGCCGTTCCAGTTGTTCCAGCTGCGCCTCTACTGCTCTCGAATGCCGCGCATGCTCGGCTATTTCCTGCTTCAACCCAATAACGACTTCTTCAATATTCGTAACACCCGTATTCCCCATAACCTCGACGTACTGCTTGCGCAGTTTTTTGAGCCTTCTTCCAAGCGTTATGACCCAAATTAAAATAATAAAAAGCAGCAGTACCAGCAATGCCAACAAGCCGTATAAAGGGTTGTTCATCCAATCATTCATGTAAACCTTTCCGCCCCCAGAAATAAATTAAATTTTATATTGTGTACGTATTTCACGTACAGCATCAACTAGAGCACTCACTTCCGCTTCCGTTGTAAAATAGCCCACACTCGCTCTAACAGCTCCCGTAGCCATCGTACCTGCACAAGTATGGGCAAGCGGCGTACAATGAAAGCCTGCACGCACAGCGATCTGGTAATGCTGGTCTAAAATAAAAGACATCTCCGAAGGATCCACGCCTTCCGCCACAAAAGAAACCATGCCTGTCCGCTGCTCTCCAAGCTTCGGTCCAAGCAGCCTGACTCCTTCTATCGCAGATAACCCCTCCATCATCTGCTGAGTAAGCGCCCATTCCTTAGTATGGATTTTATGAACCGTCTCATTCAGAACATATTCCACGCCTGCCTTCAAACCTGCTAGACCGGGTGTATTTTGCGTCCCCGCTTCATAACGATCTGGACGCACATGAGGCTGCTCAGCCGCCTCAGATTGACTCCCAGTGCCTCCATGCAGCATCGGGACAAGGTCCAGCTCCGGATGGATGTACAAGCCTCCTGTGCCCTGTGGGCCGAGCAGCCCTTTATGTCCAGGGAATGCAAGCATATCAATTCCCATTGCTTCAACATCGATCTCCAAAACCCCCGCACTTTGAGCAGCATCCACTAGCAGCTTCACGCCTCTTTGGCGGGTAAGCTCACCGATCTCAGCTAAAGGAACGATGGTTCCCAGCAGGTTTGAGCTATGGCTCACGATAACCAGCGTCGTCTGCGGTATAATCGCATCTCGAACTTGATCAACCGTTATATTCCCCTGTTCGTCTGCCTCTACGTAGGTGACCTTTATCCCGAGTGACTGCTTCAAAAACTCCAATGGCCGCCTTACGGAATTATGTTCAATTCCAGTAGCAACTACATGATCGCCCTCTTTGATATAACCTTTTATCGCCATATTCAAAGCACCTGTCGTATTGCCTGCAAAAGCAATGTCATTAGGGTTTTTCACCCGAAACAGCTTAGCTAGCTGCTTTCGAGTATCAAACAACACACGGCTCGCACGAACAGCCATCCGATGACTGCCTCTTCCCGGGTTAGCTGCATCATGCAGCATAGCATGCTGAACTGCTTCAATAACCGAGTTAGGTTTCGGCCATGACGTTGCAGCATGATCTAAATAAATGATTTTTTCACGATCAGCATTCATCATCCATCCACTCCCACCATCACTAACATATCTTCTCATAACAATAGCATACCTTAGTTTAATCTTCAGGATCAAAGATTACACCTCGGGTATGCTATCTTATCAAGACTACGCCATGTATTGAAGCATCTCCAGAAGCCGTTCCAAGTCCTGTTTATTATAATATTGAAGTTCGATCTTACCTTTTTCCTTTTGCTGCTTAATCTTTACAGTTGTTTTGAATCGTTCTCTGAGCGACTCCTCTAAGCTTTCAATATAAGGGTCACGCTTCTTCGTTTTGCCTTTCGCCTGTTTGCCATCATTGTTTTCCTCATCCTTCATCGACTCCAGCTTCTGAATCGCTTCCTCCAGTTCACGTACACTCCAGCCCTGATTGATAATGAGTTCGGCCAATTCTAGCTGCACTTTTAAATCCTTAATACCTGCAAGTGCACGGGCATGTCCCATGGAAATTGTTCCACGTGAAACATTGTCTTTAATAGACTCTGGCAATGCCAGCAATCTCACGAAGTTAGCAATATGCGATCTGGACTTGCCAACTTTCATAGAAAGCTCTTCTTGTGTTAATTTGAACTTGTCCATTAAGTTCTGATAAGCTATCGCCACTTCTATCGCATTCAGATCTTCGCGTTGCAAATTTTCAATCAGCGCAATTTCCATAACTTGTTGATCCGAGAAAGATCTGACAACTGCAGGAACGGTCGTGTTGCCGCAAAGCTGCGATGCTCTGAATCGGCGTTCCCCTGCAATAATCTCGTAGCCCTTCATTACAGTACGAACAATAATGGGCTGAATGACACCATGCTGCTTAATCGATTCGGCCAATTCTTTTATAGACTGCTCATCAAATGTTTTCCGTGGTTGGTAAGGGTTCGGTCGCAATTGCGTAATTGCAACTTCTATGACTTTATCATCATCGTTTACCGAAAGCGATGGAATAAGCGCATCCAGACCTCTACCTAGCCGCTTGCTCATACGTAATCACTTCCTTCGCCAGTTCAAGATATACTTCTGCACCCTTCGATTTGGGATCATACGTAATGATCGCTTGTCCATGAGAAGGCGCTTCACTTAAACGCACATTACGTGGAATAATCGTCTGGTATACCTTCTGTTGAAAGTATTTCTTCACTTCCTCAATAACCTGAATACCTAGATTCGTTCTGGCATCGAGCATCGTGAGCAATACGCCTTCAATTTGCAGCGTCGTGTTTAGATGCTTTTGTACTAATCTCACCGTATTCAGCAGTTGGCTCAAGCCCTCCAGGGCGTAATATTCACATTGAATCGGAATGATGACCGAATCAGCAGCGGTCAAGGAATTAATCGTTAATAATCCTAAAGATGGCGGGCAGTCAATTAAAATATAATCAAACTCATCCTTTAATAAATGTAGCGCTTTCTTTAAACGGACTTCTCTGGAAATAGTTGGAACTAATTCAATCTCTGCTCCAGCAAGTTGAATCGTAGCAGGAATGATTTTCAGCCCAGGAATTTTTGTATCTGCCATTGCTTCCTGCGGATGGATATCATTAACAAGCACATCATAAATACAGCTTTCAACATCCGCCTTGTTAATACCTACTCCGCTAGTCGTATTGCCTTGCGGATCAATATCAACAAGCAGCACCCGCCTGCCGAGCGTCGCCAGACAAGCACCTAAATTAACTGATGTCGTCGTTTTGCCGACGCCACCCTTCTGATTCGCTATTGCTATAATTTTAGACAAGTCTTTCACCTCTATACTCTGTGTAAAAGCTATTAACAAAGAAGCAGTACAAGCGGTAACCGTCCAGTAGAGGGACATCGCATAGTAGTAAGTAATATTAGCATAAATGGATTCGCCGCCCTCAGCAAGCAGCGAGGACGGCAGCAGTTAAATCTATTATCGCATTTAATAGTATCTACATGCAAATGAGGATTTACGAGTCCCTTTAACGAATCATACGCTTAACGTTTAGGAATGTGAATCACTATTTCATAATGATCTTCGTGATCCTTCTCATTTGTCTTAATTTGCAAACCGGAGCCTGACACCATCTCAATAGATTGTCTAATCGTATTAAGAGCAAGCCGAACATCTTTCGTAAAAGATACCCGTTTTGCTTTTTTGGCTTTGACTGTCTCATTCAGAAAAGCGATCCGAATTTCCGTTTGTTTTACATTGAGTTCTTTGGAAATAATCTCTTCCAGCACTTGAAGCTGTAGTTCTTCAGTAGGCAGGACCAACAACGCCCGTGCGTGACGCTCTGTAATTTTACGCTCCATCAACGCACTTTTAACTACATCGTTAAGTGCCAGCAATCTTAGCTTGTTGGCAATCGTTGATTGGCTTTTGCCCAATCTTTGCGCCAAGCTCTCCTGCGTCAATTGATGCAGCTCAATCAGCTTCTGATAAGCAACAGCCTCTTCAATAGCCGTTAAATTTTCCCGCTGCAAATTTTCGATTAACGCGATTGACGCCGTTTGCGAGTCATTAAACTCACGAATAATGCCTGGTATCGTATCATAACCGAGCTTCGTTACAGCACGCCAACGACGTTCTCCCGCAATAATTTCATAGCGGTTATTCCGCATCCGAACGACGATAGGCTGAATAATGCCGTGCGTCTTAATCGTCTGGCATAACTCGTCAATTCGTTCATCATCAAATATCGACCTTGGTTGAAATGGACTCGTGTCGATTTCATTAACAGGAATTTGTTTAACCTCTTCATTGTTGTTGCTGCGTTGGTCATTCAAACCAAACAAACGAGAAAGTTGTTCTTTCATTTTTCCACTACCACCCGATCAAGAAACGGCCCCATCAGCAGAGCCCGCTTCAAAGATGTGCTGCCAAATAACAGTCTTGCTTGTATTCTGTTCCACTTCAATCGAGACAATCGGAAATTGTTACATAAGCCTACAAATGGTTTTGCATATAAAGGAAAACGATCCATCTGCTTATCTGACTATTTATGACTTACGCCTTGAAATAGCAGCAGATGTTACGTGTCTAGCTTATCTATGCTTACTATTAAGGTGAAACGGCTGTCTCCGTCCTTTGACGGCGCGGCGCGTTTCATTCCGAGAAATATAAGCAGCATATAGCAAAACCTTATGCCTGCTTATATTTTTAAAAATGTGTGCTGCTCTGCAAAAATACAGAACGGCCTGCTATTTTGTTCTCTCTATTTATTTCTACTTGCGCCTAAGTATTTCCTGCTTGACAGCCTTGAATGCCAAATAAAAATACAAGCAGAAATCTGGAAATAGCAAGCAATGTTTCACGTGAAACATCCTAAACTTACCATTTCCACTTATCTGCCTCAATCTTAAAATCTATAAACATGGATCGTATAAATCGTATTTACAAAATAGGCTGTTTTAGCGGTGTTCCCGCTTTACGAGGATATTTGCGCGGAGTAGCTTCTCGTTTCTCAATCAGCACAATATGCCGTTCGGATTGTTCAAATGGTAAAGTGAAGCTATGTTCAGAACGAACAGCAGCTTTCAGCTCCTTCAAGCTGGTCCCCGCTTCCCGAACCTCTTCCTCACTTTGCGAACCTTTCATCGCTGCGAAAAGGCCGCCCTTGCGTACAAATGGCAAACAAAACTCATTCAGTACATTCAGGCGAGCAACAGCTCTTGCTGTTACCAAGTCATACGCATCACGATGACCTTGCAGTCTGCCGACATCCTCGGCACGGCCATGAACACAGCTGACATCGTCAGCAATACCCAGCTGCTCTGCTAAAGCATTAAGAAACTGGATACGTTTATTCAAGGAGTCGACAATAACAATCTTCAAATGCGGGAAGCAAATTTTAAGCGGGATGCTCGGAAAACCTGCGCCGGAGCCAATATCGGCTATTTTGCTGATTGCTTCCATATCGATAAAGAAAGAAAGGGAAACAGAATCATAAAAATGCTTTTCATATACAGCTTCACGTTCTGTTATACCGGTCAAATTCATGCGTTCATTCCATTCGACCAATAAGCGATAATACGTATCGAACTGATCAAGCTGATGCTGGGATAAGGTTATTCCTCGCTCTTGCATCAACTTTGGAAACCATTCTATCGTCTGTTCCATCGTTTGTTCTTCTATCCTCTCGCCGCTACAACGCGGTTATAATGCTCCAAATAAACGAGCAGTATGGAAATATCGGCTGGTGTAACGCCAGCTACCCTGGAAGCCTGACCGATGGATAACGGCCTGATGTCCGACAGTTTTTGCTTCGCTTCAGAAGCAAGTCCTTGTACCTCTAAATAGTCGATATCATCCGGTATCCGTTTTTTCTCCATTTTGCTCAGTCGTTCAACCTGCAATAACTGCTTCTCGATATATCCAGCATATTTAATTTGAATTTCGACCTGCTCCTTCATTTCCTCTGTCAAAGCAAGCTCTGAAGGTATAATGCTTTCCAGCATCGCATACGTAATTTCCGGCCGGCGCAGCAACGATAACGCATCTACAGTAAACGGAATTTCAGCTGATTCCGCAGCTTTTAATACGGGCTGTGCTTCTTCTGGTTTCACTTTCGTCGTACGCAATCTCTCAATTTCTTGCTCAACCAATGCTTTTTTATTCAAAAAGCTTTCATAACGCTCTTCCGAAATCAAACCAATCTCATAGCCAATCGGCGTCAGACGCAGGTCAGCGTTGTCATGGCGAAGCAGCAAGCGATATTCCGCACGGGAAGTCAGCAGCCGATAAGGATCATTCGTCCCCTTCGTTACAAGGTCATCAATCATTACGCCAATGTAGCCTTGCGAGCGTGCAATAATGACGGGCTCTTTCCCTTGAACTTTACGGGCAGCATTAATGCCTGCAATAACACCTTGACCAGCCGCTTCCTCATAACCGGAAGTACCGTTGATTTGTCCAGCTGTGAATAACCCGTCAACGACTTTTGTCTCAAGTGTTGGCCAAAGCTGCGTTGGTACAACCGCATCATATTCAATCGCATACCCATTGCGCATCATTTCAACTTTTTCCAAACCTGGGATTGATCGTAAAATACCTAATTGGACATCCTCCGGCATGCTTGTGGAAAGTCCTTGTACATAATACTCCGACGTATGCAGCCCTTCCGGCTCCAGAAAAATCTGATGCTTCGGCTTATCGGCAAAACGTACAATTTTATCCTCAATCGATGGGCAATATCTTGGGCCCGTGCCTTCGATTGCTCCCGAGAACATTGGCGCACGATGCAAATTATCGTTGATGATTTTGTGTGTTTGCTCCGACGTATAGGTCAGCCAGCATGGAAGCTGCTCATTATTGGAGGAAATCGTCTCATGCGAGAAAAATTTCGGCTGCTCATCGCCGGGTTGAATTTCTGTTTTTGTAAAATCGATCGTATCCTTGTGCACGCGTGGCGGCGTACCGGTTTTGAATCGCACCAGCTCGAAGCCATGCTCCTTCAGGCTCGCAGACAGCTTCAGCGACGGCTGCTGGTTATTCGGGCCGCTCTCATACATTAACTCGCCCATAATGATTTTACCGCGCAAATACGTGCCTGTTGTCAGGACAATCGTCTTCGAGCGATAAATCGCGCCTGTTTTCGTCACAAGCCCTACAATTTTGCCTTCCTCCACCAACAGCTCCTCGGCCATTCCTTGGCGCAGCGTCAGTTTTGGCGTCTCCTCAATCGTCTTCTTCATTTCATGCTGGTAGGCAAACTTATCCGCCTGTGCGCGAAGCGCGTGAACCGCAGGCCCTTTGCCTGTATTCAGCATCCGCATTTGGATAAAGGTTTTATCAATATTGCGGCCCATTTCTCCGCCTAAAGCGTCCAGCTCACGTACAACATGCCCTTTCGCTGGTCCGCCAATCGACGGATTACATGGCATGAATGCCACCATATCCAAATTAATCGTCAGCAATAGCGTCTCACAGCCCATACGCGCTGCCGCAAGCGCAGCTTCGCTGCCTGCATGCCCCGCACCGATAACAATAACGTCATATTGCCCTGCTTCGTATCCCATTCCAAGTACCTCCCAAAGCGCTGCTAGCCTGATGGATGTTCGTCCGGAGGCTATTGATCGCTTATTATTTGCCCAAACAAAATTGTGAAAAGATTTGATCAATCAATGAATCGCCGACGGCATCCCCGATAATCTCACCAAGTGACTCCCAAGCAGAGCGAACGTCAATCTGCATCACATCAATTGGAATACCTGCCTCCGATGCCGCAATACCATCAAGCAGCGACTGCTGCGCCCGTTTCAATAAAGCAATATGCCGGACATTACTAACATAGGTCAAATCGCCGGAATCCAGCTTTCCTTCGAAAAACATCCCGCTAATCGCCTTCTCCAAATAATCCAGTCCCGCTTCCTGCAGTACTGACATCCGGACAATCGCTTCTGGGCTGAAACGCTTTTCGATTTCTTCCATGTCGAGCTTGCCCGGCAGGTCGGTTTTATTAATGACCAATACAACCTGGCGGCCCGCCATTCGGTCCAGCAGCTCACGGTCATCGGCATGCAGCGGCTCATTATAATTCAGCACGAATAAAATAAGATCGGCTTCCGCAAGCGCCGTATGCGACCGCTCTACCCCAAGCTGCTCGACGAGATCGCTCGTCTCGCGAATGCCTGCCGTATCCAGCAGCCTCAGCGGGATATGGTTAAGCGTTACATATTCCTCTATAACATCACGCGTTGTGCCGGGAATATCGGTCACAATCGCTTTATTTTCCTGCGCCAGCATATTAAGCAATGACGACTTGCCTACATTTGGCCTGCCGACGATTGCCGTCATAATACCTTCTCTTAATATTTTGCCTTCATTTGCTGTTTTTAAAAGCTTAGCGATTTCATCCAGCGCAATTTGGCTTTGATCACGAATATAAGCAGTCGTCATTTCCTCGACATCATGCTCAGGGTAATCGATATTTACTTCAATATGCGCTAGCAGCTCAATGACCGTCTGCCGGAGCGCTTTAATCCGCTTGGACAGCAAGCCTTCTGCCTGCTTACGCGCAATGGAGAAAGCGCGATCCGACTTTGAACGAATAAGATCGATGACCGCTTCCGCCTGCATTAAATCAATGCGCCCGTTCAGAAAGGCCCGCTTCGTAAACTCGCCAGGCTCAGCTAATCGCATATCTTCCTGCATCAGCACGACATCGAGCACCTTCTTAACCGCCACTACGCCGCCATGAGCATTGATTTCCACCACATCCTCGGCTGTAAAAGAACGCGGCCCACGCATAAGCGTCACCAGCACCTCTTCAATCTGCTCGCCTGTAGCCGGATGAACGATATGCCCATAATGCACCGTATGGCTGTCTGCTTCGCGCAGATCGGTTCGGCTCTGAAATAGCGCAGCTGTCCCCGCAATTGCATTCGGACCGCTTATGCGGATAATGGCAATACCGCCCTCTCCAACAGCGGTTGAAATCGCGGCTATCGTATCTTGTATCATTGTGTTCAGCACCTCTCAAATGGAAAAACAGCAATGACCACGGGAGCCATTGCTGCGAATCTGTACTATTGTATCACTTAAGTGCTATGACAATCCGTCGATGCGGCTCATCACCTTTACTGTATGTCTTCACACGAGGATGATTTTGCAGCTGGGAATGAATGACCTTCCGCTCATGGGAAGACATCGGCTCCAGCACCACCTCTTTTTTCGTGCGAATCACTCTGCCCGCAAGGCGCTCTGACAGCTCTTCCAGCGTCTTGCGCCGGCGCTCGCGAAAATCCTCTGCATCAAGTACGATACGAAGATGACTGTCCGAATAGCGGTTTGCCACAATATTAACCAAGTACTGCAATGCATCGAGCGTTTGCCCGCGCCTTCCGATTAGCATGCCGAGATCTCCCCCGCCTGAAATCGAAAGCTGCGTGCCTTCCCTCGTCTGCTTGCGTTCAATGGATACATCTAGCCCCATTGTGCTCGCCACTTCTAGAAGGAACTGCTCAGCTTCACTTGTTGGATCAGGAATAAGCTCCAGTTCTACTTTCGCTTCTTTCACGCCGATCAAACCGAGGAATCCTTTGGAAGGCTGCTCAAGAACAGCCACTCTCACACGATCCTCAGCCACATTTAATTGTGTCAAACCACTTTGTACAGCCTCTTCTACCGTTTTCCCTGATGCAACGATTTTCTTCATTTCGCGAGGGCCCCCTTACGTTTACCCTTACCTTTAGATTGTTTATCGTTGGTGCCTGTATCGTCATTGCCTTTTTTTTCAGCATTGCGCACATACAAGAAATAGTTTTGAATGATTGTGTAAATGTTGCTGTAAATCCAGTAAAGCGGCAGAGCTGCTGGGAAATTAATCGCCATGACGAAAATCAACACTGGGAAAATGGCAAGCATAGCTCCCATACCAGGCATTGTTTGCGTCTGCTGCTTCTGCATCATCTTCGATTGGATGAAAGTTGTCGCTGCGGCGATAACGGGAAGAATGTAATAAGGGTCCTTCTCCCCTAGCTGCAACCACAAGAAAGCATGCGTACGCACCTCAGGGTTCATATAAATCGCATTATACAATGCGATAAATACAGGCATCTGTATAATGAGCGGCAAACATCCTGCCATCGGATTTACCTGATTGGCCTGAAACAGCTTCATTGTCTCTTCCTGCTGCTTTTTAGGGTCGTCCTTGTATTTCTTCTTCATCTCAGCGATTTGCGGCTGCAAAGCCTGCATAGCCTTCGAGCTGCGATACTGCTTGATCGTCAGCGGCAAAATGGCTGTTCTTACAATAATGGTAATGAGCAGAATGGCTATGCCATAAGCACCGCCGAACCAATCTGCGAACGTATCAAGAGTAAGCGCAAAATAATAAACGACATTTTTCTGCCAGAAGTTTCCCTTAAGCAAATCTTCTGTACTTGTCGTTTGAGCTATCTCCGTACCGCAGCCTGCAATGACTACCACTGCCATTAGCATGCCTAAAACCAAAAGCCATTTACGGTTTTCTTTCCGAAACAACATGAAAACTCCTCTCTTGAGAGCCGATGCTTCGCCTATCCAGCATAAACGGTTTCGTCGCCATTCAGCACAAACTACGCAGTTTCGCATGAGATAAATCTGCATCGTTACAGACATATTTCTTATACCTTCTCATCCTTTAAACTATACCATAATTGGTAGGACAAAAGAAAGGAATGGCATGAGGTATTTTCGATACCTATGTAACCGTTTTTTTAATATTAGCAGGGATAACCATTTCTATTATCCACCCACTTCTCCTTCTACGCAAAACGTATTGTTCCCACAGGGTTATAACGCTATCTACGCTTATCGTTTGAGGAGCCCAGCCTTCCTTAGCACATGCATAATGCTTTTTTCCAGTTGACTCGTCTCCATCATTACCGCAGGCTTTCTTACAATAATAATGAAGTCGACCTTTGGAACGATCCGTGCCTCATTCAATCTGATGATTTCTTTAATGACACGGCGCATGCGGTTGCGAACAACCGCATTGCCGATTTTTTTGCTTGCTGAAATGCCCAGTCGGAAAGGCTCCGCCACAGGCTGCTTCGACCAATATACGACGAACTGCCCGTTGGCGAACGATCTGCCTCCCCGGTAGACCCGGCCAAAGTCGCTACGGTTACGCAGACGCAATCTTCTTTGCACGACTCCATTTCACCGTTCTTTCCTTATTATGTTCAAAAGTATCGCCGATAAGGCAAAAAAAAAGACCACCCGACGTGGTCTTTTGCTTATGCGCTAAGAACTTTTCTGCCTCTTTGACGACGCGCCGCCAAAACTTTACGTCCGTTTTTCGTGCTCATCCGTTTGCGGAATCCATGCACTTTTTTACGTTTGCTAACATTCGGTCTAAATGTAGGTCTCATTTACTCTGCACCTCCCGTACTTCTTCATAAAAAAAACAGGTAGTTCAATTAAAGCACGTACCCTTCGGAAAGTCAACTCATCGAACGCCTTACAGACAAGAAATCGAAAGCTGTGGATAAATGAATGAAATCAGTGATTTTGTAGAAAATGAATAAGCTGTGCACAACTTTTTCAGCCGACTTACGAACTTTGTCGAAATCTTAACAAGATATAAACAATATCTAGTGTTGTGTGCAACTTTTATACACAAGCTATTGAATATGTGGATAAAATCTTCGAATCCGTTGAAATACAAGGGATCTTTTGCTATGATAGTTATGTTTTATATGTGGATACCTTCCCTTTATCCTCAATCTTATTAACAGCCTGTGGATAAAAATGTGAACAAGTTAATCCCCTATTTATAACTCAACCGTTTTCATTTCTTCATATTGTGGATGTTTTCCTTGGAAAAATGACATTCATTCGACAGAATATGGCTTAATTGCGCCGTTTCGGCGATTTTGATAAGGAGTGACGTCTGTGGACAGCCATGCTTATGATATATGGCAGCAAGTGTTGTCAATTATTCAGACGAAGCTGAGCAAGCCGAGTTTTGACACTTGGTTTAAGGCAACCAAAGCTTCGTTCGTGAATGATACTTTGCTTGAAGTTACGGCACCGACAACATTTGCAGCTGAATGGCTGGAAGGCCGTTATACAAAACTAATTCGCACAACCCTGTTTGAATTTCTAGGCAGACAGGTCGATGTGCGTTTTTCCATTGAAGAGGCGCGAAGCTCCGAGCCGGCAGCTATGGTTCAGCCCAGAGCAATGGATGTGCCCGTCGTTCAGGAAGAAAGCCATACGCATGTGCTGAATTCCAAATATACGTTCGAGACATTCGTTATCGGCGCCAACAATCGCTTTGCCCATGCGGCATCGCTTGCGGTAGCCGAAGCACCGGCCAAAGCCTACAATCCGCTGTTTCTCTACGGCGGCGTTGGCCTTGGAAAAACGCATCTGATGCATGCGATCGGCCACTATATTAAGGATCACAACCCCAATACGAAGATCATGTACATTTCGTCGGAGAAATTCACCAATGAATTTATTAACGCGATTCGTGACAACCGTGGGGAAAGCTTCCGCAATAAATACCGGAATATCGACGTTTTGCTTATTGACGATATTCAGTTTTTGGCCGGTAAAGACGGGACGCAAGAGGAGTTTTTCCATACTTTTAATGCGCTTCATGAAGAGCGCAAGCAGATCGTCATCTCCAGCGACCGTACGCCTAAGGAAATTCCGACGCTGGAAGAACGCCTTCGTTCCCGCTTTGAATGGGGTTTGATTACCGACATCCAGGCGCCTGATCTGGAGACGCGAATTGCGATTTTGCGCAAGAAGGCCAAGGCCGAAAATCTGGATATTCCCAATGAAGCGATGGTTTATATCGCTAACCAGATCGATACGAATATTCGTGAGCTGGAAGGCGCTCTGATCAGGGTTGTCGCTTACTCCTCGCTCATTAATCAGGATATCTCCTCCCATTTGGCAGCGGAAGCGCTCAAGGATATTATTCCTTCAAGCCGGCCGAAGCTGATTACCATTAACGAGATCCAGCAGAAGGTTGGGGAGTTTTATGGGCTGCGGCTTGAGGAGTTTAAGGCGCGCAAACGGACGAAAGCTGTGGCATATCCGCGGCAAATCGCCATGTATCTCTCTCGCGAGCTGACGGACCACTCGCTGCCGAAGATTGGCGAAGCTTTTGGCGGCCGGGACCATACGACGGTCATTCATGCCCATGAGAAAATTACGCAGCAGCTTAAAATTGACCAGGATCTGTACAAAATTTTGCAAAACCTAACTGAAAAAATCAAAAATCATACGTAAGCCGTTAAGAAGGGCATATTGCGCTGAAAAGTTATCCACTTTTATACGGAAAACGAACACAAGCCTATACACAGTCTATGCACATGTGGATAGGCTTGATCTATCAGCACTTGTCCCGCTTATCCACATATTCAGGCCCCCTACTACTACGACTACTAAAAATCTTTAAAAAAACATCATCCATAAGCGGAATAAGACATTCGTGGAACATCCACTATGATTCGGAATGTCTCCCTGCGGATATAGGAGAGAAATTATGAAATTAACGATTTCAAAAAATGAGTTAAACGATGCGATCCAGCAGGTAGCGAAAGCTATCTCCTCCAGACCAGCCATTCCGATTCTCGGCGGAATCAAAATAGATGTTACCCATCAAGGTGTAACCTTAACAGCAAGCGATACTGAAATATCTATTCAAAGCTTCATCCCGGTAGAACGCGATAATTTATTTATTGCACATGTGGATAAACCGGGAAGCGTTGTACTCCCTGCTAAATTTTTTGTCGAGATTATTAAAAAGCTGCCATCCGATAATGTAGAAATTCAGGTTGGCGCCCAGTTCCAGACGATGATCCGCTCCGGCTCCTCCGACATCCAGATGGTCGGTCTTGATCCAGAGGAATTTCCAATTTTGCCGTCTATTGAAGAGAACGGTTTATTTCAAATGCCAGGCGATTTGTTGAAAACGATGATTCGCCAAACGGTATTAGCAGCTTCCACCAATGAGCAAACCGCTGTATTGACCGGCGTATTATGGACGCTTAACAACCAGCAGCTGAAATTTATAGCAACAGACCGCCATCGTCTGGCAAGCCGCAATGCGCATACCGAAACCGATCCGGAATATCGTTTCTCCAATGTCATTATTGCTGCGAAAACACTGGTCGAGCTGTCGAAGCTTGTCCCTGAGCAAAATGCACTCGTGGATATTGTCGTCGCCGACAACCAAGTTATGTTCAAGCTTGGCAATGTGCTGTTCTATACGCGCATGCTCGATGGCATGTACCCGGATACTTCCAAGATTATTCCGCAAACGTACAAAACAGAACTTGTCGTCGATACAAAAAATTTGATGGATGCGATCGACCGCGCTTATTTGATGTCGCGTGAAGAGAAGACAAATATTGTCCGTCTGATTACGCTTGATGACAATTCCATTGAAATTTCTTCAAGCTCGACCGAGCTTGGCCGCGTAACCGAGCAAATCGATGCCAAAAAATTTGAAGGCGAGCCGCTTCGCATTTCTTTCAACTCCAAATTCATGCTTGATGTGCTCAAAGTAATTGACAGCGAGCAAATTTTCATCGGCTTTACAGGTGCTATGAGCCCGATTATCATTAAGCCGACCGATCATTCGTACAACATGTACGTTATTTTGCCTTACCGGACAACAACGTAGCAGCCTCGCGAGAAGGCTGGCGAAAAGACTGGATAGAGCTCGAGAAGAGGAAGGTGGGCAAGCCACGATGAAGGAAGTTGCCATTCGCACCGAATATATTCCGTTGGGGCAGTTTTTAAAGCTGTCCGATTGTATATCCACAGGTGGACAAGCTAAATTTTTTTTGCAGGAGAACAAGATTACGATCAACGGCGAGACGGATAATAGACGTGGACGCAAGCTGTATGTCGGGGACCGTGTCGAAGTAGAAGGCTTCGGCGTCTTTACTGTTACCGGTTCATAACGATTAGCTAAGGACCGGGAGGGGCAGCAGACGTGTTTTTAAAAAATATTCATTTGCAAAATTACCGCAACTACGGACAGCTTGAGCTGGAGACGAATAATCAGGTCAATCTGTTCGTTGGTCCGAACGCCCAGGGCAAGACGAATTTGCTGGAAGCGATATTTGCGCTTGCCCTCACCAAATCGCACCGTACGTCGAAGGACAAGGAGCTGATTGGCTGGGAAGCGGATTCGGCTCGTCTGCAAGGCATGGTAGATAAGCGCTATGGTACGGCACAGCTTGAACTGCTGCTGTCGACGCAGGGCAAGAAAGCGAAAATTAACGGGTTGGAGCAGCGTAAGCTGAGCAACTTCATCGGGTCGCTGAATGTGGTCATGTTCGCGCCGGAGGATCTCGAAATTGTAAAAGGCACGCCGGGTGTACGCAGACGGTTTCTGGATATGGAAATCGGTCAGGTGCAGCCCGGCTATTTGCATACCCTTCAGCAATATGGCAAGGTGCTTGTACAGCGCAACAACTATCTTAAGTCTGCTTCTCCTGGCTCCATGCAGCAGACGATGCTGGATGTATGGAATACACAGCTTGCCGAGCTAGGTGTTAAAATTATGAAAAAAAGGGAACACTTCATACATAAACTGCAGCGCTGGGCTGAGCAGATCCATTCTGGCATTACGGCTGGCAGCGAACAGCTCACGATTACCTACCGCCCATCGCTTGGCAGCGGCGAGCCGGAAGATGAATCTGTTTTATTTGAGCAATTTATGATAAAGTTAACACAAGTGAAAGAGCAGGAGATTCGCAGAGGGATGTCGCTCGTTGGGCCTCATCGCGATGATTTGGCCTTTTTTATTAACGGCAAAGAGGCATCTGTATATGGTTCCCAGGGACAGCAGCGCACAACCGCACTCTCGCTAAAGCTGGCAGAAATTGAGCTGATTGCTGAGGAGATTGGGGAATATCCGCTGCTGCTTCTTGATGATGTTCTGTCTGAGCTTGACCAGCACCGGCAGACGCAGCTCATTGAAACATTTCAGAGCAAGGTGCAGACGTTCATCACGACAACCGGGCTTGAGAGCGTCAATATTAGCAAGCTGCAGGACGCTTGTATCTATAATGTGCGTGAAGGCCAAGTGACGCGCGGATAAGCGCAAACGATCGGGAGGTGGGGGAGCATGTATATCCATTTGGGCGGCGAGAAAATTATTCGGGCTGCCGAGCTGGTAGCCATTTTCGATATATCCATAGAGCAATCCTCCAAGTTATCCAAGCAGTTCGTTGCAGGCGCTCGCAAGCGCAAGGATGTGGAGACGATTGGCGAAGAGGAGCCGAAATCCATCGTTGTGACGAAGCAGAAAATCTATTATTCGCCAATTTCATCCTCCACCTTGAAGAAGCGAGCTCATCATTTTGTAGCGAATGGCTGACAAGGGCCAGAATAACGTGTAGCAAGAGCAGTTGAGAGGAGCAGTGAGCATTAATGTCTTTGAATCCGCAGCATACGTATGACGAGAGTCAGATCCAGGTGCTAGAGGGACTGGAAGCAGTCCGCAAGCGCCCTGGTATGTATATTGGCTCCACAAGCAGCAAGGGACTACACCATCTCGTATGGGAAGTTGTCGATAACAGTATCGACGAAGCGCTTGCTGGCTATTGTACTGAAATTAATGTGACGATTCATGAAGATAACAGTATTACCGTAGTCGATAACGGACGGGGTATCCCTGTCGGCGAGAACGCCAAGCTGAAGAAATCTACGCTTGAAGTCGTTATGACCGTTCTTCATGCCGGCGGTAAATTTGGCGGAGAAGGCTATAAAGTTTCCGGCGGTTTGCACGGGGTTGGTGTTTCTGTCGTTAATGCTTTGTCGGAGCATGTAGTTGCAACCGTCAAGCTGAAGGGGAAAATTCATCAGCAGGAATATCGCCGCGGAGCACCGGAATCAGATATTAAGGTCATTGGAGAGACATCGCCGGAGGATACAGGAACGACGATTCGCTTTAAGCCGGACCCGGAGATTTTTACGGAGACGACGGTTTATGAATACGATATTTTGCAGTCCCGGATCCGGGAGCTTGCTTTTCTAAATAAAGGAATTGAAATTTCGCTAACGGATGAGCGTACAGGGATGACCAATACGTTCAGATACGAAGGCGGCCTTAATGAGTTTGTCCAGTTTTTGAACCGCAACAAGGAAGCGCTCCATGAATCGCCGATTTATGTAGAGGGCTCCAAGGATCATATCCAGGTTGAACTGGGCCTCCAGTATAACGATGGCTATAGCGAAAATATTTATTCGTTCGCGAATAATATTAATACCCATGAGGGTGGAACGCATGAGTCTGGCTTCAAAAGTGCGCTCACGCGGGTTATTAATGACTACGCCCGCAAAACGAACTTGCTGAAGGACAATGATTCCAACTTCTCCGGCGATGATGTGCGTGAAGGTTTGACGGCGATTATTTCGGTCAAAATTCCTGAGCCGCAATTCGAGGGACAAACAAAGACAAAGCTAGGCAACAGCGAGGTTCGCGGTATTGTCGAATCGCTGCTTGCGGAGAAGCTTCAGGAGTTTCTCGATGAGAACCCAGCTGTATCTCGCAAAATTGTGGAAAAAGGCCTTCAAGCCGCTAGAGCACGGGAAGCAGCACGCAAAGCGCGTGAGCTGACGCGCCGCAAGAGTGCGCTTGAAGTCAGCTCGCTGCCAGGCAAGCTGGCAGATTGCTCCTCCAAGGATGCGGCGATCAGCGAGCTGTACATCGTAGAAGGTGACTCGGCCGGTGGTTCGGCTAAGCAAGGCCGTGACCGTCACTTCCAGGCGATTTTGCCGCTGCGTGGTAAAATCCTGAACGTTGAACGGGCAAGACTCGACCGGATTCTCGGCAACGCGGAGATTCGGGCGATTATTACGGCGCTTGGAACGGGCATCAGCGAGGACTTCGATTTGTCGAAGGCGCGTTATCACAAAGTCATTATTATGACGGATGCCGACGTTGACGGCGCGCATATTCGTACGCTGCTGCTGACGTTCTTCTATCGCTACATGCGTAAAATTCTTGAAGCGGGCTATATTTATATCGCCCAGCCGCCGCTCTATAAAGTCGAGCGCAATAAGGTCATTCGTTATGCGCAGAACGAGAAGGAACGTGATGAAATTATTGCCGAGTTCGGTCAAACCGGCAAAATTAACATTCAGCGCTATAAAGGCTTGGGCGAGATGGATGCTGTCCAGCTCTGGGAAACAACGATGGATCCAGAAAGCCGTTCCATGCTTCAAGTAACGATTGATGACGCTATTGAAGCCGATACGATTTTTGATACACTTATGGGCGACAACGTTGAACCGCGTCGTAACTTCATCCAGCAATATGCTTTAAGCGTTAAAAATCTCGATATTTAGCTTGCCGCTGATTGGTTAATAGCTGAATCTTTTAAGTACAGCGGCATAGTTTGCCGCTTGAAATTATTAATAGCCGTTTCTAGAATGTGTTTTTATACGGGGCGATGCTCGCAGTATGAAATACGCACTAGTGGCGGCTATTTTCTTTTGTACCGGCCATAGGCAACGGCGTATCGATATATTTTTTGAAACACGGACTTGTCGGGAAGCTTGCGGAAAATAAAAGGATCGGGGCAAGTGTTAACCTCTAATATCCATGGGCGC
Organism: Paenibacillus algorifonticola; assembly: GCF_000971975.1. GTDB lineage: Bacteria > Bacillota > Bacilli > Paenibacillales > Paenibacillaceae > Pristimantibacillus > Pristimantibacillus algorifonticola. The sequence goes on along the minus strand of NZ_LAQO01000053.1, from coordinate 5,001 downwards.
AGCTTCGTATCGATCGCAATATCGACACCGATTTCTTTAATTCGCGGATAAGCTTGCTGCAGTTGGTGGACGATGGATAGGCTTAGCTTGTTCAAACGCTGTCTATACGCTTGCTGTTCTGATGCGGACAAATGACCATTCATGAGCTGTTCGAAAGGCATTGGCGTGCCTCCACTATGGTAGTTGGTGACGATTTTTGCAGGATGAGCAAGGCGGCCAATAATGCCCGTTGCTTCCCAACTGCCTTGCGGATTTTTCTGTACCATTACTCGGATATCAAAACGCCGCTTCTGATGGCGAAGCAGGAAGATCCCTCTTTGTATGAGGTAGCGTTTGCCAACTTGATAGCGATAAAGGCTGTTGTACAATTGGTCGAAGGTGGCGAACGTACGGACACTGGTTTCAATCTGGTATCGGAAGCCGCGGCCTGGAGCGGCATATCGCTCGACCCGAATGACCCCTTTTCCAAATGTGCCGTTGACGGGTTTAACATAAACCATGTTGTATTCGGTGAGCATAGCGAGCAGGTTTTCTTTGCTGAACAGCTTGGTGGCAGGCAGGTATTCGCGCAAATATTCGGAGCGCAGGAGCACCTGCGTTTTAGCCCATTTGCTAGTAACGCGCTGTATAGACAAGCTTGATTCCCCTTTCTTTAAATCACTGCCTGAGCCTATCGTTTCTTATTCCGACAGGAGACAGAGTTTCGAATGAGTGGTATAATAAAAGTTGGATTTGTTTAGTTTATGGCAATCGGAGCGTAACGGAATACGGTGTTTAACCTATTTTTTCGGCTATGTTAGTGGAATTTAGGTTTAGTATCGTCTTATTTGAGAAAGAACTAGAGAGACAATGATGTTTACAGGTTTGCAGATAGACGTCAGGGAGGTAAAGCATGGCGGAAGAACAATATTCGCAGATTAAAGACCGTGATATTGGCACGGAAATGCGCGATTCCTTTATGGATTATGCGATGAGTATTATCGTAAGTCGCGCATTGCCCGATGTAAGGGATGGACTCAAGCCTGTTCATCGCCGGATTTTATTCGCAATGTCGGAGCTTGGGATGTCACCGGACAAGCCGCACAAAAAATCCGCAAGGATTGTAGGCGAAGTAATCGGTAAGTATCATCCTCACGGTGATTCGGCTGTGTATGAGTCCATGGTGCGTATGGCCCAGGATTTCTCAATGAGGTATATGCTGGTAGATGGACATGGCAACTTCGGTTCGGTTGATGGTGACATGGCAGCAGCCATGCGTTACACGGAAGCTCGTCTATCGAAGGTTGCAATGGAGCTGCTGCGTGACCTTAACAAGGAAACAGTAGATTTCATTCCGAACTATGACGGTGAAGAGAAGGAGCCTGCGGTATTGCCGGCGCGTTTTCCTAACTTGCTAGTCAATGGTGTAACAGGGATAGCTGTAGGTATGGCGACGAACATTCCTCCGCATAATTTGGGGGAAGTCATTGACGGTGTACAGGCGCTTATTGCTAATCCGGATATTACACCGCTTGAATTGATCGATTTTGTAAAAGGGCCCGATTTCCCAACGGCAGGTATTGTTATGGGATTAAGCGGCATTCGTCAAGCTTACTTGACGGGTCGTGGAACGGTGACCATGCGTGCGCGGGCAACGATTGAAGAGAATGGCAACAAAGCTCGTATTATCGTGTATGAGCTGCCTTATCAAGTAAATAAAGCCCGTCTCGTTGAGAAAATTGCTGAGCTCGTTCGGGAGAAGAAGATCGACGGCATTACAGATTTGCGCGATGAGTCTGACCGTACGGGCATGCGGGTTGTTATCGAGCTCCGCCGTGATGTGAATCCTAGCGTTGTGCTCAACAACTTATATAAACAGACGCAAATGCAGTCCAACTTCGGCATTAATATGCTCGCTCTCGTTAATGGCGAGCCGAAGACGCTGAATTTGCGCGAAGTGCTCTATCATTATTTGCAGCATCAAATCGAAGTTATTCGTCGTCGTACGGAATACGATTTGAAGAAAGCCGAAGCTCGCGCTCATATTTTGGAGGGCTATCGGATTGCGCTTGATCATCTGGATGAGGTTATTGCGTTAATACGCGGTTCCCAAACAGCAGAAATAGCACGTGAGGGCTTAATCAATCGATTCGATCTGAGTCACGAGCAGGCACAAGCAATTCTCGATATGCGTTTGCAACGCCTTACAGGTCTGGAACGCGATAAGATCGAAGCAGAATATACAGAGCTTCTGCAAAAAATTGCTGAGTTCAAAGCTATTCTAGCTGATGAGCAGCTCGTACTTGCTATTATTAGCACAGAACTCAACGAGCTTAGAGATCGTTTTGGTGATGAGCGTCGTACGGAAATTACGGCTAGTGATGAGGAAATTCTTGATGAGGATTTGATTCCTCGTGAGGATGTTATTATTTCCATTACGCATAGCGGCTATATCAAGCGCTTGCCGGTCACGACTTATCGGAGCCAGAAGCGGGGCGGTAAAGGTGTCGTTGGTATGGATACGAAGGACAATGACTTTGTCGAGCATCTTTTTGTATCCAATACGCATCACTACTTGCTCTTCTTCACCAATAAGGGCAAGGTGTACAAGCTGAAAGCTTATGAGATTCCTGATCTCAGCCGGACAGCACGCGGTACGCCGATTATTAACTTAATTCAAATCGAGCAGGGTGAGACGATTAATGCGGTTATTCCTGTACAGGATTTTGACCCGAATCATTATCTGTTCTTCGCAACCCGTCAAGGTGTCGTGAAGAAAACGCCTCTCGATGACTATATCAACATTCGCAAAGTTGGCCTCATTGCCATCTCGCTGCGTGAAGACGATGATCTGATTGGCGTTAAGCTGACAGACGGTCAACAGGAGATTGTTATGGGGACGGCAGAAGGCATGTCGATTCGTTTCTCTGAAAATGATGTACGCTCTATGGGCCGATCGGCTACAGGCGTGAAGGGTATCCAGCTTGATGAGAGCGATGCTGTTATTGATATGGATATCGTCATGAATGATAATGATGTGTTGATCGTTACGTCCAAGGGCTACGGCAAACGGACGCCAATGAGCGAATATCGCATTCAAAATCGTGGCGGTAAAGGGATTAAGACGCTTAACGTTACGGATAAGAACGGTCCGATCGTCAGCTTGAAGGTCGTTGTAAACGATGAGGATCTGATGATTATGACAGCATCAGGCACATTGATTCGGACAAGCATGGAAGGCATCTCCACGATGGGCCGCAATACGCAAGGTGTTAAATTGATTAATACCCGCGATGAAGACACAGTAGCCACGGTTACTCGTATTGCCCGCAGTGAAGAAGTAAACGATGATCTGGAAGAAGGAGAAGCGACTGAATTTGATGCTTCACAGCCTTCAGACAGCCAAGAGAACGAATAGTTTTTAAATCAGGGGAATCCAGGACATGGGGAGGGAACCGTTGTGCCAACGGTGACTTTATCACAAGTGAAGTTAGGCGATAAGATTAGTGAAGATGTCCTTACCCCGTTAGGTCGGGTACTACTTCAAAAAGGCAAGGTTATTGCTGGCCGCGAGCTTGAAATTTTGAGAGCTTTCATCATTTCAAGCGTGGCCGTTGATGGACCAGCAGTTCCTGTTAAAGCTTCTGAAGATGCAAATGCAGGTACTGCCTCCAAACAAGTGGACGATAAGCCGATTGCTGCTTCTTCCCTGCATGATGAATATGACAAGATGCTGGTGCTGCTGAGACAAGTATTTAATGATCATGCGGCGCCGCAAGGCATCCCTATTATGGATATTCGCAATCAGATGGAGAATTTGCTGCAGCATATTAAGAACTATCAGATTTTGACGTTTGTGCCGCGCAGCTTTATGGAGCGAGATTATTTGCTTCATAATAGCATTGCTTGTGCACTCACCTCATATCTTATTGCGCAGTGGAACGGCTTTCCTCAAAAAGAATGGATGCAAGTTGCTCTTGGCGGCTTGCTTCATGATTTTGGGAATACGCGTATTGATCGTTCGATTCTTTCTAAACCGACTGCGCTAACCGTAGAAGAGCTGGATGAGATGAAACGACATACCGTGCTGGGCTACCAAATGCTCAAAAATGTAGCATCTCTGAACGATGGCGCCAAGCTGGCTGCTCTTCAGCATCATGAGCGGGTAGACGGAACGGGGTACCCTCTTGGTATTGATGCAGCTAAAATCCATCCGTACGGGAAGATTGTAGCAATAGCTGATATTTTTCACGCTATGACCTTGAACAAGTCTTATCGTAAGGCGGTCTCGCCTTATCTAGTTCTAGAGCAGATCCAAAGCGACGCTTTCGGCAAGCTTGATCCGACTTATGTTCGAGTGTTTGTTGAGAAGGTGACGCAGTTCCATAATGGAACAAAGGTTAGGCTTAGTGATGAACGGGTAGGAGAAATCGTGTTTTCTGATCATGTGCATCCAACCAGACCATGGGTTTCTATTGAGGGATCTATTATTAACTTAACGGTAGAGCGCCATTTGCATATCAATGAGGTTATTCCATCCTAAGTAGAGATGGAATAGATTAAGCTTCTATTATTGAGAGTATAGGTCGTAAAATCGTCGATGTAATAGTTAAATAAAGCCGTCCAGAATAAGCTCTGGACGGCTTTATCCCTTTATATATAAGGGATTCAAGGCTTGGAGCATCAAGGAAAAACACTATATTAAAAAGAAATGATATTTTTTAAAAAAAACACTTGCAATCGTATAGGCACCCGTGATATATTATATGAGTCGCCGCTGAGACATACGGCAGACACGCACGAAACGCAAGCAAGAGAAATTGTTCTTTGAAAACTGAACAACGAGTGAAACTGCCACATTAACTTAGGTTAATGTAAAGCGATACAAAAAAGTAATGAGCAAGTCAAACCAAATGCTCTTTTCCCTTCGATCTTGATCGAAAGAAAAGACATCCTAAATGGAGAGTTTGATCCTGGCTCAGGACGAACGCTGGCGGCGTGCCTAATACATGCAAGTCGAGC
>NZ_LAQO01000052.1 GCF_000971975.1 Paenibacillus algorifonticola | reverse complement strand
CCCCTGTCACTAGTAGTGTACTTCATACACTCTCTTAGTGTCCAAGTTCTCTAGGGGGCTAAATAGATATTCGCTTCCATCCTACATTCAGGAGACTTCCAAGCACAATAGTATTCTTATTGCTTGGGATCCTGCAGGTGCTGTCTGTTATGATCAGTTAAAGAAATGGTGCACAGATCCGTCCACCTAACGAAAGGGGTCATGTCTACGTGATCATTACAGATGGAGCGAAAGCTTATATTGCATAAATGATGAATCAAGCAGGGGTGTGTACCTAGAGGATATTCGCTGGAAGTACGGGTTGCTGCGGACCAAGCTTTCAACTATCCCTTGCAGAAAGCTTGGTGAATGATGTTATTAGCAAAATTAATCAGATTAAAGTTGCACACGATCCCCAGATTGCTGAGCAGGCTTATCACATTACGTTATATGTTGAACGTTATCAGGATGGGGTCACGCTAGTCTTAGGTGGAGGCTCGGCTTATTGTTAAGACAGCTCAAATGAGGTGGGAGCATAGTGAATTACCTCTCAATAGTAGAAGATTAGTTTGGTAATGAAATTGTTGACTATCACATGAGTCACAGAAACGACAATACGTTAGTTTTACAGACTTTCGAGAATACGTTAATAAATGGTGTGTTGTATCTGAAGCTGATCTGAGATTATCCGATACTAATCAATCTATTAGTTTGAATGCTGCACTTGAGGCGGCGTATGATGACAAGTAATATTGTCATTGATGAAGTTAAGAATTTATCTAAAAAATATAGGTTTAGTAAAAAAACGTAGATGAATACCTCGCAGGCAAAAGCGTGATGATATTCTTTCGTCATTTGTGGCGGTTGGACTTAAAGGTCTACCTTTGATAGTAGATGAAATCAGAAGTTAGAATCTCTACGAGCATGATTGCACTATGTTTAAGACACTATCCAAGTGGGCATTGGCCTATGAGTTATTATGGCCGCAGCATGTTGAATAGCAATGTCACGTCGTTGGAGGAACCGACGGAGATAATCTTTTTATTGGCTGGTTTGACAAATTCCTGTACTTTTTCTGCCAGTTCCGAAACAGTCACAATGACGTCTGCCTGACGAATAGCCTTTTGAAGAACTTCTTCTGGCGATGAAGTGTCGACTACATCAATTTCCGCTAAAGTCATTCGTTTGATTTCATCTAAATAAAAGACACATGAAATGGTTCTGCATTCGATAAAGAGATATCGCAATCTCTTTGCAAGCGGCTGGCTAAATAGCTGTATATAAGCAAATCCAGACAATAGGACTTTCTCTGCATTAAACCCCGAATCGTAGACCTCCTTGATGGTTTTTTCTATAAATGAAAAGTAGGGATTATTTTTCTTGAAATTTTCAATGCTGCCTTCATTGGCAACTTGAGTTCCTCTACCCTTTTGAATCAACAATAGACCTTCTTCTTTCAATTGCGAGTAGACCCATTGAATTGTGTTTCGGTTAATGGCAAGTTGTTCTGCCAACTGATTGGTCGATGGAAGGGAATCACCCGGTTTTAGAATATCTCTGCCAATCAACCATTTAATCTGCTCTTTAATTTGCACATTAATTGGCAGAGATGAGTGAGTATCAATTTTAAATAGCAAACGTGAGTGTTCCATGGCTGCATTCCAACTTTCTCGCTTACCTAGTTTTCTGGACAACCTAAGTGTAATCAAGCGGAAGCAAAAAATCAAGCGACGGAAAGATTCATTGTGAATACGCCTTATTATAAAAGCACATTGACAAAAGAACTAAAAAACGATAACTTATGTGAATGGTTAACTAATCAACTATGTAATTAGTCAACTTTTTAGTTTAATGTTTTACGAGTCATATCTTAATAGGAGTGTGCTAAAATGGCTGATTTAAAAACAAATGTAAAGATTGTTTGGTATCCAGACGCAAAAGGCTACGGGAAAATTGAATCAAATTACCTCAAAACCAATATTGCGATACCTAAAGCACTAGGAGGAAGCGGAGAGGGCTCCGATCCTAAAGAATTGCTTGTTTCTTCTGCAGCATCTTGTTATATCATGACTCTCGTGTATTCGCTTCAAACCCAAAAACTGGATGTCGCTGGGATCTTCATGGATTCGGAAGCAACCAACTCCAAAGAAGATGGATTTATAATCGTTCATTCCCTTCAAGTTGTTTTGCCTGCTGGTGCGACGGAAAAACACATCAAGGCTATGAATGGAGCAATGACGGCTGCAGATCAAGCATGTGAAGTAGGAAATCTGTTGAAAAAAGCAGGCGTTCAAATCAAAATTGAAGGCAAGATAGCTACAATTTAAGAAAACGACTTAGTCAACCAGCATGTGGAAGAATCGGTGCTTGATTGGTGATGTAAAAAAACAAGTTAGAGAGAATTCAAGCTCATTTTTTAAAATTAGTTAAGCTTACTTTACGTACCTGGACCGAGAGCCACTCAGAAAATTTTGTATAAGTCGGCCGTTCACCGTATAAAATAAGCGCAGAAACGTGGGACAGTATGAAGGTTAAACAAATTAGGAATGCAACGGAAATTGCTTGAAAAACTGGAGTTCAAATCTACGTCAATGGTGATGTCTCATTAATCATTTATCAATTTCGAAGAAATCCAAGTATGCCGAAGTCCTTCTTTGCCAAGCAGTTGTGCGTGCAGGAACAACATACCGAACTTAAAGCTAGTTGGTTTGAGTTAAGTCGTAAGAATAAATAGTGTTACAATGACAGCATATTGTAGGATGTGTTATAATACTCACACATTTCTGCCCTAGGACTGTTTTAAGGCAACAATACTAAAATTCACAACTGTCCATTATGAAGGTTAAAGTTATCGAGATAGTTAATTATTTATGAGGAAAATACTCTAGGCAAGAATGCTGAGGGTAATGATGATGACTATACCTGGATATATTTCAATTATCCCGCCTTTTTGCCAGAAGATTGAATTTAAAGTTTGAAAATAGAGGTGCATACATTGAGTGGACTACAAATAGACAAAGCCCTGAACAATAATGTTATTATTGCGCAGCATTCAGAGCATGGCGAGGTCGTTGTTATCGGCAAAGGTATAGGTTTTAACCGTAAAGCAGGCGACATCATCTCACTATTGGCCGTGGAAAAAATGTTCATATTGAAAAATCAGGAGGAGCAGGAGCAATACAAACTGCTACTTCCCCAAGTAGATGAAGAATTGATCGAGATTATTAACGAATTGCTTTTGCATATTACCGAGCATAAGAACGTATCTCTGAATGAGCATATTCATATTGCGCTGACTGACCATATTTCTTTTGCCTTAAAGCGCAAGAAGCAGGGGATCGTCATTCAAAATCCTTTCCTTTATGAAACAAGGGAACTTTACCCTGATGAATATCGCATAGGGGAGTATGCAGTTCGTATGATTGAGAAAAAATTGGGCGTAGATTTAGGGGTAGATGAGATTGGATTTATTGCCCTGCACATCTACAGTGCAGTGTCCAACCAAAACATTATGCAAGTAAAGAAGCAATCACAGCTAATTAACGAACTGGTTGGCATCGTTTCAAATCAATTAAATTTTCCTTTTGAGGTGGGGTCATTAGATTATTCCCGTTTGATTACACATCTTCGTTTTGCATTGGAGCGCATTATTAGAGGGGAAAAGTTGCAGGAATTAAAGAAAATGGATTTATTACTAAAAATCGAATATCCAGAGATGTATTTACTCGCATGGAAACTGACAAAAGTCATGGAAAATAGACTTCGACTTCCGGTATATCATGCAGAATTGGGTTATTTGACTATACATTTACAGCGTTTGAATCAAAAGAAAGAAGAGAAATGGGAGTAAACCTTTCAAGAGAAATCTCAAGTTAAGGAGATTTGAAAAAAGGCTTGCACTGTACAATATAGTAGTGCTACAATGAATTTCGCATCAAAGAATTAGATATACGACGTGTTACTGACAAGATCAGGCATGAGTTATATAGAGTGTGATTGTAACAGCTTTTAACGGGCATGATGTGCCTGAAGGCTTATACAACTCGCTTTATTAATTCATGCTTTTTTGCTGTTCCCATTTCATTTTACAAGGAAAAGCGGATGTATGTGCTCTTACATTGGACAAAGCTTTGGGATTTATAAGTGGATATTAAAAATTTTAGATGGTAAAGCCGAAAGGCAGAGCGACATTTATGGAGGTTCGTGTAGAATGGAGGAAGGTCTACCTTACAACATTATTGCAGCCTACGGCGGCAAAAAAAATATCAAACATCTAGATGCTTGCAACACCCGTTTGCGTGTAGAAGTATATGACAAATTCGAAGTGAAAAAGGAGTATTTGAAACAACTGGGTGCAGCAGGGGTGTTTGAAGTAGCTAATAATGTGCAGGCGATATTTGGAATAAGTTCAATTGCAATTAAGAACCAACTGGAAGATATTCTTACGGGACGACAGTCAGTGGAATTTTCTTTCGAGCCGATTCCACCAAAGGAGATGGCACATGGGGAACAGAGAGAACGAATTATTTCCGAAGATATCGTGATGCCGGTATATGGTGAGCTTCTCGATATTACGTTTGTACCTGATCCGCTTTTTTCAGAAAAAATGATGGGTGACGGTTTTGCTGTTTTGCCTTATGAAGGCCATATCTCTTCTCCAGTATATGGAAGAGTGTATAATGTATTTCCTAGCAAGCATGCCATTGGAATCAAGTCAGACGGGGGCAAGGAGGTGCTTATTCATATAGGAGTTAACACAGTAAAGCTGAAAGGTTTCGGTTTTAACTTGCTTGTTGAGCTAGGAGAACGGGTTTATGCTGGACAGCCAGTTGTAGAAGTCGATTGGGAGTATTTACGAGAAAATGTCCCATCTATTCTAACTCCAATCGTTTTTACTAATTTACCCCAAGGTTCAACGGTTACGCTTATTAACAGTGGTGTACTCAAAATGGGTGACAAGCCAATAATTGAGATACAATAGGGAATATTATAATGATGGCAAACAGGTGTAGTAAATGTATACAAAGCATTAATCAAAATAAATGAGAGCGAGATGATTACAATGCAACAAAATTTCAAAATTACAGACGAAGATGGTATTCACGCACGTCCGGCGACAGCATTGGTAAATACAGCGAGCAAGTTCATAGGGGCAGAATCATTTGCTGAAGCAAATGGAAAAAAAGTGACTCTTAAATCAATCCTTGGTGTCTTATCTTTAGGTTTGGCTCAAGGCGATATTATTAGTATCATAGTTGAAGGTGAAGGCGCAGCAGAAGCACTACAAGCACTAACTGATGTGATGGTAAATGAAGGGCTGGGCGAGGTCCATGATTAAGGTCTCAGGCATCGCTGCTTCAGCAGGCATTGCCATCGCCAAGGCGTTTATTTTGGAGCATCCCGATTACTCTGTAGAAAAACGTCAAATTAATGATGTCATAACAGAGATCGCTAAATTCGACACTGCTCTTGGGAAATCCAAGGCTGAGCTTGAGGCAATTAAAGAGCATACTTTGCAAGAGCTGGGTGAGAAAAAAGCAGAGATTTTTGCTTCGCATTTGCTTATTCTAAATGATCCGGAATTGATTAATCCAGTAAAAATAAAAATCGAATCGGAACTGGTAAATGCGGAATTTGCATTGAACGAGACGGCTTCCCAGTTTATCGAAATGTTTGAAAATATGAAAAGTGCCTATCTACAGGAACGTGCAGCGGATATGCGCGATGTGACCAAACGTGTGCTAAACCACCTGCTTGGTATTGAATCCACGAATCCTTCTGATATAAGTGAGGAAGTAATTGTGCTAGCGGAAGATTTAACACCTTCCGATACTGCTCAATTGAATCGCAATTACGTTAAAGGTTTTGCCACTAATATTGGCGGACGTACATCTCACTCTGCAATCATGGCTCGTTCCCTTGAAATTCCCGCCGTTGTGGGAACCAAGAATATTCTTATTCAGGCCAAACATGGAGATCTCATCATTGTAGACGGTTTGAATGGACATGTAGTGGTTAATCCATCGGATGAAGTTGTAGCTGAGTACCGTTCTAAACAGAAGCAATACGATGTACAGCGTGCTGAATGGAGAAAACTGCGTGACCAGCCTACCATAACGATGGATGGAGTTCACGTGGAGTTGGCTGCTAATATTGGAACACCTAATGATATTACCGGTGTATTGGAAAATGGCGGAGAAGGCGTAGGTCTTTACCGTACCGAATTTCTGTATATGGGAAGAGATAAGCTGCCTTCCGAAGATATTCAGTATAACGCTTACAAAACAGTGCTCGAAAAAATGGAAGGCAAGCCTGTAGTTGTCCGTACCCTTGATATCGGCGGAGATAAGGAACTGCCGTATCTTTCTTTGCCGAAGGAAATGAACCCGTTTCTAGGTTTCCGTGCCATTCGTTTGTGTCTGGATCGTAAAGATATTTTTCGTACTCAGCTCCGTGCTTTACTCCGTGCAAGTATTTATGGCAATTTACGCATCATGTTTCCGATGATTGCGACACTCGGAGAATTCCGTGAAGCGAAAGCCATTTTACTTGAGGAAAAGGATAAGCTGATTACTGAAGGTGTTACGGTATCCGATAGCATTCAACTCGGTATAATGGTGGAAATTCCTTCGACGGCGGTTATGGCGGATCAATTTGCCAAAGAAGTGGACTTCTTTAGTATTGGCACCAATGATTTGATTCAATACACGATGGCAGCTGATCGCATGAACGAGAATGTGTCCTATTTGTATCAACCGTACAACCCAGCCATTTTGCGTTTAATAAAAATGGTTATCGACGCAGCACATCGTGAAGGACGCTGGGTAGGAATGTGTGGAGAGATGGCTGGTGACGAAACAGCAATTCCATTGTTAATTGGTCTCGGACTGGATGAATTTAGCATGAGCGCGACATCTATTTTGCCAGCTCGCAGCCAAATTACGAAGCTGTCCCGCGCCAAAATGCAACAAGTTGCTGCTCAAGCATTAGAATTGCAAACTGCTGAAGAAGTGGTCGAATTGGTTCAGGGTGGTTTGATATATTTGTGGTTATAGTGTGTGTTTCGAATACTATGAAATAGAAGAACCACTATATTCAAAAATTCATGCACTGATCCTAAGTAAAGGGGTAGGAAGGAGTCTACTCAGTAAAACCTGAAATAGATCCTGCACATCCTTTCACTGTATGATCAAATGGTATAGGAAGATCACAAATAAAATCCGGCTTCGATAGCCGGATTTTATTTGTGATCGCATTAGTTTAAAAAGTATCTCTGAGCCAATGGCAGTTCATCAACAGGCTGACAGAGGAGGGTTTCTCCATTCAATATCATATCTTTCTTGCTTACATTTCGGCAACCGACAACGGGCTTAAGCTGCTTGGTGAGCCCAAGTGGAGTCAAGGTACCCTTGTGTGGCGCAGATCGCCGAACGAGCTTTTCCATAGCTACCGAACCTTTTAAATGGTGTACGAGTCTCCGTCTTCAGGTACAAACACGTTATCTGAAATACCTTTTTCATCTACAAAATTTTTCAATTCTTCTCTGGACAGTCCCCAGTGGTTTACAGCTTCCATATGCACAGAAATAATTTTAACGTTAGGGGCCACTTTGTAGACTTCATAAATATCATCTTTCTCCATAACCAGCGAGCCCATTTGAAGGATTTGATTGTCCCCGCCGTTAACAACAATGACATCCGGTTTGTACGTAGTTATTACTTCATGAATAGCTTCATACCATACTGTATCGCCAGCTACGTACAAGGTTTTCTCACTGGAATGCTTAAAAACAACTCCGCAAACTAATCCAGTCATTTTCAAGAGTTCTCCTCTTCCATGTTCGCCTGTAGTCTTAACCAACTGGATACCATTGAATGCCGTGTCTTCCTGAAGTACCTCGACATTAGTAAAACTATCTTTTTGAACAATATCAGCATCTTCTTGATTTTGAACGAACATTTTAATGTCTTTAGGTATGATTTTCTTAGCTACATCATCGTAGTGGTCTAAATGAAGGTGAGTAAGGATAACCGCGTCTAGATTACTCAACAGGCTTTCAATAGATACAGGAAGATCTACCAATGGATTGCGATCTTCTCTTATTGAATAAGAAAATGGAGGATATGTTCCTTTTTCTGCTAAGAATGGATCAACTAAAAATTTATATCCAGCATATTCAATCACGATTGTTGCATTTCGAATCTGTTGTATCTTCATTTTTTTGTTGTAGCTCCTTTTCTAAATGATTCTTTTATAGTGTACATACTCAATTCAGACTAATACATAAATTAATTCAAGTGTTTTCGATGTTTTAGTTTATTTAAGAAAGTAGTAAGTATTTTAGTAAAAGGACATTTAGAAGTATAGTTCGTAATGCAGTAAGTTTGACCGTAAGTCAGTGTATTTCGTTCACTATGCAAATTCTATTTTTATATAAAACTTTCAACTATAAAGTAAAAGCGCGAAATTACTTTATTTTCTCTATGTAACAATTGATTGAGAAAGTATACATTTATTTGGCATACAATCGAGAGAGATTATACATTCAATCTGAAATATTATCTTTTTCTAAGTTTGTATAAAACTAGATTTTTTGAGGTGTAATCATGAAAAAATTTGATATATCTGTTTTATCAGTTGCTCCATTAAGACAAGGAGAAACAATGAAAGAAGGGATTGATTCCGCAGTATCTTTAGCTAAAGCTGTAGATAAAATGGGTTATAAACGGATTTGGTTTGCAGAACACCATAATCACGATGCTTACGCAAGTGCAGCCGTCGTTTCAATTGTACAACACATATTATCAAACACTGAGGATATTCGTGTAGGTTCAGGTGGTATTATGTTACCCAACCATTCACCTCTAGTTGTAGCTGAGCAGTTCGGAACACTTGAAACGCTGCACCCAAATCGAGTAGATTTAGCATTAGGGCGTGCACCTGGCACGGATCAAAAGACTGCTGAGGTGATTCGACGGTCAAACCATCATGGCGTATTTTTCTTTGAACGAGAAGTAAAAGAAATCTTGCGATATGTAGGAAATGAGAGCGTTCAAGGGGAGGTTCGTGCTTATCCAGGTATGGGAACGAATGTGCCAATTTTTGTATTAGGCTCCTCGACAGGTTCAGCTAAAATCGCTGCAAATCTTGGTTTACCTTATGTATTTGGTGCACAATTCTCACCTCACGAAATGAGCGAGGCGCTGGCTATTTACCGAGAAAACTTCCAACCGTCTGATCATCTGCAGGAACCATATGTGATGGCTTGTATTTGTGTGATCGCAGCTGATTCAATGGAAGAGGCGACACTAATTTCTGCGAGTCATTTGCAAGTATGTATCGATATTTATACAAATAATTTAAGCCAGCTTGTTCCGCCGACTGAAAACTTCCTTCAATCTTTATCTCAAGCTGAGCTGGAAATTATCTATCATCGACTAGGGTATACACTCCTAGGTGATGCAGACACTCTTCGGCGTGATTTAATTGAATTTCAGCAGACTTATCAGGTAGATGAAATCATTGTAATATCAAATATTTACGAATCCAAAAAGGAAATTCATTCTTATGAAATTTTAAAACGCGTTGTGGATGAGTTATTTGATCAGAAGCTACATGAAGAAAGTTAATTCAGTCATCTGTGAAATAACAATAATTCCAGGAAGAAGCAGGATTCATTAAGACCTGCTTCTTCCTGGAATCATCATGTAACTTAATATCTAATCACTGAAAGCTGTTCAAGTGTTTAAACTGAAGGTTATTGTATAAATTAACTGATAACGCTTTAATCCCCAATATATTACTGTGTTAATTCCACCGAGCTCAGAAAACTTTCTTTATTCTCCGCTGGCTTTTCAGTTTGATTCACCGTTTTTCTTAAATAGTCAGTTCCCCAGTTCTGCAATTCGATCAAAATGGGTACTAGACTCTCACCCAACTCTGTCAACATATATTCGACTTTTGGTGGGACTTCGGGATACACTCTGCGGCTAATTAAATTGTCTTCTTCAAGCTCGCGCAACTGGCGGGTCAATGTTCGGTGAGTAATATTCGGTAGTGCTCTTTGAAGCTCATTAAAGCGTTTGACTTTATGTGAGATTAAATGATAGAGAACCAGTATTTTCCACTTCCCTCCAATAAGATTAACGCTTGCTTCGACCGGACATTGGCCTTCGAATGCTTCAATTTCATTTTTCATATTACCACTCCTTAGAGGATACTGTATGTCGCGACTGTCCTTACTTATGCGGCAAATTTTTAACTTCCATCGAAAGCGATGTGAACTACTGAAATCCAATTATAAACTTTCATAAATCAAGCAGAAAGTATGAAAATCGATATTAATGAAGAGATTTTTATCCGATGTAAGTGCTAGAATAATTACATAAAAAAATAGTAACGCTACAGATTCTTTCAAACTCACTGAAGCCTCTAACGAAATTTGTGAGGGCATTCTATTTATATAAAACACAAGGGGAGTATAGAAAAACAAATACATTTTTTCATATGAAGTAGTGTATCATTGGGCATTTTATAGAACAGAGAAGTTAATACATTTTCATCATTATTATAAAATGTAGTTAGGAGAGTAAACTTATAAGTTGATAAAATCTAAAATTTCTATTAGTAAGCACACTTTCAAATATCCAGTTTATTAATAACAGTTGAAAGTTTGTAATTGGCATGTTTATTTAAGTCGACTAGAAAATCATTTAGATAATCATTCGATGGAAACCTGCACTCCAAAATATAACATCCCTCTCCACTAATCCTATAGTTATTTATTATATAGTTCATTTGTGTCTTTATAAAAGAGAGATAAAATTGATGGTTTGTTTCTTTTGTGAATATTGTAATAAAAGCGTGTATATAGCAGCTTAATTTAGCTTGATTCACTTTAATGGTATATCCCTCAATAACTCCATTGTCTTCTAATTTTGCTACTCTGGACGCAGTAGCTTGTCCAGTCATATGAATTTTTGTGCCAAGTTCTTTCATAGTAACTCGACTGTTATTGGATAATTCATCTAATATTCGACGATCAGTATTATCTAACATTTTTATTCCTTTCTTTAATCAAGTAATTATCAGATATCTTTGCTTGATTTTATTTTATCCCCAACACAACAAGTATAGTCTGATTTTGAACAATAAACCACGCGCAAATATGTGAATTTATAAAAGCTTCTTTAGAATGATGAAAAATATTGATGATGCATATCAAGTCGGTTAAATACTCAACTAAATATACAAGGAGAATAATCATGAACCAGTTAAATCCTAAACTATGGACGAAAGAGTTTATTTTTCTTTCAGCCGTTAATTTCTTTATAACATTAATTTTCTTTTTATTAAACGCGACAATTACCCTTTATGCCATTAATGAATTTAATGCAACCTCCAGCCAAGCAGGTATTATTGCAGGTGTTTTCATTATCGGATCATTAATAGGTCGGTTATTAACAGGACGACTTGTAAAATCAAAAAAAATCTTGATTACTGGATTGCTTTTTTTTATTTTAACAACATTACTTTACTTCATTCATTACAATATTTCTTTTCTCATTTTAAGTCGATTTGTAAATGGGATCACAGTCGGGATGGCACAAACTGTTGTAGGTACAGTTGTAATACTCACGCTTCCTGCATCTCGAAAAGGTGAAGGAATTAGTTATTTTGCAATTAGTACCGCTTTGGCTACCGGTATAGGTCCATTTATTGGAATGTATATGAGTCAGAATGCAAATTTTAATATGATATTTTATTTCTGTCTCTTGCTCGGAATTATTAATTTTATAATTGCAATTTTCATGAATATTCCTGTAGCTAAGAACACTGAAACAAAAAAAGGAAAGGGACTAAAACTTTCTGACTTTATAGAACTGAAAGTGTTACCAATTGCAATTATCGCATTTTTGATGAGTTTTTGTTTCTCTGGTATAATTTCGTATTTAAACGTCTATGCTTTGGAATTAAAATTAGTAAAAGCAGCAAGCTTTTTCTTTATGGTGTATACAGTTTTTGTCCTAATATCGAGGCCATTTACAGGCCGGATAGTGGACAAAAAAGGAGCAAACATAATCATGTATCCAGCTTTTGTTATTTTCGGGGCAGGTTTGCTCCTTTTAAGCTCGGTTACTAGTGGCGTTACTTTGTTATTGGCAGCAGCATTGGTCGCTCTAGGTTTTGGTAATATTTCTTCTATATCTCAAGCTGTATCTATCAGTCTAGCCGAACCTCACCGAATTGGTTTAGCAACTGCCACTTTCTTTATATTCATAGATTTAGGGAACGGATTTGGGCCATCTGTTATTGGTGCGATAATTCCATATACAGGATATAATGGTTTGTATGCAGTACTTGGATTAATTGTTTTATCAACTTTTGTTTTTTATTATTACTTATATGGTAGAAAAGAAGGTGCAATTCGAAAACAAATGTCTACAACAGAATGATAACAGGTGGCTACATGCTTGCGACTAACGATCCACACATGAATCAAAAGACATTTGGTAATCTTGACTGGATGTGCATAATAATTAATAGGTCAGATATTGAGATAGTTATACAATAAGACGATCTAACTGCGGTCCTGCTCCTGTCAAGTAGACAGGACATAAACATGAACTTCAGCTGCGACCGTTTCTTCTTACTCTACTGGGGACGGTCGTTTAGTCTCTTTTGAATCAAGTTTGACTATTGAGAATGTAGTGGGTAAAGATCCGTCTCCTGTCTCAGCTATCGAGTGCTTTCGATTCCAAGGAGTAATACCGAAAGGTTTGTCCCAATTTAACTAACAGAAATCTAACTGCTCAACTAAAAGAAAAGAGATGACTTTTCTTATCTATTGAAAAAGGAATGAGAAGTACTTACAACTTAATATAGGTAAATACCGGAGATGAGTGATGCGTAAAGCAAAATAAACTGAACCATGTGGAGTGCCGAACAGTCTTGACCGAGTGGCTAATTGATTCTCTTTGAAATTCTCCAAATTGCCTACGTTGTATGCCTTTCAATCAAAGTATATTCCAGAGGAATCAACGTTTTGTCAGTTGAATGAAGCATGTTCTGTAGAATTAAAAATGCATTCTCTGCCTGCTGATCAACAGGATAGTGAATAGTTGTAAAATCCAGTAAATTCGCCACCTCGGTGTTATCAAATCCGATGATCGCAATGTCCCCTAGAACCGAAAATTTGGCCCTCCTTATTTCAGTAATAAATCCGGCTGCCGCCTCATCATTAGCGCAGAAAATAGTATCGGGTCTGTTTGTTTGTGCAATCCACCATCTTGCAAGTTCTTCTCCGTCTCGTACATAAATCTTATCCTGAAAATTCGGAAATTCCACCGTCAATTTATATTCGACAACGAAGTCAGCGTATGCTCTCATGCGCTCTTTTGTGTTAAGTCCGTTAGATATTGGATATACACTAAGCCTAATCGTATACGTGTGCGCTTATTGCAACAACATGTCGAATAACAGAGTCACATCTTGGGAAGAGCTTACCGATATCATTTTTAATTCTGAAGATCCAGCTTTCTTTTTTACAACTTCCGTCATTTCGTTTACGGTCACTACCACATCAGCTTTTTGTATAGCTTGAAAAAGTTCTTCGTCTGGTGATGAGATATCAATGGTTTGGATATCTGCGGAAGAACGACGCTGGATTTCGTCCAAATAAAAGCGGCATGCCATAGTTTTGCATTCAATGAAAAGATAACGTTTTCTTTTCTCGTGTTTGGCTCCAAATAATTGTGTATATGCAAATCCTGACAACATGACATTTTCTATATTGAAACCTTGTTCAAATGCGTCTTTTACGGTCTTCTCCACGAATGAAAAATAAGGATTTTGCTGCTTGAATTCCTTAATCCGATCTTCAGTGGCTATTCGAGTTCCTCTTCCTTTTTGCATGATCAGCAGCCCTTCTTCTTTGAGCTGTGAATAAATCCACTGAATAGTGTTTCTATTAATAGAGAGCTGCTCCGCCAATTCATTCGTTGAAGGCAAAGCATCATCCGCTTTCAGAAAGTCTTTACTGATCAACCATTTAATTTGCTCTTTGATTTGCACATTAATAGGCAGTGGGGATTGGGGATCTGTTTTAAAAGGCAAACGAGAATGTTCCATATAACCATCCAACTTTCTGGGTTAACTAGTATTCTAGATAAGCTTAATATTAAAACAATCGTTCACAAAAATCAATGAAGGGCGTAACACAATAAGAATAATGGTTTTATATGAGAACAGGTCATCTTGACAAATAAAAACCAATCAAATATCATTGGTCTAGTTAACTAATTAACTATGTAACAATTCATTAAAAATCTAATTATTGTACAAAGGAGTGATTTTGTTGAACTGGAAAGAGATGTCGACACTGGACCAATGGAAAGAAGTATTGGAACAGTCGACTCAAGGTGGAAAGGTAATACTCAAGCATAGCACTACATGCCCGGTGAGTGCGAATGCACGAACGGAATGCGAACAATACCTCAAAGAGAGCCACAATGCCGACATTAATTTTTATCTTGTTAAGGTCATTGAATCGAGACATGTGTCTAATCAAATTGCTCAGGATCTTGATGTTAAACATGAATCTCCTCAAATTATCTATGTTAAGAACAAAGAGAAATTTTGGACTGCGTCTCATTGGTCGATTACAAAAGAACACATAGCCGCTGTTTTAAACTAATAACTGCAACTTTATAAACCTAAAATGAAGGATGGTATACAATGGATTATTCACAATTTGCCAAACAGTTAGAGATCACTCGCGGAAATTTATACAACGTACTGGAATCGGTATCCGAAACCAGCGCTGACAATCAACCAGCCGGATTCAGTAACACAATACGTTGGAATGTCGGACACATTCTTACAGTAGCTGAAATGTTTATTTTCAACGATCGCCAAACTTCCGGCCTACCTAAGGATTATAACAACTTGTTCGCTCCCGGCACCAAACCGTCTGACTGGACAGGGGAATCCATTCTGTTGGCGACATTGCTTGCGCAGTTGCATGATCAGGCTGTACGCATCAAACAACACGTGGAGATTCGTTGTGGAGAAACCTTGCCCGAACCATTGAAATTAGGACCTTTTCTCCAATTGAATAGCATGGGGGAAGTGTGCCATTTAGCCCTGTTTCACGAAGCGATGCATACGGGATTCATCCATGCCTTAAAGCGCATCGTCTAAGGAAGAATGACTGGAAATGAATATTTCATAAATATTCTAATAAAAGGAGCGGATCAACATGGCCGATATGAAATCTAATTTGAACACTGTATGGTATAAAGACACTAAAGGTAGCGGCAGACTGAAGGCAGATTACCTTAAAACGAATATCGCGATTCCCGAGTCTTCGGGAGGGAGTGGGGAAGGAGCCAATCCTAAAGAATTGTTGGTTTCCTCTGCCACTACTTGTTACATCATGACACTCGTGTATATGTTGGAACAGAAAAAACTGTCAGTTACTGGAATAGTGATGAACACAGAGGCTGTAAATTCCAAAGAAGAAGGATTACGAATCGTCCATCTTCCTCAGGTTATATTATCCGCGAATTCCACTGAAGAGCATCTTCAGTCTGTCCGCAAAATCATGATTAGCGCGGAGCAGGCGTGTGAAGTAGGAAATCTACTCAAAAAAGCAGGCGTTCTGATTGAAGTCGAAGGCAAAGTAGAGATTGAATCTGATACAGATTTAGTAAGCCAATACATTGAGGAAAACCAACTAAACTGGGATTGACGTTCATTCATATTGCAGGATCGTCAGTGAGGATACAGACATGAAAGAAATGATGGAATTAACTTCGCTGGAGATGGTGGAACGGTTTGTTGATGAACATGAATTAAGTTTTTTATATGTATCTCAAACGGATTGTAGCGTTTGTCATGCATTGCTCCCTAAGATCAGAACACTATTGGAAGAATATCCCGTTATTCAATTGGGGCGTATCGACATTCAAGATGTAGAGAGCATAGCGGAGAAATATATGATTTTCACAGCTCCGATCATGTTGCTGATAATAGAACAGAAGGAATATGTCAGAGTAGATCGATTTGTTCGCTTTAACGAACTAAATCGTAAACTGGATCAGATATATGAATTGTACACCCAGTCCATGTAAACCCAATGAATCTGAACTCTTGGGAACAACACCGGGCAAAAGTCACACTGAATCAAGCTGGCACCAATCAGATTTGGAGCCAGCTTGATTCATTTCCCTTTGATTACTTGTGCCGGCTGTGCACTCGAATAGGAGATACGCCTTGGAGTCTATTACAATTGTTCCTTTCAATATTAGCCTGGAAATGTTGATCGGTAGTACTTCCGTACTTGCAGGTTATTTTGTCTTAAAATGGCGTCTATATGTAATGCGAAACGTTGAAGGAACTTCGATTAATCATCTCATGACAAATATTTTCATTGCAGGTCTCTTTATTTGGAAATTCAGCCCGCTGATTTTGGACTTTCAGCTAGTCATTCACGATCCGATGTCCCTGATCTACTTAAATGGAGGAACAAATGGCCTCTGGATTGTTGCCTTGTTTGGTTGCATCGTGTTGATGATTCATACGTGGAGAAAGAAACTTGCTTTCTTTATGTTCCCTGACCTCCTGCTGACGTTCTACCTAGCTTCATCTACCTTGTATGGCCTGTTATATTTTATTCTTCTCCAAGGAGGAGTTCGATCTTTAGCGTTAGGCTTACTGGGCTTGGTTATGGTCATCGTTCAATTCAAATTCAGCAACATACGAATGTTGTCTTTTCTAGGATTAATAGTAACCGTCTTATGGTACAGCGTTGGCAGGACAGTGATCGCCTTCGTGGACGGAAACAATGAAATTGCTGTTTACGGGATTGCCGCTGAACAGCTGTTTTTTCTTAGTGCAGCATGTATCTCTTTTTTGACTAAAATCATGCTAGAGAGGCGAACCGAGCACGATTGATTTTTATCCATGGGGGAATCTGATCCGTGAAGGAGTGACGAGTTGGAACAAGTGACGCTTTTAGTAGCATTTACAGCAGGTGCGCTTTCGGTTTTTTCCCCTTGTGTCTTCCCGCTTGTACCTGCTTATGTATCGCATATATCGAACACAATGGTTGAAGCAGGAAGGATTGCGGCGAATCGGAAACAGTTATTCCTCCGATCGATTGGTTTTATCCTTGGATTTGGAATTATTTTTATATTGATGGGAGCTTCCGCCAGCGTCATCGGGAATTTCATTTCTATGCGCAGAGAATTAATCGAGAAGTTCGGCGGGATTTTAATTATCGTATTCGGATTGCAGATGATGGGTTTGCTGAAACTCAAGTTCTTGATGAATTCCAAGCCATTGCAAAACGAAAAGAAATATGGTGGCTGGTTCGGTTCCTTCTTTCTCGGACTGGCCTTTGGTGCAGGTTGGACGCCCTGTGTAGGACTCACATTATCCTCTATATTAATCTTGGCTGGTTCTTCCGAATCCCTATATCAAGGGATCGGTCTCTTAGCGGTTTATTCATTAGGTTTGGGTATTCCTTTTTTGCTTATTTCGCTGTTAGTTACATTTTCGCTATCGATCGTTAAGCTCATTAATCGCGTCCTTCCTGTGCTGAGCGTATTCAACGGAGCCATCATGGTGGCTTTGGGCGTTATGCTGTATACCGGGAGTTTCCAACGATTAAGTGCAATGCTTGCCAAGTACTCGTTTTTCAGTTTCTAATGGAGGGCTAAGCTCGTGAAAAATATTCGTAATATGCTCGTTGGCGTTTTTCTGGTAGGCTTGGTTGTATGGGGCGTCTACGATCATTTGCGCGAACAAAATGAATTGAAGTTTCAAGAAAATGAGGACGTTATCAGCGGCATAAAAATAGGCATTCATGAGGGAGAAATTGCACCAAATTTTAAACTGTCATCCCTGGATAACGAAGAAATGTCGCTGACAGAATTAAAGGGGAAACGGGTTTTGCTGAATTTCTGGGCCACTTGGTGCCCGCCGTGTCGTGCCGAAATGCCACATATCGAGAAATTTCATGAAGAGTATAAAGATCAAAATGTTGTCGTCATAGGGATCAATTTGAGTTATACGGAAGATTCGATAGAGGATGTGTTAACATTCCTTCGAAAATATAATGTGACCTTCCCTATTTTGAAAGATGAGAAGGCACGGGTAGCTGATTTATTTGCGATTCGCTCGTACCCGACCACCTATATGATTGATACGAGTGGGGTTATCCGCCAAAAATTTCAAGGTGCAATTACGTACGACACGATGAAAACATCAATGGATTCCATGAATTAAAACGCTCTTGGTAAGAAGGATGTCTAGCCTTGTCACGTAGCTTGAGAGGAAGTTCAAGCAAGTTTCAGGACTTGCAATTTTGTTGAGAAAGGAATATTACGATGACATTGATTTATATCTTATTGGGGCTGGCATGTATATGGGAATTGACTCAACTATGGCCTCTGCGTTCACTTACTTATATTAACATCGAAGACTTGGACCTCACTCATGAACGTTGGGGAAAGGTGAAAATCCTGGATGTTAGGGACGCGAGCGAGTATTGGAATGGTCATATTCCGGGTACAATAAATATCTCCGTTGGCAGACTGCCTGTATTGTGGAGCAAACATATTGAGCCGCATGATGAAGTATTCATCTCTTCCCGCAGTTGGATGCAGCGAAAAAAAGCCGCCAGAATTCTGGCACGTCGGGGTTTTCGGCAGTTGTATGCCGTTAGAGGTTGTTATCTTTCAATTAATAAGGGAAAAGTGGCATCTCCGTATCCATGTATGCAATGAAGCGTTTCATTAATGGCTGCGCATCAGATTCAAAGCAAAAACAAGCAGTTGAAAAAATTAAAACGGTTATTGCTAAATCTTTCGGCCGCGGCTATAATGAGAATGCGAGTTAAGGATAGTGATTGTTTAATTACAAGCTAGACCTGCTTGCACATCGTGAATTTGCGCTATATTTAGCGTTTATTTCGAGATGTGCGGGTGGGTCTTTTTATTTGTATTAAGGGGGAAATGAGATGATTATTCTTAAGATCCTTAACAATAATGTGGCGGTTACACAAGATAAATTGGGTCAGGAAGTCATTGTGATGGGCAAAGGAATTGCTTACCAAAAGAGAATAGGCGATGCTCTTGACGAGCAAAGCATTGATAAAATTTACTCACTCTCTACCAAGGAGGCATTTATCAAATTTCAGGAACTTCTGACGGAAATCCCTTTAGATTACTTCGATGTTGCGGATAGAATTATAAATTTTGCAAAAATAACGTTAGGAAAAAAACTGAATGATAGTGTATATATTTCGCTAAGCGACCATATTTTCTCAACCGTAAACCGTTTTAAAGACGGGATTTCCCTCAAAAATGCTTTACTTTGGGATATTAAACGGTTTTATGCAGATGAATTTAAGGTTGGTTTGAAGGCGCTTCAATTCATTAAGGAGTCTTTTGATATTCAGTTTCCGGAAGACGAGGCTGGTTTTCTTGCTTTGCACATAGTTAATGCGGAGAACCGCCAAGAAAGTCAGGATATCTACAGAGTGACTAAAATCATTCAGGAAATTAGCGATATTGTCAGGTATTATTTTCAAATTGAATTCGATGAGCAGTCCGTAGCATTCTATCGATTTATTACGCATCTGAAATTTTTTGCTCAAAGATTAATTAGTGGAAATTTGCATGAGAATGAAAGCGATCAGGATCTCCTGGATGTGATAAAAGGAAAACATCAGAATGCCTATCGTTGCGTAGGAAAAATCGAAACCTACATCAAAAATAACTACAATTACAGTCTTACGAGTGAAGAAAAGCTGTATTTGACGGTCCATATTCAACGCGTGGTGTATAAGACAAGATCATAAGGTAACTATGAAAGGAGGTGAGGGTTTAAGAGCAAGCCAGGATGGTGACATTAAGTTGGCCAAACCCTTCACTACGCTGTTTCAGCTAGAATATGGAGGAGAACATAATGGGGAAATATCAACAGTTAGCGGAAGAGATTGTGAGTCAAGTAGGGGGATCAGATAACATTGGTGAACTCACTCATTGCGTTACAAGGTTAAGATTTCATCTGAAGGACGATTCCATACCCGATGATGAAGTTATGAAAAAGCTGGACGGGATAGTAACAGTCTTACGTTCAGGCGGGCAATATCAAGTCGTTATTGGAAATCATGTTTCTGAAGTTTATTCGGAGGTCAGCTCACTGGTTAAACTGAATCCAGACAATACGAGTTTTTCAACCGAAAAAGTTGTTAAAAAGAAAAAGCCGCTGGACGCTTTTGTTGATGTAATATCAAACTTGTTTCAACCTATTCTCGGCATTCTATTAGCTGCGGGGATGCTGAAAGGCTTCAATACGTTGTTCAGCACACTAAATCTTTATACAACGGATAGCGGGGCATATATGATCATTAATGCCATGGGGGATGCTTTGTTTATGTTCCTCCCTGTATTTTTGGGATATACATCTGCTAACAAGTTTAAAGTACAACCCTTTATCGGTATACTCATTGGATTAGCTATGTGTTACCCCGCTATTCAGTTGGATGCCTTGGCAGGATCCAGAGAGCCACTTTACACGCTATTCAGCGGATCTGCCTTCAGTTCTCCAGTTTATCTGGATGTGTTCGGCGTTCCATTGATCAGCATGAACTACACATCCACTGTTCTCCCAATCATCATCGTTGTTTACTTTGCTTCTAAAGTTCAACGTACGCTGGATAAGATTGTTCCGAGTGCGATTAAATTTTTCATGGTACCGATGGTCACGGTGCTGATTTCCTTATCCTTGGGCTTCTTATTGATCGGACCTGTTGCGAGTTATGCGTCTGAATTGATTGCTCAAGGCATACTAGTGGCACGAGACGCAAGTCCATTATTTGCAGGATTCCTTTTGGGGCTCTCCTGGCAAGTACTTGTCGTGTTCGGACTGCATTGGGGACTCATCCCTTTATATATTAACAACATTACGAGCATGGGTTACGACACCATCATGGCTTCCGTCTTTGCAACATCATTTGCCCAGTTGGCCATTGTGCTTGCAATTATCGTGAAAACCAAGGATAAAAAGCTTAAGGCTCTAGGCTTCCCTTCGGCCATTTCTGCATTGTTTGGCATCACTGAACCGGTCGTTTACGGTATTATCCTGCCGCGCAAGAAGCTGTTTATTATGAGCTGTATCGTTTCGGGCGTTGCCGGCGGATTTTATGGACTGTACAACCTTAGAGAGTTTACTTTCGGTGGATTTGGTGTATTTGAGTTTTTGACTATGTTCGACCCTAATGAACCAGGCACGTTTAATATTATGATTGCCATCATTGGTGTAGTGTTTGCCATGGTTGTCTCGTTTGCATTAACACTCGTCATGTTCAAGGATGATAAGAAGGAAGCTGATTCTGCTACATTGTCTGTAGATCCACCTAAATCAGTGTCTAAGACTGGAAAAAAACATACGATGCTCAGTCCGATGAACGGGGAGATCATTCCGATTAAAGACGTCCAGGATGAGGCTTTCTCGCAAGAACTGTTAGGTCGAGGGATTGGAATTCGTCCTTCTACAGGCGAACTGTTTGCCCCCTTTGCCGGAAAGATCGTTACGCTCTTCCCGACCAAACATGCCGTTGGAATAATTTCGGATGAAGGAATGGAAGTATTGATTCACATCGGTTTTAACACCGTTCGATTGAAAGGAAAGCATTTTGAAAGTTTCGTGCAAGAAGGGGACATTGTGCATCAAGGGCAGAAACTGGTCGAATTTAACATTGCCGAGATCGAGAAAGAAGGATATTCCTTAGAAACGCCAATGATTGTTACAAACACGGAGAATTATCTGGAAATCGTCGAGACCAAAGAAAATAAAGTGAACGCAGGCGATGTGCTGCTGACAGGCTTGTTGTAAGAGAATAACTATATAATTTATAAATAGAGGGAGACGATAAATTTGGGATTTAAAGATGGGTTCTTATGGGGAGGAGCAACCTCGGCTAA
Organism: Paenibacillus algorifonticola; assembly: GCF_000971975.1. Taxonomy (GTDB): domain Bacteria; phylum Bacillota; class Bacilli; order Paenibacillales; family Paenibacillaceae; genus Pristimantibacillus; species Pristimantibacillus algorifonticola. Next base: position 25,389 of record NZ_LAQO01000052.1, on the reverse strand, counting down.
CCAATCAGAGGGAGCTTACAATGCGGACGGCAGAGGGCTAGCAAACGTTGATTTGAGCCCGACTGGCGACGTGCGAGAAAGTGTTCTTATGGGGAAAACTAAAATGTTTGACTTTGACGAGAATAATTACTATCCCGCCAAAGAAGCAATCGATATGTATCACCATTTTAAGGGAGATATTTCCTTGTTTGCCGAAATGGGTTTCAAAGTATATCGCTTGTCGATTGCTTGGAGCCGTATTTTCCCCAAGGGGGATGAGACAGAGCCTAATGAGGCTGGGCTTCAATTCTACGAAGACTTGTTCAAAGAGTGTCAAAAGTATAATATTGAACCGCTCGTCACCATTACTCACTTTGATGTTCCAATGCATTTGGTCAAGGAGTATGGTTCATGGCGGAACAGAAAGATGGTTCTTTTCTATGAAAGACTGTGTACGGTGATATTTAACCGTTACAAAGGCTTGGTTAAATATTGGATTACTTTCAATGAAATTAACATGGTCCTAGAAGCTCCATTTTTAGCAGCCGGGCTGTTCATTGAAGAACACGAAGATGCGGAAGCTGTAAAGTTTACAGCCAGTCATCATGAACTGGTAGCCAGTGCGTTGGCTACCAAAATTGCCCATGAAGTTGATCCGGAAAATATGGTGGGTTGTATGCTTGCTGCCAATGCTCCGTATCCTAGAACATGCCACCCTCAGGATATATGGAAAGCGAAGCAGGTTGAAAACCAAAGCTACTTCTTCATTGACGTCCAGGTGAGAGGTGAGTATCCTGCGTATACACTCAAAGATCTTGAGCGCAAAAATGTAGTTCTCCCATTCGAAAAGGGGGACCAGGAATTACTAAAACAACACACCGTTGATTTTATCGGATTCTCGTACTATTCTTCCAGTGTGGTTAGCGCAGATCCTACACAAACGGATACGATTGGAGGCAATTTATTCCCAAGCTTGCCTAACCCCTACTTGAAAGCTAGTGATTGGGGCTGGCAAATTGATCCACTAGGGTTGCGGATTACGATGAACAATATTTATGATCGATATCAAAAGCCTTTATTTATCGTAGAAAATGGTCTTGGTGCTGCAGATATTGCGGATGAGAAAGGGTATGTTGAAGATGACTATCGAATTGCTTATCTAAGTGAGCATATTCAAGCGATGAGAGATGCTGTAGACTACGATGGCGTTGAATTGCTTGGGTATACTGTCTGGGGACCGATTGATATTGTGAGCGCAAGTACGGGCGAAATGAAAAAAAGATATGGCTTCATTTATGTTGACCGGGACGACCATGGTCAAGGAACATTAAAACGCTCCAAGAAAAAATCATTCGAATGGTACAAGAAGGTTATTGAGTCAAATGGTCAGAATCTGGATTTCTAATTCATTAATTTTGATTTTCAGCAGTCATGGGGCAGTTGTACCCGTGACAGCTTCGTTTTATTATCCTGACGAACTAGTTTAGAGACTTTAAACAACGGCTGAACGGTTAAGGTCCGAAATGAAGAAGGTCACTTTCCACTTTTCTTGACAAAGTGGAAAGTGACCTTAAGTTTTCAACTTATATTATTTTGCAATAAATACGAATTAGTACAACTGGTTGCGAAGCTTTTCACCTTCAACTTTAATTTGAATTATTCGTGTTTTGCAAATCGTGTTAATTTCTTATTGTAGGAAATCTTCAGTTGACTTTACAGCGCGATACATGCCATTAAGTGCGCCGACAAATGCATAATGGACCTGTTCAGCTGGTACGACCTTATTTTGATAGGATAGTTCTCTCGTTGCACATGCATCTTCAATAAGTGTTGTTTCATAGCCGAGATCCACTGCAGCTCTAACTGTTGCATCAATGCACATATGTGTCATCATACCTACAACCACTACTTTGGTTATTTCTTTCTCTTTAAGTTTGCTTTGTAATTCGGTCTTTAAAAAGCTGTTAGGGAAATGTTTTTTAATAATACTTTCATTTTCTAATGGTAGAACAGCCTCATGTATTTCTGCTCCTTCTGAATCTGGAAGAAAGAAACCTAACGCTGGGTCACTTGCGATATGCTGAACATGGAAAATATTATCCTTGTGGTTTTGTCTGAACCAATCAAGCACTTTTGCAGCATTAGAGGCTGCTTTTTCAGGATTGCTTAACTCCATCTTCCCATTTGGGAAATAGTCATTTTGAATATCTACAATAATTAGAGCTGTGCTCATTATTCTCCACCTCGTATAGAATATTTTGTTACACTATGATTATAAATCGAATTGTAATTTTATTCGATAAGTTAACGAAACACTTTTATCCCAAAAAAATTCGTGGTGAAAGGAATACATTATGGAACTTGATAATATTGATTTTCAGATCCTTCGGTTAATATCTGAAAATGCACGTATTCAATGGAAAGAATTAGGTAAACAGATTCATATGACTGGACAAGCAGTAGGAAATCGTATAAAAAAACTTGAGGAAAGTGGTGTTATTAAAGCTTATTCTGTAATAGTTGATGAAATGAAAATAGGACTTACTTTTACAGCCTTTGTCATTTTCTATATGAAAACTGCCAACCATCATTCGTTTATAAGATTAATGAATGTCCGAAGAGAGGTATTAGAGGTTCACCGAGTATCGGGAGAAGGCTGTTACCATTTAAAAATTAAAGCTAACTCTCAAGAGCAATTGAATCTTTTTCTGGACAAAATTCTTGAGTATGGGAATTACACTTTACATCTATCTATACAAGAAATAAAAAACCAGAATTCTATAACTGCTACATGACTAAACGAGTTTAATTTTCTATAAGTAACAACTAAAAAGGTATAATTCCTCGTAAAATATGTTTTATGCCTTTTTCTCAGATAGAACTATATTCTTTTAGGTAGAGGAACGACAGTTTACGCTATTATTGGTTTGGTGTGTATTTTAATGAAGAATTGCGTGATGAGTTTGAATATAAGAAAGTAGATTGACATATAAATCGTTATATCTTAATATTGCGTTATAATGATTTAGGAGGAATGCTTTTGAACACTCCCGCTTTTGATACCAATAATCTAAAACAGTTCGACGAACCCGCTAATCTGCTGAAAGCTTTATCTCACCCAATTCGTTTATGCATTGTGCGTGGACTGATGCAAAAAAAGAAATGTAATGTTTCATATATGCAGGAATGTCTGGATCTACCCCAATCAACTGTATCTCAGCACTTGCAGAAGCTTCGCAGTGCCGGTATTGTCGCTACAGAGCGGAATGGTCTTGAAGTGAATTATGTGCTTGCCGATCAACGGGTTGAACAGATTATAACTACTTTGTTTGGAAAGGAAGACTGTGAATCATGAGTAAAAAAATACTGATTGTTGGCGGTGTAGCAGGGGGTGCATCTGCGGCTGCACGTCTGCGCCGTCTGGATGAACATGCCGAAATTATTATCTTTGAGAAAGGACCCTATATATCGTTTGCCAATTGCGGCTTACCTTATTATATTGGTGGTTCGATTGATGATCGAGAGCGTCTGCTGGTACAAACCCCTAAAGGTATGGCAGATCGCTTTCGTATTGATGTGCGTACAAGAAGCGAGGTCATTGCTATTGATCCGCACAAGCGTACGGTTCAGGTTCAAAACCAAGAGCGCGGTCAATATGAAGAAAGCTATGACGAGTTAATTTTGTCACCAGGTGCAAAACCAATTGTTCCCGATTTACCTGGTAAGGACAATCCATTGATTTACACCGTACGTAGCATTCCTGATATTGATCGTATCAAAGAACAAATAAGTTCATCTAACAATGAATCATCAATTGTCATAGGCGGTGGATTTATTGGTGTTGAAATGGCAGAGAATTTAAAGGAAGCCGGATTGAATGTAACGTTAATTGAGGGAAATGGACAGCTACTTACCCCGTTTGATGCTGAACTGGCAGCAGCATTGGCCCAGGAAATGGAGCAGAATGGTGTAAACCTGCTGTTCTCCCAGCGTGTTCAGGGATTTCATTCCCTTGAGCAGGGCATTGGAGTAGAGCTTGCTGATGGTCATGTTCTGACAGCAGACCTGGTTATTCTTGCGATAGGGGTAACCCCGGATACATCTTTTCTGAAAAGTAGCGGCGTTTCCCTGGGCACACGTGGACATATCATTGTTAATGAAGCTCTGGAAAGCAGTGTACCACATATCTATGCTGTTGGTGATGCCATCGAAGTAACTGAAACCATTCATGGTACAAAGACAGCTATTCCACTTGCCGGACCTGCCAATAAACAAGGAAGAATTGTTGCTGATCGAATTGCCGGACTAAGTTCCACCTATAAAGGAACACAAGGGACATCCATTATTAAAGTATTTGGAATGACAGGAGCTACTACAGGAAGTAATGAGAAAACACTAAAGCGTCTCGGCGTGGAATATCGAACTGTAATCGTACATCCTGCCTCTCATGCATCGTATTATCCGGGTTCCAGCGCGATTACTCTTAAACTGCTGTTTACTCCGGAAGGTAAAGTTTTAGGTGCACAAGCAGTCGGGTATGACGGAGTGGATAAACGGATTGATGATATTGCTGTAGCCATTCATTTTGGAGGTCACATCCGAGATTTGACGGAGCTTGAACTGAGTTACGCACCACCTTATTCTTCTGCAAAAGATCCGGTTAATATGGCTGGCTATGCAGCAGAGAACATTATGACCGGTCGTGTTGAAACGTTCACCTATAATCAGTTGTCCGAACGTCAGCCGGAGCAGTCAATACTGTTGGATGTACGCAGTGAGCTGGAGCACCGCAATGGGAATATTCCGGGTTCAATCAATATTTCAGTGGATGAACTTCGTCAGCGGTTAAATGAATTAGATAACTCAAAAGACATCTGGGTATACTGCCAAGTTGGTCTGCGTGGATATACTGCTTCACAAATTTTGCGTCAGCATGGCTTCAGCGTGAAAAACTTGAGTGGAGGCTACAAAACATACCGTCAAGCCCAGTTTAAGCCCGCCCCATTTTCTTCTGCAAATCAAGATAATCATGGCGGTCAGAATAATAACAAGCCAATGATTGAAGTACAGGAAACGGAGCCGATCCATCCAACTTCTGAACAGCCACGACATACCAATCATGAATTGAACTTATCCGGTTTAAGTTGTCCCGGTCCACTGATACAAGTTAAGCAAAAGATGGATCAACTATCAAACGGAGAGACATTGAGGGTAAAAGCTTCCGATCCGGGATTCTATGAAGACGTGAAAGCATGGGCAACCATGTCTGGTTCCAGGCTCTTACACTTGGAACGGTCCAAAGGCGGTACTATTGAGGCTGTGATAGCCAAGAATTCAGCACAAACCGTTTTGGATTCACCTAATCATGATCCCGCTAGCACGATGGTTGTCTTCAGCGGCGATCTAGATAAAGCGATTGCCTCTCTTATCATTGCGAATGGAGCAGCTGCCAGCGGACGCAAAGTAACCATGTTTTTTACATTTTGGGGATTGAACGTTATTCGTAAGCAACAGATACAGCCTGTATCCAAAACAATGATCGGCCGGATGTTTGATATGATGCTGCCGCGTGGCAGCAAGAAGCTTGGCATGTCCAAAATGAATATGCTTGGTGTTGGTCCAAAGATTATTCGTGGCCTGATGAAAAATAATAATGTTCCTTCTTTGGAAGAATTGATAGAGTCCGCCATTGCGCAAGGGGCTGAGTTGGTAGCCTGCCAAATGTCCATGGATTTAATGGGCATTCAGCGTGAAGAATTAATAGACCAAGTTACAATTGGTGGTGTCGGTTACTATCTTGGACAAGCATCCCAAGCGAATCATAACCTATTTATTTAAAGTCAATTCCTACTTTAAAAACGTTATTAACAGACAAAGAAAATCAAGTGACACTTGACTAGAAAAGTTAGATGGTACGAGTAAAGATATGCTCTAATCAATCGTATTATCTGTATTACTTTAAAAAGGCCGAAAAACGGTTTCTGTTATCCACAGAAAGCCGCTTTTCGGCCTTTTTTTGATCAATAAAAACAATCAATACACGAGAACAACTATCCATATGCGGTTCATGAAGGAAGTCATAGGCAATACGTACTGGAAGATGAACAAGAATTTAAGAATCACAATTGAAAAACGATTACCTTACACAATAATCAAGTTTGGCTATAGAAAGTACTCATTGATAGATGCGTACAGTTTTGTACCAGATCCTAAATTACTCTTTCATTTAGATATTTAGCACTGTTGTAAACCGGTTATGAGGGTACGTACATGATTTGTTTACATTTGAACGATATTACATGTTTCGGATAGCCCTACAGAGCCATTTAGTTAATGGGAAGCTGCAGTTATGATTTTCTGTAAACCTGTGACATCAAGTTCTGCTGTTCATGCAATGGAGGGGAAGCACGTGACCAATATTCACAAAAAAAATTTTACTGGTAGACCACGAAACTAGAATTCAAGTGCTGATGAGAAGATATTTGGAGAAAGAGGGTTTCATTGTGGACGAAGCCTTCAGTGGAGGGCAAGCCATTCAGAAATGTTATTTAAACAATGGAAACTACGACCTGATGTTGCTTGATTTATCGTTGCCCAATATGAGTGGAATTGAGATCTGCAAATATATGAAGCACAACTATCATGAAATTCCGAGCATCATTTTGTCTGAGTATTCCGAAGAAAAAGATCGAAGCGAAGGTTTCAAGGCAGGCGCCGACGATTATGTTTCCAAACCGTTCAGCCCTAGGGAAGTTGTGCTGCGTATCCAAAGCATTGTGGCTCGCACACAAGGATTCAGCTTGCATGACTTTAAAAGCACATCTAGCAACGAGGTCCTTATCGACGAGATTCTGATCCAACCATCCGCCCGGCCTATTCTGGTTCAACATAACGAAGTGCATCTGACGCCGAAGGTGTACGATTTACTCTTTTTTCTCGTCACGCACCAGGAAAAAGCGTTTTCCCGAGAAGAATTGCTCATGGAAGTATGGAAGTCGTCTCATAAGGAAATTTATGATCAACGTACTGTCGATACTCACATTAAACGTTTGCGCGAAAAGCTATTTGCCCAATACTCAAAAGGAAACGAGTTCATTCAGACTTTATGGTGTTTTTTGCAAGTGAAAAATGCAGAGTTTTGCTGCGAAAAGTGCCAAGTGCACTTGCCAGCTAAAACCTTACTGCGGAATACGTTCCATCGCTTGCTTGAGACGAAAGCTCTCACCGGTGAAGGAGAGAATATGGGCATGGTGCACCAGACGATCGACAAGGGCCGACGTAAGCTTGGTGTCCCCAAAAATCGAGGTCCATTGGCCGAATTCCAGATTGGAGGTTACGATCACGCTTTGCTGTTCATAGCAATCGGCAATCACGTTAAACAACAGCTCCGAACCCGTCTGGCTAAACGGTACATAACCGACCTCGTCCAGAATGAGCAGATCTACCTTCTTCAGCTTCTCTCGAAAGCGGCTGAGCGTGCCAACCGCGAATTTTTCTTGCAGGACCGCCACCAGATCCGAGGCACGGTAAAATTGTACGGCATGACCTCGCCTGCAGGCTTCCACTCCGAGTGCTGTAGCCATGTGGGTTTTGCCTGTCCCCACCGCACCCATGAGTAGCAAATTCTCCCTGCGCGTCAGCCAAGTCATCTCCCGTAGCACATCCAGCGTATGCCCACTAGGAAACGTAATATGGTCATCCACATACCCATCGAATGTCTTCAAGTGAGGAAACCCCGCCTGCTGCACGAGCTTCCCAGTTTGGCCCTGCGCCGTCCTTCCTTCTCGGCCACAAGCAACCGTTCTACGAGTTCGTTCATCTGTTCGTCCTGCTGCTGTGCGACGTATTCCACCACATGGGCCAGTCTGAGCTGTCGACACAATTCCGTCAGATCGGTTCCCATTTCAGATCACCCCCATCAAACGATCATAGCGCTGAAGCGTTTCAGTTCCTTGGGTCCCGGGGGGAGAAAGCGTCTCCACCCAAGTCGCCGGGATGTCCCGGCTTGCTTGCTCTAAGCCCAGCGCCGCCGTCAGTTGAGTGACGGTTGCTTCACCGCCCGCCTCCTCAAGCACGCGCTGGATCTGTTCCATCTGGTACACGCCGCACCAGTGGGCCAGCGCTTGTAGTCGCTCCTTGCGCATGGTCAGATCGGCCACGCCCACGTACTCCCGAATCGCCTTGGGCAGCATGCGAATGAACTGCGAATGAGTGACGCTGCGAGGCTTGCGCAGCAGATTCATGAACACCTGCGTCCAAGGGATTTCAGCCGTTCTTCCCGTATACGGACGCGGCACTTCCCGCACGAGTTGTTGCTCCTGAGTTCGAATCACGAACCGATCCCAGAACGTCTGGATGAGCACCTCACTTCCGGGAGAAACCAGTCCCACCAGCGGAATCGCGGTTCCCTCGACCCGGATTTCTCCGTATTTGTTGACCACCGCCGCGCTGAGCCGGAAGGGCTCATAACCGGTTTCTGGCAACTGGAGCAGGTGGCGGCGGTCCGCTTCCCACAGGTCGCTTATTTGCTCTCCTTTGGCATAATGAGGGCGATCCCGGTCTTGTCTCGCCTGCTCAGCCAAGGAGTCGGCCAGTTGTTCGTGGCTTTCATAAACGGGAAGGGGCACCGCCCAGTTGCGCTTGGAATAGCCGCATTTGCTCTCGACATGGCCTTTTTCATGGCCACTATAGGGATTGCAAAACACCGCCTCCATGCGGTAATGCGCACAAAAGCGCTGGAAGCCTTCCGTCAGTTGTCGCTCGCCGTGCTTCTCGATGTGAACCACTGCGGCCGACAGATTGTCGAACCAGATCCGCCGAGGTACGCCGCCCATTTGCTCAAAGCACTGCTTCATCCCTTCCAGAAAACATTCCTGGTTCTCTGCTGGTGTGGGATAGACAAAAGCGGCATTGCTGTAAGGAAAAGAAACCACCAGCAGCTTGTAGGTGAGCAGGTGCTGGTTTTGACTGACCTGAATCGTGGTGAAGTCAACCTGCGCTTCTCCGGGAGGATGCGCTAACCGTTCATAGGTTTTGGCACGTTCCAGTTGCATGTCGCTCTTACGCTTCTTGACGTAGGCCAGAACGGTGCGTTGTCCGCCAGGAAACGCATACTCCTCTTTCAGACGCTGAAAGATTCGGACGCCCGTGTGTCGCTGCTTGCGGGGAAGCAACTGGTCTTCCTCTAGCCAGGTGTCGACTACCTCCATAAACGGCCCCATCACCGGGCTACTGCTTTTCCGTTTACCCAACTCGGCATTCCAATTGTCCCGATCGGCATAGCGTTTGGCCGTTCGCCAATGGACGCCCACCTGTCTTGCAATCTCATTTACCGAGTAGCCTTCTGCTTCACGTAAAAATTTGATATACTCTTGTTGGGGCATTTTCAGCATCCTTCCAGTCTCCTTCGTCGAGTTCTCGCAAACCTAACGATAGGAGAAATATTGGGGTGCTGGCAAGTGCCTTTTTTTGCACGTTACTTGAGCATTTTCACGCTGCAATCTTCGGCATTTTTAATATGCAATAAACACTTTATGGGGGTACCGCTATAGGTTCCGCAGTCCCGAGTGACCACTATCTTAAATTGGATTATAGATTGTGAGGAGTAACCTATGTACTATAAACAAATCAAATGGATGATTCTTTTCATTCCAACTTTCACTGCAGCCATATGGGAATATGTCAGACATCAATTCCTTTTGCCTTACATCTCAATGGATTTAGGCAATTGGCTAACGCCGGTTCTAGTGTATGTCGTCGGTATCACATTGTTAACTCAATTATTTCGCATATTGAAAAAAAATACAGAAAGAATTTGAAATTGAACGCTCCGGAAAAGCTGCGCTTGAAGCACGCGAACAGCTAGCATGTGAGCTTCACGACGGGATTGCTCAATCCCTTTTCCTACTGTCAGTCAAGGCCGAAAAGCTCGAAAAGGGAAGCAACGAGAAACAGCAGGAACAAAACATTCTGTCCATTCGCAAAACGATTCATGAAGTGATTCGTTATGTAAGGCAAGCGAGCACAAATCTTCGTCTCGATCGGGATGTAAATCGATTCTCTGAGCCAATGTCATCACCACTTAAGGACGTCCGTGCGCGAATCAATGTTCACTGGGAATTAAAAGACCACCAGTTGGATGACAAGGAAGAGGTTGAACTGCTAGCCTGCATTCGAGAGGAGCTCATCAACATGAATAAGTACGCTTCTGCCACAGCAGGATCAATTACGGCGATGGGAATGAGCCATAGCTGGAAGGTTACTGTAAAGGATAACGGACAAGGATTCGAGGGCGATCCGTTTGCTAAAAAAGGAAAATTCGGTCTGCGCATTATGAAAGAACTCTGCAATGAGATGGGATGGATCATGAACATGTATCGAGAGGATAGAGATACGGTCGTTAAGATTCACAAGGGGGCTTTAACATGACATTAACCACAACAAGAGTATTGGTTGTTGATGATCACGCATACGCAAGGGAAGCCATCCGTGAAATTTTGGATATGGACGATCATTTTAACGTCATCGGTATCGTTTCTAACGGTCAAGAGGCAATCGGCTTCATGGAAAAGTGGCTTTCAGACCTTATTTTTCATTCACTGGATACTATATCCCAAGCTTTCATACAGGAGGGATTTCAGGTGAGTGTTCGTCGCATGCTACCAACAGGTTTTGTTGATTTGTCGCATGGGAAGAAGTGGTACAACCAGGTAGAAGATCAACTGCAGTTTGCGTATGAACAATCTTATTTATTCCGTTTTGTAGCTCCAAAGGCTGGAAGAGACAGAACGTAAAAACAGCTTTAGTGAATAGAGCATGTTATCGTAGCAGATGTAAGACTTTTTAAAGAATCATTATGCGCCACATCCGTCGAGAAACAAGAACATAGCTCCATTTAAAGTCGCTAAATATGCGACTTTTTTGTTGAAGAAAGAACCAACTTGATCCTGATTACGGTACTTATTAATGGTTTTTCAAGAAATACGATGTTGATATTATATACTTTCATCAATCAATTAAAATGCCCGAAACACTTCACTAAATCTATGTAAAAAAGGACTAAAAACTTATAGACTATATCTTATGATAAAAATAATAACTAAGTGAAAGTAACTCATGTTAGGAAGTCAACATCCGTTTGATGGAATTAAAATTTTGATTGAAAAGTTCCTTATAATTCCACTGCATTCTAATTTAGTAACTCTCATATCTAGTGTTTGTCTAGTCATTTGAAGTTAGCTCACAGTTGTGAGTCACTTTATTAAATCGTCAATCAATCTCCTCGACTTTACAGTAACCATCTCCCCTGGTTTTAGTATAAAAGAAGGAAATTTGATCGACAAATGAATTTTAGTAGTAAGAGGAGTATTCAGATGAAAAAGCCAATAAAAGATCAAAAAATGGTAATGGTGATTTTACTAAGCAATATTTTCACAGCCTTTCTCGGGATTGGTTTAATTGTTCCAGTTATGCCTTCTTTTAAAGATATGTTAGATTTATCTGGAAGTACAATGGGCTATCTAGTTGCAGTTTATGCCTTATCCCAGTTAGTTATTTCGCCTTTTGCTGGTAGATGGGTTGATAGTTTTGGAAGAAAAAGAATGATAGTTATCGGTTTACTGGTATTCAGTTTATCAGAGTTGATTTTTGGACTAGGAACACATGTTTCAATACTTTATTTATCCAGGATACTGGGCGGAATAAGTGCTGCCTTTATTATGCCTGCTGTAACAGCATACGTGGCTGATATTACTACTACAGAGGATAGGCCAAAGGCGATGGGATACGTCTCAGCTGCTATCAGCACCGGATTTATTATTGGGCCAGGTGTTGGGGGGGTTATTGCCGATTATGGAATTAGGATGCCGTTTTTCTTCGCCGCTGTTATGGCACTCTTAGCCGCTATCTCCTCTTCACTTATATTAAAAGAGCCTTTATCTCATGAAGAGATGGAACAACTATCATCAAACACAAAGGGATCTAGCTTCATTAAAGATTTCAAAAAATCAATTCAACCAATCTACTTAATAGCGTTTATTATGGTCTTTGTCCTTGCTTTTGGATTATCTGCCTACGAAACGGTATTCAGCTTGTTTTCTAATGAGAAATTTGGCTTTACTCCCAAGGATATCGCAAGCATTATCACAATAAGTTCAATTGTAGCTGTAATCATTCAAATTTTATTGTTTGGGAAATTAGTAAATAAATTAGGCGAAAAAATGGTGATTCAGCTTTGCCTAATCACCGCTTCGGTTTTAGCTTTCATATCTACGGTTGTAACTAGCTTCACGGCAGTTTTAATTGTAACTTGTTTTATTTTTTTAGCGTTTGATTTGTTACGACCTGCCCTAACTACCTTTTTATCTAAAACTGCGGGTAAACAGCAAGGTTTTGTAGCAGGCATGAACTCTACTTACACTAGCTTAGGGAATTTTTTTGGTCCAGCATTGGGTGGTATTCTGTTTGATATTAATATTCATTACCCTTACCTTTTTGCAGGAATAGTTCTGGTAATTGGTTTAGGACTTACAGTATTATGGAAAGGAAAATCAAACAAAGCCTCACTCCTATAATGACTGTTTTTAAGATTTATACCTAAACCTAATTCAGCTAGCGCAGGAATCCCCGGCTTAGTACAAGCTTTACGTGGAAACGTTAGTTGAAACAGCATGGAGCAGACGGCATAATGCATCTGCTCCATTTATCGTTAAACCAATGGGGTAGATTAGTAAAAAAAAGTGTTATGAGGTAAGAGCATGATCCAAATAGCGATTAGTTGGTGGTCTAAGTACTAGAACTTTGTATATGTCCTTAGGGCTAAATTTGTTGCAGGAAGCGACAAGTGGAAGGAGAGCCAGGGGGAGGGATCAAATCTGAAACTACACTTTCGTATAAGCTATTTTGAACAAGCAATAAAAAACTTGCAAACGACTATTCTCCTTGAGTTACGATAAGTTACAGACAATCAGATTAGTCAGCAATTCGAAACAACATAAAGTAGGGTGACTGATAATATGACAGGGAATGTACTATAGCACATTCCCTGAGAGATAAAAGGCATTATTTCAACGAATTCTAAAGTGATGATGCTAGATTTTATTTTATTCGAACCCACACTGGATCTATTCTTAAGAACCAAACATTGTAATTACATGCGGTTGTTGCAACCAATCTTTCAGCGAGGTCAGTTGGAGATCAGGGACAATTACGCGATCTTTCACGTCATAATAGTTCAAGGAATCGATATTGGCTCCGATCCAACGATAGAAGCCCGCAACACCAGCTGCTTGCTTTGCCCCCATCACTGGTGTGAGAGCTGCTTCAAAATCATCATAGTTCAGGGAATGAAAGGTTACATTTTGTCCCAATGCTTGTTTAAAACGCTCACCCAGTTCTGCACCAGTGAGTGCTTCCGGCCCTGGAGCCAGCAGCATTTGTCCTGCCAGCTCAGGATGGGTTAGCGCATAATAATGATATTGCGCTGCGTCTTCGGAATTGATCCATGGAATCGGTTTATCTGCTGGCACAGGGTAGAAAAGCATCCCATTATTGATGAGACCTGGAATCAAGAAGTTCTCCATATATAGAGTGGGTTTTACCAAAATGGTTGGAATACCGCTTTGTTGTACGTACTCGATCATTTCGCGTTTAACATCCAATGTTTTGGTGTCAGTTGGCTGTTCGGGTAAAAAGCCATTCGAATTCACAACGATCAATTTTACGTCTGCTTGTCGGGCGGCTTCAACGGCATTAGTAATGTGTTGCTTGATTAATGCTGTGTCATACTCGATTGGCATATTCAAGAAGACTTTATCAACACCTCTGTTAACTTCCTTCAGGGTTTCTAACACAGACAAATCGCCTACAAATGCATCTATGCCTTGTTCCTTCAAAGCTGTCACGTTTTTCTCATTACGTGTAATAGTGCGAACCGTTACCCCATTGGAAGTTAACAATCTTGCTACTGCCCCACCTTGTACCCCTGATGCTCCATAGACTAATATTGTTTCCATATACAACAACCCCTCGTAGTTAAGTTTATTAGTTCAATATTGAACTAAATGTTATACTTATAATAACTAACTTACAAACTTTATGTAAGTACGCACATTCGGGATACCAGGTATCTCCTGTGATACTTTTGGAGATAGAACCACTGGAAAATTGTAGCCCTTGTCCGGTCGAATTTGCAGTCAATGCGATCGGCGGGAAGTGGAAAATTCTGATTTTGTACCATTTATTGAATAAAGATATCGTACGATTTAATGAACTGCAAAAATTGCTCTCTACCGTGACGCACCGTACACTGACGCGTCAATTGCGTGAGCTTGAGGAAGGTGGCCTAGTGCACCGAGTTGCTTATGCTGAAATGCCACCTCGTGTTGAATACTCACTAACGGATAAAGGAAATAGTCTCACCCCGATTTTATTGCAATTGCAAAACTGGGGTCTACAGCATATGTAGGCTCCCTAGACACAAGCAAACAACAATTAAAGCGGCTGTAATAACGGCGTATTGTCGTGTTAGCCAGGACAAGCGGCACACATCTTCGGATCCGAAGCATAATGTCGGTACCCGTGACGATCCGTCGTGCGGTACACCAGTTCCTGCTGCTCGGGACAGCGGTACACGTTTCGCCCGGCCTCATACGTGAATTTCCACTTCGGGTACAACCCTTGCGTGGGATGAAATCTGCGATGCGCGATGACACCATAGATTTTGCGTTCTTCCAGCCCTTTGCAAATGGGCGTGGTCATGTAGCATGAATCTAAAGCAACGGCTTCTACCTCAAAACCAAAACGTTTACGCTGACGGTCTAATCGAGAGAGATACGGGACGGAATCATGGACATTGCCTGCGGTTACGAAAACATCGGTAATGAGGTTGTACTTCACATCAACGGTGCGATGATCCAAATAAAAGAAGCCTTCTGGCTTGCCTTCCCGAAACATATATCCGCTGTCCGGATCCGTTGTGCTCACCTTCAATTCCTTGTCCTCGTTCACCTCCTCCCGTGGTTTTAGTGCTTTTTTCCTTGGGTTTGACGATCCGTTTCAACGGCAGCATTTAGCTCATCTCCTTTAGCTTCGTTTGGATCCCCAAAACAAAGAGAAACCCAAGCGTCTTGGAACAAGACGTAGGGTTTCTCGACAATCTGACTATGCCAAGGCATAGTTTTTTCTATGGCTCAAATGTAGCCATAAAAAAATCCTATATAAATAGATATGGAAGGTCGCCCTGTCCATAATCCACTAAAAAGGATCATCACGTGGACAAGAATACGCTATTTTCTTCATCTGGTAAATGGCTAGCGCCAATTTGTTCAAAAACGTTCATAGATGGCGTAAAAGAACGAAATCAAGATAAGCATGCAAAGAAATTGACGACACTCGCTTGCTCTTAAAGCTTTTTCTTCATGCAGAACTGCAAGAACGCGACGGGCTACGTGACATAGCAAATAACGCATTAGATCCGGCGTTTCAAAAGGAGCTCGGGCTTTCTTCCATCTCGTAAGCGCAATTGTGCAGGAAACATAATAAAGTCGATCCAGCTCTGTTCGAACAGGTGTATAACCAGCTCGTTAAGCCAAGTTAAATTCACGCATTGCTTATTGGGATAACAAAGAGGTTTATCTGGACAAAGTGAAAATGACACCGGCTAAAGTGAAATACCGAATACCGCTAGAAGAATTGGCGGATGAGAAAGGGATCACGTATGTCTTCGATCGAGGCTATGTGGATTATAACGCGTACGATCAATTCTGTGAGGATAAGATATTCTTCGTTACATGATTGAAAACCAACGCAGTGTTCGAGCTATCCCTGAACCCCGAATTGACCGTTTTGTGACGTCGTTGTGTTGGAGGCAAATGTCACCATTCCTTCACATTAATAACTCCAAATGGTCATGGATTTATCTTGTTCATCTCTTATTATTGAACAGAATGGACTTGCAGAAAAAAATGATGGAGAAAGCGAGATGTGGACAAATATGCCAAACCAGGATGCAAATCTACTGGATCAAAAAAAGCGCGATCAGAAGAAGAGCTTGCTCTCATTCGTCGGCAATCCCATGAGCGGATGACGGAATTGGAACATCATGTGCTCGTCTGCCAGGGACGCTGCTGCGCCAAACGCGGTTCTCAGGCAGTCTGCGGAGCGTTGAAGGGTGAAAAAGATCGCGGAGCCAGGGACAATCGCGTTCGCGTCAATTCATCGGCGGAATGCGTCGGGAGATAATAGGACAGCTCTCCTATCATCGTGTATCCGGATAGCTTTTGGTAACGAAACGTCACGCCACAGAACGCGGTTGCGATCGTAGAGCGGCATTTGCTGAGAGCTGCGCCAGATGACAGGCAGATATCGTATTCGTTTGCGGACGGCAAATTTCGAAGATCGCCGTACTATCCTTTGTAGGAAAAACGATTCGTTCCAACGTCAAATAACTTGCTATTTTTCGATACAAACAGAATATTGGAGGTTTCCTTTCATGATCAAAACCAAGTCCAATCTGCTACTAGCTTTCATCGCCGTCATCGCTTTATCCGGATGCGGCTCGTCCGGTGGCTCCGCTCCGGAGACAAGCGTTCCTGCAAACAGCGCTTCAAATAGCGCCAGCTCCCCCAGTTCAATCGCATCCCCTACGTCGGCGGGGGCTGCGTATCCGGTGTCGGTTGAGAACTGTGGACGCACGCTGACGTTCGATTCGGCACCGGAGGGTGTGGTGAGCCTATGGCAGGCGCCGACCGAGATGATGCTCGCCCTCGGACTCGATGATCGAATCACCGCCGTCGCGGGTAACTACGCCGCTTTCCCCGACAGCATCGCCGAAGCTGCCGAGGCACTCCCCGTGATCGGCACCTCGATGAGCTGGCCATCGAAGGAAGTTCTGTTGAGCGAAGCCCCGGACCTCGTGGTCGGCCAGTCTCTGGAGGGCTTCGCCTTCGATACCTCGCAGGGCTACGCCTCGGTGGAGCAGATCGAAGAGGGTGGCGCTCAGGTCTACGGGTCGAACCTGTGTAGCTCGGCGGATGCTCTCAATATGACACTCGAGACGCCGTACCGCACCTTGCGGGACTTCGGAACGATCTTCGGTGTCTCGGACCGGGCGGAGGAGTTCATCGCCCAAATGGCTGCGAAGAAGCAGACGGTCGTCGACGCCGTGAAGGGTCTGCCCACGCAACGGGTCGCGTTCTACAACGGGGGCGATGGACCGCTGATCGTGCTCGCTGGCGGCATCTACGATGACGCAATCGCAACGGCCGGCGGAAAGAACGTGTTCCCGGCGGACTCGGTCTACGTGAGCAAAGAGGACTTCGCGGCATCCGATGCCGACGTGATCCTCGTCGGCACCTTCGAGGGTCAGGACTTCGCTAACCTTAGCGACTACATCACGACGAACTTCCCCGACCTGCCTGCCGTGAAGGACGGCAGGCTCGTCGAGATTCCCGTCGCCGACACCGACGCGTCCATCTCCGTGATGAGAGGCCTGACGGAGATCGCGAACGGCATCCATCCTGACCTGGATCTCGCGGTACCTGCGTCGTGACCTCCGTGTCGATCGTGGTGCCGCCTACGAGTCGCACCGGTCACCGGCGGACCATTATCGTCGTCCTGATGATCGCGTGCGTCGCCGCCGTGGTACTCTCCGTATCCGTCGGATCGGTCCCGATCGCTCCGGGCCAGGTCCTGGATGTGATCGCCGACCACATCCTCCCTTGGAGTGTCTCCATCGCGGCGACAGATGTGGAGGCGCGCATCACCTGGGAGTTCCGGTTGCCGCGTGCTCTGCTCGGGCTTATCGTCGGGTCCTCCCTCGGCGTCGCCGGCGCGGTGCTCCAGGCGGTGGTGCGCAATCCGCTCGCCGATCCTTTCGTGTTCGGAATCTCCTCCGGCGCGTCCGTCGCGGCTGTCGCGACTCTCACGCTGGGCCTGGGCGTCCTGACCGCCGTCTCCGTCCCGGTAGCGGCCTTCGGTGGCGCTCTCGCAACGACACTGATCGTGTTCGGGCTCGCGCAACGGCGAGGCCGCGTCACGCCGGGACGGTTGATTCTCGCAGGCGTGGCGATGTCATACCTGCTCAGCTCCGTCACCAGTTATCTCGTCTTGCGTGCGAGCGCGCCTGGCCAAGGCGTGAGCCAGGTACTCTCCTGGCTCTCCGGCAGCCTCGCCGCCGCGGAATGGGTCGACCTGGGCATACCTGCTGTCGTCCTTGTTGTCGCTACTGTGGTACTCATCCTGTTGGCCCGGATCCTCAACGCGCTCCTCATCGGCGATGAAACCGCTGCGAGTCTCGGCGTAGATGTCGGGCGTTTCCGTCTGGTGATGTTCGTGATCACGTCGCTCCTCGTCGGAGTCGTCGTCGCAGTGAGCGGCGCGATCGGTTTCGTCGGGCTCGTGGTTCCGCACGCCGTCCGGATGTTCGTCGGCTCAGATCACAAGTGGGTCTTGCCCACATCGGCTCTAGCCGGTGGGCTGCTGCTCGTCGTGGTCGACATCGCCGCGCGTCTGATCATAGCCCCGTCCGAACTGCCGGTGGGGCTGCTCACCGCCGCCATTGGTGCACCGTTCTTCCTCTGGATGCTAAGGCAATCCAGTAAAGGAGAGGCATGAGTATCCTGGGCGGTAAGGATGCCGCAGCTCTCCACGTCGATGACGTCACTGTCGAGATCGCCGGACGCACGATCGTCGAGGGAATCTCGCTGTCCGCTGACGGAGACGTCGTTGGACTCATCGGCCCCAACGGCAGCGGAAAATCGACCGTGCTGCGCGCCGTCTACCGGATGCTTCGCCCCACCTCCGGGCGCGTGACGGCGGCAGATCGCGACGTTTGGGAGTCCCGTCCGCGGGAGGCGGCCCGTGTGACGGCGGCCGTCGTCCAGGACGGACCGAGCGATCTCGAGCTAACCGTGGCGGAGTGCGTCGCCACGGGGCGGATCGCACACGGCCGCCTCTTCGGGTCAGACAGACCGGAGGACGTCCTCGCGATCGAACGAGCGATGAAGCGGGCCGGCGTCAGCGATTTCGCCGATCGTGACATGAGTACGCTGTCGGGCGGAGAGCGGCAGCGGGTCCAACTGGCGCGCGCCCTCGCGCAGGAGCCGCGAATCCTCGTGCTCGACGAACCGACGAACCATCTGGACATCCGCCACCAGCTTGAGCTGATGGCGCTCGTCCACGCGCTGGGGGTTACGACCCTTGTGACTCTCCACGACCTTAATCTGGCCGCGGCGTACTGCGACCGCCTCGTCGTCCTTTCAGCAGGTGAGGTGGTCGCCTCGGGAACGCCCGGCGACACCCTGACCCCTGAGCTGCTACGTGAGGTCTTCGGGATCCGCGCTCAGGGCATCACCAATCCACTCACCGGGCGCATGCAGCTCGCCTACGCCCACGAAACGGAGATGAATTTTTTTGAATAAAAAGCTAATTATTAAACCTACAGATCGCCTACGCCCACGAAACGGAGAGACCATTACCGCAACAGAGAATACCGAACCTGCTCAGCATGCCGCGACCCACGATCATCTGGCGGGGCGTCCCGACGATCCGGCGGCGCGAGCGGCGTGGGACCGCTCCATCGCGGCGCATGATGCGCTTGCGGCACTGCCGGGGGTGACGTTCACCGCGGACGAGGATGTCGTCATCGTCCTGCACCCGGGTTTCGACACTCTCGACGTGATCGGCCCGCACTACTTCCTCGCCTCCATGCTGGGGGCGAAGGTGCACCTGGCGACGACCGGAGCCCCGGGCGAGCCGGTGACCAGCGCTGGAGGGCTGCCGCTGATCCCGACGACCACGCTGGAGGACGCCCCGGCATCCCCGACCGTGCTGCTCGTGCCAGGCGGGGACACACCCGTCCTCCTCGCCGATGAGGCCGCCATGGTAGCGATCCGCCGCATCGCTGCCGGGGCTGACATCGTCACGAGCGTGTGCACCGGCGCCATCGCCCTCGGGGCGGCCGGACTGCTCGACGGGCGGCGCGCGACCACTCACTGGTCGATGCACCATCTGCTGGCAGGGTATGGAGCCGAGGCCGTGGATGAGCGTGTCGTCATCGACGGGAACCTCTTGACGGCCGCCGGAGTCACAGCGGGCATGGACCTCGCCCTTCGGCTGGTGGCACGGCTCCGCGGCGACGAGTACGCCCGGTTCCTCGAACTCGGAGCGGAGTATGCGCCGCAACCACCGCTCGGATCTGGGACGCCTGATGAGGCCGGACCGGAACTCACCGCCCTCGCGCGAGACTTTTACGCCACACTCGAACATGCACTACGCGCTGAGTGACGCGCCCCGGCCATTGCAATAATGTAACGGAGAATGTGCCTACTTGTCCTGTGTAAGAAATGGTGCAAGTAAAGAGCTGATTGCCCATTATGGACAGGATTAGTGAATGATTAGCAGGAAACATTCAACTAAAATTATCTAAAATCCAACATGAAACAATCAGCGTTGCCGGATTAATGGCAACGCTGATTGTTTTTTATATTTTTTATTGAGCTATTACCGTCGATAGTTTATCGCTTGATTTATGGTGTCAATTTCTCATGACTTTGGCCTGTTAAATTGACTTTATAATGTCCGGTGGTAGTGTTCTTCTCATCGGTTGTACCCAAATCATAAAACCCAGAAATTGACCTTGCTCTGAAAAAGTAGACACGCAGAAAGCCTCGGTGACACCAATTAGTCTAATACTTACCTCATGTCTCCGACTAGAAACGGCGGGACATAACCGTTGGAGGAATGCGTTCTCCGACGGTTGTAAAAGAGTTCGATGTACTCAAATACAGCCTTTTTGGTCTCCGCTCGCGTCTTGAATGTGTAATCATTGAGCCATCCCATTTACCCGAAGGTTTACAACGGGCTCGTTGAGTTATATACGATGTCTGGGCTCTATTTGCACAGTAAAACGCTTCTGTTTCTTGACGTTTGAGCTCGCGGGATAGGCTGGAGTGATACGCCCGAGCATACGTGCAATGGCTCTAGCGGACCATCCCAATTGAAAGAGTACTTCTAGCTGATTTCTCTCTTGTGGTTAGATGTTGGTAGCTCATGGCTGATTCTCCGTTTAGGTGGAGTGTGGTAACTTCATACTACTTACGAATTGGTCATGGGTCATTTTTAGGTGTCGCACTTCATACTACAAATCGTCAATTAAAAACTGGTTTCAGCACAGTATCACCGCTAAATTCATTGATAATGGATTCTTCTGTAATAACCATAAAACCCCATGATTTTCTTTCGGTTATTTTAGGTTTGAAAAAACGGAAAACAAATATTGTTATGACATAATACTCCAACATTCGACAAAATAGGTCTGTTATACTGAAGTTGAAGAGTTGCTACTGGTTATTTTAAACGCAGGAGGAAAGTGAATGATCGAGAGAAATTACGATAGTAGTGCAAAAGACCCTCTACTTACGACCTTATCTAATGATCCAGGGGATGAAACTCAGAAAAGATTTAGATATCAACACACTTTTACTGTATTGATCGCTATTGAAATGTTCGCAGGTAATATTCCATATAAAGAACTATATTGTGAACATCATGAAGATATTTTAGCTGTAAGGGAAGATGGTAATTATGATGGATTACAAGTAAAAACAAGACAAGTTTCAGATGGCCCATTTGAATTAAGGGACCCTGCAATAAAAAAGAGCCTACTGAGATTTATAAAATTAGAAGCTGATTTTGAGAACTCCTTCTCCAACTTTACGATTATTTCAAATTGTTCATTTCGTGATGATGACTCTGCAAAAAGCTTAACTAATCTAGTAAATCAAGTAACGAATACGCCACTACTATCAGATATTAAGCCACGTGACCTCCGGAAATATATAGATGAACTTGTAGAAGAATCAGAACTCTCAATTGAGACTGTTCTAACTACAATCAAAAAGATAAAAACAATGGTAGGTCCTGGGTTAGATGATATCGATGCAAAAATTATTAATGATCATTTAGGGAAAGTGCATCAATGTAATGGAGCCAGTATTGAAAAATTAAGAGTTATTCATAGAAGATTATGCGAGAAAGTTTACTTTGCTTCTTCAAGATTTCTGGAAAATGGAATATATGATTATGCAGAACTTGCAACTGGAAGAATAAACTCTGTAGCGGAAGAAATAAATGCCAAACGAATTACTAAGTTAGCTGTTGATAGGATCGTGCAAGAAAACTTTAATAAGAATCTTTTTTTGAGTTCTAGATCAGATGCAGCAGATATTACGATAGCAAAATCTAATCAACTTTTAAAACGTAAGATGTCTTCAGGATTTATTGATTTTGAAGAAATCGAGATTATGGATGATTTACGAACTGACGCAGAAGATTATTTTTTAACTAACAGCATTAAAGCTGAAAATCAACAAGAGTATTTAAGAGAATTTCAACAAATTAAAAAAATTGTCCTTAATCAATCCATTGAAGCAAAATCAAGATGTAAAAAAGAAGATTCACCTTACGGTGCTGAAATGCTTCATTCAGTTGAGGATCGTTTGAGGGAAGTCGCTATAAATAGAACCAAAGATGTGTTTGAGTGCCCATATGAGATATTAAAAGGGTTAGTTGGTGTACTTACAAACGAATGTAAAGTAGCTTTCAGTAAAGAGCCAACAGGAGGTTGGTTGAACAATGTCGATGTCATTAATTGAGCAAATCATTATTCTTGATGAACGAGACGAACTAGATAATATTCGAGCCTTGCTTTTAATTTATACACTTATCGGAAATAAGAACGATAAGATAACGATTGAATTAGTAAAATTAGCTAAGATGGATTTTTTATTGAAATATCCGTCTGCGTTAGATAGTGTATTAACTAATTTGAATAAGAAGAAGGATATACACATCACAGAAGCCGAAATGAATAATATTGAGACAAATATATTATCATTTAGATTTAGCCCATGGAGTTCCAACTTTAGAAAATTAATGGTTCTTCTTAATGCGAAATCTTTGATTGATTGGAAACTACGAGAGAAATCTTTAGATATATATCAGACTTCAAAAGGGCTATCGCTCTATAATGATATTTTGTCCTTTGGTGAATTTAAAAATATGCATATACAAAGTAAGGCGATAAAGACTAATATTTTAGCACTATCAACAATAAAGCTAGATAGTCTACTGTCGACAGCTCTTACAGAATTAACATTGAGATGAGGAATAAAAATGAATATCACTATAACGAATTTAACTATAAGATGTCGAAAAGAAAATTTCACCATTAACTTTGCTGAGACAATTACATATTTTTATGGAAAAATGGGTGCAGGGAAGTCGACCATACTAAGGTTGATAGATTATTGCTTAGGCAATGAGCTAGTTGAAACTCCTGCACTTCAACAGGAATTTATTGGTGCCGACTTGAATTTGATAATTAATGGGAAGTATGTACTCTTATCACGTGATAAAGGTTCGAATCAGCTTAATGTAACATGGGTTCCTATTGACACGGAAGAATCACTAAATGCAATTGTTCCTATAAATGCAAAAAAAACATTAGGTTCAAGGTCTATTATTCCAAATACTGAAATTCAAACGCTATCTGATTTATTATTCTATCTGTCCGATATGAATCCACCGAAAGTAAGGAAAAGTAAGATAAAAGAAGACACTGATTTGATTCGATTAAGCTTCAGAGACCTGATGTGGTATTGTTATTTAGATCAGGATGCAATTGATAGCTCGTTTTTTAATCTTGGAAGAGATGAGCATGATTTTAAAAAGTTAAAAAGCCGTGATGTTATGCGATTAATTCTAGGATTCCACCAAGAGAATGTTGCACAGCTTGAAACTGATTTGTTTGAAACTAGACGCAAAAAGTCTACTCTGTATGAAACCGCAGTAAGAATTGATAGTTTTCTTAGAGACAGTAATATTGCAGATACACCACAAATAGAGTTTGAACTTCAAAGTTTAGGACAGGAAATAGAAAATAGGAGATCAGAACTGAATAATTTAAGGCATAGTTTAGTAAGAGAAAATTCACATGTTATAGAACAATATAAACAAAAAGCGAGAGAACAATCGAAGGATTTAGAGCAATTATCTACTGCTTATCTTGATATAACTAATCAGCTCACTAGAAGAGTAAAATTGCAAAACGAATATAATTTAGCATCTTTAAAGGTAAGCAGGTCGACAATTGCGCAAAACTTATTAAGGGGAATAGATTTCCACAGTTGTCCTCAGTGTGGTCAAGAGATTGAGGATAGAATTATTGAAGAAAGCATCTGTAAGCTGTGTTTACAAGAGCATCCCAATGATATTCATAACAATGATGTAGAAATCATTCAATTGGATTTAAGAAATCGTCAAATTGAACTTAAAGAATCTATTAATAAACTTGAAAGGCAAAAAGAAGCGATTGAACGAGAGAAAGTATATATTTCAGAAGAGAAGATATTTAATGATCAGAGAATCAATGATTTGGAGAGAGAATATGATTCAGCATATTTAGCTGCTGCAAGAGATATTGAAAGACAAATCGGTAATCTTGAGGGAAGGAGACTAGAACTAAGTAATTTATTGCCTTTACCCATGAAAATTGTTGAGTTATATAAAGAAGTTGAAAACTTAGGAGCAGATGAACAAAGGTTAAAGAATGAGCTAGAAATAGCAAGACGTAATGCTGAGCTAGATGCAAGTAATTTGGATGAACTGAAATCTTTATTCCTAGATAATTTAACTTTAGTTGGATTTCCAGGAATTGATTTAAATGACTATTTGGAAATAAATACAACTGATTTTATTCCTAGAATAACACGTTTTGGTGAAGATGAAATATTTACAACTGAATTCGCTAATTTAGGTAGCGGCGGAAAAAAGACGATTTTTAAGAGCTGTTATATTCTTGCTATTCATCGTTTAGCTGCTAGAAAAAATATTAATCTACCTTCATTTTTGATGATAGATACTCCTATGAAGAACATTAGTGAGAGGGAAAATAAAGATATCTTTGAAGGTTTTTATAATTTAATTTATATGCTTTTTACAAGTGAACTTAAGGAAAAACAATTAATTATGGTTGATAAGGAATTCTATAGTCCTGATGGAACGCCATATGAAGGCTATTTCCTAAATAATGATAAGCTTAAGGTATTTCATATGACCCCCGATGATCCTGAAAATCCTCCATTGATCAAATATTATCGTGGTCATTAACTGAGTTGTACAAGATGAAAATTTAAAGCGCGTTTTAGACTTTCTAGAATAATTACAATGGTTTTGTTACTACAGAAATTTTAATCGCTTAACAAAGAGGTAGAAGATATTATAGAGGCTCTTTTTCAATAGTTCGTTCAATAAAGTTAAAAGACAACAATAATTTAGTGCAACTCACTAGCGTTGCATAAACCTTTAGCAAACATTAAAAGTGAATATTCTGAAAATAATTTTTCGAGATAA
>NZ_LAQO01000051.1 GCF_000971975.1 Paenibacillus algorifonticola | reverse complement strand
CGCAGGGTCCTGGGAGAGTAGGACGTCGCCAAGCACGAGAAGCCTGCCGCAGTTTGCGGCAGGTTTTTTGTTTTGTTTTTAAATCATAATAAGTAAAGGTGTTCCTCGGCCATCAATGGAGGAACACCTTCTTTTGCATGATAATAGATTTAATTTCCCTATGGAATAGCAAGTCAACGATGGTAGTACGAGGCTTCGTATTTTCCTAGACGGAGAATGCCTTCTTTTTTTTGTTTGCGGAAGGTAACGGATAAAAGGAGGCGCGGAACGATTAGCCACAGATGCCAACAGATGATGCTGATCATAAGCGATTCCGAAATCCAAGGATACAAGATGCCTGTTCCGCAAAGGCCAATCCAGAACAACTGGCGGTGTACGCGGCGGAAAAGCTGGAGCTTAATATCATTTGCAGGCTTAAAGCCGAACCAAGGTGGTGTAATGCCCCATACCCAGCGGCGATCAGCTGCCTCCTCTACTCGAATAAAGGTTAGCAGCAATATAATCAGGTGAATGACTTGAATGACAGCAAAGCCGAACAACCAGCTGAAAAGTCCATCCCTTCCATACATAAGAAGTTGAAAAGCCACGAAAATAACTGCAATAATGATATGGCTTTGGACAAGTTCGGGCCTAATGACTTTGCGTTTGACGAGCTGGTATTGATAAATCGTTGCAGCTTGCTGCTCAGATAGTGATTGACGCATCTTTCTAACATCCCTTCCATAACGTTCAAGCCTATCCTATATATATCGGTTAATTAGAGCTTTCCCGCGATAGCACACGGTTATTTTTGTATTCACCATCTGGGCTCAGGCGGCATACGATATATAAATATTTGAAATGGGCTATGAAACAAGTTTAAAAAGCTAGAATATATGCCATAATAATAGCTATAGAGTTGGAATGAAAGGCGGGAATCGAATGCTTGAAAATCATCAGCTTCATTGTATTATATGCGGTGAGCATAAAGCCGAAGGTGAAGGAATTCGCATCGTTACTGAATTTATATGCCAATCATGCGAAATAGAAATGGTACAAACCGACGTTAAAGATGCTAAATATCCGTTCTTTATCCATCAGATGAAGCAAATCTTCGTTGAAAAAAACGCTTGAGCGAACTCTAACTATAGAATTCGCTCTTTTTCTTAAAATATAAGCATTTATAAGTTTCACCCTTATAATCGGCTTATATTTCACCCTCGAAACGGAAGCTTTGCCGCCAGAGGACGGCGATAGCCGTTTACGCTTGTTCAAATTCTTTAAAATAGATTTAAGTTTATAGCGAAAGGAACGGCTCTCTTTGATGCAACATGTACATGCTCCACTATATGAAATGCTGCTTAAACATGCAGATTCGAAGCCTGTGAGTTTCCACGTACCTGGTCATCGTTACGGTCAGGCGTTTGGAGTGGATAAGGCTGAGCGGGAAGGTGAAGGACTGGAGTCCGATTTTATAAAAGAAATGAAAGAGGCTTTTGCAGCGATTATGAAGCTGGATGTGACGGAACTGTCCGCTACGGATGATTTGCATCATCCGGAGGGTGCAATTGCCGAAGCGCAGGGCTTAGCAGCTCGCTGCTTTGGCGCGGAGGAGAGCTTTTTTCTCGTGGGAGGAAGCACTTCTGGCAATTTAGCTATGCTGCTGGCTGTCTGTGAGCCTGGTGATTACATTCTCGTACAACGCAACGTCCATAAGTCGGTCATTAATGGTTTGAAGCTGGCGGGTGCCAGGGCGGTATTTATAATGCCGCAAATAGATGAACATACCGGAATCGCGACGCAGCCTTCCCTTGCGCAGGTGCAGATGACGATGTATTTATATCCGCAGGCGAAAGCTGTATTTCTCAATAATCCGAATTACTATGGGATGAGCGTTAACCTACGACAGTATGCTGAAGCGATTCATCAGAGCGGTATGCTGCTGCTTGTCGATGAGGCGCATGGCGCTCATTATGGCTTGCATCCCGAGCTGCCAGGCTCAGCGATAGCAGCAGGAGCAGATGCCGTAGTGCAGTCTACCCATAAAACGCTCACTGCACTGACGATGGGAGCGATGCTTCACGTACAGGGGGAGCTTCTTAACCGATCCGCATTAAGGGAAGCTTTAGCGACGATCCAAAGCTCAAGCCCATCCTTTCCAATTATGGCCTCGCTCGATATTTCCCGTGCAATGATAGAGGCAGCAGGAGTTGAATGGTTTGAAGATGCTCTAGCTGCTACGGCATATTTGCGTAAGGAGATAGAAGAATGTTGTTCGGCAATCGAGATATTGAAGCCGAACGATGATAGGCTACCCGTATTGCCTGCTTACAATCAATTAGATCCGTTGCGAATTGTATTATGGGATCGAACGGGGGCATTAAGCGGTTTTGAAATATTGAAGCTGCTGGAACAACAGGGCTGCTGGGCAGAGATGGCGGATATGCGCCATGTCGTGCTTTTGTTTGGAATAGGCATTCAGCTTGTAGATGTAGATCGTCTCATTCAAGCTTGTCAGGCGGTGGAGGTGATTATCGCATCTATGGGACGGGTAATAGCTGAACAACCGCTTGCAAGTGCTGGTTATTCTATGTTCTTGCCAGAATCGGTAGAGCCTATTACATTTTCGCGAGTGAGTAAAGGGACCGTTATTAGGGTAAATCTGGCAGACGCAGTGAATCGTAAAGCGGGAGAGATGGTCGTTCCTTATCCACCAGGCATACCAATTGTATATCCGGGAGAGCTGCTGACTATGGAAATGCTGGACTATATAAAGGAGCTTGCAAGCAGTGGAGCGAAGTTCCAAGGTGCGGAAGATCCAGCTATGCAATCCATTGCGATAGTGGAATAAATATGAGTAAGCGGCAAAAGCTCGTATACAAGGGAAAGTCGCTTTGTTAAAATGGAAGTAAGCATTTCGCTGAAAAATTCAGTTTCATAGATTAGGAGTTACAAACCGTTGAATAAGGGTATTTTTATTACAATAGAAGGCGGCGAAGGAGCGGGGAAAACTACACTGATTGAACAGCTTGCGCATAAGATGCAGCAGCAGGGCAAAGCGGTGTTGACCACTCGGGAGCCGGGAGGCATCCCTATTGCGGAGAAAATCAGGTCGGTTATATTGGATCGGAACCATACTGCAATGGATGCTAGGACAGAAGCACTCTTGTATGCGGCTTCAAGACGACAGCATCTTGTAGAGAAGGTCATGCCGGCATTGGAAGCAGGTCAGCTTGTCATTTGCGACCGTTTCGTGGATAGCAGCCTAGCTTATCAAGGACATGCGCGTGGACTTGGCATGGAAGAGGTATGGTCGATTAATCAGTTTGCGATTGAAGATGCGATGCCGCAGCTCACTATCTACATGGATGTGACGCCGGAGGTAGGTCTTGCCCGTATCGGACAATCGGATGATCGTGAGATTAATCGGCTTGATTTGGAGGAGATCGCTTTTCACGAGCGAGTAAGGGAAGGTTATTTTATATTGCTGGAGAAATTTCCTGAACGATTGGTCCGTGTCGATGCGAATCAGGAGCTGGATATTGTGCTGAAAGATGTTTTGGCCGCAATAGAAAGCCGGATCTAGCGTTAATTGGAAATAAAACACGGTTGAAGTTTGCGTTTAAACAATAATGAATAATGGGAGGAATCAGGATGAAATTAGTCATTGCGATTATTCAGGATAAGGATAGCAACCGCTTGTCAAATGCGCTTGTGACAGAAGGATTTCGGGCAACGAAGCTGGCAAGTACGGGCGGCTTCCTGCGCGCTGGCAATACAACGTTTATGATCGGCATTGAAGACGAGCGTGTACATGAAGTGCTTCAAGTGATTAAAACCAACTGCAAAGTGCGAGATCAACTAGTTACGCCTGTATCGCCAATCGGCGGCTCAACGGATTCTTATATTCCTTTCCCGGTAGAAGTACAAGTTGGTGGCGCTGCTGTATTCGTCGTTCCGGTAGAACGCTTTGAACATTTCTGATTGGACGTGATAACGGATGAAAATTGATCCAGGCTTTCGTCCGCTTGGGGCGAATCGCGCCAGTAACGACCTAGCTTCCAAGCAGCCGCAGATGAAAAGCTTCGGCGATGTTATGGTTCAGCAGGAAGCGCAGCGGACACAAGAGCAGCTTCAGCAGAAGCTGCAGGACATTCATAGGCAGGGTGACCACTTATCCAGAGTGATGACGGTGCGGGAATTAAAGCTTTACCGCCAGATGGTCAAGAAGTTTCTGGAGGATACCGTTAGGCGCGGCATCGGGCTTAAAGAGCTTAGGGGCTTTGACCGCAGAGGCCGTACGAAGCGCTATAAGCTGCTTGACGAGATTGATGCAGAGCTCGTTAACATGGCGGAAGAGCTGCTGGAAACCGAAGAAGGGCGTATTGAATTGTTAGCCCGAATCGGTGAAGTGCGTGGCATGCTGATTAATTTATTGTTTTAGGTTGGAAAGGTTACGATTGAGGAAGGAATTTTTGAGCTTATGAGCATGGAGCAGCTAACCGGTCAATGGAAAGCGAAGCGTATTTTACAGCATGCGCTGCAAAGCGGTAAAGTATCGCATGCTTATTTATTTTATGGACCGAAGGGCAGTGGCAGAATGGCGATGGCGGAAGCTTTCGCCAAAGCATTATTCTGTACCAGCGGTGGAGATGATGCCTGCGGGCACTGCCTGGAATGCCGCAAGTTCGATAATAACAATCAGCAGGATATGATTCGGATCGCTCCGGAAGGACAGTCGATCAAGATTGATCAAATTCGCGAGCTGCAGCGGGAGCTTGGGTTGCGGGGCAGCGGGGCGCAACGCAAAGTATACATGATTGAGCGAGTAGAGACGATGACGCTTCAAGCGGCGAACAGCCTACTGAAATTTTTGGAGGAGCCGCTATCCCCTGTTGTAGCGATATTAATAACTGATAATGGACAAGCTGTACTGCCGACCATTCGCTCACGCACACAGTGGGTGCCGTTCCTCCCCATGTCTTCCGCCGAGATGCTTCAAACGTTAACGAATGAGGGCCTACCCTCCATTCTTGCCCGCGCAGCCGTACAGCTGAGCTCGGGATTGGACGGTGCTAGGGAAATCATCCAGCAGAATCAGTTTGCAGAAATCCGAAACGTAGTGATACAATTAGGGAAGGACAGTCTGACCCGATTCACCGCGGCAATGATTACCGTCCAGCAGCAGTTCATTAAGAAGGATATTGGTGAAGATCCGCAGCTGCTGTTATCTCTTTTTGTATTATGGTTTAAGGACATGATAAAATTTCAGGCCGGAAGGCAAGAAGATATTGTATATATAGATCAGTTGGAATGGATTAGCAAGCATGCATTCAGCCGACCAGTTGAAGGTTGGGTCACTTGCATGGAGCATACACTCGAAGCGAGCAAGCGTATTCGGTCGAATGTATCTGCTCAACTCGCTTTAGAGCAATTAATGGTAAACTTACAGGAGGGCTAAATCCTTGTATAATGTCGTGGGTGTCCGCTTTAAGAAGGCGGGTAAGATTTATTACTTTGATCCAGCCCTGCATCCCGTTGACAAGGACCAGCATGTCATTGTTGAGACAGCCAGGGGGATCGAGTATGGCAAAGTAGTGGTTGGACAAAAGCAAGTCGGTGAATCGGATGTTGTCCTTCCGTTAAAGCGCGTTATACGAATTGCCAGCGACGTGGATGCGAAGGTTGTAGAAGAGAATCGTTCTGCTGCTCAAGCTGCATTCTCAACCTGTTCAGACAAAATTAAAGACCATCAGCTGAAGATGAAGCTGGTTGACGTCGAATTCACGTTCGATCGCAACAAGATCATTTTTTATTTTACAGCTGAGGGCAGAGTAGATTTTCGCGAGCTTGTGAAAGACTTGGCAAGCGTGTTTCGTACCCGGATCGAGCTGCGGCAAATCGGGGTGCGTGACGAGGCGAAGATGCTTGGCGGTATCGGACCATGTGGGCGGATATTATGCTGCTCTTCATGGCTGGGCGATTTTGAGCCAGTATCAATCAAGATGGCGAAGGATCAGAATTTGTCGCTTAATCCGACAAAGATTTCTGGTTTATGCGGCCGCTTGATGTGCTGCTTGAAATACGAGCATGACAACTATGAAAGCTCGAGAGAAGAGCTTCCAGCCATCGGCAAAATCGTTATCACTTCGCTTGGTGAAGGCAAGGTAACGGGAATCAATGTTGGTTCCAAAACTGTGTATGTACACTTGTTTGAAGTTTCGGGGAAACCGAAGGAACTTCCGTTAGACGATGTCATTTTGAAATGACAGCATTAAGAACAATTCATAGCATGTCCAAACGACCAAGCGCAATGCTTACAGCTAAGGTGCAAGACGATGCTTGAAGCTCTGGGGTGGGAACTTGGAGAAAAAAGAGATTTTTGTTCAAATGGATCAGCTTGATAGCCAAATGGGCGAGTTTCATCGTCAAGTTGGGGATCTGAAGCTGCGAGTGAAGGAACTGCTTGAAGAGAATAAGCGGTTAAGCATGGAAAACCATCAGCTGCGCAAAATTTTGAAGCGGGAAACGGTTCCGCCACAAGTGGAGGAGCCTTTGCCAGTTAAGACAGCAGGGGCGGCAAAATCAAATGCGGGCAAGACGATGGGGACAAGCGCAAAGGTAGAGCAGCAGACAGAAACAGCCGATCTGTTCACTTCCGCGGAAGATGCAGCTGCATATTCAGTAGGAGAAGGGCATGATAATTTGGCCAGGCTTTACCATGAAGGCTTCCATATTTGCAATGTCTATTATGGGCATTTGCGGACAGAAGGAGATTGTCTCTTCTGCTTATCCTTCTTAAATAAATAATGCAATCGGTCAACACTATGCCGTCCTTGCTAAGAGGACGGTATCTTTATGTCAAGGGAGCAGTGGGAAAGTCGTGGAGGATCAAATCAAGCTGGAAACCAATGAACGTTTGGACGATTTAATGATGGATACCGGACTGCGAATTATCCAGAGCAGGGAAGTGTTCAGCTTTTCGACGGATGCAGTGCTTCTTTCCAACTTCGCAAGCATTCCGAAAAAAGGGAAGGTCATTGACCTTTGTACAGGGAATGGTGTAATTCCGCTGCTATTGACTGGACGGACGAAAGCGCACATTGATGCGGTGGAAATCCAGCCTAGACTTGCGGATATGGCAAAGCGAAGCGTCAAGCTGAATGGGCTGGAGCAGCAAATTAACATTGTGGAAGCGGATTTGCGAAATTTTGCAGCGAATAAAGCGATTTATGGAACTTATGATGCGGTAACGGTCAACCCGCCTTATATGTCGGCTGAAGCGGGCGACTCTAATGAAAATGAGCATTATGCGATTGCCAGGCACGAGGTACATGGCACCTTGCAGGATATTGTCGAGGCTTGTTCAAGGCTGGTGCGTCCAGCGGGGAAAGTCGCTATGGTGCACCGTCCATCACGCTTTGTAGAAATAATTGAGACGATGTGCAAGTATAAGCTGGAGCCGAAGCGGGTGCAGTTCATTCATCCGAATAAAAATGGTGAAGCGAATATGGTGCTGATTGAGGCTATGCGCGATGGCAGACCGGAACTTAGGCTGCTGCCGCCTATTATGGTATATGATACTTAGCCTAGTGGTATGCTAGAAGGAGGGATCAACAATGTTTGTGCAAAAAAGCTTTAGCGGGCCGCAGCAAAATGGTGCCGGTACGTTATATTTAGTCGGAACACCGATTGGCAATCTGGAGGATATGACCTTTCGCGCAATACGTACGTTGAAAGAAGTTGATCTCATTGCTGCGGAGGATACGAGACAGACACGTAAGCTTCTTTCCCATTTTGAAATTGCGACACGGCTTGTCAGCTATCACGAACATAATAAGCAAGCGAGTGGCAGTGAGCTTATTCGATTGCTGCAAGAGGGCCAATCAATTGCCCTTGTAAGCGACGCGGGGCTGCCTGCTGTCTCCGATCCCGGTGCAGATTTAGTTGCCGAGGCGGTAGAGCAGGGCATTTTTGTCGTTCCGATTCCTGGTGCAAATGCCGCATTGTCTGCTTTAATTGTATCCGGCTTGCCAACGGAGCGTTTTATGTTCGCTGGATTTCCGCCGCGAGAGAAAAAGTCGCTTGCGAAATGGCTGCTTCAGCTTCATGCACAAGAAGGCACATTGATGCTGTATGAGTCGCCGCATCGCCTGCGGAAGACGCTGGAGGCCATACTGGAGCATCTGGGAGATCGCCGCATTGCGATGGTACGGGAACTTACGAAACGTTTTGAAGAAATGGCGCGTGGGACGGTAACGGAATGTATCGCTTGGATTGAGGAGCATCCGCCTTTGGGAGAGTACTGCCTTATAATAGAAGGAAGTATCTCAGATGAGAATACGGGGGAGCTTGCTGCCGCTTGGTGGGTGGAGCTGTCCATGGAAGAGCATGTACAGCATTACGAAGCAGAGCTTGGACGTAAGGATGCGATTAAAAAGGCAGCAACAGATCGTGGTCTGTCAAAACGTGATGTTTATAATGAAGTAAACCGCTAGAAAAACAAAAAAATAGAGAAAAAAAGACCTTCCTGGCCGGGTTCTAGCGCAGGAAGGCAATAAGGAGTATTAAAAGGTTAGAATTAACTAGTTGAATAAGGTTATTATAACCTATTTTTTTTATTTTGTCACAGGTGAAGGCATTTCTGATAGGCAAATGTGACAAACAATTTTTCCTTTGAAGTAAGATACGTTCTCAGCGTTACCACAGAAGATACAAGCTGGCTCGTATTTCTTCAACATAATGCGCTCGCCGTCTACATAAATCTCTAGAGCATCTTTCTCTCCGATACCAAGCGTACGGCGAAGCTCGATAGGAATAACAACGCGACCTAATTCATCAACCTTACGGACAATACCTGTGGACTTCATCATAATAATTTGTTTCCCCTCTCATCAAAAAGTGTATTCGTCACTTTTCGACATAGTTTCTCTTTTTATGTCTACTATAATACCAACGTTTCCCATAATAGTCAACTGAAATTATTGAAGAAAATTGCAGCTACTAAGGGAGTTTGACTATATAGTAAGGTCATATTACTCTTACTATAGAATACAACAGCTTCGACATTTTGGAAACTGTTTTGCGACATTCTTCGACATATTTTTTACTTTTTTATGTCGAACCAGAGAACAAAAGGAGTTGATTTGTTGAATGAACCGACAGCTATCGGAAGAGAAAGTTTTTAAGGACCCCGTTCATAAGTATATTTATGTCCAGGATCAGACGATATGGGATTTAATCAATACGAAGGAGTTTCAAAGATTACGGCGTATACGGCAGCTCGGAACCTCTTATCTCACTTTTCATGGCGCTGAGCATAGCCGATTCTCCCATTCCCTTGGCGTGTATGAAATCACTAGAAAGATTATTTCCCAATTCGAGCGCAATGGTTTTCCCGGTTGGCCGCAGGAGGAGCGGCTATTGGCGCTTTGCGCTGCACTGCTGCATGACGTTGGTCATGGGCCATTTTCCCATTCGCTGGAGCAAGTATTCGATACGCATCACGAGCAGTGGACCTGCAATATTTTACTTGAGGACACCGAGGTCAATCGTATACTACGAAATGTAGCAGACGACTTTCCTGAACATGTCACTGCTGTTATTAATAAGACATATCCGAATCCAATTGTCAGCGGGTTGATTTCCAGTCAGCTTGATGCGGATCGAATGGACTATTTATTGAGGGATGCTTATTTTACCGGCGTCAATTATGGCAACTTTGACCTGGAGCGTATTTTGCGCGTGCTCCGTCCTATAGATGGAAAGATCGTTGTTAAAGAAAGTGGCATGCACGCCGTAGAGCATTATTTGATGTCCCGCTATCAAATGTATTGGCAAATTTATTTTCATCCGGTGACGAGAAGCTCGGAAATCATCCTTAGACAAATATTTCGCAGAGCGAAGGAGCTTTATGAGGGTGGCTATGTTTTTTGCTGGATGCCAGAACCGCTGAAACGGCTGCTTGACGGGACAATTGCTGTTAAAGATTATTTGAAGCTGGATGAGGCTTATTTGCAGACGGCCTTTACAGAATGGG
Source organism: Paenibacillus algorifonticola (assembly GCF_000971975.1). Lineage (GTDB taxonomy): Bacteria > Bacillota > Bacilli > Paenibacillales > Paenibacillaceae > Pristimantibacillus > Pristimantibacillus algorifonticola. The sequence continues at coordinate 44,189 of NZ_LAQO01000051.1, read as the reverse complement.
GCGACGAGGGCGATGAGCTGCTGGCGGAACTATGTGATCGTTTTCTGACGCGTCGCCTCTATAAATACATCATGCTGGATAAACCGGATATTAGCCTCTTTAATGAAGTAAGACAACAATTTGCAGCGATCGGATTGAATCCGGACTACCATATGGAAATTGATTTTCCATTTGATCAACCGTATGATGTATATCAGCCTGATACGAAAAAAGGCGGAAAAGAAGAAAAGACGCCGATTTTGTTAATGGACGGCTATGAGGCTGTCAGTGAAATTTCCACGAAATCCGACATCATTCGTTCCATCACCGGACTTCATCAGGGCCAGTCCCATTTGTATTATCCGGAAGAGAAGCTGCGCGCTTCTGCTGATCAATTAAGCGATAAAGTACGAAAGTTATTTAAAATATAGGAAAGTATATGATTTTGCCATACTTTCTCTATATTTCTCGGACTGAAACGCGCCGAGCCGCCAAAGGACGCTTTCGACCGTTTCACCTTAAACTATAATATAGAAGGAGTTTGCTGAGCTATGATTTCTTTATTCGACACACACACGCATTTGGACTCCCCGCATTTTGACGAAGACCGCGAAGCCGTTATCGAAAGAGCGCGTGCAGCAGGGGTGGATTTAATGGTTAATATTGGTTTCAATCGGGAAACGATTCCAACAACGCTTGCATTGGCAGAGAAATATGATTTTATATATGCAGCGGTTGGCTGGCACCCAGTTGACAGCATCGATATGCTGCCGGAGGATCTTAACTGGATTGAGGATCTTTGCACTAACCCTAAAGTGGTAGCCATCGGCGAAATCGGACTGGATTACCACTGGGATACGTCGCCTAAAGACGTGCAGCACCGCGTATTTCGAGAGCAAATTCGGCTGGCCAAAAAGCTTAAAAAACCAATTATTATCCATAATCGTGACGCCCATGAGGATATTGTGAAGCTGCTGAAGGAGGAAAATGCTTCTGAAGTAGGAGGCATTATGCATTGTTTTTCCGGCAGCCCAGAAACGGCTCAAAAATGCCTCGATATGAACTTCTATATTTCGTTCGGGGGACCGCTTACATTCAAAAATGCAAGGGTGCCAAAAGAGGTGCTTGCGATGGTTCCAAGTGACCGAATTTTGATCGAAACGGATGCCCCATATTTGACCCCTCACCCATTCCGGGGGAAACGAAATGAGACGTCTTACGTGTCGCTCGTTGCGGAAGCGGCAGCAGAAATATTAGGAAAATCGGTGGCCGAAATCGCCAATTTAACGACCGAAAACGGTAAAAAATGTTTCGGAATTGTGTAAAAACGGCTATAAAAGCGAGAATAAGTGACCTTTCCAGCGATAAAACTAATTTTTCATGCTGAAATAGACTCTCTTTTCCGTAAATATCCTAAAATTTCGCTTAAATCGGTTTTTATCTGATCTTTACAATTAGGCTCCGATGAAGGTATGATTCATTTCAGAGCTTTAAAATTTTGTATTGGATTTCCAGTTTACGCTTAATCTTCGAACTTTGGAGAGCGGGGGAACCAGGCACGATGCTGTGAGGAATTTGCGGATCACATTGCACGCGCATTGAATTTCTTCTAGGGGTGAATTTGGCGGGGATTGCCATGAGCATTCTTCCGACGATAGGGCAGCTCTCTTGCCCGAACCCGACAGCTAACCTCGTAAGCGTTTATAGAGAGTGATCAACCTCGTGCATCCACCATTCCTGAATAGTCTATTCGACGTTCCCGGGAAGCCACGATACAGATCCTCTGTCGACGGGCTTTCTTTTTATTTTTGAATATTGGGTAAATCGTCGTCATAGGGTAAATCTAGGAGGTTGTAGAGGGAAAATACTGGAGCGTGCTAGAAGCACGCCAATATACTATAGTCGCGTCAATGGTATCATGCGTAATTCGACGGCGGGGCTATGAAGGAGGACCGATGAAGTGGGCAGTATTCAAGCTAGTGAGACCCATGGGAAACGATCATCCAGCATGTCTTTCGCATTGCGATGGAAGCGTGAAAACTTGCGTTTGATTCTTTTAAGCACTACGATCTCAATCGCTATGACTTTCATGTTTTTGGTGTTGTTGTACGGATCGGCTGACAAAAGCGTATCCGTAGTAGTGAATGGACAAGAAACCGTTGTTTCAACGAAACAATGGGTCCTGCAACGCCTACTGGATGAACAAGCTATTACAATTGGCCCGCATGACGAGGTATCTGTACCTCTGAATACGGCAGTAAAGGATGGGGACCGCTTTGAAATTAAGCATGCGGTACCGCTACTTGTAAAAGCTGATGGCAAAACATCAACGGTGTACACGACAGAGAAAACCGTGCAGGCAGCGATAAAGAAATTAAATATTCCTGTTGAAGATGATGATAAAGTATTACCTTCGCTTGGTTCGGGAGTCAGCGCTGATATGACAGTAACGGTCATTCGCGTCGACACGAAGCTAGGCAAGTCGTCCAGCACAACACCGTTCACCATTGTGAAGAAGGAAGATCCGAACCTGGAAGTAGGCAAGGAGAAGGTTGTGCAGACTGGTAAAGAAGGCGTCGTAACGATCAAAATTGAGAAGCAGTTTGAAGATGGCGTACTTGTCTCCAAGAAAGTGGTAGACAAGGTAGTCGAATCGACTGCGGTTAATCAGGTCGTTGCAGTCGGTACGAAAAAGCCGGAGCCTAAGGTTACTGTGCTGTCGACAGCGACAACCAGCAACAATGTAACGGTAGACGGCACAACGCTCAAGTCCAAAAAAGTGCTCAGCAACGTCACATTGACGGCTTACTCAGCTGGCGTAGCTTCCACGGGCAAGAGTGAAGGCCACCCCGACTACGGAATTACGGCCTCTGGCGCTAAAGTATCGGAAGGACGGACAATTGCCGTTGACCCGGATGTCATTCCACTCGGTTGGTGGGTGTACATCGAGGGCATTGGTTTCCGCCGTGCTGAAGATACCGGAAGTGCGATCAAGGGCAATAAGATCGATGTGTATTTTGACAGTGAAAAGCAAGCTAATCAATTCGGTAAGAAAAAAGGATTTACCGTTTATGTGATTGGTCCTAATAAGCCATCGCTTAGCTAATTAGTATCAGTTCTTTATGGATTGTGCTCTAGTTTATCGCAATCATAAGCTAAATATGACAGGATGCGGAAGAGGCCTTGCCTCTTCTTTTTGTTTGCGTCAGATTCGCTTGAATGGCCAATTGGGGGTATAATAAAACAGACGCGAATGAGCGGGTTGTTGTTGCAGCAATCGCCCATTTTTTTGAACGAATAGCGAAGATAAGTTTGCCTTTGTGAAAGGATTGTTCGATGTGATTAAGGAAATGATTGTAGTAGAAGGCAAAGAGGATACGGTAGCGATTAAGCGGGCCGTTGAAGCCGATACGATTGAGACGAATGGGTCGGCCATTGGCGAGGATGTGCTGCGGCGCATTGCGCTGGCACAGGAGCGCCGTGGCGTTATTATATTCACAGATCCGGACCATGCAGGAGAGCGTATTCGCAAAATCGTCGCTCAGCGTGTGCCGGGCTGCAAGCATGCTTTTTTACCGCAGGAGCTGGCCTCCTATAAAGGGGATATCGGCATTGAGAATGCAGCTCCTGACGCAATCAGGCAGGCGCTATCGGAGCTGCGTACAGAAACGGCTGAAAGCGTCGGGGCCATTACATGGGACGATTTGATGGCGGCTGGCTTAATCGTGCATGAGGAGGCGGCGAAGCGGCGGCTGATTATGGGCAAGCTGCTGGGCATCGGCTACGCAAACGGGAAGCAGTTCTACAAGCGCTGTACGAGCTTCTGCATTACGCGCGAGGAGTTCGAGAAGGCGCTGCAAGCCATGGAACAACAGGAACAGGGGTGACGAGGGCGTATGACGGAGCAACAAAGCTTGAATAAAAGCGCGGTTAAGACCGCAGAGGTGGCCACGCCTAAACGGACGAAGGAAATTATTGCGAAGTACGGGTTCTCCTTTAAGAAGAGCTTGGGACAAAACTTTCTCATTGACCAAAATATTTTAAACAATATTGTCAGTGCAGCTGGGCTTGACGAGACGAAAGGGGCGCTTGAGATCGGCCCTGGTATCGGGGCGTTGACGCAGCGCCTTGCAGCAGTTGCGGGAACGGTAACCGCTGTTGAAATCGACAATCGGCTCATTCCGATTTTGCATGATATTTTTGAAGGCGAGGGCAATGTGGGCATCGTGCACGGTGATGTGCTCAAGCTTGACCTGAAGCAGCTGTTCGAAGAGCGTTTCAGCGGCGTAACGGGCGTTAGCGTCGTGGCGAACCTGCCTTATTATGTAACGACCCCAATTTTGATGAAGCTGCTGGAGGAGCGCCTGCCGCTGGAAAATATCGTCGTCATGATCCAGAAGGAAGTCGCGCAGCGGATGGCAGCGAAGCCGGGTGGCAAGGAATACGGCAGCTTGAGCGTGGCCGTGCAATATTATTGCGAGCCCAAGCTCGTCTGCACCGTTCCGCATACGGTGTTCATTCCACAGCCGAACGTAGACTCGGCGGTTATTAAGCTTGCGCTGCGGGACAAGCCGGCTGTTGATGTGCCCGATGAGGCGCATTTCTTCCGCGTCGTGCAGGCCAGCTTCGCACAGCGCCGCAAGACGCTCTACAACAATTTGACGGCGCTTGTGGGCAAAGAACAGCGGGAGGCACTGACAACGCTGCTGCAAGGGCTGGAGATCGATCCTGCACGTCGGGGTGAAACGCTGTCGCTGGAGGAATTCGCCAAGATCAGCCGCGCATTTCTGGAAGTGGGCTGGAGAGGCTAAATAAGGATGGGCGCCGCCGGGCATTTGCCTCGGGGCGCCCATTTGATTTTTCCGCACATTACGCGCCTTATGCCCATAGGATAGACGAAGAGGTGATTTACCTATGGAGCAAGGGGAGCTGGTCGTCCGCAAATCGTATGGCGGTGACGTGCTATTCCGCGTAGAAGCTGTTCGAACGCATCATGCCCTGTTGAAAGGCACGGATTACCGATTGCTTGCGGATGCACCGATTCCTGATTTATCGGTTGTTCGCGATCCGAAGAAAGAAAAAGCTACGCAGTTGGTTCGAGTGAAGGTAAACGATTCGCTCAGCCGCATACGTCAGCAGCATGAGCAAATGGCCGTTCAGGTTAAGGCGGATATTCGGCATGCGATGCCACAAAGCCAGCCTTTCTTCGAGGTGCCCGGCAAAGTGCTGCATTTGGACGGTGACGGCAATTATTTGCGTAAAAGCATGCAGCTGTACCAGACGATGAACGTACCGGCGCATGGCGTACATGCGCATGAATCACAGATGGCTGATTTGCTTTACCGGCTGCTGCCTCAAGTGAAGCCGGACATTGTAGTCATTACTGGTCATGATGGTGTGCTGAAAACACGGCTGGAAGCAGATCTGTTCAGCCTGAGCAGCTATAAAAACTCGCAAAGCTTCGTTAACGCGGTCGGTGTGGCACGGGAGTATGAGAAGAGCCGCGACGGCCTGGTCGTCATTGCCGGAGCGTGCCAGTCGCATTTTGAGGCGCTGCTGCAAGCCGGTTCGAATTTCGCAAGCTCGCCCGGGAGAATTTTAATTCACGCGTTAGACCCGGTATACATTGCGATTAAAGCAAGCTATACGTCCATACGCGATACCATTAATCTGGCAGATGTCATTCATGGTACCATTAGCGGCATTGATGGCGTAGGCGGCATTGAGACGCTGGGAAGGTACCGCATTGGTTTGCCTAAACCTAAAATTACGGCAGCCGAGTCATCTTTGCAAAGCATTTCCTAACAAACGGCCGAGTGCAGTTGAGACTCGCAACAGTTCTCGGCTGCATTGATTTTATAATTTTTCGATAAATTATTCATGGAATGATAAAAATGGATGAAAACACCGTTGACAATTAAATAAGTTGACTGATATAATATTTTGCTTTGTTTGACAACCCCTCTCCATTTTGTTATAATGGACAAGGAAAGAGGTGGTAGTGGACAATGGCAAAAAATGCCCTACTGGATATAAAACGCAATTTGGAAGCTCATGTGGGCTCCAAGATTCGTCTGCGAGCAAATGGCGGTCGTCGTAAGACCGTTGAGCGCACCGGTGTGTTGGAAGAAACCTACCCTTCTGTTTTCATTGTTAAACTGGATCAGGAATCGCAGTCATTCAAGCGTGTTTCCTACAGTTATGCGGATATACTGACGGAGTCGGTGGAAGTGACCGTATGCAATGATGAAGGTCAAATCCGAATTACCCAGACATAACATCAGATGTATAGATGCCGACAGGCTATATTAAACGCGGAGACGACTGTTCTTCGCGTTTTTTTTCATTTTCAGGCTGGAAGCAGTCGTTTGAGCTTCAAGCGTATAGGGTCGCTGGGTTGTCGCATACTAAGGGGGCATAACCAATTCAGCAGCAAGGGAGGACCTCACGCATGAGCCGCAGAAGACGCAGTATAATGTCCGAGCAGTTGAAGTATGAGCTGGCGAAGGATCTAGGTTTTTATGATACGGTGCAAAAAGAAGGCTGGGGCGGCATTCGCGCCAAAGACGCTGGCAACATGGTCAAGCGGGCGATCCAGATGGCGGAGCAAGCCGCAGCGAATGGAGTCAATCGGCCTTAACTGGGTACCTGGGATGCAAGGCAACAACGGCAATAATCGGCTAAGAGTCGCCGCTCATTACATAAGCGGCAGGACTCTTAGCTTTTCTTCTGCCCGTTTGCTATAATATTGGATAAGTTAATGATAGGAACGGGAGAGCTTAGGATGAAAATTTATGAAAAAGCTCCGGCTAAAATCAATTTATTGCTCGATGTGCTTCGCAAGCGTGAGGACGGCTTCCACGAGGTCGAGATGATCATGACGATGGTAGACCTTGCAGACCGCCTCGAAATGCAGGAGCTACCGCGCGATACGATTATTATATCGAGCCAGGCCGGCTACATACCTTTAGATGAGAAAAACCTGGCATTTCAGGCTGCGCGGCTTATTAAAGACCGCTATGATGTGCGCAAAGGTGTATATATTCATTTGGACAAAAAGATTCCGGTTGCCGCCGGCCTTGCCGGCGGCAGCAGCGACGCGGCAGCGGCCCTTAGAGGACTGAACAGGCTGTGGCAGCTGAACATTCCTGAGGAGGAGCTGTGCACGCTTGGAGCGGAGCTGGGCTCCGATGTCCCGTTCTGCGTAACGGGCGGGACTGCCATCGCTACCGGGCGCGGCGAGCGTCTGGAGCCGATCGAAAGTCCGCCGCAATGCTGGGTCGTCCTTGCGAAGCCGCCAATCAATGTTTCCACCGCAGATGTGTACGGCAAGTTTCGGGTAGCGGGCATTGACCAGCATCCATCTGCTGCTGACATGGTGTCAGCTATTCAGCGCGGCTCCTTCGCCGATGTGTGCGGGGGACTTGGCAATGTGCTGGAATCGGTAACGCTGGATCTGTACCCGGAGGTGCGTCAGCTCAAGGAGAGCATGATTCGTCTGGGAGCTGATGGCGTGCTAATGTCAGGCAGTGGGCCGACGGTATTTGGGCTAGTTTCGAAAGAAGGCAAGCTTCCGCGCATTTATAATGGGCTGCGCGGCTTTTGCAAGGAAGTTTACGTGGTAAGAATGCTAACATAAAAGTGACGTTTTCCTTGATTAAATCCGTATAAAAATGTTATATTAACATTATAATATTCGGATTTTAGCAGGGGGAGAATTCCTTGAAAAAGTTAAAACGCAGCGCAAGACTGGTAGAGATGACGCAATACCTGCTAAGTCGCCCACATACGTTAATCTCGCTAACAGCTTTTGCGGACCGCTATCAGTCAGCCAAATCATCGATTAGCGAGGATCTGGCGATCATTAAAGAAGTATTTGAGGAAGAGGGCATTGGCGAGCTGAACACCCTTGCGGGCGCCGCAGGCGGCGTAAAGTTCGCACCGAAGATGCATGCCTCGGATGCGCTCGACATTATGAATAATATTTGCCGTCAGCTGGAGCAGCCTGAACGGGTGCTCCCTGGCGGTTATTTGTATATGACGGATATGCTCGGCCAGCCTGAGCTGCTGGCCGATATCGGCCGCATGTTTGCGACCGCTTTTGCCGCGAGGAAGATTGATGTCATTATGACGGTAGAGACGAAGGGCATTCCGCTTGCTTATGCAACGGCTGCTTGCCTGAATTTGCCGGTCGTTATCGTACGCCGTGACAATAAGGTGACAGAAGGCTCTGCAGTTAGCATCAATTACGTCTCTGGCTCGAATAAACGCATTCAAACGATGTCGCTTGCTAGGCGCGCACTTAAGGAGCAGTCACGCGTGCTTATTATTGATGACTTCATGAAAGCAGGCGGCACCATTCAAGGGATGATGGACCTGCTCTTTGAATTCAAAGCGACTGTTGCTGGCGTTGGCGTCTTTGTAGAATCGGGCGAGGTGGAACTGGAAGAACGACTGCTTGAAGATTATGTGTCGTTAGCCAAGCTAACGGCCGTAGATTTGAAGACCAAGCAGACGACGGTCATTCCAGGCAATTATTTTCGCACAGAATAACGATTATAACTAAAAGAAGGGTTGGGTTAAATGATGTCACAGCATTTAGAACCGAAGGTTATTGCAACGGATAAGGCGCCTGCTGCTATCGGACCTTATTCGCAAGCGATTCAGCTTGGAGGACTTCTTTTTACATCGGGACAAATTCCACTTAATGCAGCTGGCGAGCTTGTGACGGGCGATATTACGGTGCAGGCGCACCAAGTATTTCGCAACCTGGAAGCTGTGCTTGCCGAAGCGGGAGCAACACTGCAAAATGTAGTGAAGGCAACCGTATTTATGAAGGACATGAACCAATTCGTGGCGATGAATGAAGTGTATGCTTCTTACTTTGGCGACCACAAACCAGCACGTTCGGCAGTAGAGGTGGCAAGGCTTCCGAAGGATGTGCTTGTCGAAATTGAATTGATTGCAGCGATTCCTGTCGAATAGCGTCAGATAAAATTCAAATAGAAAATTTTTTTAAAAATATGCATGTTTTTTCCAAAATAGGAGAAGGAATTGGCACAAAAATGTGGAATATTACACCAAGTCCCAGATAGGCAAAGGTGGTGAACACAAGTGCAAATTACTGATGTAAGACTCCGCCGTGTCAATTCGGAAGGTCGCATGAAGGCTATTGCTTCCATCACGATTGACAACGAATTCGTCGTTCACGATATCCGTGTAATCGACGGGAACAATGGAATGTTTGTTGCAATGCCGAGCAAGCGTACCCCCGATGGAGAATTCCGAGATATCGCTCATCCGATTTCTTCGACCACTCGGGAGAAAATTCAAGCTGCCGTACTCGCTGAGTACGAGCGCGCTGCAACAGAAGAAGAAGTGGCCATTGAAGAGGGTGCTTAATAGCAGCTTCGTTAGAGGGCAAAGAGTATCAGTTGCATGAGGGGAGAAGGGGGCCAAGGGGGCTCCCTTTTCTTTTTGCCCAAGATGGGATATATTCTTGTAGATAGATGGATGCGGCAGACCGTATAAAATAATAGGACAACAAAGATTCAGAGCTTAGTAGAGAAAAGCGGTTTTCATGTAAAATATAAGATTTTATAAGGTTTAGACTTATAAATGGGCTTATATTTCTCGGACTGAAACACGCTGCGCCACCAAAGGACGGCGACAGCCGTTTCACCTTGAGAAGACGCTTGTGCTCACTAGACTTTTAACTTGGGAGGAATAGCAATTGAAAGTAATGGCGATTGTGCTTGCAGCAGGTCAAGGCAAGCGGATGAAATCCAAACGATATAAAGTGCTCCACCACGTATGTGGCAAGCCTATGGTAGGCCATGTGCTGGACACGGTGAAACAGGCGGCTAGCGAGCGGACGGTTGTAATCGTCGGCCATGGCGCGGAGACAGTTAAAGCTTATTTGGGCGAGCAGGCGGAATATGTGCTCCAGGAGCAGCAGCTCGGTACGGGCCATGCGGTACGCCAAGCCGAAGCGCTGATTGGTGCGGAAGACGGCAAAACGATCGTGATTTGCGGAGATACGCCGCTTGTACGTGCAGAGACGATTCAGGCGATGCTGGCTTTGCAGCAGTCGAGCGGAGCGGCAGCAACGGTGCTGACGGCTTCTTTCGCTGATCCGACAGGCTACGGCCGGATTATTCGCGGCGAGAGCGGCGAGGTAGAGAGAATCGTCGAGCAGAAGGACTGCACGCCAGAGGAAGCAGCGACGAAGGAAATCAATACGGGTACGTATGTGTTCGATAACCGCAAGCTGTTCAAGGCGCTTGCCAAGGTAACAAGCAATAATGCGCAGGGCGAATTTTATTTGACCGATGTCATTGGCATTTTCCGTCAGGCGGGCGAGTCCGTTCAAGGCTATTGCACAGAAGATACGGCGGAAGCGATCGGCATTAATGACCGCGTGGCGCTTGCCGAGGCGGAAGGCTTGATGCGTGCGCGCATAAACCGCAAGCATTTAATTGAAGGCGTTACGATTATTGATACAGCATCGACTTATATAGAAGCAGATGTGCAAATCGGTGCCGACACCGTGATTTATCCAGGCACAGTGCTGCGCGGCTCCACGGTCATTGGTGAGGATTGCATCATTGGGCCAAATGCAGAAATTCAAGATTCGGTCATCGGAGACGGCGTCAGCGTAAAATATTCAGTTGTCGCGGAATCCGAGATCGGCCATAAAAGCGCGGTTGGACCATACGCGAATTTGCGTCCCGGCTCCAAGCTGGGCGAAGACTGCAAAATCGGCGATTTTGTCGAGCTGAAAAATGCTACGCTTGGCGACGGCAGCAAGGTGTCGCATTTGAGCTATGTAGGCGATGCAGTAGTCGGTAAAGACGTGAATATCGGCTGCGGTGCGATTACGGTCAATTACGACGGCTTCAATAAGTCGCTGACGGAAATCGGCGATGGTGCGTTCGTTGGCAGCAACGTCAATTTGATTGCTCCTGTAAAGGTTGGCGACGGCGCTTATGTCGTTGCAGGCTCCACGATTACAAAGGATGTGCCAGCAGGCGATTTGGCAATTGGGCGTGCGCGTCAAGAGAATAAGGACGGCTACGCCGAGAAGATTCGTTCCCGTGCGAAAGCGAAGAAGGAACAAAGCAAGAAGGGCTGATTTTCATGGGAAGCAGGGGTGGCAGTCTGTTCGTTGATTGTATATCACTGCGACACGAATGCTGCCTCTAAAGTGGCCCCAAAAAAGGCAGCGCCGTTTAGGTTTGTTTATTTTTTGGCTCATTAGGGTAAAGCTATATGGAATATCACTTTTCTAGGAGGTTTCCATGATGTCTAACTCGATGATTGCCGAAACAAGAACTGCTCTTACAAACGGTGAGCTGCGCTCCCTGAGACAGCAGGGCAAAGTACCTGCCGTCGTATATGGCAAACAGCTGTCCCAAACTACATCTGTTTTGCTTGAAGAGAAAGAATTGCTGGCTTTGCTCCGTTCGCATCCAAAGGCCGTACTGGAACTGAATATTCCATCCCATGGCAAACAGCCGGTTATGATAACGGATGTACAGCGTGATCCGTTATCGCGCCAAGTGCTGCATGTGGATTTTCATCAAATTAACATGAATGAAGAAGTGAAGACGCAGGTTCGTATCGACTTCCTGGGTGAAGCGAACGGGGTGAAGGAAGGCGGCATTCTGCAGGTGATGCTCCATGAGCTTGAGGTGCAGTGCTTGCCGGGCAGCATTCCGGATTCCATTGAGCTGAATGTGGCGGATTTGGAAATGGGCAGCAACTTGCTCGTCAGCGATATCGGGGTGCCAAGCGGTGTAGAAGTGAAGTCCGATCCCGAGCAGGTCGTGGTGACCGTGCTGGCTCCTCAGAAGGAAATTTCGGCAGAGGAAGCAGAGGAATCGGCTGCCGAGTCGTTTGCAAACGAGGTACGCTCCGAGGATGCGAAAGAGGTTGGCAGCAGCTCGTAGTTTGTAGTTCGTAGGACAAGCGTGACCGGCAGCTTCTGCTGGATCATTATATAGGTACCGTAGAAACGTTGCCATACGATAAAAGCGGCCCCATGCATTTGCATGGGGCCGCTTTTTGATTGCCAGATACGAGAGTTGCCGTCATTGGATGGCAGCGCCTGTCTACGCTAACATTGCGATGTAGTGCATGTTCAGGTGTTTTTTTCGAAAAAGGCTCCCGCCTTCAGCTGATCAACGAATTGCTGGAGCCAAGCGTAATATTGCACAGCATGCCGCAGCTTCTGCAAATCCTCCAGGCAGCGCATGCGCTCCTCCTCGCTCGTCTTCATGTCCAGAATCAACTCGCTGAGCAGCGGAATAGTCGATTCGGCAGCTTCCGTCATCACATCAACTTCATGCTGCAGCTTGGAGGTAAAGAAGTTTTGGAACGTTTTGAAAAAATCGGTCTCCGCCTGATACAGATCCTGCCGCTCCCGCTTCTCCGGCAGCTTCATAATCATTTGCGACGACATTAACGAGCGCACAGCGTAGCTCATATTGCTTTTGCTCATATTCATATGCGCCTTCATCTCATCCAGCGTCATCGGCTTATCCTCGAAAAACATAATGCCATATAATTGTCCGAACGAATAGTTCGCCCCGTATAAATTCATCGTTTGCGCGATCGCGTCAATCATCGTTTGGCGCAAGGCCAGCCGCTGCGTCTCCTGCTCCTCCGTATAGTCTGACATAACCATCCTCCATTTCTTCCGTCTGCCTCTTGCCCATATTATAGCGAATTCTTAAAAATCCAGCTTTATTTTTGTGTCTTTACAAGAAATTAAGCTGGTGATGACGATGCGTTAATAGTTCTACGACATAATGAGTATACAATAAATTTTGAATTTATAGATTTTTATTTGATTAAAATGGGTCATTTGCTCATTAATTAAATTTTTATTGAATGGAGAGTTTGAGTGTTGAAACGGACAGGATGGTTGAATGAGTTAAAAGCAGTGCTGTTTACGCTGCCAGCAATGATTCCGATTACGGTCTTCTGGCTGGCACCGCTGGCGTATGTCTTTTATCTTAGCTTTGTGGAATGGGATTTTATGAGTCCGGACAAGCTGTTCGTCGGCTTGGACAATTATGTGTATTTGCTGCAAAATCCGGCCTTCTACCAGTCGCTGAAGGTGACGCTTCTATTCTGCCTTGGCAGTGTACTGCCTATTATGGCAGGTGGGCTGGGACTGGCGCTGCTGCTTGGGCGCTCGCTTAAAGGCTCGGCTCTATACCGAACGCTGGTATTCGCGCCCTGGGTAACGCCAACCGTGGCAGTGTCTATTGTTTGGTCATGGATATTAGAGCCTAAAGTGGGGCTTGGTAATACGATTTTAGGGGCGATTGGGCTTCCGGCAATTGGCTGGCTGCAAGATCCCAAATGGGCATTAGTCGGTGTGCTGCTGGTGGGCATCTGGAAATCGGTTGGTTGGGCGATGATTTTCTACATTGTAGCGCTGCGAAGTGTGCCGACGGATATGCTGGAGGCAGCGGGGCTGGATGGAGCGGGCGCTATTCAAAAGTTTATGCACGTAACGCTGCCGCTTATCTCGCCGACGACATTCTTCCTGTTCGTTGTACAGACGATTGATGCGCTGCAAGCCTATGATTCCATTAATGTATTGACGCAAGGCGGTCCCTCAGGCTCAACGCGGACGCTGCTGTATTTGTATTACCAATCGGCCTTCGAATCATTCCAGGTTGGTGAAGCGTCGTCGATTTCCATCGTTATGATCGTCATTTGCGTCCTATTGTCCGTTCTATCCTTCACGGTCAGCCGAAAAATGGTGCATTACAACTAGCTAAGAGACTGCGACGAAATAAAGTACCGCTAATTTGTTGACAAATATTTTGTCAACAAAAGCGGGTACTAATTTCCTCGCAGCTCCTAATAGGGAGGAATTTGGAGTTATGAAGGCTGTTTACCAAGCAGGGCTGGCGCTGCGGCATATTAGCTTGCTGGCTATTGCGCTCGCGATGGCATTTCCATTCTATTGGATGATGACGAGCGCACTGAAGACAAACGATGAAATTTGGCAGTTTCCACCGACATTATGGCCGGAGCTGCCGTTATGGAGCAATTATGTGGAGGCGTGGCTTGCGGCGCCGTTCGGTCAATATATTGCCAACAGCGTTATCGTTGCGGGTTCCATTGTTCTTTTGCAAATTATAAATTCAGCTATGATGGCTTACGCCTTGACCCATATGAGATTTCGGTTGAAAGGTTTTTTGACCAGCATTATTATGCTCGGTTACATGATTCCAAGCACGGCGGTGTATTTGCCCAGCTATATGATTTTATCCAAGTTTTATTTGCTGGATTCGTATGCGGGCCTGATTATATCGAACGCGGTTAGCGTCTTCTCGATCTTTCTCATTAGGCAGGCGTTCCTGCAAGTGTCGCATGAGATGGTGGAGGCGGGGCAAATCGATGGCGCTTCACACAGCCGGATTTTATGGACGATTATGGTGCCGCTGACCCGCGCCTCGTTCGTAGTGCTTGCGCTCATTACGTTCATCTCACAGTACAACAACTATTTTTGGCCGATGCTCATTACGAAAAATCCCGATCTCCAGCTCGTGTCGGCGGGACTGCGCAGCTTCTTCGTGGAAGGGGGTGCTTACGGACTGAAATGGCCGCTCATTATGGCGGCAAGCTCTTTCACGATTATTCCGCTCTTGCTGCTGTTTCTGTTCGCCCAGCGGACGATTATGCAGAGTGTTAACTTATCTTCTGGTATTAAGGGGTAGCTTTACGCAATCAATATGATAAATAGTGGAGGAATGAACCATGTTGAGAAAAATGAAATGGGTGAGCACAATGTCGCTCACACTTGCAATGGTGACGCTTAGCGCATGTGGACAGACGGCAAACACGCAGACAGGTGGAGCGAGCAGCAGTACGCCTCAGCAATCGGCAGCAGCCTCGGAGGCGCCGAAAGCGCCGGTGCAAATTGAGTTTTGGTACGGCCTTGGAGGCAAGCTGGGCGAAAATATGGAAGCACTCATTAAGAAATTCAATGAATCGCAAAGCGAGGTTATCGTCAAAGGCGTAGTGCAGGCGGATTACAACGAAACGGAGCAAAAGCTCCAGGCTGCTATTGCGGCTGGACAGCCTCCTGCTGCGGTGCTGGCCTCCAATGTGGATTGGGCGGCTAAAGGGTATTTTGAACCGCTGGATGACTATATCGCAGCTGCTCCAGAGTTTAAGAAAGAGGATTTTATCCAAACGTTTCTGGAGCAAGGGCAAGTAGACGGCAAACAGTTTTTTATGCCGATGTATGGCACGACCCAAGTCATGTATTACCGTCTGGACACGTTCGAGAAAGCGGGAATTAAGGCAGAGGATATCAAGACTTGGGAAGACCTGGCGAAAGCAGCGGATACGATGGCTGTGAAGGAAGGCGGCAAAACGACCTTCTATGGCTGGGAGCCCATGTGGGGATCGGGCAATATGATTGATGCGGCACTCAGCAAAGGCGGCAAAATTTTAAGCGATGACGGCAAAACAGTCGTATTCGATTCACCGGAATGGATAGAGACATGGGATTTATTCCGTAAATGGCTGCACGAGGATAAAACGATGGCGATTCACTCCGGTGGACAAGGCTGGGAATATTGGTACAAAACGATTGACGATGTGATGAAGGGCCAAGCAGCAGGCTACACGGGCTCAAGCGGCGACCAAGGCGATCTGGATTTCAGCATCGTTGGCGCCATGCAGCAGCCGGGCTGGGAAGGGGTAGGCGAAGGCAAGCCAGTCGCGCAGGCCATTATGGCTGGCGTCCCTGCCAAAGCGAAGGACGAGCAGAAGGAAGCGGCCTTTAAATGGCTGTCATTCTTCACGAAAAGCGAGAATACGGCGTCTTGGTCGATGAACACAGGCTACATTGCGGTACGTTTATCCGCACAGGATGACCCTGCCTTCAAGGCATTCAGCGAGAAAAATCCACAAATCAAAATTCCTTTGCAGCAAGCTTCACACGGCTCGAAGCCATTCCTTGATCCGACGGGCGGCAAAATCAATGATGCGCTGACCGTAGCGGCTGATCAGGTGCAGATCGAAAACATTCCTGCGGAGAAGGCGCTGAAGCAGGCGAAGGAAACAGCTCAGCGTGAGCTGGATAAAGCGTTGAAGGGCAAATAAGCGATGATGGATCGTTTAGCTCGTTTAGCTACCGGACAAGACGGCATGGAGCAGGAACAGCAGCGAGGTCAGAGACAAGCTCAAGGGAATCAGCGCACGGTTGGTGGAATTAAGGTGGACGGCGGCGAGCCTTGCGCCATTGAAGGCATTCTATTTGATAAAGATGGAACGATTATTGATTTTGTCTCCATGTGGGGGAATTGGAGCGAGCTTCTGGCGAGCCGTTATACGGCGCGCCTTGCGGCTAAAGGCTTGCTGCTGACTAAAGGGATTTTTCCTTCCCTCTGGGGAACTAGCCTTGATGCGGCCGGAGACGTATGCGCATATGATCGAAACGGGCCGCTTGCGATGGGGACGATGAATGATTTGTATGCCATTGCAGCTTTGGAGGGCTATAAGCTTGGCTTGTCTTGGGGCGAGTCGATGCAGTTAGTCAGGGAAAGCAAGGAAGAGGCTGATCGGGAGCTGAAAAGGCGCAAATCTGCAATTCCGCTTGCTGGCGCCGTCCCTTTTATTGAACAGTGCAAGAAGGCGGGGCTTAAGCTTGGCATTGTCACGGCGGATGATACCGAAGCGGCGCGGGAGCATTTGGAGTGGATGGGGCTGCTGCCCCATTTCTCCGTCATTGTAGGAGCGGATCTCGTTCCGCGCAGCAAGCCGTATCCCGATATGCTGGAGCTTGCTTGCCAGGAGCTCGGGATTGCCCCGTCGTCGATCGCTATTATTGGCGATACCGATGGCGATATGCGGATGGGGCAGTCGGCAGGGGCAGCATTATGTATTGGTATAGTGAATCAGGCCGCGAGTGTGCTTCCCTCGGCGGATGTCATCATTGCTTCCTATTCGCAGCTTGTTGTGGAGGAAGCTCATACTGAAGGGTGAGTATACATTGGGCTATCTATGGCTGGCACTGGCGATTGTGCTGGAGTTGTCAGGAACAATATCGATGAAGCTATCGGCGAGCTTTACGCGGGTGGTTCCGTCGATTGCTATGTTTATATTTTATGGCAGCAGCTTTACGTGCCTGAACTTCGCCCTGCGCTATATGCATGTAAGTGTCGCGTATGCAGTATGGTCAGGCATAGGCATTACGTTGATTACAGGAGCCGGCTACATCTGGTTCGGCGAGCGTATCCCGCTGTCAGCTCTGCTATGGGTTGGAGTCATCGTCATCGGTGTTGTCGGGCTGAATATGAGCATTAGTGCACATGGCGCGGCGGTTAGAGGGAATTAATGGAGTTAGTTAAAGCCAAGTAGTTAAGGAAACAGAAGCGACATCAGCAGCATAAGCAGCAAATCAGCAAAAGGGGTTTTAATCATGAAGAAGGTTAGTTTGTGGCGTGAAAAGGAGACGACGTCCAGCCTCGGCGAGCCGCTGATGTTTTTTCAAGTTATTACGGATACCCAT
Organism: Paenibacillus algorifonticola; assembly: GCF_000971975.1. Classification (GTDB taxonomy): domain Bacteria; phylum Bacillota; class Bacilli; order Paenibacillales; family Paenibacillaceae; genus Pristimantibacillus; species Pristimantibacillus algorifonticola. Next base: position 26,665 of record NZ_LAQO01000051.1, on the reverse strand, counting down.
GTAACGGTTGATCCAAACCATGTGCATAATCAGCAATTTGAGCGGGCGCTGCTGGATATTCAAGAACTGGCGGCAGCTTCGGGCAGCACTGGCATTATGCATGCTGGAGATATTACAGATCATGGGGCTGAAGCGGAATATGTACAATTTTCAGCTATAGTCGAGCGTGTAAAGCAGCACGGCAAGCTTCCGCCTGTGCTTTATACGATTGGCAATCATGATACGTGGAAGGATTGGGAGCAAGGACAAGAGCTTGGAAGCTTCAAGCATTTTACGGGAATGGACAGCGTGTATTATGACCGCTGGATTGCGGGCAGCCATTTTATTTTTCTCGGGTCCGAGACACAGACGGCTAAAAATGCAGAGCTATCGAGCACACAGCTGGCATGGCTCGGAGAGAAGCTGGAGGAGCATCGCGGGGATACGCGTCCCGTATTCCTATTCCTTCATCAGCCGCTGAAAAATACCGTTGCCGGCTCGCTGGAGGAACAGGAGTGGTACGGCGTGAATCAGGACGAAGAGCTGCGCGCGGTGCTGGCCGGCTGGCCGCAGGTGATTCTGTTCACCGGGCACACCCACTGGGAACTGGGTGCGCCGCATACGGTGTTTGATGGGCAAGGCGAGATCGCGACCATGTTCAACGCGGCGTCCGTCGCCTATTTATGGACGGATGATGATGCGCATAAGGCCGGCAGCCAAGGCTATTATATTGAAGTATACGAGCAGGGCGTGCGTGTCCGGGGCCGTGATTTTGTGGCGCGCCAGTGGATGGAAGCCCAGGACTATTTTGTGCATAACGATGATACGGGTGAAAAAGGAAGCTAGCTCCGCCATTTTTCGTCTTCGATATTGTTCCAAACGATCGCGCCTGTCTTATTGATGTAGGCTTTCATAGCGGGCGTTTTCTTTTTGGAATTTTCGCGGAGCTCGACGACAGCCAGCTCTCCTCGAAATGACTCGGCATAGCTATATGCAGCCGTCGGTTTGATCGCATAAGCACCTTGTGGATTGATATAGCCAAAAGATGAGCCTGCTTGAACAGGGGCTAGTCCGTTCGAGAAAGGGCCGCCGGAACTCACGTTCATGGTTGCTCTTTTTCCTTGTTTATCGATGTAAAAGGATTTGCCATTGCGTTCAACGTAGGCGAGGCCCTCTGAGAAAGGTTGAACAGCGGTGTAATTGGGCTCGAACAGAAACTCGCCGCTCTTGTTAATAAAACCGTAGGTGCCCTCAGAAGACACGCGTGCGGCGCCGTCTGTAAACGAATCGGCATAGTTGAAGCGCGCAGGAATAACGGGCTTTCCGGTTTTATCGATAAATCCGTATTTTATCGTCACGCCTTCCTTGCTTTTTTTCAAATATCCGACTACGGCCATGCCATCTGAAAAATTGGCTGCACTGCTGAACTGATAAGGTATGACGAGCTTGCCATCGGTATTAATGTAGCCGCTGCCTTTACCTATGGTCACGACGGCGAGCCCCTCGGAAAATTCACGGGCTTTATGAAAAATAGGCTCGGTTACCTTTTCCCCCTGGGCATTCAAATAACCATACCTCTTCTGCAGCTGTCCATCTGCTCCCTCAACTTGCTCCGTGTATATGACACGCTCGTTCTGCATAATGCCGACGCAGCGCGTCTGGGGGCATTCAAAAAGCTTCGTTCCTTCAGCCGAAAAATAGATGATCGTCTTCTGTTTATTGTCAGTAACTTGGACTGGCTCATTCGGCTTTAAGGAGAAAGAACGTGAACCGCCGTCATACACGGGCTCAATAACGATCTTCCCGCTTTGATTAATGTAGCCGTATTTGCCGTCCTTCTTAATCAAGTACAAATAATTGTGGGCTTCAGCTGTCGGTTTCGTCTCCTTGTCCGAGCTGGAGTCTTCCGCACTGCTGGCAGATACTGTTCCTGTAATCAGGCTGGTGATGATGGCAAACATAAATAATGTACGAAATAATCGCATATGCCTATTTCCTCTCTTATAGCTGGTATGGTTGGATAGGGAACTATTATTTTCCATAATTAATGGACGTTGTTGGTGTGAGTTAGGTTGCAGTAGTAGAGTAGTCTGATCTTTTATGAAAGGTTTGTTAATCGGAATGGAAATAAACCGGCATCGGCAATCAGGACGCAAGACTCTTTAAAAATCCCGCTATAAAAGCTTATTTTATAAAGGATAAGCAATAAAACCCTTCTAAATTTGGAGGAGGAACGGGAATGAGCTACGATTTGATGGTATTTGAACCGGTGAAGGCGCCTGTCAACAAAGAGGAGTTTATGATTTGGTATGGCGAGCAGACGAAATGGTCGGAGGAGCATGATTATTCGGATATTACGGTGAGCTCGGACAGCCTGCCAACCTCATTTGAAGCTTTTGCTGCATTCCATGCCTCGATTTGGAAATAACGAAGGAAGCTAGTAAAATGAAACGCCTGATGGCCCGCTGGGATTATCCTGCTGGCGGTCAGGCTTTTTTCACGTGGAACATTTTTTGTAAAGAAGGGGGCCGCCATGTTATCGTTCATTTCGGTAATCTGCTGCAATATATTGCCCGCAATGAAGGAAAATAAGGTAAAATGGAGAACATAACAATCGATAAGGATCGAGACAGCAAGGAGTGAAAGACCGCTATGAAATGGATTGTGGGACTCGGCAACCCTGGGACGCAATATCAGGGCACGAGGCACAACGTTGGATTTATGGTCATTGATGAGCTGGCACGGCGTTGGGGCATCCAAGTGACGCAAAGCAAATGCAAGGCGCTGATTGGCGAGGGCAATGTGAATGGTACGAAGGTTGTGCTAATCAAGCCAATGACGTATATGAATTTATCAGGTGAATCGGTGCGTTCGTTCATCGATTATTTTAAATCCGATGTGACCGAAGGGCTCGTCGTATACGATGATCTCGATACGGAGGTTGGGCGTATCCGTCTTCGTTTTCAAGGCGGGTCAGGCGGACATAACGGCATTAAATCGCTGGTTTCGCATTTAGGCACGCAGACGTTTGACCGGATTCGCATGGGGATTACACGTCCGCAGCCCGGCGGAAACATCGCCGACTACGTGCTGTCCAATTTTCCGAAAAGCGAGCAGGAGCAGCTGAAAACAATGATTGAGCAGGCTTGTGATGCGGCGGAATTTTCACTGAAAGCGTCGTTCGAGGAGACGATGGCGAAGTTTAATCGCTAGCTTGGCGAAAAAACCAAGCTGTTCATGCCGTACAGCCTCTTTTTCACAATGCTTCTAGGGCAAATGCGTAAAATAGGGCAAAGCCGGGCATACTGAAGGGTATAACGATTCTTCAGGAGGCATACATATGGCTGTAAACTATATTTGCAAACACTGCCGTACGCCAATAGGGACGATTGCAGGCGGGGGCGAAATAACCGAGCAGCAGCTCGGTTTCGATTTCTTGACCCTTGAAGAGCGCAGCGATATAATTACGTATGACCAGCACGGAGACGTGACGGTTAAGGTGATTTGCGATTATTGCCGGGAAGCGCTAGAGGCGAATCCTGAACTGAACTTGATCGCGAGCCCGTTGCAGTAGAATGAAAGTAGCATGGAAGCAGTTGGAATAGGTTCAGCTCACAAGTAATGTAAGGCCTTGGCGGCTGGCTGAGGCTTCTTTTCGATGATAGCGATTCATACATGCAAAGCGATGAGCTCACCTTTTTAGGTGGGCGGTTTTGCTTGAAATTTAAGAATTTATAAGTTGTATGCTTATAAGCCGCTTAAATTTCTACGCGAAACGATAGCCTTTGCCGCCAGAGGACGGCATCAGCCGTTTACGTTTGAAATATAGGAAAGGATATCCTAACGCTATCCTTTCTCTATATTTCTCGGAATGAAACGCGCCGTGCCGCCAAAGGATGGCGACAGCCGTTTCACCTTGAAATTCAAGACTTTATAAGTGGTCTGTTTATAGAAATGGGGTGCCGAGACGATTGAAAGCGTTAATACAGGCTTTTGCGGCTGATCCGGATGTGCAGTCCATAATAGCCGGAATCCGTTCAGGAATGCGCGAGCAGATGGTATCAGGGCTTGCTGGCTCATCCAGACAAGTGCTGATGGCCGCAGTGAAAGAAGAGATAGACCGTCCGATGCTTGTCGTGACACATAATATGTTTTCAGCACAGAAAATCGCGGAGGATCTTCAGGAATGCTTCTCTTCGGATACTGTGCTGCTCTATCCCGCTAATGAGCTGGTAGCTGCCGAATCGGCGATCTCGAGTCCTGAGACGCTGGCGCAGCGAATGGACGTGCTGATCAAGCTGTCCGAAGGCTTCCGCGGGATTGTTGTCGTGCCATTTTCAGGTGTGCGGCGCTACTTGCCCGTACGCGGCGTTATGGCCGAGGCGAAAATCACGATTAGTGTGGGCGATGTTCTGCCGATAGACAGCTTCCTGCGAAAAATGACCGGGCTGGGCTATGTTCGCGTAGACCGCGTTGAATCCCGTGGCGAGATGAGCGTTCGCGGAGGAATCGTTGATTTTTATCCGCTGACTGAAGCTTCCGCTTACCGGATTGAATGGTTCGGCGATGATGTCGATTCCATTCGGACGTTTGATGCAGCTGACCAGCGGTCGCAGGACAATATTCAGACGTATACGGTTCCGCCTTGCCAGGAAATTGTTGCGAGTGCAGAGCGCTTTTCATCAGCAGCTAGCCATGCGGCTGCCTTGCTGGAGCAGCAGCTTGGCAAAATGTCCGACCGTACGGCGAAGGAGCGCCTTCGCTCGGAAATCGGGAGCGAGCTTGAGAAGCTGCGCGAGCATATGTATTTCACCGATATTTATAAATATATTTCCTTGCTGTATCCGGAGCGCCAGACCATTATGGACTATCTGCCGGAAGATACGCTGCTCATTATGGATGAGCCAACCCGCTTAATCGAAACGGCAAAGCAGCTGGAGCGCGATGAGGCGGAATGGGCGACACATTTGCTGCAAAACGGCAAGTCGCTGCCTGGTTTTGAGCTTGCGTGCAAGTCGGAGGAAGTTTTGTATGGTAAGCGGTTTCCTACGTTGTTCTTATCGCTGTTTTTAAGGCAAATTCCGCATTCGCAGCCGCAAAATATTCTCAATATGACGAGCCGGGCGATGCAAAATTTCCACGGGCAAATGAATGTGCTCAAGGCAGAGATGGAACGCTGGCGCAAAATCGGAGCCAATGTGCTCATGCTGGCCGGAAATGCGGAACGCATGGAGCGCATGCGCCGCGTGCTGTTCGATTACAATATTGAGCCGCCTATGCTGCTGGAAGGCAACCTGCAGTCTGGCTTTGAGCTGCCATCCTCGCATCTGGTCGTCATTACGGAAGGGGAAATGTTCTCCCAGAAGCAGCGCAAGGCGCGCCGTATCGACAAGAAGATAGACAATGCCGAGCGGATCAAGAGCTACACCGAGCTGAAGGTTGGCGACTATGTCGTGCATCAGAACCACGGCATCGGCAAATACGTCGGCATCGGCACCCTGGAAATTGCGGGCATTCATAAAGACTATTTGCACATCGTATATGCAGGCGGGGATAAGCTGTCTGTACCGATTGAACAAGTCGATATGATCCAGAAATACGTCGGCAATGAGGAAAAAGAGCCGAAAATCAACAAGCTGGGCGGCAGCGAATGGACAAGAGCGAAAAGCAAGGTGCAGTCGTCGGTTAAGGACATTGCCGATGACCTGATCAAGCTGTATGCGCAGCGCCAATCGGCGCCGGGCTTCGCCTTTGGACAGGATACCGCTTACCAGAACGAATTCGAGGAAATGTTCCCATACGATGAGACACGGGATCAGCTGCGGGCTATTGAGGAAATCAAGCGGGATATGGAAAAGCCGATGCCGATGGATCGTTTGCTATGCGGCGATGTTGGCTACGGCAAGACGGAGGTTGCTGTGCGGGCAGCGTTTAAGGCGGCGATTGAGGGCAAGCAGGTTGCCATTCTCGTGCCGACTACCATTCTTGCGCAGCAGCACTATGAGACGTTCCGCGAGCGTTTCTCCGGGTATCCGTTTAATATTCAAGTACTCAGCCGTTTCCGCTCCCGCAAGGAGCAAAATGATACGATGAAGGGCCTCAAAGCCGGAACCGTCGATGTCGTCATTGGCACGCACAGGCTGCTGTCGCAGGATATTGTGTTCAAGGATCTGGGCCTGCTAATTGTCGATGAAGAGCAGCGGTTCGGTGTATCGCATAAGGAGAAGCTCAAGAAGCTGAAAAATAACGTCGATGTGCTGACGCTGACGGCAACGCCGATTCCGCGTACCCTGCATATGTCGATGCTTGGCGTTCGCGATTTATCCGTTATTGAGACGCCGCCGGAAAACCGTTTCCCGGTACAGACCTATGTGGTCGAATACAACACTGCGCTTGTAAGAGAGGCGATTGAGCGTGAATTGGCTCGTGGCGGCCAAGTCTATTACTTGTACAATCGCGTTCAGGGAATCTACCAGATGGCGGAGCTGATTTCGGAGCTGGTGCCGGATGCGAAGGTAGCGGTCGGGCATGGGCAAATGTCTGAGCAGGAGCTGGAGAAGACGATACTCGACTTCCTCGACGGCGAATCCGATGTGCTGGTCAGCACAAGCATTATTGAGACGGGCGTTGATATTCCGAACGTCAATACGCTCATTGTCCATGATTCGGATAAAATGGGCCTGTCCCAGCTTTATCAGCTGCGGGGACGGGTCGGCCGCTCAAACCGGATTGCTTATGCCTATTTCACCTACCAGCGCGATAAAGTGCTGACTGAGGTCGCCGAGAAGCGTCTGCAATCCATTAAAGAGTTTACGGAGCTAGGCTCCGGCTTCAAAATCGCAATGCGAGACCTTGCGATTCGCGGTGCCGGCAACTTGCTGGGTGCGGAGCAGCATGGTTTTATTGCTTCGGTCGGCTTTGACTTATACTCGCAAATGCTTGCCGATGAGATTGGCAAGCGCAAGGCGGAGCTGGATGGCGCCCCTGTGCAGGAAAGCAGAATTGTCAGCACGCTCATTGATGTCAGCGTAGATGCCTACCTGCCATCTGATTATATTTATGACAGCATTCAGAAGATTGAGATTTACAAGAAGGTGGCTTCCGTTCGCTCCTTCGATGAGGCAGATGATCTGACCGAGGAAATCATTGACCGTTTCGGCAACCTGCCGCAGGCGGTAGATAATTTGATGACGGTGGCGAAATTGAAGGTGTATGGCGCGATGTATGGCATTGAGCAGATTAGCCAGCGCAATGATGAGCTGGTCGTCCGGTATGCCGCAGCCGAGAAGAAGCGAATCGATAGAAAGCGGGTCGACAAGCTGTGCCTGCATTTTGAAAATCGTTTCCACCAAGGCAGTTCACTGGAGGATAATCCGGTGGTCACCCTTCGAGGCAAAGGGCTGGATATGGATCAGCGTCTGCTGCTGCTTGAGCAGTTTTTGAAGCGTTACGCTGAGGCCCGTATTGTGAAGGAGGAGCTGCAGGATACAGCTCCTTGATTTTCTGTAAATTCGCAATAGGGCCCACATATCTGTTACAATACAATCAACTTTATGATTTGAGAGGAGATTTCTTAATGTTGCACAACACACGCAAATCGACATGGCGCAGAGTGGCTCTGCTCGTAGTCGCGGCAGTGCTGGTCATGACAGTTTTGGCGGCTTGCGGCTCGAAGAAAGAAGAAGGAAACGGTACAGCGTTCAGCGGTACAAGCGAAGGAGCGACTGTTGCTACTTATAAGGACAATGGCAAAGTAACCGAAGCTGAATTCAATAAGTATTTGGCGGTATTTAATTTCTTGCAGCCAGGCTATGAGTCCGTAACGGCTCTGCCACAGTTCCAAGAGCAATTGCTGCAGCAGTACATTGCTTACAAAATTTTGGCGGCTCAAGCAAGCGAAGAAACGGTGAAGCAGGCTACTACAGATACGGACAAGCAGTATGCGGATTTTGAAGCGGCATTGGAGCAGCAAGCCGAGCTGAAAACGCAGCTGGAAGAGAAAAAAATCACGAACAGCGATGTAAAAACCTACATGAAGCTGATGCTGGTTGTCGTGGATCACATGAAATCCAAAGTGACCGACGAGGAGCTTAAGAAAGAATTCGAAACGAATATTGCCAAATATTCTACCGTGACGCTCCGTCATATTCTAGTTGCCACTTCCGAGACAGATCCGGAAACGCAAGAAACGAAGGAGCTGCGCACGAAAGAAGAAGCGCTGAAAATCGCAAAAGAAGTAAAAGCGAAGCTGGATGCAGGCGGCGACTGGGCTGCTCTCGCTAAGGTCTATTCGGACGACCCGGGCTCCAAAGAGGCTGGCGGTCAATATGCAAATGCGAAGCCAGGCGACTGGGTTGAAAACTTCAAAAATGCCGCTATGACGCAAAAAATCGGCGTAATTGGCGAGCCAGTGGAAACCGAATATGGCTATCATGTCATTATGGTTGAGAAGCGCGATGAGCTGACGTACGACAAGCTTGACGACACGACGAAAGAAGCAGTAGAGAGCGCTGTGGCTTATACCCACATGAGCACTTTCATGAGCGAAGATATGAAAAATCAAGAAGTGAAAATTACGCTGCCTGAGCAATCTCCTGCACCAAGTGCAGAGCAATCCCCAGCAGCAAGCGACGATGCGAAAGCGACTGATGGTGCTGCGGCATCGCAAGAGCCAGCTGCATCGGCTTCGCCTAGCGCGTCGGTAGAACCGTCCGCATCGCCTGCGGCGAAGTAATAAACTTCTATCGCATATGCGATGAGTTTATAGGATACGCAAAAATCCCCATGTCCAGCTAACTAGCTGGCTGCATGGGGATTTTTGCTGTTCCTTCGCGATGCGCATTTAGCCATGAGAGAAGCGCTGGCGGTATTGGCGCGGCGAGAGCCCCTCATAACGCGAGAAGCAGGAGGTGAAATAGGCGGGCTGATTGAAGCCGACCTCCTCGGCAATGCGGGCGACTGCAAGGTCAGTTTGAAGCAGAAGCAGCTTGGCCTGTTCCAAGCGGAAGCGCATTAAATAATCGAAGGGCGCGCAGCCGAACTCTTTTTGCATGCATCTCGCTATGTAGACGGAATGGAAGTTAACCGCCTCGCTTAGCTCCTGTGCCGTTATATTATCGCGGTAGTGCTCACGCAAATACGAGGCGGCTTGCTCGGCACAATGCGCGGAGGGAGAAGGGCCCGCTACCTCCAAGGAGGCAGACAGCTGCTCCATAATTTCTTGAAAAGCGAGCTGCTGCTTCCATTTGACGCCAGAAATATGATCATTCGTATTCAACTGCACGAGCTGCCGCAGCAGGCTGTCCATGCGGGAAGGCTGCAGCAGCTTCGCAAATTGCGGCAGCTGCTTTGTAAAGGTTGGCATCGTATAAAAATTATTGTTTTGTATACGCTCCATGCTGCCGCCGCCCGGCTGCTGATCGGCGAGCCTTTCTGAAACACTCCATGCTCCGGTCGTCTGGAAATGAATCCAGTAGTAGGCTGTGGTCTCTTGGCAGGCCATGGTCGCGTAATGGTAGGCATCAGGCCGCAAAATGAGCGCATGACCACCACTAACCTCATATTCCAGCTCTTCTTCACCGATATAAAGGCAGCCTTTCGTCACGACGAGCAGGTCGAACACGCCAATATTTCTTCTGCTCGGATGTTTTCGTCCTGCTGGGGCAATAGAAAGGCCGCCAATAATGTAATGAGGAAGCGGGGGAATCGTCAAATGAATCATCGTCATATGGCTTTTCTTCCTCCTTGCTTTGAAGTTTGAATTTTAATAGTTTCGGTTTTGAAAATGATACATCATGCACAGTATAGCATCTATAATTTGAGATGACGAATGATATAGGAACAACGGATGGGCCAGTAACGCGGGCTCCAGAGGGAGATAAGGGAATGGCGGTAACGAACAAACGATTTTCACTATGGGTGCTGGCATGGCCGATTTTTATTGAACTGTTTTTACAGTTTTTATTAGGGGCAGCAGATACGCTGATGGTAAGCCGAATTTCTGATCAGGCTGTGGCCGTAGTCGGCTTCTCCAATCAGCTGTTTCAGGCGCTGACGACGCTGTTTATTACGGTGGCGAGCGGGGCGGGCATTCTCATTGCGCAAAAGCTAGGCTCTCGCAAAAGCGAGGAAGCGCGGACGATTGCGATTATGGCGGTCAGTGTAAGCGGCATAATCGGGATGGGGCTGAGCGTTGTACTTTATACGATGCCAGGGCAAATCGCTTCATGGCTCAAACTGCCGGAGCATTTGATGCCGCTTGCTGAAACTTATATTTCCATCGTAGGCGGGGGCATGGTGCTCATTTCCTTGATGGCGGCGCTTAGTACAGCGATTCGCAATACTGGCAATACGAAGGGGCCGATGTATACAGCCATTGGTATGAATATTGTGCATGTGGTGCTCAACTATGCGTTCATTTTTGGAGCCTTCGGCTTCCCAGAATGGGGACTGAAAGGTGTAGCTATATCGACGGTTATCTGTCGTTTGCTTGCCGTCATGGTGCTTTTTGTTATGTTCATGCATGCTTTTGAACGTACGATTCGGGTTCGCGATCTTGCAAAATTCAGCCGCAGGCTGTTTGGGGACGTCCTGCGAATCGGTTGGCCGCTTGGCGTCAATATGTCCTGCTGGGTGTTTACACAGCTGCTCATCTACACGTTTCTGGCGATGCTCGGCACGAATGAACTGGCAGCTCGGACGTATTTGAATACACTTGAATCATTTTGCTTCATGCTGGGTTATTCCATTGCCTTGGCGGTACAAATCCAAATCGCCCATTTGTTTGGGGCAGGTCGGATCAAAGAAGCGTACGGCATTGCGTACCGTGCGATGTGGATCGGGCTTGCTGTCGTTACGGTCAATGCGATGCTTATCTTCCTATTCGGGAAGCAGCTGCTCGGTTTATTTACGCAAAATCACGAAATTATAGCGCTCGGCGTCTCGCTGCTTGGTCTCAATTTATTATTGCAGCCAGGCAAAATGGTCAATATGGCACTGGGGAATGCGCTAAACGCTGTAGGTGATACTAGGTTTACGATGTGGAGCTCGCTAGTTTCCATGTGGCTCATAGCAATGGCGCTGGCCTATTGGGTCGGCATTGAGCTGGGCTGGGGCTTGCTCGGCATTTATGCCTGCATGATTTTGGATGAGTACATTCGGGGTACGCTTGCGCTCTTGCGCTGGCGGGGCCGGAAATTTCTGCTCAGAGCTGAGCAGCAGAACGAGCGAGAAGCTCAAGCGATGCAAGGGCAGATGTCATCTACTGGAACGGGCGCACTGGCTAAGTAAATGCGGTGCGGTGAGCCTCACCGGAAGGCAAAAGGAAAGCATTTTGCAAAAAAGAGAAAAACGGCAGCTGGCGCTTGATGCGCTGCTGCCGTTTTTCTCTTTTTTGCGCTGAAGGGTAAGGGCAAGTGTAGAAGCAGCTGACTCAGCAGAAAACGCTATAAGAGCGAATCATATCTTGGGTGAATGTTAGATAAAATGACTCTGATAGCAATTTGAACAACAAAAAGTGCACGCACTGAAAGGGGTTTAACTCCTTTAACTGAATAAATATGTATTAATAGCTAGTATTATGTCGAATGAAATAAAATAAGATAAAGTTGTGTTAGATATATTGACATGAGATAAATTGCCAATCTATAATGAACCTGCGAACGTTTCCTGTGAACGAACAATCCATACATAACTTCTCCGAACGTTCGGTTTTAGGTGTTTTTTATAAAAATAGCGCTTAATTTAGGGGGAGTGGAGAAATGAGAAACAGAAAATTACTTCAAGTAGGGATTGTAGTTCTGCTCGTTAGTCTCGTGATATCAGCTTGTGGGGGAAATAAAGAGACGGCTTCAACAACGCCTTCGGAAACGGCGGGGGGCAGTAATGGGGCTGCGGCGGCAGATGGCATTAAGGTAGGTATTCTGCACTCGCTCAGTGGTACGATGGCCATTAGTGAGGTGTCCGTAAGGGACGCAGAATTAATGGCGATTGAAGAAATTAATGCGGCGGGCGGTGTGCTGGGCACGCAAATTGTTCCGGTCGTAGAAGATGGAGCGTCGGATTGGCCGACTTTTGCCGAGAAAGCCCGCAAGCTGATATCGGAGGATAAAGTGGCGACCGTATTCGGAGGCTGGACCTCTTCAAGCCGCAAAGCGATGAAGCCTGTATTTGAGGAATTGAATGGGCTGCTCTGGTATCCGGTGCAATATGAGGGGCTGGAGGCATCGCCGAACATTTTCTACACCGGAGCGACGACAAACCAACAAATCGTGCCGGCTGTCGATTGGCTGCTTGAAAATCGCGGCAAAAAAATGTATCTGCTCGGCTCGGATTATGTATTCCCGCGCACGGCTAATTTGATTATTAAAGAACAACTGAAGGCAAAGGGTGGAGAGCTAGTTGGCGAGGAATACACGCCGCTTGGACATACGGATTACAGCACCATTATTAGCAAAATCAAAGAAGCAGAGCCGGATATCGTATTTAATACGCTTAACGGTGACAGCAACGTCGCTTTCTTCAAGCAGCTCAAGGATGCGGGGATCTCGGCCCAGGATTTGACGACGCTGTCGGTATCGGTAGCGGAAGAGGAAATTCGCGGCATTGGCGTTGATGTACTGGAAGGCCACTTGGCAGCATGGAACTACTATCAGACGACAGATACCCCAGCCAATGCGGCTTTTGTAGCTAATTATAAGAAGAAGTATGGGGAGGATCGGGTTACAGCTGACCCAATCGAGGCTGGTTATACAGCGGTATATTTGTGGAAAGCTGCCGTGGAGAAGGCGGGCTCTACCGATGTTGCCAAAGTAAAGGAAGCGGCGAAGGAGCTGGAGTGGGATGCGCCGGAAGGCAAGGTGCGTATTGACGGAGAGACGCAGCATATTTACAAAACAGTCCGGATTGGCGAGGTTCAGGCGGACGGACAGTTCAAGGAGCTGTGGAATTCCGGCGAAGCGGTGAAGCCTGACCCATATCTGAAAAGCTATGAATGGGCGGCCAGCATTCAGCCATCCGAGTAGGGAGCCTAGATTCATGCTTTCGGAATGCATTCGGGCGTGAATCGCCTATAACAGCAGCGGAATAATGGCGATGGCGCAAGCCATCGCAGGAGGTGAAGAGCGGGATGGACGTATTTATTTTGCAGCTGTTCAATGGCATTAGTGTAAGCTCGATTTTACTGCTGATAGCACTGGGGCTGGCAATTACATTTGGCTTGATGAAGGTCATTAATATGGCCCATGGCGAGCTGATCATGATTGGAGCGTACTCCACTTATTTGACGCAAAATCTGTTTCACGCCTATATGCCGTCCTCATGGTTCAACTGGTATTTTGTTATATCGATTCCAGCGAGCTTCCTCATCGCGTTTCTATTTGGGCTTCTGCTGGAAGTCAGCCTGATTCGCCATTTGTACGGCAGGCCGCTTGACAGTCTGCTGGCAACTTGGGGCGTAGGCTTGTTGCTCCAGCAGCTTGCGCGGTCCGTATTTGGCGCTCCCAATGTGGCGGTGACCAGCCCCTCGTGGCTAAATGGCGGAATGCGAATACTAAGCGATGTTGTGCTTCCTTATAAAAGATTATTCATCGTCGGCTTGGTGGCAGCTTGTCTAATCGCGATGTACTTCTATATTTACCGCAGCCTTGAAGGACGCCGCATGCGTGCCGTCATGCAAAATCGCGATATGGCAGCTTGCCTAGGTGTATCGACCCGCCGCGTAGATGCGATGACGTTTGCTATTGGCTCCGGTATCGCAGGGATTGCGGGCTGTGCACTGACTTTAATGGGGCCAATCGGCCCCTCCCTCGGCACTTATTATATTGTTGATGCGTTTATGGTAGTTGTGCTGGGCGGCGTCGGCAAGCTGGTAGGCACGGTGCTTGGCGCGCTTGGCATTGGCGTATTTAATACGATGTTTGAATATTGGACGAATGCTTCACTCGGCAAGGTGCTTGTATTCCTGTGCATCGTGGCTTTCCTGCAATGGCGTCCTTCTGGTTTTGTGGCGATGCGTACACGTTCTCTTGATTAACAAGGAAGGGGTGACGGGTGAAAATGAAGCAGCGAAGGTTATCACCAGGGCGGTTGTGGATTTTGGCAGGTTATGCGGCTGCGGCCGTAGCGTTGTTCGCGGCGCCGATGTTTTTAAGTGATTTCCGCCTCAACCTGCTGGCGAAATTTCTCGCTTTTGCCATCGTGGCGCTGGGACTGGACTTGATATGGGGCTATACCGGCATTCTCAGCCTCGGGCACGGCATTTTCTTCGGCATCGGCGCATATGCAATGGCAATGTATTTGAAGCTTGAGGCAAGTGGCGGGAGGCTGCCGGATTTTATGGGCTGGAGCGGACTCAAGGAGCTCCCGCTGTTTTGGCAGCCGTTCAGCAGCTTTGGCTTTGCAGTAGCCATGGGTATTGTCATGCCCGCGCTGCTGGCTTTGTTTCTTGGCTTTTTTACCTTCCGCAATCGCATTCGGGGTGTCTATTTTACGATTTTGACACAAGCGTTGGTCATTATTACGACGACGCTGCTCGTCGGACAGCAGGCCTTCACAGGCGGGACGAACGGTGTGACGGGCTTTAGCAAAATATTAGGCGCTTCGCTCGCCTCTCCCGACACGAAGCGAATGCTATATTTTGTTACGGTGCTGGTGTTGATTGCCGTCTTCGTCGCATGCCGTTACATTGTCGGCAGCCGATTTGGGAAGGTGCTGCGGGCTATTCGCGACGGGGAAAACCGCGTGCGCTTCATCGGTTATAATCCTGCGATGTACCAAATGGTCATTTTCACTTTATCTGCCGCATTTGCGGGTATCGCGGGCATGCTGTTTGTGCTCCATGTGGGCATTATTTCCCCTTCAATGATGGGGATTGTGCCATCTATTGAAATGGTGCTATGGGTCGCGATTGGCGGCCGTGGTACTTTAATCGGTGCGGCCATGGGCGCGGTGCTGCTCAATTGGGCCAAAAGCGAATTCAGCACCTCCTACCCCGAGGGCTGGACGTATTTTCTCGGGGCGATGTTTGTTATCGTAGTTGTATTTCTGCCGAACGGCTTAACGGGACTGCTTGGCAAAATCAAGCTCGGCAAAAAGCGGAGGGTGACGAAAAATGAGCCAACCATTGAGTATCCTGCAATGTAATGATGTAACGGTGGAGTTTGATGGCTTTAAAGCGATTCAGGGCATGAGTCTCACCTTGGCAAAAGGAGAGCTGCGCTTCCTGATCGGGCCGAACGGAGCGGGCAAAACGACGATGCTTGATGTGATCTGCGGCAAAGTCCGGCCATCAACCGGGCAGGTCACATTCAATGGCGATATCGACATTACGCGGAAAAAAGAGCACCAAATTGCCGAGCTGGGCATCGGCCGCAAGTTTCAGGCCCCATCCATTTTCCCGTCTATGACGGTGCTGGAAAATTTAGAAATAGCGCTGCGCCAGCGGCGTGGCGTGTTCGCTACACTATTTGCGAGGCTGCAGGCGGAGGAGCAGAAGCGGATGAAACGGCAGCTGGAGATGATCGGGCTGGCTGATCAAGAGGATAGCCGGGCAGGCGGGCTATCGCATGGCGAGAAGCAGTGGCTGGAAATCGGCATGATGCTGCTGCAGGAGCCGGATATTTTGCTGCTTGATGAGCCGGTGGCAGGCATGACGGATAAGGAAACGGATAAGACGGGGGAACTGCTTCAGGAAATTGCGCGTGAACGCTCCATCGTCGTCGTCGAGCATGATATGGAATTTGTGCGCAGCTTTGCAAGCAAGGTGACGGTCATGCATGAAGGCAAGCTGCTCAAGGAGGGCACGATGGAGGATGTGCAGCGGGATGACCGGGTAGCCGAGGTGTATTTGGGGAAAAGGCGGGATGCGGATGCTAGCCGTTCGACAGCTTGAGGCCGGTTATGGCGAAAGCATTATTTTGCGCGATGTATCCTTAAAGGTGGAGCCGGGTGAGGTTGTATGCCTGCTTGGGCGCAATGGCGTCGGCAAAACGACGTTAATGAAAAGCATTATGGGGCTGCTTAAAGCGCGTCATGGCACAGTGGCTTATAAAGGCGTGGATCTGACGAAGCGCGCCCCGGGCAGAAGGGCGAAGAGCGGTATGGGGTACGTGCCGCAGGGGAGGGAGATTTTCGGGCAGCTCACCGTGTACGAAAATATTTTGATCGGCTTGGAGGCCGCGCCACGGGAGGGGCGAGGGCGTGGACAGGCGAATATGATCCCGCCTGATGCCATTGCGAAATTTCCGGTGCTGCCGGAAATGTATGCGCGGCGCGGCGGCGATCTCAGCGGCGGACAGCAGCAGCAGCTTGCTTTCGCCAGAGCGCTCGCATCGCAGCCGTCGCTGCTGCTGCTTGATGAGCCTTGCGAGGGCATTCAGCCCTCCATCGTAGATGATATCCGCGAGGTGATTCGTTCGATTAAGGCGGATGGCAGGACGGCGATTTTGCTCGTTGAACAAAGCCTCGACTTTGTGAAAAGTGTTGGGGACTATTTTTATATATTGGAAAAAGGTGCTGTTGCATGGGAAGGAACGCTTACGCAGCTGAACGATGACGTGATCAAGAAGTATTTGACGGTGTAATGCCTTCGAACCATCCCGAACCTCGATTCTGGATCCCCGCCTCAAAGCAGATAATACGCGAAAAACAGAGAAAGGCCTACTTCTCTAAAGGGGCAAGCTGCTTTTTAGAGAGGTAGCCTTTTTTTGTATTCTATGAAGATTGCCGTAGTATACCCTGTCTATGTTCTACGTTTCCGTCTTGCGATAATGCCTCCACAATATAATTATAAATAATGGAATCGCAATGGCGTTGCTTGTGTGGGCAATCGGGATATCGCTAAGTGGCGATATGGATTTGCTTATAATGCTTAAGAGTAGTAATAAAATCGCTCCAATGATGGCCGAGCCTGGAATAATGATGCGGTAATCATTGCCGCACCACTTGCTGAGCAAGGCAGATGCTATCAGACCTATGCAAGCTACCGGGCCAACAAGCCAAACAGAAAGACCGGCCATAAGAATAACGACTGCGGCGGATAGGCCATATATAACAGCTCCGGCCGGTCTTTCTCCATAAAAATGCTTCGAAATAAAGAAGGACAGCCCTACAGCAGCGACCAAGGCGACAATAATGAGTGAAGCTAAGGCGTAAGAGCTTTTTCCTGTAATGTATACACCGCTTACTGCTGTTAATGTTGCACTGAGATCGTAACGGTCATTGGCGTATAGGCGGACAAGCAAAATAGTGAAATGGGCGGCTGTCCCAAGGAATGCTCCTGCAAAAATAAACTGCATCGAAGATGGCGGGATTTTGAGGAGGCGCGTCATCACATACATTATGATGCAGCTAGTCAAACAGCCAGCGATACTGAGAGCGGCCGTGACGATGGGAATAGAAGTGGGAACTTCCTCATTCAAAATAAAAGGCCAAGCTAAAAATAGGGCAAGACTCGACATTTCTGTTAACCCAAAAGTCGTGGGCGCAGCCAAGCGATTACGCATGAGTCCTTGAAGAATAGCTGCGGAAGCGGCGAGGCCGGCTCCTGCCAATGTCAGGGCTACTGCACTTGGAAGCCGAAATTCGCTCAGAATCATAAATGCTTCTGAATCCCAGTCTTTATGAATGAGGGCTTCGATGAAATCGCTGAGGCCTACACCTATAAAACCTGTGGCTAAATACCAAGCAAAACAGGCAATAACCAAAATAGGCCCTAAAATAAAAAAGGCAGAGACAAATAAAGGATTCGCTTTTGTTCGTGTAGTCATGAATCAGTAGTCCTTCCTGAGAAAAAAACTAATTTTCCTTTATATCGGAAATATAGCGGGAAAATTACACTCGGACTGTTCATCACCTTGGTATGGCTGCTTAAAGCTCGAGCCTTTGCCTCAGCAACTGGGCAGTTTGCTCTGGATGGGAGATCGGAAAATGATGCCCATAAGGAAGGCTGCCCAGCTTCAAATGGCGGTAGCGATCAGGCAGTTCATAATTCCGCTCCTGTTCTCCCCATAAAATATGAACCTTCTTCTCATCCCACTGTTCCGGCGCCAGCTGAAAGCTTTGCGGGCGCGTCAGCTCGCGCAATAGCTCGGCAAGTGTCTTCCTTACCCTCGGTGAGCGCAGCTCTTCCTGCACATAACGGATATATTCCGCTGGAATTTGTGCCTCTGATTGAAAGCAGCTTTGCTTAATCAGCGACTTGATTAGTGCGGTCTCACTCATGCGTGAGAGCGCCATTTCCGTAAGCCAGCGCTGTTTATACATGGACGGCGCCGGATGGAAAACGGGCTGCAGCAATCCAAGGGCTTGAATCCGATCCGGCATAGCCTCCATGACTTTGGCGGCGAGGAGCGCTCCATAAGAATGACCGATTAAAGTAACGGGCGTGTCCATTGCGGCAATGGCTTCTATAAGGGTCTCCGCGTGGCCGTCAATTACATTAGACTTGTGATGATAGGGGCTTCTACCTAACCCGGGGAGGTCAGGGAGCCATATGTCAGCATTGTGAAAATGATTGGCCAGAGGAATCAGGCAATCCGCTCCGCTAAAGGTGCCGGGTATGAACAAAACTGGATTTCCGCTATTGTTATTGCGCAGGGCAGTCATATTGCCAAGCTTGCCCTGATTGTAGCCCTTATGCGTCGTCACTGAATGGGAGAGGCGAAAATCAAGGTCGGCGATCGTGTGGCGAAGAGTGGACGGCGTTACCGTGTAGTCCAACGCATATTTTTGTTGAATATGTCGGGCCGATTCAAGTGAATAAGAGTCGTTTACGACGAAGCTCAGTGATTCTTGGGGAATGCCAAGCTTGCCGCCCAGCGGGCTACTTAGTACTTTGGATAAAATGCCCAGCGGAAGGGCACCAACAGGCTTGGCTACGCGAAGCTCCTTGGCCATCGTTGTAATAAGCCCCATCATATTAGGGCTGTCTTCCTTCGCTTGCAGCAAATAATACGTTTGGCTGACGGGATGCTCTTCTTGGGCAAGCGCGGCGATAAAGGCGGCGGCGTGATCGAGGTGGAACAGGGGCAGCCAATATTTTTCACCGCCAGGCACAAGAGCCATCAGTTTCCTGCGTGTAGCTTCAACGAGGAGACCGAGACCGCCAAGCTGCTCCGTCTCTCCTGTTGCGGAGTCGCCAATGACGACGCCGGGGTGAACGACGGACAGGGGATAGCCATGTTTGACGCTTTGCTCCCGCATGTGGAGGTCGGCGTGGAACTTGGCTTGCTCATAAGGCGGCTCATGGCTTAAAGACGCAATGGCCTGCTCTTTTTGCGATAGATCCTCATTGCGGAACGGGCTTTTAAAGCCGACCAAATGAATAAAATGGCGCAGCGTCGTCTCCGCATGAATAAGCGAAGCGATTTCTGCCATATGTTGCGAGGCTTGAAGAAATACCCGCTTTGCCTGCTCGGCGCTCAGTCTGATATCCATAGGACCTCCCGCATGAATCATGACTTCTGCTGTTTTCACTCGCGCCAAATCCTCTTTATTTAAGCCCAATAAAGGCTGGGTCAAATCACCGCATACCGGCTTGATGAACTCGTTATGCCGAAGGTTCAGCTTGTCCAAAAGCTGTTCATATTTGCTTAAAGAACGAACGAGAACGGTTGCGTGCTGCTTGGTTTGTGCAAGTGTCTGTAATAATCGTTGTCCAATAAATCCTGTACCGCCCGTAACAAATAAATGTGCCATATGCTTGCTCCTTCTATTCAAATCATTTTATTAGTTAAAAGGGGATCATTTTCTAAAAAATAGTACTTATCAGTACTAAAATGATTAAAAAAATTACTTTAGCAAGGCTGCTAAAGCATGAAACGCATGTTGAACCGTATTTGGATTCTGGCTGGCATGCTGCAAAAATAAAGCTCCCTCAATCGTAGACAGCATAAGTGCGGCGGTAGGTTTGACTGGCAAGTCGGACTTGAGCTCTTGGCGCTCTATCCCTTCTTGCAGCAATTGTTCGATAAAGGAAAGCTGGCTTTGGAAAAAACGGCGGAACTGCTCGCGGAAGGGTCCGTTATCCAGCGGTGCCTGCGTGTAAAGGGTCAGAAATGGACAGCCTCCAAGGCAGCGTGCATCCTGTTCGGTCAATAGCTGAACGAGCTTATCCAGACGTGTAAGTACAGGGATGTCGGTTTGCCCGCCAATATGCTGGAACAAGCTCTCATATTGGCTGATCATCCGTTCAATAATGACGGACAGCAGCTCTTCTTTGCTTTTGAAATAATAATAGATGTTCGTTTTGGACACTTTGCTTGCAGCTACGATGTCATCCATGCTCGTAACCAAATAACCTTTGCTCAAAAATAACTGTTGGGCGGTGTGCAAGGCGACCTCGCGGTTGGATTGTTTTGTTTTCATATTAGTACTGTATAGGACTAAAATTAAATTGTCAATGATTGCACATGTGCAGATTATTTTAATGGCAACCCTCACGCCACTATTAAATCAATGTTATTAATTCTTACATAACTAGGTATAAAGTCACTTGTTCTATTTATTCATGTAAGATAATATAACGCAATAGAGATTACATTATAGTTAAGTGGAGGGAACCAAGATGATGCTGTCTATTAAAAGGATGACTGTTTTTTCGCTTTCTGCCATTATCGCACTCGTAACATTTATTTCTCCTGTAGGAGCCGCTGAGGCTGCTGTCCAGGCAATTGCTTTCCCAGAGGTGTCTGCTTCCTTTCAAAAATCGAAGCTCCCTAACATTTTGGTTATTGGTACAGGCGGTACAATTGCTGGACAATCGACTGATGAGACAAGCTTTCAAACGTACCGTGCAGGTACGCTTTTAATTGAAGATATGGTGAAGAGCCTGCCGAATCTGGATAAGATGGCAGATGTTGAGACTGTGCAATTTGGCAACAAAGGATCTTCGGCTTATCTGATGAACGATCTGGCAAGCCTGTCGATGACAGTAGATGCAGCGTTGAAGAAATACGACGGTGTAGTAGTTACGACAGGTACGGATACGATGGAGGAGATCGGTTATTTCCTTGATCTTACGGTCCGCAGCTCGAAGCCGGTTGTCATTACGGGTTCTATGCGTCCGTGGACGGTAATCGGAAGTGATGCTCCGGCGAACTTGTTCAATGCAATCAAGCTGGCAGCGAGCGGCAAGACGAAAAAATTCGGAACTGTGCTCATGCTGAATGATGAAATTCATGCTGTGCGTGAAGTGACGAAAACAAATGCGCTGCGTTTGGATACTTTCGAATCGCCTGGATTTGGTCCATTGGGCTACATTGATGAATCGATCATTCAAATTTACCGTGTTCCGACAAGAGCTCTGAAAACCGATGCAGAATGGGCGACACCGTTTGATCTGTCCAAGCTGCCGAAGGCGGGCTTCTCGAAGGTCGAAATCGCTTATTCGTATCAAGGTGCTGGTGGCGAGGCGATCAAAGGCTTCGTAGAAGGCGGAGCGAAAGGCATTGTTACAGCGGGTACGGGAGCTGGCGGCATTTCCGCCGCAATGAGAGAAGAGCGTACGAAGGCTATTGAAAAAGGCGTTATTTTCGTAACGACGACAAGAACCGGATCGGGCAATATTTATGGCGGCAGCGAGGGAATTTTGGCAGGAGATAATTTGAATGCGGCTCATGCACGTATTCTGCTTATGCTGACTTTGACTTACACAAGCGATTTCCCGACTATGCAAAAATGGTTCACAGTTTATGGCGCGCTGGAAGTGCCGGAAGATACAACAGTGAAAGCTGCTGCATAATACAAAGTATTTCAAATGAAATGCACGTAAATTAATGTGACATGAGTGTTGACAGAGTGTTGGGTGCCCTACTATAATACAGATAAGTGTAAGGTTTTCTAACAAAATAGTATATAGTTCCTATGCTGGCTGTACACATCGGGAACGACAAGCTGTCTAGGGTTCCGTTGACAGGCCGCAAGCTTGCCTCGCGTCTTATCAAGTCTGGTCCAAGAGACGGCGTACGGCGAGCGTGCATCCATTGAGGAGCGACGACTACCGCTGTATAACACGGAAGGATAAAAGCCTGGGAGATCACATTCTCCCAGGCTTTTGCTTTTTTTTTAGGCCCAATCTCCAGTTATTCAGGGGTTGGAGCGTTAAAGACAAGGGGTGGGACAATGAAGCGGTCGTGGAAGTTTTGGCTCGTAGGGATGCTTGTCGTATCGATGGTTGTTGTGGCGGGTTGTGGCAGTTCAGGTAGCGAAGCGGAAGAAGGAGGGGCAGGGGAACCGATTACTATTGCCCTAAGTCCGTGGCCGGGCTGGTATATGTGGTATGTAGCCGAGGAAAAAGGGTTTTTCGAAAAGCATGGGGTTAACGTCAAGCTGGAATTTTTCCCGGTATACAGCGACTCGCTGCAGGCTTTGGCGACTGGAAGAGTCGATGCGAACAGCCAGACGCTGAGTGATACACTCGCTCCCTTTTCGAAAGGAATTCCGCTTAAGGCGGTTCTGGTCAACGACAATTCCTTCGGCGGCGATGCTATCGTCAGCAAGCCTGATGTTCAGTCGATTCAGGATTTGAAGGGAAAGACGGTTGCAACGGAGCTTGGTACCGTCGATCATCTGCTGCTGCTGACCGCCTTGGCGCAAAATGGCATGAAGGAAGAAGATGTGAACTACGTCAATATGACAGTAAACGATGCAGGTCCAGCTTTTATTTCAGGAAAGTCCGATGCTTCTGTTCTGTGGGAGCCGTTTCAGACGATTGCGGTGAAGGAGGGAAAGGGCAAGGTGTTGTTCTCTTCTAAAGATACGCCGGGGCTCATTCCGGATTTGCTTGTGTTCCGTGAAGAGGTGGTGCAGAAGCGTTCTGCTGAAGTGCAGAAGGTTGTGGATGCCTGGTTCGATGCGCTTGCGTATTATGAGGCCAATCAGGAAGAGGTTCTGAAGCTGCTCTCGGCTAAGGCGGAGACGACCCCGGAGGATCTCAAGCTGGGGTTTGATGGCATCAAGCTGTTCTCTCAAGCAGATAATCTCCACGCCTTCGAGAAGCGTGACGAATATACCTCGCTTGAATATACAGCGGGGCAAACAGCGGCTTTCTTGCGTGGACTCGATATGGTCGGTGACATTGATGATGTGAGCGGGCTGTTCGACTCGCAATTCATCAAAAATACATCAGCAGGGAAGTGATGGCGATGGAAGCAGTTCGGCGGCGGAAGCCGCATCGGATACAGATTTTTAAAGATATTGGCTCCCGGGCGTTTATGATTACGGCTAGCTGCTCTTTTATGCTCCTTCTGCTGCTGTGGTCGCTGCTTAGCTATACGGAAGCTGTGAACCCTGTATTTTTGCCGAAGCCGCATGTCGTTCTGGCTACCTTTATTGAGCTGCTCGGGAGCTCCGACTATTGGAATCATATTGGCGTAAGTTTATTTCGCGTCATGTCAGGGTTCTTGCTGGCGTGCATATTGGGCATTCCCATCGGGATATTGGCTGGAACATTCAAATTCGGCGAAGCGCTGGTGGAGCCGCCAATGGAATTTATCCGCTATATGCCGGCGGTCGCTTTCATTCCGCTTATTATGGTGTGGGCAGGGATTGGTGAATGGGCGAAGGTGCTGCTTATTTTCATCGGCTGCTTCTTCCAGCTAGTGTTGATGGTGGCTGACAATACGCGAAGGGTGTCGCAAGATTTGCTGCAAGCTTCCTTCACGCTTGGAGCAGGGCGCTGGAAAGCGATTGAAACGGTGCTCATACCGGGAATCCAACCGCAACTAATGCATACGATGCGGCTTATTCTCGGCTGGGCGTGGACGTATCTAGTTGTAGCGGAGCTGGTAGCCGTCAACAGCGGGCTAGGCTATGCCATTATGAAGGCGCAGCGGTTTTTGAATACGGAGGAGATTTTTGTTGGTATTTTCGTCATTGGGCTGCTGGGCTTGATCAGCGATCGCATCTTTGCCTTTTTGAACCGCAGATTATTTCCTTGGGTATAGCGTTTGGGTGGATTTTCTAGCCTAATTATTTAAGGCTGGGGGACAACAGCATTCGAGTGTTGCTGAGACCGCGCAGCTCGCGACGCTCCCTCCTTTTTTGAAGGACTGAGGTTCCGCTATTCTGGCTTTTGATCCGATTCGGGCCGTAAGCGGACAGGAAATCCGTTATCTCCCTAATAACCCCTTCAAAATAGCGATGGGGAGCGCATTCGCGGCTCCTGAGTCCGCTGCC
Source organism: Paenibacillus algorifonticola (assembly GCF_000971975.1). GTDB lineage: Bacteria > Bacillota > Bacilli > Paenibacillales > Paenibacillaceae > Pristimantibacillus > Pristimantibacillus algorifonticola. Next base: position 2,512 of record NZ_LAQO01000051.1, on the reverse strand, counting down.
TGTGCCTTAACCCGTGATTTTGTTGAAATAGCGGCTGCTGTGTCCACCAAGTCTATCTTTGTGCAGGGGATCTGGCTCGCTTACGATTGCGTACACATCCTAGTTGAAAAAAAAGAATATCAATGCCTGCTACACGAAGCTCGCAGTCCAAGAGGGAGAGTTCCTTGAGGGGTGTGGGCTTTTTTTGTTTGCATATAAATGTAAAAAGTGATATCATAAATATATCAAATTAATACTAAGGGGTGTTCTGACAGATGAAGGAGTACAAAGCTTGGCATGTGAATGGATTTTTAGCATTGCTGGTTGGCGTATTGTCACTTGTTGGGGGAGTCATTCTGATTGTTTTTGGCGCATCGGGCGCTCAGCCTGACTTCCTTTTGATTATTGCCGGCGCTTTGTTGATTCTTGTTTTTATTATCGCTGCTTCCTCGCTGACGATTGTGCAGCCGAATGAAGCGAAGGTCATTACCTTTTTCGGAAAATATATCGGTACAGTAAGAAATGCAGGGCTATGGATGACGCTTCCGCTGACGAACAAGCAGAAGGTGTCGCTTAAAGTAAGAAACTTTAACAGCCATACGCTGAAAGTCAATGATGCTGACGGCAATCCGATTGAAATCGGTGCGGTTGTTGTGTTTAAAGTAACGGATACGTCCCGTGCAAGCTTCGATGTCGACAACTATGAGCGTTTCGTGGAAATTCAGAGCGAGACGGCTGTTCGCCACACGGCGGCGCAGCATCCGTATGATACGCATACGGATGAGAATGCGATGTCGCTGAGAGGCAATTCCGAGGAAGTGGCCGAAGAGCTGCTGAAGGAGCTGCAAAGCAGGCTTGCTGTCGCAGGAGTTGAAGTGCTTGAGACGCGGCTGACCCATCTGGCCTATGCGCCGGAAATTGCTAGTGCGATGCTGCAAAGACAGCAGGCAACAGCGATTGTGGCAGCTCGCCAGAAAATCGTTGAAGGTGCGGTTGGCATGGTGGATGCGGCATTGAAGCAATTGGAGGATAGCGGAATTGAGCTGGACGTGGAGCGGCGTGCGGCGATGGTCAACAATCTGATGGTGGCGATCGTATCGGATCGTTCCGCTACTCCGGTCATTAATACCGGGTCTTTGTACACGTAAGGAGCTGTCGATAATGGGAAAAGAAAAGAAAGCTTTTCCGCTCCGACTGAATCCTGACATTCACCGCGCTCTGGAGCAGTGGGCTAATGAGGAATTTCGCAGCGTTAATGGACATATTGAGTTTTTGCTGCGCGAAGCGCTTAGCCGTTCGGGCAGGCTGCCGAAGCCACGGCCAGCCGAGCCTCCGGAAAATGCTGAAGAGCCTAAGGGATAGAAAGAAGCAAATAAAGAGCTGATTATAGTAGGGAAAAAGTCGAACAGCAGCTGCCGTCTATAGAAGACGGGGTTGTTGTTCGGCTTTTTTTGAGGTGAGGAGCTTATTTGGCTTATTGGTGATTTGGCAAAATGGGATAACTTGTAACTTTTTTGCATTAGGGAGCGTTGTTAACTTAAAAGCTGCTGGCATGACTGATGAGGAGGATGGAAAATGAATGACAAGTGGAAGGGGGCTTTTCTTGCGCTTGCAATTGCAGTTGCAATTATCTCAGGAGTAACGGCTGTTTATTTCTTAATGGCTAACTATAAAGAGGCTCCAACTAGCGTGACAATGTCCGATTTGGTTCAATCGGGAACGGCGGATAGCGGATCTGAGATACTCACAGTGGAAGGCGAAAATGGCGAAAAGGTGGATTTGACCATTAGTGATATCCCGCTATATAAGGAGTATCTGGACTTGCAGGATGATATCGGGAATGAAGTCGAACGAACCCAACTGGAAGTGCTCGATCTTGCGGGTCAAGAGCGTTTTATTTTGCTGAAGTACAATTGTGGTAATAAGCACTGCTCGACTATTTTGGTGAAGGAACGTGAGTCCGGAGTTGTGAGTGTCGGTTTGGCGGATGGCATTTTTCAAGATTATAAACTTTCTCCGAATAAGGATTTGCTTTTGGCAAGGTTTGGCTATAGTGAAGGCGGACAGGTTGTGCGGCATGTTTTGCTTGCTGTTGATTTGGTGCAGATGAAGGTCATTCCTTATGAATCAACCGAGCTAGCTGAAGTGTTTATGCATACGCCGACATGGCCTATCCCTGACTACGAATGGATTGATAACAATCAGTTTTGGATGGCTTCGGTTGATTTGCAATCATCTGAAGCTGAATTTGAAGCCATTCAAAATTGGCTCGCTTCAAGTGAAAGAAAAATCAAAAAGATTACCATTTCGCTAAACCAAAAGGATCGATTAGGCGCTTACTTAACGCCATAAAGCCTAAATAAGTTTAACCGTTAGTTGCCATTCATCCCCCTCTTCTAAAGTGGGAGATGAATGGCAACGGTCTGATTTACACTGACCCTTACAACTTAAAATAATATAATTGTAGTATTCAGTCGTATACGATAAAAGGTTGTGTTATCAATGAAGTTAGACTCAAATAACCATTCAGTGT
>NZ_LAQO01000050.1 GCF_000971975.1 Paenibacillus algorifonticola | reverse complement strand
TCTGCCGTATGTCTCAGCGGCGACTCATATAATATATCACGGGTGCCTACAGGATTGCAAGTGTTTTTTCAAAAAAACTTTTTCCTTCTATTAAACCCGCATTACATAGCCTTTTCCGGACGTTACAAAGCCTTATTTGCCGCGGAAAACCCACTTCTTGCTGCCGATAAAATTGAGCACTGTCGTCACCCCTGTAACGAGCAGCTTCGCTAGCCACTCGTTAACAAGCATCTTTTCAGATACGAAATACAATAGGGGCAACGACAGGCCAAGAACCGTACAGCTCAAAATAGTGAACCTTATCGCCTGTGCTTTATCAAACTTGCGTTCTCTTCGCTGCTCCGGCCCTTTGCCAAACGTCAGCCAAGAATTCATAACGTAGCTGTTCACAATACCTGCTCCATAAGAAATCACCTGTGCGCCAACGAAGTACACGCCCAGCCATACCAAGAGGCTAAACACCATAAAATCGACAGCCGTATTTACGAGCCCTATCATATTAAACATTATAAACTGCCTGATTGTTTGCCTCATTGTACCCTGGGACATGTTGCCGCTCCTTTGTCTTCCTATCTTCTTCGCTCAAATGTTTGCATAACTCATCTTCCTAGCACACTAGCCGCTGTAGAGCACCCAGCTTGGGAACCAGCGCAAAATATGAGCCACATATGTCTTGCTGAAAGGCAACCCGGATAATACGGGATAAAACATAATGAACAGCACAACTGCTGCCGCGACGTAGAGGCCTAGATATTTTCTCCACTTCGGATTTTTTTCCTCTGCCGTCTGGAACATATAGAGAATTGCCATGATCATGAACGGCACCATCGCAAAATAATGATAAATAAACGTAAGCCTCGGCACCAGCATCCATGGCAAGTATTGCGACAGATACGCTATCCAGACGATATACATGCGTTTATCCTTGCGCTTAATGCTTATATAGAAAGCACCTATTACCGCGAACAGCCCCGTCCACCAAATAAGCGGATTGCCGAAAGCGGAAATTGACGACACTTCATTAGCATTCTCCAAATCCTTGCCGCTGTAATACCACACCGGGCGCTTCATAAACGGCCATTCCCACCACTGCGAGGAATAAGGATGCGTAGCAACCAGCTCGCTGTGATAAGAATACATATGCTCCTGCTGACTTACAAGGCCTTCAAATGTATATTTGCCATCGCCTGCGTTCAGCACCGGCATAAAGGACAGGCTGTAAATGACAGCCGGAATGGCGATATACGTAACCAAACAGCTCGCGAGCGTCAATAGCGTATTGCGCGGGAAAGCTTGAATGACACGCTTATACGTTTCCCTCAGCTCGGCATTCACCGTTCCAGATGCAAGCGCACGCTTGGAAGCTGCATACTGCTTGTACCGCTCGAACAAAGATAGGCCCAGCATAATGGCAAGCCCTGCCCCGCCGTAAATGACGATCCATTTGGATGCTGCACCGATGCCGAATACGCCCCCTGCAAGCGAAAGCGGAACGAGTGTCTTCCTTAACGCTACTAAATAGAAGTTCATTCTATAGTAACGGTACATGAAGTAAAACATCAGCATAATGAAAAATACAGCGTACACATCGATCGTTGCAATGCGCGTCTGTGTGAAATGCATGAAATCGGCCGCCAGCAAAATCGCGCCAGCTGCTGCATAAACCGTGCGGTAGCGGAACAGCCGCAGCACGAATATATACATGAGCGGAATCATCGCAATGCCGAACAGCGTTCCAATGATCCGCCAGCCGAATGGGCTGAGCCCGAACAGCTTGATACCGATGGCGATGAGTATTTTGCCTAGTGGCGGATGTGTATTTTCATATACCGGCAAATCCTCAAGAAACTCGTATGCGGTACGTGCATGATAAATCTCATCGAAGTATGAGCCGTTCCAATAAGTCGACTTGTAAGCAGCCGAGCTTTGCTCATCAAACAGATGCTCGACCGGACCAAAACGCGGGTCATCGGTCGCTGCCGCATTAGAGCCGATATAAACAATATCTCCAATAGAAAGCGGCTGATCGCTTCCATTCGGATAAAAGGCCATTTCCTGCAGTGAAAAGCCAGTTGAAGCGACTGTAACCTTGGCATATCTCGCGCTCACGTTAAGCGGCTGTACGAGCCATTTTAGATCATCGCCGATTTTCAGTTCCACATCTACGCCGCCGCTCCAGGCATCCGGAGAATTCCCAAACTCCAGCTTGAGCTTGCCGGACCCCACGCCTCCGAACATATTAACCCGCTCCAGCTGCTGCGTCTGGCCAAAATCAACATAAAAGCTCTGGCCATTCTGCTGCGGCTTCCAGCCTGTATTAAGGCTGTTAAACGAGCCCAAATTAAGCAGCGCCACAATCGCATAGACAAGGGTAATACCGCCCATCCACCACCAGTCCTTGCGAGTGAGCTTATTGCTGCCTTTGTCTGGGGAAGATGATTGCAGTCCCTTGCCCTTAGGGATGCTCTGCAGCTCCAGCTCCTTCATTGCCTGTCGGTCTGCTTCACGCAGTTCTTCCTGCGTTAGTGGAGGAACTGGTTTTTGATCATTTTTTACATAGAGAGAATAACCGACATACAGCAAATACGCGAACAAGCATAAATTCGTAATCGAGCACAAAATGACAATGCCGTCGGTCACCGTATGCTGGCCTGCCTCGCTAAATGCAAGCACGTAGCCAACATTAATGAAATGCGTGACACTGAATCCCATCAGGAGATGGAGCAGCCGCCGATCCTGAGACTCGATATAGGCGAAAACATACAGCAAAATGACCGGGAACAGGTAACGTTCATGCATTTTCGTTGCAAACAGAAAGACAATTGTGATGAGAATGACCGCAATAAAATATGAGCTGCCAAGATTGCGCTTTGGCTTGCCCTTGAAGGAGAACCATAGTGCGGCTATAACAGCTAATACAATGGCAATGTTGCCCCATGTTTTATAGGTCAGTGCAAGCCAGCTGCTCTCCAGTGGTGCCCAGTTCCCTCCCGTAAGCGCATATAGGTTGAACGCATTCAGCGTTGCGTACGGATAGGAGGACAGCGTCGCTTTGTAAAGCTCAATAACGCCCATCAAACCGCCATTGTTCAAGAAGAACGGAGCAGCAAATACTAGAAAAGCGATCACGCCATAAGCGACGCTTAGCAAGGCACGTTTCCAATCCCGTTTATGCCAGTAAGCGAGCAATACAACCGGGGCGAAAATCAAAGCCTGCGGTTTAATGAGTACAGCAAGCGCGAACCAGATACCGCCTCGTTCCAGACGCTCCCCTGCCATGCTGCTAATGGCCATAATGAGGAATAGGGTGAAGAAGGAATCCACCTGTCCCCAACCCGCTGAATTGATCCAGATCGCCGGGTTCCAGACATAGAGCAGGGCAAGGCCTGCCGCTGCTGCTGGATTGAGCTTTGTTTTGGCAAAGCGGTAAATGAGCCAGCTGGAGACTAGATCGGCCACGATGGCCGGGAGCTTGAACAGCAGCGTTGCTCCGCTTGTATCCGGATTTATGCTGAACCATGACTTGATGGCAGCAAGAACATACAAAATGTAGACGTAGCCTGGCGGGTAGTCTGCAAAGACCCCTTTTTCATAAAAATGCTGTACGCCATTCTGATAGGCGCGATCCGCCCAGAACATAAAGGTTTTAATATCGTTGACGTAGCCAGGTACCTTAATGGCAATCCATAGCCGGAAAATAAGAGCAGCCGCCATAGCGGCAATCAGCCAGCCACGGTAGGAGGTGCTTGACTTGCCAAGCGGCTGCGTGCGAAGCATTTTCCGATAGAGAAAAACAAACAAGAGACCGAATAAGGCCGATATCGATAATACGGGAAAAGCGGATATCTTTTTCGGGTCCATATTTTCAGTTTCCGATGCTCCGCCACCACCACCTGTCAGCTTCGATGGTTCGAAGGACATGATTTGGACGTTTTCCGGCTTTGCTGGAAGCTGCTCCATTTTCAAATCATCAAACAGCGCTGTTCCCGTGTTCAAGCTCCCGTAGCCGCCCAGGCTGATGCCCATTTGCAGCTCCTTTTGCTCCGGGCCTGTCCGGCCGTAGAATTCGATCAGCTTCCACTCGCCCGCTGTATCGGTCAACTGGGGAAATGGATCACCCACCCCTATAATAAACAGATTCGCACCGGTTGCATCGCTTTTCGCATCTGAAACCTTGACCCAGCCGCTCACATGGTAATAGGCGTCCGGACTAACCGTCAGCTTCTGTATCCACTTGGCATGGTTCGGTTGAAAGTTTTGAATTTTAGCCGCGCCGGTGCCCGAATAAACATCGGACTGCTCCAGCGTGAAGCGCGTGATGCTCTCGCCAGCTTCCCATACATCCTGGGTCCATGACAAAGGTACGCCGGACTCCGCATCCTCGAAGCCAGCATTATGTATAAGATTAAATTCCTCCGCGAACACCTGCTTGCTGCCATAAGGCAAAAAACTGAATAAGAGCATTACCATGCATATGACCAACCGCAAACTTCTCATCGAACCTTTCAGCAACGTCTGTTCACCTCTAATTTCTATAGTCATTTCTATAGTCAATACCTCGCCAAGATAGCTTTTTTTGTCTGAAAATACATATTCACTTTAAAGGAAAATACGGCACGGGTCAATGGACGGAGGCGGCATCAGTCTATTGTCTGGCCTAAAGCACGCTTAAACAGCTATCCTAGCCTATTATAGAAAAAAACCTGCTGAAGCCGCAGGCCTCAACAGGTTAGTAGAAAAAATATGATCGGCTATTCGCCTGCCAGATTGCGCATATGCGGGAACAGCAGCACATCGCGGATGGAAGGCGCATCGGTCAACAGCATAACCAGACGGTCGATGCCGATTCCTAGTCCGCCCGTTGGCGGCAAGCCGTACTCCAGCGCGCGGATGAAATCATCATCCATCTCATGCGCCTCGTCATTGCCTTGCTCCTTCTCCAGCAGCTGCGCCTCAAAACGTTCGCGCTGATCGATCGGGTCGTTCAGCTCTGTAAACGCATTGGCATGCTCGCGCGCCACGATAAACAATTCAAAACGATCGGTGAAGCGCGGATCAACCGGGCTTTTCTTCGCCAGCGGCGAAATCGCAACCGGATGTCCCGTAACGAAGGTCGGCTGAATGAGCGTATGCTCGCAAAACTCTTCAAAGAATGCATTCACAATATGACCGAACGTCATATGCGGCTCTACTTTGACGTTATGCTGCTTCGCAATGGCATGCGCTTCTTCATCCGTCATTTGAACGCTGAAATCAACGCCTTTGATTTCCTTAACCAGATCAACCATTGAAATACGGCGCCATTGCGGCGTCAGATCAACTTCCTGGCCTTGGTACATGATTTTGGTTGTGCCAAGCACATCCTGCGCGATATGCGCGATCATGTTTTCAGTCAATGCCATAATGTCCTTGTAGTCAGCATAAGCCTCGTACAGCTCCAGCATTGTAAACTCTGGGTTATGGCGCGTCGACATGCCTTCATTCCGATATACGCGGCCAATTTCGTAAACCTTCTCCATGCCGCCGACAATCAGGCGTTTCAAATGCAGCTCAATCGCGATACGCATATACAGCTGCATATCAAGCGCATTATGATGCGTAATGAAAGGACGCGCAGAGGCGCCGCCGGGAATAGTATGCAGCGTTGGCGTTTCCACTTCCAGATAGTTTTGGCCATCCAGATAACGTCTCATCGATTGGATAATGCGGGAGCGGGAGATAAACGTCTGCTGAACATCAGGATTCACAATCAGATCGACATAACGCTGGCGGTAGCGCAGCTCGACATCCTTCAGTCCATGGAACTTGTCCGGCAAAGGCAGAAGCGATTTCGTAAGTACGATCACTTCCAGCGCTTTTACCGATACTTCGCCGGTATTCGTCTTGAATACCGTTCCCTTCACGCCGATGATATCGCCGATATCAAGCAGGGTGAACGCTGCGAATTGGTTTTCCTCAACCGTATCCTTGCGCGCATAAATTTGAATTTTGCCGCTTAGATCCTGAATGTGGGCAAAGCTCGCTTTGCCCATGCCGCGCTTCTGCATAATCCGGCCCGCAATGCTTACCTGTTCGGCTTTCTCCTCCAGCTCTTCCTTCGTAAACGACTCATAAGCGGACACGATGTCCTTCGCATTATGCGAACGCTCGAATTTGCTGCCGAATGGATCAATGCCGAGTCCTCTCAGCTCGTCCAGCTTGTCACGGCGGATTTGCAGCAGCTCGCTTAGCTCTTGTTCTTGTACGTGACCTGTCTCGGTGTTCTGATGTTCCAACTTGATTTCATCTCCTAAGGCACCGCTTTAACGTTCAAAAAGCTTCCGCTTTAAGGAAGCTTTCTGAATCAGATACAGTGCAAACCTTATTTTTTAATATCGACGATTCTATATTGTATAACACCGGCAGGTACGCTGACATCAACGACCGTGCCTTCCTTTTTACCCAAAATCGCTCTGCCAACAGGGCTCTCATTGGAAATCTTATTGTTAAGCGGGTCCGATTCCGCAGAACCGACAATCGCATATTCCATTTTATCGCCAAATTCCAGATCTTCTACGGTTACTGTGGAGCCGATGCTGACCACGTCCGTATCGATTTCATCGCTATTGATGATCCGAGCGTTGCGGAGCATTTTTTCCAACGTAATGATACGACCTTCGATGAAGGCCTGCTCATTCTTAGCATCTTCATACTCGGAGTTTTCGCTAATATCGCCGTAGCCAATCGCGACCTTGATCCGCTCAGCTACTTCGCGACGCTTGACCGATTTCAGCATCTCCAGTTCGTCCTCAAGCTTTCTCAAACCTTCCTGAGTCAGAATGATCTCTTTATCGCTCATCTTTCCGATTCTCCCGTCGTGTGACCAATTTTCATACCAGGTATGAATTCACTGTTAATTAATATATTACGCTCCTCTTGCCTCAGACCTGCTGAGGGAGCAGATAAGCCGCATTGACTATAGTCATTAAGGTTATATTGCACGATTATATGCAATGTTCTCCTGAATGTCAATCAAAGCCAAACGACTGGAACGACTTTCTCATAAGGCTCCTTGAAAGCGTTGCCCACCATACATGTACGCCATTCTGCATCGAACACGCCGCTTGTAAAAGCGCCTGTGCCCTATGCCCCCTATTCCAGTTGGCAGGACAGCCAAACGGCCCTTCTTTTTTATTCGTTACAGAACCGCACATTCCTCCCTAACTCGTCTACAAAAAACACAAAGTTCCAAATATATAAGATTTTTTACATAACCTTTCCATTTTCTCAACAACCATCCTAGCTCTCCTCATCTATTATCCAAAAATAAAGGCGAAAAAACCGATCTATGGAAAAATAACGAATGATTTGTCGTATCGCGTCACAAGCACATGAGAATGAGAAGCATCTATACAATCTTATATTTTAAAAAAAGGCAGGCCTCTGAACGTTCTCAGATAACCTGCCCGTTTATTTCATTTGTAAATCAAGCTTGAGGATTTAGCACAGCCGTTTCCTGAACAGCCCGCTCGTGCAAGCTAGAGGCTTGCAGCAGCCAAGCCCTGCTCTTCCAACGACACCACATATTGATCCAAAATGTCTACCATCCGGTCACGGCCGGTTTCTTCCATAATAACATCCTTGACGCGCGCACCGCCCGGCAAGCCTTTCAAATACCAAGCCAAATGCTTGCGCATTTCCCGTACGGCAACCGCTTCGCCTTTCAGATCAATGAGACGATCCAAATGCAGGATAGCGACCTGCATCTTCTCACGAGGCATTGGATCGGGCAGCAGCTCGCCATTCGTCAAATACTGAATGGTCCGGTACAGCATCCAAGGGTTTCCAAGCGCACCGCGTCCAATCATGACGCCGTCGCAGCCCGTATGCTCCAGCAAGCGTTTGGCATCTTCAGGTGAAAAAACATCCCCGTTGCCGATTACCGGAATCGACACCGCTTGCTTCACATCGCGAATGATGTCCCAATTCGCTACGCCTGAGTACAGCTGCTCGCGCGTACGACCGTGCACGCTGACCGCTTTGCCGCCAGCACGCTCAACGGCGCGCGCATTTTCAACTGCATAAATATGCTGGTCATCCCAACCGATACGCATTTTCACCGTTACCGGCTTATCAACAGCTTCTACTACGGCAGAAACCATCTCGTAAATTTTGTTCGGGTCAAGCAGCCAGCGCGCACCTGCATCGCATTTCGTTACTTTCGGTACCGGGCAGCCCATATTGATATCAATAATATCGGCATTGGTTTGTTTGTCCACGACCTTCGCCGCCTCGACCAACGATTCACGGTCACCGCCGAAAATTTGCAAGCTAAGCGGCTTCTCGCGCTCGTCTACAAACAGCATTTCCATCGTCCGCTTATTGCCGTGCAAAATCGCCTTGTCGCTCACCATCTCCGCGCATACAAGACCTGTTCCAAATTCTTTCGCAATTAGACGGAAAGCTGGATTACACACGCCGGCCATCGGTGCAAGCACAACCCTGTTCTTCATCTCGATGTCTCCGATTTTCAGCATGCTTCTCCTCACTCCTTCTGGTTTGTTTAAATATAAGCATTTATAAGTTACACCCTTATAATGGGCTTATATTTCACCCTCGAAACGGTAGCTTTGCCGCCAGAGGATGGCGGCAGCCGTTTACGCTTGCCTACACGCTTCCGTTCGATTCCGAATCCGTCAACTCTTCATAGCTAATACCAAGGGTGTTCGATATATGGATCAATAACTTGGCGTCCGCTTTGCGGGTGCCGCGCTCAAGCGAGCCTAACACCGCTACCGATACGCCTAGTACTTTTGCTAATTCCTGCTGTGTGTAGCCCTTTAGCTTACGAAATGCCCGGACTCGCTGTGCCAATTGATGATTTTCCATAACATGATGCCTTCCTTTCCATCCTGAAGCGCTGAAGCCGCGGCCGCAGCCACCTGTTCCTTAAGCGGATGGGACTGCTCGATCACATCACCAAGCGGAACGAGCACGAAAGAACGTTCCATCATTCGCGGATGCGGAAGCGTCAGCTCCTCGCCATCCATCACGACATCAGCATACAACAGCAAATCGAGATCTATAGTGCGCGGCCCCCAGCGTATATCTCTGACACGCCCAAGCTGCTGCTCGGTATCCAGCAGAACGTGCAGTAAAGCAAGCGGAGACAGCGTAGTTCGCACGGCGATAGCCATATTCAGAAAAGGGGGCTGATCCGTATAGCCGACCGGATCGGTCTCATACACGCCCGAAACGCGAAGCACCTCGATATCTGGGCGGCCGCTTAACTGCTGGATCGCTTGCAGCAAAAGCTGCTGCCGATCGCCTACATTTGAACCTAGAGCCACATAAGCATATGCGGGCGAATTAAACGGTGACAACGCGTCCATCGGCATCCCGCTTTCTGCGCAGCTCTACCGTCACGCCATCAAAATGAATGTCGAACGGCGGGTTCGGCTTCGTCACACGAACCGTTACTTCATTTATCATAGTATAAGCCGCCAGCAACTGGGTTGCAATGCTGCCGGCTAAAGCTTCGATCAATTTAAACGGCGTTCCTTCGACGATTTTCTTCGTTAACGCATGCAATTCGGCATAATTCACCGTTGCTTCCAAATCATCCATCGTTGCCGCCTTCTCCAAATCCAGCAGCAGCTCCAGATCGACACCGAATTTTTGCCCCAGCCTGTTCTCCTCGGCAAAAACACCGTGATAACCGTAAAACTGCATGCCTTTCACAAGCATTCTATCCATAAGCTTACGCCCCTTATACTTATATCTGAATCTATGAATAACGCGGATAGGTAATCGCATCCGACATAGTAGCTGTTCTTTTATTCGCGCGGACATCATGCACCCTAACGATTTGGCAGCCTTGGGCAATGCCAAGTGCAGTCGTTGCTGCCGTACCTTCTACCAGCTCTTCCCGTGGCAGCTCCAGCGTCTGCCTAATGAAGCTTTTGCGCGAAGTGCCCAGCAGCACAGGATAGCCAAGAGCGTGCAGCTCAGCGAGCCGCCCTAGAAGCTCCATATTTTGCTCATAGGTTTTGGCAAAGCCAAGGCCAGGATCGAGCCAGATCTGCTCCTCTTTCACGCCGGCATGTGTTGCGATTTCGATGCTTTCTTTCAAATCGGCAATAACATCCTCTACAAAATCAGCTGCGAGGTAGACGGGATTCGTGCGATTATGCGTTAAAATAACCGGACAGCCGTATTCTGCTGCGGCTACCGCCATATCCGCATCAAATTTGAGTCCCCAAATATCATTGATGATCGTAGCTCCTGCTTCGAGTGCATGGCGCGCTGTCTTTGCTTTATACGTATCAATCGATATCGCGATATGCGGCAGCGCGGCGCGGACAGCTTGAATGACCGGAATAACGCGGCGCAGCTCCTCCTCCGCATCGACCGGCACAAAGCCTGGACGCGTGGACTCGCCGCCGATATCGATAATATCAGCGCCCTCTGCCACCATCTCCACAGCGCGGCTGGCAGCCGCCTCTGCTTCATTAAACTTCCCGCCATCGGAGAAGGAATCTGGCGTCGCATTCAAAATGCCCATAATCAGCGTGCGCTTGCCCAGCTCCAGCCGATTGCCTCCAGCCAGCTCATAGCTCCTGCTGTAATATTCAAGCTTGCCCTCTCTTGCTGTATTCATAAGCTCCGCTCACACCTTTAGCTATACTAGTCTTAATACGCAGTCGGCTGACGCTCTCGCCTTACTTGCTTCTCATCGTATCGGAGCGGTAAGCCATTAACAGCTGGCGAGTGATCGGACCAGCCACAGTCCCAGCTTCTGCTTCGGGTTCAAGCTTGGCTGCATTTCTTGCCGTTTCGTAGCCCACGCCGATTCCCGCACCTGTCCCTTTGCCGACCTGCACCTGAGTGCCGTCGGTACCGGATAACCGCGTCACCGGCACCAGCTCCTGAACGGAGCCCGTCAGCCATATTTCATCTGCCCCAAGCAGCTGTTTCCAGCTGTAGTGGCCTTCCTCCACCTGAAAGCCCGCCGCACGGGCCAGTTCCAGAACGCGCTCTCGCGTAATGCCAGGCAAAATGCCTGTATCCACCGCAGGCGTCCGAATAACACCATCTTGGGCGAAAAAAAGATTGCTGACGATGCCTTCCGTCAGCAGGCCATCACCGCTCAGCATCAATCCTTCTGCACCCGGCGAGGCATCGCTCGCGGCAAGCTCACGCTTCGCTATAATATTATTCATATAATGCAGCGATTTAAGCCGAATCTCGCCTTCAGGCGTATTGCGCTTCGTGTGCAGCAGCCTAAGCTCGCGGCCATGCTCATAAAGCGCAGCCTGATATGGCGGTAGCGGCTTCATCAAGATCAACTCCTGCGGCTGCTCGTAATCGCCCGTTGGCAGGCCTAGTCCGCCATCGCCTGCTGTAACGGTCAGCCGGACATAGCCGTCCTTCAGCTCGTTCGCATGAAGCAGTTCGGCAATGCTCGCCTCAAGCGCGCTTTGATCCGCTTTGTAGCGAATGCCCAGCGACAAACAGCCCGCTTCGAGCCGCCGCAAATGCCGGTCCAGCAAATAAGCGCGGCCGCCATAGGTCCGAAACGTCTCGAACAAACCCAAACCGTACAAAAAGCCGTGATCGTATATTGAGATCACAGCTTGCCTTGCATCCATGACAACGCCGCCCAACGCAACCTTCATCGCGGCGCGCCTGTACGAATTTTCAAAAAGTTGCGCAGCAGCGTCAGCCCATGCTCGGAAATAATTGATTCCGGATGGAATTGCACCCCTTCAATCGGGTACTCTTTATGGCGAAGGGCCATAATTTCGCCTTCCGCTGTTTCTGCGCTGATTTCAAGACAGTCTGGCAGGGTCTCTTTTTTCACGATAAGGGAATGGTAACGGGTTGCGGTGAACGGCGAAGGGATGCCTTCAAAAATCGTTTTGCCGTCATGCACCATTTGCGATGTTTTGCCATGCATCAAACGTTCTGCGCGAATGACATCGCCGCCAAACGCTTGTCCGATTGCCTGATGGCCAAGGCATACGCCGAAAATCGGAATTTTTCCTTTAAAATGCTCAATGAGCGACAGGCTTATGCCCGCCTCGTTCGGAGAACAAGGTCCCGGCGAAATCAAAATATGATCAGGTGCCAGCTGCTCAATGTCCGCCAGCCCCAGCTCATCATTTCTTTTGACCACAATGTCCTCGCCAAGCTCGCCTAAATATTGCACCAGGTTGTAGGTAAACGAATCATAGTTATCTATTACGAGAATCATCGCATGCGCCCCCTCTATTGTTTGCGCCCGCTTGGCGCAGCCTGCCTGAACCGTTCACTATACTCAATCGCCTTCCACAGCGCCTTAGCCTTGCTTAGTGATTCCTTATATTCGCGCTCTGGCTTGGAATCAATGACAATGCCCGCTCCGGCCTGAATATGCACCATGCCGTCCTTGACGACCATTGTTCGTATAATAATATTAAATTCCATATCGCCATTATAGTCAATCCATCCAAGCGAGCCGGTATAAGGACCGCGCCTTACAGGCTCCAGCTCTTCAATGATTTCCATCGTGCGGATTTTGGGAGCGCCTGTTATGGTGCCGCCTGGGAAAGTCGCCGCAATGACATCATAAGCATCCTTGCCCTCGGCAAGCCGCCCCTCGACTTGGGATACCAAATGCATCACATGCGAATATTGCTCAATGACCATCAGCTCTTCCACTTTCACCGTACCGTAAGCCGAAATCCTCCCCAAATCGTTGCGCTCCAGATCGACCAGCATAATATGCTCGGCGCGCTCCTTCTCGCTCGTACGCAGCTCTTCCGCCATGAGCTCGTTTTCCGCTTCTGTCCGGCCGCGTCTGCGCGTTCCGGCAATGGGGCGGGCTGCAAGCAAATCGCCACGGCGCTCAACCAGCAGCTCCGGCGAAGCCGACACGAGCTGAAAATCAGGGCAGCGCAGAAATCCCATATAAGGAGATGGATTAATTAGACGAAGCCACTCGTACAGCTCTTCCGGCTGCGCATCCAGCGACCGGCTTTGCCTTACCGATAAATTCACCTGAAATACGTCGCCTTGCCCAATGTAACGCTGAATTTGCCGAACAGCCTCCTCAAAGGCTTCCTTCGAAAAACGCGTGCTGATCCCGTCCAGCGCATCCAGATTGTTCTGAAGCGAATCATCCGCGGTGAGCCGCAGACGCTCTTGCCGCAACAGGTGGCTGTCGCTTGCAGCATTATTCTCGCTTCGCTGCCCGTTCGCTCCGCTTTCGAACCGCCGCTCCCAATAGGCGGCCATCTCGCCCGTCCGCGAGCAAGCTTGCGCATAAAGCAGCCGCAGCTCCTCTTCACCCGCATCGCTTGGCACAAGCGTATGCACAGCGCAATATAGCTTCTTGTCGCTATGATCGACAATCCACAGTTCATTTAAACGCAGAAATAAATAATCCGGCAAATTCAAATCGTCTTCCGTCAGCTCCGGCAGCCGTTCAATCGAACGAATGACGTCATAGCTCCAAAATCCGACGCATCCCCCCGTCCATTTCGGCGTGTCGGCTGCTTCAAGCTTTGGCGCGCAATAAGGCTCCATCCAGCTCCGTACCACTTCTAGCGGCTTGCCCTGATAGCGCACAACTGAATCAGCCGCATGCGCAGCTTCGGCAGCATCCGTCCGAAGCGTCCGGGCTTCCGCCTCCAGACCCTTGCCGCGAATAACGCTTTCCGGGTGCAAGCCGAGATACGTATAGCGCCCGCCCTTGCCGCTCTCCAGCACAAAAGCATACGGCGATGCATCCCGCCATGCCTCTTCCCATGAAGCGACGCCTTCTTCCCCAAGCGGCAGCTCCCGCAGCAGTGGAAAAGTCGTATACTTCCGTTCGGCGTGCCACCCTAACCAATAGTCCAAGGCGGTGAACATCACCTTCCAACCCCCGATCGACAAGCATGTTTATTTTGCCTAGTATACAGAATACCCGTCCAAAAGGAAAGAGCGATGCCGCCATATTCCCACGACCAATTGCGCCCATCAAGGTGAAACGGCTGTCGCCATTCTTTGGCGGCCCGGCGCGTTTCAGTCCGAGAAATATAGAGTAAGGATAGAACAATTATATGCTTTCCTATATTTCAAGCGTAAACGGCTGCAGCCGTCCTCTGGCGGCAAAGCTACCGTTTCGAGGGTGAATTATAAGCCGTTTATAAGGGTGAAACTTATAAATTCTTATAATTGAAAAAAGCCCTCCACTCAAATGAATGGAAGGCCAGTCAAACGGTACACCGATCCTACTTAAGGCACGGCCCCGCTTGGACATAAATGTTAGTTCTCGAAGTTGAACAGCGGCGTACTGAGGTAACGCTCACCGTTACTTGGAACAACCGCGATTACGCGCTTGCCTTTGCCAAGTTCCTTCGCTACTTTCAAAGCAGCATAGATCGCAGCACCGGAGGAAATTCCGCACAAAATGCCTTCTTCTTTCGCAGCACGGCGTGCGTAGTCGAATGCATCATCATTTTCAACGGTAATGACTTCATCATAAATTTCGCGATCCAAAATCGTCGGCACAAAGTTAGCGCCAATCCCTTGGATTTTGTGAGGGCCAGGCTGTCCGCCCGAAAGCAGTGGGGATGCCGCTGGCTCAACCGCGTAAATTTTAATATCTTTGAAGTTCTTTTTCAGCACTTCGCCAGTACCCGTAATCGTACCGCCAGTACCAATACCCGCTACGAATGCATCCAGCTTGCCGTCTAGGGAGTTGATTGCCTCAACGATTTCTGGGCCAGTTGTCTCGCGGTGGATTTTTACATTGGCTTGGTTGTTGAACTGCTGCGGGATAAAATAGGACGGGTTTTCCTTCGCCAGCTCCTCGGCTTTGCGAACAGCTCCGTTCATGCCTTCCGAACCCGGCGTCAGAACCACTTCTGCGCCATAAGCACGAAGCAGGTTGCGGCGCTCAATACTCATCGTCTCAGGCATAACGAGGATGGCTTTATAGCCTTTAGCTGCTGCTACCAATGCAAGGCCGATACCTGTGTTGCCGCTCGTAGGCTCAACAATTGTATCGCCTGGCTTAATGATGCCTTCCTGCTCAGCTACCTCGATCATGCTGATTGCGATACGGTCTTTTACGCTCGCACCTGGATTTTGATATTCAAGCTTCACATAAATTTCAGCGCTGTCCTCAGGAACAAGACGATTCAAGCGAACTAGCGGTGTATCACCAATTAGATCAGTAATGCTTTGCACGATTTTTGCCATGTGTCATACTTCCTCCTTATTCCGACTAATTCAGTTGGTTTTTAATCTAATTCCATCTTATCAATGAGTTGTATTCGTTGTCAATACCTTCATTTCCTTCAAGCGTAAACGGCTGGCTAACGCCATCCCTGACCGGCAAAGCCTCGTTTCTGTTGAAATATAAGCCGGATATAAGTAGAAGCCTTATAAATGCTTATATTTTGAAAAAGACGGATTGTTCGCCCATTTTCTGTTCGGCTGGCGAAAGCGGCTATATGATGCTCCAATATAATGGAAGCTTATAAACAAACCTAAAATTTCTTATATTTACGGAAAAGTGACAGCGTCATATTTGTCCAATAACTGCTGCTCAATCTGGCTGAGCGGAGGCGCTTGTGATAATGCCAACTCTTTGCGAACCAGCTCATAAAGCTGCTGGCCTTTTGGCTTATCCGTTGTGTGACGCTCCATCAAGCGAATAATGGCATAACCTTCGGCAATCGCTATCGGGCCAGCGATCTCTCCCGTGCCCAGCTTGCTTGCCGCTGAAAGAATCGCCAGCTCATGAAACGGATCATTGGCATCAATTAGGCCCAGATCACCGCCAGCTTCTGCCGTAAAAGCATCTATCGAGTACTCAGACGCTGTTTGCGCGAAGTCTGCTCCTTGTGAGAGCTTGTCCAGCACGCGGTTCGCCTCTTCGATATTAGCCGTCACAATCCAAGATAAGCGATATTGCAGCTTGTCGCCGTACTGCTCCTCATGATCCGCAATGTAGCGTTCAACCTCAGCGTCCGGCACATCCACTTTCTGGATTGCTATTTTTTCAGTCAACAGCCTGTACTTCGTATCTTTCAAAACTTCTTCCTTGGACATGCCAAGCTGCTGATCCATGACGCGGTAAAAATCCTCTTCGCTTTCATACCCTTCTGCCTGCTCCTCAACAGCTCTCTGCTGTTCCTGAGCGGTCACCTCAAGCTGCTGGGAGGCAGCCTCTTGGTCAATGGCGCTGTGAATCATCATCAGCTTTAGGGTAGCTTCGCCATATTGCTCGCTGAGCCTATTCATCAGTTCGCTTTCCCTGATGCTGTAGCCGCCGATAATGGCGACGATTTTATCATTTTCCGAGCTGCCCGGTACGACCTCATTGCCCGTTTCCGTACGCGTTCCCGAATCCGGCTCATGCTCCGGCAAGCTTTCAGAAAACGGCGACAATCTCACTACAACAACTACACTGAGCACGATCATGCACAACGCCTGAATGACGACGATCGTCCTGACTACACCGATTTTATTCATTGCCCGGTAGCCTCCATATTAATGGATTGGCTTCGGTTTGGCTTGTTCCAGCAATTGCTCCAGCTCAATGCGGTTAAACTGATACGCTTCATTACAGAAGTGACAGACGACCTCTGCTTTTCCTTCATCTTCAATCGTTTGCTGCAATTCCGATTCACCCATGCTGATCAGGGTTTGTTCCACCCGCTCACGCGAGCATTTGCATTGAAAACGCAAATCTAGCGACTCATGAATCACTACATCATCGCCGACGACCCACTTGAGCAGCCCTTCCGGTGTTTCGCCTTGATCGAGCAGCGCAGTGACAGGAGGCATCGCACTGAGCGCTTTCTCCAGCTTTGTAATTTCCGCATCCGTAAGTCCTGGCATCAGCTGTACGATAAAGCCGCCTGCATGGATGACGCGACCGTCTTCATCGACCAGCACACCAAGCCCAACAGCGGAAGGCGTCTGCTCCGATACAGCAAAATAATAGGTGAAGTCTTCGCCTAGCTCGCCTGAAACAATCGGGACGCTGCCGCGGTAAGGCTCTTTCAAGCCAAGATCCTTTGTGATATGAATATAACCGCTATGGCCTACCGCACCTGCAACATCAAGCTTGCCCTGCGCGTTGCTTGGAAGCAGAACGAGCGGATTATCCGTATAACCCCTCACATCTCCATGAGCATTCGCATCAACGACAATTTGTCCTATCGGCCCTTCGCCTTTTACTTGAATCGTCAGCTTCTCCTCGCCTTTCAGCATCGCGCCCATAATAGCTCCGGCTGTCGCCGTTCTGCCAAGCGCCGCTGTTGCTGTCGGCAATGTACCGTGCCGGCGCTGCAGCTCATCGACCAATTGCGTCGTACGGGCAGCGAAAACACGAATTTTGCCTTCCCATGCCGTGCCGCGCACCAAAAAATCTTTCCTTTGCTCCATCATCTATCCCTCCTGATTCCGTTCATATATAATACGCAAGCCTTCCAGCGTCAGAAGCGGATCAACTTCATCTATCGTTTCCGATTCTGAGCTAATTAACTCAGCCAAGCCGCCCGTCGCGATGACACGCGGCGATACTTTAAACTCTTTGCGGATTCTGCGCACGATGCCGTCCACTTGTCCAGCATAGCCGTATATAATACCCGCCTGCATGGATGTGACCGGATTGCGGCCGATTACACTTGGCGGCTTCACCAGCTCAATGCGCGGCAGCTTTGCCGCCCGCTGATAAAGCGCCTCTGTCGAGATTGCAATGCCCGGCACAATAGCGCCGCCCAAATAACTGCCAGCGGCATCAATGTAATCAAACGTCGTTGCGGTTCCGAAGTCGACGACAATAAGCGGGCTGCCATATTTGACGATGCCCGCCACCGAATTCACGATGCGGTCAGCGCCGACCTCACGGGGATTTTCATACCGGATATTGAGCCCGGTCTTCACGCCTGGACCGACGATAAACGGCGTCTTGCGCAAATACTTCATGCACAGCTGCTCCAGCGTCCGCATGAGCGGCGGTACAACGGATGAAATAATGACGCCTTCCATCTGCTCCAGACGCATGCCGGCAAAATGAAACAAATGATGAAAGTTGATGCCATATTCATCAACTGTAGCGGAACGATTCGTGCTGAGCCTCCAGTGATGGAGCAGCTCCTTGCCTTGATAAATGCCCAGCACCATATTCGTATTGCCGACGTCAATGACGAGAATCAAGACATTGCCCCTCCCTTCTTGGCATTCAGGTCGAGACTAATATCGAGCGATTGGAAGGAGTAGGTAAGGCCTCCTACCGAAATGACATCAACACCACAAGCGGCTATGCCGTGTATCGTATCAAGCCGCACATTGCCGGAAGCTTCAACAATGACATGTGGTGCGCGCTGCTTGATTTGCTTTACAGCCGCTTTCATCATCTCTTGCGGCATATTGTCGAGCATAATAATATCAGCGCCGCATGCAATCGCCTCATCTACTTGCTCCAAAGACTCCGTCTCCACTTCGATCTTCATCGTGTGGGGAATACCCGCTCGCGCTGCTTCCACTGCTTCTCGAATACCGCCTGCGCCCTTAATATGATTATCCTTGATCATAACGGCATCATACAAGCCAAAGCGGTGATTCGAGCCGCCGCCTATACGAACGGCGTATTTTTCAAGCAGGCGATGACCCGGCGTCGTTTTGCGCGTATCGACCAGTCGAACCGGCAAGCCTTGCAGCGCCGCTACAAATTCACTTGTTTTCGTCGCAACGCCCGACATCCGCTGCATTAAATTAAGCGCCAGGCGCTCCCCTGTCAGCAGGCTATGAATGCTGCCCTCTACTTCGGCGAGTACAGTGCCCTTTTCTACATACTGCCCATCCTCAACCTTCGCCGTGAAGACCAGCGCTCTATCAACGATTTCAAACACAAGGCGCGCGATCGGAATACCGGCAATCCGCCCATTTTCCTTCACATGAATGACGGCCTTCGCCTGCGCCCCACGAGGAATAGTCATAGCGGTCGTTACATCGCCGCTTCCGATATCTTCAGCGAGCCAGCCGCGTATTTGCGCGCGCAGTGCTTCATTATAGCCATCCAGCGTTGTCTCAAACATTGGTTAACCGCTCCTCTGTCCTCCCGTATACACGGTGCATTACGGTATGCTTGCGCCAAGCTTGATCATTGCGCTCCGGGAAGTCCTCACGGTAATGTGCGCCGCGGCTCTCCTCCCGCTGCAAAGCGGATTCCGCCGTCAGCAGGGCGCATGTCAGCATATTGGCAAACTCAAACTCTTCCCGCTTGGTCAGCATCGCTTGGAAAATCGGCAGCTGGCGCCGCAGCTCCTCCAGCCCCTTCTCCAGACCCTTGGCATCACGCTGCAAGCCCGCGTACCTGACCATAATCTTTTGCAGCTTCAATCTCCGCTCCACCACTGCCTGAATTGGCACGCTGCTGCGCGGTACGCTACTCTCTATTATAGGCTGAATCTCTGCATGCTCTGCAAGTTTATCAATCGCCTCGACAATACGCTTGCCGAAAACAACCGCTTCCGAAAGTGAATTGCTGGCTAAGCGATTGGCTCCATGAACGCCTGTCGAAGAAACCTCGCCGCAGGCGAACAACCTTTTAATATTGGTTTCTCCATCGAGATCGGTTTTAACGCCACCCATCATATAATGTGCAGCAGGTGCCACCGGAATCCAATCCGTCGTCAAATCCAAACCGTAGCGCAAGCAAAATTCATAAATATTCGGAAAACGATGCTTCACCATATCCGGCGACTCATGCGTCACATCCAAATAAACAAATGTTGATTTTGTTGCTTCCATCTCGCTAATAATAGCGCGGGCCACCACATCACGCGGCGCCAGCTCCAGTTGATGATGATAACGCTCCATAAAACGCTCGCCTCGCGTATTGCGAAGCACGGCCCCTTCGCCGCGCACTGCCTCTGAAATCAGAAACCGTGGCGCCCCTGGGTAGCATAAGGAGGTAGGATGGAACTGGACAAACTCTACATCCTGTATAAAAGCTCCTGCGCGGTAAGCCATTGCGATCCCATCGCCTGTGGCTACCTCAGGATTCGTTGTGTAACGATAGAGCTGGCCTGCGCCGCCAGAGCATAGAATGGTCGCCTTGCCGCGCACAAGCAGACGAGAGCCGTCCGGCTTTTGGACCAGAGCGCCAACGCATTCTCCATCATTGGTCACCAAATCGATGACAAAATGGTCGTCCCATACCTCAATGCCTGGCTTAGATAACGCTTTCTCCGATAAGGCTCGTACTATTTCGTAGCCCGTCGCGTCTCCATTCGCATGCAAAATACGGCGCTGGCTGTGAGCGCCTTCCTTCGTCAGCGCAAACTCGCCATTTTCCAAATCGAACTGCGTGCCCATTTCAATGAGCTGATTTACACCTTCCGGCCCCTCATGCACGAGCACATTGACCGCATCCTCCGAGCACAAGCCAGCTCCCGCAATCAGCGTGTCCTCCCGGTGGTAGGCTGGTGAATCATCCTCCGATATGACCGCGGCAATGCCGCCCTGCGCATAGCGGGTGTTGCTGTCGAGCAGCGACTTCTTCGTAATCATCAGCACCGAATGCCGATCACTAGCCCGAAGTGCGGTAAAAAGACCGGCAATGCCGGCCCCAATCACAATAACATCCTTCTCGATTACCGGCAGTTCGTCTAACTTGATGTCTACAAGGTATTTGGGAATCATTTCTGCGCCTCCAGGCATAGGAGTAGCGCATGCTGCTCCTATTTCACGAGTAACATGCGCTCAAGGGACAAGCGTGCTTGATCCGCCACATGCGGCGGTACATAGATTTGCGGCTGCATCGTTTCGAGGCATTTAACCAGCTTTTTCAGGTTATTAACCTTCATGTTCGGGCAAACCAGATATTTAGATGCAAAAAGGAATGTTTTGTCCGGGCTGTCCAGCCTCAGCTGATAACCAGTGCCATCCTCCGTACCGACGATGAACTCCTTGCAATCCGATTCCTTGCAATATTTAATAATCGCTGTCGTGCTGCCGACAAAATCGCCCAGCTCCACAACTTCAGGGCGGCACTCAGGATGCACAACAAACTGCGCATTCGGGTGTTTCGCCTTCATTTCCTCTACATCCTTCACCGTCAACATGTCATGAGTGTTGCAGTAGCCTTCCCAGATAATCATATTCTTATCGGTTTTCTGCTGCACGTAATGACCAAGGTTCTTGTCCGGCACCCAAATGACGTCTTGTCCTTCAACAGAGTTCACAACGTTAACTGCATTCGCCGATGTACAGCAAATGTCAGTCTCTGCTTTAATTTCAGCGGAAGAGTTAATATACGTTACCACGGTCGCATTAGGATGCTGAGCCTTGAGCTTGCGAAGACCGTCAACATTGACCATATCTGCCATCGGGCAGCCTGCACGCTCGTCCGGAATAATGACCGTTTTGTTCGGAGCCAAAATTTTTGCGCTCTCACCCATAAAATGCACGCCGCAAAATACGATGACATCCGCATCCGTCTGCGCTGCTTTTTGAGCTAGCAAAAACGAATCGCCGCGGAAATCCGCAACCTCCTGAATTTCATCACGCTGATAATAATGAGCAAGAATGATGGCGTTGCGCTCTTTCTTCAATTGCATTAGCCGTTCCCGCAGTTCGCGGTTCTGCTCCGCCTTGCGTTCCAGTGCCAGTGCTTCCACAGTTAATCCTCTCCTCTTATGAGGGAAGGGCAAGCTGATTGCCCATTCCAGATATGGCTACTAACGACTTTGTGAATTGATGCACAAACCTAAAAAGTCGTTCGCCTTTCATTTAACCTTTACGGTAAATTCATTTGATAAGGTTTAATTTACTCCAGGCAGATCATGCTGTCAATGCGTTTATGACAAAAGTGTGAATTCCCTTTGAAAATAGCACCTGCCGCAGTTAAACTTTCCATCATTGGCGACAATTGTGTATAAATGCAGCATTTGCGCACATAGTTATCAACAAGTTATCCACAATCGTGGATTTTCTGTGACTAACCTAGCGAAAACGGTGTTGCCATCCCTTGGAGGCAATTCCCGTTTCACAGAGAAATAGAAGCCAATATTCAAGAGCATACTTATAAATGCTTATATTTTCAAAAAAACTTCCCACAGAATGATCAACACTTAAGTGATATCCATGGGAAGTTTGGAGGTTTGTGATCCAGTTAACGCTTTGCCGGATCGTATGGTTCGCCAAGCGAGCCTGGAGCGGCAGAACGTCCTACTGCACCAACGAGTACAACCAACGTCAATACGTATGGCAGCATGTAGAAAAACTCGGTCGGAATTTGCTGCGACCATTCGAACAGCTGGGCAAAGTTGCGAATCGCTTGCGCGAAGCCGAAGAAAATAGCGGCTCCCGCAACGCCAAGCGGATTCCATTTTCCAAAAATAACAGCTGCGATGGCGATAAAGCCTTGGCCCGAAATCGTATTATGAGCAAAATTGCTCGTCGTCGTTAACGTAATCGTCGCACCGCCAAGCCCTGCGAGTGCGCCGCTGAGCAGCACGCCGATATAACGGTATTTCGTTACGCTGATGCCTACCGTATCGGCCGAGCTTGGGTATTCACCCACAGCGCGAAGGCGCAAGCCGAAATGCGTTTTGTACAGCACAATATAGCTGATAATGACAAGCAAAATAACAACATAGGTCGTCGGATAGGCTTTAAAGAACGCTTCTCCAAAAAACGGAATATCAGATAAATAAGGGATTTCCCATTTATTGAATACATGGGTTAGCGTTGTTGTCTGCCCCGAACCTTCATACAAGCTTTTCGTCAAATAAATGGCGATGCCCGCCGCCAAAATATTAATAACGACACCGACAATCGTCTGATCCGCTTTAAACGTGATAGTCGATACGGCATGCAGAAGGGCAAATAACACACCGAATATCGATGCCCCCACTAATCCAATCCATGGAGCTGATTCCTCATAACCAGCTTGAATCGCATAGTCGGTAATGACAGCCGCCGCGAATGCGCCTGACACCATCAAACCTTCCAGACCGATATTAATAACGCCAGAGCGCTCGGAGAATAGACCGCCGAGGCCGGTGAAAATAAGCGCCGTGGAAAATACAAGTGTAACGTTAATCAGCTGACCCAATATTTCCAGTGCATTCATATTAGATCGCCTCCTTACGCTTGTCCGCACGTCGTCCAAGGAATGGTTTTATGAAAAACTTTACAATGCCATGCGAGGCAATAAAGAAAATGATCGAGCCAATAACGATACGAACAAGCTCTGGTGGCACGCCCGCTCCGAAGCTCATACCCGCAGAGCCATAGCTAAGCCCCCCGAACAGTATAGCGCCTAACAATACACCAATTGGAGTATTACCGCCAAGCAATGCAACCGCAATGCCATCAAAACCGTAACCCCATGGCGCTGCTAGCATCGTCTGATAGCCAAATACGCCCAGCGTCTCGAATACGCCCGCTAGCCCCGCAAACAAGCCGCTAATAAACATCGACTTTACAATGGTACGATTGACATTAATCCCTGCGTACAACGCTGCATCAGGGCTTTGTCCCACTGCTCTAAGCTCATAACCTTGCTTTGTTCTCCAAAGTATAATATAAAATACGCCAATACCCAGCAAGGCAATGACGGTACCCCAATGCATACGGGCATGATCCATCGCATCAGATAACCAGCCAATCGATACGAGTGCCGATTCTTGAATCGGATCCGATTTTTGCTGCCCTTTTGCCACAAAAAACGCGCGGATAATGTAATTGGATAAATAAAGCGCAACCCAGTTCAACATAATGGAAGAGATAACTTCGTTAACGCCGCGGACAGCCTTCAAATAGCCGGTCAACGCAGCCCATAAGCCGCCGCACAACGCCCCAACAATAATAGCTAGCGGCGCATGCAGATACCAGGGAAGGTCAAGCGTGATCCCTATAACCGTTGCCCCAGTCATACCCATCATGAACTGGCCCTCTACTCCGATATTAAACAAGCCCGTACGGAAAGCAAAAGCAACCGCAGTACCTGTAAACAGCAGTGGGGTGATCGCACGAATGGCCTCGCCCATATCGTAAGGACTGCCAAATAGCTTTTTAAGCAGCGATTGGTAAGCCAGAATAGGATCAAATCCGCCTGCCAGCATAGCTATAGCTCCGCATAACAGACCCAAAATGATAGCCACCAAGGGGACGAGGAAAGATGTTTTATTGAATGTTTTGTCAGCAATTCCTTTGACTTTATCCATGGTCGCTATCTCCCACCTTTGGTCGGCTGTTTCGCTGCCGAATTGCCTGCCATCATTAGACCCAGCTGTTTATCATCACGCTGATCAGCATCGGCATAGCCCATTATTTTACCTTCATACATCACTGCAATGCGGTCAGACAACGCGTACAGCTCATCCAATTCAAACGATACAAGCAAAATTGCTTTACCTGCATCTCGCGCTTCAATCAGCCGCTTATGCACATATTCGATCGCGCCTATATCCAGACCACGTGTCGGTTGCACAGCAATGAGCAAAGAAGGATTTTTCCATAGCTCACGGGCAATTATAGCCTTCTGTTGATTACCGCCTGACAAGGAGCGGGCCTTCGCTTGAATGCCTGATGAACGTACATCAAACTCCGTAACTAATTGATTCGCAAGTGTGTCTATCGCCTTATAATCGATAAAGCCATTTTTGCCGAACTGCGGATCAAAATACGTATCTAGTACCATATTTTCGCTGAGCGTGAAATCGAGCACCATTCCATGCTTGTGACGATCCTCTGGAATGTGGCTGACTCCTGCAACGGACATTTGGCGCGGCGTTTTATTGATCATTTCCTTACCATGAAGCTTTACAGAGCCGCCTGATGCTTTACGCATGCCTGTAATGGCCTGTACCAGCTCACTTTGTCCATTGCCATCAACGCCAGCAATACCCAAAATTTCGCCTGCACGGATATCAAAGGCTACACCATTTAGAACGAGCTTGTTCTCTTCGCCCTTCATCGTAAGGTTGTCAACGGAAACGATAAGCTCGCCGGGCTCTTTCTTTGTCTTCACCGCCTGGAAATTAACGTCACGGCCAACCATAAGCTCAGCAAGCTGCTGCTCATTCGTTTCTTTCGTCGTAACGGTACGCACAACCTTGCCCCGGCGAATAACCGTAACCGAATCTGCAAGCGCCATAACCTCTTTGAGCTTATGAGTAATCAAAATAATGGACTTGCCCTCTGCAGCTAAATTGCGCAAAATACCAATCAGCTCTTCGATCTCTTGTACGGTAAGCACCGCAGTTGGCTCATCAAAAATTAAAATTTCAGCGCCACGGTACAATGTTTTCAAAATTTCCACACGCTGCTGCATGCCCACCGTAATATCTTTAATCCGCACCTGCGGATCTACTTTCAATGCATAACGCTCCGAGATGGAACGGACTTTATCATTTGCTTGCTTATAATTGACGAATGTGCCAAATTTACGAGGCTCATTGCCAAGCACAATATTTTCAGCCACTGTAAATGGCTGTACCAGCTTGAAGTGCTGATGTACCATACCAATTCCTAGATCAATAGCTTTACCTGCACCTTCAATAACCGTTTTATTGCCATTGACCCAAATTTCCCCTTCGTCTGGCTGATACAACCCGAATAAAATGTTCATCAACGTAGACTTCCCTGCACCATTCTCGCCCAGCAATGCATGAATTTCGCCTTTCTTCAGCTCAAAATCAATCGAATCATTGGCTACAAGACCGGGAAAGCGTTTCGTAATCCCTTTAAGTGTGACAGCCGCTGCACTTTGTTTCATCCAGTTATCCTCCCCGGTTTGTTAGCTCCCAATCTCAAAAAAGGACAAGACCGGCTCAAAGCAGGTCTTGTCGGCTGTACATAATAAATAAACAAACGACATCAAATATAGATTGAAAATTATTTCACTTCAGTTGGAACTACGAGGGAACCACTGATAATTTGTTGTTTGTACTCTTCAACTTTTTTCATAATATCTTCGGAAATGTTAGGATTGTTTTCTGGCAGACCTACTGCGCCGTCTTTCAGACCAAGAACAACCGATTTGCCGCCTTCCCATTTGCCGTTAATCAGGTCAGTAGAAACTTGGTAAATCGCAGCTTCAACGCCTTTAAGCATGGAAGTAAGCGTTACTTCGTTGCCGAACTCGATGGATTGGTCCTTATCAACACCGATTACCCATACATCCTGCCCTGCTTTTTTACGAGCTGTTGCTTCGTTAAATACGCCGTTACCAGTACCGCCAGCAACTTGGAAAATAACATCTACGCCATCATTGTACATTACAGCTGCTGCAGCTTTACCTAGGTCTGGTTTACCGAATTCGCCTGTATAGTTACGACTAATCTTAGCATCTGGATTTACCGCCTTCACACCTGCATTGAAGCCTGCCTCAAACACGGTTACGCTAGGAATTTCCATGCCGCCTACAAAACCAATTTTATTAGACTTTGTTGTCAAGCCGGCAACTACACCAACAAGGAACGAACCTTCGTTAGCCGCAAAGTTAACGGAAACCACATTTGGCGCGTCAACAGCGGAGTCAATGATGCCGAATTTGGAATCGGGATTATCTTTCGCTACTTTACCCATTGCATCTTGAAAAAGGAAGCCTACGCCCCAAGTCATGTCATACTTCTCGGAAACGAATGCACGCAGATTCGGTTCCATATCAGCGTCGCCTTTACTTTCAAGATATTTCGTCTCGGAACCTGTGTCTTTAGTTACTTTTTGCAAGCCTTCCCAAGCGCTTTGGTTGAAGGATTTGTCATTTACGCCGCCGACATCTGTAACCATGCCGATTTTCAATTTTGCACCCGCTGCTGCCGATTCTTCAGGTGCCGCAGACGCCTCAGGCGATGCTGATGCGTTCGTGCCAGAAGCACCATTGTTGGTTTTGCTGCCGCCGCCACATGCAGACAATACTAATGCGAACATAAGAACAATAGACAACATAAAACCTAAACGTTTTTTCATCTTCGATTTCTCCCCTTAAATAGATGTATTGTAACTGCAACCTACCTGCTTTTATTATTGTTGTTATGTTTGGCTGCTATTCTCTTTATTATAATTGCTAATCAATATACGTCAACAATTTTACGTCATGTAATGTGACACAGAAATTTTGTTCACGCCTATATCTCACAATTATTTAACATTTGTGCCAAACACACCATTCAAACCTGACACACACCCGACAAAACCATATAATTGCTAAGTTTTACCTCTATTATTATAGGCTAAACCCGAACATTAATAAAGTAAAATTAATCAAGCGTAAACGGCTGAAGCCGTCCTCTGGCGGCAAAGCTACCGTTTCGCGATGAAATATAAGCCCATTATAAGTGTGTAACTTATAAATGCTTTTATTTCAAAAAAAGACAGCTATTTTCTCGGCCACTACTGAGAAAATAGCTGTCTCCATAAACAACTGGAAAGGACGGTTGTTCGACGACCGGCAATGCCGGGTTTTAAAACACGCCCTCATCCTGTTTATTTCGGTTCTTCCTCATCGTTCGACTTATCATCAGGCTTATCCAATGAAGGTGGAGTCATTTCTCCTGCTTCCCTTGATTGAATACGAACCTTAACATCGCCAATCGTGTCGACGATTGGTTCAGTCGTTGGTTCAACAGCAACATTTTCTGCTTCGCCTTCCGCTATTTCAAGCGAGCCTGTTTCGATCAAACGTTTGATTTGATCCATTTCAAGCGTCTCTACAGACAGAAGTGTCTCCGCAATGGCGTGAACCTCTTTCGATTTCTCGGTGAGCAATTTTTTCGCACGCTCATAACAAGCTCCAATAATCGCTTGCATCTCTTGGTCAATTTCATAAGCGATCGCATCGGAGTAATTTTGTTCATGGCCGATATCACGTCCAAGGAACACCTGTCCTTGCGAGCTTCCGAATTGCAATGGACCAAGCTTGTCGCTCATTCCGTATTCCATAATCATCGCACGAACGATGCTCGTTGCTTGTTTAAAGTCACTGTACGCGCCTGTGCCGATTTCGCCGATAAACAATTCCTCAGCTACACGTCCGCCAAGCAAGCCGGTTACTTTATCCAGCAGCTCCTGCTTCGTTACGAGCATCCGGTCTTCCTTAGGCAGCATGATGACGTAACCGCCAGCTTTACCACGAGGAATAATGGTCACTTTATGAACGAGATCCGCATGCTCCAGGAAAAATCCAATAATCGTATGTCCAGCTTCATGGAAAGCAACAATACGCTTCTCACGATCGCTGATTACGCGGCTTTTCTTCTCTGTACCTACGATAACGCGGTCAATGGCTTCATCAACCTCGATCATCGCAATATCTTTCTTGTTGCGACGGGCAGCAAGCAACGCTGCTTCGTTCAGCAAGTTTTCAAGATCCGCTCCAGAGAAGCCTGTTGTACGTCTTGCGATAATATCCAGCTTGACGTCCTTGTTAAGCGGCTTATTGCGGGAATGAACTTTAAGCACCGCTTCACGGCCTTTCACATCTGGACGGTCTACCGTAATTTGACGGTCAAAACGTCCCGGACGCAGCAAGGCAGGGTCCAAAATATCAGGGCGGTTCGTTGCCGCAACGATAATAATACCTTCGTTCGCTCCGAAGCCGTCCATCTCGACAAGCAATTGGTTGAGTGTTTGCTCACGCTCATCATGGCCGCCGCCAAGACCAGCACCACGTTGACGACCAACGGCGTCAATCTCATCGATAAAGATAATACAAGGTGCGTTTTTCTTCGCATTTTCGAACAAATCACGGACACGGGATGCGCCGACACCGACGAACATTTCCACGAAATCCGAACCGGAAATACTGAAGAACGGCACGCCTGCTTCACCAGCCACTGCACGGGCAAGCAATGTTTTACCTGTT
This sequence comes from Paenibacillus algorifonticola, assembly GCF_000971975.1. Lineage (GTDB taxonomy): Bacteria > Bacillota > Bacilli > Paenibacillales > Paenibacillaceae > Pristimantibacillus > Pristimantibacillus algorifonticola. The sequence goes on along the minus strand of NZ_LAQO01000050.1, from coordinate 25,719 downwards.
CCTGGAGGACCATTGAGCAGAACACCCTTAGGAATACGGGCGCCTACCAGATTAAACTTACGCGGATCTTTGAGGAAGTCAACAACTTCAACAAGCTCTTGCTTCTCCTCATCCGCCCCTGCCACATCCTCGAAAGTGATGCGCTTCTTCTCTTCATTGTAAAGCTTAGCGCGGCTTTTGCCGAAATTCATGACTTTACCGCCGCCGCCTTGCGCTTGATTCATTAAGAAGAAGAACAGAATGAATATAATCACAAACGGAATGATGGAAGTAAGGAGCGTAAGCCAGACACTTGGCGTATCCATTGGTTTATACTGTAACTCAAAACCGTTTTTCACTGCGGCTTCACGCAATACCTCGCCTGAATCGATCCCTGCACGCGATGTGAACTGTATGCTCTTCGCGTTTTCGGGCTGTTTAATGTATTTACCAGAAATATAATAAGACTGACCATCGTACTTTATCATCATTTCCGCGACGTTGTTCTCATTAATAGCAGCGCGAAGCTGATCATATCGTATTTCGACGGTAGTATCATTCTGATTGCTGATAAACTGAATAATCCCGACGGTTACCAAAAAGATGATCAAATAAAATCCAGTGTTACGGATGATCCGATTCATCTCCTACCTCCTCTCAAGACGCTTTTCATATTTTAACATAGCATGACTTTCCATCACAATAGAACCACTTGGAGGGTCAGACACACTGGCTAAGCCCAATCAGATTACTTCTCGTACACTTCCGGCTTCAATACGCCAATGAACGGCAGGTTGCGGTATCGCTCAGCAAAATCAAGGCCATAACCAACAACGAATTCATCCGGCAGCGTAAAGCCCGTATAGTCTGCTTCGAGATCCACCGTACGGCGCGCTGGCTTATCGAACAGCGTAGCTACCGTAACCGACTTGGAATTGCGGCGCTCCAAAACATCAATCAAGTAGCTCAGCGTCAAGCCGCTGTCAATAATGTCCTCAACGATGAGTACATCACGGCCTTCAACCGATACATCAAGATCCTTAATAATCTTGACCACACCTGAGGACTTGGTCGATTGACCGTAGCTCGACACCGCCATAAAATCAATCTCCAGCGGAATTGTCATTTCCTTGATCAGGTCGGACATGAAAATAATGGCCCCTTTAAGGATACAAATAACGAGAGGGTCACGCCCTTCAAAATCCTGACTGAGCTTTTCGCCCATCTCACGCACCTTGGCCTGAATCTGTTCTGCATCGTACAGCACTTCTTGAATGTCGTTTAACAACGGATTAATCCCCCTACAATACTTATGTTTATGAGTGTAACAGTGCTTCTTATTCTTTCGTCAGCCGAATGAATAACAGTTCCTTCGTGCTCGGGATGATAAGCGCATGGCCTGATCGTCTGATTCCGGGAATCCACAGCAGGCGCCCGTCTGCATCAAACAGCAGCGGATAGCGTTCACGCTGTGACGGAGGCAGCTTTTCGTCAACGAACATATCTTGCACTTTTTTAGACCCATTTAATCCTAAAACCTGAATTCGGTCACCACGGCGCCGATTTCGCACAGTCAGCGGAAACGCGAGCTGCTCCATATCGAAGCATGCTTCATGACGGCCCGCCAGTTTTCCAGCGGCCTGATCATCGGCTGTCCGCCGCTCAAACGCGAGCTTCCAGCCGCCCGCCTCTACCTCTATGTATTCCTGGGTCAAAGGTACAACAGCAAGCGCATAGTCCGTATTCGCTTCCTCCTGTTTCGGCAATCTGACAAAACGCATATGGTCATATTCACGCAAACAGCGCAAACCGTTACCAATATCCATTCGCCAGGTGCTTGAACTTTCGGGCGCTGCGGCAAGCCGCATAGACTCGATATGCTCGAAGGAGACCACATCAGCATCCCTCGAAAGATAATCTAATATTAGTTTAATCAATCTCCTTTGTAAAGCGACATGAAGGCCTGCCAAACGACTGCAGCTTACAGAACATTCCTCTGGCTCCGTATAGGCTAATTCTTCGAATAAAGCTTTAGTCTGACTATCCAGCCATTCATCCTCGGCCCCCGCCACTTCAGCAAGGCGGCCAAGCGATTCGGACAGCTGCGGATTGAAGCTGGATAACTGCGGAATAACATCCAGACGGACAACATTGCGAAAGTAATGGCGCTTCTCGTTGCTGCTGTCCTCGCAATACGGAATGCCGTAATGACGACAGTATTGTAAAAGGTCTGTTTTGTTCTTACGCATGAGGGGGCGAATGAGTTCCACGTTTTTTTCCTGCCTGCGCAGCGACATGCCAGAAAGTCCCGAAAGACCGCTCCCGCGAATCAAATGCATGAGCACCGTTTCCGCTTGATCATCTGCATGATGGGCAAGGGCAATCGCCTGCGCTCCCCATCGCTCTGCGACCTCATGCAAATAGGCGTAGCGTTTCGCGCGCGCCGCCGATTGTGCGTTCATTTTTGTTTCTTCTATATAAGCAGGCAAATCGAGTTCTGCAAGCTCAAAGGGCAGCCCAAGCTCCCCCGCATAACGCTGAACTACCTCTGCCTCCAGCGCCGACTCCTCCGGTCGGAAGCCGTGATTCACATGAGCCGCCACAACGCTTAGCGCCCCGCTTGCCTTAAGGCGGCTCATGAGATGCAGCAGCGCCATGGAGTCCGGTCCCCCGGATACGGCAACAATTATGCAGTCCCCTTCTCTCCACAGCCGCTCCGCCACTGCCAGCTTCTGAACTTCGGGAAGCATATCGATTCCTATTATCATTTCCCCTTCCCTCATTCCCTTCTGGCTGCCGCCTTCTTCAAATATCCTTCGAAACCTTCCTGTACCATCGTATGTCATTACATACCCATGCGAAGCAGCCAATAAACCGATACAGCCAGCATAATCGCCGAACCCGCAACCAGCCCTTTGAGCCAAAAAGGAGTCGGAGCGGCTTGCTTGCGGTTCGTTCGATGCATCAGCATGCGCCACGCCTCCGCGCCTTCAGCAGCATCTGCGAAACGTCCCGCAAGCGCATCCGCGAGCCAGCCTGCAATCGGCTTCAGAGAAGCATTGGTCGCAATGAGCTGCTCCAAATCCTCGGTAGAACGGTTTTGCGGGAGCAGCGTCAAGGTGAGCTGATGCAGCCTCTTCGGATCGTGCATCTGAATACACAGCACCGCGAAGGAGAATAGGTCGTATTTCAAATCTGCTGCCCGCGACCCCGCATTCCAGTAGCCACGATCATAGATTTCAGTAAACTGGCGGATGCTCTTTCCTACCGCCGTCACCCCGCCGTAATCCACCAGCTCGACATGCCCATAATCGGCTACCATCACATTTTCCATCTTCAAATCACAAAATACCCAACCCTTACTGTGAAGCTCCGCCAGTTTATTCAACAAATTGAGACTGACGAGCGGAAACCATTCCTTGCCGTTTTGCAGCAAATACGCAGACAAATTCACTCCGCGCACATACTTCATAATATAAAAAGGGTAATCCCGTCCATCGGAGCCTTGCAGATCATCCACATCATACAAAAATGCAGGCGCCTGACGCCTTCCCTGCTTCGCAAGCGTCTGGAGCACATTGATTTCCGACTGCAAGTCGACTGCATCAGCGCCTACCTTAAGCGCAACCCAGCCCTGGTCGGAGTGAACCAAGTATACTTTGCCATTTGCGCCTTCCCCAAGCAGACGCTCCACCCGATACTTACGGCGCTTCCATTTTCCAGTCACCACAGTGCCACGGCGGAGACTGATTCTAAACGACGTAGTCACTCATCATCCCATCCGTTTCTTCTCTGCTCCTCCTACCATAATCCCCCTGACGATAAAAATCAATCACCTGCATCAGCGCGGGACCGGTTGGCGTCGTGCCGCTCATTTGCAATTTTGGGAAAATCGACTGCGCTCCCGTCAAATTATCGGTCCAGCCCAAATCCATTTTGCACTCTTCTCCATGCCTTCCGCCCGGAAAATGAAATACAGCTATTTCGCTTTTCCCTTGCCTCGCTTGCAGGCTCAGCATTAAATCGCGAATCGCTTCCTCCACTGCAATCAGCTTCGGCTTCATGCTCGCGCTGGCATCAATCAGCAGCGCCACCTGCAAACTGGAGCTTTCCCCCAGCTCATCCATCACCCTCACGACCTCACTGCGTGTCTCCGGCGGCAAATCCTCAATCGCCCCGCTGCCCAGCACATGCTTAAGCTCCTTTTGCACAGCTAGCTGAATCGTCTGTACGACCGTCTTGCGTGTCATCATCTGAACAGTCTGCGCCAGCTGGCGTGTATGAACCATCCGGCTAATGCCGCCGCCAGCCCTTGCGATCTCCTCAATCTCCATGCTGCCGGACTCGCCGGCATCTCCGTGATCAAGCACCCCGACGACATTGACCGCTATACCTTCCGCCTTCGCATGAGCCGCTGCTACAATCGGACTTAGCCCTACATTCGAACAACCATCGGTTATAAGTAAAATTTGTTTCATCCCTATCAATCTCCCCTCACAAGCGTAAACGGCTTTGCCGTCCTCTGGCGGCAAAGCTTTCGTTTCGCGATGAAATATAGAGAAAGTATGGCGATATCATATACTTTCCTATATTTTAAAAAACGAATAAAATGCACAAACAACCACCGATCAGCACGCCGCCCCGCTTTGGAGACAAGGAGCTGATTCTATCAGTTTTGCCCATTTTAAGAGAGATAAACGGCTATACACAGAAAAAACCAGCGTTCGTTCATAGCCGCTCCTCTTTGAAGCACGCTATGAACAAACGCCGGCCTGGGTTAATCACCTCCAAGAAAAATCTTTATTACGCTGCCAATAAGCCGCTTCACCTCCGTTTAGTAGGTAAGCCTAGTAAAGCGTCCCGACCTTCTCTCTCCTTTCTCCTTTCACCTTTCACCTTTTTAATCTTCCCCCGTATGCTAGCTTACCGTACGCGGCCGCTCCATTCGCGTCAGCCCCGGCCAGCGGAATGCCGCCCACTCCGGCAAATGCTTGTCCACACGTGCTACCAGCACGGTCATATCATCGATAATCTCCCCTTTATGATGACGCACAACAGTGTCGAGCAGCACATCCGCCATTTCCTGCGGATCCTCCGTTTTCAACTCATGAATAATTCGTTTCATCCACATCTCCTTATTGACAGCATGGCCTGGCGCATCATAAATGCCATCGCTCATCATAATGAGCGCATCCCCGGGCTGAAGCTGCATCGAAATCATATCAACATCAATATCCTGCAAAATGCCGATGGGCAAATTATTCGCCGTAACTGGAATCACTTCTCTGCCGCGCTTAATAAAGCTCGGCGTTGATCCGATTTTCATAAACATCGTTGAGGCGGTATAAAGATCGATAATGGCGAGATCCACGGTTGCGAATACTTCATCTGACGAACGCAGCAGCAGGATGGAATTGACCGATTTGACCGCGAGCTTCTCGTCCATACCCGACTTGAGCAGCTGCTGCAAAATCGACAGCGCTGCGCTGCTTTCCTGGCGCGCCCTCTCTCCATTTCCCATGCCATCGCTAATCGCCACGGCAAATTTGCCGTTGCCAAGCTCCACCATGCTAAAGCTGTCGCCTGACAGCAGATCGCCCCCTTTGGCCGCACCAGCAACGCCCGTTTCAACTTCAAACACTTTGGCGGAGCCAAATAAGACACGTGTTGCTTCTCCATTTTTCTCCGGTTCCTCCTCAAGTTTAACTGCAATATGCTCACCTAAAATATCCGTAAGCAGCGGCGCAATAATTTTGCGACACTCATCATATCCCTTGCTAAATGTATGGTACAGCTCAATATCAACATTGCCCTCCTCCAAATTAATCACTTCAATTTCTCGAATCGACAGGCCCAGCCCCTCCAGCGCCTCCCTAATCTGCTCCTCCTGCAAATGCAGCGTTTGCCCCTCGCGGCGAATTTCCTTCGCCAAATCCTCCATGACCTGGGACACGCCGGTCAATTGCTCGGCCACCAGCTGACGGGAGTCGAATATTTGCTTCTTCCAGTGCATATTATTTTGATAAAGCTCGTACTGCTGCTTCATGACAGACATCACCTGCGTCGACTTCGAGCAATGGGCGGTCCACGTTCGCGGCATATCCTTGGCTCCAGGGGCCCGCTCCTGCTCTACCGTCGTCATCATCTCGGTCATCACTTTATAGGTTTGATAAAATTTATCCCCCCAGCATGCGTTTTGCCTGTGGCAGCTTGCGCAGCTTCGAGCCGCCACCTCATTCATAAAATGAGTAATCTCGTCTTCGCGATTCATCGCCACGACACTGCCGTTTAATTGTCCGAAGCTTCGCGACAGCTGCCGGAACATCTCCGAATATTGCGTGACCCGCTCCGCCGTCACCTCCCGCACCCGCTTCGCATATTCATGCTGCGACTTGGCATGCTCATTCGTTCCCGGCACATAGCGGGATATGGTTCGTATCATGACGCGCGGCGTCAAAATCAGCATAATAGCCGCTGTAACCGATTCCCAAGTGGACGCCATCACATCGCCTTGACCGCCTACATATACGGCTAGAATGGACGTTCCGAGCAGCATGCCGAAGGCTACAGCCATCTTCCCTCCATCCCGCAGCAAGCCCGCCAATAGTCCCGCAAACGCCAGCAGGCTCATCTGCACAATGGCGTTAAAGTCCGCAAGGCTGAGTATGAGTCCAGCGATGACCCCAACGGATGCTCCAAGCGGCGCCCCTCCAGCAAGCGCGAACAGCACCAGCATATACCGCGACATAATATGCTCCACCGACATGCCGTAAATCACCCAGCCCACCGCCCCCGTCATGACGGAAGCGAGCAAAATCATCAGGCATATAATTTCCTCGCTGCGCAGCGCCGTCGTCTTCTTTGACATGGTCAGCACCGGAATGGCTTGAATGAACACGAGTGTGAGGACGAATCCGAGCGCCGCCTCCACTACGACCAGCATGATGCTGTACCAGGTCAGCGTGTCCAAGGTGAAGACATGAAACAACTGGACAAGCAAGGTGGCGGTAAATACGAGCAGCGGAGCCGAAGCAAGCTCAGCTTTCTCATAGGCTTCGAGCCCCTTGAACAAGAGGAATAACGCGGCAATTTCCATCGCAATCCAGACCGGGGAGGGTGTAACCGCGAAGAAGCTCCCTGCCACCAGTGACAGTCCGACCCATGCAACCGCATCCTTTCGAAGAAAATAAATGACGGCAAAATAAGCGGCTGCAAACGGCATAAGCGACTCCAGAATGACGGCTCGTCCAAGCAAAAAACCAACGGCAACAAGCAGGAAGGTCCATTTTTTCGCCAGCACCAGCTGAACAAACCGCTGCGAAGCAACGCGCTCCTTGATTTTACCGAGACGAGGCTGCAGCCATCCTTCTTTCTTCCCTCTGGGAAATACAAGTACACTTTCCTTGTTCACCAGCAGACACCACCATTTCCGAATGTATTGTGTTTCCCATTATAGGAGGTCGTCCTTAGAAAGTTTGTCAGTTTAACGTAGGCGGCCCAAAAGTTTTTTCCGACAAAATCAACTGCCCTCGCAGTCCTTGTCAAAAGCAAACTATCGCTTGCCCCATCTGGGCTCATGCCACCCTCTTTGCAGCCAATGCCTCGAACAGCTTCAACAAAAACCGTCCATTGGCACTTCTATTTCTTGGCGAATATACAGGTGAATGTGTCGGTATTGAAAGAGTAGGGGAGGAAAAAACTTGGAGGCGGCACATAAACGCAAAAAAAGCAGAACCATAAAGGCTCTGCTCTTGTCATTAAAATATGGCTCTTACTTAAACCCGCTTGGCTCCGCGTCCACCGCGTTTGCCTTCGGTATTCTTCTTCAGGGAGGAAATGCGTTCTTCACTGTCTTTCAGGAAGCGCGACACTTTATCCTCAAAAGTTGGTTTTCCGTAAGCTGGTCTCCCGGCCTGCTGCTTGAATGGACGTCCACCACCGCCGCCACCGTGTCCTCCACGGTCGCCACGATCCTGACCGCCACCACCGCCGCCGCGATTAAAGCGTTCTCCGCCGCCGCCACCAGGTCCGCCACTCGGACGAGTGCTTGGACGTGATTCACGCGCAGGAGGCAGTTGGCCTTCTGGTCGATCAATTGCCTGTTTAATGGAAAGTCCAATTTTTCCGTCTTTGTCAACGTTAATCACTTTGACCTTGACCACGTCTTCGATCTTCAGGTGATCTTTCACGTCTTTGACGTAATTATCAGCAATTTCCGAGATGTGAACGAGACCTGTGACACCTCCAGACAAATCAACAAATGCCCCGAAATGCGTAATGCCTGTCACTTTGCCCTCTAACTTCGCGCCTACTTCAATTGCCATAAAATAAAATGTTCCTCCCTAAAAGTTTCGCTTAATGTACTATTAACGTGATTATAACCGAACGGAAGAAGGAAGGTCAACAGACGTTCACCCGTTTGTGCGTCTATTTAACGACCTGTATCTGTTGTTCGCCCTCTTTAACCATGCCTTGACCTTTGGTTGCAAGCTGGGCAATATATTCCGGATCGTTAAGCCGCTCAATTTCCTGTTGCAGCTGCTGCGCCTGATTTGTAGCATTTTCCTTCTGTTTCATTACAGCTGCAAGCCGCAGTTCGGTAGCGTTTTGCTGCTGGATTTGTCCAAAGAAGGTATAAGCCGCCCAGCCCATGAAGAGGACAATAAACATCATCCACATCTTGATCCGACGTTTGGAGCCGGGATTAACGGTTAATTTGTTTGCTGCTGCTGTCGCCAATTGCTTGTACCCCCTTAAGAAATAGAACCAGATGCATCCATCCCTCGATCTGCTCCATGCCATGAAAATTAGAAGAACTTCCTCCAAAGCACAACTACGCGTGCAACCGCTGCCTTAAAGCGCTCTGTAAGCTTAAGCTTATCGGCAACCTTCATAAATCGGCGGTTCAACGGTCGTATGATAGGTCCTAATACCCACCATAGCAATAGCCATAATGGACGAGTCAATTTTAACATAATTTTTAGAATGAAAATAGTGAAAGCAGTCCCAAATCCAAGTGCCACAATACCTAATTTGTATAACAGAAGGATCGGCTTAATAATGACAAATTCCACGGTTTTGAAAATTCCTCTGATCAGTGCGCGAATGGAGCGAATGATGACCTGTACCAGCTTGATAATCGGCTTGCTAAAAAGAAAGTAATAGCTGGTTACACCTATTGCCAGCCCTAGAAAGACGTACGCTCGCACCTCGCCATTGTTGCTAGCGTACAGCACACGAAACACGATAATGGACGCCGCCAGCCAGTAGATAATGTCCAGAACCGGCAGCCACCACCGCGGAAACCGCAGCTCATTCGACACCACACGATAGCCGTCAAAAGCGACTCCCATGCCGATTCCTGACAGAAGCATCATTGCGAGCGTGTACCATTGCATCGTCAGCGTCACTTGAATAATTTACCAAACAAGCTCTTGGATTTGCTTGGGGCGTTGCCGTCCAGATAGGCGAGTGAATGAACGAGCCCCTCTATAGCGACAAAGCCTTGCTCCAGGCTGAGATGTTTAATATGCAGGTTCTGCCCTTTAATCGTTAGAAAGCCCAGATCCGTTTCCAGCAAAAACTCCTCGCTGTCGAAGCTCTCTACGTTTAATACACCGGTAATCTCCAGAAGCTTTCGATTGAGCATTTTCACTTCCTGACGCTTCTGCCCTTTATTCTGATCCACCATTGACCCGTCCCTCCACTTCAAAAGCGTAGCTTATGCTAAAGCTTATGGGAGTGGGACGAACTTTAGAACCTGTCCAGAGGGGCAAACCTATGGAAGCTATGAAAAGGGCTCATGAAAATAAAGCGGCTACCGACATATACCCTATTCTCCGATTTTGAAACAGCAGAATGTCAATGTCTAGTCTATTAGATGAAAATGCCGTCGCGCTCAGCGGGCGCTTTTTACCCGTTTCAGCTGGGCTACAATAATGATGCTGATAACGACGAGCAGCAGCCATGAGCTGATTTTGCTCACATGAACGAGGGTCCATTGCTTTTCCTGATCCGGATAGGCCCACGCTCCGAAAAAGGTCATAATATTTTCGGCAATCCAAATAAAAAAACCGATTAAAACAAAAGCCAGCGTAAGCGGCATCTTGTATACGGCTCCCCCAAGCGTGAAGTGGACATAGGTGCGCCAGAACACGAGAATCAGCCCCGCCATCAGCACCCATCTGAAATCCCATAAATAGTGATGGGTAAAAAAGTTCAAATAAATCGCCGTGCTGATCGCTACCGCATACGCCATTTTTGGCCAGCCGACCATCTCCAGATTGAACCTGCGCCATGCCTGACAGATATAGCTCGCTACACTCGCATACATGAAGCCGCTATAAAGCGGAACGTCGAATACCCTTGACCAGCCTTCACCCGGATACGTCCAAGAGCCCATCTTCACCTTATACACCTCAAGAGCCAGCCCGATAATGTGAAACAGGCAAATGACCTTTAACTCATCCCACGTCTCCAGCTTCGTAGCTACCATAACAACCTGCATGACCAAGCAGATAAGCAGAATAAGATCATAACGGGCAATGCCCGGCACATGGACGTAATGCGTAAGAGCCATAGCCCCGAAGATCGTAACCGGAAAAAGGCAATTCAGTGCCTGCAAATACCCAAACAGCAGCAGCTTTTTCAGAAAATGAATCATTTCGCCTCTACTTCGTCAACCACGTCGCTCAAATGCAGCGCACAATTAAACTTCTCGCATGACCAGCCGCCTGCGGCATTCGCATAAATCGTCGAGATGGACGTATTTTGGAGCGGCTCATTCTTATAAGCGTCTGGCACAAGCTCCTTCAAGCAGCGTCCGATGAGCGCACCGTGACTGACAATGAGTACATTTTGACCCGGATGGTTAAGGGCGATCTCCCTGAGCACCTCGGTACCACGATCAACAACCGATTCATGGCTTTCACCCTGCCAGTCCGTTTCGCGCCAATCAGCTCCCCACTTCAGGATACGCTCCGCTTCCGTCGTGCCCTCCAGCAGGCCGCCTCCCATTTCCCGCAGCCGCTCGTCCTGTTTGACCGCCACACCGCCGCCCAGGCGCTCCGCCACCGTCTCTGCCGTCACAAGCGCCCGCTGCAGATCACTGGAGTAAATATGATGCCACTCCTCCTTGCTGAGCCGCTCCGCCAAAACCTCTGCTTGCCGCAGGCCCTCCTCATTCAGCGGAATATCCGTAGAGCCCTGCGCTCTCCCCTCGACATTCCATTGCGTGACCCCATGCCTGATCCAACCAATTCTCGTCATGCTCCACTTTCCCTCCTTGTCCTTTTTTCCATCCATGCTTATATACGTAAACTTATAAAAAAAGGGCCACTCTGCACATTATTACCATGCGCGAGCAACCCTTTATCTTTATTGCCATTCAAGATCATTGTCACGCGGACGCTGTTCTTCCTTCAGCACCGTGTAGAGCTCACCGGCTTCATCCTTGCGGGTCGTTTCGGCAATTCGCTCAATTCGAACGGTTACTGTCTTCTGCCCGTATTGGATAGCAAGCTCATCCCCAACCTTTACGGCGCTGCTCGCTTTCGCTTCGCGGCCGTTGATCCAGACACGCCCCTGCTCGGACACATCCTTGGCGACTGTGCGCCGTTTGATCAGGCGGGATACTTTGAGAAACTTATCCAGACGCATGAATTATTGGATAGCTTCTTTCAGCTTGTTGCCTGCTTTAAATGCAGGAACTTTCGATTCTGGAATGTTAATCTCTTTGCCTGTTTGTGGGTTGCGGCCAACACGGCTGGAGCGTGTGCGCGTTTCGAAAGTACCGAAGCCGATCAATTGTACTTTGTCTCCACCGGCAAGAGCATCTGTTACTTCACCAAGAAAGCCGTTAAGAACAGCCTCTACATCGCGTTTAGTCAAACCGCTTTTTGTTGCAATGTTGTTAATCAAATCTGTTTTGTTCATTCTAAAATCCTCCTAATGATAAGCTTAGCTAATGGTATAGCCGCTTAGTGCGGCCTACGTTCGTGAAAGTTTACAACTGTTACACTTACGAAGTTAACTTATTCTGCTTGCCGACATGAATTCCTGCCGCTGACCGCAAATTTTTTTCACGAAAAGTGCGGAATCTTTGCTGCTCTTAGCGAACCGCGTCCCTTACTGTCGCTTTGCCTCTTCCCACCAGCGGTCCATTTCTGTTAGATCAGTCTGGTCAAATGTTTTGTTGTTTATACGAAGCTGCTCTTCAATATAAGCAAAACGCGACTTAAATTTCCGGTTCGTCATCGTCAGCGCTTCCTCTGGATCAGCATGGATGAATCTCGCTGCATTGACGACAGCGAACAGCAAGTCACCTAGCTCGCCCGCCTGCTCCAGCGCATCTTTCGAGGCTATCGCTTCACGAAGCTCGGAGAGCTCCTCCTGGATTTTATCCAGCACAGGCCCAAGGTCATCCCAGTCAAAGCCTACCTTCGCCGCTTTCTTCTGAAGCTTGTACGCCTTCATCAGCGCCGGAAGGTCCGGCGGAATGCCATCAAGCTGCGACTGGCGACTGGCGGCTGTGCCATTGCGCTCCTTCTCCTCAGCCTTCATCTGTTCCCAATTGCCAAGCGCCTCATCGGCATCCGTAGCACTGCTGGTACCAAAGACATGCGGATGACGGAACAGCAGCTTCTCGTTCAGCGTCTCAATGACATCATAGACGGTGAAAGCACCTGTCTCCTCCTCCATCTGGCTATGCAGCATCACCTGCAAAATCACATCGCCAAACTCCTCGCGCATGCCGTCCGGATCATCATTATCAATCGCTTCAAGCGCCTCGTACAGCTCTTCGATGAAGTTTTTGCGGATAGACGAATGCGTCTGCTCCCGATCCCACGGACAGCCTTCCGGGCTGCGCAAAATCGCCACAATCTCATGCAGCCGATCAAAAGAACGATTTAGCACCGCATCCTCCGTCGTACGCGGAACGAACAGCAGCGACAGATTGCCAAAGCCTGGTGTGCGATCCAGCTCGTAGAGCGGCACGCGAATAATCTGCTCCTCGCCAGCAACGCCGAGCGCGTGGCCGATGACGACCTCGAAGTCATCAGGATAACGCTCCATCAGAGCCAGCTTCACGTCGGAAGCGGTAAACGCATCGTAAATTTGCCCAATGATCGTATGTACGCGCGGTTGAAGCATGGCAGGCTGAAGCTCCGCCGCATCCAGCAGCGCAAACCCTTCGATCGGATCAATACCAAGCCGGATAAATGCTTGATCCAGGAAGCTCTCGCCGCCGATGATGTCGAGCCGAACGCCTGCATCCTCACAACGCTCGCGAAGAAGCTGCACCGTGCGCTCTGCGACCATCGGATGCCCTGGAACGGCGTAAACGATTGCCTCCTGCAACGATTGCGCCTCTAAAAGCAGCGTGGTCGCTATCGCCTCATACACCTCTGGAAACGTATCATGCTGCTCGTATACCGAATCAAATGAGGTGTACGCAAGCTCATGCTCCTGGAGCAGCGATATCGCCGGATGCTGCTCCGTCCTGACATAGACGCGCGCCGCTTGCTGGAGCCTGCGCCATACGCCGAGCGTCATTTGATCGGTGTCACCTGAACCAAGGCCTACAACCGTAATACGCGGTTCACTCATTTTTCTCCCACTCTCCTACAATTGGCTTCTCCCATTAGTATACTAAAGAAGATGCTGCAACTACAAAAAGCTGACAATCACATTTTTCCATTCCCTTAATTGGAAAAATGAGGTATATTTTATTAAAGAGGTTTAAATTTACTAATTTTGCACTTAATTAACAACCTATACAACCTGAAAGGTGGAGAGTTGATTTGAAAAAATCCTTAGCTTTAATAACGACTTCGGCAATGATTTTAGCTTCTATTCCAAATGTATCATCAGCAGCGGAGATCACAAAACCAGCCGTTATTACTATTGATTCCGAGAGGTCATCAAGTACTGCCCTACTGAAAGACGGAAATTATTTTGTAACTTTGGATCAAGAAACAAAGAATTTTCTCCAGATCATGACAGAAAGTGGTGTATTAAAAGAAATATCATCAGGTCCAGATGGAAAAATGGTCTTGTTGAATGAAGACGAGAGCTATTTAAAACTAACCTATGGATTAAATGATGAGTTTATTTTACTTCTTAAAGAAATAGTCAAAGATGCAAATAACAAAGGTGTTCTACAGGGAGGGCAAGAGCAGTGGAATACACGACTTGCCTCATCCCAATCGTCATCAATTTATAACCCGATTCAAAATGTGGTTTCACCACAAGTATTCCTACAAGACTCTAAAATATATTTTACACAAGCAGACATTGATTTATATCTTTTTGTAGCAGCAGGAATCGGACCAGAAGCCTTAGCTGCAGCATTATCTGCTCTCGCCTTTTTATTTGGAGGACCAGTTGGGTCTATTATCACCGCTGCGTTGACAATCATCGGAATCGGTACGCTGACTAATCTGTGTTATTTAATTATCCAAACCAAGGTCAATAAAAGAAACGGCGTTTATATAGGCTTAAACTGGGACGGATTTTTCCCAAATTACTCGCAAGGCACTTGGTAATTAAATGAACAAAACTTATTATAATTTAAATGCCAACGAGCAGAAATTACATAAATTCTCCATACTCTCCTCTACTCTGCTTTACGGCTCACTATTCGGCTATTCCATCAACAAAGACATTTTTTATATTTGGCTCATTATGATGCTGTGCGGCGGAATATCCCTTTTGTATACAAAAAAGTGGATTAGAACAGAAATACGTGCGAAAGTTATGACAAATATTATCGTTTTAACCGTCCTTTTGGATGTTTGGATCGTTTCCGATTTCATAGCAGTGCCTATGCTGATTAAACAGCTAGTTTTTTTAATTGTTTTTTGTATATTTGGATACAAATATTTTAGACTGCTTTACGAAGGTAAACTCGCAGTGAAGGATGGAATCGTTATTTGAACAACAGGTAAAAAAGGGCTCTAAACACGTGCGCCCAAACCCTTAAGGCTCACCTAAACATACAAAAGCCCGGTGTAGAAACAGTTGACCTGCTGTATACACCGGGCTTGTTCATTTGTAGGGTTGCCTGCTTTACTGCTCCATTTGCTTCGCTAAAAAACCAGCAGCGGTCTCTGCCATTTTTTGCTCCATAATCGACATTTTCACAGCTTCATCCTTGCTTAGCAGCACAACGGTACCAATTGGGTCTCCGCCTGCAATAATCGGCGCTATAACGAAGGCTGAAAAAGTGTCACTTATATCTTTAATCATCTCATAAGCACCAGGAGTCGTTTCAGCTACAGCTTTACGATTCTCCATGCAGCTCTCCAATATCGGCCCAACCTGCTTGTCCAGCAGGTCTTTCTTGGAGGCGCCGGCTACGGCAATAATCGTATCCCGGTCAGAGATGAGCGCCACGTGATTCGTGCTCTCGAACAGCGATTCTGCGTATTCTTTGGCAAAATCCCCGAGTTCGCCAATAGGAGAGTACTTCTTGAGAATAACCTCCCCGTCGCGATCCACAAATATTTCAAGCGGGTCACCTTCCCGAATGCGTAGTGTCCGGCGAATTTCCTTCGGAATAACTACACGCCCAAGATCATCAATGCGGCGTACAATTCCAGTTGCTTTCATTTCATGTTGCCCCACTTTCCTAGAGGATTTTAAGTCTACTGGGTACGAACTGCCTGTCTAATAGCGTAAACGGCTGTCGCCGTAATTCAGCGGCAAAGGCTCGTTTCGCGCTGAAATATAAGCGGGTTATAAGCAAGGCACTTATAAAGTCTTATATTTTAAGAAACAACTCGAATGACCGCTCTTTACTTGATCATGCTCAACAACGCTTTTGCTGTGAATCTGACCATAGTATTCATCCGCTCCCAATTTCTTATGCACGCACCTTGAACAGCAACCCCTCAAACTATTTTACCCTTTACATCCCCTTCATAACACTGCCTTTCAGCACTCCTGAAAGGCAGCGGGCAGCACGTTCCCAGACTTATTTCCTAGTTCCAGCGGGTGAGTATTCATGAAATTTTTAAATAATTGTCGCCCCATCCAGCTCTTGGGTGGCGGCTCCAGAAAAATTTTTATTTGCCATGAAGAGGCTAAGCCTGCCTCTCTGGCCCTCCGCGGGCCTCCGCATTTTGTCCTTCTCCTCGAAAAGAAAAACATCCCGCCGCTCCATTAAGAGCGGCAGGATGCCTGAATAACATGATGGTAGCAAGTAAAGCCATAGCCGCAAGCAATTTGGGACGAGCCTTGAGAACCTCGGCAGTAGGGAAATTCCGCTGATCTTTCTGTTCCTCTTCCAGCACAGCCCTAGTCAGTTTCTCCATCATTAACTCCTCCTTTAAAATAAATCAATCATGCTTCAGCAGATCGGCAAGCTCCCGCCTTAAAGCTACAAATTCTTTGTGCTCACGCACCTCTGGCGAGCGCTCTGCAGGCAAATTCACTTCAAATTGCTTTAAAATCCGCCCAGGGCCGGCCCCCATTACGACAATGCGCTGCGACAGAAAAATCGCTTCGTCAATATCGTGCGTAATGAAAAGCACGGTGGTTTTCTCTTTTTGCCATACATCCAGCAGCATCTCCTGCATTTCCAGCTTCGTCTGGGCATCCAGGGCGCCAAATGGCTCATCCATCAGCAGCACCTTTGGGCGATTGGCAAGCGCCCTGGCAATGGCAACCCGCTGCTTCATCCCTCCTGAAAGCTGCTTCGGATACGACTTGTCGAACGACTCCAAACGAATGATTTTGATCCAATAATTGGAGATAGCCCGGCGCGCAAGCGTTGGCACCCCTTGCAGCTTGAGGCCATATTCAATATTTTCACGCACCGTCAGCCACGGAAACAGCGTGTAGCCCTGAAAAACCATGCCTCGCTCTGCGCCGGGTCCGACAATCTCTTCACCGTCCAAGGCGAGCATGCCGCTCGAAGGCTCATCAAGTCCGGCAACCATGCGAAGCAGCGTAGATTTGCCGCAGCCGGATGGGCCAAGTATCGTTAAAAATTCATTGGAGCCAATGGTGAGCTGAATATCGCGCAACGCTTCAAAGCTGCTTTTTCTCGTTCGATACACCTTATGGAGATCGCGGATTTCAATCGTTCCGCTGCCGCCAGCTGCCGGAGCAGCAGCTTCCGCGTTTTGCGCCAATACATTCTCCTTCAGTTGCTCCTTTGCTGTTACCGTCGCCATATTCAACTGTGATCGCCTCCAAAAGCGTTCAATTTGCGCCGCCCGCTCCGCTTACATTCCAGTAAGCGAGCTGGCATCGGATTTAACTAACCGCCGTCCATTTTTGTCAGGTAATCTAACAATTTTAATTAGAATACCGTAATTTTTTACTATTTGTCAATTTATATGTTAGGTTTATTTACATTATACTTATAGCCTGCTGATATTTCCTCCAGCCGCCATATTCGGAAATTCGTTCTGCCTGCTCAAGAGCATAGCCTTCGCAGATGAAGCCCGGCACCTCTGCCCCATCTTCCAGCTCCACTTTCCCTATGCCGAGAGGCGCTGGTATGAGGGCGGCGAACTCGCCAAAACGAGCCAGCGGCATTCGCCAAAGCTCCAGCGCGACCGATACTCCACCCCGCTCCAGCTTGATCATGCCTGGCTTTGCCGGCATCGTATGGAGCTTGATCAGCTCGTATTTGGCCGCCGTCTTCGCTTCCTTGACAAAGGTCGCTCCGAAAGCGAGCATTTGCTGCTCCAACGCGAATCCGCGCATATGAAGACCGCAAACAGCGACAAGCGTCGTCTGATCGAAGTCGGATTCGGCGACTGCTGCAAATGCGTTATTTGGACTGTATTCCTCCCGCCCAGACCACCCCGACTCCATTGTCCGACTGGCATACAGCTTACCTAAGCCTTCAAGCAGATGCTCCCGATCCGCTAAAGCGAACAGCGTAATGCCAAAAGGCAGCCGCTCCGCCGCCTCCCCCGAAGGAAGGGCAACCGCACTCAGATCAAGCAAATTACAGTGGTTCGTATAAGCGCCCATTGCCGTATTCGTCTGTATCGGCAGCTCGCGAACCTGCTCCCGCGTCCACGTTCCGCCACAGGTCGGCATTACCAATACCGCATCGCCGAGTAGGGCCTTCGCCGCTAGCTTGAAGGCCTGCAAGCGATGCATAGAATCAAATACGGAAGCTGCCGTATGGCGCTCGGCGGCTCCCGAACGAAGCACCTGCTCCGTTGCAGGCACCGCAACCCCTGGATGGCTTTCGATAAAATCACCCAGATCAGCCCAGCGCTCCGCTACCCAAGGGCCTTCATATAACTCAGCTGCCGCTTCTGCAAACAAGCTGCAATCCACATATTCAATGGCGAGCCCCAGCGCTAGCAGCTGCCGGACAGAGCCATCCCATGCTTGGGCATATTCATCAGCAAACGGCCCATAAAAAGTCGGACGCTCTTGCGGCAAATATAGCTTGGACGGCAGACCACTGGCGGAGCGTATAACCTCTCTCGACCATGGATCGGCAAGATCTACACCGCGAGCGGAGCTGTCGACAGCGAGCGCATCATCTATACTGTGGGCGAATACCGTCACACAGTCCAGGCTGGCGCAGGCAGGCACGACGCCCTTGGTCGGCCACGCGCCAAGGCTCGGCTTGTAGCCGACAAGCCCGTTCAGCGCGGCCGGTACACGGCCGGAGCCAGCGGTGTCTGTGCCAAGCGAGAACACCGCTTGGCCGCGGGCAACAGCGACAGCCGAGCCGGAGCTCGAGCCGCCGCTAATCAACTCGGGGCGCAAAGCATTGTGCGCCTCGCCGTAGGGGCTTCTCATGCCGACCAAGCCGGTGGCGAATTGGTCGAGGTTGGTTTTGCCCAGCGGGATGGCCCCCGCACGAACTAAACGCTCCACTACAGTGGCGTTTTCGTCCGGCGTATAGGCAAATTCCGCACAAGCTGCCGTTGTCGGCAAGCCAGCAACGTCGATGTTGTCCTTGACCGCGAAAGGGATGCCCCAGAGCGGCGTTTTTGCCGGATCGAGCAGCGCGAGCCGCTCCAAATAAGGGCGCAGCCGCGCAAGCGTAGGCGGCGTAATCCAGATGTTCATTGCCGCATCACGTTCGGAACGGCTGATGACTTCTTCAATAACCGCCTCAGGAGCAAGCTGCTGGGCAGCATATTTTTCACGCAGCCACTGCATTGTAAGCATTTCAGGAAAAGTAACAGCCGTCATACGAACGACACCTCTTTCTGGATTTGCATAATGCCGGCAACAAGCTGGCCGGTATGAACCTCATCACCAGGCTTGATATAGATCGAGGCAACGACACCATCACAGGAAGCCTGCTGGGAAAATTCCATTTTCATGCTTTCGACAATGATAAGCGTATCGCCCTTTTTCACCTGATCGCCCGGATTGATGAGCACCTTCCAGACACTCCCCGGCATATTGCAGCGAATGGCCTCCACCCCTGTCGGAAGCTCCTCTTCTTCTCCTTGAGCCGCACCATCCTGCTCGGAGACATACTCTGCAAGGCCGAGCGCCTTCCAGCTCTCGCGCTCAGCCTTGAACGCCGCCTGCTGGACCCTACGGAACGACTCCGCATCCTTTTCAATAGAAGCGAGAAAAACCAAATAATCTTTCAGCTGGAAAGTTGTCTCCGCAATCTCAACATCAAAGCGCCCGCGTGGGAAATCCTCACGCATCTTCAACAACTCATCTGCATCAACCGGATAAAACTGAATTTGGTCAAAAAAACGCAGCAGCCAAGGCTTGCCCTCTGCAAAGCTCTTCGTCGTCCGCAGCTTATTCCACATTTGAATCGTGCGCCCAACAAATTGGTAGCCGCCCGGCCCTTCCATGCCATAAACGCACATGTAGGCTCCGCCAATTCCGACCGCATTTTCAGGCGTCCACGTCCGCGCCGGATTGTATTTGGTCGTCACCAGACGATGCCTTGGATCGATTGGTGTGGCAACAGGCGCACCCAAGTACACATCACCCAAACCTAGCACAAGATAACTGGCATCGAAAACGATGTGCCGCACATCCTGCATATCATCCAAGCCATTGATCCGGCGAATGAATTCTATATTGCTCGGGCACCACGGGGCATCCGGACGCACCGTTTGCTGATAGCGGTCTATCGCTAGCTGCGTGGACGGATCATCCCATGAAAGCGGAAGCCGCACAATTCGCGATGGAACTTCAATCGTCTCAAGCGGCGGCAGGGAGCTATCCAACTCCAGCAAGCGTCGGCAAGCATCGTGGGCCGTGATGCGAGTGCGATCGATATGCACCTGAAGCGAACGAATGCCTGGCGTAAGATCTAGCACCGGAAGCGAAGCATCCGCCCGAATGGCCTCCATCAGCACATGCACCTGAAAACGGAGCAAAATGTCCAGCTTCAGCTCGCCATATTCCACGAGCAAATTCTCATCCCCGCTGCACCGAATAGCGATGGGAAATCGCCGCCCCGCCTCCTCGCTAACGAGCAGCGGATAGGATGGCGAAAGCAACTGCTCCCTAGGCTCAGGAAGCCTCAGCTCTTGCAGAGACGCTATGTCGCCTTCACCAAGCGCCCGCAGATTAGCTTCCTGTGCATCGCGCAGCACATCAGCTTCTTCAAGCGTCAATAGCTGAAAATGAACCTTGTCACCGGGATGCAGCTGCCCCAGCTTCCAAAACTCGGCGGAAGCCGTCGTGACCGGGCATACGAAACCACCCAGGCTCGGGCCATCAGGCCCCAGCAGAATCGGCATATCACCCGTCAAATCAAGTGTTCCCACAGCATAGGCATTGTCGTGAATATTGGAAGGATGCAGCCCTGCTTCGCCGCCATCCTCTCTAGTCCAAAGCGGTGCAGGACCGATTAAACGCACCCCTGTGCGGGAGCTGTTAAAGTGAACCTCCCACTGCGTATCGGTTAACTGCTTCAAATATTCCGGCCGCAAAAATTCCTCTGTACAATGCGGCCCCGGTATGACGCCGATCGTCCATTGTCTCCCAATGGCCGGACGGTAAGCAGGAGCAAGCCCCTCCGCTAACGGCGAGGATAAATGGTCTCGCCACAGCTCCCAGAATTGTTCCGATAGCTGTTCAGAGAACACCATTTCATGCGATGCTGCGACAGCTTCGTGAACTCTCAGCACATCGCCAGCTCGCAGCGCCCGGCCGCCATGACCGCCAAAGCCGCCCAGCGTAAACGTTGCTGCACTGCCCAGAATCAGCGGCATATCCAGCCCGCCAGCAACCTGCAAATACGTCCGCAGACCAGCGGCCGCCTCGCCGAAGCTGAGCACCTGCCCCGCCTTCGCCAGTACGGGCGCATACAGCGGAACAAGCTCGCCATCCAGCTTCGCCTGCATATCAGCACCCGTCAGGCAAAATCGCATCGCATCACGAAAGCGGAAAGAGCCGCCGCGTAGCGTCAGCTCGAGGCCTGCCGCCTGATCCGAATTGCCAAGCAGCTTGTTGCCCAGACGGAACGAGTAAGGGTCCATCGGTCCGCATGGAGGCACACCAACATCCCAATGCCCGACTCTTCCGGGCCAATCCTGCACCGTCGTCTGGACGCCGCCATCCAGTACCTCAATGGCCTTCTCCACTGGCGCAAAATCCTCCAGCATCCGCGTATAAACGAGCCCCTCCTTGCAAGCCGCATCCGCAAGCAGCGCCTGCACATATTGCAAATTCGTCGTCAAACCGTACATCCGCGTCTGTGACAGCGCCTCTCCCAGCTTCCGCAGGGCATCCTCGCGATCAATGCCGTGCACGATGATTTTCGCCAGCATCGGGTCATACAGCGTCGTAATGGTCATACCGTCTCGCACCCATGTTTCATTGCGCGCCTGCTCCGAAAATCTTGCTTGATCAAGCTGCCCCGCACTTGGGCGAAAGCCCTGCAGGCAATCCTCGGCGTAAATCCGCGCCTGAATGCTATGTCCCTGCGGCTTCTTCACCAGTGATTGCAAATCACGCAGCTCGCCCGCTGCTTCCCGCACCATCCATTCCACGAGATCGAGGCCAAGCACCTCTTCCGTAACGCCATGCTCCACCTGAAGCCGCGTGTTCACTTCCAGAAAATAAAACGCAGTCGTTTCCGGGTCATATAAATACTCCACCGTCCCCGCGCTGCGGTAGCCCACCTCGGCAGCGAGCCTTGCTGCCGATTCCATCATCGCCATGCGGACGCTGTCCGGCAAATGAGGAGCCGGGCTTTCTTCCAGCACCTTCTGATTGCGCCGCTGCACGGAGCAATCCCGTTCACCGAGGGCAACAATCTCTCCGTAGCTGTTGCCGAAAATCTGCACCTCGACATGGCGCGCCTTGGCGATATATTTTTCCAAAAACATCCCGCCGTTCTTGAAATTCGTCTCCGCTAGATGACGAACACCCTCATAGGCAGCCAGCAGAGCCTGCTCATCGTCACATACCCGCATGCCGATACCGCCGCCGCCCGCCGTGCTTTTCAGAATAACCGGATATCCGATTTGCCGCGCCCGCAGCACCGCCTCCTCCACACTGTCAATCAGCTCGGTTCCCGGCAGCATTGGAACGCCAGCCTTCTGCGCCAGCTCCCGGGCGGAATGCTTAAGCCCAAACTGCTCCATCTGCTCCGGGGTCGGGCCGATGAATACGATACCGCGTTCGGAGCAGGCACGGGCAAAGTCGGCATTTTCGCTCAAAAATCCATAGCCCGGGTGAATCGCCTCCGCACCCACCGCTACCGCCGTCTGAAGAATCAGCTCCGCATTCAAGTAGCTCTCTTTGGCAGGGCCATCTCCAATCCACACCGCCTCATCAGCGTCATCCACATGCCTGCTGTCTTGATCCGCCTGCGTATAGATAGCGACAGACTGAATGCCCAGCTTGCGCAGCGTGCGCTCGATTCTCACGGCAATTGCGCCGCGATTTGCGATCAGTACCTTTGTAAACATAACGACCTCTCCCCGCATTCATTTATTCGTTCCAGATCAGTACCTGCACAGGTGTTGGGTTATAGGCATTGCAAGGATTGTTCAACTGCGGACAATTGCTAATGAGCACTGTCGTCCTGCCATGCGATTGCATCTCTACATAGTAGCCAGGCGCGGATACGCCGTCCGCAAACTGCAAGCCGCCCTCAACAGTCACTGGCACATTCATGAAAAAGTTCACGTTCGGCGCCAAATCGCGCTTCGTGTAGCCCGCCTCCCGCTTCGCCAGCTGGAGCATGAACGTATCGCGGCAGTTGTGCATATGCAGCTTTTCATGGGCATACCGCACTGTGTTGCTCTGCGCGGAGCAGGAGCCGCCGATCGTATCATGGCGTCCGCATGTATCGGCAACAATCGTCACGAGCGGCTTTCCCGACTCCGCCCGCAGCACCGAGCCTGCCGTTAAATACACATTCGCCTGCCCTGCAATCGTCGCGATGGCGCTGTAATGATCTTCCGGCTGATCTGCGTCGTAAAACAGCGTATCCGCCGCCTGATTGCCTTCCAGATCGACAATTCTGAGAACTTGGCCAGGCAGCAGATCATGCATCCAACCATCGCCAGCCAAAATGGTTTTATTGTAAACGGCCTCCGCCGCCTTCCGCGGGCTTTCTACCAGGTTAAATGCCGCCATTACCATTCGCCTCCCCGTAAAACGTCGTATTCCCATGTATTTTCGAACGCACGGCGGTTTTCCGCACGATAATTCACACAATAATCACGTTCCCGATCTACCGCATCTGCGGCAAATACTTCGATCAGCACGGGAACCGAAGGATAAGCACCTCTTGCATCTAGCGGGTTAGGCGTATTCGACAGTACCAGCAGCACATCCATTTCTGTTCGCAGTGTCACACTGGCACCTGCCGGGCAATGATTTTCGGCATAATGCATATCACCCTGCTCATCGCAGCTGATTTTGGAAAACCAGTTGACAACCGGCATCAAATCTCTGACACTCATGCCGTTTCGCACCAGCTCTACCGTCAAATTCTCCTGCCCGCTTCGCAGCCAGCCATTACGAAGCTCCTGATAATTCGTCGCACCATAGCGCTCATCGGTAAGCTCGCGGCTTGTGTAGCCGCCTAGCGGGTCATGCCAGCCAAGCTCATCCTCCACAATGCTTACCATCGCGCGTCCATTATCGCTCATCAACACATTCCCTTTCGTTAGATGTGAGATATGCTGCGCCTTGAGTGTATCCGGCATATTGTAGCGCTCATTCAAATCTCTGGCGCTGAACAGCATAGCGGACACATTCGCCCCACTATCAAGGGCAGTCAGACAAACGAGCTTCCCCCGTCCAATAACGCCTGACCACTTGCCTCCAGCTTCAATCGTTTTGCTCCACTCTTCACCCATTCTCACTCCGCCTCCCCATGTGAATATAAATAAAAAAAGCCTGGGAGATTGATCTCCCAGGCTTTTATCCTTCCGTGTTATACAGCGATTCGCGCCATCAGCGCTTGCATTCGACTGTATGCCGTCTCTCGGACCAGACTTAGCTTTTAACAGACGAGGCACACCCCCACAAGCAGCTAACGGAACCCTAGACAGCGATTTGTTTCCAGTTTATTTTGCAACGGAAACCTATATTCATTTGTCACATAACCTAACGTTAGATAGATTATATGACTGTTGAATATTATTTGTCAATAATAATGTAAGATAATATAACATTTAAGGCTCTTGGCTTTTATATTCATTCCGCTCGTGAACTGCCAACCACCTAAGAGGTGGCGGCTTCTTGGTCAATGAAGCTACTGCTCCAAGTTTACCCAAGCTTACAGGCTAGATTCCTAACCCAATAGATGCCATTTACATGGCTAGTTTCAAAAGGTTTAGAGCAGCGTTTACGTCTCTATCATGATGCGAATGGCAGTTTGGGCATGTCCATTCACGCAAGGCAAGATTTTTCACCTCTGCATTTTTGTAACCGCAACATGAACACAACTGACTACTTGCATAGTTCTTTGGTGCAACAATCAATTCTCTGCCATACCATGCAGACTTGTATTCCAGCATCGAACGGAACATGCTCCAAGATACTTCACTTATTGCTTTTGCAAGCTTGTGATTCTGCATCATGTTCTTCACACATAAGTCTTCCATCACGATGACTTGGTTATCGTTTATCATTTTGGCAGACGTTTTGTGCAAGAAGTCTTTACGCTGATGGCTAATTTTTTCATGTAGCTTGGCCACTTTCAGCCTAGCCTTATGACGGTTATGGCTTCCCTTCTGCTTGCGGGATAAGTCCTTTTGCAACTTAGCTAATCGCTTTTCAGACTTACGCAAGTATGTAGGATTGGCTATAATTTCGCCATGTGAGGTAATAGCAAAATCTTTCAGTCCAAGATCAACGCCAATCTTAGCATGCGATTTGGGCAACTGGACAATCTCCGTTTCAACCAATACGGAAGCATAATAGTTTCCCGTTGGTGTTTTGGAAATCGTGCATGATTTGATAAGCCCCTCGAATGGACGATGCAGCTTGATTTTGATTTTCGTTTTTAGCTTTGGAATCTTGATAGTTCCCTCTTCAATGGTAACGGTTCCATTTTGATTATTGGTTGTAAAGCTATGGTGATTCGTCTTCTTGCTCTTGAATTTAGGAAATCCCACTTTCTTATCACGAAAGAAATGCTTATAGGCTTTTTCAAGATTCATTTGTGCATTCGCGAGTGCAAGGCTATCCACTTCTTTCAGCCAGTCGAATTCTTGCTTGTATTGTGCTGGTGTATTTTTGAGCATCGTTTCCGTTTGCTTGTAATGTTCTATCTTATCTGCAAGCATTCTGTTGTAGATGAAGCGA
>NZ_LAQO01000049.1 GCF_000971975.1 Paenibacillus algorifonticola | reverse complement strand
AAGCTACATGATCTATTACAATCATTATCGAGGTCAATGGAACTTAAATAAGCTGCCGCCTGTACGGTAGACAGCAGCTTGAAGTCGCCTAACCTTTTTTTAATTGTCCTTTACAAGGGGTACATTTTACTCCGGGCGATGCCCATCAGGAGAAAGGTTCCTTGCCTTAGCTTGATCTGCTTACTTGTAACTGAAGTTCTTGTTTCAAATGCAGCTAGCCATGCAAGCTAAAAAATGCTTAATGAGCGGCGAGGAAAGCCGCTTCGTCGACTTCAATCTTTTGTACGATGTCGATTGTTCCGCCCGCTAGGCAAACATCGCCATCATAGAGAACGACGGCTTGACCGGGCGTGATCGCCTTTTGCGGCTGATCGAACGCAATATGTGCCGTTCCGTCAGCGCCAGGTGTCACGGTAACGCCTTGGTCTGCTTGGCGGTAGCGGAACTTGGCCGTGCAGCGGAAGGAGCCTTCCGGCTGCTGTGGTGCGATCCAGTTCATGCCGCTGGCGATTAGCCCTGTCGAATACATGCTCGGATGCTGCTCACCCTGCACCACATACAAAATATTGCGCTCCAAATCCTTGTCCGCAACGAACCATGGCTCGCCATTGCCGGAGCCGCCAATGCCAAGGCCTTGGCGCTGTCCGAGCGTATAATACATCAGGCCGTCATGCTTGCCTTTGACTTCTCCGCTGCGAATATCGACCATGTCGCCTTTCTGGGCTGGCAAATAGCCGCTCAGAAATTCCTTGAAATTGCGCTCGCCGATGAAGCAGACGCCGGTGCTGTCTTTTTTCTTCGCGGTGTACAAGCCTGCCTCCTCGGCAAGCCGTCTTACCTCGGGCTTAGGCAGATGGCCAATCGGGAACATCGCTTTCGCGAGCTGCTTCTGGTTCAGCGCACTGAGGAAATAAGTCTGGTCCTTGTTGCTGTCAACGCCGCGCAGCAGCTTCGTTTCGCCATCCGGCGTACGTTCTACGCGCGCGTAATGGCCTGTCGCCAAATAGTCGGCGCCCAGCTCATTCGCTTTTTTGAGAAAATCGCCGAACTTGATTTCCCGGTTGCACATCACGTCGGGATTCGGCGTACGGCCGCGTTTGTATTCATCCAGAAAATAAGTGAATACTTTATCGAAATATTGCTTCTCAAAATTAACCGTATAATACGGAATGCCGATCTGGTCGCATACGCGGCGAACGTCTTCCGCGTCTTCCTCTGCTGTGCAGTGACCAAATTCATCGGTATCATCCCAGTTTTTCATGAAAATGCCGACAACATCATAACCTTCCTGCTTAAGCAGCAGTGCGGTTACGGAAGAGTCTACACCGCCGGACATGCCGACAACGACTCTGGTTTCTTGTTTGGATTTTGCCATTTGCTCACACCGCCTTATATTCAAACTCTAAAACGAGTATCTCTCATTGTAGCATATATTTATCGCTGCACAAAAAACTTTTTTATGAAGAATAACAAGCTTTTCTCGCATGTTGAACGCACTATATGCTAACATAGAAGCTGTATGGGAATACCATGATTTAAACCCAGTCATGGATGGACTAGGCAATACAACTAATGAAAACGAGGTGCCCTTTTATGAAAATATCAACCAAAGGCCGTTATGGCCTCACGATAATGATGGAGCTTGCAGGAAAATTTGGCGAAGGCCCGATTTCTTTGAAAAGCATAGCTGAACGCAATAGTTTGTCTGAGCATTATTTGGAGCAGCTGGTTGCTCCGCTTCGCAACGCTGGACTTGTGAAAAGCATTCGCGGCGCCTACGGCGGCTACATTTTGTCCAAGGAGCCTGAGCATATTACAGCCGGAGATGTGATCCGCGTGCTGGAAGGCCCGATTTCCCCAGTAGATTTTACCGAAGAGGATGATCCAGCGAAGCGTGATCTGTGGCTGCGTATTCGTGACAGCATCGCCTCTGTACTAGATTCGACTACGCTTCAGGACATGGTCAGCTTCCAGGACCCGGGCAAAGCGGATAGCTATATGTTTTATATTTAGATACCTAAAACTTCATACTCAACATCTATTTAAACAGACTGGCTGAAATTCAATTCGCCGGTCTGTTTTTTGTTGCTTAAAAAGGGCGATGAAATCTGTAAAACTTAATTGTATTACATTATTTGCTTTTATAAAAGACTATTAATGCTTAATAATTTGTAATAAAGTTATTGAAAATGAATTTAGGAGCTGAGAATGTGGTTGGCAAATTCAAAAAAATAGGTTTATTTTTAATGGTTTTAAGTATGGTAGTTACGAGTGTGGTCTTGAACCCTAAAGCAGAAGCAGCAGAAACGACTTATGAATGGACCATTAAAGAAAGCATTACTTCACCAAGATCGTCGCCTGCCGTTGTGGAGTATAACGGAGAAATTTACATTTTCGGAGGAGCGGGTACCGGGCAGGAATCTTTTTACGGGACAGCAAGTAATCTTACTTATAAATATGATCCGGTTAGCGATACCTGGACAAGGCTGGCCGACATGAATACTGCAAGAGCCGCTTTTTCAGCAACTGTGTACCAGGACAAAATATATGTGATTGGCGGCTATGCTAGGAATACAGCTACAAGCAAAACGCCTAGAACGCAATCGGTTGAGATTTTTGATCCTTCAACGAATAGCTGGAGCACTGGGGTAGCTTTGCCTGCCGAAAGATCTTGGTCTGCAAGTGCTGTAATTAATGACAATCTTTATGTTTTTGGCGGCTCCGATGATAATAACAGCTACCAGAAAAACGTTTATATGCTCGATCTTGAGGCCAATAAATGGATAAATAAAACCAACCTGCCAGCTGCTCTTTTCAATATGGATGTTGTCCAAATAAACGGGAAAGTATATCTGTTCTCTGGCGAGGCTGTATACGAATATAAAGTTGACACGGATAGCTATAATAAATTAGCCACGATAAATGCTTCGAATTCTTACAATAATGTTGTAGCTGTGAATGGGGAAGTTTATGTGCTTTCCAACAACAAGGTGAGCAAATACAACTTTGAGACTAATACTTTAGAATCTGTAACGAATATGAATAGCACAAGAACGCAGTACGTATCGGCTGTTGTAAACAACAATATTTATGTCATTGGTGGTGTGTCAAATCAATCTCCATCAAAAGCTGTTGAAATGCTTTCCATTTATACCCCGGAGCCAACTCCAACGCCAGAGGTGACACCAACGCCGGAGCCAACGCCAACTCCGACCCCTGTAGTGACGCCGACGCCAACTCCGACCCCAGATACCAACGGCAGAGCTATTCTAATCATTACGATGACCAACGGCCTCGAAAAAGAGTATGATCTGTCAATGACTGAGGTTAATGCTTTTATCGACTGGTATGATGGGAAGGACCGCGGCATCGGAAAAGAACGGTACACCTTCAATAAAACATGGAATATGGGCCCCTTTAAAAGCAGAACGGATTACGTTATTTTTGATAAAATCCTTTTCTTCGAAGTGAATGAATATTGATTTTCAATTCTATCACGCCAGCCGAGAGGCTGGCGTGTTGTGTTGTTAGAGCCGTTGTCGTCTGCATAAAACGAAACAAAGGTTTTACTTTCTTTTTCAGTGCGAGCGGTAGTGCTTGTTGATTCGCCTTGTGCTATACTTTTGAGGATACGATGATAAGTTCTACTTTTATAATAGAAGGAGCTAGACAAGCTATGCACTATTTCGATCATGCCGCAACGACGCCGATGCATCCAGAAGTCGCGCGCGCGATGCTGGAAGTGATGCAGGGTCCGGGAGGCAATGCATCGAGCATGCATGCCTTCGGACGTGCAGCGCGGCAGCATATTAATCGTTCCCGTGACGGGATTGCTGCAGCTATCGGCTGCAAGCCTGCTGAGCTCGTATTTACGTCTGGCGGCACTGAGAGCAACAATATGGCGCTCAAGGGAGTTGCCCGCGCGCAGGCGATGCAAGGCAAAAACCATATTATTACAGCGGAGGCCGAACATCATGCGGTGCTGCATCCATGCGAAGCGCTTGCGCACGAAGGCTTCGAGCTGACGCTGCTTCCCGTTGACGAGCATGGGCAAGTGTCGCTTGCTGATGTGGCTGCGGCAATAAAGCCAAATACGGGGCTTATTAGCATTATGCACGGCAATAATGAGGTAGGAAGTATGCAGCCGATTGAAGACATCGGGCGCCTAGCGCATGAGCGAGGCGTTATTTTTCATGTCGATGCTGTGCAAGCGCTTGGGACAGCCCATTATCAGCTGAGTGAGCTGCCTGTCGATTTGATGAGCTTTTCCGCCCACAAAATCAATGGGCCGCAAGGAGTTGGCGCGTTATATATTGCTGCTGGCACCCCATTTGAGGCGACCTCGCAGGGCGGATCGCAAGAACGCAAGCGCCGTGCGGGCACTGAAAATGTCGCAGGCATTGTCGGTTTTGCCAAAGCTGTTGAAATTTGTGTGAACGAAGCGCAAAATAAGCAACTTTTTTTGAGCGAGCTTCGTATGGTATGGGTAGAGCTGCTTAGGAAAAATGTGGATATAGATATCGTCATCAATGGTGCGGAGCAGACGCTGCCGCATATCGTCAACATCAGCTTTATCGGGATAGATACCGAGACGATGCTGATGAATCTCGATATGGCAGGCATTGCAGCGGCAAGCGGATCGGCCTGTACGTCAGGGGCGCTGGAGCGTTCCCATGTTCTGCGGGCGATGAAGCTGCCGGAGGAAAGGCTGGCTTCCGCCGTAAGATTCAGCTTCGGTTTGGGGAATACTAAGGAGGAACTGGATGCCGCAGCGCAAAAAGTTGCAACGATTGTGCAGCGCATCCGTACTAACGCCTAGGAGGCTTCCCCGGCCGTGATTAAACTACAGCAATTGATCGGTCTGCCCGTGCTGGTCATTCATTCCGGCAAGCGCGAAGGTACGATCAAGGATGCGATTTTCGACTCCCACTGGAAAGTTACAGGACTCGTGCTCGAAAGCAGCGGCTGGTTCGTAAGTGTCGTCAAGACGGTGGACTGGAATGCGGTGCTGACATGCGGCGTAGACGCGATTATTATTTCCGACGAAGCAGCTGTGCAGAAAACAAAGCTTGAGCAGCTGGGCAGAACCTTTTGCACCAGTAAGATTCAGCTCAAGGGTATGCCCATGGTGACCGTACACGGCGTGATGCTTGGACAAGTATCGGACGTTTATTTTCATCCATTTATGGGTACACCAATAGTAGGCTTTGAGCTTACGGACGGTTTTATATCGGATCTGATGGAAGGGCGCAAGTGGCTCAGAGCCCCCGAGGATTCAAATGCCGTGCTGCTCGGGGAAGACGCGATTATCGTTCCTGCTGTCAGTGAAGCAGAATTGGAGCCTGTCGCAGCTTCCAATTCGAAGAATAGGGAGAAATGAAAGATGATGAGATGTCCCAACTGCAATTCGAAAGATATAGGCAAGATAGGTTCCCATCAGTTTTATTGCTGGGGCTGCTTCATTGAACTGACCGTCAACGGAGAGAAAATGTCCGTTTACCAAGTGGAAGAAGACGGGACGCTTAGTTCACTTGATGATCTGTTTTTTGAAGATGAAATGCCACAAATCCATGCAACTTAACGTAAGACGAATCGTTTAATTTGGCGAAGGTATATCCTTGAATTGAAATAAAATAGCAAAGCAACCTAGAGACGGATAAATTAAATTCCGTCTTTTTTTGCATTGTGTAAATTTTTTTTGAACAATTGTTTCACGATTCGACTGAACTTGACAAGAATACATATTTAAATTGGTACTTTTTTGCTATTCCTAATACGATAATTTTAATTTAAAATTGTAATTGTAGTTAAAATATGTAATAGGAGAGTGTTTTATGAAGGAAAATAAAGCGACGTGGGAGTCATCTGTTTCTACTGGTCTGGATAAGCCGGCTGGCACAACTCTTGTCAAATCCATAGGATGTGCAGCGTGTTGGGGAGCTAAAAGTATTTCTTTGACGCGTGCTTGCTTGCCTCCTACCCCTATTAATCTAGCGATATAGAAAACAGGGACACAGAAGAGACCGGAGTTAAGGTTTCTTCTGTGTCCAATTCATTATTCAATTATTTTTAAAAATAGAGATGAGGGATTAAATGGTAAATGATGTTGCTTCTGTCTCATACGAACCCAGTTACTTTCTTCATTTACAACCAGATGGAGCCATGCTGGTAGAGCGTAACAGCATGTATTATTTTCGTTTAAGCGGAACAGCTGTCCAATTGGCCTTATTGCTTGCCAAAACGAAAAGTGTAGAAAAAACCGCAAAAGTGTGGAGCAATATAAATGGAATACCGTTTAGTACAGAGCAATTAATCCATGAATTGAATCAGCATCCGCTCACCGAGAGCTGGATGCAAGGAGCTCTTGGAAAGCTTCGGCTTACAGGATCAACAAAATCTTATTTGCCAATTAGCTGTACACTTCAACTAACAAACGGCTGTAACTTATTTTGTTCTTTCTGTTACGCAAGCTCAGGCAAGCCTTTAGAACAGGAGCTGGCGGTTGAGGATTGGATGGAAATTTTACAGAAGCTTTCAGCGAGTGGCGTCTCGGATATCACCTTAACGGGGGGAGAAGCGAGGCTGGCAAAAGGATTTAAAAGAATCGTAACTACTGCTAGTATATTATTTACAAATGTACATTTATTTAGCAATGGTTTATATTGGAAGGATGATGAAATCGAGCTTATTAGCGCACTTGGCAATATTTTTGTGCAAGTTAGTGTTGATGGTTCAGCACATATACATGACAAACTGCGAGGGAAAAAAGGCGCTTACATAGAATCTATGAGAAACATAAAGCGATTAGCCGAAAGAGGGATACCGTGTCTAATCGCAATGACGGTTAATCCGCAAAATTATGAAGATATCCGTGCTGTTATTCAAGATGCTGTGCATGCTGGAGCCGCAGCCTTCAGAGCAGGTGTTACTTTACCAGTTGGCAGGGCTGACAATCATTATTTTGAACTGAGCAATGAGCAATATTTATACGTGGATGGCAGGTTAAAAGAAGCCGTTAGTGAGTGGGGTGATCGTATGCTTATTACCGATTGGGGAGATGAGGGAAATGAGGGGTGTAATGATTTTTGTACGCCAGGCTACTTAGCTTGGTATATTCGGGCAGATGGAGAGGTCACTCCTTGTCAAATTGAAGGGACCAGCATGGGTCATATTTTAAAAGACTCTCTCGATGATATTGGAACACCTGAGAGGCTGCTGCATGCGCGGAGAAA
Organism: Paenibacillus algorifonticola; assembly: GCF_000971975.1. GTDB lineage: Bacteria > Bacillota > Bacilli > Paenibacillales > Paenibacillaceae > Pristimantibacillus > Pristimantibacillus algorifonticola. Next base: position 49,846 of record NZ_LAQO01000049.1, on the reverse strand, counting down.
TGCTACTTCTTGCAAGTGTATCGGCAAAGTCGAATTACCCAAAGAGGCGGATTTGCCTTTTGTTTAAATGGACGCTGCCTCCAAAGGAAGGCAATGCCGTTTACGCTTGATTAGGCTATAAAGAAAGGACTGAAGCAAAGAATGGTAACGATCCTCTTCATAGTTGCGGCGATTATTGGGCTTGTTTTGTTTATCAAAAATCGCCCTCGCTCTTACCCGTCTATATTAATGCCTAAAGATCAAGCTATTGCAGTTGCTGCAGATTATTTGCAAATGCTTTGCGGATTAGATGTTTCAGGATGGCGTGCATATGGTATGTATTGGAATGATCGAGAAACGGTAAATCGCTTGCATCATTTAAATATGCTGGATCGTCTTCGGTCGATTTTATATCAATGGGGGCTGGTGGAATCATGGAGAATCCGTTTCGTGAATCAAGGCAGCTCGGTAGCAGTAGGCATAAATGCGAAGGGTGAAATTACATTTTTGCATGTGGATGCAGGCGCACAGCGATTATCGTCTCCCCAGTCATTACTGACAAAGAAAACGCCAGCTGAAATTAAAACGATCCTTGACAGAAACAACAATGGACTATGGGGCAAAGCAAAAACAACAGGGGAAGGCATTCGTGAAGAGGATTTGTCTGATATTGTCACTTATTGGTATATGCTTGAGTCAGACGAGATAAGAATGAAGCTTTCCGTACAAACACAGGATAACTGTATCGTTCGTATACTTAGTGAAACGGATATCCTTACAGAAACGATGGGCAAAGTCGTCAGACAGGAATTTCGTGATTCTGCGCTTAATTTGTCCGGGTTTGTCGGCTCGTTTTTATCGACGATTGCTGGCGTTCTTCTGCTCATTTATGTGGAGGGCTCACATAATTCTATGCTTAGCTTAGGCATAGGCCTAGCCATTGCTGCTGCTGTCCTGCTTACGGTCAACAATGATATTTCGATGAGTATCGTTAATGCGTTTGATTCCCGTTTGACTATTAAATCGGTGTATACAATCGGAATTGTCTCAGCTGTTGTAGCAAGCATCGCTTATGGCAGTATGGCATTCATTACATCGCTTGCGGGGCTAAAATTAGCTGCTCAGCAGTCACTTTTGTTATTTAATGACGCACTCCTGCAAATTACGATAGGTTGTTGTTCAGCATTAGCTGCACTAGGGGTTTTTGCTTATTTATTTAAGCTTCTTGAATCGAGAGGTGTTGTTCGAATATCGCCAGAGCTTTCTGACCGTTCCATTTTTTTATCCGGCTTCAGGCTCAAGCAATGCCTAAGCATTAGTCTGCAAAGCTCTATTTTGGAAGAAATTGTTTTTCGGTTGTTGGGCATTTCAACGCTATTATGGTTTTTTCAAAATGAATGGCTTGCAGTCGCCATCACCTCGATCTTATGGGCATTTTTACACCAAGGAAGCGGGTATAATCCAGGATGGATTCGATGGGGTCAATTAGTAGTATTTGGAATTTTTTTAGGGTTCATATTTATTCATTATGGTTTTCTAGCGGTAGTGGTTGCTCATTTTGTTCATAATTTTGTTTTGCTCTTTATCCCGATTCTTTACTATAAACTACAGTTGAGGAGCACAATTGGGGTCAAGGCGGAGCCTGCTCCACACCACTCTTTCATCAATAAATAAGGAGGCAGCATATGGAGCAGCTGTTGCTTGTGCAGGATTTGGTCAAGCAATATCCCGGCAATGAAGGAGTCGATAACATTGGTTTTACGGTAGAACGAGGGGAAATTGTCGGTCTGCTTGGCGCGAATGGAGCTGGAAAAACGACAACCCTGCGGTGTATTGCAGGTCTCTATAAGCCCCAGAAGGGCACCATTACAATTGATGGGAATAAGGCGGGCTCTGAGCAAGCTCAAAGGCTGCTCTCCTTTATTCCTGATAGTCCCTCCCTGTATCCCATGCTCACAGTTGCTGAACATTTGCAATTTAAAGCCAAAGCTTTTCGTATTCCCCCGAAAAAGCTGGAGGAAGCCGTACTTTTAGCGCTTAAAGAGGTGAATCTGGAGTCATATGCAAACCGTCCTGCTGGCAATTTGTCAAGAGGCCAGAAACAGCGCGTCGTACTTGCAGCAGCTGTAATTCAACAGGCGGACTTATACTTGTTTGACGAGCCCACTGTGGGGCTTGATATTCCCTCTAAAGAATGGTTGGCGCAATGGCTCCTTAAGAATAGAGCCAACAACAAAAGCATTATCGTTTCCTCACATAGTCTTGAGTTTGTTATGGAAACAGCCCAGCGGGTTATTTTAATCAAAAAGGGCCGAATTGTCGCTGAAAGCATGGTCCCAAGCGATGAAGAACAGCGATTGCTCTGGAAAAAAGAAGTGATTGGGCAGCTAGGGGGTCATCTGCCAGATGATTAACCTTGCTGTCTTTTTGCTCAAAAATAGCACGAAGCAATGGCTAACGAATAAGAAGGGCAGCAAATTTATTATTATTGCACCGCTGCTCATTCTTGCATTGTTCACTTTGCTGCAAATGAATGTATTGTCCAAGCCAGAAGAGGCTACGGCACAACTTGTTGGTTGGGTTGTATTAGTTATTTTATTTGTTTTTATTCTCTTTGGCTTATTATCAAATAGGCTTCCTTCCCGTATGGAGGATGTCATGTGGATTTATATGCTGCCTATGTCAATGAGTCGCATCGTCTGGACATGCCTCTGCTGGCAGCTGCTGCTTCGAAGCAGCTTTTGGTTAGGCTCAGCCCTAATTGCAGATACGATTCGCTTTTTGTTGGGTCATACCTATGAGCATTTATTTTTCCAAGCATTCATGAGCTTGGCGGTTATAAGCTTGCTTGAAGTAGGGTTGTTTGCTGCCTCTTCATCGCGAGGGAAATGGGGAGTTTCGATAGCTGTTGGCATGGTCGGTGCAATTGGACTTGTGCTTACTGCGTTTTCTTTCTTTGTTACTCAAATGGAGAAATCTTTATTTCCTTCCATTACTGCGGCGATGGAGCTTCTTGCTTTTTATGTCGGCGCATTTATGATGGGGAAATTTCATCTTGAGGGGTTCCTGTTTGTAGTTGTCTTTATTGTACTGGCTATAGTCGTGATTCAGGCTGCGGCGAAGGGATTGGAATTAAAAGAGAAGCTGACAAGAGAAGCTGATTTTTGGTCTAGCTTCAGCAGCTTTAGTTCGTTGGCCGCTGCTGCGAAGGGGGGGGATCAAGCCAGCTATTGGGGCGGAAAAGCATGGACGGGGGTATTTTCCTTTGTCTGGTTCGAATGGGTTTTATGGCGCAAGCATCGTTCGGCTCTTGTTTTCCAATTCATAGCAGGGGCAGGTTTGGCCATTGTTATGGCTATCAAGTGGCCTTCATGGCTAATGATTTATTTTGGGATTATTTTAGCTTCGGCTTTAATAGGCGGTTTTTTCTCTGGTTTAATTAGACACGCGCAATCGGGAGATTTGCTGCTTTTACCCGGTTCTAGATTGAAAAAAATAGTTTTGCTTGAAATCGTAGATTTAATTCCACCTTTTGCAACCGTATGGCTCTACTACAGCATCAGTATAGCAATCGGTGCAAACCTGTCCTTAAAGCCAATAGCCTTTATAGGTTGGCTGCTTGTTCTTATTGTGGCCATAGCGTGTTTCCGCATAAGCCTCTTTGTCGATGTATTTCTCAAAAACCTAGATATATCTATGGGATCTTATTATAAGAGGCTGTTCATTTATAGTATAGCTATTGCTGGAATCATTTTTATATTATTATTCCTTGACTCAACCTTGATTGAGTTGTCCATCGGAATGCTCGTAGCAGCTGTTATGGCGACTGTAATCCTGTATGGAGTAATCCGTATATATACATATAAATGATATAAGGAGATGTGATTATGTCAGATTTGAAGCCAGTAGATGTCCAGATTATGAAGCTTGGCAGCTCAGATACTAGTGAGGCAATGGGGGCACTGCAGATATTGAAAAATCAAGGGGGACAAGTTATTCCAGCGCTTCTGGAGCAATTGAAGTCGGCGGATGATTCCATACGCACGATGATTGTTGTCGTGTTGGGGGAAATTGGCTATGAAGCTGCAGGCAGCGCTGAACAGGTGGCAGCACTTTTGCTTGAGAGCAATGAACAGCTCAGAATGGCTTCCGCTCTAACATTAACAAGAATTGGAAGTGAAAGTATTTCTCCTTTACTGAAGCTTCTTCATGTGGACAATCGTAAAGCGCAGTTCTGGGCAGCTTGGGCAATGTCCTTTCTAGATCCGGGACAGGTAGACGAACAAGCGATTGAATGTTTAAAGCAGCACCGGGAACAGCCTGATAGCCCGATAGAGGCGTTTGCTGCGGAAGAAGCGCTTGCAAAGGTTTTGGCTCGAAAAATCCAATCCTAATGTTTAAGGAGGGAGTACAGTGGATGCAGCGGTGGCACATAGCCCGAAATGGGAATGGGAGGATGAAGTAAACTGGTTGAACTGCAGCTACAGAAGCGATGAGTCAGAGGGTGACAAAAAGCTTTTTGTTTATTTATGGTCAATCAGCTGTGGCTATTGTAAAGAGATTATTCCAGATATTTTACAGATGCATCAGGATAATGCGTCTTTGTTTCAGCTTGTATCCATTCATGTGCCGATTAGCGACTCAGATTTAGATCGCGAAAAGGTACATGAAGTCGTAGGGAAGCTTGGAATCAATGGACCTGTGCTGCTTGATAATGAACATAGATGGATTTCTCTATATGAAAGTGAGGTACTTCCCTCATTTTATTTATACGATGCACAAGGCAAGTTGGTCAGTTCTAAAGTGGGAATCGGAAATATAAAATCCTATTTGAGCAGCCTGATACACGAATAGGCTGCTCAAATAGGATTTAACTAAAGAAGATAAATAACGGTTAGCCGAGCTCATGCCCGGTAACGAACAAATACAGCACAAGGAATAGATTAAGCGCCGTAATGATGCCGACGCACAGCCAAGCGAGCACTTTGACCCAGGGCTTGTTGGCGAACACGCCCATTTTGGTTCGGCTGCTTGTGAACAGCACGAGCGGAATAATCGCGAAGGGAAGCTGCAAGCTGAGAACGACTTGGCTCCACAGCAGCAGTTCTCCCGTTCCGCGCGTGCCGAACAGCCAAGTGACGATCAGCGCAGGGATGACAGCCAGCAGACGGGTCACAATACGGCGCAGCCAAGGCGGGATCGAAAATTTAATAAAACCTTCCATTACGATTTGCCCCGTTAAAGTCCCCGTAATCGTCGAGCTTTGGCCTGATGCGAGCAAAGCAACGGCGAATAAGGTGCTGGCAATGCTGACGCCAAGCGTCGGGCTAAGCAGCTGATAGGCACCTTCGATTTCCGTTACATTCAAGCCCGTTCCATAAAAGGCCGCAGCTCCCAAAATCAAAATGCTCGAGTTAATCAGAAAAGCTATCGTTAGCGAAACGCCGGAATCCCATTGGGAATATTTAATCGCTTCCCGCCGTCCTTTTTCCGTCCGTTCAAATTTTCTCGTTTGTATGATGGAGGAATGCAAATACAGATTATGCGGCATGACCGTTGCGCCAAGGATGCCAAGGGATACGAAGAGCATAGCCGGGCTGCTCACAATTTCAAACTTTGGCACATAGCCGGAAAGCACCGCTGATATATCCGGCCGCGAAATAATGACCTCGAACACAAAAACCCCGAATATTGTAGCCATCAGTACAATAATGAGCGATTCAATCAGTCGAAACCCTTTCTTCTGCAATAGCAGCAGCAAAAATACATCTAGCGTCGTAATGAGAATGCCGCCTATTAAGGGAAGGCCAAATAGCAAATTCAGCGCAATGGCGGAGCCGATAACCTCGGCAAGATCGGTTGCGATAATGGCAAGCTCGGCGAGCAGCCATAGGATGACAGCGCCTTTCATGCCGACGGAGTCGCGGGTCGCTTGTGCAAGATCGCGGCCGGTAACGATGCCGAGCCTTGCAGACAGATTTTGCAGCAAAATCGCAATTAAATTGGCGATAAGAATAACGGCAAGCAGCGTATAGCCGAATCTTGCGCCGCCTGCTATAGACGTTGCCCAGTTGCCGGGATCAATATATCCAACGGCGACCAGCATGCCGGGGCCAGCGAAGGCGAGAAATTTGCGAAAGCCGCTTGCATTTTTCGGTATATGAATAGAGGAGTTAACCTCTTCAAGGCTGACACTTCCACTCGCGCGGAGCCAGCCAGACTTTTTATCCAGTTGATCGGACTGTGTGCTCATAAAAACCCTTCTTTCGTTTACGCTCAGATGTCGGAGCTGATGCATTTGTTTGTGCCATGAAACAATATTGCTCCTGGGAAACATTTTTGTCAATGAAAAATGTTAAGTGCTAAAGTTTTTTTAAAATCCCTTGTACTTAGTGTATGACCCTTAAAGTTACCTTTCCCATTCAGCATGGATGATTTTCCCCGCTTGTACATATACTGTAGCAGATTGGCCTATGGGCCTATCTGGTAAGCGAGCGGGGGTGAGGGAAAGTGGAACGGTTCACAAAAAGCCGTCTGTTTGTGTGGTTGGTCTATGTGATTCTAGGCTTGCTGGCGCTTTATTTGCTCATATTGGTCAAGCCGATGTTTATGCATATTTATTTTTTTCTGAAGGCGATACTTGCGCCATTTATCGTAGCCATGATTATTTCCTACGTGCTGAATCCGGTTGTTACGATGCTGCATGAACGTAAAGTTCCGCGAACGATGGCTGTACTGCTCATCTATACGGTATTTTTCACGGCGCTGACGGTGCTGCTGGTCAATGTTATTCCGATGCTGGCGATGCAGGTGCAGGAGCTGAATGAGCGGGTTCCGGATCTGACGATGAAGGCGCAAAGCTTGGTGTCGGACATTAACAATACGTCGTTTCTGCCGGACAGCCTGCGCGATGGCATGAACCAGTCGCTGCTACATATGGAGCGGAAGCTGTCGGAAACGCTGATCCATTTTATCAATAATATTGGCTCAGTGCTGAATACGGTGTTTATTGCGTTTATTGTGCCGTTTCTAGCGTTCTACATCTTGAAAGACTTTGAGGTGTTCGAGCGGACGATCATTATGTATGTGCCTAAATCGCATCGTCAAAATACGGTTCGGCTGATGAAGGATATTGACTCGGCGCTCGGCAGCTACATACGCGGGCAGTTCCTCGTCTGTCTGATCGTCGGCGTGCTCGCCTATACCGGCTATACGATCATTGGAATGGAATATGCGCTGCTGCTTGCCGGCATTGTAGCGATTACGAACATTATTCCTTACTTGGGCCCGTTTCTGGGGGCAATTCCAGCGATTCTAATGGCCTCGACCATATCGGTCAAAATGATGATTCTCGTCGCGGTGATCAATACGCTTTGCCAAATTTTAGAGGGCAACATCATTTCCCCGCAGGTGGTGGGGAGGACGCTGCATATGCATCCGCTGGCGATTATTTTCGCCCTGCTGGTTGGAGGAGAGGTGGCTGGTGTGGCGGGTATGATTCTCGCCGTTCCGATTTTCGCGGCGCTAAAGGTCATCGTCCAGCATATGTTTGCTTATTATGTGCGGCGAAAGATTATTTGACAGCGGGCCTTGCTGCCGATATACTCATTTTTAGTACAACTCAAGCAAAAACGACTTCGTCGTCCTTCTGGGACGAGCGAAGAGCTTTGTCGGAGAAATATAAGCCTATGTATAAGTGCAAAACTTATAAATTCTTATATTTTAAATGGAAATCGTTGATGAAAAGGAAGTAAGCTATAGACCGTCAATCAGAGAGGAAGCTTCTTCGCCGTTATCCGGCGTTGGCTGCAAGAGCTTTTATGGCGAAGGATGGCTGAAAGCTGCTTTCGGAGTGTGAATGAACTTCACCGGGAGGACCCGTTATCGTCCATACGAGGAGATTGCTGCTGCATTGCTGTGCCGCTAGATAATAGGGCAAGGCTGATGCCGGCGATAACCAGGGTGGTACCGCGAGTTTTCGTCCCTGTCATAACTGACAGGGACTTTTTGCTGTTTTAAAGCAGGTTTGGCCACAAAATGCAGGCGCAAATAACGAAACTTATTGGAGGCGTATCAACTATGAAGGCTAGTGAAATTCGGGCAAAATGGCTTGCTTTTTTCGAAAGCAAAGGACATACTATCGAGCCGAGCGCATCGCTCGTGCCGCACAACGATCCATCGCTGCTATGGATTAACGCAGGCATGGCGCCGCTGAAAGCTTATTTTGACGGACGTGTCATTCCGGAAAATCCACGGATTACGAATTCGCAGAAGTGCATTCGCACCAACGATATCGAAAATGTCGGCAAAACGCGCCGCCACCATACGTTTTTCGAAATGCTCGGCAATTTCTCCATCGGCGATTATTTCAAGGAAGAAGCGATTACTTGGGCTTGGGAGTTTCTAACGGGCAAGGAGTGGATCGGCTTCGATCCAGAGCGCCTTTCGGTCACGGTTTACCCGGAGGATGAGGAAGCTTACGAGTTCTGGAATAAAAAAATCGGCCTGCCAGAGGAGCGCATCTACAAGCTGGATGAAAACTTCTGGGATATCGGCGAAGGCCCATGCGGACCATGTACGGAAATTTTCTATGACCGCGGCGACAAATACGGCGATTTGAACGATCCAGAATGCTGGCCGGGCGGCGAAAACGAGCGTTTTCTGGAAGTATGGAACCTCGTATTCTCGCAGTTCAACCATAACAAGGACGGCAGCTATACGCCGCTTCCAAACAAAAACATCGATACAGGCGCAGGCCTGGAGCGTTTCGCTTCGATTTTGCAGGACGTAGATTCGAACTTTGATACCGATCTGTTCATGCCAATTATCGAGCGTACGTGTGAGCTTGCTGGCGTACAATATCATGTGAACGATGAGCATGATGTGGCGCTGAAAGTAATCGCCGACCATATTCGTACGGTTGCTTTCGCTGTAGGCGACGGCGTTATGCCTTCTAATGAAGGACGCGGCTACATTATCCGCCGTTTGCTCCGCAGAGCGGTTCGTTACGGAAAAACGATCGGCATCGACCGTCCATTCCTGCATGAGCTGACCGCTACTGTTGGCGAAGTGATGGGCGTATACTACGACGAGGTTGTGTCCAAACGCGAATTTATTGAGAAGGTTATCCGTACAGAGGAAGAACGTTTCCACGAGACGCTATCCGATGGGCTGGCTTTGCTCACGACGCTGGTAGACACGGCGCGCACAGCAGGCGGCAAGGAAATCGGCGGTGAGGATGCATTCCGTCTGTATGACACGTATGGCTTCCCGTTTGACCTGACTGAGGATTTTGCAGCGGAAAATGGCTTGACTGTTGACCGTGCAGGCTTTGACGCAGCCATGGAAGCGCAGCGTGAGCGGGCGCGGGCAGCTCGTCAGGATACAGGCGGCATGAAGATTCAAGGTGGCGCACTTGGCGAATTCACGGTTAAAAGCGAATTTGTTGGCTATAATGAATTGGTAATTGAATCAACAATTACGGCAATTGTGCAAGAGGATGCGCTGATTGACAGCGCAAGCGAAGGCAGCGAAGTGTTTGTGCTGCTTGACCGCACCCCGTTTTATGCAGAGAGCGGTGGACAAATTGGCGACCGCGGCATTATTTCGGGCCAAGGCTTCTCGCTGCAAGTGAAAGATGTGACGAAAGCGCCGCATGGCCAAAGCGTGCATCATGCGCTCGTTGTATCAGGCACAGTGAAGACGGGCGAGAAAGTACAGGCAGCTGTAGCGAAAGCGGTTCGTGAGGACGTCATTAAAAACCACACGGCGACCCATTTGCTTCATAAAGCGCTCAAGGAAGTGCTAGGTACTCATGTCAATCAGGCTGGTTCCCTTGTTGAGGCGGAGCGTTTGCGTTTTGACTTCTCCCATTTTGGCAGCATTACCGATGAGGAGCTTGTAGAAATCGAGCGCCGTGTAAATGAGCAAATTTGGAACAGCACCGATGTGACCATTACGAACAAGTCGCTTGCAGAAGCGAAGGAAATGGGCGCAATGGCATTGTTTGGTGAAAAATATGGCGATGTCGTCCGCGTCGTGCAAGTCGGCGACTACAGCCTTGAGCTATGCGGCGGCTGCCACGTAGCCAGCACTTCGCAAATCGGCGTGTTCAAGCTGGTCAGCGAAAGCGGAATTGGCTCCGGCGTGCGCCGGATTGAAGCTGTTACAGGCCGCCATGCTTACAGCTATACAGAAAGCCAGCTTGATTTGCTGGGGCAAGCAGCAGCATTGCTGAAATCGAGCAATGGGGATGTACCTAAGCGTATTGAAGCGCTGCATGTGCAGGTGAAGGAGCTTGGCCGCGAGAATGAATCACTGCAAGCGAAGCTGAGCAGGATCGAAGCAGGCTCACTTGAGCAGCAAGCGAAGCAGGTCGGCGAAATTACTGTGCTAAGCGCTCAAGTAAATGCGCCATCTATGGATGCGCTGCGCGGCATTTCTGATGAGCTGAAGCTTAAGCTGCCTTCGGCAGTCATTATTCTTGGCGCTGTACAGGAGGATAAAGTTAGCCTCGTAGCGTCGGTATCGGCGGATCTAGTGAAGAAAGGTCTTCACGCTGGCAAAATAATTAAAGAAGCAGCAGCAGTATGTGGCGGCAGCGGCGGTGGCCGTCCTGATATGGCGCAGGCAGGCGGCAAAGATGCTTCCAAATTGGAAGAAGCACTGAAACTTGCGGAAGAACTGGTTCTCGCCCAAGCAAATGTGATATGATGGAAATGTGTATCGATAGTAATCTCATTGAAATGTAGTTGGAAAGCGAGGTGCTGGCGATGAGTTCCATGGATAAAACGATGAAGTTTGATGTGTTGCCGGAAAGTTTGGAAACCTCCTCACAGGACATTTTGCTTACTGTTCATGAGGCACTTCTGGAGAAAGAGTACAATCCGATTAATCAGATTGTAGGCTATTTGCTCTCCGGTGATCCCGCTTATATTCCGCGGCACAACAACGCCAGGAGCCTGATTCGCAAGAAGGAACGCGATGAACTCATTGAAGAGCTTGTCCGGTTTTATTTGAACAATAAGAAAACATAATAGTCAGGAGCCGGACAAGCAATGAGAACAATGGGACTCGATTACGGCGATCGCAACATTGGTGTTGCGGTAAGCGATCCTTTTGGCTGGACTGCGCAAGGGGTCGAGGTCGTGAAGAAGCGCCGTGACAATGGTGAATTGGATCGGCTCGCCGAATTGGCGCAGCAGTATGAGGTTAGTGAGATCGTCTTGGGACTTCCGAAGAATATGAATAACACCATCGGTCCGCGAGGCGAAATTAGCATTGAATTTGCAGAGCAGCTTCGACAGAAACTACACTTGCCTGTTCACCTTTGGGACGAACGGTTGACTACTGTAGCCGCAGAGCGTACTCTCATAGAAGCGGATGTCAGCCGTAAGAAGCGAAAGCTGGTAGTGGACAAAATGGCGGCAACGCTCATTTTACAAAATTATCTCGATTCTAAGGGCTTGCGTCGAAACGAGTAGAAGCTGATTCGGCGCAATGCACAAAACGAAAAGGTGAGGGTTAAGATGACAAAGGATGATATGCAGTTCGAAGAGCCGGAAATTATTTATATTCCGGATGAAGACGGCAATGAAGAAGAATTCGAAGTCATCATGAAGTTTGAAGTGGATGGCTCTGATCAGAAATATATGATGGTCGTTCCGCTCGTTGGTGAGAGCGAAGAGGAAGATGAGGTTTACGCCTTCCGCTATGAGGAAGATGGAGACGATCTCAAGCTGTACACGATTGAAGACGAAGAAGAATGGAACATCGTGGAGGAGACGTTTAATACGCTGCTCGGCGAATTGGAGGAAGAAAATTAATGGATCAAGGCGAGGTACTGATCCCGCAGCCGCTTGAGCGGCTGCGGGAAGCCTTCGGTCCTCAAATCGAGCTGCTTGCGGGCGGCGGCGTTATGGAAACATTCGTCATCAAGGCGGAGTTTAGGCTCGGCTCCTACGTTTATGCTGCGCTCCAGTCGGAAGCGATGAAGGGCGAGGATGAAGTGGAGCTTTTCCGCGTCATTGGCGGTGCTGGCGAAGAGCCGGAGCTGGAAACGATTGAGGATGATGAAGAATGGGAACTGGCGTCCGAGGCTTATGACGATTTGTTATTTGCTGGCGATGAGCGACCTTAAGCAAGCTTTATTATACGTATACATCGAGAAAAAGAGCGGTGCACACCGCTCTTTTTCTCGACGTATTGGGGAATTAGGAGGAAAGCAGGTTGGACAACGCAAAGAGGCAGTCACCTAGGCCTAGCAAGGTTCGTATCGCTTTTTACGTATTTTTAAGCATTTTAGGCGTTATTACTACAGTGGTGGGCGGCGCATTTATTTATGTGTGGCTTCAATTAGAACCAACCAAGACGGCAGAGGCCAAGCAGATTGTTATTCCAAACAGCGCCTCAGCTAGCCAAATTTCCGATGTGCTTCAAGAGGAAGGGATTATTAAAAATGCCCTGATCTTTAAATATTATTTGAAGCTGGAGAAAGAAGGCGGCAAATTCCAGGCGGGCACGTATTCGATGAATCCCGGCATGGATAAGGCAGATGTCATTGCTATGCTGAACAGCGGCAGCACGGTCAAGCAGGAGACGATCCGGTTTACGATTCCTGAGGGACTTACGGTGCTGCAAATTGCCGATAAGCTGGCGGAAGAGAAGCTGATCGACAAGGATAAATTTTTGGAGCTGGCCGATAAACAGCAAACGTGGAGCAATGCGGAGGCGGTCAATGAAATTTCGGCTGATGCCAAGCTGCACCACCGGCTGGAAGGGTATTTGTTTCCGGAAACGTATGAAATGAAGAAGGGCAGTACGGAGCAGGAAATATTAAACCGTATGATTTCCGAGCTTGATGTCAAGCTTGCCCAGCTTCCGAAGGATTGGACCATTCAACTGGAAAAACGCAAGCTGACGATTCATCAGCTGCTTACGATTGCTTCACTGGTCGAGCGTGAGGTGGTCGTTGACGAGGAGCGTGCGACAGTTGCGAGCGTTATATATAATCGCCTGAACAAGCCGATGAAGCTTCAGATTGATGCAACGGTGCAATACGCACTGGATAAGCCGAAGGAACGCTTGTATAATAAGGATCTCAAAGTAGACAGCCCTTATAACACCTATTTGGTAGATGGGCTCCCGCCGGGACCGATTGCGGCACCAAGCCTTAGCTCGATCAAAGCGGCGCTTTATCCGCAGGATACGGAATATTTTTTCTATGTAACGAAGAAAGATGGAACGGGACAGCATCTGTTTGCTAAAACCTTTAGCGAGCATAACAATAATATTGCTAACAGCAACAAGACTGCGCAGTCTAAGTAAGGAGTGTAAGGAACATGGCTGTAAAGCCCGAATTATTAACAACAGCTTCATCTTTGGAAGAGCTGGAGCGCCTGATTGCTGCCGGAGCTGATGCTTTCCTGATTGGAGAAGCTCGCTACGGCATGCGGCTTGCAGGACAATTTGATCTGGATATGATCAAGCAAGCCGTGAAGCTGGCGGCGCCTCAGGGCGTAAACATTTATGTATCGGTAAATAATTTGATCGAAAATAAAGTCGTTGAGTCTTTGCCTAGTTATTTGCAGGCACTGGCTGAAGCTGGGGTAAACGGCGTTATGTTTGGTGACCCGGCTGTATTAATGGCTGCACGGAGTGCTGCTCCTAATATGCCGCTGCATTGGAATGCCGAGATGACGTCAACGAACTATGCGACTGCTGAATATTGGAGAAAACGCGGCGCTACGCGGTTCGTGCTCGCCCGCGAGCTGAATATGGAGCAGGTCATTGAAATCAAAGAAAACTCTACGATGCCAATCGAGGTGCAGGTTCATGGCTTGACGAATATTTATCATTCCAAGCGTTCGCTCGTCAACAGCTATTTGGATCATCAGGAAGACTCCGGCAAGCTTGGCAGCGCCAGCAAGGAGCAAGGACTGTACGTGATGGAGGCTGAGCGCAAAGACGAGCGGTTCCCTATTTATGAGGATGCCAACGGCACGCATATTTTGAGCTCGGATGATATTTGCATGCTGGAAAACTTGCATGAGCTGATGGAAATCGGCGTGGAGAGCTTGAAGATTGAAGGGCTGCTCAAGTCGGTGGAATACAATGAAATCGCAGTGCGGGCTTATCGCAACGTCATTGACGCTTATATGGCTGATCCGGAAGGCTATCGTTTTCAGGATGAGTGGCTGGAGCCGATTACAGAAGCGCAAGATCAGAAGCGTGAGCTGAGCTTTGGTTTCTTTTATAAAGAACAGGTGTATTGAGTAATAGAGCAGGAGGTGCAGCAACTATGACAGTCGCAGAAAGCACGTATTCAGGGGCGACGAGCTCGGTGAAAACCCGCTATCAGGGGAAACGCCATAGACTCGATCGTCCCGAGCTGCTTGCCCCGGCAGGCAATTTGGAAAAGTTGAAATTCGCCATCCATTATGGCGCAGACGCTGTATACATTGGCGGACAAAAATACGGCCTTCGTTCCAACGCAGGCAATTTCAGCTTTGAGGAAATGCGAGAAGGCGTCGAGTTTGCCAATCGCTATGGTGCGAAGGTGTTCGTTGCTACGAATATTTACGCACATAATGAGGACATCGGCGGGCTTGAGGAGTATTTGCGCAATTTGGAGGAAGTCGGCATTTCAGCGATTATCGTAGCTGACCCGATTATTATTGAGACGGCTGCGCGAGTAGCTCCTAAGCTGGAAGCGCATCTGAGCACTCAGCAATCAACGCTCAACTGGCAGGCGGTACAGTTTTGGAAGGAAGAAGGATTGCCGCGCGTCGTTCTTGCCAGAGAAACGAGCTTTGAAGAAATCGCAGAAATCAAAAAGCATGTCGATATTGAAATTGAAGCCTTTATTCATGGCGCGATGTGTTCTTCATTTTCTGGCCGCTGTGTACTCAGCAATCACTTCACCGATCGGGACTCCAACCGTGGAGGCTGCTCGCAGTCGTGCCGCTGGAAATACGATTTGTTCGTTGATGATATGCCGATGTATCCCGAAGGCGAAGATCAATTCACGATGGGCTCTAAAGACCTGTGCATGATTGAATATTTGCCGGAGCTGATTGATGTTGGCGTAGACAGCTTCAAAATTGAAGGCCGCATGAAGAGCATTCATTATGTTGCTACTGTTGTAAATGTGTATCGTCAGGCGATTGATTCCTATTTTGAAGATCCGGAAAATTTCGTACTGAAGCAAGAATGGCTGGATGAAATTTTCAAAGCGGCGAACCGTCCGCTCAACACGGGATTTTTCCTCGATACACCGGGGGCAGAGGATCATATTTATGAGCCGGAAGATAAGCCAGCCCCTTATGATTTTGCCGGAGTTGTTTTGGAATACAACGAAGAGACTGGAATTGCGGTTGTGCAACAGCGCAATTACTTCAAACTGGGACAGGAAGTCGAGTTTGTAGGACCCGGCGGCCGCTTCTTCAAGCAGACGATTACGCAGATGACCGATGACAAGGGACAAGAGCTGGATGCTGCAAGGCACCCGCTTCAGCGCATCCATATTAGGACGCTTGCTCCTGTTGAACCAATGGATATGCTGCGTAAACTAATGATAAAAAAATAACTAGAACTACGACACTGTTTTCGTTTTTCGAAAGCAGTGTTTTTTTTATTATTTATTAATTATTTGTGATATGAAAACCGATATATAGAATTAGGGGCTACATAAGAAAAGAGAGTACAAGGATTCATTGACAACATATTGAACGCTTCTAGAGACCTAGTCTGTAACAAATAAAAAAGGCGGTGTCATCATTGAAAAAAAATGAGGACAAAACTCAGTCGAAGAAAATTACAATGAAAAAAGCAGAAGCAGGAAAAACTATGAAAGCCCTTTCCCGTTTCTGGAGCGGATCTAAGCCGATTATGAAAAAACTAGCTTCGAAGACAGGCAAGTATGGGAAAAGCTCATCCAAGCAGCTTATTATGCTGTCGAAGGAAATGAAGCTGAACCAGGTTAATAAATCGGTAGGAACGAAGCTATTTTTAATTATATTTGCCAGCATCGTAACCTGCGTTCTGGCAGTAGGTCTAATTTCATATTCACAAACGAAAACGATTGTCGAACGGAAAGTTTCCGGGGCCAGCTTTCAGACGGTCAGCCAGGTAACGACGAACTTGAATATTATTTTGGACAACTATGAAGAGATGACGATGCAAATTTTGATTAACAAAGACTTGCATACGCTGATCGGCAAAATGCGCGATGGCGAAGACGATTATACGAGATTTGAAGCAAGCCGCGAGCTGTCAAACAAAATGCAGGATTACGTGCTTGGAAACTCCAGCATTAAGGCGCTCTATTTGCTGCCGCTGGATGACAAGCTGCCCGTTGTAACAGCAGGAAATGCTTCCTCTGTTGCATCCGATGCGATGAAGAAAGAAGAATGGTTTGGGAAGGTCCAAGAGTCGAACGGCAAGGCATTATGGATTGAGACCCAGCCGAAAGGCTTTGGCGGTGCGAACGGTGCGCCAACAATTGGCATCAGCCGTCTTTTGAAGGATAGCACGCTTAATGAGGTTTCCTATATGCTGCTGATTGAAATTAATTTGGTAAGCGTCCAGGAAAGATTCAAGGAGGTATCCTTGGGACTAGGCAGTGAGCTTTCGATCGTAGATGGTCAAAATAACTATATTTCGGCCCCTAACAACGACCTAATTGGCAAGCCAGCTCCAGTCGCGCTGCCAACAGAAGGCGACGCTGCAGTAGAAGGATCGAAAAAGCTGGAAACTAGCGATGGCGAATCTATGCTGACGGTCTACAAAACATTTGATTCCGTTGATTGGAAGCTGCTGGGTCTCATTCCGGTAGATACGTTGGTGGAGGATGCAAAGGTTATTCGCAATATGACGATTATTACCGCGATTGTAGCTGTATTCATCGCGATTGCGATCGGCTTCCTCGTTATTAGAACGATTGCACAGCCACTAACGAACTTGCGCAATTTGATGAACGAGGGGCAACGGGGCAATTTGACGGTTCGTTCTGCTATTCGGAAACGTTCCGATGAAATCGGTGAGCTGAGCGACAGCTTTAACGATATGATGACGCAAATTACCCAATTGGCGAAGCAGGCTACGCAGTCTGCGGATACTGTTCTGCATACTGCAGGCGAGCTGACGGATGTATCACGGAAGACAGCTATCTCTTCACGGGAAATATCGGTTGCAACCGAAGAAATCGCAAATGGCGCCTCAAGCCTTGCTGTTGAAGCAGAGCGCGGCAGCGATTTAAGCGGCAATATTTCGACGCAAATGGAAACGGTGAAGCAGGCGAATGCAGAGATTGTGCGTGCAGCTGGTGAGGTAGAGAAGGCAAGTGAGCGTGGAGCGGCCTATATGGGCGAGCTGAGCCACAAGACTGGACAGACCGAGCAAATGACTCGTTCTATGGTTGAAAAGGTAGACAGCCTCAAAGACAGCACAGGCTCTATCGTGAAAATATTGGATGTATTGAACAATTTGACGAAGCAGACAAACATTCTATCCCTGAATGCAGCGATTGAAGCGGCGCGTGCAGGTGCAGCGGGCAAAGGCTTTATGGTCGTTGCCGATGAAATTCGCAAGCTGGCCGATCAATCCCGTCAATCGATTGATATCGTAGGACAAATCACGGAAAAAATCCAGGAGGAAATTGACAATACGGTTAGCGTATTGTCGGATGCTTATCCTTTATTCCAAGAACAAATTGTTTCTGTGAAGCAGGCGACGGATATTTTCGTAGGCGTTCAGGAGCAAATGGTGCAGTTTGTACACAAGCTGGATTCAGTTACGGATTCTATCGGCGAGCTGGACAAGTCGCAGGAAGTATTGTCCGAGGCGATGACGAATGTCAGCGCAGTAGCGCAGCAGTCTTCCGCAACATCGGAAGAGGTGGCTTCCCTCAGCAGCGAGCAGCTTAGCATTAGTGACGGTCTCGTCAACTTGTCGGAAGAGCTGGGCAGCGTATCGCGCGAGCTGAAAGATTCGCTCTCGAAATTCAAAATCGAATAATATCGACTTTCATTCAGCCGTTTGAACGGGGTGCTTCCCTTGTTCAAACGGCTTTTTTTTAAATTAAGGTGAAAAATGCGTAACGGAATGAAAAGGTTGTGCTGGAGAAGCGTCAGCGTTCGCTTTTACCCTTGCATTTTTACATTTAGAGGCTTATTAGAAGAAATGCAAGGGTAATGGCGATCGGAAGCCAAGCTTTTCATGCAGTGAAGCCCGTTTTCACTCTAATACACATATTTGCGTTGGGCCCAATAACTGAATAGGAAAATGGATGCCTCGGTCAGCAATTTGGCGATAACAAGGGGAATAATCAGCGTTTCATTATAAAAATAAAGTAATCCATAATTCAATAGCAGCACAAGGATGACCAGCAAAAAATATTTAGGCAACGATTGGTGAACTTTGGATACTTTGCCGCCCGTGAACACGTACTTTCTGTTCATTGTATAGTTGAAGATGGAGCTGCATAATCTTGCTGCTACGACAGACAAGAACAGGTTGTGGCTAATGCCTTGAATAAGGAACAAGAGCGTGAAGTCGAGTAACGCCGACAGCAGGGAAGACGTGCTGAACATTAAAATTGGCAAATAAATTCGGAAAGAGTCGATCAGCGGACGAAAATGGGAAGATTTATTATGATCCAAATATACCGTGTCGATATATTCCTCAGTAATTTTATACCCATCTCGGTGGGCAGTCAGCAGCATGTTCATTTCATATTCGAATCGTTCGCCAGGAATCTGGCACAGCCAGTCCAGCATTGAAAGTGAAAAGCCGCGCAAACCGGTCTGCGTATCATAAATTTTAGTGCCAGTAGTGAGGGAGAAGACTGCCCGAGTGACCGAGTTGCCGAAGCGGCTGCGCAGTGGAATGGTTCCGCTAAAACGGCGGCTGCCCAGCACAATGCCTGGCGTTGTCTGACTGAGCAGCTTTTCAAAAATCCGCTTAATGTCATGAGGCAGATGCTGCCCATCACTATCCGCACAGACGACATGGCCCGGCAAACCGGCTTCTTGTATATAGCCGAACCCTGTTTTCAAGGCACGCCCTTTCCCAAGGTTGACCTCGTGGGTCAGAAGGATACAGCCTGAGGCTTCAGCCGCTTCGAAAATTTCGCGGTAGCTTGGCCCGCTTCCGTCATCTACAATGACGATGGGCTCAAGCTGGAACGCATGCAGCTGTTCAATTAAATCAAGCAGTCGATTATCAGGCTCATAGGCCGGAATTAATATAGTCATGATGGTTACTCCTCTTTGATATAAAGTATGTCGCTGACGCCCCGCTCTTGGTTTTTACCAAGCGGGTTGTTGACAACTCTGCCCATGAAATACATCGTAGATGAACCTCCGCCATCCAAATTGTAAGCTTCTGTAGCCCCAAGGCCAGCCATGACTTCGGCAAGCTCGGTCAGTGTCATTCCGCGGCTGTATCCTTCCTTCCGCCCGTCTACGACGACAAACACATAATGGTTTGGAGCGATCATTCCGATCGCGGTTCTCGGATTCGCATTTTGAATCGAGCGGTTTCCGAAATTGGTATCGATTTTGACATTGCTGAAATCACTTGTGATTTTGCCGTCTTGAATCAGTATGGGCCCGAATGACAAAGTATTGGTGACGCCGTCTGCAAGCAGATCAGACGAGGAAATCTCTGTTTCATCATAAGTTTGGATTGTTCCATCATCCAGCAGTGCCAGCGCATCCCGCACCGGATCATCGCGGTACACGGTGCCGTTGCGAATAATGACGCCGTCATCACGGAAACCATAATAATCGCCGTTGATTGCAAAAATGGCATTATTGCTGGAAGCGATGTCCGACGTATTTTCCACAATATTCGTTCCAAAGCTGTTTTCGGCGAATGCAGAGCGCAGGCTGCTGGCATCATTAACGGTGACATCTGCGACAAAATACGTAATCAGGTCTGAGCCAGAGCCTGTCTGCACCTGGTTGATTTTGATTTGGATATCGTCGCTGGTGTAGTTCCAGTCATCTGACGTTGCTTGAACTTCAGTCGTTGTAGAAGCTGCATCGCTTGAGCTATTGGATGTTGCGGCATTGTCTGTTACGACGACTTCGACGTGCTTGATCAAATAACGGTCTGCGAGACCATATGTCAATGAGCCAAGGCCTAAGAGCGTTACGATCGTTGCAATCATCCATATCCGTTTCGTTTTTTTGGTTGCCTTCTTGTGCGTCCTCATAATAGAAGCATCACCTCTTCGTGTAAGTTCTTGAGGGTTATCATACTTGGGGTACCTTAAATGAAACTGAACTATTTTTTGGGGCAACTGAAGTGAGTGTTGGAGAGCATGAGGAAAGGGCGACTCCGTTTACGAGATGGCATTAAGGCCATACTGAGAGGGAAGGGGGCCGTGGAAATGATCAGGCGACGTGCAGCAATTGTAGCAATACTTTTAACGGTTTTAATGGCAGGTTATATGATCAGGCTGGCGACGCTGCAACTGGTGCCAAGCTTGGCGCAGCCTGCTGCACCAATGCTTGGCAAGCATACTGACTGGAAGCAAAAGGCGGCTATTCAGCGGCAGCGAAATTTGGTGCTCGATTCAGGACGCGGCGATTTTATTGATCGTTATGGGCGGGCGATTACGGGGGAAAGCTATTCTGCATTGGCGCTGTTTCCAGTGGAGAGCAAGGCACGGGGAGAAGCGGCAGAGCTGCGCAAGCTGGCGAAGCTATTGCATGTGTCCTACGAGCAGTTAGTGGAAAAATGGGACTCGCTGAAGGGGGCCGATTTTTGGCGGGAGGAAGGGCAGAAGGCGCCTTTGAGTCTATCGGCCAACCAGCTAACAGGACTTGCGCAGCTCCATATAAATGGTGTCAAGGTGCTTCCTTATCATAATCGGTATTTGCCGCAGCTTAATGCCAGACAAGCCATTGGCTTTATAAGCCAGCACCCAGAATGGCTGGAGCAGGCTTATGGGGCGGAGCTGGCGTCAGGCAAGCGCAAGCTGACAGATGAAATCGGTGGTGCTGGACTTGAAAAATCGCTGGATACGCTGCTCCGGGGCAACGGGCCAACGTCGGTATCCTTTTTTCTCGATGGGCAGCGCCATCCGCTTCAGGGGCTGGGCCTGCGGGTTTTTCAGCCGGATAGCGTCTATTATCCGCTGAAAGTAAAGACGACGCTCGATTTAAAGCTCCAGCAGCAGCTCGAGCTTTATGCGGATGCAAATGGCTTGAAAGCTGGAGCAATCGTCGTGCTGGATGTGCAAAATGCGGATATCGTCAGCATGGTATCGAGACCGCAGATGAATCCGCAGCAGCTGGATCGGAATGAGGAAACCGATTGGTCCAATCATGCGCTCCACGCGGTTGCCCCGGGTTCGATTTTTAAGCTCGTAACGGAAGCGGCGGCGCTTGAGGCGGGTGTCACGGACGAAAAAGAAGTGTTCACATGCAGCGGGCAGTATGGGAAATATGGTTTAACGTGCTGGAAGCAGGATGGACATGGAAAGCTAACGCTTGAGGAAGGGTTAGCCCAGTCCTGCAATATTGTGTTTGCGACGCTTGCCGAGCGGCTGAGCGGCTATCAGCTGTATCAGACGGCGGCTGCGCTTGGCATCGGTGATCCGGCTGGCTGGCATGCCGAATCCGCATTTGGCCCGTTTGCCGGACGTTTGCGGCTGCTGGGCGAGGAGGAGAGCGGGCAGTTGTTTGCTACAAGCATCTGGCAGCAATTGAAGGACAAGCCTACCCTTGAAGTAGACGGGGGCATTATGGCCCAAAGCGGAATCGGCCAAAGGGATGTGAGGATGACCCCGCTGCAGGCGGCGAATCTGGTAGTGACGATTTTGCATGGCGGTCAGCGGCTGGAGCCGCGAATAGTGAGTGAAATTCGTTATGCAAACGGACAGCTGATGGTGGAGCTGAAGCCTATGCAAGCTCGGCAGGCGGGAACGCCGATACATGTCAGAACCGCGGGCACGCTGCTCGAAGGGATGAAGGCGGTCACCCAGCGTGGAACGGGACGCTCTATTCGCGAGGGCGTATGGCCAATTGCCGGGAAGTCCGGTACGGCACAGACGCTGCTGAACGGCAAGGAGCGCGTCCACCAGTGGTTCATCGGCTACGGACCGACAAATACGCCGCGATACGCCGTCGCCGTGCTTGCTGAGAACCGAAGTCCCGGTACAAGCAATCAGGCGACGAAGCTGTTTCGCGGCGTTATGGATATTATAGCGGAGCGTTAAAACGAATTTTAAACGTTTGGAGGAGCTGGCGGGTTGCCTGTGCCTCCAGCTCCTGGAGGCGGCACCTGGCTGTCGAATTCGCCTTGCGGCGCTCTGATCCAGCGATGGAAGAAGCCTTGGTCATACAAGGTTTTGAGCAAAATAATGAGCACGGGCGATAAAATGACGCCAGCAATGCCGAACAGCTTGAGCGAAATAATCATAAATGCCAGCATCGTAAAGGCAGATACGCCGAGCGTATCTCCGGTAATTTTTGGCTCCAATAGCTGTCTCGCCAGCACAACAACGATATACAGGACGGACAGCCATACCGCAAGCGAAGTATGCCCCACGATAAACAAATAAATGATCCAAGGAATAAAGATCGTTCCTACCCCCAGCAGCGGCAGCACATCAAAAATAGCGGAGATTACAGCGACTACAAGGGCATTTTTGACACCGAGCAGCAGCAGCGAGATGAAGATGACGAAAAACGTAATCGTAATCATCTTGGCTTGCGCCTTCAGGTAGCCGGAAATGCCCTTTAATACATTTTCACGCAAAAAGAAAAAGGCTTTTTTAAACGTTTTTGGCGTTTTATCCGCCGCTGTTTTTTTCCAGTCATTAATTTCGATACTAAGGAAATAAGCTAATATAATACCGACCAGAAAATTAAACATAAAGCTGGAAAACGAGGAGACGTAGCCGACAGTTCCGGCAAAGATCGCTTTAACCAAATTCGGCACATATTCGGCAGCGCCCTGGATGTATTCTGTAATTTGTGCGACGAGCTCAGGCGGAAGGGCCTGAATTTTATTTTGCACCTGTGTAGTGTTGCGTTCTACCTGCTCCTTGAGAATGGCCTGATATTCCGGCAGCTTGTCCAGAAACTCGGAGCCCTGCTTCGAAATAATGTAACCGAGTCCGGAGAAGACGGATAGAATAAGGATGGAAAACAATAAAATCGATATGCCTGAAGCGATGGATTTTTTTATGCCAATGTTGTTCAGCCTGCGTGCCAGCGGCTCAATACACATAAAAATAACGAAGGAGAAAATGATAGGTGTAGCCAAACGATAAAAATGACTAAAGGCAAGCATAATTAAATAAACCGTTAGCGCGATCAGGGCAATGTCGAATGCGGTTCGCCAATATTTTTTGTAAAAGGGTAGCATAGCTGAAAACCTCTCTTTTCCAAATTCATATATCTCGATTTGATTGTACTATAATTTTAATTTTGATGCCTATTTTTTGTAGCCATATGATACAATTAAAGTTATCGTTGTTGGTTTATCGCCGATTTCATGCAGCTAAAAATATTAATAACGGTGGGGAAAACATATATGGAGAACCTTGTTGTCTGGACTCTTTATTTTTTCTCGTTCTACGCTTTCCTCCCTGCTTTTATCAGCCGTACTTTCGGATTTCGAGTATTTAAGAAAGGCCTGGTAAAGAAGGAAATTGCCCTTACCTTTGACGATGGCCCGGATGCCGTCTATACGCCAAAGCTGCTGGAGTTGCTGGCTCGCTATGATGCGAAAGCGACTTTTTTCATCGTTGGCGCACATGGCGAAGCGCAGCCGGAGCTATTACGCAAAATACATGAGGAAGGCCATACGCTTGGCATACACAATTATGTGCATAAGACGAATTGGTTCATGCGGCCAAGGTCCGTCAAGCGTCAGATCGAGCGTACATGCGAAATAATACGAGAGGCGACGGGGAGCCGTTCCAATTATTATCGGCCTCCTTGGGGCATTATCAATGTGTTTGATTTTGCTGGTATTGGACATTTGCAAATTGTATTATGGTCGTCGATGTTCGGCGATTGGAACAAGAGACTGGGAGCGGAGCGCCTTAAGCGAAAAATGCTAAAGAAGCTTCGCCCCGGCGAGGTGCTGCTGCTCCATGATTGCGGGCAAACGCCTGGTGCCCATCATGAGGCTCCTGCTAATATGCTGGTCGCTCTTGAGGCCTATTTGCAGGAAGGCTCTAAGCAAGGTTATCGTTTTGTTGCGATTGAAGAAATGATTAAGCTGACAGAGCAGGCCAAGGAGCGTCAGCTGTCTTGGTGGAAAAAATCACTTATAACGCTATGGCTGCAATATGAGCGTTTATTCCATCTCCTGTTTCATCTTAAGCAGGTAGGGGAAGAATCACCGGCGTTCCATTATCGAACGATTTCCTACAGCGGCCACCCTATTGAGCTTGCAGAGGGTGGACGTTTAAACAAGGGAGACCGCGTTGTGGAGCTGCATTTTGACAACCGCAAGCTGTCCGGCATTGCTGCAGAAGCAGCTTCGCCACTGGCTGCTGGAATCAGGATGCTGCGGGAAGTAGAAGCTGCATTGCCTATGCTTGCCAGCCAATTGGCGCATGATCCTGAGGCAGTGGATGCGAAGGCGATATATGGCGTTACAATGATTCATCGGGGGGCGGATCGGCTTGGTTTTGAGGTGTTCCCTTTGCCTAGCGGTTTATTTGCTCGCACGACCCGAATTTATTTGCGGCTGCTTATGCGCGTGTTGACGAAGAAACAAAGGAATGCGAAAAGCAAGGAGCGCAGGAAAGCGATTGATCCGTGTATGCTGTTAATGCCAATGAGCAAAATACAAGCTTATCAAAATACGCACGCAGCGCTGCTGCGGGCAAGCATAGGCCAAGAGGCGAGCTTGCAGTCGGCGCCATCTGCTGCAGGGGATTCTGTTCCCGTGAAGGGCAGCACCTCTGCCGTATAATCGGGCTCCGGCGCCTGTTTACAGGCAGCCGGAGTTTTAAATCGCACGGCAGGATGCATTGGCGCTTGAGCTGTACGATCGTTATGAACGACCCGTCTATTCATTCGTTTATCGAATGTTGAAAGAGGTATGACCATACAAAAAGCACGCTTGTTCGCGGTTAACGCGGATAAGCGTGCTTTTTTGTTTTTTCATTTACATAGGGGCAAAAAGAAAAGCAGCGCCGAAGCGCTGCTTGGTGTCATGCTACATTTTCATTACGCCGCCACGGCTGGCGTTTGTAACGAGGTGAGAATAACGCGCAAGGTAGCCGCGTTTGATTTTTGGTTCGAAGCCCGGCCATGCGGCACGGCGTTTCTCGAACTCCTCGTCGCTGATCAAAACGTTCATTCCACGGTTGTTCATATCCAGCTCAACGATATCGCCGTCCTGAACGAAAGCGATTGGTCCGCCTTCAGCCGCTTCCGGTGAAACGTGACCGATACTGATGCCGCGGGATGCGCCTGAGAAGCGTCCATCGGTTACGAGACCGACTTTAGCGCCAAGGCCCATACCAGCGATTTGCGAAGTTGGAGCCAGCATTTCCGGCATGCCAGGTCCGCCTTTAGGTCCTTCATAACGAATAATAACAACATGTCCTTCTTTAACTTTGCCGTTAGCGATGCCAGCAAGAGCTTCATCCTGGGAATCAAAGCAAATAGCAGGACCTTTATGATAGCCGTTAACCGATTTGTCGATCGCGCCGACTTTAATAATTGCGCCGCCTGGAGCGAGGTTGCCGAACAGTACAGCAAGTCCGCCACGCTCACTATGCGGATTATCAATTGTCCGAATAACGTCGGTATTTTGAATTTCACAGCCCTCTACGTTTTCGCGAAGCGTCTTGCCCGTTACAGTGATGCAATCGCCGTGCAGAGTGCCTTCTTTTTTGAACATTTCATTCAATACGGCGCTTACGCCGCCAGCAAGATGCACATCTTCGATATGATAGTCGGAAGCCGGAGCGATTTTAGCCAAATGCGGCACGCGCTCAGCAATTTCGTTGATGCGCTCAATTGGGTAGTCAATGCCTGCTTCATGTGCAAGTGCAAGGGTGTGAAGAACGGTATTGGTGGAACCGCCCATTGCCATATCAAGGGCAAAAGCATTATCAATCGTATCTTTCGTTACGATGTCGCGAGGCTTAATGCCAAGCTCAATCAGCTTCATCAGTTGAGTAGCCGATTGCTTAACGAATTCCTTACGCTCAGGTGCTACGGCAAGAATCGTACCGTTTCCTGGAAGCGCGAGGCCAAGGCCTTCAGCAAGACAGTTCATCGAGTTGGCAGTGAACATGCCTGAGCAAGAGCCGCAAGTCGGACAGCCGAACTGTTCAAGCTCCAGCAAGCCCTTATCATCGATGATGCCTGCTTGGTAAGCGCCAACGCCTTCAAAAACGCTGGAGAGCGAGATCGAACGGCCGTCGGATGTTTTACCCGCTTTCATCGGTCCGCCGCTGACAAACAGCGTCGGGATGTTGACGCGAAGCGCGCCCATCATCATGCCCGGTGTAATTTTATCACAGTTAGGAATGCAGACCATGCCGTCGAACCAGTGCGCATTTACAACGGTTTCCACGGAGTCGGCAATAATTTCACGGCTCGCCAGCGAGTAGCGCATGCCGATATGTCCCATTGCGATACCGTCATCAACGCCAATGGTGTTGAATTCGAAAGGAACGCCGCCAGCATCGCGAATCGCTTGCTTAACCAGCTTGCCGAATTCCTGCAAATGAACGTGACCAGGTACAATATCAATATAGGAATTACAAACAGCAATAAAGGGCTTGTCGAAATCTTCCTCCGCTACTCCCGCTGCACGCAGCAAACTGCGGTGGGGTGCACGGTCAAATCCTTTTTTTATCATGTCTGAACGCATCTTCTTAGGTGCCATTAAAATTCCCTCCTGTATGAAAAGTCGATACCTTTGAGTTTAACACAGAGGACAAGCATTGGCTAGTAATGTTGATGGACTTATATGCTTAAAACGGCTTCTGGCTTGGCTATCAAGGAAAAACACGCTATAGTAGTAGGAAAAGTATAATTAACGTGGTTTTCGTATGGCGTGAAAAAAATATTTCATTGAGCCGTGAAGAAATCCAGTATCGCGAGGGGTATAAATGAATCAGGAAAATACGGAGAAAAGAATAGAAAAAATGCGTGAGATGGACGAAGCCTTTCGCCAGCTTAGACGGCTTATCCATGCAGAATGGAACCGGTTTAATGTACAAGGCCTTGGCATGACGGATGCAAAGATGGTTTTGCTGCTATCGGAGCATGGGCCGCAGAAAGCGTCGGTTATGGCGGAATTGCTGCAAATTACGAGCGGTGCCGTCACCGGAATCGCCGACCGATTAATTAATTTTGGGTATATCGACCGCGAACGCAGCGAAGAGGATCGTCGTATTGTGCTGCTTACGATAACGGATGAAGGGCGTAAGCTCGTTGATGGCATTATGCGGGTTCGCGAAGATTTAATGCTCAGGCTTTACGAGGGTTTTTCACTGGAGGATATGGATATTACCATCAGCATGTTTATGAGAATGAGTGAAAATTTGGAGCGCAAGCGCGAGGACAACAGCGACGCTTAGCCGCGCTGAAGGGCTTGTGCTTCCGCATTCTAGCCCGTCAGCTTCCGCTGCGTTCCTATCATAAAAAGGGATTCGCTTCGTTTTCACGAAGGAATCCCTTTTTATGACCAGCTGGTTCAGTATTAAGCTTACAGTCCTTCGCCATTCAAGTAGTTATGGAATGGTTTATCTACCCAAAACGTATAGGAATTAATGTTGACTGCCGGATCAAGCTTGCGGAAGCCCTCTACAATGTTTTTCGACTGATCATTCAGCGAGAAGGACTGGGCATAATAATAGCCGCTGCCCGTAATTTTATTGTTCGTAATGACCTCGTATTCATCAAGCTTGGTTGATGAATAATAAAGCGGCTGGAACCATGAGCCATAGATCAGGCCAGGCTGATCGGCTTTGTCTTTTTTCGCATATTGCAAAATAATAGGCTGGAAGCGCGCTTTATCCGCTGCATTGTTGAATTCAAAGGCGATATCGAATTCCTTCGCATACGTAATATAATTGCCGTTTTCGATTTGGACAACTTTATAATTTTCAGTATCCTTTGTTGGCGGCTCGCCCCATTCCTTCATGAAGATGTAAGCAGACGTTTTAGGCTCAAGCTGAACTTTGGCGTCAATGCCTTCGCTGCGCAGCAGCCCAATAAGCTGGATGACATGCAGCAGGTCGCTGTGTCCATAATTGAGGGATAGGGATGGCGTGAAGTTGGCGTCAAAACGCGCGTCCTTCAAGTTGTAGCCCGTCACCAAATTATTTTTGAGCGCCGTATCTACAATCGTTTGCAGCTCGAGTGCTTGAATAATATTGGATGTTTTGAAAGCATCATGCAATTGGGCATAAATGGTGCTATCGTTGATGTTGCCGATATAATGCTTGTATTCTCCTTTAAAGGAAAGAATTTGCACGATCAGCGTTTCGGCAAGCTGCGGCGTCAGCCCTTTGCCTTTAATGGCATTGTACTGGGAGGCTGGCAGCAAGCCCGTATCAACGGCTGCGGCAAGCTCTTGTGCTGCCGCTGTTCCGAGAGAGGAAGCCGGAATATTCAGCTTCTTTAGTCCAGCTGTAATTTTCGCCTGTGGGTATGTATGGGCTAGCTCTTGTAGTCCTGCTGCTTTAACGGCGATGTACAAAGCGGAAGCTGCTGTCAATTTTTGCTCAGCGTTTACGGTTGTTGAAGTGAGAATGCCTTGTTTATGAAGGGCAGCTGCTGCAGCATAATAAGGGCTGGTCTCAGTCAGATCAGTGAAGGCAGGAAGCTCCTCCGGCTGCTCCAGCTTAAGCGCATCGGCTACGGCTTGAATGAACTGTCCTTTTGTAATCGTGCTGGTGGTGAAGGTTATACCGAACTTCTCTTTGAGGAACAGCTTGGCTTCGGATGAAGCGGCAGTTGTTGCTGCACTTGTTGCTGTTGTAGTAGAAGTAGCTGCATAAGTAGGGACAGCCGATGATAAAGCGATGGATAAGGCCAGAGATGCGGACAATAAGGATCTGGTTAGTGCAGGATATTTTGTGCTCATAAATTCCCTCCGGTATTGGATATTATTTTCCAAAGTATATTAAATAACTCGGAATAGTACGATTATACTAGCATTGTTACAATTTTGTGTCAACATCGTATTTTTATAACTAACTTTCATGAAAATCATGTAGAATAAACGAGAGTTTTGTCGAATATTCGCTATTGACAAAATCCGATAAGCTTACTAGGATAAAGAGAAAAATACAAGCTATTTTAAGGGAGAGAAACGTACACAAATGAAAAAGACACTGGCGTTAACATTATCATTATTGATGGTTGTCGTTATACTGGCGGCTTGCGGCTCGAATGGAAAGAACAATAGCAGCAGCGGCACGAATGCTGGCACGGCTACTAACGCTGGAACAGCTGCAGCTTCTCCTGAAAATGAAAAGCAAAAACGCGTAGCGCTCGTGCTTCCTGAGCAAATCGGCGTTAACCCGTTTTTCGCATCGATGGATGAAGGCTTCAAAAGAGCCGGCAAAGATTTTAATGTAGAAGTGAAAACGATTGAGTCGACTGACCCTGCTGCATTCGAGCAAAACCTGCGCGCAGCGGTAGCAGACAATTACGATCTGATTATTACAGCAACTTTCCAAGCGGAAGATGCACTTAATAAGGTAGCTCCTGAAAATCCGGACAAGCCATTCGCTATTATTGATACAATTGTTGATCAGCCTAACGTTCGCAGCGTCGTGTTCCGTGAGCAGGAAGCAGCTTACCTGCTTGGCGCAGCTGCTGGCCTTTCCACTAAAACGAATGTAGTAGGCGCAGTAGTAGCGATGGATACACCGCTGCTTAAGAAATACACATCGGGCTTTGAGCAAGGGCTTAAAAACACAAACCCGGACGCAAAATTTTTGATTAACTATGTAGGAAACTTTACGGATTCAGCAAAAGGCAAGGAGCTTGCGCTGCTGCAATATTCCCAAGGTGCAGATTTCGTAGCGGGCATGTCGGCTGTTGGCGATCTTGGCGTATTTGAAGCAGCGAAGGAAAAAGGCTTATACGCTTCCGGTCAAGATATTGACCGTACGGAGCTTGATCCTGAGCATATCGTCCTTTCCCAATTGAAAGGTACAGATGCAGTAGCCTATGAAACGGTTAAAGCATTCGCAAACGACCAATTCGACTTTACAGCGACTGACTACGGCTTGAAGGAAAAAGGTGTAGGTCTTACATTCGTTACACAAGACAGCAAATCAGCACTTAGCCCATTTGTTGGCGAAGATGCGGTTACAAAAGTGAAAGCCATTGCCGATGATATCATTTCAGGCAAAATCGTCGTGGAGCTTCCAGCGGCGAAATAAGAAGAAGCACCGGCTGCCAGCGGGCAGCCGGTTTGCTTGTTGTTGGTTTATTGTGAGAGGAGAGCTGCCCGCATGCTGCTGCAAATGAATAAGATTACAAAATCCTACGGAGCGCTAAAGGCCAATAGCGAAGTGGATTTTTCGCTGCGTAAAGGGGAAATTCATGCGCTGGTCGGAGAAAATGGCGCTGGAAAAACGACATTGATGCGCATATTGTACGGCATGGAGACGCCAACTTCTGGCAGCATCGTTGTGAACGGTAAACAGGTGGCGTTTCATAGTCCATCGGATGCTATTAACAGTAAAATCGGCATGGTGCATCAGCATTTTATGCTTTTTCCGACGTTCACCATTTCTGAAAATATCGTTATCGGCCGTGAGCCTGCCAAAACAGCGCGCTTCGACCGTAAACAAGCTGCACTTATAACAGAGCAATTGGGAACTTCTTACGGCATGCCGGTTGATCCGTGGAAAAAGGTGGAGGATTGCTCGCTAGGCTTGCAGCAGCGCGTAGAAATATTGAAGGTGCTGCATCAAGGAGCAGAAATCATTATTTTGGACGAGCCGACGGCAGTATTGACTCCTCTTGAGGTCAAGGAGCTGCTTATTGCGATCAAGCGGCTGGCCGCACAAGGCAAAAGCTTCATTCTGATCAGCCATAAGCTGCAGGAAATTATGGATGTAGCTGATCGCATTACGGTGCTGCGCGACGGCAAGCTTAGCGGTATGGTTAATGCGGCAGATACGAGTATTGAGGAGCTGTCGCGGATGATGGTTGGCCGCGAGCTGCTGGATTTGCATAAAGAGGCTCCGGCTAGAGGCGAGAAGGTGCTGGAAGCGGTGCAGCTTACGATAAAAGGCGAGCATGGGAAGCCGAAGCTTGATCAAGTGAGTCTCAGCGTTCACGCCGGAGAAATTGTCGGCATCGCCGGTATTTCCGGCAATGGGCAATCGGAGCTGCTGCAGGCGATTTCGGGACTTGCCCCTGTCGATTCTGGCAAAGCTTTGCTGAGAGGCAGAGATGTTACGGGCAAGTCTGTGCGCAGCATTCGTGAGCAAGGGCTTGCTCATATACCGGAGGACCGCTATCAATGGGGAGTGGCCAAGGACGCTACGGTGCTGGAAAATGGCCTAATGGGTCATGCCCGCCGCTATCAGCGCGGAGGCGTGCTGCGCGGCGCTGCTATTCGCCAGCTCGTAAGCGGCTGGGTCGAGCATTTTGGCATTAAGACAGGTTCGATTCATACGAAGGCGCAATATTTATCGGGAGGCAATTTGCAGAAGCTGATTGTGGCGCGGGAGCTTGCCCAGGAAACACCATTTCTAATTGCGGCGGAGCCTACCCGTGGCGTCGATATCGGCGCGATGGAAATTATTCATGGCGAGCTGTTGAAGCGGCGGGCTGATGGTGGAGCGATTTTGCTCGTGTCCTCGGAGCTGACGGAAATACTAAAGCTGTCCGACCGCGTGCTCGTTATGAATGAAGGCCGGATCGTTGGCGAGCTGCCGGGCTTAACGGCTACGGAAGAAGAAATTAGTCTTTTAATGGCGGGAGGATAAACGGGTGGACAAGCTAAAGGGAATACTCAGGGCATTATTGCAGCCGCTTCTCGCCATCGTTGTCGGTCTCGGAGCGGGCGCTATCGCCATTGCGATTGTAGGCGGGTCTGTAACCGAGACATACGCCGAGATGTGGAAGGGCGCCTTCGGCAGTTTTTATTTTTTCACTAATACATTAAGCCGCGCTACACCTATTATGCTGATTGGGCTTGGGGTGGCGCTCGCCTTCCGCGCAGGCTTTTTCAATATGGGCTCCGAAGGACAAATGGTGCTCGGCGCGCTAAGCGCCGCGGTGACCGCGATTTATTTGCCGGGTCCAGCTTGGTTTAAGCTTGTCGCAGCACTGCTGGCCGGCGTAATTGCTGGCGGACTATGGTCTGCTTTTGCCGGATGGCTGGATGCCCGGTTTCGCATGAACTTATTGATTACGACCTTATTGCTCAATTATATAGCATCCTTATTTGCCGGTTATGTCGTTTCCTACCCATTGATGGACAGATCTGGCTCGGCCGCTATGGCGCAGACGGTTATGGTGGACAAGAGCGTGTGGCTGCCAAAGCTGTTTCAAGGGATGAGCCTGCATGCAGGATTTCTGTTCGCGCTGATTGGGGCTATAGCGCTTGCCTGGTTTATGCGTTATATGGTTAAAGGCTACGAGATCCGGATGATGGGCGGCAATCCGCTATTCGCGAGCTACGGCGGCGTTAATCGCGGAAGACTGATGCTGTACAGCATGTTCGTCAGCGGTGGCTTTGCTGGTCTTGCCGGAGCCGGAGAGGTGCTGGGCACGCAATACCGCTATTTGGATGGCGCACTTACTTCACCTGGGTACGCCTGGTCAGGCATTATGGCGACGCTGCTAGCCGGATCGAATCCGCTAGGCACCGCGCTCGCTGCCATATTGCTGGCCGCGCTGCAAACTGGCGGCATGGGTGTCGAGCGCAATACCGATGTGCCGTTGGAAGTATCAAGCATTATTCAGGCCGTACTTATTTTGTTTATTTCCGCAAAGTTTACTTATTCGTTCTTTAAGAAAAAGAAGAAAGCGGGGGCTTAAGGTGGATCAGCTGTTTGATGTTTCCCTGTTCGCTTCGACACTCCGCATGATTACGCCGATTTTGCTTGCAGCGCTCGGCGGTGCGTTATGCGCGCGGGTCGGCCTGTTTAACGTCGGTTTGGAAGGGCTTATTCTTATTGGCGCCTTCTCGGCGATTGTCGGCAACCATTTGACGGGCAGTGTATGGCTCGCCGTGCTGTTCGCTATCGTCTGTGTGCTCGTGTTCTCCTTATTGCTTGCCTATATGGCCATTCATTTGAAGGCGAACGTCATCGTCGTCGGGATTTCGCTTAACTTTCTCGCTCTTGGGCTGACGACATTTTCCTTGCGGGCGATCTTTAATGTCAAAGGCGCTTATTACGATAAAAGCATGGTCGGCTTGCCCAAGTGGGATATTCCGCTCATTAAGGACATTCCCTGGGTGGGAGATGTCGTTTCCGGTCATTCTCCGCTCGTCTATTTATCGATCGCTCTCGTCGCTTGTTTGCAGTATTATTTATTTAAGACCGTTTCGGGCTTCCGCTTGCTTGCCGCTGGACAAAATCCGGTTGCCGCGAGAAGCCTTGGCATCAAAGTGACGCATATCCAGTACGGAGCCGTTCTGATGTGCGGCGTATTGTGCGGGCTAGCTGGAGCGCAGCTGTCGCTTGGTCAAGTAACGATGTTTACCGAGGGCATGACCGCAGGCCGCGGCTTTATCGCGCTAGTTGCGACGATGCTCGGCCAGTCCAATCCGCTTGGCGTTGCGGGCGCGAGCTTGTTATTTGGGTTTATGGATGCGCTCAGCACCCGGCTTCAGGGCTATGCGCTGCCGGTCCATTTTACAATGATGCTGCCTTATGTAGTGACGATTATTGCGATGTTTTTCTTCAAGGATAAAAGCTATTTGGCGGAAGCGCGCAAGGCGAACGAAAGCTCGCGCTAGGGTCGCTGCTGCAAGCCGCATAATTGAAGGAGGTTTGATCCATCATGATCAGTAAAGCTGAACGTTTGAAAAAAGCGCCGGTTCGGCATATTGAAGTTGCTGCCGAAATCGCTCACCGGGTTCCGTCTGGACAAGCGCTGACGGAGCGTTTTCCGATTTTGCATGAGAATGAAGTGCCCGAATATAATATGGCGGAATGGACGCTGACAATCAGCGGAGCTGTCGAGAAGGAAACGGTGTTTTCCTATGAGCAGCTGATGGCCATGCCGCAAACGACGCAAGTAAGCGATATTCATTGCGTGACCCGCTGGTCGAAGCTGGATACGAAGTGGGAAGGCGTCAAATTCAAGGATTTGCTGCCGCTGCTTGGCGTGAAGCCGGAGACCAAATATGTGATGATTCATGCCGATCAGGATTATGAAACGAATCTGCCGCTTGAAGATTTATTGCGGGAGGATGTTTTGCTCGCTCATAGCTATGATGGCGAGCAGCTGACGCCGAAGCATGGCTGGCCGCTGCGCCTCGTAGTGCCGCATTTGTATTTCTGGAAAAGCGCGAAATGGATTCGCGGCTTTGAATTTATGACGGAAGACCGTCCGGGCTTCTGGGAGCGCAATGGCTTCCATAATTACGCTGATCCGTTTGAGGAGCAGCGCTTCTCGGGAGAAGATTTAGGGCTGCCAGAAGATGAATGGCATAAAAAGGAGTGGGATTAACTTGCTGCTGCCGATTTTACAAGTGAATACAGAGGATTTGCCCGCTATTGCTATCGTTTGCGGCGATCCGAAACGCGCCGAGACCATTGCAAGGCATTTGGATGAAAAGCGTGAGCTGGCATTCAGCCGCGAATACCGCAGCTTCGTTGGAACCTACAAGGGAGTACGCCTAGCGGTAGTCAGCCATGGCGTAGGCTCGCCTGGTGCGGCCGTATGCTTTGAGGAGCTGATCAAGGGCGGCGTTACTACGCTAATTCGCGTCGGGACAGCGGGCTCCTATTCGGCTGATTATCCGGCCGGCAGCCTTGTTGTAAGCACGGCTGCGGTTCGCGCAGACGGCTTGACGCGGCAGCTGGTGCCGGAAGGCTTTCCAGCGGTTGCCGATCATGAAGTAAGCAGTGCCCTTTATGCGGCAGCTGTGGCGGAAGGCGGCATTGTGAAAAAGGGCATTACCGTCACGCTCGATGCTTTCTTTACAGGAGTCGTGGACATTCCGCATAAGCAGTACAAGCAGGCTGGGGCGCTTGCGGTCGAGATGGAAATCGCTGCACTTTATATCATTGCAACGCTGCGCGGCGCACGCGCCGGAGCGATCGTCGCTTTGGATGGCTACGCCGATGCAGATTTGGCGCAAGAATATGATCCGCATACGAACGTTGTAGCGGAAGCGATCGAACGGGAAATTGCTGCTGCTTTGAACGCGGTCGTGAAACTGGCAAGCGCATAAATGGAAAGGGAGTGAAAGGCAAGTGGAACAGAACGTATTTGCGTTTTTAATGTTTTCGGGACAAGCTGACGAGGCGATGAAGCTATATGTTTCCGCGTTCGAGGATGCTGACATTGTAAGCACAAAGTATTATCCGGAAAGCGAGCCTGGCGCCAACCCTAAGGTGCTGCATGCTATTTTTTCAATAAAAGGCCAGCAGGTGATGTGCATTGACAACCAGTTCAGCGATTCGCATCCACATGCCTTTACTCCCGCGCTTTCCTTATTCGTAAATTGCAATAGCGAGGCGGAAATGGAGCGGGCTTTCGCGAGGCTGGCGGAAGAAGGCAAAGTATTGATGCCTTTGTCGCCATCGCCCGTTAGCGCTCTGTTCGGCTGGCTGGAGGACAAATATGGCGTGTCGTGGCAGTTGAACTTGCCTGTGCGCTAATATGCGTTAATACGAAAGACCGCTTTCCCTTGTGAAGGGGAGAGCGGTCTTTTTTGTGTGATTGCGTATTCGATAAGGCTAATTTGTTTGGATTGCGGATTAGCGTCTGGCACCTGCTTGAGGTATCGGTTTGTAATCGGTAAGCGGCGCTAGCCACACTAGGCCAGTTCCTCTGTATACGTTAACGAGACCTTCGCCCGAAGCAGCGGAGCCTAAAAGCGATTTTCCTGATTTTTCTACAGTGAAATCAAGGGAGCTTGACCACATCAAAGCAAAGTTGCCGTCTACCTTAAGCACATCATTTTGCAGCTCGACAACAACAGCTTCTTCTGAAGGAATCGGCGCTTCCACAGCGAGCACGCCTTTTCCTCTAACGCTTAAATTAAACAGCCCTTCGCCGCCAAGCGCGGCTGAGGAGAGCGTTTTGCGTGCGCTTACGCTTAATTCGAGTGTCGAGTGGCAAGCTAAAAATAGACCGTCCTCGATAACGATATGGTCATTGTCCACGTCAATGAGCCACAAATAGCGATAGGTCGGCTCCAGCATAATCGTGCCCGTCCCTTTGTATACGGGTTTGACGGCGGTCGTGCCGGATACTGCTCCAGCGACTAAATTTCGCATCAGTCCGCCGACGCCTTTAATGCCGGAATTCATTTCAATATTTCCGATCATATACTGCATGGCTCCTGCGCTCATCATAATTTCATTGTTGCTGAGCTCAATCATCAGCTGTTTTTTGCGCATATTGCTTTGATTCATAAAATAGTTCGCTTGTGCTTCCATGGCGTTTGTGGAGCTGAGATCCTCTTTGTATTCCAAAATGCTGAATCCGCCCATTTGATCTTGAATGAAGACGTTTTTGTTTTCTTTAACATTATTTAATTTAAAAGCCATTGACGCATCTTCCTCCTGTTGCATGCATTTTATTGGATGATGAAGGTGAAGTATTTCCTTTCCCTCATGTATTCGACAAAAAGTCTCACTTTCCTTGTATGAGCCGAGCGACTTCCCTTGTTCAGCGGCCTGCAGCTGTGCTATAGTACGAGAGGTATGAAAATATAAAGTCTGGAATGAACGCCATGGCGGCGCATCACGACAGGAGAGGTTCGCGAACTCCCTCTATAAAAAACTAAGGAAAATGGAATGGCAGGATGAATTCCGTTTTTTAAAATATAAGAAGGTATAAGTTTCACCTTTATACACTCTTATATTTCACCTTTGAAACGGTAGCTTTGCCACCAGAGGATGGCGACAGCCGTTTCACCTTGTTTTATGGGCAAAATGTTCGAAGGATCTCTCTGCATGCTCCGGCTCTCGCCGGCATCGAAGAGAGGAGAATGAAAGATGACAGCAACACAGAAAGCGCAACAGAATCAAGCAGCATCAGGCGGACAAGCGGTGAAAAAAGCCGTCGTCGTATTTAGCGGAGGGCAGGACAGTACGACCTGTTTATTTTGGGCGCTAAAGCGTTATGACGTAGTGGAGGCTGTGACGTTCAATTACGGTCAGCGCCACAAGCTGGAGCTGGACTCCGCAGCACAAATTGCAGAGGAGCTCGGCGTCAAGCATCATGTGCTAGATATGTCACTGCTTAATCAGCTGGCTCCAAATGCGCTGACCAGGGACGATATTGCGATTGAGCAAAAAGAAGGCGGCCTGCCGACGACATTCGTAGATGGCCGTAATTTGCTGTTTCTATCGTTCGCAGCGATACTTGCCAAGCAGATTGGCGCACACACGGTCGTAACCGGTGTATGCGAGACCGATTTCAGCGGCTATCCCGACTGCCGCGACATCTTTATAAAATCAACGAATGTGACACTTAATCTCGCGATGGACTACCCGTTCGTCATTGAGACCCCTTTAATGTGGCTGAATAAAGCACAAACTTGGCAGCTTGCCGATGAGCTGGGCGCCTTCGATTTCGTCAGAAACAAGACGCTGACCTGCTACAATGGCATCATCGCAGATGGCTGCGGCGAATGCCCGGCATGCAAGCTCAGATCGCAGGGCCTCCAGCAGTATTTGTCTTCCCGCAAGGAGGATGTGGCAGAGTGATTCAGCAAATTTACCCTTCCGTTTCACATCCTTACAGCTATGAGCTGAATAAAGATATGCATTTTGCCGCCGCGCACAGCATTCCGAGCGCAGATGCAGGCAAATGTGCGCAAGTCCACGGGCATACGTATTTCGCCAATGTTACGATCGCTGGCGATGAGCTGGATGCATCCGGTTTTCTGGTCAATTTTGCACTCATTAAGCGGCTCATTCATGACCGCTTTGACCATACGTATTTAAATGATGATAACGAGCATTTCCATGCGCAAAGCGCGGATTACTTTCCGACAACGGAAGTCGTTGCGCGCACCATCTATGAAATTACGCAAAATTATTTGGATCAGCTGGCGAACAAGCCGCGCTGTGTCCAAGTGTATTTGCGCGAAACGCCAACGAGCTACGTCATTTACCGCCCCAAAAAGACGGATCAGCAGTTAGCGGCTAATGAAGCTCAAAATAAGGCGGCTGCTCCCGATGCTTAAGCAGGCCGAAGCGCGTATCCCAGTTATGGAAATTTTTGGGCCGACTGTGCAGGGGGAAGGCATGGTCATCGGGCAAAAAACGATGTTCGTCCGCACGGCTGGCTGCGACTACAGCTGTGCTTGGTGCGATTCTGCCTTTACATGGGACGGCACAGGCAAGGATGACATCCGCATGCTGACCGCAGCGGAAATTATATCGGAGCTGCATGCTGTCGGCGGAGAAGCGTTTTCGCATGTGACGCTGTCCGGCGGCAATCCGGCGCTGCTTCGCCATGCGGGCGAGCTGGTGCAGGGGCTGCATGCCGCAGGCATCCAGGTTGCGCTGGAAACGCAGGGCAGCAAATGGCAGGACTGGCTGCTCGACATTGACGAGCTGACCTTGTCGCCCAAGCCGCCGAGCTCCGGCATGGACACGAGCTGGGAAATGCTCGACGAGATTGTTCACCAGCTGTCGGCGGCGAATCGCAGCTTTAGCCTGAAGGTCGTCGTATTTGACGACGCTGATCTGGCGTATGCGGCGAGTGTCCACGCGCGTTATCCGGGGGTGCTTTTTTTCGTCCAAGCGGGTAATGATGACCTCGCCGAAGGCGATAATGGCAAGCTGCGAGATAAGCTCGTGGAACGATATGAATGGCTAATTGAGCGTGTTATGGTACGCAGCGATATGAATCAGGTAAGGGTGCTGCCTCAGCTGCACGCCTGGGTGTGGGGCAACAAACGCGGCGTTTAGCCTAGCGGCGTATCGCTTTATTTTTCACTGTGAATGGTATAGAAGTGTTTATAAATAGTAGGTTTGCGATGAGTGATAAGAGAAGGAGCGAACAACGATGAGTGGAAGAAAAGAGGGAGAGCTGCAGGGGATCAGCCTGCTTGGCAATCAGGGAACGGCGTATACGTTTGAATATTCACCGGAAATTTTGGAGTCCTTTGACAACAAGCATCCGTACCGGGATTATTTTGTGAAGTTTAACTGTCCGGAGTTTACGAGCCTTTGCCCGATGACGGGTCAGCCGGATTTTGCTACGATTTATATTTCCTATGTTCCCGATGTGAAAATGGTAGAAAGCAAGTCGCTCAAGCTGTATTTATTCAGCTTCCGTAATCACGGAGATTTCCACGAGGACTGTGTAAACATTATAATGAACGATCTGATCAAGCTGATGGACCCCCGCTATATTGAGGTATGGGGCAAGTTTACGCCGCGCGGCGGCATCTCCATTGACCCTTATTGCAACTATGGCAAACCGGGTACCAAATATGAGCAGATGGCGGAAAATCGTCTGATGAACCATGATCTATACCCGGAAAAAATAGATAACCGCTAGTAGGGTGAGCTGTCTCGCAAGGCGCTAACACAAGCAAAGCATGACCCATTCTCGTATATTATTATCCATGAGAAAAGGAGATGCGAGCAAGGATTCCTGCCATAAAAGCCGCCGCAGCCGTGGAAGTCACGGTAGCCGTGGCAACAGCTATATTTCGAAAGCGAAAGCTTCTAAGAAAGCGTCCAAAAAGTAGAACGCTAATAGAGTAGGCATTGTGCTCATGCCTGTTTAATCGGTGCATGCAGCGAAGAGCTGGCCCTGCGTTACCAACTGGTGATGCAGGGCCAATTTTTTTATCCGGATAGCTCAATGCTTGCTCAATAAAACGCGATTACATACCGTATACCCAATAGTATCGTTGAAATTCTCTGGTAGCCTGTAAAGGTGAACCGGAAGCAGCTCTGTGCTGGGGAAGTCCGGCTCGTTAGGAGAATCCGGATCATGCTGCGTTTCC
This sequence comes from Paenibacillus algorifonticola, assembly GCF_000971975.1. Lineage (GTDB taxonomy): Bacteria > Bacillota > Bacilli > Paenibacillales > Paenibacillaceae > Pristimantibacillus > Pristimantibacillus algorifonticola. The sequence continues at coordinate 9,739 of NZ_LAQO01000049.1, read as the reverse complement.
AGACAGAAACCGGCATAAGGCGGGTAGGGTCTTCCTCGTTTGCCCATATCGCTGCCATCAAGGTTCCCATCTTTCCTGTATAAATTCCTTTCATATCGAGATATATGTGAATTCCCTATAGAAAACAACCGATTCAATGAGAAACGGACTTGCTTTTCTTCTGTTTTATTTTCCCTACGATAAGTAAAAGCAAAGGCAGTGCAATCATGTTGACAGGCAGCGCAAAAGGCACCCAGTAATTCATTAAATAATTAGAAGTAGCCTCAGATACATTTGTTGGGAAATAAGCAAATACCATTATCACCGGGGCGATAAGCCAAATCATGACCTTCCAGTTTTTGATCTTCAAAAATTGAGCGGTTCCATAGCTTGAAATGAACAAATAAATGGCTAATTTAATGAACACGCTGGCAACCCAAATTACGATCGAAAGCGGATCAAAATTTTCAATGAAACCAAATAGGGATATTTTTCGTGACATTTCGAAAAAAGGATACCACATTTTAGGAAGGATATTGACTCCTAGCGTGATAGTAGCCATCAGCATCGCAATCAGCGCAAAAAAAGCGGCGGTGATTACTCCCCAATAGGCATAGGGCGCTCCTTTACGCGGTTGATACAAAAAGGACGCAAGCATGAGGTATTCAACGGAATGTCCAAGGTAGGAGGCAGGAGCTAACGTCCCCTTTGCAATTCCGCCTATCCCGCTGTCCGCATATACCGGCAGCAGATATTTCAAGTCTATGTTATTAAAACTTGCGGCCATGGCAAGGAGGACCATTAATATAATAATCGGTCCGAGAATTTCGCTGCAGCGGGCGATAGATACGATACCTCCTGAGTGGGTTGTATATACGATTAGGAGAAGCATGATGAGCATAACCGCTGCTTTTGGCGTCTCTGGGAGAATCATAATCTGAATGACATCAACAAATTGGCGGAGAACGATCGGGGTAATGGTATACCATTGGACCAAATAGATGAGCACAACGACTTTACCGATCCATTTCCCTAAAATGGTGTGACTGAGCTGGATTAAATCCTTCTCAGGGTAAAGAACCGTTACATTTGTCACGAAAAAAGTGACCAGCAGAATGAGGCATCCGGCAAAAAGCATAGAAATCCATACATCCTGCTTGGCGGACTGCATGCTTGGTGAGAGCGTCATGATTAATGTCATGCCCAAATCCATAATGGTGATCATCCAGAAAACTTGTAAACCGGTTATTTTCATCCCTAACCCTCCTCTTCCACTTGGTTGATTAATTTTCCTGAAGCTGCGCGGGGGCCTGTGTTCTCCCAACCCGTTCGATTCGGAAATCTGTTATTAGCTGAATGGAAATCTCAGGATAGCGCATATTCCAATCATTTTTGATTTTTTTCCAGACATAAGGATGCTGGATGTGGAATTCTCGTCCAATACCTACAATATCAGCTTTAAATTTTTTTTGAGTACGCGAGAGCATGCCCATAATCGCTTTGTGGCAATCCTCCGAAAATCGTTCTTCAACGCGGTTGATCGTTTTGCTCAAATCCATATTCGTATCGTTGGATAAAACTTTGGCTACAGCTTTAAAATAAATCGAAACTTCCGGTTTTCCATTTTTTAATTCGGTGTGGATATTTGTCTCAGCCTTTATCATTTGAACGCTGATCGTGCCTTTTTGCTTTTTTGTTGGCGGCTCCATTTGCGTGGTGAGATGGATGCCATCGAACTTTCTTGTCAGCAAACGAAAGGCTTTCAGTTCGTCCCCTGATAGAAAACCGACTAATTTATTGCTGCGGTATACGGCAGCCTTATCGAGGATGAAGCCTTGCTGTTTGGAGCCATGCTTAGTGACCCGAATTGCACCGGTAACCGGTTCTTTATCGAAAGAAGAAAGCGCGTCTATAAATTTATCAATTTGAATGGACAGGCTGTAGTCATTGTATTGCAGCTTGTTGATACCAATAGCCGGTATTAGCTCCAGCTGGTAAGGAGAGTTTAAGATCTCTTTAGCTGTAGTGCCATATGTTGTAACGATATAGCTGTTGTATCGGCTTTCCGACGAACGGAGCAATGTATCAAGAATCCGATCAAAGCCTTGCCGGGCATATTTTTCTCCAATTACAATTACCCCACGGTGACCAAGATTGATCCGACGAGACATTTGCTGCTGGAGCTGATCAAAAGCGTCTATTGAATCCTTTCCAGCGGCCGAAAGAACTACAATGGGGTTTGCAGCTTTCCCGCTAGATTGCAGGGAGCTCGGAATTCCGGTAGGAAGGGCGATTTGCAGGGTTATTTCGACCTGCCCCTCGTCCGTCAGATCGACGCCGCTCGCCAAGACCAATGCCAGATCGTCCATCTCTTTGCGATCCCAGCAGCCAGTTAGTAAAGCAAGGCAGCTGATAAGAGACACAAAAAATATCCGGTTCAGGATCATTTTTCTCCAACTCCCGTGTTATCGTTTATTCTGTCGCTTGTGCATAATTTGCCAAGGTGCTCTGATCAATACATCCATTAGGCCAGATCGATTGAATGGCGCGAGCGGAGTTAAATAAGGAACACCAAAGGAATGCAAATTGGTCAGATGGATCAATATGGCAATCATGCCGGCGCTCACCCCGAAAAGACCAAAGGTTCCGGCACAAATGACCATCGGAAAACGAAGAAGGCTGAACGCTTGACTCATACCAGGGTGAGGAATGAGAAAGGATGCGATTCCGGTCAAGGAGACAATAATGATAATAGGGGCGGATATGATGCCCGCCTGAACCGCAGCTTGTCCAATGACAAGTGCGCCTACGATGCTGATCGTCTGGCCTACCGGACGGGGAAGACGGACTCCCGCTTCGCGCAGCGCCTCAAAGGTAATCTCCATAATCAAGGTTTCCACCATCGCCGGAAAAGGAACAACTTCCCGCGCTGCGGCAAGGCTCAAGGTTAAGCTAGTCGGAATCATTTCCTGATGAAAGGTCGTTATTGCCACAAAGATGGATGGGAGGGCGAACGCTAGAAAGGCAAATAAATATCTCAGCCATCTCAGCATCGTTGCGAAAATAAAATTCATATAGTAATCCTCGACCGTCTGGAAGCCAAACCAGAGTGTGATAGGCATAATCAACGCAAACGGAGATCCGTCAACGAGAAGCGCCACTTTTCCTTCAATAAGGGATGCCGAAACCAAATCGGGTCTCTGGGTTGCCTGTATGACCGGAAAGGGCGAGTAGGGATGATCACTGATCAATTCCTCGATATAACCAGACTCCAAAATGCTTTCCATATCGATTCCAGCCAGACGTTGTTTTACATCATCAATCACCGTCTGTGGCGCTTTGTTTTCAATATAAATAATCGAAACGTCAGCACGAGAGATCGACCCTACGCTTAGTTTCTCCATCTTGAGATACGGTGTTCGAATTCGTTGGCGGATCAAGGCCATATTGATATGGAGTTTCTCAATAAAGCCGATCTGCGGACCTCGTATAACCGCCTCGGTGCTAGGCTCCTCTAATTGACGATGCAATTGATCTTTGATGCTGAAGCGGAGTGCCTGACTGGACGACTTTATGAATAGGATGACATCTCCCTTGACGATGCGCTGCACGATTTCTTTCAGATTGCTGGCGATTTCCGGCTTTGCGACAGAACCTAATTTGTTTTTTATTTGTTCGATAAGTTGGGCGGGGTTATCGGACTCTATTTTCTCAGGGAGCATTAAAGGGGCTAACAAACCATTGTCCCACAAGGTGTCATCGACCAATACATCGAGATATGCCGTTACGCAGGGAAGTACTCCAAATATGTGCAGATCCCTAACAACGAGATCATCGCAGTTGGAAAAGGCTTGCTGTAATGCCGCTTTATTTTCGTCCAGATTATCAGACAGATTTACTTCAGTCGTATATTCAAGCTCCTTATGCTTTTGCTTGATTTTTCCTGGAATGCCTTGTTTTCTTATCATATGGGTTCTCCCTGTTAAGCTGACTCATGATGAAGAGGATGGTAGGGATGGGCTTATCATCCATCTCGACGTTAACTTCCCCTATAATTTTCTTGTTTATTCACATTAAGGAACTGAGCTCTTGGGCAGGCTATCATTCGCAAATTTGCTTTCCAGTGAGCGGTTTTCATAATAAAAAGGTTTAATTTACCTTCAGGCGAGCATGCTACGTATATATTGATGGAAAGCAAACGGGGGGACGTGCAGATTGATGAAAAGCTTAGGAAAGGCTGTCGCCTTTTTATTTATTGTTGCTTTATCAGGGACGGTGCTTTATTTTTCTGTTTCCATGAAATGACTAGAGTTATAAATTTAAGCGCGTCATAGGAGTCATATGGCTGAATAGAGGCAACATATAATTTCATACAAAGGATGTGAGTATGTATGAGAATCTATGTCGCGAACAATGTATACGAAGGAGTTCGAAAAGTACGTTCTAGCTGCTCGGCGCTAATTTGCTCAATACTTTTCTGGATGTGCTGCTCGGCTGCATTGTTGATCAAAATATCAATCCGATCAAATGCCGCTAGCGTTTGCTGAACAGCATGCTGGCAGAAGGCTTCATCCCCGTTATCCCCAGCAATCGTCAAGCATCTTCGGCCCAAATGCCCAATTCTGGCCTCCGTTTCCCGAGCATCTCCATGCTCATGGAGATAGACGATAACGATGTCTGCTCCTTCTTTCGCGAATAGATAAGCGATTGCGCGTCCAATGCCGCTGTCGCCTCCTGTTATAATCGCTACTTTATCCCGTAGTTTCCCGGTACCGATATGATTTAGGTTTTTAGAAATAGGTCTTGGAATCATGATGGATTCGATACCAGGCTGCTCAGGCTGATACTGCGGCGGGAACTCAATGGTTAATTCTCACATTTTGTTACAGTACTGAAGTGTGGATACATGTTGTATTCCTCCATCAAATGGTTTATTTCAAGTATATTCTTGGATAGCAACGAGGTAGTGGCATTGCTGCAAGGAATTCCTGCATAAATCCTTGCGTTATGCCCCATACTAACTCCAATTTAAACCATAAACCGAAAATAAGGTGATCGTAGATGGGTACGGATTTATCGGGAAATTCATCACAACAGACAAACGGAACGAGGCAGGATAGCAGAAGCTCAAAGCCGAGCAAGAAGCAAACAACGGACAAAGTAGAGCGTCCAATTTTCACTCAATTGGATGAGAACCTCCGTCAGCTTGAAGAAGTATTTTCCAGAAGTGTTGATATTATATTCAGGCATTGGGCTTATGGTCCCGAACTGCAGCATACGGCTTGCTCCGTTTATTATGAGTCACTTATGCAGGGTGAGATTATTAATTATATGAAGGCATCTCTACAGGATCTCGTCACTTATGAAGTCGGTCCCGCTGAAGGGATTAAGCCGGAGGATGTCTTCACGTTTTTTGAGCATGGCGGGGTATCCGAGAAAAAAGCGGATATTCTTGACAATCTTGACCATGCGGTAGAACAGATCACATACGGCAATATCGTTATTTTTTTCAATCATTGGGACAAGGCTCTGGTTTATAAATCGTTGGAGGTCGAGTCGAGGCAGATTTCGGAGCCAGCGAATGAATCGGTTGTGCAGGGACCTCGGGAAAGCACCGTCGAAAACTTGAAAAAAAACATCGGTCTGCTTCGCATGCGTTTAAGTACCCCGAAGTTCAAGGTGGAATCTCTCACTGCGGGTGGAGCAACCAAAACCCAGGTCGTTTACGGATATATCGAAGGTATGGCAGATCCAGAGCTGCTGAAGGAATTTGAAGCCAGAATAGACCAAATCACCAATCTGGAAATATTGGAGACCTCCTATATTGAGCAAATAATAGAGGATGACACCTGGTCGCCCTTTCCCCAGCATCGGTATACGGAACGTCCTGATGTGGCGGTGGCGGCTCTGCTGGAGGGCAAAATTGCAGTTCTCGTTCAGGGAACGGGAAGCATTTTATTATGCCCTGGCTTATTTACGGAGTTTTTCCAATCCAGCGAGGATTACTACCAGAGAACCGTATATTCGACCATGATCCGCTGGCTTCGAATAATTGCGTTTCTATTAGCATTGACGCTGCCCAGCATATATATTGCATTATCTACCTTTCACACGGAGCTCATCCCTACCGTTCTGCTGCTTACGATCATTGATACGCGGGAAGGAATTCCGCTGCCGGCTTTCTTCGAAGCGCTCATTATGGAGTTTTTCTTTGAGCTGCTTCGGGAAGCGGGAGTTCGGCTGCCTAAGCCGATTGGCTCGGCCGTCAGCATTGTTGGAGCGCTTGTCGTTGGCGAAGCAGCCATCAACGCTGGCATTGCCTCGCCGATCATGGTTATTATCGTTGCGCTCACGGGTATCGCTTCATTTGCTATTCCCCAATACAATATTGCGATCGCGCTGCGTATTTTAAAGTTTCCGCTTATGATTTCGGCGACCGTAATGGGCGGCTTCGGAATAATGATTGTCTTTCTGCTCATTTTACTTCATCTTTGCAAGCTTCGTTCGATTGGACAGCCTTATATGAGACCGCTCGCTCCGTTTCAGTTCAATCAAATGCGGGATGTTATTGTAAGGGTGCCGTTGAAAAAAATGCTTCAATCACCGCGAAAGCATATAGCCCATCCAGAGAAGTAGCTGAAGGCAAATAAAAAACCGGAGAGAATGAGAAATGATGAAAAAGTGGATGGTTTTTATATTCGTATTAACTTCATTTCTGCTCCTTACGGGATGCTGGAATAAGATGGAATTAGATGAATCTGGTTTTGTGATGGCAATCGCGCTGGATCAAGGGAAAGGAGGCAGGCTTGAATTGACAACCCAAATGTATCGCCCGAATGCGGATAAAGGGGGGGATGGGGGAACGTCAAATCATTCCAAAAATCTTCTGATCAAAACAGAGGATGATTCGGTATTTGAAGCGATTCGCGACATTCCGCTTCATTTGGGGAGAAAAGCCAATTGGACCCACACTCGTATTATATTGATTGGTGAAAGGCTTGCAAGGTCAACTGACGTTGGTAAGCTAATCGATTTTTTTTACCGTGATCATGAGACAAGGCATACGATATCGATTATGATCACGAAAGGGCGAGCGGGTAAGATATTGGAAAAGCAGCCAGCCATTGAGCAGACGATAGGTCAGCAGCTTTTGTTGACCAAGCAAGTATCCTATAGAAATGCTGCTAAATCAATGGATACAACGCTGCTTAAATTGGGGTTGCAGATGAACAGTCCACAAAGTGATTCGTCTATTACTTATGTGTACGAAGACAAGAGAGCGAAGGATATGTTCAACGCCGCCGGTCTCGCCCTTCTAAAAAAAGGAAAAATGAAAAGTGTATTATCTTCGAAAAAAGTGGAGGGGCTGGTGATGCTGCGTAATGAATTCAAATCAGGAATTATTGAGTTATCCTGTCCGGGAAAAAAAAGTGAAACGGAGTCATTTGAAATTTTCAAGCTAAGGACGCAGCTAAAGCCCAGATTAATAGGGGATAAGGTAAGCGTTTTGGTTAAGACGGAAGCGGAGGGGGCAATCGGGGAGTTAAAGTGTACGGAATTAAAAACTAGAAAAGATGAAGCGGAATTCCTGCATAAAATGGAGGAAGAGATCAAGAAGCAAATGTTGGCGACCATTCATGATCTTCAAACCTATAAAATGGATATCATTGACATTGGAAACAAAATTGCCAGATCCCATTTCAAAAAATGGGAAGAAATGAAAGGAGAATGGGACAAGCAATTTGCGACCATTCCTTTTGACATCCATGTCAAATTAAAGCTAATAACGACCGGAACGGTCATCGGCAGGCCAACTGTGTCGGGAGAAGAGAGGTAATCAAGGTGTTAGAACGCGTTATTGTTCTGGTGCTTGTATACGGCTCAATGCTGCTGTATGACAGAATGCTGTTGAAAAACGAATCGAATAAAAGAGAAAAGTCTGCTTATATCTTCATTTTGCTTGTTTCGTTTTACATGGGCATTGACTATGTAGCTAATTTGAATTTTTTTGGTTTTTTTGAGCTGGTTGATGTCTTACTTACCAATCCAGCCCGGGCAATCGATAAATGGCTGACGATGCCCCCTAAATGATGATGCTGCTGCAGTGGAGGTGATTAAGCATGAGACAAAAGGAGAACGTTTCTCCAAAGCAAATGGGTGTGCTTTTTTTTACTTATATGACTGGATCTTCCATCATTAACATTCCGAGTCCTCTCATTGGGAAAGCAGGAAGCGACGCATGGCTGTCGCTTCTGATTTCAGGGGGACTCGGTATGGGTTTACTGGTCTGCATGCTTTTTTTATATCGAAGATATCCGAGCTTAACTTATGTGGAATACAGCCGTAGGCTGATCGGAGTTTGGCCGACCGCGATCCTTTCCTTGCTTCCGTTATCCTTTATTTTGCAGATGGTGACTGGAATTGTTCTTGATATCGGGCTGTTCATGCAAAGCTCAATGATGAGGGGAACACCCGTCTACGCCTTTTCCTTGCCCATCCTTATGGTAGCAGCTTTGACCGTACGGGCGGGGATTGAGGTCATGGCAAGAATGTTTGCCATAATCATAGTACTAGTAATCTGTTCTGTAACAGTGGTTCTGCTACTCAGCCTTGAGAATTATAATTGGGGCTTCCTTATTCCGGTAATGCCGCATGGCATTAAGCCTTTGCTGCACGGCGCATTTTTCTCTTTTGGTTTTCCGTATGCCGAGATTTTTTTATTCGCCATGCTGCTTCCTTTCGTCCGTGAACGCTCATCCGGCGAACTAAACCGTACTATGTTCATCGGTTTAATTTGGAACATCATCACTTTATGCATTTCTATTATCTGTACGATAATGATGTTCGGGCCGCTCGCCGGGGTGAAAAAATACTCGCTTTTTGAAGTTGCTCGAACGGTAGAGGTTCAAGAAATCATTTCAAGGATAGAGTCAGTGATGGGCATGTCGCTCATCGCTGGCTCTTATATGAAAGCGACGATTACTTTGTACGTGCTGAGCCTATATGTGTCACAGCTATTTAAGTTAAAAAATTACAAAGTAATTGCGATGCCTCTCGCACTAGTTGCTTTTTTGAATATACTTGTTGGATTTAAGTCGGATATGGATTGGACGGAGCTGGTTTCGGTCGTTCACCCGCTTTGGGTGTCAGTCTCGTTTGTTTTTCCACTATTATTAATAACCCTCGTAGCCTTGTTTAGAAAGCCGCCAAGCTGAACGCCCCGGAATAGAGCGTCTAGCAAATGGGGGGATTCCATCATCTTGTAGCAAGCTAGGAATGTTGCTTTCTGTGAGTTGGAAGGGACAGAGGAACGTAGTTCTTTTAGGAGCTTCGTCCGTAAAATTCTTTTTTAATTTAAAAAAATTGAAAAAACACTTGCAATAGTATAGGAACCCATGGTATATTCTAATTCCGGCCGAGAGATACACGGTTCGGATGCAAGAAACAAGCAAGAGAAATTGTTCTTTGAAAACTGAACAACGAGTGAAACTGCCACATTAACTTAGGTTGATGTAAAGCGATACAAAATGTAATGAGCAAGTCAAACACCACCTAAATGGAGAGTTTGATCCTGGCTCAGGACGAACGCTGGCGGCGTGCCTAATACATGCAAGTCGAGCGGACCAAGTGTTTCCTTCGGGAAACACGTTGGTTAGCGGCGGACGGGTGAGTAACACGTAGGTAACCTGCTCGTAAGACTGGGATAACATTCGGAAACGAATGCTAATACCGGATACACAACTTGGTCGCATGATCGGAG
>NZ_LAQO01000048.1 GCF_000971975.1 Paenibacillus algorifonticola | reverse complement strand
GCTTTATTACGAAAAAATAGCATAATAGGCGTGTCCACTCTATTGACAGAAGAGCATCCTGTCCGCTTAAGCCCCGAAATCGGAGCAAAAGCCAAAATAGCGGAACCTCAGTCCTTCAAAAAAGGAGTTGTGCGTCCCAAGCTGCGTGTTCTCAGCAACAGCGGACTCAGCCAACAGTGTTCTCAGCAACAGCGGACTCAGCCAACAGTGTTCTCAGCAACAGTCTCCTCAGCCAAAACGAACTCAGCAACAATTGCATGCTCTGGTTCCTTAAGCCTTGAATCGGCAGATGAGATTGGCCTCGAATAAGGGCTAAGCAAGGCGCAGCAGACCGCCTCCCGTTTGCATACACATCCTAGTACAAATTTAAAAAAAGCGGCTCAGACGCGCTGCCATCCGAAAAAGGAACGGCAAATCCAGCTGAGCCTCCGTTTTATTTTAACTGTGCACCTTTAAGCTGCTTCATTACATGCTTCGTCTCTGGCTCCGGCTCACAATTTAATTCTTCAAGAAGCAGTCGTGCAAAATCATCATAATAGAGGGCAAGTGCCTCCCGTTCTCCCATCTTGCCAAGCAGCTTTAAAATTTGCCGGCACAGCTCATCCGAATAAGGCTCCTGCTCATGCAGCAGCAGCAGTCTCTTAAGCGCCTCCTGCTCGTGCCCAGCATTCATCTCATAATGGATAAGGCTGCGTACAAACCGCACATATTTCGCTCTAAGCTCATCCCGGCGCTGCCTCGCCCACAGAAAATCATGCTCTTCAAAATAGTCCCCGGCATACAGGCTGAGCGTCTGCTCTGCCGCTATACGCTGCTGCTCCGTGTCAATGGCGCGGATCGCGGCAACTCCCTGCTCGAACTGCTCGACATCCAGCTTTAATCCATTGCTCGTCAAACGATAGCTGTCAAGCGCAAACTCAACGAGCGCCTCTACCTTCCAATCTTTCATCAGCTTGCGTATTTGATAGACGGACGTATGGAGCAGCATCATCGCTTTCTCATAATCCGAATCGGGCCATAGCGTGTCTAATAGCTGCTGCTTGGCGACCCACTGATCTTTATGATGCAGTAAAAAAGCAAACAGCTCCTGCGCTTTCAGCGTCCGCAGCCGGAGGCTCGTATTCGTTTTTCCATCGTCATGAAACGCAAGCCGCTTGAAGCATAGCACCTGCCTGCCGGGCAGCGGCTGCTTCTCCGGCTTGCCCCGACTGTAATCTTCTATAATGCGAGTAATCGTCTTCTTAAACCGTTCGGGATGAACGGGCTTCAGCAAATAATCGAGTGCATTCAGCTCAAACGCTTCAATCGCATATTCCGAATAGGCCGTTATGTATACGATACGGATATCCGGGTTAATGCTGCGGATATGCTCCGCCGCCTCAAGCCCGTTCAGTCCCGGCATATTAATGTCCAGAAAGACGATGTGTGCGGGCGTGTCCCGCACATCCTGAATGCCATCTCTGGCCGAAGTGAATTTTGCTGCCACCTGCAAGCGTCCGTCCCGCTCGAACAACCATTCAATGTGAGCGAGCGCCGGCTTTTCATCATCTATTAAAATGACTCTCATCGCCACCGACTCCCTTTTATGCTTCGTTATAAGTGCCTGCTCGCAGCTCCTTCGGATAGCGGAAGCTTACCTCCGCGCCGTGCTGCCTCTGTCCATCAATAACCAAACCACTGCCGTACAAATTGACCAGCCGTTGGTTGATGTTGCTAAGCCCTACGCGGCCTGTGCCTTTGTCCGAGAGCACCTGCGATAATCGTTCAGGGGAGAAGCCTACACCATCGTCCTCTACAAGAACCATAATACAGTTATCCACTTCAGAAATTTTCAGCTTAATCGTACCGCCTTCTTCTTTTTTCATTACGCCGTGATTGACCGCATTTTCCACAATCGGCTGAATGGTCAGCGGAGGAATCAGCGCAAGCTCATCGCAGCTAATTTCGTATTCAATTTTAAGCCGTTCATCAAAACGCGCCTTTTCCAGCGTCAAATAGGACTTGACCAGCTCCAGCTCACGTTCGATCGTCGTCATTTTGTCGCGATTATGGAAATCAAAGCTGCTGCGCAAAAACTGGCTTAATTCAATCAGCAGCTCCATCGCTTTATACGGATCTACCGGACAAATCGCAATAATCGTATTCAAGGCATTATATAAAAAATGGGGCTTAATTTGCGCCTGCAAAAACGCCATTTCCGCCTGTACGGCCAGCTTAACCGACTTGCGGAGTGCAAGCAGCGTCTGAACCCGGGCACGCAGCTCGCCTGCATCAACGGGCTTGCCGATATAATCGTTGACGCCCGCCTCAAAGCCGAGCTTGATGTCCTCCGGTTTCGTTTTGGCCGTGAGCAGCAGAACCGGAAGCTCCGACAGCAGGAAGCGTTCGCGAATTTTGCGGCAAAGCTCAATACCCGACATTTTCGGCATCATCCAATCGGTAATGACCAAATCATATTTGGCCGGAGCAGCGAACGCCTCTTCAAGCGCCTCATCTCCGCTTCTTACCGCCGTAACCTCGCATCGCTCAATGGAAAGCAAATTAATGAGCACCTGCAAATTAATCGGATCATCGTCAACGACGAGCACGCGGAATTCGGCGGCGGGCGGCGGTATATTCAGCATGGCAGTAAGCTCGATCGCTGCCGCCTGCTCCTGATAGGCGATGTCGCCGTCCTCCTGCTGCTGGCCTTGGGCGATCGGGATCGTGAAGCTGAACGTCGTCCCTTTTCCCTCAATAGAATGGACACTAATGGTTCCGCCACCCAGCTCAACGAGCTGCTTCGTAATGCGCAGTCCGAAGCCCGAGCCTTGAAAGGCACGCCGCCCCGCCTTTGCTTTGCGTTCAGAAAGAAAAACCGTTTCAAGCTGCTCGGACGGCATGCCCATTCCTGTATCCGAAATGTCCACCCTCACCTTATCTCCCTGCGTCACCGCACTAATTGTAATTTTCCCCTGAATGGTCGCCTTCGCCGCATTGCCAAGCAAATTGTACAAAATTTGCCGCAGCCGATCTTCATCCGCATCCAGCAAAGGCAAATTGGCAGGCAGCCGCTGCTGAATCTGAACCTGCTTATCGATGAGCAGATGCTCCACAACCTCCACAACCGCATGAAGCACAGGCTGAAAATAAATCTTTCGCTTCGCAAGCTTCATCACACCGCCCCGCAGCTCCGCAAACTCCAAAATATCCTGAATCAGTGCAGACAGCTGCTTTCCGGTCGATACAATCATCGATAAATGCTCTGCCTGCTTCGTATTGTTGAGCGGTCCGGATGCGCCTTCCAGCATGGAGGCTGCCATATTAATAATGCCGTGCAGCGGCGTCCTCAGCTCGTGCGAGGTCATCGTCATAAATTCATCCTTGAGCCCATCAAGCGTCAGCAGCTTCTCCGACAGCTGCTCCACCTCGCGAATCGACTTTGTAAAGCGTTTCGCGAACAAGCCCGCATGGGCGAACACGAACAGCAGCGTTTCGAAGGAAATGAGCATCGCGCTTTCCATAAATCCGTATGCCCGCATCATGGAAGCAAGCATCATCATGACAATGCTCTGAAGACTTAAAAACCAGTAAGGATCCGTATACGCTTTGCGTCCGACCCCCCGAATAATGACATAAATATAATAAACGATCATAAACAAGCCCTGAATCATAATTAAAACTTCCAGCTTTGAGATAAATAATGGCGTCGCAACGAGCTCCAGCAAAATGGTGATGCCCGCAAGCCATTTCAAGAACCGCATCACCTTGGGATGCACGATGCCTGGCAGCATTTCATTCACAATGCATAATAAAAAATAATACACAAATACCGATGAGATTGGCTGCAGCTTCAGCACGAAGGAATAAGGCAGATCAGGCAGCAGTTGGACAAGGATCCGTTCCCCTTGGGTCATCATAAAAATCATGGACGAGAGGCAAAAAAGCCCGAGAAACATCAGCCCTCTCTCCTGCTTTCTAAGCGCGTATAACAGCAAGCAAAACAAGCCCGGGATTAGAAATCCGGCAATCGTCAGCGCCCCTCGTAAAATATCCATCTCCCGGTTTTTAATAATCGTATGCTGATCTCCGAAGGTGATGGAATAAATGATGCCGCCTGTAGCATAACTGTAGTTCGCCACCTGCACAATGAGCTCGACCGAATCGCCCGCAACGGTGCCAAGGCCAATATAAGGCACATTGTTTTGAACGCCATCGTATTCATTTGCTGCTGGGGCACCGCTGGCACCAATCAATTGATTGTTTAAATAAATTCGATTGGCCATGCGAATGTTAGAGGTGTAAACCCCATATATTTCCCGCAAATGGCTGGGAAGCTGAATTTTCAAACGATACGTGCCGTAGCCAATGCCCGCCCTACTTCCATCTTCGGACAAATAAGCATTCCATTTCCCTGGTACGTTCACCAGCTTGCCCGGTGGAGCCTGCTCCTTTGGCATCTGGCTAGCTATGGAAAAGTCTTTCGGCGTCAGCAGCTGGTTCGGATAAAACTCCCACTCCCCGTCCAGCTTGACTGCTCCATTTTCCACAAAACTCCAGTTACTCAAGTCCAACACGCCATTCACAGCACGCACATCTTGTCTATCCGTCAGCTTAAGGAATACAAGCACAAAAATCGTGCCCATAATTCCCAAAATCATCAGGAACATACCGATGTTCTTTCGATTAAGCATTCATAGTCTCTCCCCGCAGCGTTACGATGCCTCTTATGTATCGTCTATACAATGTAAAAGCCTGCTGAGTCGCACTCACCAGGCACTGCTTATTCATGCAAGCTATCGTTTTCGTTTCTATCTTCTATTATAACTTCTATTCTGAACCTTTTCTGAACATATTTCGGCTATATTACCTTAATGCTGACTGAAAATCCCACTTATGATTGCCTACATGTAAGCAAACGCGGTTGTAATCCTGAATCAATTGAAGGCTGATGTACTAAGAACAGATTGTTCACAGGCTGATCTGCTTGATTAAAGAACTTAAGCTTAATCAGTAATTCGTACGTAAATTAAAAGGGGCACATGGCATTAAAGGTTAGCGCAATTAAAAACGGCAATAGTGATTCATAAAAGAAGTTTCGCTGCTCTGCACTGACTCATAAACACTCAACATCGATCCTACAGCTAGTTGGAGGCGGTAGCTACTCGATTGTTCATATGTCACTTAAGATAACTTGATGCTGATTTTGCACTGGTGACGAAGCACCTCCATGAATTTGCACATAAGGCAAAATACCTTCTTATTATGCTTTAGCTTTTAACCTCATTGATGAAGCTACTTAAGCAACATGCCTCGCATTCCGCTCCTATAGTAATTAAACATAGATAGTTCTATTTCTAAATATCACCATATCAATTTGACGTGTCAGTCTAATAAATTTCTGAGCAATTTCTATTTTCTCTGCAAGTACAGGTCCATATTTTATGCAGATCTTTGAGAACTTGTTGTGCAACGAGATTCTTCAAACTTTTATTCTCTTCCCCGACTGTGCATAGACTACTATGGTAAGAACAAACTTATTTTGCTTATTGCTACGCCCGACCAACTGATTCAATCTTTACGAATCAGCTCTTTGACCCAATTCAAAACTATCTTAGAGTTAAGCTCGCGCTGGTGCGCTAACGTGGCAATATTCCTGATCCCCTTCCTTTTGACTGCAACCATTTTTCTAATATTTAAGAGATATTATTTTTTCTTTATTTTTAGTCCCCTCTGTTTGATTTCTTTATATCTAAGTAATAGGCGTACTATCCTAGTCTAAATAAGGGCTAAAAAGCAACAAATTTTGGATCTTGTTTATTATAATAAAAAGCACCCTTATCGTTTTCATCGGTTCAAACACTAAAGTGTTTTTCCGATGTCCACTCTTCGGTGTGCTCTTCAAGTCGCATTCATAAACTTATAGGTATTATTTTAAAAATCAATTCCGAATTGTAATCTACTAAGAATAAATTTCTCATTTCAACTATTACTAAAACAGGGAAACTTAAATTATATTCCAAGAGAAAATCCATTATACTCAAACTAATAACTGTTCATCTAAAAATTGAAATGAATTATTGGTGAGTCATAAATAAATTGAAATTTTTCTAAAGTAGTTTCATCCTAAATATCAATAAGAACTTGGAAATGTGAATTCAGGTTTAGTTGGATGTTTTTGCCAAATAAATTCATAAGACTGTTGTTTATATATTCCTGAAATATAATACGTTATATCTCCTTTACCTCTGGCCTTAATACCTTGCTTATAACCGCTATCTAAAGTAACATGTTTAGCCTCAGTTACTCCACGTGAAACAGTAGCCCATCCAGTATCAAGGATAGTTTGATAAACATCATTTGAATTCCCACTTAGGAGGTAACCTTCTCCAAAGCTACCACCACTATAGTAATCTATTTTGCTAACACTTAGCTCAATTTTCGCGTACCCAACAAGCCAATCATACGACTTTATCACAGATAATGTTAAAGAACCTGCTCTTGAAAATTGTCTATTAACAGAATATGTAACAGAGCTACCATCATCGAAATTTATAACTAACGGCTCATCAGGATTAAAACTAATTTCCTCAGTGGATGAAAGTTCCTGTATTTTCTGTTTTTCCAGTTCAAAATTAAAAGCATCAGGATCTTTAATTTCAATAGCATTTTCTGCTGCATACGCTGGAGTAAGGTTTAACAACAAGGTTAAGATCATGAATAATCCTAATATTTTTATCGATTTTTCTTTCAATGAACTATCTCCTTTTCATTTTAAATTCTAACATTCAAATAACTACATAATTCAAAATAAATAAAACACTCACAATAATTCATTACCAAAATCAGATGAGCATAAACCATATCATACTTCCCTTAATAAGTAAATATTAACAAACAAAAAGATCTTATATTACAACATTTAGTTTTATTTTGTCAATAAAGGAATTTATGAGAATGTTAAATTAATTCTCTGATTCAGATTCTTCAATTTAAAACGATTTTCAAAGGCAGCGCCAAGAATTTTGTGTAAATGAATTAACCAGTGGTTGATTCATAAGGAAGTCCTCGATTTTTGGATTGTTGTGTAGTAACTCAACTCCACTAGAAAAGGTCTTTATTTTTTTCTACTTACACATCATTTTTTACACTTTCTTTTCAAATCATTTTAGATGGTTAACCTGAAATGTTTGACGAACGGAACGACTAATGGTTAAATATAAATATACTAAGATCACTCTTAATTTTCATATTATAGAATATATTATATATGGAGGCGTAAAAATGGGTTTAGAAGGGTTTTTAAAGATGATATCAGGAGTTGCGTGGATAGTGGTTTTTTGGATAGTTGTTATTTTAATATTTTTATTTCTATATAATAAATTTTTCAGAAAAAAATAGATGATTTACCGATACTCTTTGATTAGTTTCCTTCTACTGTTATTTTCGAAAGAGAGTTCATATATAAATAGATTTTGAAAAACCTTTTGTTAACGTACATTTGACAACTACATTCGCTATTGCAATGCCCAAGAAACAATGGAATCTAGAGCAGTCTATCCTCTTACTAGGTATCAATTATAAAAGCACCACTTTCTTATAAATATCTTGTCAAAATAAATAGTTGTACACTGCGTTCACGAGAGCTTCGTGAGCAAACTTACTGCAGAGACATATACGGGAGCGGTTGTTCTTTTAACGAAATATTTCAGCGTATTATTCGTCAGGAACCTTGACATATCCATACTCATTAATAAAGATTGCTCGTACAAGTCTGTTTACATTCTTCTTGGAGCATCGATGCCAAGAAGTATAAAGTTAAGCAAAATAGACCTTTACATTTTGAAATGCCATCATATTCGAATAGAATGCGACCCCTTATCCTTAGTTGGTTGCTGTATGAAGGTACCTGCACATTTTTCAAACTGCGACACTGAAGGCTACTTTCAGGAGTGAAAAGTGTATCTTCTATTATATGAACCTAAATGTACATTCTCGATCTCCCCCTTTACCAGTAATCACCTTATCGAGTCCCTAATAAATGAGCCTGATGCTTTGCAGATATTTTTCTGGTCTTTACTGGTGGGAGTGCCCACGATGAAACAACCACGTGTTTCTTATGTCTGCCTTTACACCGCAGAATCTGGGCTCCTCCTGCTTTAAGAAGTCTCCCTTAAAGTCATTTGCATGTTTAAAGACTACTTCTCCATACGATTTTTTGTATCATTTCTAAGATGTAATCACTCACGATAGATGGGTTTACCGAACTACACAACCTTGCCCGCTACTCTCACCCTGCTTAAGTACTTGGGTGAGAGTAGCGGGCTAAGCACTTAAGTTTCTCTGACATAATTATGGTAGTCTATACAAGACTTCTAAATGTTCGATTCCCATTATGCAGGTATGCGGATAGTATGTGTTCTGTTTCTCCAGTGCAAAGTTGTGGAGACCTCTATTTACGTAAAACCAGAACGTGCCTCGGCTAACTTGCTTCACGACGGCTCCTCTCCCCATACAAGCACCCCGCTGCGATACAAGGTGACGCGGCTGGCATCGGCAAAGGCCGTATTTGCCGCATTATACGAATAGTCATTGGTCTCCATATAGTTGGACCAATCATTTTTATGAATACGCGTCTGCATTTCCCCAGTATGGCCGCCAGCAGTGACATTTCCGGTACCCGTGCCGAAGCTGATTTCCAAATAAGAGTCGGCATTTGCACTCGTCTTGCCTGACGTGGCAATGCTGCCGCTAAGATTCGAGCAACCAACTGTCGCATAGTCACAGTCAAAGGTTTGCGGCTGCGTGCCATCTGCCGAATACCAATAACGAATGGTGAGCTCATGAAGCGGCACTGCCGTTGTGCCCGAATTGACGATGCGCAGTTGCGGCTTTAGCTGATTGTCCAAAGCGGCAGAATCGCCGTTTTTGTATTGGACCTTGAGCTCGCTCGTGCCCGTATTCGGGAGGGCTGGCGTTGCACTCGCCTGCAAGGAGTTCCCCGATTCGCCCGCGCTGTTCACCGCACTAACCGTATAGTAGTAAGTCGTTCCATTGACCAGTCCCGTATTCACATAAGTGGTACTGCTTGTCGTACCCACTGTCGCGAAGGGGCCCGTACTTGAAGCCGCGCGCTTGATATTGTAGCTGGTCGCTCCGCTTACCGCCTGCCAGGACAGCGCCGTCTGTCCATTGCCTGCCGTTGCCGTTACGCCTTGCGGCGCAGTCGGTGTCGGCCCAGTTCCCCCGCCGCCCGACTTGGCATTCATCACATTCGCGTGATTAGTCAGCAGCGTAGCCGTCGCGCTTGGATACACGACGCGGAAGCCATCATAATCCGGATACAGCGTATCATCATCCTGAATGCCGGTTAAAATCCAAAATTGGCTGCCCGCTCCGCCATATTGCTCGACCGCACCGAGCCAAGCGGCATAAACCTGATTGCGGGTCGCCTGATTTTGATAGCCGAATTCCTCCAGCACGACTGGCTTTTGCGCCGCATTGCCGTCCTCGATATGATCAATAATCCACTGCGTGCCCCATTCCGCTGTACGGTTCCAATGATCCGGATACAAGTGAAACGTGCCGTAATCAATATTGGGCAGCGTAATCAGCCTTTCCCAATCAACGCCTTCCCCGCCGCCATACATCCAGTCCGAATGCCCCGGAATGTTATAAAAGCCTTCATCGCCTACAGCCACCAAATGATTCGTATCAAGCGATTTGACATAGGTGCTCATCTCATCCGCCCAATTAACAAGCTTGTTGCCCGTTGTGTCGGATTGGGCCCGCGGCTCATTCGCCAGCTCCCATGCCATAATGGCTGGATCATCTTTATATTTAACGCCTGTGTACGTATTCACTCGGTTGAGCATGTAGTTTACATAGTTTTTATATGCTTGTTTAATAGAAGCATTCGTATAGAAAGCATCATGCGAGCCGGCATTAAACCACGCAACATACTGATTCATGCCGCCAAAATCATCCCAATTGTTCACAAATGGAATAACCAGCTTAACGCCCGACTGTCCTGCCTTATAAATCGCATAATCCAGCTTGGTAAAACCCGATTCGTCATATACGCCGGGAGTTGGCTGTAGGACGGCATTGTCCTGCGGCTGTCCATTATGGAAGCCCCAAATTCGGATCACCTTGAGATTCATCGCCACCATGTCGGCAAACACGTCATCGACCATTTTTTGCGACTTATAGTGGAAATAATAATTGTTCGTTCCGGCAAAATAAAAGTCTTCGCCATCCAGCTGAAACTTGCTGCCTGATGTTGTAACGAAAGCATCGCTATCTGCGGCGCTGGCCTTCGTATCGGCCGTCGTCCACCCGCAGACCATAGCTAGCGCCAGTGAAAAAATCATTAACCGTTTAAGCTGCTGCTTCATACGTAATAGCCTCCTTTTGGATTTTTTTCATCTGAAATGGAATCGCTATACTTCTATTATCAAGCAGGGAGCCGCCTCGAAACTAGTCGAATCGTTACCTCTTTTCTATCACTTTGGTGACCAAAAATAGCGGCAGCACCAGCATAAAAGGCTCATGCACCGTATGAACCGGCGCATGAGCCCCTTACTCTTTTTCAAATTAAGATGGCTCTACGCCCCATTGCTTGCTGCCCGCTGCATACCCGGTAGCTTTGTCCCAGTCTACATAGCTTGTCGCGCTGGAATTGAACGAATAATCGCCCGTTTGTGTGTAGTTGCTCCAATTGTTTTTCGAAATCCGCGTTTGCAGCTCAATGCTTTGGCCTGCCGCCACGGAGCCTGCTGCGCTGGCAAAGCTAATTTCAACGTAGTAGTCTGCTCCCGTTACGGCCGTCGGCAGCTTGACGAAGGAAGCATGGACGTTGGCACTGCCAACGGTCGACCAGTCGCACCAGAAGCTTTGGCCTTCCTCGCCGTCTATCGTGTAATAATAACGGAGCGTCACATCGGCCAGATTAAGTGAGCTTGTGCCTGTATTGACCAGCTTGATCTTCGGGCTAAGCGTGTTCGCTGTTGCCGATGTTCCGCCGTTAAACAGCTGCACTTTAAAGCTGCCTGCCGGGGACGGAGTCGCTGTTGGCGTCGGTGTCGCTGTTGGAGTTGGTGTCGGTGTCGCCGTTGGTGTCGGTGTCGGTGTCGCCGTTGGCGTTGGTGTCGCCGTTGGCGTTGGTGTCGCCGTTGGCGTCGGTGTAGGAGTTGGGCCATTCACCGTATCGCCATAGATGATTCCGCGGCCATTCGTGCCGATATAGACGCGTCCGAAGATGCGCGGATCGCCCGTGATCGTTTCGCCAGTAAACGCATATTGATGCTGGTCATCATTAATTCTCACCCAATTTGCCCCGCCATTATCGGAGCGGAAAAATCCTCTGACTTGATCGATTTGCGCCGATACATAAAGTGCAGGATACGTCTGGCCTGGCGCTGCCATACCGAAGCCAACGACATCTGCTTCCTCGACGTTGCTAAGCTTCGTAAACGATGCACCTGAGTTCGTCGAATGCCACAACCCGTATACGCCGCTGTCCTCGTTGCCTCCAGCCAGCCAAATATCGCCTTCCACACCTGGAAGCGCTTTAAATCTTACGTTTCCTTCTGCTGGAAGTCCTGCTGCTGCCGACATGGTGAACGTCGCGCCACCGTCGGTGCTTACATAGAACTTGCCTGCGGCTGCCGCATAAAATTTGTTTTTGTTGACGCGGTCTGAGATCACTCTTGCACCGGCTGGAATGCCTGTGCTTGCTGTCCATGAGTTGCCGGTCGTTTTGGAATAATAAACGCCTACATCAGAGGTGCTCCATACGAGCGAGCTGTTGTCAGCCGCAACGGCTATAAAGCCGCCGCCCTTTGTTGCGGAGGGCTCTGCATTCGGGCTATACCAGTTCGTTCCGCCATCGTAGGACAGAGCAATCGATTTTTCATTAGGATATTTCGCCTTGTCTGCATTTCCAACGCGCGCAATGAATCCAGCGTTTAGTTCAGCGAAGTCTATGCTAGTGGAGCTGCTTGGACTAATGAACATTTTTGCAGGTGCCGCCGTTAAATCATTATGTCGGTAGCCTGAAACATCAAGCATGGCGCTTAGCAGGTGAGCGCCAGTCGGCGGGCTAATCAATTCTTTGATTGACGTTTCCTCAATGCCCTTGGCCATAACAGACAAAGCCACTTTGCCGCCGCTATCCCAAGCCGTCAAGTTCGTCGTGCCGTACACCGTAGCGCCTGTGCCATATAGCATGCGGTCAGAGTTGAAAGGATCAATTTCAATATCGCCAATCATCCAGCCGAGCTTAGGCGATACTTCGGGCGGCGCAGAACTTACGCCCCAATCGAGCCATGGCGCTGCCGAAATATCCTGTGTGTACGAGAAGTCGCGGTTCGGGTAAGCACCATACTGCCAAATCGGCTTCCACGTTGCGCCGCTATCCGTACTGCGATAAAGGTTTGCGTCCGGGTACCATGAATTTAGCGTTGCGACGATCAGTGTGCCCGGATTCTGGGCATCCACCGCAAGGCCGCCATAGCCGAAATAATTATCAGCGCTGCTTGAAGGTACTGGGCTAATGTTCGTCCACACGCCAGTTGCTGTATTCAGCCTCCACACATCGCCCTTCGAGCCGTTATACGGGCCTGTACCATTGCTGTACGTAACATAAAGCTGCCCATTCGAATCCAGCTCGCCATGATGCGGCAAATAGCCAGTCGGCTGTCCCGCAACAGCTGACCAGGTTGTCCCGCCGTCCGTACTGCGGTAAATGCTGCTCGCTGTATCCGCTACGCCCACATAAATCGTCTGTGTTGCGCTGCCGGGCGAACCCGTCGATTCGTCAAACGTAATCCAGGCTAGTCCCATAATATCCGCTAAATAAGGATAAGTCGGGTCCTCCACAAAATTGCCCGGATTCGGGAACGCGGTTACTTTGCTCCATGTCACGCCATAGTCCGTACTTTTCCACAAACCATTGCCGCTGCGCGCTCCAAAATAAAGGATATTATTTTTATTCGGGTCAACCATCAGCCGCTCGCCCATCGACCGCCCAGGCATATTGCCGCCTATCTTGAAGGGCAGCTGCGTTTCCTGCCAAGTGTCCCCCTTGTCGGTGGAGCGCATAATATAGCCGTTATGCGGGTCCCAATCATTCGTATAGGCGCCAGCCGCAATATACAGGCGATTCGGATCAACCGGATCCGTTGCCAGCGCATCTACGCCGGTCTTATTCCACTCATCCCAGCCCACGTGGTCCAGCAGCGCCTTCCAACTGCCTGTCGCCTCGTTATAGCGATAAGCACCGCCCACATCCGTCCGGGCATATAGCAGCCCAGGCTCTTTTTTATTAAAAACAAATCCCGGGACGAAGCCGCCGCCCCCTCCAGTCACTACATTTTTCCACGTGTACGCTTCACTCGGCGCAGCTTGCGCCTGCAACGGGTTTCCGATTATTACCGTGCTGGCGACAACGGTGATCGCTAGGGCCAGCGTGCCCAGCTTGCGCATTGAATGTTTGATCAAATGAATACCCTCCTCAATTGGAATGATATAACGCAAACACCTAAAATATAAAAATGGATGAGCACCCACTCCCTTCCAAATGTATACGCTTTCATTTTAGCACATAAGATTTAAGCCAAGCACTATATAAAATGGATATATTTTCATATAAAAATCAGTTATTTGGAATCCACTGCACGCAAAAAAGCTCTGAACCCCGACGCTCCAGCCAGCAGCAGTGGCCTTTGAGTCGTTTCGGTTCAGAGTAAGCTTTCTTTATTTTATGGCCGAATAATACGTTGTTCCTTCGCCGCTTTTATCCACATCGGGAACTCATTCAGCAGTTGATCATACAAGTCCTCATCCGACACAGCTGCAATATCGTCCAAATGGAAAAAGCTCGCGTTATCTACGATTCGCCCCTCCATCGTATCCAGCCGCTTCAATACTTCGAAATTGGAGTTTCCAATGCCGACAAACTGCCAGAAAATCGGCTGCACCGCCGAGTGGGTAATCGTATGCTTAATCGACTTCACTACCCCGCCGTCGTTAATAAAAATAATGAACACAGGCGTTGGATCGTTTTCCTCGACTGTATATTTGCGAATCACATCCTCCATAACTGGAGGCTCATTATTGCGCCCGAACTTATGAATGCGGTCATTGTTTAAAATATGCTTATCGACATATTGGCCAAAATCGCGCTCCGTTACTGACGGCAAACGGCTGTATTCATTATCATACACCCACACGTCGAGCGTACCGTTGTCATCGAACTTACAGGCGACAGCCAAAATCCGCTCAACAACTTCCTGAACGGTACCGTTTTTATACAGCGTCTGCATGGAGCCGGAAATATCCAGCACGATGCCTACTCTGGCAACGACGTTCGTCAACTGCTTTTTCTCCAGTGTGTATTGCACGAGCTTTTTGCGGAAATCGATTTTGCTAAGCGAGGCGGTTTGTACAGGTGCTTCCATTGTCGCGGCCGCAGCAGCCTCTGCCCGAGCATAAGCTTGGGATTCCCCGTCCTCGCCCGCTGCCGCATTTCCTTCCAGCTCCAGCCCATAATTCAGGCATAATGCGGCAAGACCGCCGTTAAAGCCGCTGCCGATCGCGCTAAACTTCCACTCGCCATTGTGACGGTACAGCTCCCCTGCTACGACCGCCGTCTCCTTCACCAAATCCGCACCGTACTCGTAGCGCAGCAGCTCTTCCCCCGTGTCCAGGTTAACCAGCCGCACATAAAGTCCCGTAACATCCTGAAAAGCATGCCCGAGCTGCTCGCCATCATAAATCGTCACCGTAAAGGCTGCTTTCGCTATTTGCTCCGGCAGGCGCCCAAGCACAAGCTCGATTACTTCCTGATCGCCTGCTTCCGTGCCAAGCTGCTGGCCGCTTGATTTATGCTCGGCAGCGCCATTCGCCGCTAAAGGATTGCCATAAAAAATAAAATCCTCATCCCGCTCGCAGCGGCCGCGCTCTGACAGCAGAAACGCCGCAGCATCGATGCCTAGCTCGCTTTTTCCAGCTTTCCAGCCAAACCGGACAGCCAGCTTGCCGAGGCTTCTCCCTTTGGTCACGTCCGCTTTTTGCCCTTTCAGCAATTGCATATATGTATCTTCCTCTCGCCTATTAGAATGGTAAATAAGATCATCTATACCGATTATAGCAAATAGGCGCGCGGTTGGAGAGAGAAAAAGCCTCTTTCCCCGCATGCCCCCGGCATGTTCGAAAAAGAAGCTTTCGTCTCGCTCTATTTGATTTCTGCTTGAGCTATAATTGCTGCACGAATCTATTCCGATTCCAAAATAAACCGGTTCCACTTCTGCTGCCACGCAATATCGTTCCAAAACGGATGATGAGGGGCGCAGTTGGAGCAGAGCACCATGCCCCAGAAGCCTAGCTTCATCCCTTTGCGAATGGCATATTCGGCTATAAATTTGCCGACTGGTCCTTCCTCAAAGCCTGCATGCAGCGGCGTGTAGCCCACATAACCTTCGCCAATGACGATAGGAAGCTCCGTTTGCCCCGCCCATTCATGCAGCTCCTCAAAACGGAAATCCGCCTTCTGGAGCATCGCCAGCTTATGGCTGCCATAATGGTCGTACAAATATAAATCCCATTGATCCGGGTCGGCCCAATCATGGAGATAAAGCAGCTTCATGCCGACCGGATTGCCCTGCATCCGCCATTCCTGGCCTGCGGGAAGCTGCCAGCTCTCGAACGGCGGCGCATCTTCCCGCAGCAGCGATTGCACCAGCCCATTTGGAAACGGCACCGCTTCATTGTCGATGCCTGTTCGATCCATCAGCTCCTGCAGCACGCCTTTAATATACAGATGAAAATGGGCCACCTGCATATTTCGCGCCACATAAGCTTTCGGGTAAGCCTCATTCAGCGTATAGCTTGCCGTCATTAACAGCTCGGGATGCTGCTCGCGGAGAAAGGCGACCGCTTCTTCAATAAAGGTCTGCATCTTCTGCACGAGGCCCGGCGTGTTCGAGGCGGCAACGCCCTGCTCGATTGCAATGTCGGTCAGCTGTCCAAATTCAACCTCATTATGCAGCTCGGCATAAGCGATCTGCTCGCCATAGCCCGCTGCCTTCACATATTGAATGAGCTGATCCATCGACTTCGCCAGCGCCATAAAGCGCTGGTCCGGCGGAATATCCGCCAGCAAATCGCGCAAATCGGGCTCCGCCAGAAAGCTCGGGCTTTGCTGGTATTCCCACGAGGAAAGAATAATATAGCAGTTGTGAGCCTTCGCCTGCTTGAACAGCTCCAATAGCTGCGCATGCCCGTCCAGCTCCGCCCCGCCTTTGCAATTGTACCAGCGTGTCCGCTGCCCCACCTCGCCCAAATTGCCGAAGCGCAGCGGTCCAGGGCGAACGCCCGATTCCGTAAACAGCATCAATGGCATCGCACAAATGCGAATCGTATTGTAGCCGCGCTCTACCGCCTCTTTATATCTTGCAGCTAAATCGCTATAAGGCTCCCCCGGCGTCGTCATCGTATACCAAGAGAAATCCCACATCGTAATTGTCAGTTTACGGGGCAGCTGCCTGCTCGCTGTGCTCATATGGCCACCTTTTCTGTCCTCTATGGATAGGGTGATCATCCGATCAACCGCTACTGCACTAGGTTGTGCAGAGAACGCTTTTTCTTTATGGTACAAAATCACACCCGCAGGCGCCATGAACAATGTACGGATGCTGATGGAACATATTCGGATTTACCGGGTGAGTTTGGCAAGTCTAATATCCATCATCACTAGCAGGCATGAACAGCTGGACGAAGCGTTCAGCTGCAACAGACAGCTTCCTGTCCTGCCGTACGGCAAGTCCGATGCTTCGGGGCGGAAGCGGATCTTCTACAAATAATTCAAACAGCGTGCCATTATTTAATTCCTCCTGCACAAAAGAACGGCTAATGAATGCCGCACCGTAACCCAGCCTCGCGAACTGGGCGAGCAAATCAATGCTGCCAAGCTCCATATCCGGCTTTACCGCCTGTCCCTTGCCCGCGAACCATTGTTCCACAAACTCCCTTGTGCTGCTGCCCGGAGATAATAACAGGAGCGGCAGCTCGGCCAACTGCTGCATCGTCAGGACGCCATTCGCTGCTGAGCGACTGGCAAGCTCCGCATAAGCTTCACCAACTACAAAACAATCTTCCAGCACAGCAAGCGTCTGAATATTCAGCTGGGAATCATTTATAGGAAGATGGATGATGGCACAATCGATTTCGCCTTCCCTTAAGCGCGTAGTAATATCGGGCGTCTTCCCATGCGAAAGACGAATCCGGATGCCCGGATAATCGCGATGAAAGGTATTTAATTGCGGCAGCAAAAGATGCTTAATCAGCGAATCGCTCGCCCCGATGCGAATTTCACCCTCGTTCAGCAGCTTCATATTTTGCAAATGCTTTTGCGCAGAATCCAGCATGGAAAAGGATTGCTCCACATAGCCCTGCAGTGCCTGCCCTTCTTCGGTAAGCTCGACGCCCTTCGACAGCCGGTGAAATAATTTGAGCTGCAAAGCCTCCTCCATCTGCTTAATCGCATAGCTGACCGATGGCTGTGTAATATGCAGCTCCTGCGCCGCTCTTGTTAAGTTTTTGCAGCGTGCTGTATGCAGAAAAATCCGATACCATTCCAGGTTGAACATATGGTATAGACCACCTCTATATCATTTTTGATAAAATCCAATTTCACTTATTTCATTTCCTTCATTATAATCGGGTTTATACAAGAAAACAAAAGAGGTGGAAATATGGACGTATTCCAGCCCGATCTGGCTGCGCGTTCCCCATGGTCAGCCCATAGCGATAAACAACAGGTGACAATAAATCCTCCCGCCGCAGCATTGGAAGGAACAGTGCGCATTCCGGGAAGCAAAAGCCTGACTAACCGTGCGCTAATTATGGCCGCGCTTGCTGAAGGAAAATCGCAAATTAGCGGTTTATTATTAAGCGATGATTCCTACTGGTGCATAGCAGCATTAGAACAGCTCGGCGTGAAGGTAGCTATCGATGGAGAAACCGCTTATGTCGATGGCTGCGGAGGAAACTGGCCACTTTCATCTGGCGAGCTGTACGTCGGAGCTGCTGGCACGATTGCGCGTTTTTTGCCTGGCGCTTTGGCAATCGGAAACGGCGTATGGACCATTAAAGGCAGTAAACGATTAAGCGAGCGGCCGCTAGCACCCCTGCTGGATGCACTGACGGATTTAGGAGCAACGTTTGAATACGAACAATCAGAGCGGTCACTCCCCCTTGTTCTTCGGGCAAACGGACTGCAAGGAGGGACGGCGATGCTGCCTGGCTCTACCTCAAGTCAATTTATAAGCGGGCTGCTAATAGCCGCCCCTTATGCGAAAGCGCCGATAACGGTGCGCATAGAGGGGGAGGTCGTGCAAAAAGACTATGTCGAAATGACACTTGAAATGATGGCTTTGTTTGGTGCAGCGCCAGAAGCATCCCTGAGCACGGACGCTCCATTCATCACGGTACCTACGGGAAAATACGAAGCTCACTCCATTCTTCTGGAGCCTGATGTATCCACATGCTGTTATTTCTGGGCTCTCGCCGCGCTTACCGCAGGCCGCATTAGGACGGAAGGGATTGACGCAAGCCGCACAAGCCAGCCAGACATTGCGATGCTCGGCGTGCTGGAGCAAATGGGATGTACCGTTGTCCGCGGCGAAAGCTTTGTTGAAGTCCAAGGGCCTGAGCGTTTGAAGGGCGGTTTTACTGTCAGCATGCAAAAATGGTCGGATCAAACGCTGACGCTCGCTGTCCTTGCTATTTTTACAGATGGCTCCATTACGCTTAAAGATGCTGCGCACATTCGACATCACGAATGTGACCGGATAGCCGCTATTTGCACAGAATTGGGTAAACTAGGCATTCATGTGATGGAGCATGAAGACGGCCTAACCGTCTATCCCGGCAAACCACAAGCCGCTTTATTAAATAGCCATGACGACCATCGCATGGCTATGGCCCTTTCCTTAATCGGCTCTAAAGTTTCTAATCTACGAATTTCCGACCCTGGCTGCGTGTCCAAAACAAACCCGAATTATTTCGAGCAATTGGCGGCACTCGGCTTTCAAATTAACTATTAAACGCAGAGGATGATTAATGATGGCAGGCAATACATTCGGAGAAGCTTTTAAAATCACGACCTTCGGCGAGTCCCATGGCGAGGCGGTTGGTGTCATTGTCGACGGCGTAACGCCGGGCATTGAAATCGATGAAGCCTACATTCAGCAGCAGATGGACCGGCGCAAGCCCGGGCAATCGTCAGTCACTTCCCCACGCAAGGAATATGATGTCGTTCATATTTTATCGGGCATGTTCGAGGGGAAAACGACTGGAACGCCGCTCTTTGTTATTTTGCATAATCAGGATATGAGGCCGGATGCTTATAGCGATATCCAGCACTCTTTTCGGCCCGGCCATGCCGATTTCACTTATTTGCAAAAGTATGGCATTCGCGATCACAGGGGAAGTGGACGGGCTTCAGGCAGAGAAACGGCGGGAAGAGTAGCGGGCGGCGCCATTGCCCGAAAGCTGCTGGAGCAAAGGGGCGTGCAGGTGCTCGCCTATACGCAGGCGATCGGAGGAATTGAGTGTCAAACCTTCGATGAAACCGTCATTGAACAAAATGCGGTTCGTGCATGTGACGCTGCCGCCGGAGCGGAAATGATCCGCAAAATTGAACAGCTAGCGTCGGTAGGCGACAGCTGCGGCGGCATTGTAGAATGCCGGATTCGCGGGGTCATACCTGGTCTTGGAGAGCCGGTATTTGACAAATTGGACGCGGAGCTTGCGAAAGCGATGTTATCGATTGGCGCCGTGAAAGGAATTGAATTTGGTGCTGGATTCGCTGCCGCTTCCATGCTGGGCAGCGAGCATAATGACGAGATGAGCGGCAGCGGGTTTCTTAGCAATTATTCGGGCGGCATCATAGGCGGCATCAGCACGGGACAGGACATTATTTTTCGTATAAGCATTAAACCAACCTCCTCTATTTCGGTTCCGCAGCAAACGGTCAACATTCACGGCGAGGAGCAGGAAATTCGGACGGTGGGGCGGCATGATCCTTGCATTTGTCCGAGAATTGTCCCCGTTGTGGAAGCCATGGCTTGCCTTGTATTGGAGGATCAGTATAAGCGGCAAGCCGCTATGCTCGGGTAGACCTTAACTTAAAAAATAACAAGGGACTGCTTCAAGGCTACCAAAGCCTAAAAGCAGTCCCTTGCTTCACCATTACCCCGTTCTTCTAGCAGCGGCCGTGCGTCAGCACCACCGGACCAGCAGCGGCTATTTCCGCGCTCACGCCTGCGAATTTGCGGAAATTATTCATAAATTGAGCGGCAAGCTTGGCCGCCTGCTGATCATAGGCCGCCTTATCCTGCCATGCTTCGCGGGGCAGAAGCACAGCATCCGGCACCCCTTCTACCGCCAGTGGGCAGCTCAGGCCAAACACCGGATCGGCCTTAAACTCAGCCTGTTCTATGCTGCCATCAATCGCTGCTGTTACCATCGCCCGCGTATAACGCAGGTTCATCCGCTGCCCAATGCCATGCGGCCCGCCGGACCAGCCCGTATTAACCAAATACACCTTGGCATCATGCTGGGCGATTTTTTCACCGAGCATTTCTGCATATACACTTGGCGCGAGCGGCAGGAACGGCGCCCCGAAGCAAGCGGAAAACGTCGCTTCCGGCTCGGTTACCCCACGCTCCGTACCCGCAAGCTTGGACGTATAACCCGATAGAAAATGATACATGGCCTGCTCCTTCGTCAGCCTGGCAATCGGCGGCAGCACGCCGCAAGCGTCGGCGGTCAGAAACAAAATAACGTTCGGATGCCCTGCTTTTCCGGCCAGCACTGCATCTGGAATATGCTCGAGCGGATAAGCAGCACGCGTGTTCTCCGTCAAGTGATTGTCGTTATAATCAGGCTGCCCGGTCTTCGCATCAAGCGCTACATTTTCCAGTACGGCTCCGCTGCGGATCGCCTGCCAAATTTGCGGCTCCTTCTCTTCGCTCAGCCCAATGCATTTCGCATAGCAGCCACCTTCGAAGTTGAATACGCCATCATCAGACCAGCCATGCTCGTCGTCTCCGATGAGGCGGCGCGAAGGATCGGCAGAAAGCGTCGTCTTGCCTGTGCCCGATAATCCGAAGAACAGCGCCGTATCGCCCTGCTTTCCAACATTCGCCGAGCAATGCATCGGGAGAGCGCCCTGCAAAGGCAGCAAGTAGTTAAGCACGCTGAAAATCGACTTTTTCATTTCGCCCGCATATTCCGTTCCACCAATCAGCACGATTTTTTGCTCAAAAGAGATGCAAATGAACGTTTCGGACGCCGTCCCGTCACATGCAGGATCTGCCTTGAGCCCCGGCAGGGCAATGACCGTAAAAGCAGGCTTATGGGAGGCAAGCTGCTCCTCGCTCGGGCGGATAAACAACTGGCGGGCGAACAGATTATGCCAGGCATATTCATTAATTACGCGGATCGGCAAGCGGTACGATTCATCCGCTCCAGCATAGCCGTCAAAGATGAACAGCTCCTGCCGCTCCATATAACGCTTTGCTTTTTCATACAACTGGTTAAAATGC
Organism: Paenibacillus algorifonticola; assembly: GCF_000971975.1. GTDB lineage: Bacteria > Bacillota > Bacilli > Paenibacillales > Paenibacillaceae > Pristimantibacillus > Pristimantibacillus algorifonticola. Next base: position 39,155 of record NZ_LAQO01000048.1, on the reverse strand, counting down.
TCCGGCGAAAGCGGCTGGTTCACTTTGCCCCAAGCGACACGCGGCAGTGAAGACGGCTCGCATACAATAAACTTATCTTTCGGCGACCGGCCTGTATATTGCCCCGTCAGCACTCGCAGCGCTCCCGATTCCAACTTCGTTCCTTCGCAGCGTTTAATCGCATACTCCATTAGCTGCTCCGTCGTTAACTGATAATGTACGCCTGATTGCTGGCGCAGCCTCGACTCTAAGATGCTCATGCCCGGCTTCCTCCTGTCCCATTGTATCCTACTGCTGATTTTGCACTTGCTTGCCATTGTCCCTGACTGCTCAGGCTGCTCTCCGATCTCGTCCTTACGCATGACTCCTCCTTGCATTCCGAATAATAATTGGTCACCTTCTTCGTTGGCTGTGTATCAATCAGCGTCATGCAGTGCTTGCAATAAATGGCTCCCATTTCTATACCGTGATCTCGCATGAATCATTCACCCTTTCCATTATTAGATTGGCAACATCCATAACGCGGCATGCATATGCCCACTCATTGTCATACCAAGCAATTACTTTAATCTGATTGTCCATGACCATCGTCGAAAGCCCATCTACCATAGCCGATTTGGAACAGCCAATATAATCGACCGATACGAGCGGCTCCTGTGCAAAACCGATATAAGAAGACCTGCTGCCTTCTGCAGCCGCTTTCAAAACAGCATTTACTTCAGCAGCCGTAGTAGGCCGCGCAGCTTGAACGGTTAAATCGATTAGCGATACATCCTGCGTCGGAACCCGCAGCGACATCCCCTGAATACGCGAGGATAAGTGAGGAAGCACATCCGTAAGCGCCTTGCCGACTCCCGTCGTCGTAGGCACAATCGACTGTGTACAGGATCTTGCCCTCCGCAAATCCTCATGCGGATTGTCCAAATGATTTTGATCGGAAGTATAGGAATGCACCGTCGTCATCCAGCCAGACTGGATATGGAACGCTTGATCCAGCACATGAAGAACCGGAGCCACACAGTTTGTCGTACAGGAAGCAGCCGATAACAGCTGATGCTCCTCCGGGCGATAAAGATGCTCATTCACACCCATCACAATCGTCAAGTCCATTTGCTTGCCAGGCGCTGTTATTAGCACCCGTGCCGCTCCTGAAGCGATATGCTTCAGCGCACCCTGCCGATCATTGAATTTCCCGGTTGCGTCAATGGCCAGCTCCACGCCATAACGATGCCACATAATGTTCTCGGGCGCTCTCTCATATACGACTTGTATGGAATGACCATTAATCACTAGCTGCTGATCGCGAACCTGTATATCTGCTTTCCAGCTCCCATGTACCGAATCGTATTTCAATAGATGAGCAATCGTCTCCACGGGATATACGCTGTTAATGGCCCTCAACCTTACTGCCGGATTCGGCTCAGACAACATTTGCCTAACGAGCAGCCGTCCGATTCTCCCCATTCCGCTAATGCCAACCCCCCGGTGCATTTCCGCATTCCCCCTTCGCTTATTTGCTAATAGCATACATCAATACACTTTTATAATACAACATAAATATTTTTATGACGCACTAAATAATTTTTTATCACCGACATTCGTCACATATATGTCGAATCATTAAAGAAAATCCCCTATATAGTGCATCATTGTGAAAAAGCTTACAATTGACCTCCGCGAAAGTGGTGCGGATATCATCCGCAGTTGCAAAATGACATCATTGATTGGGCTGATATAGGGCAAGAGTATGGAAAATCAGCACGAGCATAAATATGATTTTTAAGCGCCTACTTTGCGAATAACCAAATAGGCCTTTAGATCATTACTGATCTAAAGGCCTGTACTAATAAAAAACGATGGATAGCATCTAAACTAACTGTTATTTGTCGTTGCCTTTGCCTTTGCTGCCATTATTGCCTTTTTTGTCAGAGGTTCGGGTGGTTGTATTTTGTGCAGCATGTCCTTGTTGTTTAGCCAATTCAGATTCCTCCTTTTGAAAGATATAGGTTATTGTCCGTAGAAATAATCCTTGTTATTCACACTTCTATAATGATTGGGAGGATCATTGGCCTTCTTTTGGTTTGTGCAAATAAGAAACGACCCAAGGTGTCCCTTAACGTCTGCTTCATCATATTCCACTGGCTTCCGTGCTCCTCCAGCAGCTTTTCAATTGTCGATACCACGAGTTGATTGATATCTCGCATGAGCGCTTCGGAGTCACGAACATAAACAAATCCCCGGGAAATGATGTCCGGACCGGATAGAACATGCCCTTCCGTTTTACTAAGCGTGATGACAACAACAAGAATGCCGTCAGCCGAGAGCTGTTTACGGTCGCGGAGTACAACATTCCCAATATCTCCAATCCCTAATCCGTCCACTAACATATTGCCCGCAGGGATTTTGCCAGTTTTACGAGCGATATTGTTTTGGATCTCCACGGTCTCCCCATTGTTAACGATAAAAATGTTCTCCTCGGCAACTCCCACCGATTCCGCAAGCAGTCGGTGTTGATAAAGCATGCGGAACTCGCCATGAACCGGAATAAAATATTGGGGCTTCATTAAGGTAAGCATTAATTTCAACTCTTCCTGATTGCCGTGCCCGGATACATGCATCCCTGTCGAGCTTCCCGAGCCATAGATGACATTCGCCCCAAGCAAATAAAGATTGTCAATGATACGCGCAACATTGCGTTCATTACCCGGTATAGCGGTTGCGGCTATAATAACCGTATCCCCTGGCATGATTTCGATTTGCCGATGATTCGAGCTTGCTAAACGGGAAAGTACAGCCATTGGTTCCCCCTGGCTTCCCGTACATAGGACGGCAATATTTTCAGGGGCATAGCGATCCGTATCTCCGGCATCTATAAGCATATCCTCTGGAATGTTTAAATAGCCTAACTCCTTGGCTACAGAAGTTACATTCACCATGCTTCGGCCAAGCAAGACAAGCTTACGTCCAGATTTAATGGCTGCGTCGACAATCTGCTGAACCCGGTGGACGTTTGAAGCAAAGGTGGAAATAAACACCTTCTGCTGAGCCTTACTAAACGCTTCTGCAATATGATCCCCAACAAGCCGTTCTGACGGAGTAAAACCAGGCCGTTCTGCATTAGTACTTTCTGACAGCAGCAGCAGTACACCATTTTTACCTATATCCGCCATACGATGAAGATCAGGATATTGATGATTAACGGGGGACATATCAAATTTGAAATCGCCTGTATGTACGACCGTTCCTTCAGGTGTATGCAGGGCAATTCCCAAGCAATCCGGAATACTATGGTTGGTGCTAAAAAATGACGCCTGAATCGCACCGAAGGAGATATGTGAATTCGAATCGATTAAGTTTAGCTGTGTTGTACGAAGAAGGCCATGCTCCTTCAGCTTTATTTCAATCAGGCCAATGGTTAATCTTGAGGCATAAATCGGGATATTCAGTTGTTTCAAAAAATAAGGAATGCCGCCAATATGATCCTCATGTCCGTGTGTTATGATTAGAGCCTTTACCTTTTCTGTATTATTTAACAAATAGGTTATATCCGGAATAATGAGGTCAATGCCCAAAAAACTCTCATCAGGAAATTTAGATCCACAGTCAATAACGATAATTTCGTCTCCGCACTGTAAAATGTACATGTTTTTTCCGATTTCATTAACCCCGCCTAGTGCAGCAACGAACAATTTATTCCGATCTTTATTCATTACAAACCTCCTGTTCTTTTTTGTAAAAGGACGCTCGGAATCGGGCACCGAGCGTCCTTTAAGTTTCATAGGGGCACTTTATTCAACTGTGAAATTTTTATTTGCTGCTAACTTTTCCGTCAGTGAAGTGCTGTGTCTTTATTAGGCTCTGGCATTTGCGGTGTTTCAGCGGTTGGTAAAAAGGCATTCAAAATTTGCTGCATATCCGTATCATTTAATTGCGCCACCTGATAATAGGCGTTTTTATTTTGATACAGAAAGAGCTCATAGGACATTTCAATAAAATTTTGCACTTGGGAAGCCAATACACGACGGACAACCGGGTTCGTTGCTTCTAGAGCCGACGTCGTTAACAACGAAGCATGCTTTTTAACGATGCCTTGCATAAAACCACATACTCCGGCATCGTTGACATCGGCTAATGATTGAATCGGTTTTTTCGGCGAGCTTTGCTTAATGCCGTATACGGTCGGTGTTACCTCTTTAATCAAATACGTTGATGTTTTTTGGCTTGGCTCCTGCCCGGTCTTAAAACATTCAGCCGTCAAATTGTATTGCGATTGCATAAATTGATATTGCTTGTCGATAAGATTAAGCAGTTCCTGATCCTGTGCATATTGTCTGAAAATCATAAATTGATCCATTGCGCTAATGCTGCAATTCAATACCTCCTGCAAATCAAAAAGCTCATGTCCCCCGTGATTTTTGTTCATTGCCTTCTGTGTATCGTTATTATTTTGCTGCTGCATCATCAAATCTCCTTTTCGTTTTTGCTTAATTTATAGTTGTTAATATGAAATCAGGAGGCTGAATTTATACATCCCTGGACCAAATGTTTTAAGTAAGAGCGTAAATAAATCGAGTAGGAGAGGGCGGCTAACCCCCCGTCCTCTCACACCACCGTACAGCGGGTCCGCATACGGCGGTTCCAAAAGGTTAACAAAGCTCTATATAACGAGAAGGCCCTTTCACTTCCCAATAGGAAGTCGAAAGGGCGTTGTTTATGTTTCGAATCGTGATTCACTTCATGAGAGGAAGGGGCGACTCTGCTTCCTGCTTATCGTTTTCACTTATTCTTTGGCCTTTCTGTCTGCCCCTCCTCCCGTCAAGGTGACGACAGACTTCGCAGGAATAACGGCTTCAAACGAATAATCGTCCAGCACGGGAACGCTTTCCCCACGAACGAGGTCTCGGCCCGCCGACGTAATATACGGTTCCATGAATGCAATGGAATGGTGCATATCCACGCCATTCAATGAAACTCGAATGCGCTTATCATCCTCGCTGTCATTAACGAACACAGCCGTAACTGTCTGTTCTCCTTCATGTACATAGGCCGATCCCAGCAAGCCGCTGCGCGCTTCTTCATCCAGTCCTGCAAGCGAGATGCGCTCCGCACCTGGACGTATAAATTTGCTGTAATTGCCAAGCGCCCACATGATTTTGGAGGTCAAAATATTTTGCTCGTCACCCGCTTCGCTAAAATCAGTATAGATCAGGCCATCCTTGTAATCGACCTTGGACACCGCTGTCCACCACTGCCATGCCGCTGCATTTGCCTCCGTCAAATCAAAATGAATCGTACGGGCCACATGCAAGGCAGGCTCCATGCCCAGGTCACGCCCGGGACCGTAATCGCCAAGAATACAATATTCTGTCACCCAATATTTAGCCTTTTCTTCGTATTTTTTCAGATTGGCATCCAGCAATTGTCTCAGCTTGCCCAGCCGGTCGTCGCCCGGCTTGCTGTAATCGGACCAATAGGAATGCGAAGCGATTTTATTGCCAATCGCTTCCTTGAGCACGGGATCGCCGAGCAGCTCCTTAATATATTCCCGGTATTTTCCTGTTCCCAGACTATTTGCCCCGCCCGAATATGGCCCGCTCCCTGCAAACTGCCCATAAAATTCATCATCCAGCAGCGCTGTAATTTCTACGCCGTCTGGGGCGCTGATTTGCGCCTCAAGGCCGCTTTCTTTTAATTGCCGATGCAATTCAAGTATGACACGCTTAAGATCGTCATTGTTATAACGGTTGCCTTCTTGCTGAGCCAGATTCCAATCCCAGGTCGGCTCATTAATCGGGCTTATATATTGAAACGCCAAGCCTTCCTCTCTAAAATGCTCCAAAACATCGATTAAAAATGCCGCAAATTCATACTCATAACCCTCTTTCAGATTGGTGGAGCCGACGTCCGGATCCGGTTGAGCATGACCATTTTTTGTTATCCAGACTGGGGGGCTGTTCACGAATGCGATCAAGGATTCCACGCCTCGATCCTTTGCCGCCTGAAGAAACCATTGCTGACCCGCCTGCCTGCTCCAATCATACTCCGCTTCCTCCGAAGGCTTGAACGATTCCGCCCGCCTCCATGGATCTGGAATACGCATCTGGTCCGTTTCAATCGAGCCTGCACCGATATTGAAGCGCCAGGCTGACAGCCCAATTCCTTTCTCTCTTGAAAAAAGCAAATCCGCAACGCGATTTTTATTTTCTTCCGTCCAATGCTTGCCCAGAGGCTCCATCGACCATGCGTCAGACGCGCCGAAATTATCAATCGTTTGATAGCGGACGGCTCCGTCGAGCGATACATAAGCATCCGGCGGCGTCATTTGCTGGGCAGGCGCTTCCTCCTTTTTCGGGCTGCTCGCGCTATCGGAACGATTCGATGTGAAAGCGAAATACAAGCCTAGAGCTGATGTGAATACCAAAATGATAACAACTGTCAATTTCTTTTTCATCCGCCTCTCCTATCCGACCAAGCCTGATCGTTCGACACTCTCTACAAAATGCCTTTGCACAAACAAATACAAAATAATAAGCGGCAGTATAGACATCAGGACGCTGGTGTTCATCATCATGGACATAAAGAACGGATCCTGAACGTAGGAAGCGGTTTCCGCCTGCCCCCCTCCGCTAAGGAACGTAGCAATCGCATAGCCGGAAGAAGCCATCATCGACGACATGACCTTTGGCTCATTCAAATACATGTTCGTAAAAAAAGAGTCGTTCCACTGCCAGACAAACGAGAACAGCATGACGGTCACCATCGACGGGACCGCATTAGGCAAAATGACCCTTGTAAAGGTTGTAAAGTAGCCAGCTCCATCCACATAGGCGGCTTCTTCAATCTCTCGCGGAATCCCTTTAAAAAACTGGCGAAAAATATAGACATATAAACCGGTCTTCACGCCCATGCCTAGCGCTGCCGAAATTATAAACGGCCAATAGGTATTAATCAGATTGGCCGGCTCGCCCTCGATCAGCTCAATCAGTCCGAATAAATCGAAATTTTTAAATTGCAAATAGAGTGGAACCATAATCGTTTGGGCAGGCACCAAAATCGTAAAAATAACGCCTGCGAACAAAAAGCCGCTTCCCCTGAACTTCACTCTCGCAAAGCCGTAGCCGGCAAGCACGCAGGTAACCGTTTGCAGCAGCATGACCGCAGAAGATAGAAGCAGCGTATTGAGCAGAACATGCGGGTAGTTCATCGCTTTGAATACGAGCTTAAAATTGTCGAGCGTCATCGTATGCGGCACCCAAATGACCGTAGAGTCATACAAATCATCCATGCTTTTGAACGCGATCGACAGCTTCAATAGAATCGGGTAGACGATGACAAACGATATGCCGAAAATGAGTACGAATCGGACGGTCATCCACATCCATTTTTTTACAAATTCAAACCAATAGGCAGCGGATGCCATGCGCTGCTGCAATTTTTCTTTTGTTGACCGCTGCACCGCAGCCGTTTCCTTCTTCATGCCCTTCCTCCTTCAATCCGCTAATCTTGATAAAAAACCTTACGCGAGACAAGCGATGTCGTAATCCACAGCACAAGCGCAATGACAGCAAAATACATCCACGCCATCGCCGCGCTGAGGCCAAAATCATAGCTTTTGAATGCCGTATCCACGACAAGCCGGCTTGTTTCATCACTGATGAAGCTGTCGATAATCGTATAGACCAGGTTCGTCAAAATTAACGGGCTGATCATCGGAAACGTAATTTTCCAGAACGCCTCGTAGCCAGTCGAGCCTTCGATCTTAGCGGCTTCGTACAAAGAAGGAGAAATGGACTGAAGACCCGCCAGGAAAATAAGAATTTGGACACCCGATTGGCTGATAATCTCATAAATTCGGCTGACAGCACCTGTCAAATACTCCACAAAGGTCATACTCACCCCTGATTCGATGAGCAGCACGGCGAGCTCTAGATTTTTCATGATGGACAAGCCGCCGCCGGTAGTATCGTTTGCGCTTCGAACGACGGATTGCATCAAATCTCCGTTCTCGATGCTGGCGATAATGCCCGATGCCAAAATAACGGGAAGGAAGAAGATTGCCCGGGCCAGCACCCGTCCTCTAAATCTCTGGTTAAGCAGCACCGCAAAAAATAAGCTGAATATGATAATGAGCGGTGTGTTGACCGCAATATCCACGACCGATTCCGTCAATATTCTGACGTACGATTCATGCGACAACAAGGCTTCCCGGTAATTGGACAGTCCGATAAAGTCCAGACTAAAGCCGTCATTCGTGACTTGCAGATTGCTAAAGCTGTACCGAAACGATGACAGCAGCGGAACGATAAACAGGAACAAGAAGCCTGCAAACCAGGGAAGAATGAAATACAGTCCGTAATATCTGTTTTTTTGTTCAAGCGAAAGCTTCCTGAACCTCATCGCTGTACTTCACCTCCCACCCAATAATCCTTTGCCCTAACTGTAATTCCGCCCACTTCAGCCAAAACATCGTTATAATTGACGATAATGGTTTTCCCTTTTTCGAAAGTGGTCCGGTACACCCCATCTGCAAGTGCCCGATGATCAATAATCGCCTGGGATTGCACATCATGGAGAACGTCGTTAAGTTCTTCATACCTCTGCGCCGCTTCGTCGATCCAGCCCCGATAATCGGCCGAATACAAATGGTCGAACTCCGTCATTTTGATCGCGGATGAGTCAGCAAAAAACCACGTGTAATGCAAAGAGGAGCCCGTTTCGAGCGCTTTTAGAAAATTGTAGGAAGAATCTTGATCATCCGCCATGTTCCAAGCGCTTCCAGCTGTATGAACGTAACCGTGATAAACCAGTTGAAAAAATGGAACGCTCTCATCGGTAATATTATAGCCGCTGCTTGTTATCGGGGCGTCCACAATATGCCGCGCATAGGGGACCGAATAGGCATTTCCGCCCTCCATCAGCAGTTCCTTGACGGAGCCGCTTATTTTCTTCAGCTGTTGTTTTACGATCTCTTTCGCTTCCTCGCGATTGATGACCTCAGAACGGTTGAAATCGGAGTTCAGCTCGCTGCCAAGATCGCGCAGCGACAGTCCGGACAGCTGCAGCTTCCCGTAATCGTCCATAAATCCAGCTGTGATTTTCGGCAGCGACTTCGGACTGACTACATAACCAGGCTCGCGTTCATCCTCTTGACTGAAGCTGGCCACGCTGTAAGGATAAATTTCCGCCAGCCTGCCCGTAATAAATCGAGAAGCTTCGCTCGACTTTTTGAAACCATCCGCTTGCGGAGCAGCCTCAAGAAAAGCGGCATCAGGAAGCAGCGATATACCGTTCGCATCGGCATATGCCTTAAGCTCGTTTAATCCTTCACTTCCACCGAGCTTCTTGTCAACGGCAATCGACTTGGGAAGGTTATGGTTTAGACCCTCGTTAAACCAACCCGTATAACGCAGCTTGATGCCGCCGATTCCCCTATCCAGCATTTGTCCCAAAATAGACTCCGCCTGATTGAAGGTCGTAAGCGGCTCATAGGCTTTATAAGGAATGCCCAAGAAAAATTTCTTTTTCGGTATGCCACCAATTAGCTCGACATAGAACGGAACTTCCCCTTCATCCAGCAGCCTCGTTAGGCCTGTTTGCTTGATCAAATAATTGCGGTAATGAGCCGCCATGCCTGAATAGCTGGCTTCCCCCGTGCCGAGAAAGCCGTAACGAACCGTAATCTCCCCTTCAAAAGGCTCCGCTTGAAACTTTTTGACCGTACTGGAGCGCCACCCGTTCGTCAAGGTAACCTCCTCCAAATGAGTCAGTGTAAAGCTGGAAAAAACGGTATTATAATCGTTCAGCCTGCCGCTTACGTCCGCTTCAACCGCGGCGACCGCATCACCCTTTTCAATAATTGCGACAAATGCCCGGTTCTCATATTTCATGCCGAATACAGGCAAGCGCGCAGCTTCCTCTTGCTGAATTTTGATGAGCTGGCTAATGGACGCGTCGGAACCGTAAAGGGCCGTCCGAAACGGCGCGTCGTAGGTTTTGCCATTGTTGAAACGGATCAGCGAACCCGATCCATCCGGCACGAACGTATAGCCTTCATCCTCGCGTCCACTTGCGCCAAAAAACGGAAGCAGGGAAAGGGTTTGAATTTTCATCGCAGCTGGATATTCGATCTCGCTGGCCGCAACTGTCACCAACAGATGCTCGCCATCAAGCCGATAATGCAAAGGAATCCGAACATTGGCGCTGCCAGTGGACGCTTCGCCATACGCCGCCTTATCAATTGCTTTCTGCTCCTCGTCATAGCCGATCCGATTGAAGATTTCGGTAACCTTTGATAATCCGATTCCTTTAAAGGAGGAGTCCCTTCTTTCATAACGCTGGTTTTTCTCATCAAATTTAAAACGCTTTTCAACTTCTCTTTTGTCCACCGGCTGTTCGATTTTATCCAGAATGACGGTTTGAAATCGGTCCGCGCTAATATATTTAGGGATCTCATCGATGTCGCTTTTGACCTCCCCTAGCGTATAGACGATGTCAAGTCCGCCATTTGCCTTCTCTATGGCATATTGGCCGTTCTGAACGCTATGGGTGTAATTGTCATACTTCAAGGCATTTCCCGCGCTGTCAAAATAAGCGATCTCGACCTGCACGTTCAGCTTCGTCTTGTTATAGCCGGTTGCGACCGAATCATCTTCGCGATTTTGCGGATTGGAATACCAGACCACCTGGCTTCGCTTGTCCCGAACCGCAATTTCCGTCGTTTCAGGGTTGACGTACAACGATAAAAATTCATTTTCAGCCGCCATTTCCATACCATCGGACAAAGCAGGCACCTTGCCGGAAAGGCTGATTGAAGGCGCAAGCCCGCTATTTTGCCCGTTGCTTGGCGCAGGCTCCAACACTTCCTCTTCCGCAGATTTCGACGCGGATACAGATGCTAAACCGGATGCAGAAACAGGCTCAGCTACGACCTCGGATGCATATTCCGCGAAATTGGTGCCTTGAGATATAAGCAAGCAGCCAGTAATGGCTGCCGTCATGATGATCGCAAGCTTCCGCTTCACCGCTTGGCCCCCTTTCTTATGCTCGCAATGAAAGTTCCTGGTAAATCGTGTACACAAAACTAACGATTTGCTGGATCAGGCTGAAGAAGAGCAGCCCTAGAAAAATAATGACGCCCATCACTACAACCGTTAACAGCATCGTCATGATCGTCTTCGTAACCGTATATTGATGAATCGTCATCGTTCCAATAAACAGCAGCCAAACAAACCATATCGCTGCCGCAGATTCCAGCAAATAATAGAAAGAGGCCTCGCGCAGCGTAATCACATTGCTGAGCAGCATATTGGGCAAATAGATCAAAATCAAAGGAAGCATCGCATAACCCGTAGCGATGACAATCTCTGCAAATTTCCCTTCTCCGTCCATCAGCGTAGTGAGCGACCAGTTCGCGACACACCACAGGAGGAAAGGCAGAATGATGTACTTCAATTCATCAATGCTGTTTAATTCAAGCGGATGATTATAGTTGACGACATAGCCAGCATACTGCCGCTTCAGGATCATCGTAACCGTCACGGCGAGCAAAATGACAAGCGCGATCCGGAGCTTTCCTTTATTCTCGTATTTTAGGTCCCAAAACCCGTCAAAGGGATGGAATGCAACGTGCAGCGAGTACCTAGCCTCCTTGAGAAACCGCATCCTGTTTCAGCTCCCCCTTTCTTAGCCTCATGCTTCGGCGAACGGCGATAACGACCAGAATCAGCGGGATCAGAACCGTCATAAAGATCCCAAAGTGCTCACGCATATATTCCCTGCGATATTTCGTTAAGGCTTTGGAATAATATTCCCTGTCGTTGCCCAGCTTCAGAAAAGTCATAGCTTGCTTATATTCGCCTTGGCGCAGCATCGACTTTCCAATGCCGATATAGGCCATTTCATAATTCGCATCAAGCCGGAGCACTTCCCTCCATAGCTTTGCAGCATCATCGTGTTTCCCTATGCTGTATAATCCATTCGCCTCGTTAACGAGGCTTCCGAATTTGGTCGCAACAAACTCGGTAATTCTCCCCTGATCGCGGTCCAGAACAAAGACCCGATTGCCGGAGCTTTCAACCGCAACCGGATTTTTAAACGTGCCCTGCTGATTGCCCAGCTGGCCAAATACGTATAATAGATTGCCGTCTTCGTTATAAGTAAAAATGCGTCCCCGGGTCGAATCAAGCGTCCGGTAAACGCCATTGCCGCTTACATCGATGTCAATGAAGGCCGAGCGCATTGTGCTCAAATCGCCTACGGGACCTATATTCCCATTTATGCGAATAACATCAATGCCGGATGGATTCAGCCTTTTGACGGGAGCTGAAGTCTGCTTGTCAGCTGTAGTCGTAAAGATAAATCCGTCCAGATCAACATCTACATTGTTAAATTCAATGGGGACAAATCGGATCAGCTTTTCCCGCTGCTCTTTTGTCGATACCGTCTTCCAGAACAAATCCACAGGATCAAACTGCACGCGGTTCGTCCCCATAAATCCAGTAAAGCCGCCCTCGCTGTCGAATTCTATAATGCCATCGAAGACGCCTCTGGCGACAACGTAAATACGGCCGGCTTTATCCACGATGACCTTTCGCGGGAAGTATTCGAAATTGCTGCTGATGACCTCCGACTTCGGAGCGGAAATTTCTCTGACGAATGCTCCGCTGCCGTCCAGCTCGACCACGCGCCTATTTTCGGTATCCGCCACATAGATATGACCAGCCTCCGTAACGAAGATACCTTCCGGATTATTGAAACCGTCCTGCTTGCCGTTGTTCTGGAAGCCCTTAATTTGACGGACTGCCTTCCACTCGCTGTCAAGCACGACAATTCGCCCGTTTCCTGAATCCAGAACGTACAAATGGCCGTCAGGCGCTACAAACATATCAACTGGAGAGCTCCATGGCCCTATTCCTATTTCTTGTCCCGTTATCGTCTTGGAAGGAAGATACGCGATTGGCGAATGAACGGTCTCCCCCCAATAGGAATAGGTATACCCCTCATACGGCGACGCGTGGGCCAGCTTCGGACTTAAGCCGGCGAAGATGAACACAGCAGCCATAAACAGTATCGCTCGCTTTATTTTCAATCCATACGCCCCCATCGCTTTAGTCCTTCATCCCAGACGAAGCCATTGTCTGAATGACATTGCTTTGTGAAAAAACAAATGTCACGATCGGCACGGTCATCATAATAACCGCCACTGCGGCGCCCACCCCTGCACGGGCAATACCGCCTTGAATGATTTGCCCCATCGCATAATGCATCGTCTTGAGTTGTTCGCTGTAAATGAAGCTGCCTCCATCCGTTCCCCAAAGCATTTGCATCATCAGAATTAGCAGCGTCAGCCAGGCAGGCTTGACGAGCGGCATAACGACTTGCCAAAATATCCGGTATTCGCTGGCGCCGTCGATCTTAGCAGCTTCCAGCAAAGCATCCGGTATTTGCTCCATGAATTGTTTCATTAAATACAGGCCAAGCGGATAAGCAAACGCCGGAATGATTACAGCTTGGTACGAATCCATCCATCCCAGCACGGACATGATCATATAATTTGGAATCGCCGTCACATGCGGGGAAAACATCAGCGAAAGGACAATAACCGTAAACAGCACTTTATGTCCGCGAAACTTATGCTTGGCTAGCGGGTAAGCCGCCGCCGATGCTAGCAAAATATGTCCTGCCGTTCCAGCTGCCGTAATAAAAAAGGTATTGAAAATATATCTGGAAAATGGAACCCATGAATTTTTCATGACTTGAAACAAATCCGCGAAATTTTCAAGCGTTGCATTCCTTACGAACAGCGTAGGCGGGAATATAAACAGCTCATCAAGCGGCTTAAAGGCATTATTCATGACATAGATCAACGGAACTGCCATAAAGGAACCAAACAAGCCCAGTACAAGAAGCAGCATAATATCCACCTGCCAGGACCGGTTCACTCTTTTTTTCAGACGCATGGCCAGCTTCATCTCGCCTATTCCCCCACCCTCTTCAGCAACTTTTGAACGGCCAGATTGGTGCCCAGCATCAGCATAAACAATACCGTTGCGATTGCAGACGCATAGCCCATTTCGAAACGAATCGTACCGTAATCGACCAAATGGGTAACGACCGTATGCGCTCCATATTGCACGCTCGGAAAGCCAGCCAAAGCCATCGCGACGTCTGCTACTGCAAGGGAGGACGTAATCTGGATGACGGCGCCAAACATCAGCTGCGGCCTCATTGAAGGAAGGGTAATAAACCAAAGCTCCTGCCAGCGATTTTTCACGCCATCCACCGCTCCTGCCTCGTACAATGTGCGGTCAACCGTCTGCAAGCCGGCAATGAATGCCAGAAAGCTGGTCCCGAGGCTGAGCCACAGCTGGACGATAATAATAATCGTGAGCATATAGTCAGGATTCTGCAGCCATTGAATTGGCTCGTAAATAAACCCGATCTTCATCAGAAAGCCGTTCATAATGCCATACGAATCGCTTGAAAAAATAATTTGCCAAATAAAGAAGACGTTGCCCGAAATCGACGGCGCAAAAAACACGAGCGTCATAAATGCCCTGATTTTTGGGTTAAGCTCATTAATAAGCCATGCGAATACGAAACAAGCGATATAGCTGACCGGGCCAGTTATGACCGCAAAAATAAGCGTATTTTTAAGTCCAATGAGAAACACATCGTCGTTCCAAAGCAGCTTGGAATAGTTCTCCCATCCGACCCAGCGCGGAAATTCGAGCATATTAAAATGCGTAAAGCTGAAAAAGATGGAAATGATGACCGGCAGCACCGTAAATAACAGAAACAACACCATATAAGGAGCCAGCAGGACAAACAAATGCTTATCCCGCTTCATATCCTTAATGAACAGCTCCCATTTCCTCTGTGGCCCAGCAGGGCGCCCCTTCGGCTGGAGCATGATCTCAGCCGCGATTTTCGTTTTCTGCAAAAGAGTCCCTCCTTAAGTCCCCTCATTCCAAATTAAACTCGCCTCTTTTTTGCGCAATTTCATAGTCGATTTCTTGGACATAATCGTATAAGGAGTCGGCTGTATTCGTTCCGTTGTTAATCACTTCCCGCAAAGCATTGTCCAAATGCCTTCCTGTAAAATAGCCTCCCGGCACCTCCGGCACGCCCTGTACCCATTTCCATTGTTCTTCCAGGCTGCGATAATTGCGCGCCGGCCATGGCAGTTCCTTGAGCGCTTCGATATTGGCGGTCGGATAACGCGCTGCAGCGCCCATCAATCCCTCCATCTCTCTGCCGAAGCGAACCTGGGCATCCTTCCCGACCCACCATTTCATAAACTCCCAAGCTGCGTCCTTGTTTTTAGCCTGCTTGAGCATAATCGCGGCTGTCCCGCCGCTAGCCACATCCCGGCGAATGGAACCGTCCTGCTGCACGGTGCCTGGAACTGGAACGAACTCCCACAAGCCTTTAATTTCTGGCGCGGATACGCTCAAATAATTGTAAAAGGTGTAATCCTGTATGCCGACCGGCATTTCGCCCGTCCGAAAGCGCATCGGAAAATCGAAAATGAGCGGCAGCTTGTAGCTCGTATAGAAGTCGGTCCATTTTTTGAATGCATCTAGTCCGATCTCTGTATCCAATCCGCTTTTGGCCCCGTTGTTCAAATAGAAGGAGCCGTCCATCTGGTATAAAAGCATGGCAAACGCCCGGTTCGCCTCCAGTACAGGAACACCCGTCGTCTGGGCAATCGGAAGCGCGAAATCCATATGATGCTTTTGCAGAACAGGGATCATCGCGTAGACATCATCCCATGTTTGCGGCGGCTCAAGCTTCAGCTCCTCCAATATATCCTTCCGATAAAAGAGCATATTGAAAATTTGCTGCTCAGGCAGAGCAAACACCTTATCCTCAAATCGGTAAGGAACAATCGCGCTGTCCCTGAACTGCTGCACGACCGTCTCATAGCCCGGGAATTGCGACAAATCCTCCGCTGCATTCCGCATGCCGAAATTAACCGGCACATCGTTGCCGACCTGCATGGCTACATCGGGTCCCTCACCTGCCAGAGACGCACGCAGCAGCACATCCTGATTGACAAGCTTAAGGTTGACTCCAACACCGGTAAGCGGCGTAAAAGTATCGTCAATCATCGCTTTCAGCACTTGAGCCTGATCGCGGCCGGTTCCGATCCATACCGTTATGGATTGCTCATCTTGCGCCATATTTCCGATCGTATCGTAATCTTCAAAGAAGGAATGAAAGAAGGAAGATACCTCATGAACGATTTTTTTAGAAGCTGAAGCATCCGCTTCGGACAGCTCTACATCAGACGAAGCCAAAGCGAGGTAATCGATTTCGAGCGGCTGCTCTCTCACTTGCAGGATCCAAGCTCCGACGCTGCCAACATTAATTTTGAATTGAGACAGCCGCTTCTGGACCGTTTCCGGTTTTTTGGCCAGATCTGCTAATTGATAGGCGGTTTTATCCAATATGGCCGTCTTGTCGCTTTTCTCGCCTGTCAGGCGCACTAGCTCCTTCGACACGCCATATAGAATGTCGCTTTGCTCCTGAAATATGCCGACCATGTCGGGTATTTGTTTATCTAATTGATAATCCCTATAAGGATCGGGTACATTGCCGGTAATCATCAAGATTTTGCGATACATGGCATTGATGTCGAGCAAGCTTGCTTCTACTTGGCGAATCAAAGGAGCCATTGCTCCTAAGCTCACCTCCAGCTTCAGCTCATGCTTCCCTTTCGTCATATAAAATAAATAGGGCTTTTCCTCGCTGCCTAGCACATTCATCTGCCAGTCCGAGTCATAATAAAACGGAATTTGCGTCATTTCTTGAAACGGGATGACCCCGTCAATCCATAGCGAGCGTGTGGAATAAATGCCCCGCAGCAATTCTTGCCTGTTCTTGATCGCAATTCGGTATAGTCCGTCCTCTGGCGCTTCAATGTCCCATGCGATCCATTGGCCCGGCACCCGCCAGTTGTTGCCGCCAATCGTATTCATCTTAATCTTCGATACGTCATAAGGCTCGGTAGACGGGCTGGAACGGTCGGAAATCGGATATAAGGTCGGAGACGATTTATAAGCGGCATATTCGCCTTGAACCTTAATCAAATGTCCGCTGGTCTCCGCATAGCCCTTTGACTTGTAGTCCGACTCTACCTCTTCGTAAGTCGAAGGCTCATCATATCGATGCACTTTCAAATAGTCGATCGCCATCGGCTCTCTGGAAGATACTAGCGTCAACGTGTGCTGGCCAGCCGAAAAATAAAAGACGTACGGCTCCTCATAGTAGCCCTCTGTATCTCGAAGCAGCGACTCCTGCCACATCGGCCATTCTACCTGACGCGGCCGCAGCTCATTTTCCCGGTTATCCTGCAAAATCTGATCACTTTCATTTTTCCATATGCGCTGAAAGGTCAAATTTCTGGCGCTGGCGAACGGCAGCACTCCGTCGATCAACAGCTCCCGCTCGATTGCCGAGCTTTTTCCTTCGATTGGAAAATAGCGGATGGCGATATGATACAAGCCGGATTTCGGCACCTCAAGCTCCCACTCCATAGAGCCGCTTTCCCCCGTCTTGACAAAATCGCCCGATACGCCGCCGAGCTCATGAATGATTTCGGGTTCCATTTCGCTTGCGCTTGTGTAGTCCGCCCCTCGTATGACCATTTCCTCCCGAGGCCGTTCTTCATCCTTGTAGCGCTGCAGGTAATGGCCATAGCTGTTTTCTGATTCGTTTGTCAAAAAGCTCTGGTCGCTGCTTGAATCGGCTTCTGTAGTCGAGTCGGCTTGAATACTGGCTGCGCCGGACTGAGATATAGGGAAAACCAATATCGAAACCAGCATAGCGATAACCATGATCCTAGCGGCCGTTTTTCTGGAAAATACGATTTCCACCTAATTCCCCCCTTTTATAAACTGGCGAAATTTTGTATTACGGCAACCGCCCGGTTTTCCCTAATCAGAAAGACGGGCAGGCCGCTTTTTTATGGGCAAAGCTTTCGGAATCTACTCTTTCTTGTCCTGCTCGCCTCTCAGCACTTTTTCAGCAGCCGCTTGCGCAGGCCCAATTACCTGGGCGACGCCCGTTGACGGCGTAATTTCGCCCTTGACGAATTTGCCGGTCACGGAGTCGAGCTGATCCTTAATGCCGAGACCGCCGAAGCGTCCGCCGAACACACGCTGTACTTTTCCAGCGTCATTCATGGCATTAGCGATGGAGCTTTCATCCGGCAGCACATTTTCCTGCCACAGCCTGCGATTTTCCTGCCAGTTATCGAAATCCTGAAGCTCTTCCCAGATTTTCACGATGACATCCGGATCCTTGACTCCTTTAGGGATTACGTAAGCCGCCGTTTGACCAAGCGGATCAAAATAGGTGTCCGCCTGTGGTCCCTTAGGAAGGTAAACGTATCCCCACTCATCCTTCATCTTGTCCTGAAGGCGCCCCTCGATTTCCCACAAGCCGCCCGGATACATGGCAATCGTGCCTTCCGCAAAATATTTCGCCGGATCCTCCCAGTCGTTTCCTTCATTTTTCTTCACAACTTTATGCTCGTTATACAGGCTATAAAGAAAGTTAAGCGCTTCCATAGAAGCGGGTGAATCAAAAGCTACTTTTTTGTTCGCCTCGTCGTATATAATGCCGCCGTTGCTGGCGATCAGCAGCTCCGAGAAAACATAATGCGCACCAGCAAGGCCGTATTGGTCAGCTTTTCCGTCACCATTATTGTCTACGGTCAGTTTCTTCGCGGCATCGAGCATCGACGTCCAATTCCAGTTGTCCTCAACCATTAGCTGCTGCGGATCTTTTAAGCCTGCTTCCTTGAAAATCCTTTTGTTATAGAACATCCCGGTGTCATTCGGGTTATACCAGCTTTCCAATCCAAATACATGGTCGCCGCCAAAGCGCATCGATTCAACAACATCCGGTGCAATCCGCGTGTCTTTAAGGTGATCTTCCAATGGTGTCAAAAATCCCCCTTGCATAAGGCCCCATATGAAGCCGTCAGGCAGTCGGACGATTTCAGCGAAAGGATCGTTGGACATGACAGAGGAGGACAGCTTCTCTGTAGTCGACCAATATTCCGTATTCAAGTATTTGATTTTTACGTTATATTTTTCTTCCACTTTTTTGATTCTTTCACGTGCCAATTCGTCCGCTTCGGAATCTCCGTCAGGGGAAGCATCCCACCAATGCGAGATGCGAATTTCTCTGCCACCCAAATCAGCGGCTGGAGGTTCAGGCTCCTGAGTAGGAGCAGGCGTTTCCTCCGCAGCAGTTGCAGTTGCGGTTGCGGCAGGCGATTGGGTAGCTATTGCATTTCCCGCATTGTTGCCACTGCAAGCAGACAAAATCATCAATACAGCCGTTAATAAAATAAGCAACATCGATTTCATCTTGTTCATCTGTTTCACTGTTCAGCACGCTCCCCTTAATGGATGGTTAATTGAATACTGCACTTGCTCATCGCGATTTCATTGAATGTAAAGGCTTTCATGAAACCCATTTCAGTATAGCTCGCTTGCTTACTATGGTCAACATTAAAGTTTATATTTTCCACATATGGATTGATGAAAATAATCGCTGCCTGCACATTTCATTAGGCCTAAAAAAAGAGCAGCAAGCCAGATGTTTCTGGCTTGCTGCTCCTTCAGGACGTTCTTGCATCATGCGCGGAATGATCCCCACAAACAGGCTTTTAATTGGAGCTGACCTTCTTTTGGCCACTCCGCGCTCCCGTACTTTGCCGAACAATAAGCTGTGGGGCCAAAGAAGTAAGCTGCTTGACCTTTTCTTTCTTCATGATCGCTTTAAGCACTTGAACCGCCATCCGCCCTAGCTCGTGCGCCTGCTGGGAAACGGTAGTCAACTCAGGGATAAAATGATGGGCCAGAGGAATATCATCAAATCCGACAATGGACATGTCAGTTGGAATCGTCAGTCCAGCCTCCGTCGCCGCCTTGATTGCCCCGATCGCGGTATAATCGTTGACGCAGAAAACAGCGGTTGGCCTCTCTTCCATTTCGAGCAGCTTCAGCATTTGGCGCTTGCCCGAATCGATGGAAAAGCTGTCCGGCAGCAGCCAATTGTCCCGAATTTCCAGTCCCTCATCCTTCATCGTCTTTCGGAAGGCCCGCAGCTTAATTGAGGTTGTGGTCATATGGCTTTCCCCGCCAATGAAGCCGATTTCGGTATGGCCCAGCTCAATCAAGTGCCGGACTGCCAGAGCAGTGCCCACCGATTCGTCCGTAGCAACTCTGATCAAGTTCGTATTGCGCAGCCCGCCGTTAACGAGCACAGTCGGAATGACACTTGCATGCTGTACGAGTTCCTGCACCAAATGCTCATCGCAGTTCTTTAAATTAATCCTTCCCCCTAAAAAAATAACACCATCCACGCGTTTCTCCCGCATAATGCTGAGATATTCCGATTCCTTAGCGTAATCTCCGATAGAATTGCTAAGCAGAAATGTATGTCCCGACTGCTGCGCCTCTTCCTCCGCTCCAGCGAACACTTCCGGGAAAAAGGGATTGGTCAGATCAGGAACAATAACACCAATGATGCCGGTTTCTTTTTTTAGTAAGCTTCTGGCCATTGCGTTAGGCTGAAAATTGTATTTTTGAATAAGTTCTTCAATCTTGGCTCGAGTAGATCCCTTTACCGGGGCGGTATCGTTCAATACCCTGGATACGGTGGCAACCGATACTTTGGCCTCTTTGGCAATATCATATATGGTGACCTGCTTCAAGCCCAACGCTTCCTTTCTGCTATCAAGTATCGTCCCATTATAGCAAAATGGGACATGTTATGTAATGGATGACAGCCATTGCAGCAAATAGAGCAAAAAAGGGACGGATCGCTTAATCCCCCCCATCTTACTCAGGCTACAGTCTAGATTGTTCGGTATACAGAGGACATCAAAAGATAACTTCTGATATCGATTAAGTGAGTCAGCTGCCAAGCACCATTCGTTATTATATTCCTATAACCATCTCGCCGTCTGACATTGTACCAGATCTAGGTTAAATAAAAAAACATAAAAGAAAAGGACTGGTTCTCAGTAGTTAAACACTACTGGAAACAGTCCTTACTCTTCAAATTCATAATGCGCGTGGAGGGACTTGAACCCCCACGTCGTGAAACGCTAGATCCTAAGTCTAGTGCGTCTGCCAATTCCGCCACACGCGCGCGATGTTCGCTAACAGCGAATAAACATACTATATCAGAAAACATCGCATCACGCAAGCATTTTTTAAAAAACTTTCAAAAAACAATTGGCACTTCTATTTAGCGCCAATATTAAGCTCCCTGTTTGCCTGCTGCCGTTACCTTCACTCGCTGAATGAAGAAAGCAACTACTAGGCCAACAAGGGCAAGCACCATTGCAAACACAAAAGCATTTTGCACACCTGCGGTCAAACCGCTAATCAAGTTGGCTGGCGATTCTGGATTCCCTTCTGCTGTCTTAAGGAAATCATCCATTCCAGCGGTCATAATACTCACTGCCAGCGCGGTTCCAATGGCACCCGCAACCTGCTGCAACGTGTTCATAATTGCTGTTCCATGCGGATACAGCTCAGGCGGCAGCTGATTCAAGCCATTCGTTTGCGCAGGCATCATAATCATCGAAATCCCAATCATTAGCAGGGAATGAAGCACGATGATCAATGCAGTCGTTGACGCGGTAGAGATATCAGAGAAAAACCACAGTACAACAGAAACGACCAGCAGGCCTGGGAGAACGAGCCATTTTGGTCCATATTTATCAAACAGTCCTCCCATTACAGGAGATAGGAAGCCGTTAATCAGCCCTCCTGGAAGAAGAAGCAGCCCCACGGTTAATGGGCTCATCATTAGGCCGCGCTGCAAATACATAGGCAATATCAGCATGGAAGACAAAATAACCATCATGCAAATAAACACCATAATCAAGCCGATTGTAAACATCGGGTATTTGAACGTCGTCAGATTAATCATTGGCTCTTTCATCTTAAGCTGGCGGATAACAAATAAAATGAGAGCAACAATACCAACGATCATCGCCACAATTACTTTCGCGCTGCTCCAGCCATGCTCCCCTTCTCCCGCGCTGCTAAAGCCGTATACGACTCCGCCAAAGCCGAGGGTAGACAAGCAAATCGACAATATATCGATACGCGGCCTAGTCAAGGTGGAAACATTTTGCAAATAGACAAGCCCTACAAATAACGAAATAATCAAAAACGGCAAGGACACCCAGAAAATCCAGTGCCAGCTTAGGTTCGCAATCAGTATGCCGGCAAAAGTGGGACCCGTTGCTGGTGCGAACATCATAATTAGTCCTATAATACCCATCGCTGCGCCACGCTTCTCAATCGGGATAATGACGAGAATCGTATTAAATAATAGCGGCAGCAGCAGCCCTGTGCCCGATGCTTGAAGCACACGCGCAATAAGCAGCGTTTCAAAGTTCGGTGCAATAGCCGCTACAAATGTGCCTATGATAGAAAAAATCAACGACCATACAAACAATTGCCGTGTGGTAAACCATTGCAGCAGCATGCCAGATACCGGCACCAGTACACCTAGCGTCAGTAAAAATATAGTCGTAAGCCATTGCACAGTTGCCTCGTTAACGCTCAAATCTCTCATTAGATCAGTCAATGCTACATTTAGAGCTGTTTCACTAAAAAAACCGATAAATCCACTAAGCAATAGCGAAATCATAATCGGCATTACTTTGTAAGACTTATTGGGTGAAGCTGAAGTCTCTTGCATCGTTGCTTGCACTTATGTCGTCCTCCTGCGAATTAAAAATTCATTTTGTTGTAGCCTGTTGTTCTAGCTTGCTGAGCCACCGTGAACAATTGACGGCACGAGACGCGAAATGTTGACGAGCGGCTTCTCATCCCCATGAGTGATGGCCAAAATGAGCGCACCTTCCATTAAGGAAAGAATAACGTTGCTCGTTTCATCGGCGCTGCTGTCATTCGCTCCATTGTTAACGAGCTGCTGGGCAATATACTGCTGCCATTCAATAAAAACAATCTGGCAAGCTGATCTCAGTCTTTCGCTAATCAGGCATGTCTCAGCGGCCATCCAAAAGCTGAATGGCATAAATCCTTTAAACTGCGATTGCTTCCCATCTTGAATCATGTCGGAAATATGGGCCTGAATGGCCGCTACAGGATTAGAAGCCTGCTCAAACTTCATTCGCCATTTTTCCAGAACATACTCCTTAATCGTCGAAATACATTCAACTGCCAGTTCCTCCTTGCCTTCAGGGAAATAGTAGTACAACGACCCCTTCGGACAGGAACTTTCCTTAATAATTTGATTTAACCCCGTTGCATGATACCCTTGCATACAAAACAGCTTCATTGCTGTATCTATGATCTGCTGGCGGGCATTCGGCTTTGACGCCACCTTTTCACCACCTTAATTATAGAGAACGGTCTATTTAATTAAACGTGAAAATAGGTAGGCTGTCAATGCGCAAACTCGTAATTTCAGCACTAATTTTTGTTAAGATATGATGTTGTCATCACTCCTGCTGCTCTGCTTTATGAACCTTTTGCCATGTCGCATGCCAATTTTTCTTAATGATTCTTTGTTCATATACGTAGTGGTTATCCGTCCCCTGTTCATAACACGCTGTAGGCCTAAGCACAGCTTGAAGGACGTCTGCTACTCCCCATGGAGCGGCTAGCTGAAGCTGGTCGCTTGAATCCAGTGCCACGCCAAGCGAAGTCGCCGTTTCAGGAAATTTGGAAATCGCATCTACCGAGCAGGAATACGGCGGCAAGCCGCTGACGACATGCATTCTCGCCTGGTTTTTCACAGACCAAGGGATTTCCGGCCTCAGGCCCCGCAGTTGCTGTTCCAGCTGCTTCTCGATGTGCTCACTCGGATAAGCGGCATCAAAATAAATAACATCCACATCCGCAAGCGGCGTCCGCTGCTTAAAATCGTGCAGCACATCCCATAATTTAGAACGCACAAACCCGGCACACACCCACCAGTCAGGCAAATCGAGGCCCCTCACCGTATGCAATATGTCCATCATCCAGTCATCCCCTTGGATGATCTCCTTAATGTATGACTCCTGATTCACCAATTCGCCCCCAATATCGAACATATATTCTCATATTAACTGAAAACCCGCTCATTGGGAAGAGCTTTTACATAAATGCAAAAGAACGCCTTGCCAGGCTAATTACAACCTGACAAGGCGCTCGGGAAATTTGAAATCCAGAAACCTCTAATCTGCCCTAACTTTCGCAGCAGTCATTTAATTTTTCAGCTTATCTTCGTCATGCTCATCCCATTTTCTAGAATAAGCCTTGTTCGTAATCCAAAAAGTGATCCATGCTAAAACACCAACGATGACAATCGCTGCAATCCATACACCAATCGGTACATCCATTCTTCTGCCCCCTTCTGCTGCACAGCCGCTCTTTCCCTTTACAAGCTGCTCTTAAAAAATACATTCGACTGCGTGGATTCATTAACATGCAGTTGAAACACATCCGGCCGGCTATAATGCCCGACCACATCAAAGTCAAATCGGCTTTCGGCGATTTGCAACATATCAAGCTCCGCCACGAGCAGCGCCTCCCGTCCATAAACAGGCTCTACTCTATATTCCCCTAGCGGCCCAACAATAGCACTGCCGCCCCTGCTCAGCACCTCATCCATCTGCTCCAGCTCCGCAAAACTTGCCAAATCCTTCGGATATAAGGACTTCGTTGCAAACTGATTGCTCGACAGCACGTAGCAGCGGCCTTCGCAGGCAATATGCCGAATCGTCGATTGCCAAGTATCGCGGGCATCCGCAGTAGGCGTTATCAAAATGTCTATTCCTTTCGCATACATGGCGGTCCGGGCCAGCGGCATATAGTTTTCCCAGCAAATCAAGCCGCCTATTCGTCCAAAAGGAGTTTGGATAACCGTTAGCGTGCTGCCGTCTCCTTGCCCCCAGAGCAGACGCTCTGCAGCTGTAGGAATAAGCTTCCTATGTTTTCCAAGAAGCCTGCCATCCGGGCCCATATAGACGATTGAATTGTACAAGGTAGCTCCGCTGAATTCCTGATCACGCTCTAGCGCACCAACGATTAGATATAAGCCATGTTCTGCGGCAATCGATCCTAACAGCTCGGTATCCTCGCCTGGAATCGTCATTGCACCTTCCGAATAACGGCGAAAGTCTTCCCGTCCCTCCGCTGTCCGGCTTCCAATGCGATTCCCAAACGTCATGCCACGCGGATAGCCGGATACAAATACTTCGGGAAACACCAGCAGCTCGACTCCCTGCCTGCGTGCCTCGCCAGCATAGGCGGCGATTTGCTTGAACGCCGACTGCTTATCCAATAAACTAGGCGCAGCCTGTACTACGCCAACTTTCACCTTTTGCTGTTCCATGCGTTCATCCCCCTGCCCTGAGATAACTGCCTCTTCATGGCCATCCATCTCTCTTATTTTTAATCATAAATGGATTGGCTGATCATGTAACCATCCATTTATCGACTAAAATGACCATCCAATTCGCAAACGTCCATTCAAATAGCTTGTCTGCCTAATGGCTGGGAGCATTCTGATCCAATTGGTCGGTGAAGGGCTGACTAAGTTGTACTATAATGAATGGACAAATCCAAATCAGACAAATCGACAATGAACGGGGTGTACGGCATGACGTGGAAGCTGGATCGACATTTAAAAACGCCTGTTTACTTGCAAATTGCCGAGCTGCTGGAACGCAGCATTGCTTCGGGCGAATACCCTCCAGGCAGCCCGCTTCCCTCCGAGCGAAGACTGGCAGAGCAATTGGGAGTGAATCGCAGCACCATTGTACAGGCTTATGCCGAGCTGCGCTCATCCGGCTTAGTGGAAAGCAAAGTGGGGAGCGGCACAACCGTGAGCCGCAACAAATGGGGGGTATCCCCTTCGCATACGCCGAACTGGCGGCAATATGCAGAAGGAGGCAGCTTCCTGCCAAATTTACCATTCATGAGACGCATTCGTTCATCGATGCTCCACCACGGCCAAATGATTGACATGGCGAGCGGCGAGCTGGCGGAGCCGCTGTTTCCTAGCGGACTCCTCCAGTCCATTATGCAGGAGCAGCCTTTCACGGAGCCGCTCGGCTATGATCATCCACAGGGCAATCCGCAGCTGCGGGTGGAGCTGAGCGCTTTTTTACGTAAACAGGGCATTGCTGCTCCAGAAGCTTCTATTCTCGTTACTTCCGGCTCGCAGCAGTCGCTCTATTTAATTACGCAATGCTTGCTTGCCCCAGGCGATGCCGTTGCGATCGAAGATCCCTCCTATTGCTATTCGCTGCCGATGTTTCAATCTGCAGGACTGCGTATTTGCCGCCTGCCGGTTCATCATGACGGCATTGATCCGGATGATATTGCGCGATTGTACCGTGAGCATCGCATTCGCATGCTTTTTCTCAATCCTAATTATCAAAATCCGACAGGCACTTCTCTGAGCATGGAAAAAAGGCAGCGTGTATTAGCCATAGCTGCCGAGCTGCGTATTCCAATTGTAGAGGACGACCCGTTCAGCCTGACTTCATTTCGCAATCAGGCTTTGCCTTCACTGAAAGCGCTGGACCAGGAGGATATCGTGCTCTACATTGGCTCGTTATCCAAAATTGCCGCATCGGGCCTGCGAATCGGCTGGCTGGTCGCACCGCAAACGGTCGTGAGCCGCCTCGCCGACGCTAGGCAGCAGATGGACTTTGGCCTTAGCATTTTACCTCAGTGGCTGGCTGGCCGCCTGCTTGCTTCAGAAGGTTTTCCGCTGCATTTGCTAACGTTGCGAAAGGCGCTAGAGGCCAAGCAGCAGCGAATGATTGGTGCGCTGGAGCATTATTTTTCGGAGAACCTTGCTTTTACAGCGCACCCAGGAGGGTTTAATCTATGGTGTAAATCTAAGGAGAACATTAGCGATCATCGCCTGCTGGAAGAAAGTATTCAGAGGGGGGTCGTGTTTGTTCCTGGCAGCGTGTATGGCTCGGAGGAAGGCTTCATCCGTTTAAGCTATGCCAGGCCGGAGCCAGAGCAAATGGAATCGGGAATCGAACGATTGGCTGCCGCATTGCGCGCCAGTTTGGCCCTTAAGAGCTGAAAACGTATTACTGGCGCCATGAAGCAAGAACAATACAAGACGAAAAGCAAGCCCTGCGGCTTTAAGAGCGCCACAAAATGGTCTTGTTTCTACCGGAAAGCTTAGCCTGATACAAGGCCTGATCGGCATAATCAATCAGAAACTCCTGTTCAACCTCCGGGTAGCAGGCAACGCCAATCGAGACCGTCACACCTACCGTTTGCGTATTATTAACGGTAATTCGGCAGTTCTCAATCGTGCTGCGTAAATTTTCCGCCAAAGCATAAGCACCGGATGGTGAACAATTAGGCAGCAAAATTGAAAATTCTTCGCCGCCATAGCGCGAGGCTACATCTTCTGCCCGAATAGTGCTCCTAACGATAGCAGCAAGCTCGCGCAAAACGGCATCCCCTGCTGGATGGCCATAGGTGTCATTAATCTTTTTGAAATAATCAATATCCAGAAACAGGAGAGCCAGCGGCTCCTTCCCGCTCTCCGCCTGAATAAACAAACGGTTAAACGCTGCGTCGAATGCTCTTACATTGGCCAGCTGAGTCAGAAAATCCGTTGTTGCTTCCTGCTCCTTCTGCTGGAACAGCTCGTCGCGCTGCGTCAAATAACGCACACAATAAGCGACGACAAGACCACTGGCAAGCAGCTGCGGGAACAGATTTGTATAAAGCGAGCCGGACCATTCTATACCGTATGTATAACAAGCATTTCCATAAAGCAACGCCATTAATACCAGCAAAGAAACGCTCCATTTTGCCCAATATCCACCCAGGCGCTTGTATGCAAAAATAATGCCTGAAAACACCCCAAGCAAGAGAATGAAAGCCCCAGCGGTGATGGAGGTCTCATTCAAGCCGCCAAACAGCAGTACCCGTCCCCCTGCAATAAGAGCAGATGCCAGCATAGACGCAGACATGCCCCCGTAATACGCAGCGATTATAATAAAGAAATACC
Organism: Paenibacillus algorifonticola; assembly: GCF_000971975.1. Taxonomy (GTDB): domain Bacteria; phylum Bacillota; class Bacilli; order Paenibacillales; family Paenibacillaceae; genus Pristimantibacillus; species Pristimantibacillus algorifonticola. The sequence goes on along the minus strand of NZ_LAQO01000048.1, from coordinate 11,132 downwards.
TAAAATCAATGATGCCGTGATCGAATACCGGCACTCCAAAAAACATAATCAAGATGCCGCAAACGCCGTAAACCACACCAAATATAAGTCTCTTTCTAACTTCGGAGCGCAATGAATCCATATGAAGCAAAGCATTTATAAGCTGCTTGCTGAAAAAAAACAATGTGAATGTAACGGATAAAATCTTTATTATTGTCATAAGATGTCCCTTACCTGCCTTGCTGCGACGGCGTTTTCCACAGGAATAGCATGCGGCTTGCCTTAAGGCGCAACTTTGAGAATATGCAAACTCGTATCTCTGCTTAAATCAATAAAGTTGTCATTCATTTTCACTAACGGTCTAAGTGCATTTTGTGGATTGATCAATACGATGGAGGCGATTTGATTGTTGGTGAGCAGCACCTGATGCCCCAGCATCGACTGCATCATTTTGTCCATAAACAGCTTGCTGATTTGCGGATCAAACTCACCAAAAATATTGTTGTTCATTTGGATAAGGGTCTCATAGAAAGGCAGCGACTTGCGATAAGGTCGATCTGAGGTCATCGCATGGAAAACGTCAGCTACCGCTACGATTTTGCTAAGTGGAGCAATTTGCTCAGAGCGCAAGCCGAGCGGGTAACCGCTACCATCTTGCCGTTCATGATGCTGAAGCGCTACCAAAGCTTGGACATGATTGATGCCAACGGTCTCTTTGAGCATCTCATAGCCAAAAATCGTATGCTTTTTCATCAGGTCAAACTCTTTCGTATCAAGCAGTGCCGGCTTGTTCAAAATTTCATTTGAAATTTTCGTTTTGCCAATATCGTGGAGAGTGGCCGCAAGCGTAAGCTGCATGAGCTCGCGTTCATCCATACTCATCCATTTACCAATTAATGTAGCTAATACGCCTACCCCTATATTATGGCGGTAAGAATAATCATCCTTGGATTGCAAAGCGCCCAGCAATTCGTAAAAATCTGGAAGCTCCGTCAGCTCATTAATGGATGGAATGATTTTCTCCCGAATATGCAGTACCGGGACTTGCTTGGCATAACGAATTTGCTCGAAAAGCTCCGCCATGTACAGCGTACAGCTGTCCATTTTTTCCTGTGCCTGCGCTTTCCCCTTATCCCGCTTAATATCCCTTTCTTCCAGTTCAATCGCATGGCGATAAATCAAGTCGAGCTGTACCTGATCCAATACGGTATGGGCAGGAGCAACAAGCACCCCGTTATGATTAAACAAATCCTGCGCCAGCTGCTTTCCCAAAAACAATTGATTGCCGTTATCCATCTAACACCTGCGCTCTCAAATGAAGAATATGTATTTATACGCACTCTTCCATTATACTTTACAGGTTTGAAACTTTTTTGAATTTTATTGTATGATCTCCTCAATCAGCGAAAAATTTCTTCTTACAGCTTATATTTTCTCATAAGCGGAACACCAGCTGTCAATAAAAGCTTGCTAAGTCCGCGCCAAACCGCTCTTCTCCCTGCCGATAGATGCATGATGTAAACCGCACTGTATTCCATTTCCGCTTCTGCCCCGCGAACGCGCTTGAATTCAGCCGCGCCAGAGCTGAGATGCAGCAGCTGTCCACGATCCGCTGCAGCTTGCATCGCCAAGTGCATCAGCATCCGGTAAAGGCCGTTATGTTGGGCAAGCGCCGTATTGTAGCCAACCAAAGGTACCGATATGACCTCGCCATGAATAAAGCAGCCCATCACGCCTTGCAAAACCCCTTGCTCATCGCAGAGCCCGGTCATTTCCAGCAGTCCCTTCTGATGGCAGTGGCGAATATATTCAGCAGTAAACTTAGGATTGAGCGCCGAATATTTGCCTACATACAACAGGTCATACAGCTCGGCAATGCGCTCATAATCCGGTTCGCCGAGCTCAGCATGCGGCACGATACGATACGTAGACTGGGCAAGCAGCTTGCGGTCCCACTTCGTATTTTTTTTCTTCAAGTATAGCGGAACGGCTCCATTGAAAAAATAAACCTGCCTACTCGGTACAAGCACATAGCCCTGACGCAGCAATTGCTCCATCAGAGCCCCATTTGTGCGCCTGTTAAGCGAACGATAAATAATCGCATGCTCCGGATAGCTTTCAGTTAAAGTCTGTGTAACCCCCTCCAGCTCATCCGCGCTAATCTCGGTATACAAATTCGTTGAAAGCAGCCAGTTGTTCACATGAACGTTTCGGTCAATTTTAGCTAGGCGCAGCAACGGGGCAATCGCTTTAAGCAAGGAGCCGCACAGGAAGCGCAGCAGCGGATTTTCCAGTAAATAAAGCTCTTCTTCCGCATACTTGATATATGTTCCATAAGGGGAGCACACGTAGGAGTTGTCATATTCCTGCTCATTAACCGTCATTGGCAGCCATGTCTGGCCCGCTTGCAGCAGCCGCAGCTCCGTGCTCACGTTGCGGATAAATAAATTTACCCCGTTTTGCATCAAAGGAAGCAAATATTCAGCCGCTTTATTTCGTTTTTCCTTTTTTGTTACGTGTTGCTCTGTTATTTCTGTAAGGTTCAGCTCTTTAACGATCGGCTTTGATAGGTGCAAAGCTGCCCCTCCTTTCCTTCCTTCATCCGTTCTAAAGGCTCCACTTCCGCTCCACCCGCCGCAGCTTGCGCAGCCCCTCATTCGCTTCATAGGGGATAAAGGCAATCAGCGGCGCCATGCAGCCGCGTGAAGTAAACAGCTTGGACAGTGCAGCGGTAAGCTCCGGCTGCAGCTCATCTGGCGCCCCATCTGTACGCAGGGCTACTTCCAGCTGCCGATCCGATTGCTGCACAACCTTGTATTCCTTAATGCGCTCTGAGGACATCATGACCGCCCGCCTTATAAAATCGGGGAAAATCGGCACAAGCCGCTGCGTATCCGCATCGCGTCCATAAAATAAATCATCCGTCCTGCCTTCAATAGAGGCAATTGCCGTAAAGCTGGAGCCGCAAGCACAAGGCTGCTTGGCCTCCGTCAGCAAATCATTAAGCCGATATCGCACGATAGGCTGGGTTACCCGGGAAAAGTCCGTAATGATCGGCGAAAATATACGCTGCTCCTCGTCCACATATTCCTTCTCGATGACGAGTATATCCTCGTTCAGATGCAATGTGCCCTGTGAACAGGTTGCAGCGAGGAAGCCTTCTGTGCATTGATAAATTTGATCGACGCGTACGCCGAAAGCCTGCTCAATAAGCCGCTTGTCTAGCGGCTCAAGCACTTCTGCAACCGAGATCACTTTTCCTGGCGCAATGGACAGCTCTCCGGCAAGCTGCGCTTCAGCGAGCAGTCGCAGCATCGACGGCGGTGCAACCAGCAGCGTCGGCTGCTGCTCGCTTAACAAACGCACATTGTCCTCCACAGGATGGATCATATCGTAAAAACGGAATTGCAGCCGCTTGGAGCGCACGCTTTGATATAAATGGCTATCCGCCCGCAGAAAAAAGGCGATCCGCTGCCGTACAAGCAGCGAAGCGGGCAGCGCCTTTGCCAGCACCGTTCCCGCCCACGCTGCGCGTTCCTTGGCACTAACTAGAAACAAGCCGCGGCTGCCTGATGTGCCTGACGACAGCCCGACCGCAATATCGCCGATTTGCGCCGAGAAGTCCCGTTCCCGCTCGGCACGCATCGCAATTCGGAATGCTTCCTCCTTCGTAATAGCCGCCGTATTCAGCCGGTCAAAATTGGCCATCATCACCGCTTTATCGATCGTTGGAAAGCTGCGCCAATTTTGTGCATCCAGCCCTTGATAATAGCTTCGGTAAAAGGGCGATTGCTTGCGTACCCGCTTCACAAGTGCCATAACTTTGCGGTGCTGCCAAGCCTCCAGCGCCTTTCGGCTGCGAAAGCGCCGGGCGCGCAGCCGCGTCAGCACATAATAGAGCAGAAGCCTTAATACTCTCATGCTCCCGCCCCCTGCCACGCTATGCAGCGTTTCCACGTTTCCTCGCAATGCGTGAAAATTTGCTGAAGCTCCGGATTTCGGCGTTTCAGCTCGACGAGACGGTCGAACGTCTCCTTAAACTCCGCCCGGTTGTCGAACACAATGGAGGCTAGTGCATGAGGCGGGCGATTATCCCGCACCGCGGCCTCCGACCAGCTGGCGTCGGCGCCGAGCAGCAGTTCCTGCCCCGTATCGCCCTGCAGCAGCAGTCCGAATTGGTCGGCCGCATGGCCAGACAAACGGATAGCCGTTACGCTTCCATCATTAAACAAATCGTACCCGCTGTGGAAAGGGGCGTATTTCGCTGGCAGCTCCACCTGGTTCGACTGTTCGATCCAGCGTGTCCGCTTCGCGAAATCAGGCGGCAGCAGCTCCGGCAAAAAAGCTTTTTTCACCGCTGCAAATCCGTTCAGCGGCTGAACAGCCTCATACGCCTGCTGTGAGCAAATAAACGTCGCCTCGGGAAAATCTCGCAAGCCGCAAACATGATCGGCATGGAAATGCGAGACGATAATATGCTTGACCTCGCGAGGCGAATAGCCTGCCGCCTGTACATGCTCCGCCGCCGAGCGCTCCCCGGCAAGCGTAACGGGCGTCGTCCAGCGGTAAAGCGCATAAGGCAGCCGCTTCGTTGCTTCGAGAAAGCGCGGCGAATAGCCGGTATCAAATAATACCGGCCCCAGCACAGGATGTTCCATTATAGCAAAAATGCCCGGAAAGGCTTGCTGCCGCCAGCGCCCCCCGCTAATCGCCAGCGCTTCCAGCTGCTTGCAGTAGCCCGTATTGTGAAAGGTAATCTTCATCGCGTCTCCTCCTGCTCTTTCCACCAGGCAGCGAACCGCCTGAGTCCTTCCTCGACGCTGACGAGTGGCCGATAGCCCAGTTCCCGCTGCGCCTTCTCAATGCTAAGCGTTTGGCTGAACGCAAGAATGCCGACCGTATAACGGGTCAGCAGCGGTTCTTTGGCGAGCCCCGGCAGCTTCGCCCCCAGCTCCAGCAAGGAGGCCGCAGTATACGCCGCAGGGTAAGCAATCTTTTTGGTCCGCATCGGTTTATTCAGCAATTCAAACAGCCTAGTCATAGCTTCCCACAGCTGAATAGGCTCGCCATTCGTAATATTATATTTCTGTCCGAGCACAATCGGATCGGCGTACAGACAGCGCATGAGCGCTTCCGTCACATTGTCCACATAGGTAATATCGACAAGCGGCTGGCCGCTTCCGAACATCGGAATAAACCGTTTGTCATTTGCCCGCAGCAGCCTTGGAAAAATCGCCGTATCGCCAGGCCCAAACAACGCCCGCGGCCGGATCGTCACAACGCGCAGCCCCTGCTCGCGAAAAGCGCGATCAACCTCTTGCTCGGCAAGCAGCTTCGTTGCTGCATAATGATTGACCGCTGATTTCGGCAGCGGCTCGTGCTCCGCAATATTAAAGCGATGGCGATAGTCAAAATAGATCGAAGGCGTCGATACATGCACCAGCCGCTGGACGCCATGCTCAAGGCAGCCTTGTATGACATTGCGCGTTCCAATGACATTAGATGCATAGAAGTCGCGGTATTTGCCCCAAGGCGAAGACAAGGCGCCGCAATGAAACACTGCGTCATGCCTTGCAATCGCTTCTCTCATTCGACTGGAAGCCAAATCCAGCTGCAAAAATGCCGCTCCTGCCTCACCGAGCCGCTCGCCTTCCGCTCGATTACGCCCGACAGCGGTCACTGAATGGCCTTCCTTCAGCAGCCGATTTACCGCATTTTTGCCTAAAAATCCGGTTGCGCCTGTCACCAGTATGTTCATCCTCGCCCCCTCCTTTTTCATCCATTCCATTCAATATCAGAAGTTGTAAAAGCAATAAGCGGCTGCTCCGCTTTGCGGGCCCGCCGCCATAAATCAAGCCAGACATAACCTTGCATAAGAAACGGACCGGGGTCCTTCCAGCTAAAAATAACATCCCGGCCGCTTGCCATGCTCGCCAGCCAGTGCCAGGAGCCGCGCCATAGCCCGCGCTGACGCCGCTGCTGCGAGAGCCCATAGGCCAGCATCGCTGCCGCAATCATTTTGCCCCGCGTTTGCTGCGGCACAATGGTGCTGCTGGGCTGGCCTGTCCCCCACAAGGCGCGGTCCAGCCGGTCGCGCTTGCCGAACAGATGCAATCCGCTCGTCGCTCGCGGATTGCACTCAAGCGGCCATACCGCGCCGCTCTCCTCTATCATAAAATCAAAAGCAATTTGGCCTGTAAACCGCGTATGCGCGGCAAACGTCTCCACCCATTGCCGCAGCTGCGGCTGATGGCATAGCTTAAAAAAGGTGCTGGCTCCCCGTCCAGCAGTAAAATCGACTGCATAATCCGAATAGGCGAGCAGTTTGCCTTCCTTTGCAATCGAATACGTGCAATATTCGCGTCCCGCTACGAAAGCCTGCGCCACCCAAGGGCAAGCTGCAGACAGCTGCAGCTCCGCAGCAGGAGGCGGCGACTCGCTTGCACGCCATATATGCACCTGGGTTGCAAAGCGCGAATAGACCGGCTTTAGCACCCATATTTGCTTTGAAGCGGGGTCATGCAGCTGCTTAAGCTCAGCGTAGGAGCGAAGCTGCTTCGTCTCCGGGGCAGCAAGCCCCGCCTCCCGTACCGTCTCGATGAACGCCCATTTGCTGTGCAGCGCAGCCAGCTTTTCCGCTTCATCGGTGAAAACGACGCAGTTTCCGAGCTTGCCGCGCAGCTTGGCAATATAATAAATTTCCTCGCAAGTTGGGATAAGCAGGTCAATGCTGTACTGATTCACGATGGCCGCAAGCGCTTTGCCAAATGCCGTTTCGTCCACTCGCGGCGCTGGAAGCACCTCATAACGCTTAATGCAGTTTGAAAAGCGAATGAGCGGACTCGCCATACTGTCCGCTGCATAAACCTCATAGCCCTGCTCCGCCAGCTGGCGGGCTAAATCCAGCGCAGCTGGCGCCCTGCCTCCCGTAATGAGGATGCGCCGACCTGTGCGTGCTCCCTGCTCCTGATTTGCTTTAATATTCAATAATCATCCCGCCTAACGAAATGCCCGCCGAAATGCCAATGAGCGCAAAGCGGTCACCACGCTGCAAGCGGCCCTGTTGGACGGCCAGATGAATGCCCATCGGCAGGGAAGCCGCAATCATATTGCCGTGATTTTCGATAATATTCATGAACTGCTCGGGCGCAATGCCAAGCTTCTTCTGAAGCAGCCGCATCGCGAGGGCGCTGCCCTGATGCGGCACAACAAGCTTTAGCTCTGACATGTCAATGTCCGCCTCCTGAAACAGCCGCTGGATAAAGTTGGGAAGCAGTTTTGACGTTTTGCGAAACAGCGCCTCGCCCTGCATCGCAAACAAATATTGCTCCGCGTTTGCCGCCCCGTACTGCGTGGAGGGCAAACCTGAACCGCCGCCGCGAATTTCCGACAGCTCGCGTCCCGAGCCATACGTTTCCATACGGGAGGCGATAATGGCCGAGCCTTCGTCCTCACCACTTCTGCCAACGATTACCGCTGCAGCCCCATCACCGAACAGCGTCGCGCTTTCGGGATGCTTGTCATTAAGGCCGCTTGAAGCAATTTCCGGTGATACGAGCAGCACCTTATCGTATCTGCCCGCTTCTATCATATAAGACACCAAATCTAGTGCAGCTAGAAACGACAAGCAGGTCGTATTAATGTCAAAGCAAGGAATACCCGATTCGCCCGCCCACATCTCATCTTGAATGAGAGCCGCCGTGCACGGAATAAGCTGCTCGGGAATCGCATTGGCACAAATAATGCAGTCCATGTCGTCCATCTCAAGCCCAGCATCCTCCAAAGCGGCAAAGGCCGCCTTTGCGCCCATTACGGACGCGGATTCGCCAGCAGCGTAATGCCTGATTTTAACACCTGATTTTTTATATACCCAGCCTTGCGGCTTATTCAGTTTTTCGTCCAGCTGCTCAGCTGTCACGATTTGGGATGGCAAATAGGCGCCTGTACCCCGTATTCGTACATTCCGTTGTTGCTTATGCTTATTTCTTGCATGCATAACCCTCACCGCCATCTATTAGCTTGTTGTCTATCCTAATGTGTATTTCTACTTTATCTTACTAGATGGTGCATAGCTGGACATAGTACCAAATTTTATTAGTACCATTTTCAGTGGCAGTTCATTGACAGATTTTCCTTGCAATTCCATACTATTTCACTTGTTACCGGGAGGGAGCTTTACCGCTATGCACGCATGGTTTCGAGCCTATAAACCGATAAAAACCAAGCTTTCTATTTTGATCGCTTTCATTGTTGCGCTCTCCTACACGATTACAACGATCGCTTTGCAATATGCCTTTTCCGTATACAAGGATCAGCTGTTCGCGATCAAAAATATTGCCGAGGAAATACTTTCACACGCCCTGCTCAGCACAACGATTGGCAACCATGTTCTCGTGCTTATAGAGGACGATTTGGAGCAGCGGCAATTGCAGCATCGCATTCGCGAAATCCGTGAAACATTCCAGCAATATTACAAAATGGACGCTACGATTGCTTTAAGCGAAGCCGCCCTATATAAGGATGGGCCTTGTACTCTCATCCATTCAGGCAAAAGCCCTCCGCCTCTTTATTCAAGCGATGGAGGGCTTTTGCTGATTCCTTGATTTTTTCGTAAACGTTCTGGTTATCCGTACAATTTCGTTGCTTCCTGCTATCATACACTGGCTACGAGGTGACAACGATGTATACGAAAACGTATCGCAGCGCGACCATTCGCGGCAAGCTGAAGGTATGCCGTTTTTTGCAAAATAATGCTTCAACTAAACCGCTCATACCAAGCACAACCAGCTTCACTTTATCCAATCTGAAGATGATGGCTGCTGCCCATCACGCGCTCTACATTAAGCCAAATATTGGCTCGCTTGGCGTTGGTGTGCACAAGCTTGAGCCCATAAACGGAAGCTACGAGCTGATCTATACAAAAAATAAAAAGCAGCTTTCCAAAATTTTTTCCAGCCTAACTGACGTTTATGACAATTTGAAGCCTGCCAGGCCTTCCCGCTTTATTATTCAGCAAGCGATTAGCCTCGATCAGGTTGAAAATCGTCCCTACGATATTCGTGCCATGGTCCAGCGAAAGCCGGGCGGCATTTGGACCTTTACCGGTTTTCTTATTAAAGTGGGCGCCAAAGGCAAAATCGTCACCAATTATCATCAGGGCGGCGAAATTTGGACGATGCAGAAGCTGCTGCAGCGCAAAGGATATGAAGACACGCAGCGTACCGAGCTCATTAGCCATTTGACCCAGCGCTCATTGACAGTAGCCCGTGCCCTCAGCAAGCATAAAGCGGACATGTTTGAAATGAGCGTCGATTTTGCCTGGGACCGTAACAAGCATCTGTGGATACTGGAAGTCAACTCCAACCATCCCCAATTCCGCCCGTTAAAATGGATCGATCGCCGCGCCTACAACCGGATCCTGCGATTTGCCCGAAGTTATGGCCGTAATGACGATTAGATTAGCCATCGACTGCCTGTTTTTAAAATGCGATTTAGCCCCCTACGCGTTCGGAAACCTTTGCTTGATCGGGTTGCTTCTCGCTAATTAATAAAGACAGCAAATACTGTGCGAGTGCAGCCCCGAACAGCACAACCGGCAGCCAGACAGACGTCACATCGCCCGCGAATAAGATCAAGCAGCCAATCGACACAACTCTGCCGACATTCAGAAACAACTCACGCATAACGACGCATTCTACGCGTAGTTGTCCTTTAAGGGGGAGCGTTCCAATTAGACGGTAATAATAAGAGGTCAATGTATTGACAGCAAGCGGATTACAGATGGAGAACAGAATCATAAACAAAAACACGGACCAAAAATCAACCGCAATTAGCAGCAGCGAAGCTCCTATGGCGACCCCTGTTGTGGAAAATAGTACATATTTCTGTACTTGCTCCTTTTGTGCTTTTCTAGAAATGACATAACCCGTTATAACGGTAAGTGCCGAAAATGCAACGCCTAAATAGCCAACCCGATCCTCACGCCCCACCGTCTGAAACAATAAAATATTCGGTAAAAACAACATAATCCCTTGAAAAAGCCCAAGTATAAAAAAGCTGACGAGCGCCTTGAACCACCGCCTGTTTTTATTCATCGCAAGACCCATAAACTTCAAATAATAAGCATGGTGATGCGATTTCACAATTGGAATCCGGAAGCTCACAATGGCCGCTATAACAAACATAACGAAGGCGAGCATAAAAATAATAACGTACCCCTGCAGTCCATCGTTCCGGGAAATAATAAATCCGGCCAGCGCCGGGCCCAGCAATCCAGCCGTGTTGAACACAATCATATTCAGCGCTAGAAAACGAATACGATTCGCTTCCGTAGAAACATCATATTGGATGACTAAATATCCGGTCCAATATAGTCCCGCAGCAATACCATTACATATGGCAAACAAAATATAATAATTGACGACCTGCTCACCAGTAATAACGACCATTAAATAAAAGACAGCTATTAAAACGATACCAATCCTGTAAGTCACCATGCGGTCTTTACGTTTTGCAATCCAGCCCCCTACCGCAAACGTGACCGGTGTCATTAGATATACAATGATGTTGTAAAGCGCATTTACTGTTAAATCCTGCGTTAACCGCCACAAGTACAAATTAAGAAACAAACCGGACATGGATGCACCAAATTGAAAACAACCATGGATAACAATCGAGATCATGGCCTCCCTGCCTAGCCTTCTCTCTGGCGGAATAGCCGCCCCCCTGCTGAAAAAATAGTCCATTCTCGGCCATGTTCGCATATGTATACTGACCCTGCCTCTCTCTATTTACATGAACTTCATCTTTCCCGTTCATTTTAGCACAAGGGCAAGGCAGTCAGACGTTGCCTGAAAGCGTTAACTGTTTGGAAAACAGCCTTAAACGCTGTTGTACGCCCGTTTCATGAGGATTGGAGCTATTTATTGGACGTTAACGAGTGTTTTCATAGAATATCGGCTATGTATAAAGTTAGGCACAATTTAAACTCATTTGCGTTTAAAAATAAACAAGCCTGCCACATGAATAGTGACAGGCTTGGTATATAAAGCTAACGTTCCCATGTGTATTACACATTGAAAACCGGATGCGAAAGACAAGGTTTGAAACGTTAGCGTGTTTGTTTAGGATAAGCCCTCGACCGATTAGTATTC
>NZ_LAQO01000047.1 GCF_000971975.1 Paenibacillus algorifonticola | reverse complement strand
TGAAAAAACTCCCCTTACAGTAACAGGTTTTATTATTTCACCTGTCTACCGTATGGGGAGCATATCAGCAGCAGGACAGCCCCTCTATTTTTATGGAATGCAAAAGGCTGGCGATGGATTGATAGTCATCGCCAGCCTTGCGTTTTTCAAACCAACAAAAAGCAAGTTTATATTAAAATCAAGGGGCGGTTTAAAGCCTTAGCTATGCACCGAGGACGCTTCATCCAGCGCCTCCTGCTTCAAATCATCGGTGCCCACTCCATCAATGAGCCCAATCAACTTCTCAAGCGCTGAAATTTCCAAAGCTTTAATCGTTTCCACGCCTTGCTTCATTTTGCCAATGAGGAGCAGATCCTCACTAATTTCTAATTTGAAGTATAGATTGCGTAATACAAGCGTTTTCTCGACTAAAAGTGAAAATTCCTCTGCTAAAGCAGCTGAAGGCTCTATGCTTCCCATCTTAATTAAATAGTCAAATAGTAAGCGCATACATTTCTTGTGCTCATACAAAATATGAAAAGGCAAGCTTGAATGCGGGGTACTCTGTTGTTCGATTCGATCAAGAAAATGCTGCAGATCAGCGTAAATATCGATGCCGAATGCGGCCTGCTCCCTCGGTTTCGTGAATAAAGGCATTCGTTCATATGAATTTCTAGCGTACAAATAGTCCTTCAGCAGCTTGCTCGCTAACGATAAATTAAATTCATAATGCTCGACTTGATTTAATTCAATGACAACGATTTTTGAGCGATTTAACGCTTGTCCATAAATCCCTTGTTTTGCCGCATGAACAAGCGCCGGAATGGAGATTGTGACCGCCATGTACTGGGCGTTGAAATAATCCATCAGCGTAAATTCATTTTTCTCCAAATCATAGCCCGTAATGAGCAATTGGCTTCTCCGATTGACCTTCCCATAAAAATTCGAATAAGGCACATAAAAATAATCACAATTTATATAAACATATTGATTGCTGTCAATGCAGCTTATAATGAACTCATCTAATGGAGTCAATTGGTTAATTAGACTCAACTCTATTTCTTGCGTGTATATCCACGGGTTATTGTTGTGCCTCCAAATTAGGGGCTCCCCTAAATAAAAGCTTAGCCAATGAATGTCCTTCTCAAAGGGCTTATCCGTATACAGCTGTATAAAATGATTCAAAATCCAGGCATGAGATTTTGAATCATTACTCATTACAGCCAGAAAATGGGAATATCTTTTATACCCCACAACGATTGGTATCGTTATAGGCAGCATCTTTTTTGTCAAACGATCCTTCCTTTCTCATTTTAATTGAGTGCTTGGCACAATTATTTTTTGAGAAACTCTAGATGGAGCTGACACATGATGTTGATAAAATTGCAGCAGAACACCCCTTCTTACATCCTTATTTGTAATAATTATCCTATAATTGTAACGTAATAGTTAACAGGCTGCAATCCTTTTCGATCAATTGGCTCGAGCAGCAACTGAGGATCCATTGGCTCATTATAAAAGGGGCACTCAGCAAAGAGAGCCCCTTCTCCATTATAATCTTTTATTATTTCCTGCTGCCCGGCTGCTTTAATAAGCAAGTCCAGACTCTTCCTGGAATTTAAAATGAGAATGAGTCACATAGCCTCTCGGCAAAGCCGGCATATTGGCAAAGGTCGATTGCAGAGCGATGTGCTGCTTCGTCTCGCCGCTTTTTACGATGCTGTGTAAAATCTCCAGCGCATGATAGCCCATCTCCTTGCTGGCACGATTCGCTCTGCCCTTGCGCATGGACCATGCCATTTCTGCGACGCCAAGTCCTCTGCTCTCTTGCGTGAAGCTATGGGATTGCTGCATCACCATCGGCTCCGTGTTCCCCTTTAATATCACCTTGACTTCCCCTCCAAAAAGGTTGGGATCTGACATATACATAATGCCATCAGTACCGTACAGCACAAGCGTAGGCTTCTCTGGGACAATCAGTATGGAATTGGAGTCAAACAGCATGCTGCCGACCGTACCGCTCTCAAATTGCAGCGTGCCGGCCATCAGGTTTTCACACTGAATTTCATAGGACTCACCGAGCTTTTCCATATAATAATGCTGCCGTTCCTTGTTCAGCGTCTTCGTAATTCCAGAAACCTCTGTAACAGGTCCCAAAATGCTCAGCAAAGCCGTAATATAATAAATGCCAACATCAAAACCAATGCCCGCGCCTGGCTTAATCGCATTCGGGGACAGCTCCGCAAAGAGAGAAACATCCCTGCTCAAGGCGCAGTGAGCGGATGTGATCTTTCCGATCATCCCGCTTTCGACTACATATCTGGCGGTCTGAATGCTGGCTCCGAGGAACGTATCCGGGGCGACGCCAAGGTACAGATTTTTTTCATCCGCGATTCGCACGAGTTCGGCCGCTTCCTCCAGCTCCAGCGCCAGCACCTTTTCGGTATAAACATGCTTGCCGGCTTCCAGCAGCTGCTTGACGACACTGTAATGTGCGGTCGAAGCCGTCAAATTAACAACGAGCTCAATGGAATCATCTGCAATAATTTGTTCCATGGAGAGCGCTTTAATGTTGTATTTTTCAGCGGTGCGCTCGGTCTTATCCAGATTACGATCGTAGCAGCCGACGACCTCCAATATGCGAAACTGGTTAATCATCGTGCTTAAATAAGCGTCGCTAATCGCTCCGCAGCCAATTGTGGCTACTTTTACAGGTTTCAAAGCTGTCATCTTACCCAACCCCTTCTAAAATAATAAGAAATAGCTCACGCCCCGAAAAAGAGAATCATCATTCCCTAATCCGTGACTAGAACGTTAAGCCTTCAAGCGATACGAAACAAAGGCAAGCCTGCGGCTGTCCGGTGCCCATGAATTGACGTTGATTGTGCCTTGACCGCCGAAGAGCTGGGCAATCGTACGTGATGCTCCGCCCTCGGCAGGCATTAGGCGAAGCTCCACTTGTTTGTTGGGCGGGTGCTCACCGGGAGCAACATCTTCCGTGCGATAGGCCACATAAGACACCCATTTGCCATCGGGAGATACATGCGGGAACCAGCTGTTGGCTTCGTCAAAAGTCATTTGCTCCTGATTTTCTCCGTTAGCGTCCATGCGCCAAATTTGCATGAGGCCGCTTCGCGTCGAATTAAACCAGATCCAATGGCCGCATGGGGAAAATTCAGGTCCATCGTCCAAACTTCCTGGAATATCGGTCAGCTGTGTTTCGTCGCCGCCGCTTACCGCAATCGTATAAATATCGTATTGACCATTTCTTTCCGCACAATAAGCAAGAGTAGAGCCGTCTGGCGACCATCCATGCAAATAGCTTGGAGCGTTCGGCGTTACCAACTCCGGCGTCCCTCCTTCCAAAGGCAGCACATAAATTCGGGAGCTTGCATCCTCTTCCGTAAAATGGCTGATTGCCAACTGCGTGCCGTCGGGAGAAAGCACATGATCGTTGTTGCAATCGATCGCAAACTCGGTTTCAATCTGCTTAACCTTTTGGCTGTCCAATTCGTAGGCGTACATACGACCATTGCCGTTATAAACTAAAAATCGGCCATCCTTCGTCCAATTCGGCGCTTCAATGACGTAGTCAAATTCTCGCAAAACCGTCCGTTCCCCCGTAACGATATCTAACGTTTCCAATATGCTGTAGCTATCCCTTTCCTTCATCAAAGCTCTAAGCGTATGAATGTCCATCTTTTCAATCCCCCTCTGATGTTTAAAATGGCTTATGCTTTCGTGTCTGATGTGATCAGCCGGCCTATTTCACTTCGTCTAAAGGCTTGGCCAGCCCATTAACAAGGAGCTCCATTAGATGGCTAGTATCAGCCATGTTGTTAATGCTGAGCTCTAACCCAAGCTGCGCTTTCGTGTCCACATAGCTGTAAGAGCCTTTGCCGAAATAGCCTACATGATACGGCTGTTCTGCTCCGATGTCGGCAAGCGTGTCATACATCGCCTTCCTGTCATCTACGTACAGGCAGAAATGGAATACGCCTTGTCCGTGATTGTCCAAAAAGGTTCTCCATGGACTCGGCGTTTCCGCCGGCTGCATTAGCTCTAATATGAAATGCCCCAGCTCATATTTGGCGACCTTGCATCCGCTGTATTCAGCAGCCTTCTCATACGTATAGTGAAGCAAGCCTTCCGTCGGCAATATTTCTACAGGCGCCTGCTGGACGCCGAGCACCTTAGACCAATTGGCGCTGGCCTGTTCCGCATCATGAACGACAAGGCAGATCTGGGTAATTACAGGTGGCGATTGAGTCATCGTTGTTTCCACTCCTTCGATTCATTTTAAGACCATGCAGATGAATAACTATGAAGAAAACAAGGCATTAGGTGGTGTTCACACAATATGTTATCGTTACCACATCGCTCATAATAGTATGTTAACGTTAACACATTGGCTATAAAACAAGGCGAAGCTTATTCGAGCTAATTCAGACTATCTGCCAGCTAACAGGATGCGGACTCTAAGGAGCACGGAGCCCGAAGGGAAGACCCACCCGGGCCAAAGTGAAGGCAGCGGTCTTCCTTTTCAGACGGTCTGGCCTTAGTCGCCCTTCCATTCTCGTACCGTATGGCGATCCATCAGAAACGGGTCTATCCCGATTGTGCTGGAGAGGGCCGCTTGGTCATTCATTCGCTGCAAAAGCAGCTGCAAAGCATGATCGCCAATCTCCTTAAATGGCAAGCCAACGGATGTAATCGGCGGAGACAGCAAGGCCGACAGCGTATTGTCGTATCCAATCAGCGACAGATCATCAGGTACGCGAAGACCGCGTTCATACAACACCTGCAAAACTCCGCAGGCATAAATATCAGAGGTCATAAAAATCGCTGTAGGCGGCTGCCCGGCCCTTAACAGCTGGTCGATTGCCATTCGGCCTGCCTCTATCGAATATTCAGGCATCACCTGCACCCAATCCTCATGAGGGACAATCCCCGCCTCGTTCAGCGCATCCAAATAACCCGCATAACGATCCTCTTCCACCTGATGCCCCAGCTTGGAGCCGATAAAGGCAATACGCCGATGCCCCTTTTCCAGCATATGCCGAACGGCACCTAATGAACTCGCACGATCATTAACGACAATGCGGTCTACCATCGGCATGTCATAGGTTCGTTCGATCATCACAACAGGAATGTGATTTTCAATTAAACGCCCAATCAAGTCTTTGGAAATGGAATGATAGGAAGTCAGAATGACTCCATCCACCCGGTGACCGATCAGGTCGTTAATCTGCTGTTCTTCCTCACCTAAGCCCATATGGCTCGTCAGCGTCAGCACATGATAACCGCTGTTTGCCGCTGCTGCGCTAATCGCGGAGCTGATCTCCTTGAACTGCATATTGGTGTTAAAAAGCGTCAAATGTCCAATAATGTTGCTGCGACTGCTTTTCAAGCCCTGTGCAATTCGGTTCGGAATATATCCCATCTCTTTGATGATCCGTTCGATTTCCCGGCGCTTATCCTCAGACACATAACCGTTGTTATGCAGAACTCGGCCGACGGTCGCAAGCGAAACGCCAGCTGCCTTAGCCACATCCGACATCTTAATATTCATCATTAGTCTCCAGATTCACATGTGTTATCGTTAACATATTAACACGTTATATTCGACAGAGCAAGACGATTGAAAACGCTTTTTTATAATCTGTAAATCGCAAATAACCGCAAGCCTGCTGGTTGCGCAGGTGGTTCAAATATTCTTTCGGTCCCATGCCTGTATATTTGAGAAAAAGCTTTCGCAGATATGAAGCGGAAATGCTGTATTCCTTAGCCAGCCGCTCAATTCGCAAATTTTCCCTGTAGCTGCCCTCCAAATGCTTTTTAATTTGTTCAAAGGCGGCGAAGGCTCCCGATTCAGCCAAGTTCCAGTCCGGCTGCTCAATCTGATGAAGTCTATGCAGCAATATTTGCAATTTGGATTGGGCAACGCTGGCGCCAGCGGCAATTCCAGCGACCCATTCCTCATTTGTTTCACGAAACAACAAACCTAGCTTTTCCGCTTGTTTTTGCTGATATTGACTTAAAAAAGGGAGCGTAAGTTTGTTTAGTAGTAGGCGCGCAATTGCTGTGAAAGGCACCCAATCATATTCGTCACCCGTTGATTAGCAGGAGAAAGATCCTAAATCCTCCATCTGCCCAATTCCTCCTTCAATTCTACACCCGCGTTCTCACTACGAATATATTCGAATGGCCAATAATGTAGACGAAGGTTAGGTCGGGGTATCCAGCAAATAAGCTTTAGCAAGCGAGTTGACGATCACCAGAAAATCAAGGGTCGTCGCCAGCTGCGAACAGAAAATGAATTGAAATGAGAATAATTATCACCTATAATGAAGACTACATCTTTTTCCATGCCTGTTCAGGAGGAGCACATGAATCATCAAAGCCTTATCCAGCATTGGGTCCATTCATCCTTTCATATATTCGATATCCGCCACTTTGTTTTATTGTCCGGGGAAGCTATGCCTCCCTACCCGCTTCCGGCCAACGCCTTTTTACTGCTGTGCCGGGGGCAGGGAACCGCGATGTTCAACGACCGCACGTTTACCCTGTCGCGCAGCTGCCTGCTGCATGCCGATAAAGGCCTTCATCTGCAAATTCACAGCGTGGAGCAGTTGGAATTTTATTTGATCCTGTACAAAAGCGAGCTCACGTCATCCCGCCATTCCATTCATGCAACAGAGTCGGAAGCGGACAACTCTATGACCGCCCCCTTGGGTTTTGTCCCGGAATTCCCGGTGCTTCTTCATCAACATGCCCGCGAGATGTACGATGCTTGGTTGAACGGCGGAGATTTGTCCCGATTCAAAACGAAAACGATTTTTTATTTGTTTATGCACGAGGTTTTGCGTCAATTGGATAACCCGTCCTTTTTGGCTGACAAGCCGGATATTGTCGATCAGGCGATCCGGTACATCGAGGAGCATATGCTGGAGGCAGTCACGCTGGACAGCATAGCGCGAGAGCTTAATTACAACATCCAATATTTATCCAAAAAATTCAAAGCCAAGACGGGACGAAGCCCGATTGACTATCTCATCTA
Source organism: Paenibacillus algorifonticola (assembly GCF_000971975.1). Taxonomy (GTDB): domain Bacteria; phylum Bacillota; class Bacilli; order Paenibacillales; family Paenibacillaceae; genus Pristimantibacillus; species Pristimantibacillus algorifonticola. Next base: position 55,593 of record NZ_LAQO01000047.1, on the reverse strand, counting down.
TGTCCGCATGGAAAAGGCCGCCCGGCTGCTGCTGGAAACGGATGAAACGATTCAGCATATCGCCCAAAGCGTTGGCTATAGCGATTTGTTTTATTTTATAAAAAGATTCAAGAAACACACCGGCCTTGTTCCTGGACAGTTCCGCAAGCAGGCTGCGCATTCTTGCTTACCGGATGTTCCATCTAAGAGGCTCAAATCGTCCATATGGAGTCATCCCTCTCTCCTTTATACTAAATCTCGTACCGTAAGCAACGAATTTAGAGTGAAGAAGGGAGATTCCTACGTGTCAAAAGAATTCAAAACACCGCTGGCTGCAGCCATGCTGCTATGTATGATGATTATGATCAGCGCCTGCGGCGTAGAAACGCCATCATCTCCGTCAACTCAGCGTGTGCAATACGAGCATGCAATGGGCGTAACGGAAGTAACCGGCATTCCGGACAAAATCGCAGCGGCCGACTACCGCATTCTGGATACCTTATATGCTCTTGGCATTAAGCCATACGCGACTACCACTTATGGCGGATCGACGGAGCTGCCGTATTTGGAGAAAGATGTACAGAGCGAAACCATCTTGGCTCTGGGGGATAAAATCAATCTCGAAGCAGCAGTCGAAACCGAACCGGATCTGATTATCGCCCGTCACATCGAGCCGGAGGTCTACGAGCAATTAAGCAAAGTCGCCCCCGTTCTTGTATTCCGTGGAGATGGGGATTGGCGTGAGGAAATGCGTGAAATCGGCAGTGCCGTTGGCAAGGAAGCGGAAGCCGCAGCATGGCTTGAGCAATATGATCAAAAAGCAGCGGAAATTAAAGAAAAAATTGCCGAGCATGTAGGTCCCGATGAAACCTTCCTGTTTGTGCGTCTGCAAAAGGATGTGCAGGCTGCCAGCCCTAATGTTCATCTGGCTGCTACGCTATCCAAGGATTTGGGCTTAACCTATGTGGCGCAGCTGGCAAACCAGGAAGAAAGCTATTCGGCGCTATCCCTCGAAGCGCTGCCTGAGCTGAATCCGGATCATATTTTTATGACAGTGGGCAAGTCAACCGTCAGTCATGATGATGACGCCGAGAAGCTGCTGGCCGACATGAAGGAATCGGCGGTTTGGAGCAGTCTGAAGGCCGTTCAATCGGACAATGTGCACATTATGCCGCAATGGGTGTTCGGGGATTACCCTAATATTAAAAGCAAATCGCTTGAGCTGGTGGAAGCTGCTTTAGTCAAGCGCTAATTGATCACATTAGACGAAAATCGCCCCGCTTCCGAATATGGAAGCGGGGCGATTAGCTTTCAGCTCGTTTGCACATACAACAAAGGCTGATACTCCAAAATTTCAAGAAAATGGTACCTGAGACAAATGTGCCGCCCGCAAAAACGACAAACCCGCCGCCTGCCGCAAAGCAAGCGTCCCCTCTTTCGTTTTCAGCCCAACCAGACAGCTACCAAAGATACAGGTCATTGCCCTTCAGCTTAAAAATAGCTTCCATGAAATAATAATCGCCATAGATGATGGTATGGTGGTGTGCCGGCGTATGATACGCCCCCGAACCGTATTGAATGATTCCGTCTGACGCCTGCGACCAATCGCTGCGTTTGTCGACGGCTTTGAGCAGTTTAACCGCCGCATCCGCATAAAGGCGCTGCTCGTGCTTGCCCACCGCCTTGGCGACTTCAAGCAACCCGCATGCTGCAATCGCGGCTGCTGTATCATCCTCCAGCCTCCGTTCCGCCGGCTGTCTGAAATCGACCGGAATAATGCCGTTCTCTGGCATATTTGCAATAAAATAATGCGCGATGCGTTTTGCCGTCTGCAAATATTCATCCTTCTGCGTATGAATATAGCTCATCATAAACCCGTACAAACCCCATGCCTGACCTCTCGTCCAAGAGGAGTCTTCCTCATACCCTTGACCTCCATATGTCCGAACAACTCCGCCGTGCTCCGGATCAAACTCCACAATATGATTGACCGAGCCATCCGATCTAACAAAGGCATCAATCGCCGTATCGGCATGCTTCATCGCGATTTGCTTAAAGCGGGGATCTCCAGTTTCTTCCGAAGCCCAGTAGAGAAGCGGAATATTCAACATGCAGTCGATGATCGCCCAGCCTCTCGTGTCGCCTTCCTCCAAATCGTTCCACGCCCGGATAAAGCCTCCTGCCAAATTAAACCGTCCGGCCAGCAGATTCGCTGCATGCAAGGCGCGCTTGCGCGAAGCAGGATTTTTGGTCACTCTATAATTAGCCACGCTGGTTGGAAGCCACATAAATCCGACATCATGGTGCAGGCCATAAAATTCCTCGAAGCAGCGATCCAGCTTTTCCTCCGAAATGGCAGCGATTGCTTTGTATTTTTCATTGCCGGTCTCGTGATGCATGAGCCACATCATGCCGCCCCAGAAGCCATTCGTCCACCAGTTGATGCCATCCGCCTCTGCACCACTCGGATTTACAGCAGCGCGGTCATCATGCGTACCGTTTACAGTTGTATAAGGGATTTTATGTTTCGATTTTTCACTGACCCATTCCATTTTCACAGTCAGCCTGCTGATGGCTGCGTTCAGCCATTCCTGCTCATTTTCCGGTATCATTCTTCAATTACCTTCCTTCATTTCGTATATTTGCATGACGCTTTAAACGCTTTCATTGTTCTCATTATAGTGTTTCATTACCTGCAAAAGTTTCCGTATAACAGCTAAAAATGTTTCTTTATTGCACTTTGCTGCCGCAGCATGATCGCGCTCGATTTGTGGCATGACGCCTTGCGCCAGCTCTGGGGATGCCGTATTCCGCCGCCTGTCCATGCGAGAAAAACAAATAGCGCCTGTTACGCAAAAAAGGCTGCAGATGCGGCCATTTCTCGCCCTCATCTGCAGCCTTTTCTTTTATGTCGCCATGTTTCTAAATTCCTGCGGCAGCTTCCCGTAATGCTTTTTGAACATATCGCTAAACTGTCTGGCGTTGTTATAGCCTACCTCCTCAGCGATCTGATAGACCATCATATCGGTTTGCAGGAGGAGCTTAACAGCCTGTTTCATGCGGACCTCGGTCAAGTACTGCTTAAAGTTCATACGGGTATGCTTCTTGAAGAAGCTGCTGAAATAATAGGGATTCATAAATATTTTGGAGGCGACCCCTTCTAGCGTAATGTTGTCCATATAATGATTTTCAATATAATCCTTTACGGTTTTTAGCTGCTGGGTATCCTTCCCTGCCGGCTCCAGACGCTGGAAAATGCCAGCTGCGATTTCCCGGATGTACGCCTTGATTTGCTCGTATTTAGTGAAGCTCTGCATCGCATTCAAATGCAGCTGGAGCTCTGTTTCATCCAGAACGATACCAATTTCCGCTAGGCCCCCAGCCCATTCCGTGATGGTCCCGTAGGCGGCCAAAATCGTCTTTTCTCTGCTGCCGCCGGAGTGGCCCTCGATCTTCTCAAGTAACGCTTGGCATGCAGCATGCATAAGCTCCCGATCTCTTTTCAGAAAAGTTTGCAGAACTTTATTTCTCGCTTCGCCAAGCTCTCTCGCCGATACGCAGCTTTCCCAGTCCTCCTCCGACCAGCACACGACCTTTCCGCCATCCGTAAAAAAAATCCGATTCAACGCTTCGGTCGCCGTTTGATAGGTGCTTCTAATGCCTTCGGCTCCCGGCTGCTCCTGACCGATTCCTGCCGACAAAGTTATTTTTAGAAAGCTCGCTGCATGCATGACGATCTCTAGCGCAAGAGCTTTAATCGGGGCTTCCTCTTTATGGTTTATAACGGCACAGATCCGGTCTCCCCTTCGGACAAGGACGCCTGCAAAATCGCACGACATCAGCTCCTCTGCCATATTGCTTACCGCAAAAAGGAGAAGGCGCTTCTCATGCTCCCCCCAACGAGCATCCGTCTTGTGCAGCTCGGGCTCCAGCAGCATGACGGTAAAGAAATCAAAATCGCATCCTGAATCCAGCATGCGCAGCTTCTCCTCCGCCTCCTTCTTGCGGATGTCCCCGTCAATCAGACAATCGAATAGCTCCTCTAGCTGAGTTTTACGATCCTTGTGCTCGTAGAGAGCGAGTTTATTTTTAAATTGGAGATCTTCGGACTCTTCTTTCAGCAGGGACAAGGCGCGTTTAACAGCCGAAAGCAGCAGCTCCTTCTCTATCGGCTTTACCAAATAGTCGACTGCTCCAAGCGCCAATGCCTCCTTCGCATAAGAAAATTCCTGATAAGCACTAATAAAAATAACTTTCGTTTTGCAGCCTAAGCGGCTGATTGCCTTCAGCACATCGATTCCCGTACCGTCCGGCATGCTGATATCGGTAATGACAAGTGATGGACCTTCCTTTTGCACCAGTTCGATGAGGCCTCGGCCGGTCCATGCCTCTCCAATTATCCGAATGCCAAGCTCTTCCCATGGAAGCAGCTTTTTTAGCCCCCTGATAATGATAGGCTCGTCATCCGCCAAAATCGCATTAATCATTGCCCAGCACCCTCTCTTGGTAAGGAAGATACAACCGGATGGAAGTCCCTATATTTTGCGTGCTATTAATATGAACGCCGTATTCAGCCCCATACAGCGCAGCAAGCCGATCATGCACATTTTTAATGCCGATGCCGCCATTTCCCTGCTCCAATGGGATATTCCCCTGCAGCTTGCCCCTCAGCTGCTCCAGCTTCTCACTATCCATACCGATCCCGTCATCATCAACCGTTATGACCAGCCGGCCTTTGGCCATTTCTGCGGAAATCCGAATGGTCCCTTTGCTTGTCTTAGGCATAATGCCGTGATAAATCGCATTTTCCACTAAGGGTTGAATAGATAGCTTCGGCAGCTGGCAGCCCAGAAGCTCACCCTTGATTCGAATATCCATAGCAAGCCGATGCTCGCCGTAGCGCAGCTCCATCAGTTTAAAATATTGCTCAATGTTTGTTTTTTCATCAAGCAAGGTGACGGTTTCCTCTCCATAATCCAGCACATATTTCAATTGGCGGGAAAGGGCGAGAATCATATCCGCAACCTCATCATCGTCATTGGCTACTGCGCTCATCCGGATTACTTCCAGCGTATTGTAAAGATAGTGAGGTCGAATCTGACTTTTCAAAGCTGTCAGCTCGGCCTGCTTCTGTTTAATTTGGGCCACAAAAACCTCGTCAATATAGCTTTTTAGCCGGTCCGACATTCGGTTGAAGCCGCGGGCAAGCATGCCTATTTCGTTGGGACTTCTGATCTGGACCCGCGTATCGAAATCTCCGGACTCCACTTTAGCCATATGTTGGATAATTACACGAATCGGGTTAGACAAATTATTGGAAAACCAGACGGCTACGATAACCAGAGAGATGATGGAGAGCAGGATGACAATGGTGATCGTGCTTTTAGTTCCGTTAATCTTGCTGAGCAATTCTTCCTTGTTCACCTCGCCGATCACATGCCAGCCCGAATTAGGAAGATTCTGTATCACATATTGATGTTCGTTTGAAGCCGATGTTTGAAAACTCTGTCCGATTCTCTCTTTTTTATTGCTGAACAAAATCCAGCCGTTCTCGTCAACGACATACATGCCATCGTGAGAATCAATGGTGAGGCGTTGAAAAATTTCCTCAAATGCATCCAAGGCAATGTCCATATACAAACTGCCCGCAACCTTCCCGTCCAGCCCGGCACTGCCGACCACGTCGATCAAATTGCGTGCAAAAGTCAAAACGGTCGTTCCCGAATTCAAATAATAATCCTGATGATGCGTTGGCATCATCACCAGCTGGTTCGGATTTTCTATAAGCGCCGTCTTCCATTCTGGCAGCGGAAAGGCATAGCGGAAGTCAATCCGGCTTCCTGTCCGGTTCATATCCCGGTAGCTGCCGTCCGGAAAAACAAACACAGCGCTGCGAATATGAACATCCGTGGCCACTACAGTCTGGAGCAGTTCATCCACTGACGCTATAATTTGATAATCGTTGTCAGGAGCACCCTCGGCGAGCCGTTTCGCCAATTGCCCGTAGCCCTCCTGCTGGCCGTAGGAATACATCAGCTTTGAAATAGTATTATATTTCGTATAAAGCGCATCTACATTATTGCCCGCATTCATCACCATTTGCTCAAAGTTATTGATGGAATAACGCTCCATGTAATTGCCGAACGTATTGAGCGAGAAGAAGCTTACTGCCAGCAACGGTACTAGACCAGCAATAATGAAGGAAAGCGCGAATTTAGCAAAAATACTTTTCCGCAATCTGTTCAGCTTGAAAGCATTCAACGACAGCTCTCCTCCTTCATTATCGCGCTGCAAGTGAAACAACAGCTCTCGCTTCCTATCATAACATTCAACGGTTTTCATGCCTATCAGAGTGCTTAACTGTACTCCCGATAAATAAAGTAATCAAAGTCCGCTTGCAGCTTGGTCCCATTTAAGTCCTGCGCGCACAAGCCCGCAAAGGCTCCTGTAAAGGACAGCTTGCTCTTGTATTCGTCGGCAAGCAATCCTGTATACAAGGCCGGGCCGATCGTTTGCCATTTTATGCCGTCTGGCGAGAAGCTGAAGCGCAGCTTATCCATGTCAATTGCCGCCTTCAAATAGATTCGCTGCCAGCCGTTAATAGGTTCCGATTCGCGCTCATCATATTGCCCCTGATCGCTAATGATCACGGTCAAATGCTTGCCGATCTCCTCATCATGACTGATCCGCAAATAATAATGATCCTGATCGTCATAATACAGCACGAGCCCTGCCATCTGATTGAAGCTAGCGGGCTCAAACTCCATGCAGGTTTCCATCTCGCAGCGAAAGCTTTGGATGCGCCGTGCCACCATGCTTTGCCGATGCAGAGAATATAAGGATTCCCTCCCCCATAGACGCAAATACCCTGGACGCTGCGTCAGACTTAGCCATGACGGATCCGCCGGCGTACGGAGTGTATGCCAGTGGACGCTAAGCTCCGATCTATCGAAATCATCCCGCTCGGGCTCCTTAGGGAAAGGATGCAGAGGAAGCGCCGGTACGGGTACATGAAGCGCAGGCAGCTTTCCGCCCGAGGCCAGCCGAAGCCAGCCATCCTCGGTCCATGCCATTTTCTGAATCGCGGTTTCCCGGCCAAGCGGACTTAATCCGCTGCCGTCTGGCAGCTGCCTGCTGCATATATGCACCATATACCATTCACCGTTCTGAGTCTCGATAAGAGAGCCATGCCCCGCCTTCTGCAGCGGATGCTCCGGATGCCCCTTCGCAGTCATAACCGGATAGTCAGGATCAAGCTCATAAGGTCCTTCTACTGATCTGGAGCGAAGCAGTGTCGCCGCATGATTGATGCCTGTACCTCCTTCCGCTACCAGCAGATAGTAATAGCCATCCTTTTTGTATACCATCGGCCCTTCCGTAACGCCAATATCCGTTCCTCTGGTAACAAGCTTTACCGATCCTGTCAGCTTCTGCTCGTCTGGATCAAACTCCTGCATAATGATGCCAGCAAACCGGCTTTTGCCTTTCCGAAAATCCCACTGCATATTAAACAAATATTTTTTCCCGTCCGTATCATGGAACAGGAAATGATCAAAGCCGCTTGAATTGAGATAAACGGGCTCAGACCATGGCCCTTCTATCGATGGAGCTGAAATGACATAATTATGAAGATCCTTGAATACGCCTTTGCGGCCAACCACATTAGTAAAGCATAGATAGTAGCTTCCCTCATCATAACTAAGGGACGGGGCCCAAATGCCGCCAGAGCTCGGAACCCCTGCTAAATTCAGTTGGCTTTCGCGGGTCAATACACGAGTTAACGGCCGCCAATGGACGAGATCCTTGGAATGATGAATGACTACCCCTGGAAACCACTCGAAGGTGGATGTCGCAATATAATAATCCTCCCCCACCCTGATGGCTGAAGCATCTGGATTAAAGCCGCGTATTATTGGATTTTGTATCATCGTACCGAACCCCTCCCGATTTTCAATAATTATTATGAATGGCGCATAAACGGCGGAGAAAAGCCGCACCTGAATGCCAGGAGCGGCTGGGTTGCTAGCCTTTAGTTGCACCTGCGGCGATCCCTTTTACGAAGTACTTCTGCAGGGCGATAAAAGCAATAAGGACGGGAACAATCGACATTGTCGTACCTGCGAACACCAAATCCCACTGCGAGGCAAGCTCTCCCACAAAATTGAAAATCTCTACGATCAGCGTCCGCTGATCCGAATGAAGCACCAGACTCGGCATCAGGAAATCATTCCAAATTCCAAGTCCCTGAAGCACAACCATACTTGCGGTGCACGGTCCCAGAAGCGGGAATACAATCTGCCAGAACGTCCTCACCCTTGAGCATCCGTCTATGGCTGCGGCTTCCTCAATCTCAGCAGGAATACCCTTAATAAAGCTTGTATAGAGCAAAACGCCCATACCAACCGAACCGGAAATATAAATCAGAATCGGAGCCGTCAATGAACCGTAGAGGCCCAGCGTTTTCATTTCTTTGAACAACGGAATCATGTAAACTTGAAAAGGAATCATCATTCCTGCCAAAAAATAGACGTAAACATAGTTTGTCCATTTTTTCCCAGTACGCTCTATTGCATAAGCAGCCATCGGAATGATGGCAATCATACACACAATTGAAACAACGGTCAGAATCAGGCTGTTCAGCATAGCTCTCGGAAAGTCTGTCTCTGTAAGCAAATACTTAAAGCTGTCCAAATATAAGCTCGAAGGAAGGGACAGTGCATCCCGCAAAATTTCCCCATTTGTTTTGAAAGCCGAAATCAAGCTTAAAAAAACAGGGAAGAAAAAGAAGACCGCCAGTACGATAGCCGAAATTAAAAACAGAATTTCAATGCGAAGCTTAACCTTGACCATCTTACATCTGCACCTCCCGTTTCCGCAAAAACTTAACTTGAATGAGGGACACCATTAAAATCAAGACGAACAGCATAAGCGACAACGCGGTTCCATAGCCTTGCCGGAGCTCGCCGAAGCCTACCTTGTAGACAATGTAGGTCAAAGTTTCTGTTGCAAAACCAGGTCCTCCGTCCGTCATGACTGCAATTTGGTCGAATATTTTCAGAGCGCCGATCATGGATAACATCACGCTGACCGTCATCGCGCTTGCCAGAAGGGGGAACGTAATGTGTCGAAACTTCTGCCAACGGCTAGCACCGTCAATCGAAGCCGCCTCGTTAAGCTCTGGCGGTATTCCCTGAAGCCCCGCCAAATAAATAATCATATAGTAGCCCGAGCCCTTCCAGACGGTGGTGATGATAATGGCCAGCAGCGCGTAATCCGGATCGCCCAGCCAGTCTATTTTCCAATCACTTAGCCCCACCTTGTCCAGCACCTGGGAGATCACTCCAAAGTTAAAGTTGAAAATAATCGTCCATACGAAACCCATCACGATACCGCTAAGCAATACAGGAAAATAAAATATGCTCCGGAACAAGCTTTTGCACCAACGCACCTGATCCACGAGGATCGCCAATATAAGGGCCAAGATATTCTCAAGAACAACTAATGTTATGGACAAAATCAACGTATTTTTAAGCGCGTTATAAACCCTTTCACTCTGGAACATTTCCACAAAATTATCAAAGCCGATGTAGCGTATGTGATCACTGACGCCATCCCAGCTCGTAAAGCTGAGATTCACGCTGTTTAAGGTCGGATAAATAACAAACAAGGTATATAGGATAAAGGCCGGTAAAATAAACAGAACCGAATAAGAAAACCGCTTTCTCTTTCTAGCTGCCCCATTGGATGCAACGGGTATAGTTTCTGCGTTAGCCACACTCTCACTCCTAAAGCGCCAATGCTTGAGGGGAGGCAGCCGAATCGGCCGCCTCTGCCTTTATGCATCATGCTATTATTTCGCTGCTGCGTTTGCCTTAACGTTGGCATCCCACTCTGCATCGGCTTTTTTCATGTATTCTGCGCTAAAGTCGCCTTTAGTCAGCCACTCTTGAGCGAGCTTGTAGAACCAGTTTCTCCATTGCGTAGGCATTTGATCTTCGCCCCAGAAGGAGTTGATCATCATGGACTTCACCGTATTCGAATCGCCCATCACTTCCAGCACGCGCTGCATTTGCGGCGAAGCCTCATATTGGATAGCTTCCTTCGTCGTCGGAATTCCATTAACCGCCTGCAGGAACTTCGTATATTGCTCCTTCGAGAAGAAGAATTTCACAAACTCCGTAATTGCAGCTTGCTTATCTGCGTCTCCATTGGCCGCAGTTGAAATCGCCCAGCCTTGCAAATTGTTCGCGCCGCTTACAATAACTCTGCCTTTGCGGTCTGGAACCGGGTACCAGCCGAAATCAAAGTTCGGATCAGCTTGCGAGATTTGGGCGAACATCCAAGGCCCTGAAAACAGCTGCGCCACTTTGCCGGTAACCAGCATGGAAGCCGTTTGATTATCAGCTGTACTCGCCCAGCCTTTCTCCACATACCCTTTAGTGAACAACTCCGTAAAATCCGTCATCGCCTGCATGGGAGCCGCATCGCTAAAGCTGACTTCACCTTTCGTGCGCTTGGAGTTCCAATTCGGATCATCAGCAAGCATATTGTCCATGAAAAACTTGTTTACCCAGAAGCCCCAATGGAAAATATCCTTGCCTCCGAAGGTCAATGGCGTGATGCCGCTCGTCTTCAGCTGCTCTTGAATGGCTAAAAACTCATCATACGTTTTCGGCTCGGCCGTTACTCCTGCGTTCTCGTATGCTTTTTTGCTGTAAATGATGCCTTGAGGGTAAGCGCCAATGATTGGAGCGGTATAATGCTTGTCATTAAGGGTTGGTGCGTCTGCTACTAAATCAAGCCAAGCCTGAGGAAGCTCCGCGATTTTTCCCGCCTCTGCGAACAATTGGGTATCGCGCATTTCGATCAAATCCGGAAATTCCCCCACCGCTTCCTTCGTCTTGAGCCAATCCAAATAGGCTGCCGTACCGCCCCCGGAGAGATCGTTGATTTTGATATTCGGATTGGCTTTGGTGAAGGCGGATACCGCATCCGCCATTGCCTGTTTGGTAGCCGGATCGCCGGTAGCATAGCCGATGGTGAAGGCTACTTCCTTCTTCCACGGTTCGCTTGAAGCAGGAGCAGCAGAATTTGCGTTTTCGGTCGAGCCTGAATTTGTGCTGCCGCATGCGGACAAAACGAGCGAGAATGCCATGATGCTTGTAATGGATAATGCGATTGCCTTTTTATTCATTGCCATAGGTGTGTAAGCCTCCCTTTTATCTGGAACGTCTTTCGTTATAAACCGTGCCTGATGAAAATAGCACCGCTTTCATTCCCGTGTATTTAAATTATCATAAACATAAAAGGTGTAGTATGCTGTTTTTTAAGCTTCATATGCGGGATTTTAAGAAGTTGAATTAGACAAGAGCCCTGCTTCCGAAATCCCGGAGGCAGGGCTCTTCGTTCATGCTATTGCAGCAGCCTGTCGATCATGACAGCTGCCTGAGCGCGGGTTGCCGCTCCCTTCGGCACAAAGCGTCCATCCTCAAAGCCTTGAATGATGCCTGCGCGCTGCATCGCTGCAACAGCCGCTTCTGCGTAGCGGCTGATGTCCTTGGCATCGGCAAACTGCACTTGCTCCGACCGGACAGGAGGCTCGGTTTTGAGCAGCTCCATTAATCGGCTCAAAATGACGGCCATATCCTCACGGGTCATTGAAGCCTGAACGCCAAAGCGGTTCTCCGTCTGCCCTTCCACGATGCCCAGCTTCTCGGCGCTGGCAATGGCACCGTAATACCAGGCATCCCGCTCTACATCACCGAATGAAGAGACGGCGCTTTCATCAATCAGATCGAAGTGTCGAGATTTCTGTAGATTTTGGACTTTTCAATCTTCATCTGTACCTTATCTACAATATCGCCAGCCTCTGTGCCGAGAATATCGATAAGCGTAATTTCATTAAAACCTCCTCTATAGACTTATTAATTTTGTTTGATTACGTCTTTTCGAATGTACATACGCATATGGGCCATCGCCTACATAGAATGTAAAATTGATGTTCGTGCACGCTGAGGCTGATTAAAGCCATTGAAAGCTTTCTTACAGGAAAAGGCACGAAGCTAGCGAAACTTGCTGCCCACTGTATCAAAAACGAAATTTTAATGCATCTTCGTTCCTTGAAAATAACGCGTAAGGACGTACCGCTGCATGATCCGATCGGTACGGACAAAGAAAGCAATGAAATATCGCTGGTCGATATTCTTGGAAGCAACCCTAATGAAATTGTGGAAACGTGCAGCTTAAAATGGAAAAAAGCCGCCCCTCCAAGGAAGGGCAGCCTTCTGCAAGCCTATTAGACGATGGCCAGCTTCATTATTTTCACAACCTGTTCCCGCAAGACAGGGCCCTGTCGCCATCTGGCTCAGCGCCGCATGCTACTGCGAATCTTTATTGATAAAAGGCGGCTCGCTTATCGCTGTCAAAACATCATATCGTTGTACTTAGACGCTCTCCTGCTTCGTAAGCAGTCGTTTTTTATCCACCTTCCCATTTAAATTAAGCGGGAATTCCTGAAGCTCGACAAACTGCTTAGGGATGATCGAGGGCGGCAGCAGCTGAAGCAAGAATGCTCGCAGTTCCGTTACCGTTACCGCACCAGGCTGCTCTAGGCGATAAAAAACGATCAGCTTACCTCCCTCCTCATCCGGTGAAAAAATGACGATGGCAGCTTGAATCGCCGGATGAGCCTCAACCGCTTTACGAATCGTTTCAGGATGAACGAGTATGCCATTGATTTTCAGTTGATCGTCGACTCTGCCGACATACTCAATTAGCCCCTCCGGCAGCCATTTTCCAAAGTCACCGGTGCGGTATAACAAAGCTCCTGGTTCGAATGGGTTCGGAACAAACCTTTGCTTCATCAGATCCTCACGTTGAAGATATCCCGCAGCCAAGCCTTCTCCGGCAATGCAGATTTCCCCCATCACACCGATCGGGCAAAGCTGCATGTGTGAATTAACGATGTAAATGCTTGTATTTCCAATCGGCTTGCCAATCGTTACGGGTAAACCTTCCTTCAGCTCGGCGGTTACGGACACGACCGTCGCCTCCGTCGGACCGTAGTGATTATAAACCCGATATCCCTTGTGCAGAAGACGGTCCTTCAGCCCCTGCTCAAGGGCTTCTCCTCCGGAAATCACAATATGCACGCTAGCGAGCCGCTCTCCTTCCGACAGCAGTCGATCCAGCAGCGTAGGGACAAGATGAATGACCTGTACCTGATGCTTGTCAATGAATTGCCGGAATGCACGCTGATGCAGCAACAGCTCGGTTTGAATCATGACGACGCTGCCGCCCCCTAGCAAGGTGCAAAAGATTGACTCTACCGATGCGTCAAACGTCAAGTTGGCGGATAGAAGCACACGAAGCGGCTCCTCTCTTCCATATTGGGCGTTAAACCAAGCTGCGTAATTGATGACGCTCCGATGCCGGATCATAACCCCCTTAGAGGCTCCCGTCGTTCCCGATGTATAGATGACGTACGCCAGGAGCTCTGAATCGCTCGACGTGAAAACGTTCTTCTCAGCCTCGTCTGAATAAGAAAAAGCCTCGTATGGATCAAGCGTCTGAAATCCCTGCAGCCGCGTGCGGGAGATTACGATTTGAGCTCCGCAGTCCTCCAAAATAGTGCGGTTATGCGCCTCGGGGGCGCGGAGATCGATGGGCATATATGCGGCGCCTGCTTTCAATATCGCCAATAAACCGATCAGCATTTCTGGCGTGCGGTCGGCCGTAATGGCAACGATCTGCCCCTTGCCGACTCCCCTCTTGTGCAGCGATGCGGCAAGTCTGCTGGATTCTCTCTCCAGTTCCCCGTAAGACAAGTTGCCAGAATTCGAAACAACTGCTATACGCTCCGAATGCGACGCCGCGCGTTCCGAGAACAGTCCATGTATCGACCTCTCCCGTGGAAACTCCAGCGTTGTCCGGTTGAAGTCCCTTATGAGCTGCATATATTCATCAGCTAGCAGCATGGGCACATCCCTAAGCAGCTGATTCCGCTTTTGAAGCAGCGCCTCCTCCAGGCTGGCCACATGGGACTTGAAACGCTCTATAGAAATATTTTCGTGCAAATGCCCATTCCATCTCGCATCGTCATACACGATTTGTTCAAGCTCATCCAGCCATTCCGAGGAACATCGCTGCGGAGAAGCTGCAATAACCTCGTCCATTGCAGGAATGCCAAGCACTGCCTGAAGCTGCTGCAGCCAGTTTTCAATGGTTTCCTCCACAGAGCAGCCTAGTTCCAAATAAGTCCAATTGCCGGAGCCCGGAGCCTCACCGATTCGCTCGCAGCTCCACACTGGCGGGCTCCCTTGCTCATTCACGTACAGCTGAAGCTGCCCGGGCTCATGGTATTTCGTCAGCACGAGCCCCCAAGCCAGCCGTAAACTCGTTAATCGTACACTATCATACCTAGTGAGCGTCATCGACATCTGCCCCTCCCTTGTAGAAGGTTTTGTCAGCTTAGTATTCTTCGTTGCAGAGCTTCGAGCATGGAGGCAAGAGCCTCCTTCTCTGGATTGCAAATCGTTTGCAGCCATTTCCTGATTCGCCTTGTATTCACTGCCGATTGGATAGAAGCTAAAGTCGTTGTTAGTAAAAAATGTAGCCTATATTCCCGGTCACATCTTGCCGTCACATCTATCGTCGCCATACCCGCGAGCTAACCATTCGCCTCTGCATGCAACAGCTCAAGAAAACGAACGGCTGCATTCGGAAGCAGCGCCTCGCTCTCCAGATGGTTCTCTAGCCGATTCTGGACACGATCCCATATCGGCAGCTCCGGCTGAAGCAAGACTCTCGTGGCCAAATTGACCGTAACTCTCCAGTCGTCCATATACTGAATAATACTACGCCGCAACTCCGACACGGCCTCGCCTTTCCCGGAAGGTAGCGGCGCAGCGTCCACCATTCGGATGAAGCCATTCAGCCGATGATTGAAATGGCGCGTTCCCTTCAGAATCAGACATTTGCGCATCGTCGTTTCCTCCGAGACCAGTAATCGCCGTGCAAAGTCGCTTAAGAAGAAGGAGTCCGCCTTGAGCATGCGGGACACGTAGCCAATCGCGGAAGCGTCCGTCACCTGAAGCATTTCTGGCAAAAACCTCTGATATGGCAAGCCCAATGCATCGTGGGCAGCCTTTAGTCCTGTCCGATCCATCCTCCCGCAAAACGCGGGATGATCGTCGAAGATCAAGTAACTCCCGCCCGGCAGAAGCTCACGCACAACAATGAAGTGTCCTGCATGCTCCTTACCGTAGAACACCTTGGCATGCGGCATGTAGAACAGATCGCAAGGAAGTAATACCAGATGCCCGCTTCGCAGTGCCTCATCGATCCAGTCATTTTCGCAACTCCGCTCAATGCCATAGAATGTAAGCAGCTGTTCCTCCGTAGCCAGCACCCGGCTCAAATCCACCTCCTCGCCTTTCCCGTCCCATACCGGCTTGAATGCCCAGCGGTCTATCATTGCGGCATAAGGGTGAATGTCTGGAAAGAGGGTGAGCAGCTTGTCGATATAGCAATCAACCCACGCGAGATTCATGGCTGCAGCTTTCCGTAAATACGATCGACCATATCTTGTACGGTGGCAAAATTTTCGAAAAGCAACTCCTCGTCTTCAAAGACGATATTGAAGTTCGTTTCGAACGCTACAACAAGATTCATCGAAGCAAAAGAGTCCATACCATAGCTTGCCAGCTCATAATCTGGCGCGACATCTTCCTGCAGTTGAAGCTGTTCCTTGACCTGCGACAGCACATAACCCTCGATATGTTCCTTGTTCCATTCCGTACGATTCATTATGGGTCTCCTTTCTAGGCTTGGAACGCAAATAACTTGCTCATGCCAAATCCTCAGGCTTCTTGCCGAACAAGGTTCCTCCTATAATATCTTTCCTGTAACGGCTCAAGGTCCATCTCTCCGTGATACCAGCAGGCCGCTCCCCCCAAGATCGGAAATACAACATATAAAGCTGAATATGACGAAACATCATCCAATCGGGAATATGGCGCTGCAGCTCTGCTGAGACGGTCCGGCAAACGGAATATCCTTCCAAAAAATAATGCAGGAATTGCTCCGGAGACCAACTGTTCTCACTCGCCCGGCTATGTTCCGCCAAACCGTAATATAAGGCAACCGCAATGTCGCTCGCATAATGATGATGCGTCAATCCGTCGAAATCGAACATTACGATGCCTTCCTCGGTCCAATGAAAATTGCGAGGATGCATATCGTTGTGGATTAAACCGAATTCCCCCTTATGTTCGGGAATCCGCCTTACTTTGCTCATCCATGTCTCAGCCGCAGATCGAAGCTCCGGAAACGAGCTGAGGGCACACACATCTAACGTTGGCAGCAGCTCAGATTCCTCCCATCTGGGACGAATCCATTCGGGCTGCTTCGGCGCATACAGCTCGGCAAGGCTATGCAGCCGTCCCATGGCGATCCCCCATACTTTGTAAAGCTTGGAGCCATAGTGGCCGGGGCCGACTCGCTCGCCCTCCGCCCACTCGAAAGCATACGCCCAGTATCCCGCGCTGCCTCCACTTCCTTCGCCGTCCACCATGCCATCCATGCTGCCGCCGATGTTTTCTACGTATTGCCCGCTCCTTGCAACGATGGGCCTAGCCACGGAAACGCCATGAGAGGCAACAAATTGAACAAAATCGATTTCTCCCATCAGCTGTTCCCGAGTTCGACGGCTCTTCCGGGTCAGTTTTAGAATAAATTTGCGACCCTCCAATTCCCATGCGTATACTGCGCTCTCATAGCTCTCCAGCGGAACGAATGCGACCCGTTCTACAACAAAACGTCCGATGGCTTCTTGAACGAGTCCATTGTCGTCTTGTACAAATAGATTAGTTTTCATCGGCGGGCAGTTCCTTGTTCCCCGCCTACCGCGCTCAGCAGCGTACGCAGCAACTTTTCGTGCTCATCAAGAAGTAGAGCGAATCGCTCCTGCACAAGGCCGATCTTATCGCGCTGGACGGATAAACCGACCTTGTATAACTGCATCAGTGCTTTGCGCCATTGCTCCCGCAATCCTTCCACGCGGTGTAGAAGCTCTTGACCCTCTTGTGGCCATCGCCCTTTATAGCGTCCAATATATGCCGCAAGGTAGTCGAGCTGATGAAGCATCCCCCCGACCCGGAAGCAATAATACACATTCCGGCACACGGCAGAAAAGGCCAGAGCATCTAACGCAGGCAGCTTAGCGTAGTCCCTTACATACATACGGTAGGCAAGACTGCCTTGGTACCTTTGTTCAGGCAACTCTAAACCTTGATTGAATGAGCGAATGTTCTGGAGCGCCGCAGTAAATCGTCCTAATCCTGAGAGCGGATTCTGCTCTGCATCAGCCTGGAACCACGCATAGCCCCATAATCCTCTTCGCAGCGCATCAACCGTTAACACTCCTTCGTAGGTAGTGATGTGCCCTGCCTTATCGAGAAAAGAGGTGTCGCCGATCCTTATCGAATCGCCGCCATCGTCCCAGCTAAGCAGAAGTACAAGGTGATTTCTTTCCTCTCCGTCTCTGAATACCTCATGGTAGTCGAGCGATGTCGTACGTACAAACAGCAGCGGCATGCGGCCTTGAAGCACAGCCTCCCGCAGTCGCAGCAGCGCGGCATCCGGATCCAGCTCCGCCTCGAACGAGGCATGCAGCTCGAGTCCGTAAGTTTGGGCGAATCGATCAACAATGTCCTCCTGAGACGCAAGCCATACCCTGTTCAAATCTCCGTAGTACTCCAAATTCAGTCCGTTCGTCTCGAAATATATATCCGCTTCATCGCTCTCCGCTGCCGCTTCCGGCCGTTCTCGCTCAAGGATGTGGTACAAACCGGAGAACAAGCAGTGCAGGCCCGCGCGAATGGCAAAAGGTTTCTTAGGCATAACGTCCATTTCCATGGGATGAGGCCTCCTTTCCCACCGACGAGAGTCCATCAGATTCACCATTTCCTCTTACATAGGGGAGAATGTACTCGCCGATGCGCAACTGTTCATCGGGCCCCGCGAGCCCGCTCAGAATAAAATAGTCTACGCCTAGCTGCCGGAACTTCTGAATCGACTGCCGCACCTCCTCGTACGACCCGACGATGGAAAACCCGTTTGATGTATTCAGCTGCACGAGTCCTGCCCATAAGTGCTCGGATACTTTTGCCATCGGGTCTGCATAATGCGCTTTGTAGCTCTGAATACCTGCAGCATCGCAATTATTGCGGAACAGTCGGTTCGTGCGCTTCTCTATAGCGCTCGTTCCGCCAAGAAAACGCTCCGCTGCGGCCCAAGCCGATTCAGTCGTCTCTCTGGCGATTATATCGATCATAATGCCACACTTGGGACGATGCAGACTTGCCTTCGGGATGTATCCGCGAAACGTTTCAAGCCGCTTGCTGACAACCGGATAATCATGCCCGTACGTTAAATAATGGTGCCCGCCAGCAGCTGCGATTTGCATGGCCTCTGGGGAGCTGCCGGATATGAACACGCTGCCGCGAGAAGACGGCTTCGGATACAACTCCCCTTGATTCACCTCGAACCAGGAGCCTCTAAAGTGAATGGTCTCACCTTCTTGCAGCCGGTGAAACAGTTCTATGAACTCCTTCGTCCGCTCGTAGCGCTGCTCGTGGCTAGCCGCTTTCGTCATGCGCCCCGTCTCAATGGCCGAGCTGCCGGTTACCACATTTATATCCGCCCGGCCGCCAGTTAGCAGGTTTAATGTGCCTAGCGCTTTCGCCGCTGCCGTTGGCAGAATATAGCTCGTATTTTGTGCGATCAGGAACCGCAGCTTTTCAGTCCGCTCGGCTAAATACGAGGCAGCAATCCAAGGGTCCATGTAATCATTCGCGTTGATCAACAACACGGAATCGAAGCCGTACCCTTCGGCAGCTCTAGTCTGCTCCGTTATCCGATGAAGGTCACCCTGCGGAAGCATCCAGCAAAAAGCCATTTCGCTCACTCCTTTGATGGCTGCATCTCCTTATATTTCGAGATCAGCTCCCCGATTTTTCGAATCGTGGAGACATTTTCCGTCAATAAATCTTCATCATCGATCATCAGGCCAAAATACTGTTCCAGTTCCACCACAAGCTCCACCACGAGAACGGAGCTTAGATACTGCTCCGTTAAATCCGCATCCCCTCCAAGCGCCACAAGCAGCTCCGGCTCTAGGCTCAGCAGTTTTGCCAAAATATTCACGATGCTTTCCTTATTCTCCAGCATGAACAATCACCCCGCTTTGCGCTTCCGTATATCTGCCGTCGATGACGAGCTTGCCCGAGAGCAGGTGCCTTTTCTCTATAAATTCCTCCCAGCTGGTAATCAGCGCGATAACTTCGCTCCCCGAAGCCAGCTCCTCCATCGTTTGCGCATACGAAATTGGCAGCCCATAAGCTAGATCGAACGCATTCATCGATAGCGGGTCATAGGCAGCGATGTTCAGATATCCCATCCCGAGCAATAGACGAATGATTTCAAAAGAAACGGCGCCGCGTACATCGTCGCTGCCCGGCTTAAACGAAAGCCCCAGAATGCCGATCTTTCGGCTCTTCTGGTCTCCGGCAGCAGCGGCAATCCGCTCGGCCATTCGCATCTGTGCCTTTTGGTTCACGTCAACCGCGGCCTGAAGCAGGCCAGCATGTTCGCCAATGACGGAAGCGTGATGAATCATTGAAGCGATGTCCTTAGGCAAGCAATACCCGCCGAAACCGCAGCCCGGATACACGTAATCGGTCATCTTGGCCGGCGTGCCGTGCCAGCGCTTGTCCTCGTGAAGCAAACGAAACGCCTGAGGAATCTCAATGTCGCCAGTCTGCTCCGCGATCATTGCCATCTCATTCGCGAAGCTGATCATCGTGGCGAGCAGCGAATTGGACATGTATTTGACAAATTCGGCGGTTGTGGCCGATACGCGGCGGACAGGAGCATCAAAGCCCAAGGCATACAGCTCCGCAAGCCTCCGTCCACCGTCCGGCTCAGCCTCCCCGATGACGATCCGGTCCGGCTCCATCACATCACGCCATGCCGAGCCTTCTCTTAGAAACTCCGGGTTTGCTGCTAGGCCGACATGTTCTCCAGGGCGCAATCCCAGCTGTTCGAGCAGAGGAGCAATTACGCGGGAGGTCGTACCCGGCGGCACTGTGGACTTAATGACCAGCACGCGAAACCGTCCATCCGACAACACCTCGCGGCTTGCCTTCAGGCCACCCAGCAGAGCGTTCAAATCCGCGCCGCCATCGGCAAGAGCGGGAGTGCCTACGCAGTAAAAGATATATTCCGCGCTACGCAATGCTTCTTCGAGCGTATCGCAAACCACGAATCGGTTGCCCAGATAGCGTCCAAGATGCTCTTGCAGCTCCGGCTCGTGAAATGGAATTCTTCCAGCTCGGTACAGCTCCCTTTTCTTCGGATCGCAATCGTATGCAAACAAGGTACAGCCGATGCGATGGGCAAGTCCAAGTCCGGTCGTCAGACCGACGAAACCAAGTCCGATCACCGCGATCATACGAAGATCAACTCCTTCTGCAAAAACCTTAAATAACGTCTGACTCCTTCGGACACTTCAATCCCGGGCTGGTAACCGAGCACACCCCGGGCTTTGGACAGATCCGGGCAGCGCCTTGACGGATTATGCAGCAAGTAATCCTTCTCCGGGGATGCAGCGTAGTGGATATCACCCGTGTAGCTCAACAGCTCGGCGGCAGCCTCACGGTATATACCAGCCAACTGTTCAACGGACAGCTCGCCGCCGTCCATGCCGATATTAAAGAAGTCGAATTCGTCATGCAGAAGGACGCGGATGTAGCCGTCAATCGCGTCGGCAATGTAGCAAAACGTCCGAGTCGGCTTGCCATCCGAGTGAATGACGATCGGTTCATTCCGGAGTACAGCAAGCGCAAAATCGGCAGGCAGCCTTCGGTCCATAAGCGGCATGCCCGGACCGAAATTGTTAAACGGCCTTACAATGCGGACCGGCATGCCGAATGTGTGATGATAGACGTAGCATAACGTCTCGCCCATTCGTTTCGACTCATCGTAGCATGCGCGCGGGCCGATGCTCGTCACATGTCCCCAGTACGACTCCGGGGTCGGTATGAAATCCGGGTCCGGATCGCCGTATATCTCGCTGCTGGAAAAGAACAGAAGGCCCTTCAGCGGGCGACGCTTATAGAAGTCGAGCAGCCGCTGCAGTCCCATGACATTCGCTTCGATCGTTTCGACTGGAAACTGCCGATAAAACGTGGGCGAGGCGATGGAAGCCATATGAAAGACGTAATCCGCAGACTCGGCGCCCTGCACAAGCTCAAGGTCGTCTCTGGCAATATCGAACGTGTGCGCCTCGATATCCTGATGCTCCGCCACTAGGTGGGAAAGCCACTCCGGGATGCCGGAACGGAATGTATCCAGAAGCAGCAGCTTGTCATAAGCATAGCCCTGCCGCTTCAGATGGACGAACAAATGAGTCAGGTAAAAGCCGATAAAGCCGCCGCAGCCGGTAATCAGAATTTTCATGCCGGCGAAGCAGGCAGGGTTGACCATTTTATCCTGAATATACGCCATATCTTCCTGCATGATCGGATTATTCATCGCATCCATAGACGTTTCAGCACCTCCCTTAATCCTCGCGCCAGCGCTTCCAGGGGGCTTCCCCGGAAGCCCAAAGGCTCTCGAGATATTGCTTGTCGCGCATCGTATCCATGCAGTCCCAGAACCCGTCGTGTCTGTAAGCCATAAGTTGTCCTTGCTCAGCCAGCCGAGGAAGGACGTCGCTCTCAAGCACATCCGTATCGTGACCGATATAATCAAGTACGCCTGGCTCAAAAACAAAAAAACCGCCGTTAATCCAGCCTCCGGTATCGGCCTTCTCCTTGAAGCAGACGACCTGATCGCCCATCAGGTCCACCGTGCCAAATCGGGCGCGAGGCTTGACGAGCGTGACCGTGGCCAATTTGCCATGAGATCTGTGGTAATCGAGCAATCTCTTGACATCGATGTCGCCCACTCCGTCCCCATAGGTCGTCATGAATGTATCGCCGCAGAGCTGATCCCGAAGTCTGTGCAGCCGCCCGCCCGTCATCGTGCTCAGTCCCGTATCGAGCAGATGCACCGTCCAATCCGGCTGCCTGTGCCTGACAATATCGACGGTCGCTTGGCCCATATGGATGCAGAAATCGTTTTGCAAATACATGTAATTGAGAAAATATTGCTTGATCATTTCCTTCTTGTAGCCTAAAGCGATAATAAACTCATTGAAGCCGCAAGCATCGTAAATGTTCATAATATGGCATAGAATCGGCATGCCTCCGATCTCTACCATCGGCTTCGGCCGCAGCATCGTTTCTTCACCCAGACGGGTACCGAAGCCGCCGGACAATAAGACGACCTTTGTTTTCTCCATCCCCGACGCTCCTCTGTTATGAACTTCTATTTTCTAATCATCATGCGTTTGGCGTCCCCGCTGCTATGGCGGTTTCCGGCCATTTGCAGCCCGTAAATGGGCATACCCGGCTCGACTAGGCTCCGCAAGGCTAGCTGCTCGCGCTGGAGTAGTTGCGGATGGCCACGTTCCACAGCTTCCGCGAGAGGAATAAGAACAGCAGCGGGGCGATCAGGAACCAGACCATATGCGCCCAGGTGAGCCGGTCGAGCACGAACAGCGGCGGAAAATTAGTAATTACAAACACCGGGAACAGAAACGTGCCTACATGCCGAACCGAGCTGCCGTATATGTGCATCGGCACATGGTTCATATCCCATATCGCGGTAGACATCTGATTGACCGCCGCCGTCTGTACCGTCCAGAACGAGATTAAGGATGGCATCAGGAAGATGGCATACTTGAGCACGATGCCAAGGAAAATGAACAGCATGAACACCAATACCCGCGAAGGTGTGACAGGAATGTCCATGCGTGACCAGGCAATGATAATCATCCCTGCTCCGGCCACCACGTTTGTAAACGAAAAACCGAAGTCCACATTGCGAAGCGTAGCGATAAACTGCAACGAAACCGGCTTTGTGATGAGCAAATCCAGCGTGCCGTTTCGAACGTGATTGCTCAAATTCATGAAGTTCGAATAAAAGAAGAGACAATAAAAGCCCGTCATCATCGTAAAGGACCCGACAAACATCATCATCATATCCGGTGTATAGCCGTTAATGACGACCCCGACGCGAAACGCAACCATCACATAAAGCAGCTTGATGAATAAATAAGCGATTTCGATCGTGTTAGCAAATAAAAAATTGATCCGGTATTCCATCTGGGCGATAAAGCAGTTTTTGACGAAAACCTTGTAGATCAACGCGTATTTTTTTAATGTCTTTAACAAGGCGGCTACCCTCCCACCGCAATATACTTCGTGAGACCCTGCCTCCACAGCAAGGTCGAGAGCGCGGCGAACACCCCGATCCAGACCAACTGCATCATTGCGCCGGCAGCAATCTCCGGGCCGGTCAACGTGCCGCTGAGCAGACGGATCGGAAAGTAGATCACATAATTGAACGGCAGCGCTAGCAGAATCGCCTTGGTAACCGGGCCGTAAATATCCAGCGGGAACAGGCCCCCGCCCGCAATATTGGCGAGCAGCGCAAACGTCCGAAACGCGCCATTCGCTTCCGTAAACCAGAAAGCGACGGCACTTAGGCTATAGTAGATGAAGAAGTTCAGCATTAAGGCGCTGGGCACGACGCATAGAAACAGCAAAATATAGGGCAGGTTGACCGGAAAGTCCAGCCACGCGTTCAGCAGCAGCATGATGATTACCGAAAGGGCGAGCACAACGAGCATTTGCACGCTTTTTTCCCCAAGAAAGCAGAAAATCCGGTATGATAAATACCCTATCGGCTTGACGAGGTACTTATTCAATCCGCCGTCCTTAATGTCCCGGGCAATTTCGTACTGGAACGTGGTGCCAATCAGCTTGGACATCAGAACCGCAAGAACGGAATAGGCGATCATCTGGTTATACGAAAATCCGAACACGATCTGTTGGCCCGAGCTGGTAAAAACCGCTCTCCAGTAGAAAAACTGGATTAAAATCGGAAATATCGCGCCAAACAGGTTTAGAAAGAAGTTCGTCCGGTATTCCAGCGAATTTTGCACGCCGAGTGAGAAGGTCTTCAAATACATGCTATGCAGTCTCATGCTTCTCACCGCCACTTTGGTACAGCAGGGCGATGCCCTCCTCAATCGGAATATCCTCGATAGTGAAATCGATCACGGGCAGGTGATCAAGCACCCAGCGCGACATCTTTTTGATTTCCGACTGCTCGAACACGAACTTCACATGCGTATCTTTGAATTCCTTGACTTCTCCGACCTGATTCAGCACCCATTCTTCAACGGGCTCGGAAAGCACAAGCTTCATGATTTTTTTATGCCCAAGCCTTTCATTGACCTCATTCAGCCCTCCGTCAAATACGATCCTTCCGTGGTTGATGATAATGGACCGATCGCACATTTCCTCAATATCGTTCATGTAATGGCTGGTCAGGACGATGGTCGTTTTTTTGTCGCGATTGTAATATTTGAAAAATTCCCTTATTTTGCGCTGCGAAATGATATCGAGACCGATGGTCGGCTCATCTAAGAGGAGGATTCTCGGCTTATGAATAAGAGCGGCAATCAGCTCCATCTTCATCCGTTCGCCTAGCGACAATCTGCGCACCTGCACCTTAAGCAGCTCCTTCACGTCGAGCAGCTCGGTCAGCTCTCCCAGCGTACGCGCATACTCCACATCGTCCACCTCGTAGATGCATTTGTTCAGGAACAGCGACTCATTCGCGGGCAGATCCCACCATAGCTGATTCTTCTGTCCCATGACGATGGAAAATTGCCGTTTAAATTCATTTTTCCGCTCCCATGGCGTGTAGCCGAACACTTTGGCGCTGCCGCTCGTCGGATGCAAAATGCCCGATAGCATCTTGAGCGTCGTCGTCTTGCCGGCACCGTTCGGCCCGAGGAACCCGACGACCTCTCCCTCCTCGATGCTAAAGGAAATATCCGACACCGCATGTTTCGTTTGCATCTCGCGGCGGAACAAGTTTTGGATCGAACTCTTCAGCCCCAGCTCTTTCTTATGGTAAGTGAAGGATTTGGATAAGCCGTCAACCTCAATGATCATGCATGTCGTCTCCTTTACTTCATACGATCCTCGGAATGGCGCTTTCGGTATACAGCGGCCGCCTGAATCCGCTCCTGGAGCCTGACCCGCTCCAGCGATTCGTGAAGGAGTTCCCGATTTCCTTGGCCAGCCAAGACGCTGTCGCGAAAATACCTCAGTTGATTTTCGTAATAATGCAGCGGATCAAAGCTTATACTGCCGAGCGAGCGGCCGGTTCCCGGCTCCTCGATCTTAATCGTGATTTTATATCTCCCAACGTTGGCGCGAAAAAAATCGTTTACTACCAGGGCGGCATGCTCCAGCCTCAACACATGTCGCGTGCGGTAAGGGCGTTCGAAGGAAGCCGACAGTTCCGCAACGACCCCGCTGGCATAGGCGAGCGATGCGTCGAACGTCCAGTCGCAGCCCCGCGGACCGTCGAACGCTGATTCCGCCTTCAGCTTCGAAGGCTTGGCTGCCTCAAAGCCCGGCAGTTGCTGCAGCATTTGCAGCCAGTAACAGCCAAGGTCAGCGAAGACGCCGCCTCCCCTGCTCGGATCGCAGCGGTAGCTCGTCAATGGCAGATCGCGCATGGGTATATGAAGCTCCGTCCGCATCTGCAGCAGCCTGCCATAACGCTGCTCCTGAATCAACTCCCGCAGGGCGCTCTGCCACGGGTGATGCTGGATCATCAGCCCCTCCAACACGACCGCCAAGCGGCCGGCAAGCCGCTCCTCCAGCTTCGCGCACTCCGCCGCATTCATGGCGATCGGCTTCTCCACCAGTACGTGCTTGCCCGCCTCGACCGCGCGCAGCACCCATTCGGTATGAAGGTCATTACTCAGCGCGATATACACGGCGTCCACATCCCGGCTTGCCAATACGTCCTCAAGCTGCTCAAATACGCGCGGCACGCCGAATTCCGCGGCTAACGCCTCCGCTCGCGACCTTGTACGGTTGGCAATGCCCACCACCTTAATGCCTTCAACGAATGGAAGCGGCTGGAATACCGCCCTGCGAACGATTGACGCACAGCCGATGATGCCTAGAGCTAAAGTTCTCACGTCATCATCAACTCCTATATGTGCTTTAGCGCCGAGACGCCATGCAGATAAAGCACATTGCACTTGGAGCATGCCGGGGTCAAGCCGTTATTGATGGTCTCCCGAAGGCGATCGTATTCCGCGGAATTCCATATTTCCATGAGGCTTTTTTCTTTCAGATTGCCTACCGTGAACTCGGAGAAAAATTTGCAGGCCGAAATGTTTCCCGTCGGCGTTACGTCAATACGAGTAGCCAGCGCCAGACAATCGGTCGCACAGCGGCTGGTCATGACCTCGCCTGTGACGAAACGCTCAATTTCGTCAAATTCGAGCCCTGGCTGGTAGCGCAGACGGGTGTGCCAGACACGTTCATTCATTTTGCGAAGCTGCTCCAGCAGGTAGGGAAGATGATGCGGCTCTATCCGGTACTTGAAGGCGTGCCAGCTGCTCTTCTCTCCCTCCTCAATATGGTGCAGCCAGTCGAAGTGCTCGCGAAAATAATCGTCCATCTGCAGCGACGTATCCTGAGCAATGTACCAGGGGAACGTCAGCAGCACGAGATCGATTCCCCGCTGCTCGAAGCTCTCCATCAAATCGTATAAATAATAGATGTTTGCGTTATTAATGACGCAATGGACCGAAATCCGTCCATGGAACCGGCCCTCCGATCGAAGCGCCAGCAGCTGGTCGATGCCTTTCATCACCTTGTTGTAGGAGCCCTTTCCCCGGATCAGATCGTGGTCCTTCTCGAACCCTTCCACGGCGATAAGCAGCTCCAGCTGTTCAGAAATGCGCAGCATTTGCTCCATATATTGATCGAAGAGCAGACCGTTGGAGCAAATCGTGACCTCTCGAGGATCCTCCTCCAGCATCGTCAAAATGTCGCCGAACCGCCGGTGGAACATCGGCTCGCCGCCCCACAAATACAAGCGGGATTTCGCCTGCTTTGTATCCTCGAACAACCGCTCCACAATGGCCACGTCGATATCCAAATTTTGTTCAGCCGCATCCATCTGATGATGGTAGCCATCCTCGTTCCATTGGTAGCAATGCTTGCAGCGCAAATTGCAACGGTTAGTCAGCTTAATGGCGACAACCTCGGGAAGCTCCGTCTTGTACTTCGGGTTTTCTCGCTTCTGCCTCATCGGGATCGCTGCGTTTCGGATCGTTCGCTTCAGAATCTCGAACGACTTCTCATCCATTTGGATATTTGTTTTAGGCTGCATGCTTGCTTCCCTCCCCTTAAGCTCAGCAGAGACTCCTACGCAGAGCGAGGCTCTGCCGCCTCAACTTTGGTAAGGCCGCTCAGCGCGGCTTCTCGTTATAATACAAGCAGCAGCCCGGACAAATGGAGAACAGCTGCTTGCGCAAATAATCCCTGTACTGCTTGTATTTCGTGCCGTTCCAAATCTCCTTTAAGCTGAGTTCATTGACGTTCCCGAGCGTCAGATCATAGAAATTGTGACAGGAGGTCACCTCGCCTCTAGCGTTCACCTCCGTGCTGATCCATGGAAAAACACAGCGCTTCTTCATATTTGTGACCTTGGACCACTCCGCGTTAAAATAATGGCGGATGTTCTCCTCGCTGATTACCTTCGGATACGCATTGAAGTACATGCCGTGCTCCGCGCAATAGCGCTCGATCCGCTTCAACTGCCGGCACAGCTCCGCCGCATCGACTTCCGCGAACTGCGCAGGGTCAGCGATAAAGCCTCTCGCAATTGGCGCGGCGGCAATATCGAAATGCTCCCGCAGCACGCCTGCGTAGTGATCATATCGCTCGCGGGTGACATATTGCTGCAGCTCGACGCTCAGGCAGTCCAGCATCGCAAGATCTACGCTTTCAAAGTAGAATCGCTCCAAATGCTTGTAGTTCGTCGGCGTGACGGTCGTACTGATGCCAATCTTCGGGTATTCGCTGCCCATTGCTTCCCTAAGCTCATAGAGCTTGCGGATGCCGTTCATGGCCTTGCGGAAGACGCCTGCTCCTCGCTGTGCATCATTGATCTCCTCGGGACCATCGAGCGACACCCAGATTCGCTCCGGAGGAAAGGCCATAATCATCTCCGCATGCCGCTCCAGCAAAGTACCATTAGTGGGAAAATGTGCTTTGCTCCCCGTTGTGTGAATGAGCTCCAACACCTCGTCGATCCATGGGTAAAGCAGCGGCTCGCCCCCGTAAAGCTCATAATAGGGGCGTGTCTCCTTGCATTCCTCAATAATCCGTTTCACCACGCTGATATCGAGCTTTTTTAGCTCCGGCTTCTCTTTGTAAGAGCCGTTCTCTCCCCACTCGAAGCACATCTTGCAGCGCAAATTGCATGATTCGAGCAGCTGCAGAAAAATCCACTTGGGACTGTGCAGGTCTAACGCTTGCGCCGCGGCAGGCGCGGACTCCGTTCTGATCGCCATCATGTCGCCCTCCTATCGGGATACCGTCCTTCACCTCAACCGATTCGTTCCAAATAGTCGTCCGTATACGTTCTTGTAGCCGCTCGTTTCACGAGCAGCCGTTCATGAATCGTCGCTAGCACATCCTCTGTAAATCCCGCACGCTCCCAATCCTCATAGGTAATTCCGAGTCCGTGCTCCAGCCATACTTCCAAGTTTCTCTTCTCATGCTCGCCGAACGGCTCGAGCATAATGACCGGCGTGGCCGAGGCCAGTGAATCCATCAGCGTCCCCGCACCGGGCTTGCTAATGATGCCCTTAGCCTGGCGAATAACATCATAGAGACCGTGATGGGACGGCAGATTGGAAAATGACGGTGCAGTATCCGGCCTAATCTCGCCGAACCTTGGAAATTCATGCTCCCCTGATTCCCCTTTATTCCAAGCCATCCATTGGGGATCGTTCATGTAATAACGATTGCCCTGCTTCTGCCGCTCGGTCTCCGCAAGCTCATAAGCAACGACATCGAGGGCAAGGCCCTGCTGCTCCAGCTCCGGTATTTTCCCTTGATACGTCCCCATCCCCCAGCCTCCGCCGTGAATCACATACCGAGGCGCTCTGCCTGCGAAAGGCAGCGGTTCTCCGTCGCCGACACGAATTTGCAGATGAATAGACAACGTTGACGACGCATACAGCCAAACCTCCCGATAACGGGTTGAGTAATCGGGCATATATTTTTTGAGGCTTTTCCAAGAGGGCGACAGGTCTGAATCTACATAAAGCAGATCGACCTCCAGCTCGTCGGCGGCGGCACCCAGCCTCTCTCTGTACAGCTCCAAGATGTACACCCAATGCCCGGACAAGGAAATAAACCTTCTGCGTCCCTCCGCCGCCCAGCCGTTTAGCATGTCATTGATTTGTTCCAGATTAAAGCTGTCCCGAATATCCTTAGGCAGCTTCGTGGCAATTTTCGCAAGCGCAAAATTGTCATGATAAGCCTTCCTGCTGTCTACGATTTTTGCTTGCTTTTCCTTTTGCATGAACCCTTCGAATACCAGCACCTCGGTCGGTATGCCGCGCTGTCTCAATTGATAGTTCACGATTAAACCAGGGTTGTAGAAGCCGAGCCCGAAGCCTGAGCAAAGAATCGTGGTGAAGCGATTGTCCCGATTAGCCCCATTGCCCATCTTATTTTCCTCCTCATTCCCTTTAGGCGCTTAATTGGTCACGGCAATACCGCGTGTCTTCAAGAGGATTCGCATGCGGGCAAGCAGCTCGCCGCAGCGTTCTATCCGCCCCGCTGCCGCGGACAAATAAAGTCTTCCCTTGCGCTTTAATCCGGCCGCCTGATTGATCGTAAACGTACCAGCGCTAAGCGGGAGGATCCCCTCTCCTCGGTCAGGCCGGAAGAGCAAGCCTTCGCGCTCCATAGCCGCAAGCAGTTCTGCGTACTCCACAGTTCCAGGACAGATGACGGACAAATAGGTAAGGTTCCCCTGAAGCGAAAACTTGGCCAAGTAATCGTCCAGCCGCTTTTTAATCAGACTCATCGACTTGCGTGCATTAATTTCTACAATAGGCACGAGACCGCCGTCCGCCAGCAGCATCGAATCGACACAGACATGACCGTAGTAACCGCTTTCATAAAGCATGCTGGCCGTTTTCTGCATAAGCTTAAAATAGTCTTCACGCTCAAGCTTTTCCATGAGCTCTCCGCTTGCACTGAACGTGCCCTGATAGGCAAATTCGGCGTTCATGACCTGCTGTACGGAAATTAGCTCAAAGCCGCCGTCCGCATCAATATGGAATTGGCATGAAAAATCGGCTTCCTTGTCCAGCAGTGGCTCCAATAGAAATAAGGTTGATTTTCCCTTTTGCTCCTGGGCAGCAACATACCCGGCTATACGCTCCAGCGTCGCCGTGTTTTGGATCAGCAAGTTCCCTTTGCCGGATACCCCAAACGTATCCTTGACAAGCACGGGACCGTCATTCAGCATCGCTTCGGCGGCGCGCCTCAGCTCCGTATGACCCCTCACAATTCTCGTAGGCGGGCCATATCCCAGACTTTCTCTGAGCTCTGCCGAATACAGCTTGGAATTCACGTGCCGGATCGTCTCCATATCCGGATAAAGCCCTCCGAGCCGGTAAATCGATGACAGCTCCTGCAAGCCGTCCAGTACGGCAAACGGCTCTATAAAGCCGCCCGGCGGAAGCAGTTCCTTATACTTGCGCACTGCCCCCTTATTCAGCATTTGCTGGAAGGGATTTGCGTCCCGCACTCCGCCGCTATCCTCGAGTGGCTCGCCGCTAGTCCTGAACGTCAAGCCAATGCCGCTCAAATAGCTAAGCTGCGCCGGAGCCACCGGATTTCGGGTAAGCAGCACGTCCGAGCTTTCGCAAAATAAAAATAACAGCTCGTCCATGGCGCCAACTATTGCCTTTGCCTGCGGATCAGGCAGGGAGGGCAGCTTCGCCAGCGCTTCATCCCGCCAAAGTGTCTCCGCATCGAAGGCGCCGCAATGGATCGTCGTTACGCCCCCAGCCCGCCTCATGCGCTCTTGGCTTGAATAAAATCGCAGAATATATCGATCGACTGCAGGTGCTCCATATCAAATTGGTCAAAATCGATTTCGATTTCGAATTCGTCTTCGATCCGGAGTATGAAATTAATCAGCTGCAGCGAGTCCAGCCCCGCATCGTTCAGCATGTCGGAGGCTCCCGTCAGCGTAGCCGTCAAGTCGGGTTCGTTCTTGATTTCGGAAATAATCGTAATAATTTGAGTCTGCAGCATTACTTGTTCTCCCCTTCGCTTCTTTTTCGAATAACCGCCAAAATATCAGTTTGCGGGTATTTCAAATTATAATTGGTTAAGTGCGGCTGCCGATTTTCCGTGATCGAAATGAGCTCCAATTCCCCTGGGAGCGAAGCCAGCACATGCTCTATAAACGCTTTCTTCGTAAAACGCCATATAACGCCGTCAATAGACGAATTGGCCATGTAACCCGCGCTCATTTGTTTGCCTGAGCCCTGCTCCTCCAGAATAACAGGATCCAGAATCCACAATTCCCCTCCTTTATTTAGTAGTCTTGCACATTCCTTGAACGCTTTTTTATGATGCCGGATGTGATGAAAACATCTGGCGAAAACGATCTTGTCAAAGCATTCGTCCTCCTTCTCCACCTGATAAATGCCAGAATGGATGCAATTGTGCAGCCGTCCCTTCTTCATGCCGAATTGAAGGTGTTTTTCATTAATATCCAGATTAAAAAACTCGACATGCCTCCACCCCTTCGCATGCTTGTTCAGAAGCCCCGTCCCGCAGCCAACCTGCAGCACTCTTCCTTGTAATTCAGGCAAAAAATGATAAACCGCTGTCGGTCTTGGAAAGTTCAGCACAAACATCGACAGCTCATATAGCCGGGGATGCTTTTCCACCAATCGCACGAGCTTACTGACGTAGAAAGGATTTTTTTTCGTTTGCGTTTTGAAATCGCGTTTGTTCCAAAAATAATAAGGCGGATACAACAAGGCGTAATACATGAGGTAAATAAATCGCAGCAGCATAACGCCAAGCGGACTTGTGTGTCGACTGACCTGATGCTGAATCGGTGAGGTTGTTAGCGTTGTCTTCATTGCCAAGCTTGTGAACAACTCCTCTCATCTACTACATGGTTGATGTAGATCCTGTGAGTCAGTGGCCTACTTCAACTTTATAGACAAACGTGTTCGCCATGCAATAAGACTTTTTTGATGAGCGGTTTCTTTCTTTGAAAAAATCATTTTTCCTTCTATTGCACTTTTTTAAAAAATTTGCACTTTTTAGAAATCGTTAAGGAATAGCCAATTGATCCAAGCATTTCTCCAAAAACAACGCTTCACTGCGTTTCAATTGCTGCGTACAGCGAATGGCATTTACGATGTTGCTTGGGTCCCTTCTGACCCGCTGCTTCACACACCATTGATGAAGAATAACGGTTTGCTTTAGCACATCCTGCCCCATCGCAAGCAGGCCATTATCGGATATCAGCTTGTGAGCATGTAAATACTCGATCCTTTTATTCATCCATTGCTTATGATTGACGAGCGTCTGGAGCGCTTTCATATGAATGAGCGGCTGCTCTGATTCCAACTCCCTTTCAAGGAATTGCTCGAGCAGATCATACACGCGCAGGCCGAACCAAAAATGGATCCTTTTCGGATTTTTTTCAGTCAACGGCTTGGACAGCAAATGCTCCTCCAGTGACCTTGCGATAAAATGAACATCAAGCTCAAATGCTTGCGTACTTAAATCCCGGTATGGATACTCTATAATCTCCAATGTCTGGCTGATACGCTGCCTGATGGGCCCAGCATGCCGGAGCGATTCTCGGAGCAGATCGAAGCTGACCGGTCGACCCGAGTCATAGACCGGCGGATGCGAAAAGTAGCCTGCGACATAGAACAACTGCTGCGAAACATCGACGCCGTGAATAAGCAAATGATGCACCTGCTGCTTCGTTTGGTAAGAGGAAGTGCCGGGAATATAATATTCGTCAAGCGCGATAGCTAAATATTGATTTTTGTGCAAGCAATCGATGAAGAAGGATAACGGGTCATCAAACCACGACCTCAATTGATCCGTATGCAGCTTTGACACAAATGTATAGGGCAGTTCGTGAAAAAAAGAAGAGGACGCGAAATGAATAAAGTTGCCCTTATCAAATTCGGGAACGCCAAACAGATGGATGTAGTGGCTAAAGAGCCACGGCAGCGACAACGCTTCGTCCGTCAGCACAATCGCTTGGGAAAAGGCGTGGTACGAATTGACATCAATGATCGGCTTGCGAAGCGGAAGAACATGTGAGGTGTTTACAGCTTCCAAATAGATCGCCTCTTTTCAATGAGATAATTCCACCATAGGTTAATAT
Organism: Paenibacillus algorifonticola; assembly: GCF_000971975.1. Lineage (GTDB taxonomy): Bacteria > Bacillota > Bacilli > Paenibacillales > Paenibacillaceae > Pristimantibacillus > Pristimantibacillus algorifonticola. The sequence goes on along the minus strand of NZ_LAQO01000047.1, from coordinate 22,161 downwards.
CTTTTTTCCTGCAATTGCACTTTTTTGAACAAGTTTAAAAATTTGAAAATGCACTGTTATTTGACCTAGTGTTAACACCAGCTATTATAATGAATTCATTAGTGGAATAATGGATAAGTTCCTTATGGAGGTGGCGTAATGCCAGAAGCTTTTACAATGAAGGAAATGATGGAGCAATTTCAGGTTAGTGAGGATGCCTTGCGGTATTATGAGAAAATAGATCTGCTGCCTCCCGTAGCCCGAAAAAATAATGGTCATCGGATTTATAACCAATCGCATAAAGAAGCGCTTCTTATGATCCATTGTTTAAAAAAAACCGGAATGTCGCTGCAGGAGTTAAAACCTATCATTAAGCTGCAGTTAGATGAGAACACCTCAACGAATAGCGAATGGCGCGAAAGGCTTGGCGCCTATCAAAAAAAGATAGAGCTGCAGCAGCAAGCGCTTCAGCAAATTACGGATATGATTAAGATGAAACTGCAAACCGGACAAAAATTCGGTGAACACTCCCCCGTCCAGCCTCAAATTCAATCTATTTTTAAACCGTAATCGTTCTGCTTGACCTCGTGTTCGCACAAGGTTGTAGGATGTGAGTTAGAGTCCTTCACGGGATTTTCACATCAAACAAAAGAGGAGCATGTAAACATGAATCACGAGGTAACGATAGGCAGAACAGGATTGACGGCTTTTAAACTTGGGTTTGGAGCTGGTGTGGTAGGCAATTCGATGATGTATCCAAAAGTTGATGATGCTTTAAGCCGTCAATTAATTCAGTCTGCACTGGAAAAAGGAATTAATTTCATTGACACCGCATTTTTATACGGAATGGGTCATTCTGAGGAGTTAATCGGTGAAGCCATACGAGCGCACGGAGGACGGGAGCGGCTTGTCATCTCTACTAAAGCTTCTGCCAACCCCCAGTTTAGTCAAACGGGTCTGGAAGTCGACAACAGTCCCGCTGCATTACGCAAGTCGGTCGATGACAGTTTGATGAGATTGCAGACCGATTATATCGATATATTCTTTCTGCATTTTCCTGACAGCCGTACCCCGCTTTCAGAAGCAGCGGACACCCTTGCGGAGCTGAAAAAATCAGGAAAAATCAAAGCGATTGGCGCTTCAAATTTAAGCTTTGAGCAGCTTCAGGAATTTAATGCAAATCAGCATTTAGATGTGCTCCAAGCCGAATATTCCCTGCTGGTCCGTCAAGCCGAAGCGGATGTTATTCCTTATTGCCTAGAGCATGAAATTTCACTGATTCCATTTTTCCCACTTGCATCAGGCCTGTTAGCTGGTAAATATAAGAAGGATGATGTCTTCCATGATGTTTCACGAATGAATAACCCTTTATTTCAAAAAGAAGCCTATGTTGCAAATTTGGAACGTGTGGATCGCTTCAAAGCCTTCGCACAGGCCAAGGGAGCTGAGCCTGCGCAAATTGCGCTTGCTTGGTTATTGACACGACCAGCCGTTCATCTAATTATCCCTGGTGCGACGAAGCCCGACCAAATGGATTCCAATCTTCAAACGCTGAATGTTCAGCTTTCGGAGGAAGAGCTTAAACAGCTCGATGTTATTTTCAATTAACCAATGAACTGCTAATTATCGCTTTTTATAAGGAGGGCGTCTATAAAGCGCCCTCAAACAATCGAAAAATCTCGCTTACAGATCATTTCGATCAAGTCTATTAGACTTTCAAGTGCTGAAGCTTCAAGTGCCTGTATGCTCTCAAGAGACTCTCTCATTTTATTAATGAGCGAATGGTCCTCGCTAATCTCAAATTTCAAATACAAGTTCCTTAATACGATTGTTTTCTCTACTAAAAGTGAAAAATCATTTAACATGGATTGAGAATCCGCTATGCAATCTATCTTGATTAAGTATTCCACTAGTAAGTGAAGAACTTTTTTATGCTCATACAAAATGTGAAAAGGCAAGCTTGAATGCTGTATGCTATTCTGCTTGATTTGGATAAGAAAATCATTGAGATCCGCGTATACAGCTACCCCGAAGGAAGCATGCTCTCTTGGCTTTGTGAATAAAGGCATGCTGTCATACGAATTTTTTGCATATAAGTAGTCTGTCAGCAGTTTAAGGACCAACGATATGTTATTATTATGCCTCCACAGCAATGGTTCCCCCAAATAAAAACTCAGCCAAAAATGTCCTTGTCGAAGGGCTTATCCGTATACAATTGTAAAAAATCGTATTAGTTAAGGGGCATCAATCGTTTTATAATTTTATCTTCTTCTATGGTCACTGTGCAGAGACAATCAACGTGCTTTCATTTACAACTGCACTTTAGACCTTCGGCTGAAATACAGCTTTTTTAGGATATACAAATTCGTACATGCACATATAGGCCCCCGCCTACATACTATATAAAACTAATATTCTTGCGCGCCGAGGCTGAACCGCAGGCCAGGCAATACAGCATGGGGGTGTCCTGACGATGGGATTATTTGCTGCAATCGCTTTGTTTATTAAACAGCTAACGCTACTCGTGTCATACGTAAAAAATAACGCTTTTCCACAGCCGCTTCGTGAAGAAGAGGAAGCGAAGCACCTCGCATTAATGGCGGAAGGCAATACGCATTCCCGCAATTTACTTATTGAACATAATCTGCGCCTTGTTGCACATATCGTCAAAAAATTCGATAACACGGGAGAAGATTTAGAGGATTTGATTTCCATCGGCACGATCGGGCTGATAAAGGCCATCGAAAGCTTTCAGACGGGCAAAGGCACGAAGCTAGCAACATTTGCTGCCCGTTGTATAGAAAACGAGATTTTAATGCATCTTCGTTCCTTGAAAAAAACGCGCAAGGACGTATCGCTGCATGATCCAATCGGCACGGACAAAGAAGGCAATGAAATAACGCTGGTCGATATTCTTGGAAGTGATCCCAATGAAATTGTGGAAACCGTTCAGCTTAAAATGGAAAAAAGTAAAATCTATAAAAATTTAGTCATTCTTGATGAACGTGAAAAGGAAGTGATTATGGGCAGATTCGGATTGGAGCATGGCGGAGAGGAACGGACACAGCGAGAGATTGCGAAGGAATTAGGTATTAGCCGCAGCTATGTATCTCGTATTGAGAAGCGGGCGCTGATGAAGCTGTATCATGAATTTTATAAAGCGAAGAGATGATAAAAAGCAAGTGACTAAGCCGAGGCTTAGTCACTTTTTTTATGAAACAGAATGAATAAACTGTCTTTTAATTCCCCGCCCCCTCGCATATAAAAGTTTGAGCAAACGCCCTACTGTAACTATTATAGTTACATGAAGTTGACTACCCGCCATGAGGCTTGCCATTTCTATATATGAGTTATACCCATCAACTAAAAGGAGATTTTGCTTGTCAAGAACAAAAAAAGAGCAAGAAAAATAGCCGCCCCTATAGGAACGGCAGCCATCTTCAAGCCTCTTGGACGGTCAACTTCATTATTTTCACATGCCGTTCCCGCAAGAGCGGGCCCTGTCGCCGTATGGTTCAACGCAGCATGCTACTGCGCATCCTTTTTGATAAAAGGCAGCTCGCTTATCGCGATCAAAACATCGTTAACCTCAGCCATAATCGGGCCAACACCGGAATCCGACAGCAAAGGAATGCTCCAGTGCTGCTGCGCCGATATTTTAGAAATATGATTTTCGCCGCTCGCCTGTATAATCAACTCCCATTTTATAACCGGAACGTTCGTATGGCCCATAGACTTGCGAAAAATCGTCAGCAGCTGCTGATTGATTTCATCCGTCTTCGTTTGAAAATTTTCCGCGACCTCGAACTCATATTGAATATGCAGCTGCGTACAAGGCTCCTCATTCACAGCACCGTCATCCGCGTTGCGCATTACACCGAGAACCGGATGTAACGACGTCTCTTCCCGCTCACGAAGCGATTCCGCCGTCAGCACGCTGCTCCATTCGAAATACATATAGGCGCTCGTCTGATACGGCTGCTGGTGAGCCCTCGGCGTGCAAAAAAACGAAAACTCGCGATCCAGCGACCTTGTCTCCAGTCGGTTTTTATTTTGATAAATGTGCAGCTCCGCAGCCTGCGCCGCCGCAATAATTTCTCCCACGAACTGTTCGTACGTTTTCATACGTTTCCCCTTCAATCTCTATGCTATAATTTTCGTCTTCTTTGCATTGTCGGATGAGCGCTTGATGATGCCGCTAAGCGGACGCTTGAGCACCAGAGCAATGAATAGGCTAATGGCAATAAAGCCGAGCAGGAACAGCACATCCTTCAGCACCGTTTCCCACAAAATGCCGCCAACCGATTCGCGCAGCAAGCTAATCGCATACGTAAATGGCATAAACGGATTCAGCGCCTGGAAAAAAGGCGACGTCATGCTGATCGGGAATGTACCGCCTGAGCTGGAAAATTGAAACACCATAAAAATAATCGCAATACCCTTGCCCGCATTGCCGAACACAGACAGCAGCGTGTACGTAATGGTGACAAATACAATGCTGACGAGCATGGCGAATAAAACAAACCACAGCTTATCTGCGACATAGGCGCCTAATATAAAAATGTCTCCCAGCGTCACGCATAGTGCCTGCAATAGACCAATCGTTAAAAAAGTGCCGAGCCGCCCCAAATACAACTGGTAGCCGCGATAGCTTCCGCTAGGATTTTCCGCCTCTGAGCGCAGCATCGAGATGAGCAGCGCTGCTCCTACCCAGAGCGACAGCACACCGTAAAATGGCGACATCGCTGACCCGTAGTTAGGAATTGCATACAGCTGATTTTCCTTAATGAGCACGGGGCTCGCCAGAAACTCGCTTTCCTTCTCGATATCGCCACGCAGCAGCTTCGCAAGCTCGGCAAAGCTGTTATCAGCCTTCACTTCACGCAGTTTGTCTGCCGCTCTACGAATCGCTTCCTCCAGCTGCGGCAAGTCGTCGCGTACAAGTCCGGCAACGCGTTTCACGCTGTCCGTAAGCTCCGGAAGCTGGTATTTGACGAAATCGGCCAGCTTTGCCAGCTCTTTTTCCGCCTCAGGCAAATCGTTCTGGACAAAAGCTGCTGCAGCGTCGATTTTTTTACCGATGGCTGGCAAATCATTGCGGATGAACGGCGCAGCCGTGTTAATAGCGTTCACGAATGCGTCCGTCTTGCTTTGCAAGGTAGTCGCTATTTCATGCACCTTCATGTGAATTTCCGGCAGCTCTGCCTGAATGCGGGTCAGCTCCTGCTGCCCGAATGTCAGCCCTTCACGCGCAGCCTTGAGCAGCTCTGCGATATCCGGCAGCTTGCTCTTCGCCGTTTGCAGCACATTAGACGCTGCCGTGCCAAGCTCCTGCAATTTGCTCAAGCCTTCGGTGATCGCCGGCACAATATCGCTGTCGTAATGCTCCAGCACGTAGCCAAGATCGCTGCTCACCTGCGCGGTTACCGTATGCAGCCGCGCTACGATTTCCTCTGGCGGCGCAGTTCCCCGGTCCATCGCTTCCTTAATGATGCCGAGCAGCTGAATTTGCGTATTCAGCTTTTCAGAGAGACCGCTCAGCCGCTGAATGGCTCCGCCGAGCTGTCCATCCGGCAAATGGCTGTTTATCGTCTGCAGCACATTGGTCATGCTACCGATTACGCCTGTCGCCGTACTGAGCCGATCGGAGAGCGCCTGCACTTCCGCTGCGGTCGGCAGCTTGCTAAGATCAGCTTCCTGCAGCCTTGCTGTCAGCAGCTCGGCAGCATCAGCAATTTGCTTGACCAGCAGCAGATTTTGCTTCAACGTCGGGCTAATCGTCTGAAAGGCCTCCTGGCTTGATGCTAAAAAATCATTAAGCCCATTCGCGAAAGCGATCGCGTCTCCTCCCAGCGCTTCAAGCTTCGGCAGCTGCTCCTCAGCCGTTGTCACAATGCCAAGTGCTGTATTCGTTTTATCCAGCGCGGTGTCCACCGTCTCACTCACGCGGTCGAAATTTGCATCGACCTCCTGAATGCGCTGCGCCGCCTTCTGGATTTCAGGAAGCTTCTCCTGAATGAGGAGCACCTCCGAAGCGGCATCGCTGATTTTCGGCCAATATTGCTGCAGCTTTAGCACATATTGCGCAGCTTCATTAATCTCCGGCAGCTTTTGCTGGAGCTCGATCATTTTTTGCGCCTTCTCATTAATTTCTGGCAGCTTGCTTTCGATTTCCAGCACCTTCTGTCCAGCCGCTTCGATTTCAGGCAAATGGCTTTCCAGACTAAAAATACCGTTCTCGACTTTGCGAATCGTTGGCAGCTCCGCTTCAATTTCTACGCCCGCCTCTTTGAGCTTCGTCAGGACTGCTTCGCTTACGGCTTCTGTGAAGCCTTCGTTAATTTGCTTTGTGATCGCCGAAACGCCGGAGCCGGTTATTTTCGGCGCAATGGCATTGACCTTTTCATTAACCGTATAAATGACTTCCGGCCGTTCGATTTTGCCCTCGATAATGCCGGTTATTTTGGCAGAGAAGTCGGCTGGAATAAGCAAGCTTGCATAATAGGTGCCTTTTTCAACACCATCCATCGCCTCCTTCTCACCTACAAACGTCCAGCCCAGCTTCTCGTTTTTTTGCAGGCTTGCAACTAGCTCCTCGCCGATATTAACCGTCTTGTCTTGAACGGTCGCTCCCGCATCAAGGCTCGTGACTGCAATTTTAATGCCTTGCGTATTGCTGTACGGGTCCCACACCGATTTAATATTGACCCAATCGTAGAGGCCAGGCAGCAATATAATCGCTAAAATAAGAAAAATGCCAGTAGGCACACGTAATATATGGAGCCAATCTATTTTATAAATATGCCAAATATTGCGCATGAGTAGACCCCCTTTGCAATGTCATAAGTTGTGGAGTGGCCTATGCAACACCGATTGCCGCTAATCAGACCTTAGTTTAGCATTAACAGGGAAAAGAAGAAATATCATGATGTTTTTTTCGGGGGAAAACGGGCTTGTATCAGGCGCCTTACAGGGACATACGGTGGTAACGCCGATGATTAATGATGAGCGTCAGGATTTGTTGTAAAATGTAAATAAGCGAATATGGAGAGGTGCATAACATGGCATGGAAGCCGTAAATATTAAAAAGCGACTTCTAGCAATTCCAACAGTTGAAGCCACAAGGCTAATTGATTTATACTTAATTTAAAGGAGTTGATGTTCATGCGAAAATCTAAGCCTATCGTAGCAGATCAGATTTCTGATAATAGACGCTCTCCTGTCATTCGCCCACACGATGATGGGATACTGGCTGTACCAATTGCCCCGGAAGATCGTGAACAAGCGCATGAGGAAATGCAGAAGTTTATTAATCACCATAAGGAACATAAGCCCTCTTCAAAATAAATGATCTTAAAATATCAAGTGTAAACACTGTTGCCATCCTTGGAAGGCCTGTCTGTTTCACTTCTATATTGAAAAGTCCCACATGATCCATGTGGGACTTTCTTTCTACGTTTGATACGTTTTACATATCCTATCCCCTCACATCCGAAAATAATCCGAAGGGCTTTTGCCCGTGCTCATTTTGAACACTTGGCTGAAATAGGTCGGATTATTAAAGCCAACCATCTCGCTCACCTCGTACACCATATGATGGCCCGACTGCAAATAGTCGATTGCTTTATGAATGCGGTAATCATTCAAATAATGCACAAAGTTTTGCCCCGTTACCCGCTTGAACAACTGGCTTAAATATTTGGGATGTACGAACAGCTCCTTGGCAATAGCCGCAAAGCTGATTTCCTGGCTGAAATTCGCCGCTACATACTGCTTCACGCTATCGACAAGCCGGTTGCTTTTCCGGCCGGAAATTTCCTGCGCCGCGCTTTGCAGCCACTCCCCTACCAGCTCATTCATCCATCGGGCCAAGTCGCCCAGCGTCAAATGCTGCTGGATGCCCTGCAAAAATTGCGACAGCGTACGCGGCGGCTGATGCTGGGCGAACGCCTCATTCCAGAAAAAAGTCAGCGAGCTGAACAAGCCGACGCAAATCGTCTGAATATCAGTGAGCGAGCCGCTCGCTTCCTTTTGCAGCTGATTGTATATGGCTTCCCACTGCTGGCCCGCCCGCTCCAAATCCTTATCTGACAGCGCCTCGTTCCACTGCTTGAGCAGCGGCGCATATTGGTCATAGGTCGTATCCAGCTGTGCCCATTCCGAATAAGGATACACCTGGCTCGTCCCTTGAAATTCCGCCGCCTCCAGCGCCACGCGGCTTTCCAAATACGAATCGATCAGCTCATGCAGGCTGCTGCGTACCGAACCGATGCCCGCGGTAGCCTCCAGCTTGAGCAGCGCTGTTATTTTCTCCGTCACGCTGTAGGCAAGCTCCTCGCATGCCCGGTACAGCTCGCCCTCCTGCGCCTGCTCCGACAGCAGGACGAGCACGAACAGCCGGTCGGAATAATCAATTGCGTAGCCGTGGATTTGCGAGCCGCCCACTTTGCCCGCCAGCATTTCGCGAATGATATTGTTCGCACCAAATTTGAGCAGCTGCCAGTCTCGCTCCTTCAGCTTTGTAAGAAGTGCGGGGCGCGTCAACTGCAAGCTCACCGCCGCCACCTGCTTTGGCGATGGAATGTTCAAGTAAGCAAGCCGCTCCTCATGCAGCTCATGCGGCTGATAGCGCGTCGTTAGCAGCTCAGTGAACAATCGCTCGCGCAAATACGGCAGCAGCCGGTCAAGCTCCAGCTTGTAATGCTCCTCCAGCCGCAGCTTCTCCGCCTGCAAATCCAGCTCACCCATAATTTCAGCGAGCACGCCTTCAATTTCTGCTACAGCAGCCGGCTTCAACAAAAAATGATGGACGCCCCAGCGCATCGCCTGCCGCGCATTCTCAAACTCATCGAAGCCGCTCAAAATAACGATCGGCAAGCCCGCATCCTCCTGCCGCAGCGCTTCGACAAGTTCAAGCCCGTTCATCTGCGGCATATTCACATCGGTAATGACGAGATCCGGTTTAAGCTCGCGGTAGCTCGCCAGCGCCTGCATGCCATTCGCAGCTGTTCCTGCAATGCGCAGTCCCAGCTTCTCCCAGCCCACATGCCGCGTCAGCGCCGCAATAATATGCGGCTCATCGTCTACAAGAAGCACAGATTTCATCCTTTTTCACCGTCCAGCAACCGTTTTAATTGGGCTTCCGTTTCAATAATCGGCAGCTTCACTGTCACCTTCACGCCTCCCTGCTCGCTATTTGCGAGCTGCAAGCCATACAATGGCCCGCAATAAAGCTGCAAGCGAGTATGCACATTGCGAATGCCGATGCCTGTCGCCTTGTCCATCTGCCAATCTTCCGGCAAGCCCCGTCCGTTGTCGGTCAGGCTAATTTCCAAATAAGGCGCTTGACCCGGCACATGCTGCTCACGGATATCTAGTGCCAATGCCAGCTCCGACGTGTTGTCCGCAGGACTGCCATGAATGACCGCGTTTTCGATAAGCGGCTGCAAAATAATTTTTGGAATATAATAGCCGCGCATTTGTGGGTCCATTACCTGCTCGGTATAAGTGATGGGAAACGTCATCCGCTCCTTCTGAATGCTGAGATAGCAGCGGGCGTGCTCCAGCTCATCGCGCACGCGGATGAACAGCTTGCCTCCGCTCAGGCCAATGCGCAGCAGCTTGCCAAGCTGCGTAATCATAAAGCTGATATCCTCAGCTTTATAATCGAGCGCCCGCCAGTGGATCATATCGAGCGTATTATATAGAAAATGCGGCTTAATCTGCGCCTCCAGCAAGCTCGTCTGCGCATCGCGCTTCGCCTTGCTCTCCGTCTTCACATGGTCCATCGACTCTTTCAGGCGCGACACCATATGGTTGAAGCTGTAGGAAAGCTGTACATATTCCTCGGTGAAGGCGCTTGTCGCTTTCGCCTGGAAGTCGCCGCGCTCCAGCCGCTTCATCTCCGCCATCAATCGGCGCAGCGGCTTGATGATGCTTTTCACAAACCAATAGGTCAAAACAGCAGAAAGCAATAAGCTTAATATTCCGATGCCGAGCACATACCAGCCCGCCTTATAGGTAGTCGCCAGCAGCGTTCTGGTTGGAATCGTCTGTACCAGCCGCCACTGCACTGAGCTTGGCTTGGAGAAAACGACCAAATACGATTGATCGTCCCTGCGCAGCAGCTCATATCCGTCACTGAACGTTTTCGAGCGGTCATTGAGCCATTCGGCATCTAAAATGACCTCCTTGCCCTCCACCTGCGAGTCGTTTACCTTCACAATAATGTTGCCCGCCGTATCCACGACGAGCACCTGCCCCTCCAGCACCATCGGCACATCGGCAAAATTGCGCAATACATCCTGCTGCGACATGCTGATGACCAGATAGCCCATCGTCCGCCCTTTGCTGTCGAACATATGCTGGGCATACCCAATCAATGACTTCGAGGAAGCGTTTTCTTCTTCTGGAATCCAAATGGCATCCGCCTTCTCCAACGAGGAAAACCACTTTTGATCGGCGATTTTACTGACGGGAAACACTAAATCGGTTGAGCTATACGGAACGCCATTGAATTTATCGCTGTAAATTTCAATTGAGCTGATGCCGGAATTGACGACCAGCGTATGATGCAGCAAATCTGAGATGGCCCGCCGTTTGACGAGCATATCGTATTTGGATATAGCTCCAGCCTCCAGCATTTCCTTCACATCCTTATTGCTCACGACGGAATACGCCGTATTCGTCATATCGGTCATGAAATCGAAGCCGCGATTCGTGCTTTCATTGAGCAGCGCAAGCCGCGCCTTGCTGATTTCGCTAAAGGTCACATTCGAGAAGGAGCGGTAGGACAGCCAAATAATCGCCAGCAAAAACAACAGGTTTAACAGCACAAAGCAAGCGACCATCAAAGTGGACAGCTTGCTTCTCCGCAATATGGATTGCCGTAAAGAAAAATCTATCGTACGCATCGTAATGTCATCACCCTGACCGTTTGGAGTAAGTGAAGCTTACCCTTTAATGCCGGAGGTCGCAATACCTTCAACAAAGTATTTTTGGCAGAGGATGAAAATGATAAAGCAAGGCAGCAGCGACAGCACCGACATCGCAAACATGGGGCCCCAGTCGGATTGCGAGCTGGAATCTAGGAACAGCCTCAGACCGAGCGGAACCGTGAACTTCGTCACATCGCTCAAATAAATCAATTGGCTGAAAAAGTCATCCCACGTCCAGAGGAAGGTGAAAATGGTCGTCGTAATGAGCGCCGGTACCGCGAGCGGCAGCACAATGCGCCAGTAAATTTGAATGAGACCGCAGCCGTCAATCGTCGCCGCTTCATCCAGCTCCTTCGGCAAACCACGAATAAATTGCACCGTCAGGAAAATAAAGAAGCCGTCGGTAGCGAGCCATTTTGGCGCAATCAGCGGCAGAAAGCTATTGACCCAGCCGAGCTGATTGAACAAAATATATTGCGGGATAAGCGTCACATGATGCGGCAGCATAATCGTCAGCAGCATCAGACCAAAAGCGGCCGCCTTGAAGCGGAAGCTGAGGCGCGCGAAGGCATAGGCCGCCATCGAGCAGGACAGGACGTTCCCAAGAACCGCCCCGATCGAGACGATCATCGAGTTGCTGAGAAAACGCGAGAACGGATTGCCCTGAATGCCGCTCCAGCCCGCTAAATAATTGCTCCATTCCCACTGCTGCGGCCAAATGCCGATTTCCGTGAAAATAACATTATTCGGCTTAAACGAGCTCCCGACCATCCATAATACCGGATATAACATGACGAAGGCGATCAGCATAATCGCCAAATGCTTGAGCCATACCGTTTTGCGCAGCGTCTCTGCCATCGTTTATTTTCCCCCGTCCTCATAATGCACCCAGCCTCTGCTGGAGCGAAATATAATGAAGGTGAAGCAGCCAATAATGAGCAGCAGCACCCAAGCCATCGCCGAAGCGTAGCCCATTTGGAAAAAGGCGAAGCCTTTTTTATACAAATAGAGCGAATACATGAGCGTTGAATTCAGCGGGCCGCCGGAGCCGTTGCTGATGACGAATGCCTGTGTGAACGATTGAAAAGACGTAATAATTTGCATCACCAAATTGAAGAAAATAACCGGCGTCAAAATTGGCAGCGTAATGCTCCAAAACTGGCGGATTTTGCCCGCTCCATCGACCGATGAAGCCTCATAATAATCGCTGGGAATTTGCTTCAGCCCTGATAAAAAAATAATCATCGAGGAGCCGAACTGCCACACCGACAGCAGCACGATGGAATAAAGCGCATATTTCGGATTCGCCACCCAGTCTGGCGCGTGAATGCCTACTTTCAGCAGCACCTGGTTCACCAGGCCGTCGCCGCCAAGCATTTTCCGCCATAACATGGAGATCGCAATGCTGCCCCCCAGCAAGGACGGGATATAATAGATGGTCCGGTAAATGCCCAAACCTTTGATTCCTTTGTTAAGCAGCAGCGCAACGCCGAGCGCGAAAATCAGCTTAAGCGGCACCGATGCGAATACATATGTGAAGGTAACCTTGAGCGACGTTCCAAACAGCTTATCGGCCGTAAGCATTTCCGTATAATTGCTGAGTCCCACCCAATTGGGGCTTGCCAGAATGCTGTAATCCGTTAGTGAAAAATATAGCGACGCCAGCACCGGGCCGAGCGTCAGGCAAATCAGGCCGATCAGCCATGGCGCGAGAAAAAATAAGGCGGCGCGGTTATTTGGGCTGGCTGCCGATTTTTTGGCGCGTTTGCTGCGTTTTTGCGGCTTCGTCATCGATGATGCTGTCATCGCGTTTCCCCTCTTTCCTTGCTTCAAGCGTAAACGGCTATCGCCATCCTTCGGCGGCAAACATACGTTTCGCGGTGAAATATACGCCGATTATCGGCATGGCACCTATAAGGGTTTGTATATCCAAGGAAAGCCGCCTCTTTTGCGGACGGCCTCCTTGGCTGCTGCTATTTTGCGCATTACGATTCGTTTACTTGTTATTTAGCTTTGCTGAGCACCGAATTGGAGCTGGTCATAAACTCATCGATGTTGCCGCTGAGCTCGCCCTGACCGAATGCAATTTGCTCGCTGAGCGTTCTAAAGTTTTTATCCACTTCTGAGAAGCCTTGCGGATAGGGTGGGTCAATGTCGCTTTTATCTTTTGCAACCGTATCGACGAAGTTAAAAATCATTTGGTCGGTTTCCGACAGCGTGGACGCCATCTGCGCCCGAATATCCGAGTTGACAGGTACGCCGCGCTCCGAGCCAAGAATAGCCGTCGCTTCTGGGTCATTCACAAGGAAGTCGATAACCATAGCTACCTCTTTCGGGTGCTGGGTCTTGGAGTAGCCGGACATAAACTGTCCTGGCTTCAAGTATTCACCGCTTTTTACCTCGCCCTTCAAATGCGGCAATACTTGAATTTTCAATAAATCATCCGAATCCTTCATCGCCTTCTGGAACGCGATCAGCTGGTTCGACCATGTAAAATCCATAGCCCCCGTGCCAAGTGCCAGTGGCCGCGTCTCCAAAGCAGTCGTCATTGTTGCCGTTGCTTCCGGTGAAGTAATAGCCCCGCCCGCGCGTAAATCGTTCCATAACTGGAACCAGTTTGAGAAATCCTCCTTCGTCGCACCGAGCTGTCCATCTTCAAACAAAGCGCGTCCGCTCTGGCGAACCATAATTTGAAAAATATTAAAGGTGCCGGAATTGTCAGCTGCCCCGACATAACCGTCGCCTTTCGCATCTTTAATTTGCTGTGCGATTTTGGCAAAATCCTCCCACGTCCAGCTCGTATCCGGGTCAGCGATATTCAGCTCCTTGAAAACCTTCGAGCTGTATACGACGCCTGGGGCATTCACGCCGAGCGTAATGGCGTAGAGCTTGTCATTTACCGTACCCGCTGTGATCATGCTTGGATCATGCTTGTCGATTTTCAGGTCGCCACTTTGTGTATACGTATCTAGATCAAGCAGCGCATCGCGGTTCGCATAGTCCGTCAGGAAGGCGTAATCCATTTGAATGAGGTCAGGCGCGTTCGCTCCAGCCACCTGGGTGGACAGCTTGTCGAAATAGCCGTCCCATCCGGAATATTCTGGTTTAATAACAATGTCAGGATGCTTTTGCTGGAACAGCTCAAGCGCTTTAATAGTCAGATCATGACGGGTTTGCGAGCCCCACCAGGTTATTCTCAGCTCGACCTTTTGCGAGTTGCTGTCGCTACTTCCGCTTCCGTTATCCGTGCTTGCCCCAGCCCCCGGCTGCTCCTTGCTTCCTTGTGCTGAGCATCCCCCAAAGATTAGCGACAGGGAGAGGACCATTACGATACCAAACTTGTTTTTAATCATGCTTGACCTCCTGTAACCATTCTTTTTGTAAGTGCTTACAAAACCTATTGTAGACGATTTTTCCGCAACAAAGAATTAACTATGGTAATCTAAATCATCAAAAAGGTAATGCCCCTTTCCCGGGCACCCTACAAAATGGCTATTTTTTATGCACCTATTTTTTTATGCTAGAATAAGAATCATACGCAAAAAAGGAGGATTTTACCTTGGCGACTATTTTTCATAATGATTGGGCGGAGCTGCTGAACGCCGAGCTGGAGGAGCCTTATTACCAGGAAATGCGCTCTCATCTCGCCCAGCAATACCGTACCACTACCGTTTATCCCAATATGCATCATATTTATAACGCCCTTCACTATACATCTTTTGAAAATACGCGGGTCGTCATTTTGGGACAGGACCCTTATCATGGTGCTAACCAGGCGCATGGCCTTAGCTTTTCCGTCCAGCCCGGCGTGCGCATTCCCCCATCGCTGCAAAATATTTATCAGGAGCTGGCGCATGATCTCGGCTGCACGCCTCCTGCCCACGGCTATCTTGCCTCTTGGGCAAAGCAGGGCGTACTGCTGCTGAATGCCGTGCTTACCGTAAGAGCGGGCAGCGCGGGCTCGCATCAAGGCATGGGCTGGGAGCGATTTACCGACCGGATCATTGAGGCGCTGAACGAGCGGGAGCAGCCCATCGTATTTATACTCTGGGGCAAGCATGCTCAGGATAAGGCATCCCGTATTGACCGCTCCCGGCATCACCTGATTGCTTCTCCCCATCCAAGCCCTTATTCAGCAGATCGTGGATTTTTCGGGAGCAAGCCCTTTTCCCGGGCCAACGCCTTCCTTCGCAGCATCGGCAGCGAAGAAATTAACTGGCAGCTGCCTATGACGGCGGAGCAGCTGGAGCGTTAACCATTTCGCCAGCACAACGAACAACGGCAGCAACAACAAGTCCAAAAAAAACACAAAGCAGGCGCTCGTCCGGCCGTAAAGCCAGATGGAGCGCCTGCTTGCGTTCATCCTACTATTCCTGCTTAGCATGAATAATCACTGCCGCCTTCACTTCATATAGACAGCAAAATCAGCAGCGCAGCGCAAATTACCAATACCAGCAACAGCTGGGTTCCGCAGCCTACGTTCATCTCCCCATCCCCTTTCCTTCACACGATTTAAGCTAGTTTGAAAATAAAGAGAAAAGGCTGCGTAATGCTACGCCGCCTCCTCTCCTCTTATACAGCCCGCATCCTGTTCCCTGTTCGCAGTCTGCTTAATTATTCGCCCCAAGCAGCTGGTTAATGACAACCGCCGCCTGTGCTCTCGTTGCATGGCTCTTCGGCTCGAAGCTGCCATTGCCTGTTCCTTTAATGATGCCAGCGCTTTGCATCGCATCTACTGCCTGCTTGGCATAGCTGGAAATCGCCGAGCTGTCTTTGAAATCACTTGGCTGGCCTTGTACATTCAGCTTCAGCTCAAGTTTCTGAATAACGCGATGGGCCATAACGGCCATATCCTCGCGCGTAATTTCATCATTAAAGCCAAACGTACCGTTAGCTTTTCCTTCAATAATGCCTAGCGCCTGCGCAGTTGCGACCGAGCTGTAATACCAGCTGCCTGGCTGCACATCGCTAAACGTGCTTGCTGCATCCGCCTGCTCCAAATCGAACGTTTGCAGCAGCATTTTCAGGAACTGGGCACGCGTTACTTGCTGATCCGGCTTAAAGGCCTGATTGCCCATACCATCAATAATGCCTCTGGCAGCGAGCGATTCAATGCTGTCCTTCGCCCATGCTACACGGTCAATATCATTAAATTGAATGTTGACGTAGGCTGCTGCATATTTGCTGAAATGCTCCGGTTTAAAGGTGACGTGGCCTGCCGCCGCATCATATTTGCCATTTTTCACAATTTGCATATCGCCATTAGCATCGATGTAATAGACGACCACTTTATTCGGGCTCTCTCCTGCTTGCAGGCTGTAGTCCAATGCAACTTTAACACGGCCTACAAAAGAAGAAATCGCTTTGCCATCGATCGTCAACGTCAAGTCAAAAACTTTAGCATTCCCCAGCTGAGCCTTTGCCTCGGAGGAAAGATCGCTTATATCAGCCTCAGCGGCGGATATTTCCAGCTTCCCTGCACCTGCTTCAATTTGCCCGGAAAGCCAAGCCGTATCCAGCGTTATGCTCGCTAGCCCTAGATTCACTTCTACTTGGCTGACCTGTTTGCCGGAAGCCGCTTTCATTGCCTGTGCTGGAAGCGTTACTTGAACGGAGCTTGCTCCACCAGTTGGCACAGCGGTGATCGCAAGATTTTGGCCTGCTGCATCGTCCAGCCCTTTAGTCAATTCAGCCGCAGTCACTTCTGCCGATGCTTTGCCGCCAGCGTCTACCGTTACGACAGGCTTAAGCACAACATTTGCCGGAGCCGGAGTTGGCTGCTGCGGAGTCGTTGTGCCCGTTCCGCTTGATCCAGAGCCAGAGCCCGTTCCAGGGTTCACAGCTCCTGCTGCTGCAATCGTCACGACGAGCTCGCCGCTTACCCCTGAGCCGTCACTTGCAGTCGCTGTAACCTTCACCTTGCCTGCCGCCACTGCCGACAGCAAGCCATTCGCATTAATCGAAGCAAGCGTTGTTGCTGAGCCATCTTCATTTGCAACAGCCCACGTTACCGCTTTGTTCGTCGCTCCGCCTGGCAAAAATACCGGGCTAAGCTGCAATTGCTGCCCTGCCGTCACCACTTGCGAAGGAGCGGAAATGCTAAGGCTCGTCGCTGCAATGGCATTGGTACGAATATTCGGCCGTTCTGGCATCTCCATATCTGTACCCAAATAGAAGCTCGTATGTGGCGGCTGATTGTAGCCCGTATTTTGCCATGCGATTCCAAGTCTGTATACGGGATCATGCATAAGCGTATGAATCCGATGCTCGGTTACAGCTGTCGTTGTATAAATGCGCAGCGCGCTGCTGTCTTCCGTCCGCAGCACCACCTCTTCGCGCCAGTCTCCAAGTAGATCGGCCTGCAAGTTCGGATTGCCTTTCGTATCATTAATGGAATATGTGCCTGTGAATGTTTCCAAATTGACGAGTGCTTCGTTTTCATAATCCCACTTGTCGATTTTTGGAACGCCTACGCGAGGATCGCCGAGCCAATTATGATCAAGCAGCTCGCGGCTGAGATCGCCATCCCACCAAATGGCAAAGTTGGACGTTGGGATGTTGGAGGACAGCTTCTCCCCCTTCGCATTAAACAGACCACCCGTCGTACTGTTCCACGCGCCGTCGATTGCCCATGATTCCGCGCCTTTATGTGTTGGATCAATATCTGCTGACAAACCGCGTCCAGCATCTATGCCGAGCTGCAGCTGTCCCCATAATACACGGCCTGTACGCGCATCCTTCATGTCGTAGGAATATTTAACGGCGGTATCCTCTTGCACCGCAAACAATTCCAGTCCCAGACGATCCGGGTTAAGATTGCTTAAATGCATCGCATCGCCATGGCCGAGCTTGGAGCTCCACAGCCCGTCTCCATTATCGTCAATAGCTGCCGCACCTGTAATAATTTCATCCCGGCCATCATTATCCACATCAGCAACGCTTAGCTGATGATTGCCTTGACCGTAATAATCTTCATTGCCTGGCGTCTTGGAATCGAACGTCCACACCTTCGTCAGCTCGCCATCGCGATAGTTGTAAGCAACAAGCACCATCCGCGTGTAATAACCACGCTGCATCACGATGCTCGGACGCTCGCCATCGAGATAAGCAATCGCCGCAAGGAAACGGTCAACCCGATTGCCGTAGGCATCGCCCCAATCCGCAACATTGCCCCGCTCCGGCTCATAAGCATCTGTTGCCAGCGCTTTGCCTGTCGCGCCTTCAAACACCGTATGGAACTCCGGTCCGGTCAAAATATATCCGCTGGCGTTGCGGTGATCCGCATTGGCATCGCCAATGACGACGCCGCTTCCGTCAATCGTGCCATCCGCCGTGCGGAACGTCACCTCGGCTTTGCCGTCTCCATCCAAATCGTAGACCATAATATCGAGATAATGGGCGCCTGCGCGCATATTTTTTCCTAAATCCATTCGCCACAGGCGTGTGCCGTCGAGCTTGTAAGCATCAACATACACATTGCCTGTGTAGCCAGCCTGCGAATTGTCTTTCGCATTGCTCGGCATCCAGCTCATTATAATTTCGTATTGCCCGTCACCGTCCAAATCGCCAACGGAAGCGTCATTCGCCGAATACGTATAAGCTACGCTATCTGGGGTTACGCCGCCTTCCGGCTTCTCAAGCGGAATATTCAAGTAGTTCGTATCCCACACGTCAACCGTTTCCGATTGCGGCTGCTCCACTCCACCTGTGATGGCCCGCACATAATACGTTGAGCTGCTGCTGCCGCCCGCATCCGCATAGTTGGTGCTGTTCGTAATTGGCGTGCTGTTCAGCTTTACGCCGTCACGGTACAGGTTGAATGAAATATCCTCTGCATCGGTGCCCAGCAGGCGCCAGCCCACATATACGTGGTCCGCTTCCTTCACAGCAACGAGGCCGCGATCAAGCGCTTCCATTTGACGGGGAGCGAGTTTGATTGGCGTTTCGCTAATTTCTACGCCGCTTGCTTCGCTAACCGCTTCTCCCGCATATTCATATGCGCCTTTGACTACGAATGAATACGTCGTGCCATTGGCAAGCGCTGCGATGGTCGAGATATATTTGCCTGCCGGCACCGTATCGACCAGTGTCAAGGAAGCGTCTTCATTTTTCAAATAAACGCGCGTTTCCTTAAAAGCAGGGTCCTGAGGCTGTTCCCAGCCGATTTTGACCGTTTTATCATACGCTTCACTGACGACATACTTCACATTAGGCGACTTTTCCAGCTTATTGACTTTCACCTTGTACGAACGGCTAATGTCCGTGTAAGCCGACGAGGTTACCGAAATGCCAAACTCCGTCTCGTCGCCCGTCAATGGAACCGTGCTTTTCTGTCCGCTTGCAATCGCATCGGCATCCAATTTAAGGCTAACAAATCCAGCGTTGCTTGCTGTTGGTGTTACATCCACCGAAGTAGCCGAATACGGCAGCTCTACCGTATAATCGTACACGCCTGGATCAAAGGGCGGATTCAGCGATGGTGCAAATTCGCCTGAGCCAAGCACCAGGCCAGCCAGCTTCACATCAAGCGCGGTTACACGCACATTCGTCACATTGATTTGGCCGCCATTCGGGTTAACAAAGAAGCCAAAGCTGCTGATCCGTTCCCGATTGCTGTAAAAAGCGGACGGCCAGTTTACCGTTTGGTTCGTCGTCAAATCGGTAACGCTTACATTATATTGCTTGCTTGGCACATTAAATACCATTTTGAAACGGTACCAATGCGTCACATCATAAGCAAGCTGCTTATCCACAGCTGCGTTATGCTGCTTGATGACGCCAGCATCCAGCTGGTAGCGGGCAGCGGCGGCATTTGTAGCATTCACCTTGCCATCCATGACCCATAGCGCGCCTCCTTTATTCGTTGGCAGATTGACATCAAACTCAACGATTAAGCCGCCGCTTTCTCCGGCAAAACGTTGGCCAATATAAGAGGAGCCAGTCGATTCATTCGTAATCGCTCCATAAGTAGAACCTGTAACGGAATCCTGCTTGACTTTAAAAGCTGGCGCAGCGCCTTCCTTCGTCCAAGTGTTACCGCTTCCAATTGTCAGATCGCCAAGCGCATAGCTGCTGAAATCATCGGATACAAGCACCGAATCAGCTGCCGCTGCAGGCATAGAAAAGGCTGGGACTAAGAGAGTGAGTGCTAAAAGACATGACAGGAACTTCGACATCGCTGCGGTTCCTTTCCCCTTCTTGCGCATTCGCATTACCGTTATTACCTCCCTGAAATTAGGTTTGTATCCCGTCTTTCTCCTGAAGGTCCATCCTCTCCCCCGCAGAAATAAAGCGCTTTCCAAAATAGGCAAGCATGCTAAAATACATGAGGCACCCTTGCTGCTCTGGAGAATACTTCTCCAATTATAGGGAATTTTCCGAAATAAACCACGCCAAAAAACAGAGCTGTTTGATTAAAAACTAGACATTTTATCCAAATGTATATGAGTTTTTATCTGCATTGTACCCGTTCCAACCCCGTTCTAGGGCGTGTATGCAAACGTAAGCAAGCCAGATCCCGATAGAGGCCAGCGTCAAACGTATTCCCTCTACTACCAGTTGTCACAACTTCTGAATCTGAACATACGTACCGAAAGGCAGCTTCATACTCTTCGTTTCAGGGGTTTGCTCCCTGCACGAAGACACAAAGACGAAGATACAAAGATAGACTTGGTGGACATAACTTGGTGGACACAGCGGTTTAACCCCTTAAAATTGGACACTACCCCATTCATTCTTGCAAAATCGCACTAAAGCGCAAGGGTCTTAGGAGATAGCGCTCCTGTCTGTACCCTGCGCAGATATTCCTTTGGAGGCCAGTCATATAGACTGCCGTGAATACGATCATTATTGTAATACCGAACGAAACGGTCCACTTCGGCAAAGGCTTCCTCTTTACTTTCAAAACAGTTGCGCTGGTAGCATTCCCGTTCCAAAATACTATGGAACGACTCAATAAAAGCATTTTTGTTCGGGGTCCGTGGCGGGATCCGCTCGTGTTCCACCCCCGCCTGCTCACAGTACGCATAGAAGGCTTTACTTATGAATTGAGGGCCATTGTCCGTGCGAAGATCAGCGGGGTATCCCTTTGCCCCACCTTGCGGGCTTCTATCGCCTTCTGTACGGTCCGCAGGATTTCTGGCGTGCGACAGGTAGAACCCCGGTGGTACGCGACAATATTCCGGTCAAACACATCAATAATACTAGCCAGAAAAAAGTGTCTGCGCTGGCCAGCTACGTATCCGTATTTGATATCCATCTGCCAAAGCTGGTTGGCTCCGGTGACCACGCGGTTGTTTGCGATCTTTCGAGGGACCACGCTCGTTTTCTCCCGCTTTGGAGCCAGCAGGTTCAGGGATTTACAGAGCCGATACACCTTCTTTTTGTTAATGAGAAGACCATGTTTCCGCTGCAAAAGGACGGTGAGCTTCCGGTAACCAAAAGCACCATTGGGTCCCTGTACCAAGCGCCGCAGCCACGTTTGAATGCGGACATCTTTCACCTGCGTTCCTGTCTTGTCGTATGAAAATCCAGGTACCGGACGGCCTTTACCAGCAGGCCGCTGAGGCTCTGGATGCTGGAGACGGTAATAGTAGGTAGAACGGGGAACCCCGCAGATTCGCAGCACGGTACGCACGGGGTAGCCTTGTCCAATCCAATGGCTTGCTACTTCCAGTCGGGATACTTTTTTTTAACCAGGTCTCGCAGGACATGGATCTCCAGTTCTTTTTCACCCAACAGCTTAACGGCGTCCTCGTATTTCTTCTGGAGGTCCTGAAACTGCGCCGCATCCTGCTGGACTTGCTTGGCCTCTTTTTGCTTTTTTTCCATAAGGTCATCCACCTCATCCTGATATTGGCGAACCCAATTTCCGAGTGTCTTGGGGGAGAGGCCATGCTGCCGGGCTACCGCCTCTATCCGGTACCCCGACAGCACCTCCACGACAAACTCCTTCTTCGTTTGCACGGGGCACCGAAATCGTCTTTTCATGGATACTTCCTCCACTTCTTATAGTGTAGCTGAAGGGGTTAAAAGTGTCCAAGTGGATTAGGGGGCTAAAGAGACAGCAGCCGCTATTTCAACCGAATCACGGGTTTTGGCACAGGCTGCGGACTCAGGAGCCGCTAATGCGCTGCCAATCGTCATTTTGAAGGGATTATGAAGGCAATAGCGGATCTCCTGTAGCTAGAATAAAAAGTGGACACAGCATTAAGGAACGCCTAATAATAGACGTAACGAAAAAGAA
>NZ_KQ040787.1:34089-65840 GCF_000971975.1 Paenibacillus algorifonticola | reverse complement strand
ATTCAGGACCAAGGCCGCTTAACTAATCTTTATTTTTTATACTGTCTACTTGACGGGGTGCAGTTCACTTGCGAGCCAGCCCTTCGTTTATTTCTCCGTTTTTGCAGCTTGCGAGAATAGCGTATGGAGCCTATAGATGACGACCGTCGCATCCGCACGGTTGGTTGGATCAATCGCGCCGAAGCTGCCGTCCGGCTTGCCTTTCATCAATCCTGCTTGCGCCACTAACGTTACCGCATCCTTCGCATAGGCAGCAATGGAATCGCTATCGGTGAATACAGGCACGCTGCCAGCAGGCAGTTCTGGCAGCGGCTGGCCTGTCGCCTTCCAGCCGCTCGCCAGCATGACCGCCATATCCTGCCGTGTAATCGGCTCGTTCGGCTCGAAAAGATTGCCTTCCCCGCCGCTTCCTTGGGCCAGAAGCGCTGTGATGCCCGCTTTCTCAGCTGCGGCAATATATGGCGCATACCAGGCGCTTGCAGGCACATCCGCAAAGCTAGACGTACCCTCTGGCACCAGTCCCAGCGTGCCAACAAGCAGCTTGACGAACTCTGCTCTAGTGACCTGCGCAGCCGGCTGGAACTGCGTTTCATTTTTCCCCGTTATAACGCCCTTGCCATATAAAAAAGCAATCGCTTGCTGCGCTTCTGCATACACGCCGCTCAAATCCGTGAACTCATAGCTAATGCCATCCTTCAATTCGCCAACGACAATGCCCAGTCCATTCGTCGCCATATAGACACGACCGTACACTCTTGGATCGCCTGTAATCGCCGTATTAGCGGAACCAAATTGATGCTGGTCATCATTGATGCGAACCCAGTTTTTGCCGAGATCCTTCGAACGGAAAATGCCAAATGTGCCGCCAATCTTCGCGTAGGAATAAAGCGTCATATTCGTTTTTCCCGGTGCTGCCTTGCCAAAACCTATCGTTGCCGCTTCCTCTACGCCTGCAACCTTCGTAAAAGTCTTGCCTGCATCGGTCGAATGCCATAAGCCATAGGCGCTTTCGACCTTTTTGTTGTCTTTGGCCCCGGCGATCCAAATGTCGCCTTCTTTGCCCGGCATCGCCTTGAAGTTGCTCGTTATCACTTGCGGCAAGCCCTGCGCCTTCGATGCGGTGAACGTCGCTCCGCCATCTTTGCTGACATAGAATACGCCCGCGGCAAAGCCGTAGAAGAGCTTCGGGTTTACCCGGTCAGCCGACACGCGCGCCTTCTCTGGCAAGCCCTTCGAGGCCGTCCACGTTTTTCCTAAATCGGTGGAGTAGCTGACCGGACGTGCCGTCTGCTCATCCGCGCTGCTCGGGCTCCATACGATTGCACTGCCATCTGCGCTTACGGCAGCAAAGCCGCCGTTTGTTTTGTCCTCATCCGCCCTTGTCCATGCGTTCGCTGCTGGCGTCCACGTTTTGCCGTTGTCTGTGGAAATGCCCATTCTCGCCGCTGTCCCTTCCGCATGGCCGACACGCACAACGATATCTGGGTTCAGCTCGGCAAAATCGATATCCGTGCTCGTACCGATATACGGGCTTGTGATCATCTCCGGCGCTTGGTCAAGGCTTTCATGGCGGAAGCCGCCAATATCGCCCAACGCGCTCAGTAGCGGCGCACCTGACGGCGGGCTGATGAGGCCAAGCACAGCTGTTTCTTCAATACCGTCTGCCATGACGGTAATTTCGACCTTTTTGTCTTCATCAAAATCCGTTAAGTTGTTAGCGCCGAACAGCGTAGCGCCCGTGCCGTACATCATATTGTCCGAATTAAACGGATCAATTTCCAGATCACCAATCATCCAGCCAAGCTTCGGCGAGATTTCCGGAAGTTCTTTTTTCTCGCCCCAGTCCAGCCAAGGAGAATCCGCATATTCAATCGTAAAACGATTTTCCCGGTTCGGATTTTTCGAAAAATCGAGCGTCCAGAACGGCTCCCACGTCGCGCCGCCATTTGTGCTGCGGTAAATGACGTCATCCGGCCACCACTTGTTCATCGTCGCTACCATTAGCGTATTCGGCTGCCGCGCATCTACAGCCAGTCCGCCATACGGATTGTCCGTATTTCCGGTAGGGCTAATATCGGTCCAGACGCCTGTTGTCGTATCCAGCTTCCATACCGCGCCTTTGCCGCCATCATAGGGGCCGACGAATTCATTGTATGTAACGTATAGATGGCCCTTACCGTCCAGCACCCCATGATGCGGCACAAAACCTTGCTTCGGCTGCCCCGCTACAGCTTCCCATGTATCCCCGCCGTCCGTGCTGCGGTACACGCTTTGCTCCTTGTCAGCAACGCCCACATAAACCGTTTCGGACTTCTTGCCCTTCGAGCCCGTCGCTTGATCGAACGTAATCCAAGCCACACCAACGATATCGTCAAAATAATCCTTTACGTTGCCGCTCGCTGTAAAGCTGTCTACTTTGCTCCAGGTTTCACCGTAATCCGTACTACGCCACAACCCATTGCCGCTGCGCGCCCCGAGATACAAAATCCGATTGTCATTCGGATCAATGACCAGCCGCTCGCCCATCGAGCGCCCTGGCATATTGCCGCCAAGCTTGAACGGCAGCACCGTCCGCTGCCAGCTGTTTCCTTTGTCAGTCGAGCGCAAAATCATGCCCGGCGTATCTGTCCAATCGTTAGTATATGTGCCTACCGCCGCATAAACCCGGTTCGTCTCCACAGGGTCCGTCGCGATGCTCTCCACGCCCAGCATGCTCCATTCCTCGAAGCCGACAAAATCCAAGAGCTGGATCCAGCTTTGCGTCGCGGGATCAAAGCGATAAGCGCCGCCAATGTCCGTGCGCGCGTAAATCAAATCCTTCTCGGAAGGATTATAAACAATGCCGGGAACAAAGCCGCCACCCACGACCTTCGCTCTCCCCCAATCGTAGGCGGGCTGCTGCGCCGCTTTTTTGCTGCTGTCATTGTCCGTTGCCGGAGCCGCTGCTGCGCTTCCTACTAGCGAAGCCGTTAATGCCGCTGCTGTCAGCAGACTGCCAAATGTTCGAATAACCAATATAAATTCCACCCTTTCAATAATAAAGTTCCTGTTTCTGTAAGCGCAAACATTTGTGAGGATCGAAATTTGCCTGCGCTAACTTCGTTATCTAAACTATTTTACTCTATTTAGGGCTGGTATTTATACCCTTAAAATTAGTTTTTATATCATGGGAAAATCAGGGAAAAGCTATTGTGGATTGAACATTGATATGGTACAGGTGCGGTGGTCGCTGCTGCGAGAAAGGTTAGACTTCCGGCCGCTGTTGTTTTCTGATTTCTTTTATTATTCCTCGTTGAGGAAGAAATCCGAAAACAATAGTCCATGCTTACGAAGCGGCTTTCCTTCGGAAAGCTTTAGCAAAGCTTATGCTTACGAAGCGGCGTTCCTTCGGAAAGCTTTAGCTCCAACCTTTCTCTCCGCCGCTCCCCTGCACCTTCCCTCTCTCCCTGTTCAACTACAATAAAGAAAAAAGGAAAAGACCCTCCGTCAGTAGCATAAACCTACTGGCGGAAAGTCTCTCCCTCTTGAGCCTTTAAAAGGCTTACGGTTTTAGAATCCAAATATTTTATACCATGGTGTGTATGCAAACCAGAATCGGGCTTCTGCTCGGGCTTCTGCTCGGGCTTCTGCTCCTTGCTTAGCACTTATCCGAGGCCAATCTCATCTGACGGTTCAAGGCCTAAGGAACTGCAGCATGCGAGTGTTGCAGGGACCACGCAGCTCGGGAGCTACCTCCTTTTTTGAAGGACTGAGGTTCCGCTATTCTGGCTTTTGAGACGATTTGAGGCCGTAAGCGGACAGGAAATCCGTTATGGCCCTCATTATCCCGTCAAAATAACGTTTGGCAGCGTATTAGCGTCTCCTGAGTCCGCAGCCTCTTTCATAACCCGTGATCTGGTTGAAATAGCTGCAGCTGTGTCCACCAAGCCCATCAACTCAGGTGTAACAAAGTTAATCCTGAGTTGGCGGTTAGTGGGCTGCTTGCAATTTAGAAGCCTTTAACCTGCCACGGGAGCAGGTGAAATCAGCGCTTTGATTTTTTCCAAATCCCAGTCCGTAACGGCGGTGTAGACGCCGTCGCTGCCGATTTCGACTACCGGCACGTGGCGGATGCCGTATTTGGCTTCAAGGATGTCGCGCAAATAATCCTTACCTTCAATATCAATATTTTCATAGGGCTGGTTGTTTTGCTCCAAAAATTGTTTGACTGTGCCACAATACTGGCAGCCTGTTTTACTCCATACAATTACCTTTTTTGCTGCGGACATGGTTATACCCTCCTTTATAAATGTCAACCTAATACATAGTGGCAAGCAGCATAATGCTCGCTGCCAATGAGCTGCAGTTCGGGCTCCGCCTCCCTGCAGCGCTCCGTTGCCGCGCGGCAGCGCGTATGAAAGCGGCAGCCTGAAGGCGGATTGGCCGGAGAAGGGATTTCTCCTTCAATCGCGCGAAATGTTCGTGTTCGCCCGGGGCCAGGCTGAGGGATGGAAGCAATTAATCCTTGCGTATACGGATGCGCCGGGTACAGAAACAGCTCCTCGCTGGGCGCAATTTCGACCAGCTTGCCCAAATACATGACGCCGATCCGGTCGGAAATATGTCTGACGATATTCAGCCCATGTGCGATAAACAAATAGGTCAGGTTCATTTTTTGCTGCAAATCCTGCATCAGATTGACGATCTGCGCCTGAACCGACACATCAAGCGCCGATACCGCTTCATCCGCGAGAATAAAGCTTGGATTAAGCGCTATGGCACGGGCAATGCCAATACGCTGGCGCTGCCCGCCGGAAAATTCATGCGGATAGCGGCTGTACCAGTCCGCTTTCAGCCCGACTAGCTCCATCAGCTCCTCTACGCGCGCTTTTCTTTCCTTGCTGCCAGTATTATCATGGACGCGCAGCGGCTCGCCGATAATGTCGCCGATACGCCAGCGCGGATTAACCGAGCCATAGGGGTCCTGAAAAACAATTTGCATATCGCGCCGCGCCTGCCGCAGCTCAAAGCTGCTTTGCCCGGTCAGCTCCCTGCCCTGAAACTTAACGCTGCCAGCTGTCGCCTGCTCCAATTGCAAAATGACCCGCCCAAGCGTCGATTTGCCGCTGCCAGACTCCCCAACGAGGCCAAAGGTTTCCCCTTTTTTAATGGAAAACGAAACGTTGTCCACCGCTCTGACCTGCGGGCCTGAACGATGCAGCAAGCCTCTCTGGATCGGATAAAATTTGCTTAGCCCGCTTACCTCGAACAGATTTTCGCCTTGCCGGCCAGCATCTTGGAGAGACACAATCGGAGACTCAGCTCTTGGTGCATTTGTTAGCTCGGCGCTAGTAGCCCACTCCTCGGATTGAACGAGCTGCTCGGCATGCCAGCATGCAGTCAGCCGGTCGTTTAACGAGAGCAGCGGCGGGCTTTCGCTGCGGCATCTATCCGTCCTATAAGAGCAGCGCGGGTGAAAGCGGCAGCCGGACGGCAGCTCCGACAGGCTCGGGATAGAGCCTTCGATGGAATGAAGCTTGATGCTGCGGTCGCTGTCCATCGTCGTAATCGATTGCAGCAGCCCTCTCGTATACGGATGAAACGGCTGTCCGAACAGCTCAGCCGCCGTCGCTTGCTCGACAACCTGCCCGGCATACATGACGATAATGCGATCCGCCATCTCGGCGGCAATGCCCATATCATGCGTCACTAGCAAAATCGCCATATTAAATTCTTCCTTAAGCTCTTGCAGCAAATGAAGAATTTGTGCCTGAATCGTCACATCAAGAGCCGTCGTTGGCTCATCCGCAATAAGCAGCTCTGGCCCGCAAGCGAGCGCCATCGCGATCATAGCCCGCTGCAGCATGCCTCCCGACAGCTCGCCAGGATACTGCTTCATCCGCGCCTCTGGCTCGGGGATGCCGACCCGGCGCAGCAAGTGGACAGCCCGCTCCCACGCTTCCACTTTTTTTCCACGCTTATGACGCTCGATGACCTCGGTAATTTGGCTTCCGATTGTAAAAATCGGATCAAACGCTGCCATCGGCTCTTGAAAAACCATCGCCATCCGCTTGCCGCGCAGCGCGCGCAGCTCCTTCTCCGGCATCGCTACGAGATCCGCATCGCCAAGCCGCATGCTGCCTCCGGCAATAACGCCGTTCTCATAGTCGATCAGGCGCATAATCGCTTTGGACGTAATCGTTTTGCCGCTGCCGGATTCGCCAACGAGACATACCGTTTCCCCAGGCGCAATATGAAGCGAAACGTCTGTAATTGCTCTAAGCAAGCCCCGTTTCGTCTTAAAATCAACCGTCAGATGCTCCATTGTGAGCAATTGGCTCATTCCGCTTCCTCCTTCCGCCTATCAAAGCGCGGCGTTCTATGCTGTCTTATGCCCTGCTTTGCTTCGGATCTAATTGATCGCGAACCTTGTCACCCAATATGTTGATGGAGAGAACAAACAGCGTGATGGCAAGGCCCGGGAAGGTGCAAATCCACCAGGCAACGGTCAAATACCCGCGCCCCTGAGAGAGCAGCGCTCCCCAGTCCGGAATTTCTTTTATCGTGCCAAGTCCTAGAAAGTTAAGGCCTGCTCCGGTCAAAATCGCGGTGCCAATGCCAATTGCCGCCATGACAAACATCGGCGATAAAGAATTCGGCAGCACATGCCGTACAAAGATCGATAGGCTGGACGTGCCAATAGAGCGGGAAGCGGTAATGAAGGGTCGGCCTTTAATGCTCATGATTTGCCCGCGCATCACCCGCGCGTACCCTGGTATCGATGCCGCCGCAACGGCAAGCACGACATTCATCAGGCTTGGCCCAAGCGCCGCTGCAATCGCAAGCGCAAGCAGCACGCCCGGAATCGTCATCAGCACGTCGATCAGCCGCATAAATACAGCATCTACTACGCCGCCAATGTACCCTGCAACCGCTCCAATGGCTCCGCCCGTCACACACCCGACAAGCACCGATACGAAACCAATCAGCAAGGAATCCCGGCTGCCATGCACCACAACACTAAATACGTCACGGCCAAAATAATCCGTTCCAAACACATGCTGCAGGCTTGGCGGCTGCATAATCTGATCCGTATTCATCAGCGTAGGCGAGTAGGGAGCAATCAAGCTCGGAAATAAAGCACAGCTGATGATAAACAATACGATAACTGCTGCGGCGTAAAGCAGAAGGTCCGCAGGCGCCAGCCTTTTTAATTTGCGGATTTTCGCAGCACCTTCTGCCCTGCTGCCTTGCCATACCTGTTTGCCAATGACGGCTTGCTTCATTTGAATCTTTTGCCCCTTTCTACCTGCGCTACCCGGTACGCCTTACGCGCGGGTCGATCAACGTATAGGAAATGTCCACAAGCAAGTTCACTACGATGTACACGATTGCCGAGAAAAAAATAACGCCCTGCACGACCGGCAAATCCTTCGCCATAATCGCATCGGCAATAATTCGCCCAATCCCTTGGCGCGAGAATACCGTCTCAATGACGACCGTCCCGGCCATCAAATCGCCAATAATAACGCCAACCATCGTCAATGCCGGAATCAGCGCATTTCGCAGCGCATGCTTATACATGATGAACCGCCCCGGCAGCCCCTTCGCTCGCAGCGTGACGATAAACGGCTCATTAATGACTTCAAGCATACTATTGCGAACCATCCTTACGATAAAGCCTGAGCCAACGAAGCCCAGCGTAATGGCGGGCAGCACCAGCGTACTGAAGCCATCCGAGCCCATTGCCGGAAACCAGCCCAGCTGTACCGAAAAAATAAGAATAAGCAAAATGCCCGACCAAAATGTCGGCATCGAAATGCCGAACAAACCTACCATTCGCGCGACGATGTCAATCCAGCGATTGCGATGAATGGCAGACAGCACGCCTAGCGTGACGCCGATAACGACCGCAATGAGCGAGCTTAACGCCGTCAAAGCAAGCGTGGCGGGAAAATGCTCGACGATTTTCGGCAGTACCGGCTCCGAATTAACGATCGATTTGCCAAAATCGCCCTGCAGCACATGCAGAAAATATTCGCCGAACCGCTCATAGAACGGCTGGTTCAGCCCGAGCTGCTCCCGCAAATTAGCAATCATCTCCGGTGTGGCGGAAGATGGATCAAGAATAAGGAGCGCAGGGTCGCCGGGCAGCACATTGACGATACAAAAGACGAGCACCATCGTGCCGACCAGCACCAGCAAGGACGTATAAAGCCGAACGCTTACCGCTTTTAACATACTGCATCTCCGCTCCCTTCCAGCTTTTATTCACAAATTACGATAGGCTTACTCGGCTATATACACATCATTAAAGATCGGATAGCCCAGCGAGTCAAAAGCTAATCCTTGCACCTTTTTCGAGGCGGCTACTGTATAAGGGAATACATAAATCGGAATAATGACAGCCTTTTTAATGATGAGCTGCTGTGCTTCCTTATAGATCGCTTCACGCTTCGTCTGGTCCTGCTGGGTAGCCCCATCCTCAAGCAGCTTATCCAGCTCCGGATCGGATAAATTCGGCAAGTTTTGGCGGGCCCCTGGAGCTGTTGTGTGATAGATGGAATAAAGCGCGTTAGGATCGGAATTCACTTGGCTATTGCCATAAAGATCATAATTATTGTTCGCATAAACGACGGTTGCGACATCCTTCGTAATTTCCACGTCTACCTGAATGCCTAGAGGCTTAAGCTGCTGCTGCACGATAGCGGCAATATCATTGCGCTTCTCGCGGTTCGGCGAGCCATCGACATAATGAAGCGTCAGCTTCTTCCCGTCTTTTTCCCTGATGCCATCAGCCCCTGCTTTCCAGCCCAGCTCGTCAAGCAGCTGCTTCGCTTTCTCGATGTCCGGCTTTACGCCGCCTTCCAGCGAAGCGTCATAGCCGAAAATGCCTGGTGAAAGCGGCGACCACGCCTGCTCATACGTTCCGAGATACAGCGTTTTGACGATCGCCTCGACATTGATGCCAAGCTGCAGCGCCTGCCGAGCCTTCAGCTCATTCCATGGCGCCTTGCTATGATTGATAAACAGCGTATACGGCAGGCCAACGGTGTTGGCTTGGTACAGCTGGCTGTTCGCATCATTTTTCAAGGAGAGGATATTTTGCGGCGGCACTGTCTCAGCGGCAAGCACCTGCCCGCTTTGGACGCTTCCGATCCGCGTAGCTTCCTCAGGTACAATTTTGAAAATGATTTTATCCAAATTCGGCGCGCCCTGCTGGCTGACTGTTTCCGGCGCCCAGTTGTAATCGGGATTTTTCTCCACGACGATTTCCGAATTTTCATCCCATTTTACAAACTTGAATGGCCCTGTTCCGATGGGATGCTTGGTGAATTGATCCCCGTCCTTCTTCGCAGCCGTCGGCGACACGATGCTGAGCAGCGCTTGGCTTACATTGCCCAAGAACGCCTGTGACGGCTCGGATAAATTCAATTTGACCGTATACTCATCAATAACCTCCGAGGATTCATAAGGCCTAACGAGTGCTAAAGCATTCGCAGCTTTTGTCTCCGGGTCAATGATTCGGTCGAAACTATATTTCACCGCTTCAGCGTTGAAAGGAGTGCCATCCTGAAACTTTACGTCCTGGCGAAGCTTGAACGTATACGATTTGCCATCCTCCGAAATCGACCATTCCGTTGCCAGCCAAGGCTTAATTTCTCCGCCTGGAAGCTGGACGACCAGCGTATCGTAGAGCGTACGGATGACCCTGACTGCAACGGCAAGGCCGCTGCGATGCGGATCAAGCTGATCGGGAGAGGTGGCGAGCGCATAGCTTAGTTCGCCGCCCGCAACAGGTGTGCTGCTCTGCTCTGCCGCAGTCGAAGGCGCCGCGCCAGCAGCGCTACCGCCATTAGTCGCGCTGCTCTTGCCTGCTCCTCCACTGCATCCTACCAGTACGAGGGTAACCGCTAGGGCGAGGCTAGTCATTTTCATCCAGACGGCCGGTTTGCTGTATGCTGTGCTCATATTCCTCACCCTCCCTAAACGGTCGTCACCTTGGTTTTGGCATAGCGGTTTTCCGGCACAGGTACGCCGAGATGTCCACGCAGCGTGTCATGCTCATATTCCTCACGGAACAATCCGCGCTCCTGCAAAATCGGCACAACCTGGTCAACAAACTCCGTCAGTCCCGTCGGGATAGATGATCCGACAATAAAACCATCTACCGCTCCCTGTTCAAACCATTGCTGAATTTGATCCGCCACTTTATCTGGCGTGCCGATGAACGTCGGCCGCGGCGTCGTTACTTGAAGCGCCACCTGGCGAAGCGTCAAGCCGCCTTCCTTCGCCTGCCGCTTAATGTGGTCCGTCGTGCTGCGGAAGCTGTTTTGCCCAATTTCGCCCAGCTCAGGGAACGGTTCATCAAGCGGATATTGCGAAAAGTCATGGTGGTCGAAATACCGTCCCAAATAATCGAGCGCCTTCTCAATATTTACAAGCTGCGCCAGCTCCTGATATTTGCCTTCTGCTTCTTCATCCGTCGCCCCAATGATTGGCGCAATGCCTGGCAAAATCGCGATTTCCTCCGAAGAGCGTCCATGTGCAGCTGCACGGCCCTTCACATCATCATAAAATTGCTTGCCCTGCTCGATGGATTCAAAATGGGCAAATACCGCATCCGCTACTTTGGAAGCGAAGCTTTTGCCAGCCTCCGACGAGCCTGCTTGAAAAATAACCGGATGCCCCTGCTTCGATCTCGAAATGTTCAGCGGTCCCTGCACTGAGAAAAACTCGCCTTTATGGTTCAAGGTGTGCAGCTTTTCCGGGTCAAAAAACTGGCCGCTTTCTTTATCGCGAACAAAGGCGTCATCCTCCCACGAATCCCATAGCCCTCGTGTCACTTCCAAATATTCATTCGCAATCCGGTAGCGTGTTGGATGGTCGGGATGCTCCGTCTTGCCGAAGTTTTTCGCTGAGCCTTCAAGCGGAGAAGTAACGATGTTCCAGCCTGCACGGCCGCCGCTAATATGATCAAGCGAGCCAAATTGTCTCGCTACGGTGAAAGGCTCGCTATAAGAAGTAGAGAGCGTGCCGACTAGACCAATCTTCGATGTGACCGCGCCTAGAGCAGATAAAATCGTCAACGGCTCAAAACGGTTTAAAAAATGGGGAATGGATTTTTCATTAATATATAAGCCATCGGCAATGAACACAAAATCAAATTTTCCGGCTTCCGCCTTCTGTGCCTGCTGCTTGTAAAACTCAATATTAACACTTGCATCAGGCTGTGCGTCCGGGTGTCTCCATCCGGCAATATTTCCGCCTACTCCGTGCAAAATAGCGCCTAGCTTCAATTGTCTCTTTTTAGTTGTTGTCAAGATTGTTCCCTCCTGTTGGTTGGTTGTTTTTAATTTTATTATTCCTAGCGGTTTTGTCGTATTTAATAATGATTGAAACGAGTTTACCATCGTTTGCCGAATAAAAGCCAATAGAGCTTTTCTATTTTGGCATTAAAAAAATCGATGATGCGCATCAACACGATTCGCTATTTTAAACGCAAAATGGCTCAGCATGAGATTCGTTCCCTCATGCTGAGCCATTATTTCGTCATCTTCTTGCGTTGTTAGTTTCAGCCGCTGCTGCTAAGCGCCGAACTGAGCTTTATGCAGGCGGTTATATACGCCTTTAATGGCCAGCAGCTCATCATGGCTGCCCTGCTCTTTAATGCCTTCCTCCGTAACGACAACGATGCGGTCAGCGTTCTTGATCGTCGCCAGGCGATGCGCAATAACGAGCGTCGTGCGCCCTTTGGACAGCTCAGCCAGCGCCTGCTGAATAGCGGCTTCCGTGGCAGTATCAAGCGCCGAGGTCGCTTCATCAAGTATAAGGATCGGGGGATTTTTCAGGAACATGCGAGCAATGGAAAGACGCTGCTTCTGTCCGCCTGACAATTTAACACCGCGTTCGCCGATAAGCGTATCAAGGCCTTGGCCCTGCGAAAGAATAAGCTCCTCCAGCTGCGCTCGGCGAGCCGCCTCCCAAATTTCCGCCTCGGTAGCATTCAGCTTGCCGTATGCAATGTTTTCACGAATCGTGCCGTCAAACAAGAACACATCCTGCTGCACGATACCGATTTGGCCGCGCAGCGACTCCAGCTTAATTTTCCGAATGTCGAGGCCATCAATCTCAATCGCCCCGCCTGTAACCTCATAGAAGCGTGGCAGCAGGCTGCATATCGTGGTTTTGCCGGCTCCCGATGGCCCAACAAGTGCTACCGTTTCTCCTGTTTTCACGGTCAAATCAATATGATTCAAAATCGATTTGCCTTCCTCATACCCGAAGGACACATCGCGGAACGTAATTTCTCCCTCCAGGCGGCTAATCGCCTTGGCATCCGGCGCATCCTCAATATCCGGCTCGGTTTCAAGCAGCTCCAGATAACGCTTGAAGCCGGCAATTCCCTTCGGATACGTCTCAATAACCGAGTTGATTTTTTCAATTGGACCGAGAAACACATTGGAAAGCAGGACAAACGCCATAAATTCGCCGAACGTCATTTGACCTTGAATCACGAACCATGTACCGCAAGCGAGCACAAACAAGGAAACGAATTTCATCAGTATGTAGCTGATCGATGAGTTCCAAGCCATAACGCGGTAAGCGACCAGCTTCGTTTGCAGAAAACGGCCATTGTTCACTTCAAATTGATCCACTTCATGCTTCTCGTTAGAGAACGCTTGAACGACGCGAATGCCGCTAACTGTATTTTCAACGCGGGCATTATAGTCAGCAATATCGGAAAACATCCGATGGAACGCCTTGGACATTTTGCGGCTGAAATACAGCGATAGGTAGATCATCAGCGGAATAATAATAAACGTCAGCACCGCCAGCTGCCAGTTAATGGTCAGCATGAGCCCGAATGCGCCAAGCAGCGTCATAACGGCAATAAACATGTCCTCCGGCCCATGGTGGGCAATTTCCCCGATATCCATCAGGTCATTCGTCATCCGCGATACGAGATGCCCCGTCTTATTGTTGTCGAAGAAGCGGAACGATAGCTTCTGAATATGGTTGAACAGCCTGCTGCGCATATCCGACTCAATCTGAATGCCCAGCTTGTGACCCCAATACGTCACCACATAATGGAGAAACGCACTTATAACATAAATGCCAATCAAGCCTACACAGGCCCATAAAATCCATTTCCAATTGCCCGAAGGCAGCAGATCATCCACGACCCGGTTCAAGGCAAGCGGGAACACCAGCTCCAGCAAAGCTGCAAAAACCGCGCAGGAGAAGTCCAGTATGAACAACCCTTTATAAGGTCGGTAATAGTCAAAAAAACGGCGAAGCATGTCATCATTCCTCTTCTGTCATAATGGTAAGCCTTATTGGAAAATAATCCAATGCTGATAATGATTATAATTATCAACGTTTCCAGTTTATCGCAGCCTAATTTTTAAAGCAATGGACAAAATGGAGATGAACAAAAAAAGACCTACATTAAAATTAGGTCTTAGAATTAATTCATCGTTTACCCTTTAACCGAACCCGCCGCAATCCCTTCAACAATACGGTTGCTGAGGAACAGAAACGTGATCAAAATCGGTAGAATGCTAATCATGAGAGTGGCTCCGATTGCCCCCCAATCCGTCGTATACTGACCGATAAAATTTTGCACGCCGACAGTCAATGTTTTATAAGAATCAGAGCTAATAAACGTGTTAACAAAAATAAATTCATTCCAGTTGTAAATCATGTTGATGATCGCCGTTGTAGCAAGCACGGAGCTTGTCATCGGGAATACAATCCGGAAGAACATCCGGTTGACCGAGCAGCCGTCAATTATAGCGGCTTCCTCCACCTCGCGCGGCAGCGCATAGTAGAACCCCAGCAGAATCATGATCGTTATCGGCATGTTGAAAGCAACATAAGATAAAATCAGAGACAGGGGATGATCCGTTAGCCCCACTTTATTAAACAGGCTGAACAGCGGGATTAGCGTGGAATGCACCGGGATCATCATGGCCACCATGAATAAGCCCAGTACAAGCGAGCTGCCCTTCCATTTCATTCTTGTGACGGCATAAGTAACTAAACTGCCCAGCATCACAGTTATAACCGTAGCTGAGACGGTGATCCAGACGCTGTTAAAAAAATAAACATCGATGTTCCCGGCGCTCCAAACCTTCTCGTAGTTTTCCCATCGAGGGTTCATCGGCAGTGACAAAGGCGGGAGATTGAATACCTCCTGATTGTTTTTAAGAGAGAAAAACAACAGCCAGACAAGAGGAAATAGCTGCAGCGCCGCGACCACAATCAAAACGGCATATAAAACGCTAAACCCCAGCTTGGTGCCGATCCCCGGCTTTGATTCCGACAGAGCATTCCGAATTCTTACATTCCCAGTAACCATGAAGTCTTCCTCCTTACGAGTATTGGATCGTATCCTTTGAGGCCGTTAATTTGCGAATGACCCAAGTGACAGCCAGACAAATGACCAGTAGAAAAAAGCCGATTGCGCTGCCATATCCAAAATCGTAGGCCCGAAACGCTTCATGATACATGTACGAGGCCATAACTTCGCTTGCCCCATTGGGACCGCCATCTGTCATAACAAAGATCAAATCAAAATATTTCAAAGAGCCCACAACAGCCAGTACAATCGTTACTTTAATCACTTCCATCACAAGCGGCAGCTTAATCTTCCAAGCAATTTGCAGGGCATTCGCCCCGTCAATCTTGGCCGCTTCCTCAAGTGACGCCGGGATGTTTTTCAGAGCCGCATAATAAATCAAAATATAAAAACCCGCATACTGCCACAAAATCGGAATAAATAAAGCAAACAATACGATCGATGACTCAGCGAGCCATGCGGGAGGGTTGGCAAAACCAAGTGATTCCAGCATGCTGTTCAGCACGCCGTTAGTTGGATGATAGATTTTGAGCCAAAGCTGCGCAATCGCTACCGATGATAGAAGCATAGGGATGAGATAGATTTTGCGAAATAAATTAGCTCCTTTAATTCGCGCGGCTAACACCATTGCTACAATAAGGTAGAGCAGAAGGCTTATTCCCGAGAAAACGGCAAGCAGCAGAGAATGCCACGCGCTGTTCCAGAAAGTTGTATCCTTAAACAAAGCAAGGTAATTATCCACCCCAACGAAGGTCATCGCACCAATGCCATTCCATTCATTCAAGCCGTAATAAGCGGTTAAAACAATCGGAATGTATACAATAGCTAATATTAATAACAGAGACGGCAGCACGTATAAGGCAATTATTTTTTTGTTCGAAAGCACTTTGTCCAATTGGGCCGACTCCTTTCCTTCATAATGAATGAGCGGAAGACATATTCGGGTCTTGCCCGCAGCTATGTCTTCCACCGATCAATTTCAAGAGTGCTTATTTCCCATCGGAAATGGCTTTATCATGCTCTTCCGAGAATTTCTCAGGCGTCGCTGCCTTGCCAAACAGAGCTTGAATCATATTCAGGTGAGTTTCGGCTGCATTCGCCTGCATTTGAACATCTGCGAATAAGGTAATGCTGCTTGCTTGATTCATTTCATTAAACAAATCAATGTAAAGCTGCGGCAGCTCCATGCTGGATGTATCCACTTTAGTCGCAGGAATAACGCCCGCCCCAGTTACCGCTTGCTCTCCCCACTGGGTTACAAAGTATTCGACGAATGCTTTCGCTTCCGCTTTTACCGCGGAATTTTCGGCCACGAATAGCCCGACACCCGGTCCGCCTACCCAGCTGTTAATGTCGCCTTTTCCGCCCTCAACATTCGGGAATTTAAAGAAACCAACACTGTCGCGGAAGTCTTTCGGGATATCTTCATTTGTTGTAAAGTTTGGCAGCTCCCATGTGCCCATCATATACATGGCGGCTGTGCCATTCAGAAACTCCGACTTTGCTTCCTCATTGGACAAACCGTTGAAGCCCTTCACGAATGCATGGCTGTCTACCAGTGTCTGTACTTCAGTCGCTGCTTGCAGCAATCCTTCGTCCATAAAGGAGCCTTCGCCGTTTATCGCACCGGATAATGTCTGCTGCCCAGCGATTCGGTCAGCTAGGTACATATACCAGAGCGAACCCGTCCAACGGTCCTTGTTGCCAAGCGCAATCGGCGCGATTCCATTTTCGGACAGTGTTTTTGCAACGGCCTTTAATTGCTCGTAGGTTTGCGGGATTTCAAGCTTGTATTTCTCAAAAAGGGATTTATTATAGTAAACCGGAGCAATGTTGAATTCAAGTGGAAGTGCATACGTTTTGCCGTCAATCGCATAGGCCTCTGTCGTACCGGATACGAACTTGCCGTTCAGCTCGCCGCTGAGCAAGTCATCTACAGGTGTAAACAGCTTTCCTTCCACGTACGGCTGCAAGAACCCGGCCGCCCACGTTACGCCGACATCTGGCAGTTTATTGGATGCCGAAAGCACCTTCAGCTTGTTTTTATATTGCTCGTTATCCAGCACTTCTTGCTTGATCGTCACATTCGGATGCTCATCCTGATAGGCTTTTATAATTTGATTCACGATTTTGTTTTGGCCTGCTGACACACCCTCCGGCCATAAATGCATAAAGTTAACCGTAACCTTCTCACCGCTCTCGCCTGCTGTCTCCTTACTGCCGCTGTTGCTTTCATTACTGTTTTGTCCACAGCCAGCTGCTACCAGAACCAGACAAATCGCCAATAAGAGCATCCATCCTTTTTTTCTGAACACGTTTACATCCCCTTTGTTTCTAATGTAAGCGTATTAAAACCGCTTTAATTAGATTGTAGCAACATCGTTCGCAAGCCGTAAGGACATAAGCATTGGGAGTAATACCATAATTATTGGATGCTTTTTTCTGAATTAGAGACGTTTTGACGATACTGTCCTGGACTAGTGCCCTCTATGGAACGAAACACTTTGACAAAATATTTTGCTGTTTGGTAGCCCACCTGCTCTGAAATTTCCGCTATCGAGTCTCTCGTATTGACCAGCAGCTCCTTGGCCCGCTGCACTCGTCTGCGACTCAAATAGTCGCTGAAGGTGAGGCCTGTCTGCTCTTTAAACAGAACGCTGAAGTAGCTGGCATTCATATGCAAATGATCTGCCACTGCACGCATGGATACCTGTTCGCTCAGATGATCATCGATATGGCGGAGCGCTTCACGCACCTGAACGCTGTACTGCTTCTCCTTTTGCACCGTCCCCAGTAGTTTGGGGTCAAAAAGCTTCTCCATTCTTACCATCCGGCTCATCTCTTCTTCCCTTTTCAAAGCCAGCTCGACTGCTTGCACTAATTTTTCTTTATCCAATGGCTTTAGCAAATAAGAGACGACCCCAAGCTGGAGTGCTTTCTGAGCGTAATCGAATTCAGGATGCCCGGAAATGACAATAACCACAGGGGGAGGTGTCATAGCGCTTAATCGTTCGACCAGCTCCAGACCTCCCACCTCTGGCATTCTAATATCGGTTACGAGCAGATGAGCTTCATTTTGCTGCAACCAAGCTAAAGCTTCCACTCCGCTGGATGCCATTTCGATCCGATGCCGGCCGCAGAACCACGCTTCCAGCGTTTTACGAATTCCCTGCCTTGTTCTAGGTTCATCATCCACAATTAAGATGGTCTTCATTTGTTCCAATCCTTTCCAGTCTATCAGGTATTTCAAACGTAACGGAAGTTCCGCGACCAGGCTCGCTCTGAATATCCAGCCCGCTTCCAGCCGCATGATAATAAAGCCTCAATCTACGCTCCACATTTGACACGCCAACACCTGTACCTTTGGAGCCGCTCACATAACCTTCTTTCATAAATGCTTGGAGAGACTCCACTGCGGCTGCATCCATGCCCGGTCCATCGTCAGTTATAATCACTCGCGTAAACCCTTCCCGGCTTGAAGGCTCGGCACGAAGGACGACAGTCCCCGGCCCGACCCGCT
This sequence comes from Paenibacillus algorifonticola, assembly GCF_000971975.1. Lineage (GTDB taxonomy): Bacteria > Bacillota > Bacilli > Paenibacillales > Paenibacillaceae > Pristimantibacillus > Pristimantibacillus algorifonticola. The sequence continues at coordinate 47,976 of NZ_KQ040787.1, read as the reverse complement.
GCTCAATTCCATGCAATATAGCGTTTTCTACGAGCGGTTGAATTAATAGTTTGGGCACGGGTACAGTCCTGCACGCCTCTGCAGCCTCTATTCGCCACGACAGTCTATCCACCATCCGCATCTCCATGATTCTTAAATAACGTTCCGCATGATCCAATTCATCACCTATCGTAACCCACTCATCATCCTCAGTTCGGTTGATCACATAACGGAACAAGCCTGACATGGCGACTACGATTTGCGCAAGGTCCTCTTCCCCTTTATCATCAAGCTCCCAATAAAACGCTTCCAATGTGTTAAACAGAAAGTGAGGATTAATTTGGGCTTGCAGCGCTTTCAGTTCAGTTCGACTCTGTATAATTTCCTTCTGGTAGACGACCTCAATTAGTTCATTCAAGGAATCGACCATTTGGTTATATGTGTTATTGAGCTCATTGATTTCCATGGTTGAGGAGGTATTCGGGTTCGTTTTCAACGTGCCAAATCTGGCACCGCGCATCGCTTTAATCAAGTTTAATATCGGTCTGGTAATCATCGTTGACAAAATAAAGCTCAATACCAGAAACAACAATCCCCCGACCGCGCCGGATACAAGAATAGCAGTCCGTAGAACTGAAATACCTGCCGTTGCATAATTTACAGGTGTCAATATCGCCAGCTTCCACCCCGTTTCCTTCGATTGCTGCTCAATCGCAATATACGATTCATTGCCCACCGTAATCGCTTCTCCTCCATGATCAAGAATATTTTCCTCACTTGCATCCATAGCTAAATCAGAAAAAATTTCTTGGCCCGCTCCATCAAATAGAGCCATATGCTCCCGCGTTTCATTCTCATTTTCCGCTACGGCATCTGTGAGCTCAAAATAGCTTTTTTCAATATGAACGACTAAATAGCCAGCATGGATGAAAGAACGGTCCACTAAGCGAATATGGCGAATAGCAATGACAACGTTTGCATCCTGTGGGTCAAAGCCGAGCCAAACCAAGCGTCCTTTGCCGCTATCTGCTTGGCCAATCCATTCCTTCGGCACCCGGCTTTCCAGACTAATATCATCTAGCGGAAACAGCCTTCTATAATCGCTGCTGTACATTTCAAGCGCTCGGATCCCCGTGACATACGCTTCATATTTTCGGGCTTCCTGCTGCAGCGACTGACGTTCCTCAAAGCGGATCGGCTTGCCAGCGATTTCCTGCGTCAATAATCGCTGGATAGACGCATTCGTAGCCACCTGCGCGGTAAGCGTATCGATTTGTCCCAGAAGCACATCAAGCTTCCCCATAGCTTGAACGGCAGTCTGTTGAATATGCTTCTCCGCGCTGTTTCGCAAGAGCACGGAAACCTGGCCATACATAAAGTAGCCGACCGACGCCAGCACGATAACCATAACAAGCATAAATCCAATTAATATCTGGTTGCGCAGCGTATTCAACTGCCCTAGCTTCTTCAAGAGCCACATTCCTTTCTATCGTTACTTTATCGAAACTACTATACACAATAGTATAGAAATTCGATGTTCTGTCACCACAACACGAGGTGCTGGCAGATCAAATACTTGACGTTTTTCATAGGCTAGGCTGGGCACATCTTCAAGTTGCAGATTCGTTGGTTTACGTAAGCCGTCGCTTGATGGGGGCTTGCTGCTGTTTTTTGAATGTTGACCGAGTTAACATCGTGATAAAAGCGGCTATTTCCGTATCTCCTTTGCTGATTCTCAACAATTGCTCTGGCGTTAGCTTCACGATGCGACCTCTTTTCCGTCCTATTGTTTGTCCATATATCCTACCTCATTTTCCATAAATTTCATATAGGAGGCGCCTAATCAGTAAAGTTTTCGTTGTATTAAAAAAACCTCCTAAAATTCAGGAGGTTTTACGATTGCAATTATCTGAGCAGCTTGCGAATCAGCTTCTTGCCCCACTTGGACGTCGGATAGCGGAAAGGCATATCGAAGCGCGTTGTTTGTTTAAGCAAGCTTTTCTGATGAGAGAACGTATAAAAGGTTTTCTCCCCGTGATAGCTGCCCATGCCGCTGTCCCCCACTCCACCAATCGGCAAATGCGGCGATGCCATATGCATTAAGGTGTCGTTGATGCAGCCGCCTCCAAACGACAGCTCCCTCGTAACCCGGCGCTGCACCTCCGTACTCTCTGTAAACAAGTACAGCGCTAATGGGTGCGAACGCGCGGCAACGGCCGACATAACCTCCTCAATCGAATGAAACGAAATGAGCGGAAGCAATGGGCCAAAAATTTCTTCCTGCATAACTGGCGCCTGCCAATCCACGCCTTCCAGTACCGTTGGCGCAATGACCCGGCGGGCAGCATCCTTGTCTCCGCCAATTATAATGCGTCCGTCATTCATAAAGTCGGCAAGCCTTGCAAAGTGCCGATCGCTAATAATATGCGTGTAGCTGTCATTTTGGAGCGGCTCGCTGCCGTACAGCTCTTCAATCGCAGCCTTCAGCAGCTTGACGAAGCGCTCCTTTACCTCTTGATGAACGAATAAGTAATCCGGTGCAACGCAGGTTTGTCCAGCGTTTGTAAACTTGCCGAATGCAATCCGCTTCGCTGCGAGTGCCAGGTTTGCATCTTTATGCACGATGCAGGGGCTCTTGCCCCCCAGTTCCAGCGTAACCGGCGTCAAATGCTTGGCAGCAGCCGTCATTACGATTTTGCCCACGCCAACGCTCCCGGTAAAAAAGATATAATCGAGCTTCTCAGCCAGCAGCTCCGTGCTAACCTTGGCATCACCTAATACCGTCGTTGCCCACTCCGGCTCAAAGGCTTCTGCTACGATCATCGCCAATGTGTCAGCTACATTCGGCGCCAGCTCCGATGGCTTCAAAACAACGGTATTGCCGGCTGCAATCGCTCCAATGAGCGGCACAAGTGCAAGCTGCACCGGATAGTTCCATGGCGCAATAACGGCTGCAACGCCATATGGCTCGGAAATGACTTTGCTGGTGCTGCCAATATGCGTCATCGCTGTTTTGATACGCTTGGGCTTCGCCCAGCCCCTTATATGCTTAATCGTATGCCTAAGCTCCGTATAGATGAGGCCAAGCTCCATCGCATATGCGTCAAACTCCGATTTATTTAAATCCATCTTTAAAGCTGCCAGCAGCTTCTGCTCATGCTTTTGCATCACTTCGCGCAGCTTTTCCAGCTTCTGAATACGCGCATCAACCGAGCGTGTCTTGCCGCTCTCGAACCATTTCCGCTGCTTGGCAACGACTTCAGCCATCGTTATTGTTTTCATCGTCTTACATCCTTTCCTTGCAATGAACCCCGCTAAATAGAAATTTCTGTTAAGATAAAGATAACTTGCTTTATAATAGACTGCAAGGCTGGAAGTCCAACCTTTCTCGCAGTGGCGACCAGTGTCCTCATGCTAATCAATCGTTCAAATTATATAGAAGCTTACTGAAAGGAGAACTTGAAATGCCTCACTTATTATTTCGCGGTGTACCTGCACCAGAATTGCGCAGCATCGCTCCTGAGCTCGTTCAAGAGCTCGCCGTCCTCTGCGATTGCGGAGTAGATAATTTCACGATAGAATGCCTCGCAACCACTTCCATTTATGGAGGGCTTGCGCATGATCGTTCGTTCCCTTTTATTGAAATTGGCTGGTTTGAACGCGGACAAGAGGTTCGGGACCGCTTTGCCGCTATTGTACACCGTTATATGGAGAAGCTTGAGTCGGGAGAAGCAGAAATAGCATTCCGGACCTACAGCGAGAATGCTTATTACATAGAGGGCAAGCCTTACAGCTCCTAATAGATCATGCCTGCTGCTTGATTGGACAGGTTGTAAATGATGGCTTCATTTGGTAAACTAGACGGGTAACTATCTATAAAGCACAAATAACCTCTTACGCCAATAAGAGGTCCATAAGCTTTATATTTGTGCACCGACTACTAACCATGGGAGGTGATAGTAATGGCTAAAGACGTATTGTGCGAAGTCGACTCTTGCCGTCATTGGGTAGATGACAACAAATGTAGCGCTTCATCAATCTATATCGTCAGCAATAGCAGAGATGCTGCACACGAAGCTAGCGAAACAGATTGCCGAACTTTCGAAACGAAATAACTGATCTGATGGAAGGGATGTTGCGGTCCCTTCTTTCTTTATGTATTTTAACAATAATGATTATTATTATCAAGTATTTTGTTGAAATTTTTTTGACCCTTAGAGGAAAGGGGCTTACCGCCTTGAAAGAATGCCCATTATGCGGCGGGCCGGGCGGCTGCGCCATAGAAGCAGGGCTGGTGCCCCACTCCTGCTGGTGCTTCCGGGAGCGCGTTCCGCAAAGCCTGCTTGAACAAATTCCGCCTGCACAGCGCAACCAGTCCTGCGTCTGCCAAAACTGCGTCAAACAAGCAAAAGCGAACCTTCATTTGGAATAACAGCTACCAGTACCAGACTGTCGTTAATGCTTCAAATCGCCCCATATGCCATTATTTTCTGCTTGAATCGCTAAATACTTTTCCTCCAGCACCTGGGCCGGCAGCGGACGGCAATAATAGTAGCCTTGAATTTCCTTACAGTCATGACTGGTCAGAAAATCAAGCTGTTCCTTCGTTTCAATGCCTTCCGCGATAACCTCCATCTTTAAATGCTTGGCCATGGAAATAATCGTGGCGACAATCGCTTGATCGCTCTCATCCGTTGTAATATCTATGATGAAGGAACGGTCTATTTTCAGCTTATATATTGGATAATGCTTTAAGTAGCTGAGCGAGCTGTAACCCGTCCCGAAATCATCGAGGCTGATTTTAACGCCGGTGCTATTTAATTCATTTAATATCCCAATGGAATGCGAGGCGTCCATCATCATGCTCTCGGTAATTTCCAGCACCAGAAAGCTCGGATCAAGCCCCGTTTCTTCTAAAATCACATGAATTTGCTGAACCAGATTCGGCTGAAGAAACTGTCTTGCCGATAAATTGACGGATACCGATGCGAAAAAAACACCCTCATCATGCCACTTTTTCATTTGCCTGCAAGCCTCGCGCATCGTCCATTCGCCAATGCTGTAAATCAAGTCGCTTTCTTCAGCCACCGGAATAAATACACCAGGCGATATTATGCCTTTTGTAGGATGCTCCCACCTGATCAGCGCTTCAACGCCAATCATCCGATTGTCGATGGAGCTAATTTGCGGCTGGTAATACAATCTGAATTCCTCGCGCTCCATCGCCTTGCGCAGCTCGCTCTCCAGCTCCAGCCTGAGCTGCAGCTGCTCATTAAATTCACACGAATAATACTTATAGCCGTTTTTACCGTTGCGCTTCACTTCATACATCGCGGTATCGGCATTTTTGAGCAGCTGCACCGTATCCTGACCATTATCCGGATAAATGGCAATTCCTATGCTTACGGTCGTGTAAAAGTCTGTATCCTTCAAGCGGTAGGGCTGCTGGATGGCAGCCGTAATCCTTCCAGCGAGCAAGCCAAGCTGCTGCTCATCCTGAAAGCGATTAATTAATAACGTAAATTCATCTCCTCCCATTCGGGCTACTAAAGTTTCACTGTCTCTAACACAAGATTGAATACGACTGCCCATCTCCTTCAGGAACACATCCCCGTAGGCATGTCCAAGTGAATCGTTAATATTTTTGAAACGATCAAGATCAAGTACCATAACGGCAAAACGGGAAACCTGCTTGCTCGCATCGTCAAGGCTGGTACTACTTCGCTCAATCATTTTCGAGAGCTGCTGATTGAACTGGCGGCGGTTCGGCAGACCGCTTAAAGAATCATGAAAAGCCTGGTGAATCATTTCGCGCTCCGCTTTTTTACGAGCGCTATTATCGCGGATGATCGTCAAAACCGCTGGACGGCCGTTATGCTCAATCATTTTACTCATCGTTTCGACCTCAAAAACCTCATTACGAAAGCTGATAAGCTGAATATCCTTAATATTGGAGCGCTGCTTCGTCTTATACATCATCTTTACTCGCTCGGCTACGAGGTCCCAATCACTTGGATGAATAAACCGAAAAATATCCTGGCCAAGCAGCTGTTCGCTGGTCCCGCCAATCGTTTGCTCAGCCACATCGTTGATGAACACGATTTTGGAGTCCTGATGAATGACAATCGGATCTATGTATAAGTCCAGCAGCTCGTTGTAACGCGCCCTAATAGCCTCGCTTTCCTTCTGCTGCCTAATCGATTCCGAACGATCCCGAATGAGAAGATGGCTGCCTAAGCTGTTGTTGCTGGCATCATAAGGGAGCTTGTACAGCTCCCAACTGATAACTTCTCCTTCCGAATCGTCAAAATATAAAAAATGACGCTCGGAACTGGTGCCCTCTGGCCGGCTTAAAAATTGCTCAAGCCTTGCACCCTCCTCCTTCGTTATTCGTCTCAGCCCTGACAATCTGGCTCCAGGGAGCAAATCGCGGATAGCCTTCTGCTGATATTGGCTAGCAGCTTCATTCATATGAAGAATGACGCCATTTTCCCCCACTGTTATAATCGGCTCAGGAAACTGCTTGTACATGTTCGGCAAAGATTTCTTCCAATAGTCCACCTTATCACCTCCGCTGTCTGCTGAATCAGGAATGAAATGCTGTTTTCTCTTGGCGACCAGGTATGAAAAATTCCTCTTCTACATCAATAGCAGACAAAGGACGGCTGAAATAATAGCCTTGTATTTTCTCGCAGTCCTTATCAGTTAAAATGTCCAGCTGGGCTTTCGTTTCAATGCCTTCGGCAATAACCTCCATATTTAAATGCTGGGCCATCGAAATAATGGTGGATACAATAGCCTTATCGTTGTCATTTTCCGTAATATCGCGAATAAAGGAACGATCGATTTTCACCTTGTGAATCGGAAACATCTTCAAATAACTAAGCGAGCTGTAGCCGGTTCCAAAATCATCAAGACTAATCCGCACGCCAAATTCATTGAGCTGGTTCAAAATAGCTGTCGATACCGAAGCGTCCATCATCATGCTCTCAGTAATTTCCAGCTCCAGAAAATGCGGCTCAAGCCCGGTCTCCCGTAAAATATCCTTCACGTAATCGGCCAGATAAGGCTGATGAAATTGCTGCGAGGACAAATTTACAGATACAGGAATGAGCGGCCCACCCGCTAAATGCCATTTCCGCATTTGACGGCAGGCTTCTCGGAGCACCCAGGTTCCAAGCTCATAAATAATGCCCGTCTCCTCCGCAATCGGAATAAAAATGCCTGGCGATAGCACGCCTTTGGTTGGATGGTTCCAGCGTACGAGCGCCTCGATGCCAATCATCCGCTCATCCTCGGCTCTGATCTGGGGCTGGTAGTAAAGCTCAAGCTCATTTAGCTCCACCGCTTTTCGCAAGTCGCCTTCCAGCTCAATTTTGCTTTGCAGCTTGTCATTGAGTTCGGCTGAAAAATATTGAAAACCATTTTTGCCTTTTTTCTTCACTTCATACATCGCCGTATCGGCATTTTTAAGCAATTGGCTAGTATCCATCCCGTGCTGCGGGTATAAGGCAATGCCGATGCTGGCCGAAACATAAAAGTCGCTCTCCTTGAGACGATAAGGAAGCTGGATGGCATGAATAATTTTCTCGGCAATTTCCGTTACAATGCCTGCATCGGAATGAGGCACCATCAGGGTGAATTCATCACCGCCCATTCGGGCAAGCAGCACATTATAACCGTCTACACTGCTGCGGATTCGGTTGCCCATTTCTTGAAGGAACAGGTCGCCATAAGAATGTCCCAGCGAGTCATTAATCATTTTGAACCGGTCAATATCCAGCACCATTACGGCAAAAATAGAGTGGTCCTCCCTTATTTCTTCCCCTGCCGGCTTTGTTCTCTCAATTTCTTCATCCAGCACTTTATTGAACATCCTGCGGTTCGGCAGGCCTGTCAGTTCATCGTGAAAGGCCAAATATTTTACCTTCTCCTCCGCTTGCTTCTCTTCTGAAATATCTTTGGCGATGACGTAAATCCCCACAACAGCGCCGCCCACAATAACCGGAGCGCTTACAACGCTAATATCTACGCGCTCCTCGCCATTTCGCAATATGGCAGAAGTATACCGCTGGGCTTCGCCCTGAAAAGCTTTTGTAAACATCGCTACTGTATGATCCAGCTGGTCTGGCGCAATATATGGCAAAAGCAGCTTAATAGGCTGATGGAGCAGCTGCTCGCTAGTTAAACCTGTAATTTCCAATGCCGCTGGATTAAAGCCGATAATCTCGCCTTGAATATTAACCGAAATAATGCCATCCAAATTGTTGTCGAACAACGATTTGTACCACTTCTCATGCTCATCGAGCTGCGTTTCCTTGCTCTCCAGCCGTTTGGAGACAAACAGGACCAACAGCGACATCATGCACGTAATCACCGATCCAGCTGTAATGACGTAAGCAAGCAGCTTGTTAGCCAGCACCATTTCAAAAAAGATGGCGGTTTTGATATTCGAGCTGAACGTCGCCGCTATCATCCCTGTATAATGCATGCCCGCGATAGCCGCTCCCATGATCATGCCTGCGCTTAGCTTTTTCCAGAGCATGGCCTGCTTGCTCGTTTTACGGAAATAGAATACAAGCCATAAAGCTGTAACGGATGCGGCAAACGCAATAAAAATAGAAAGCAGAAACAGCAGCGGATCATAATGAATCTGAATCAGCATAGCCTCCATGCCTATATAATGCATAACCGACACACCGGTAGCCAGCAGCAAACCTCCTGCCAGCAGCCTGCCGATTTTCAATTCATCCCTTGCAATGACATACAGTGCAGCGAATGCAGCCACGATGACGGCCAGAAGCGACAGCAGTACAACGATCAAGTCATAAGCTACTACGACCGGCAGGGAGAAGGCCATCATGCCGACAAAATGCATCGACCAAATGCCCATTCCGAGTATAACGGCGCCCATCGTAATGCCCAGCCAGCGCTTGCGGCCGGTGGAAATACCGACCTTCTCGGCTAGATCCAGAGCTGCAAATGACGCTAGTACTGCAATTATGTAGGAGAAAATAATTAGTGAGCTATCATAGGTGCCATGGAGATGCCCCATTTCTTTCCCTCTTTTCAATTGGCAAGTATTTAAATTTTCAGTAAATTTAATCCATTATAATTAACTCTTAAAGAAGTTCGCTTAGATTGAACAGCTATGCATATGTACTGCGCTTACATTCGCTTATTGCGCTGACAAACGCTGACTATGCTTGTATTGCCATTGATCGTACCATTGCTGCACCGATGTCAGCGGCTCGGCATCAAACTCCTGCTTAAGCATAAGCATTAACTGGTCGTATTGCCGCTGCACAGCAAACCGCTCATTCATCCGGTCATACAAACGCATCAGCTCAAAATAAATCCGCTCCTCGGAGGGCAGCTGTTTTTGAATGAGCAAATATTGCTGGGCTGCCTTTGCCTCATTGCCAATGGAGTCATAATGCTGGGCAATGTGCTGGGCATGGCGCAGCCATACGGTGCGAAGCCGCCGACGCTCCGTTTCGGCCCATTCATACGAATATTCCTGCAAGTAGTCGCCAGGGTACATTTCCAGCATCTGCTGATGCCGCTCGAGTGTTTCATCTGTTAACGGTGGGATTCTCTTGATTTTCCGCTCCCACTCCTCCGTATCCAGCAGTACGCCATTCAAATCCAGCGTATAACCTTCGTCACGATTAACGATCCGGATGCCGACACCCTCTTCACGCATCATTCGCCGAATTTGATAAATCGCCGTATACAGCTGGGAAGTGCCTTTCCGCCAATCGATTTCCGGCCACAGCTGATCAAGCAAATCTTGCTTGCGTATCAGCTTTCCGCGATGCTCCAGCAAATAGGCGAAAAGCTCCTGTGCCTTCAAGGTTTTCCATTTAAGTGTAACGCTTTCATCGCTCTTCGGGCCGATACGCAGCGATCGAAAACAGTGGATCATTTGAGCGGGGCCAGATACAGATGGAACAGTAGGAGGCGCCATCCGGGCCCGTTTTAATAGCCTTTCAACCGTTACGCACAACCGCTCATGGCTGAAAGGCTTCATAATATAGTCATGAGCGCTAAGCTCAAATGCTTTCACCGCATACTTCTCCTGCTCAGTCAAAAAAATAAGCATAACTTCCGGAAATTGCTGAAGCACTTGCTCCGCAAGCTGCATCCCGTTAATCTCCTGCATATCAATATCTAAAAATAAAGCGATCGGAGGCTCAGCTAAAATATGCTGAAGCGCCAGTTCAGGATTAGAAAAACTACCCACAACATCGATGCCCCCGATTTTGCCCAGCTCCTCTTCCAGAAGCTTAAGCGCCAGAGGCTCATTATCTACCAATATAGTCTTCATGTTTTTGTCACCTTCTTAACTGGTAGTTTAAGCCGCAAGTCCTATACCTATATAACGGTTTACTAAGGCTTATTATCAATACCAAATAAAAATATGCCGTAAAAAAAAACGCTGAATCACCTTTATTTGGTCGATTCAGCGTTTTTCAGGCCATAGCTGGCTTCTATGCATGCATTTCTCCATAAAATTAGCAATTAACTAGCTTTCGTATCTTTGCCTCGCTTGCATTCTCCGGCGCTGCAGCTTTGGAACAGACCGGTGAAATCCAATCGGTGGTCGGTAACCGTAAAACCGAATTCGCGCTGTACGCGCTGCTCCAGCTCAAGCAGCCAATCCTCTTGAATTTCCTTCAGCACGCCGCACTTGGCGCAGATCAGATGATGATGCATATGCTCTTGGCTATCGTCACGCAAGTCGAAGCGGGCAACGCCATCGCCAAAGTTCATTTTTTCAACAATGTGCAGCTCGGTAAGCAGCTCAAGCGTCCGATAAACCGTCGCCAACCCGATTTCCGGGTATGTCTTCTTGACCAGCATATATACGTCCTCTGCGCTGAGATGATCCTGCTCGTTCTCCAACAGCACTCTTAAAGTCATCGCGCGCTGATGCGTCAGCTTGTAGCCCTTCGCTTTCAGCTGCTGGTTAATTTTATCCATTTGATTGTCCAGTTTGCTCATCGCTCATGAGCCTCCTTTGCATCGTCCTGCGGGCTTGCAAATTCTCAATTTATAATCATTATCATCTTAATTTTATTATAGATATATCAAAAAAGCAAGCATCCTAATCTTGAACAAGCAAAATGCTGCCATGATGGCTGCCCAAAGGAAGCGCAAGCGCAGGAGAAGCTTTTGACCATATATGAAGGTCGGAAGAAGCAAAAAACGCTGGCCGCAACCAGACGATGGCAGCGGCAGCAGAAGTTTAGAAGGGTTGGCTGCGAAGAAATAAGTCGCGGCCAACCTTTCAGCTTACATACATAAGGAGAGATGATGGCCGATGCCGGGTTTATTTTAAAACGAAGCTACAGCACCGCTGCCTTGCCGCCGTCAATATTGACGGAAGTTCCCGTAACGAAGGAAGCCGCTTCCGAGACGAGAAACGCAATCACATTCGCTGCTTCCTCTGGATTGCCGATGCGTCCGAGCGGAATATCATGCCACGGGCTTGCCGCAAACTCCTCCCACGATAGATCGGGACTCGTCCGTTTCCACATGCGTTCAATTTGATCGCTGCGAATGAGGCCGATACAGACAGCATTCACCCGGATCCCATCGCCCGCCAAATCCTTGCTCATCGCTTTCGTCAGCGCAAGACCTGCCGCGCGGCTGACCGAAGTTGGCAGCGAGGAGCCTGCTGGTGTCTTGCCGCCGATCGCCGTCACATTTACGATGGCGCCGCCTCCTGCCTCACGGAGATAAGGAAGTGCCGCGCGCGTGAAATGAATCGCCGCATACAGCTTAAGGTCAAGATCGGCTGCCCATGCATCAGGCTCCACCTTATCGAACGGAAGCGCTGCCGACGTCCCTGCATTGTTTACAAGAATATCGACACCTCCAAACTGCTTTACCACCTCAGCGACTGCACGCTGCACTTCAGCCTCGACCGACACATCAGCGGAGATGATCAGCGGCTTTTTGCCTGTCGCTTGCTCAATCCGTTCTGCTGCTGCTTGTAGCGGTCCCTCCTGTCTGGCCACTATCGCTACTTCCGCTCCCTCAGCCGCCAGTCGCAATGCGGTGGCAAGTCCAATCCCTTTGCTTCCTCCAGTCACAATGGCACGCTTTCCATGAATACCCAGGTCCATTTCAATTCCTCCTGTCAGATGAATGCTGTATTCGATTTATCCTTTTGCAACAAGCCTTCTGATCTTCTCGTCTGTTTCGGTTCCCTTCACGGGCGTATTAATAATAATTTGCAATTCCGGTGAAACATCCATCCGAAAGGCAAGATATTCAAAAACCATTTTCCCTTCTATAGGATGAAAAATAACTTTATGTCCCTCTGGCGCATAAAGAACCTCTTGGCGCTTCCACATTTCATTAAATTCCTCACTAATGCCGCTGAGCTCCTTGATTTGCTCGGACCACCATAAATCCTCGGTGCTGCGTCCATAGCCTGCACGAAATTGCGCCAAGCAGCTCCACGCGGCCTGTTCCCAATGCTCGCCCTTCAGCTTTCGAAAAGTAGGAGAGGTGAAAGTCACCCATACCAGATTGCGCTCTCGCTCATTTATCAGCTGATAATCACCGTATGCGGCACGGAAAGCAGCATTCCAAGCCACTACATTCATTCTCTCATCAATGATATAAGACGGGGCTGCCTCCATCTGGTCAAGAAAATGCTGAAGGCCCGGAACCATCAAGGCGGCCTGCTGCCTTTCTTCTAGAGGGTGCTGCCTGTGCGCAAGAAAAAACATATGCTTGCGCTCATCCTTGTCCAGCTGAAGCACTCGTGCTAGGCTTTCCAAAACCTCCGCTGAAACTTGAATTTTTCTTCCCTGCTCCAGATAGGTATACCACTCCACGCTCATGCCGGCTAACATCGCGACCTCGCTGCGCCTCAGTCCCGGCGTCCGCCGCCTGCCGCCTTGCGGTATGCCAAGCTGTTCAGGCAATATCCGTTCACGACGGCTGCGTAAAAATTGCGCCAGCTGCTGATGGCGGTCGATCGTCAAACGCTCCATTTCATACCTCCTTCGCCACTACACCTTAGGGTAGTACTTTTTCTACCAGTATAACCATACCTCTCGTTACCATTTGTCATCCATTATACATTATCTATGGGGCAAGGAGCTTGATGCTCTAATAATAATGAACTTATATTAGGAGGATTTACAATGGGAGAGCAGAATAAAAACAGCGATACAATTGCATTGATTACGGGTGCGAATAAAGGGATCGGGTTTGAAACGGCGCGAAAATTGGGCCAGCAGGGCTTTACCATTCTGGTTGGCGCGCGGAACAAGGAAAGAGGGGAAGAGGCTGCAGCAAGGCTGCAATCTGAGGGCATTCATGCCCATTTTCTAGAACTGGACGCTACAAGCCAGCCATCTATTGATCGTGCTGCGAAGGAAATGGAAAGCAGCTACGGCAAACTCGATATTCTGATTAATAATGCGGGCACAACGTTCGGCAAGCTTGAGGAAATATTGGTGCCGTCCACTACTGACACTAACGCATTAAGAGACACATTCGAAATCAATTTTTTCGGCATGTTTGCCGTTACGAAAGCGATGCTGCCGCTTTTACGTCTCGCACCGGAAGGCCGCATTGTCAATTTATCCAGCGGACTGGGCTCCTTAGCCCAGCAAACAGATCCTGAATATGAGTATTATCATCACAAAATTTTACTTTATAATGCTTCCAAAACAGCCGTTAATTCACTGACCGTCCATTTCGCCTATGAATTAAGGGATACGGCCATTAAAGTGAATTCTGCAGATCCTGGTTACACAGCAACCGACTTAAACGGCTTTCAAGGCACACGTTCGGTTGAACAGGCTGCAGCCGTTGTCATTTCGCTCGCGACGCTTCGAGCGGAAGGTCCGACAGGCGGTTTCTTTGACGAGAACGGGGTCG
>NZ_KQ040787.1:0-34079 GCF_000971975.1 Paenibacillus algorifonticola | reverse complement strand
CCTTGGTAAAATAAAAAAAGGGGCTGCGCCCAACGTCATTCTAGGTGACGTTGGGCGCAGCCCCTTATTATTTATAAACCGCTGCTGTATCCAGGCACCGCATAAGCGGAAGGCGCTACGCCAACCTCCTGCTTGAAGCGGCGGCTGAAATAATACGGGTCTTCGTAGCCGACCTGACGAGCTATGCTGCGGACCGTCGCATTCGTCTCTTTAAGCAGCCCCTTGGCCCGGTCAATGCGAATTGCAATTAAATAATCAATTGGGCTGATGCCCATATGCTTCTTGAAGGCGCGGGAATAATGCTCCGGCGTAATACCAACCATGCTGGCAAGCATATCCCGTGTAATTGGTTTTTGATAATGGCGTTTCATATATTCAACCGTCTGTCCAAGCTTGCTTCTTCCTCCTGCAACAGATTCGGTGTTCTGCCTAAAGTGTGTATCCTCTTCTTGAAAGCCCATCCGTATCGAGTTTCTCATATGCTTTATCATTTCCCACCTTCCCGGCCTATTGGCACAGCTGGATGATCGCTCATCCATATATAATGATTATCATTATCAATTATAATTCAAGCGTGCTTTTTTTTCAACACCTCGCGATAATAATTCACCATTCTGAAAATATTTGCTTCCATACATAGGAAAGGAACGTGCTGGAAACGCTAAAGGCACGGACTTGTTCTATCATCTGGAAGCGAGGGACTGTCATGCGCGGATTCAAACGCAACAATTGGAAGCACCAATCAGCGAAGGCTGATTGGCAGCAGTCGGACAAACAGCCTTCTGACGAGCAGCAGCCGCTTTCAAATCGATTGGATGAAAATATAGCGGAGCTGCGACGTGTGTATGCGGACTGCGCTGACCTCTCATTCCATTCCTTGCGGATCGGCGAACTCGAGGGCGCCATGCTCGTGTTTCATATCAGTATGTGCGATGATGAGCAGCTGAATCTCTTCATTTTGCGTCCGCTTGCTAGCAATGCCGGTAACTTGACTGCCGCTACTCCGGCACAGCTGCTAAACTTACTGCCTATTGCCGCAGCCAATACGGTACGCACGCTTGAGGATGCAATCGACGTCATTAGCAACGGAATGCCGCTGCTTTTCATTGATGGGAGCGAGGAAGCGCTATCGTTCGGCTTGCAAAAAATCGAGCATCGCAGCATTGAGGAGCCTTCAGCCGGCTGCCTGGTTCAGTGAATATATTTTGATCGCGTTTCTGCTTCCCTTTGTTGCTCCGCCCGATCCAGGGCAAAGCAAGCTAGCTACCATGCCCTATATATTTGGGCTGGCCATGATTCGCAATGAGCGGGAAATTCGCATCGTGACCGAGCCGATAAGCCTTGGCGTGCTCATGCTGCTCAATCAGCTGGAAAACATCGTATTGACGGTTAATCCAGACGAAGCGAACAAACAAGCGGCTGTTACCATAAAACCGCAATTCGTTCGCTCGGAGTTTATTCCCGGCTTTGCTGACGGGAACTGGACGATGAAGGTCAACATTAAAATAAAGGGCGATGTCATCTTGAATACAACCGATCTGTCACTTCTGCCACCGCCAAATGTGGAAAAAATTCAGGCTTTGTTTCAAGAACAGCTTAAGCAGCGAGCGGAAGCCGCGCTGCAATTAACCCAGCTAAAGCTGAAAACGGATTTTTTCGGCTATGCGAATGCGTACCGCAATCATTTCCCACACAAATGGAAAGCAAAAAAGGCCCAGTGGGAAAGCGACTTTCCAAAAATAAAAACGATAATCCATGTAGAGGCCCGTATTTTGCGCACAGGAAAATCCGGTGATCCGCAAGGGATACCGGGCCAGTCCAATGAATAAATGCAACATAAACATGCAGGAGGGCTCACGATGAAGGTGCTGTTTATTACAGGTATTCTGCTCGTCTCCGTCATTATTATATATGGAGAAGCTCGCGGGGGGGCAGAGCGGCCGCCGGGAAATCAGTGCAGCTGTCACCATAACCGCCGTAACGGCAGCTCTGGCTGTTCTGCTCATATTTTTCCCCGACATGCCTGGCCCGACCGAGCTCATTGCCTTCCTGTTCAGCACCATTGGCATGAAGTAGCCTCTCCTGCTCCTGCTGTTGCAGCTGCAATATGTTAATTGACGCTGCGGATGTCACCAATTATGTTTTTGCTGACTTTTAAATATTCAAACGTTGCGACACTTCCTTCGCCAATCGGCGATTGGGCTACAACGCCAACTTTAATCGTTGCGGGAACATCCATCCCAAAATAACGGACCATTTTCCATTTGACGCCATCGAGCGAATAATGGAATGCAAAGCAATTGCCTGACCGGGCAATACGCAAAAAGGGACGAACGATCTGGGCATCGCTGGAAACACAATCATCGGAGGCTCCACGCGTCACGACACTGAGAATGGACGGCATATCGTCATAAAATTCCGAGCAGAGCTTTGCCCAGTGGTCTTCATCCGCCATAATCATCAGGCAGCCGGAATCGTACGTCTGCTTCATATCAACCGCAACGCGAGTGACGGCATAGAAATCGCCTTCAACTAATGTGTATAGGTATGGTGCAGAGTTTTTCGTATTGCCTCCTGCCGGATCAATGAAAAAATCGCCCATCGGCGGCGCTTGCACGACCAGCTGCTTGTGCTCATTAATTTCCCAGCTCTTTGGCTCATTAATCCAGGAGAGCTCCTTGCCTAAGCTTTGCCTGCTGCATCCTTCAAATACGTTCATCGTTTTCTCCCCTTCTTTATGCATCAAATAGCTTCTCGTAACACATGCTCAGCTCATAATCGACATATTCGCCAAATTTTCCGATAAATACGTAGCCATGCTTTTCATAAAACTTCAACGACTCAGGCTGCTCGGGCCCCGTCTCCAGCCGGATGCCAGCAAAGCCTCGCGACTGCGCCTGATCCTCCAAAAAGAAAAGCATAGCAGCAGCGATACCGAGCTTCCGGCTTTCTTTTCGCACGAAAAAGCGTTTCAGCTCCGTATACTGTGCATCCAGCGGCCGAATGGCGCCGCACCCGACAGGCTCGTCCCCGGCAAAAGCGACAATAAATACCGTTTCCTTAATGCCCGGATCGGTAAAATCAAGCCCATGCACCTCTTCCGCCGGGTATCGCTCCAGCAGCTCTTCATCCAGTGCTTTAATTAACTGGTGTAATGCTGCATCCAGCGGCTCTACGATTCGTATGCTGATGTCTTTCATTTGTTCTTCCTCCATAGCTGCTTCTAGTTAGTAAAAGAATGGAATATTTGCCATATCGCTATCGTACCTGTTTGCTCTCCACTTCGCAATCCATTATTGCGTCAGCTGCTTTACCATTCGAATGTAGCGGTGTCCTGCCAGCTCAAGCTCCCCATCCTCGGCATAGCCCATCCGCGCATACAGCGCCGTCGCCTTCTCATTATCATCCAGCGCAATGAGCGATAGGCGAGGCCAGCCCGCTTCCTTAGCTTTATTCTCAACTGCGCCGATCAAAGCCCGCGCGATCCCCTTCCCCTGATAAGCGGGATGCACCGCCACGGAATCCAAATAATATTCGTCGTTCCTTGCCTCAGTCATAATCTCATAGCCGGCATGAGCAGGCTCCTGATGGATGCGCGAAAGCAGCGGGGCATCCAGCTTCGCAGCAGCATCACCGCCATAGCCAAGCGCCATGCCAGCGATGACATCCCCCTCCCAGGCGACAAGCACATGCTCGTAGCTGAGTCTGTTTCCTTTTTTCACATAAAAGTCCGCTAGTATATTCATTGCCTCCTGCTCGTCCGAAACGCCCGTTAGCGTACAGGCAATATTGCCAATTGCAGCATGCAGAAGCAGCATAATTTGCTGTACATCTTCTTTTTTCGCTGGCACTATCATCTAGCTCATCTCCTATTGTGATTCTTTAATTAGTTTATCCTAATCCATAAAGCCATGCTATAATCAAGCACAGGTGATTATACATATGGAACAAACACGTACAAAATATTATCCCAGACCTTACGGTGTAACGACAAGCATAATGCCGCGGGCAAATCAGGCCGCAGCTGATACGAGCAAACAGCTTGTCGGACGCGGAGAAGGCGATGCCGCTTTTTTCCGCTCGCTGGAGCAGCACGGCATCCAGCTTAATGAAGCGCAAATTGCCGCCGTCCGCCATACCGATGGGCCGCTGCTCACGCTCGCTGGCGCCG
Source organism: Paenibacillus algorifonticola (assembly GCF_000971975.1). Taxonomy (GTDB): domain Bacteria; phylum Bacillota; class Bacilli; order Paenibacillales; family Paenibacillaceae; genus Pristimantibacillus; species Pristimantibacillus algorifonticola. The sequence continues at coordinate 29,908 of NZ_KQ040787.1, read as the reverse complement.
GCTCCGGCAAAACCTCCGTTCTCGTCTGCCGAACGGCTTATTTGCTGTCTGTCCGCAGCGTAATGGCTTCCCAGCTGCTGCTCATGACATTTTCCAAAAAAGCAGCAGAGGAAATGAAGTCTCGTATCGCCACGCTGCCCGGCATTTCTGAAAGTGCTGCAGCCGCGGTAGAAGCGAGGACGTTCCATTCGTTCTGCTTGCAGCTGCTGCGCAGGCGGGGCATGAAGCAGGCGATTTTAGGCGACAGCGGCCGGAAGCAAATTTTTTTCAAACGACTGCTGCGTGAACGCAATTTGCATGAGACGTATCAGCCGGAGACGCTCATTACGTTATTTTCTGCCTATAAGCTGGAAATGCTGGAGCCCCATGAGCTGCCAGCCAAAACAGAAGAGGACAAGCAGCTGAAAATTCTGTTTGAATGCTATGAGCAGTGGAAGTCGGAGCAGCAGTTGATTGACTATGATGATATGCTGCTTGCAGCTTATCGGCTGCTCACGACCGATCAGAACTTGCTCGAAATGCTCCAGCGCCGCTTCCGCTACGTGATGATCGATGAGTTTCAGGATACGAATAAGGTGCAATATGAGCTGATTAAGCTGCTCGCCCAACAGCATGGCAATTTGATGGTCGTTGGCGATGATGACCAGACAATTTATTCGTTTAACGGGGCGCGCAACGATTATATTTTGAATTTTGAGCAGCAATATCCGACCAGCAAAAATGTCGTGCTCGATATTAATTATCGCTCCGGGGCTGCCATTGTTGGGCTGGGCAATGCGATTATTAGCAGCAACAAGCAGCGCCGTCCCAAGTCGCTCAAAGTGGCGAAAACGCAAAGCCTCTCCCCCTCATTCGCAAGGCCGGGCAATACCGACGATGAAGCGCAGCTGATTGTCAATAAAATCACGGAGACGCAGAGCCAGGGGAAGCGCGGCTATCAGGATTTCGCCATTCTGTTTCGTACGGCGAGCAGCAGCCGCGCCATCTTCGACCAGTTGGTCATACGCCAAATTCCGTTTATTGATTACGGCGGTGGCGAGTCCTTTTATGAGCAGTGGGTCGTGAAGCCGATAATCGCGCATTTGCGGCTGGCGATGGATCGGCGCCATTTTGATGCGATGCAAAATATACTCGCAACGCTTTATGTCAAGCCGGAGCAGGCGATGGCATTCATCTGGAACGAAGAAAAGCAGCAAGCCAAAAAATGGCCGCTGATCCATCTCGTCCGCTTCCCTGGCATTAAGGAATTTCATCAGGAAAAAATCAAAGAGCGGCTGCGGCTCATTCGCTCCTTGCCTAAGCTCAAGCCCGAGCAGGCTATTCGCCTGCTGCGCGACGGCTTTTATGACAATTACATTCAAGCCGATAAAAGCCAGACGCTTACCGAGCATAAGGACGCTTTGAAGGAAACGCTGGACGAGCTGGAAACCGCCGCCAAACGCTTTGCGACGATTGCCGAGTTTCTGGCATTCGTAGACGAGATTGCGCTGAAGCTGCAGGAGATGCGGCAGCTCAAGCTGGCGAGCCGTGGCGCTGACGCCGTCCATTTTATGACGATCCACAAATCAAAGGGTCTGGAATTTCCCGTTGTATTCGTGAGCGGGGCGTCCGATGGCATTTTGCCGCATAGCTCAGCGCTGTCCGCGAGCAAAAATAGTGACCGGAGCGCCATCCAGACGGGGGATGACGTTGCCGAGGCTGCGCTGGAGGAAGAACGACGGCTCGCTTATGTCGCCGTTACGCGCGCCAAGGAAGAGCTGTATATCAGCTCGCCCGGCTATTATCGCGGCAAACCGGCGGCCGTGTCCTCTTTTTTGCTTAACGCTTTTAAATAAATATATGCAAAGGAAGCGTTGAAGGGGAAACGGCCATGGTCTGGCGTGTTCATTAACCGCCGCAAGGATGGGCAGTTGTGGCATTCTTCCATTACCATTACACCTTTATGTGCTGATGAGAGCTGGTATTATATCGGCGTTTTCCGTGAATTGGAGCAGCTACCTAGCGGCTTCTATATGCCGCAGGAACGGATTGGGCATATTCAAAGCTCGCTGCTCAAGGTGCTTGCCATTTCCTGTGAAATTCGCGATCCTGGCATTGAGTCGCATCTTGTGCGGGTGAGGGATCTTACGGAGGCGCTCGTACGTTACCATAATGAGCGCATGCAGCTGGGATGGAACGAAGAACGGCTCAGTCGCATCGCCTCAGCGAGCATTTTGCATGATATCGGAAAATCAGGCATTCCTGAAGGAATTTTGTACAAGCCCGGTCCGCTTGCTGATTATGAGCGGACTATTATTGAGATGCACACCTATATTGGCGTCGACATTCTTGAGAAGATTTTCAACGAAATTAATGACGAGCTGTTTACTAGCGAGCTGACGGCGAGCAAGCATATTATTTTGCACCATCATGAACGGTGGGATGGCAATGGCTATCCGCATAAGCTTGCTGGAGACGCTATTCCCATTGAAGCGCGCATCGTAAGCATCGTTGATGTTTTCGACGCCCTTACCAGCAAACGCCCCTACAAGGAAAAATGGTCGGAGCAGCAGGCACTCGCTTATATTGAAGAGCAGCGCGGCACCCAGTTTGATCCAGACTTAGTCGATTCATTTATTCATCTGTACGAGGAGCAAAAAGAGGGATTGGCGTAAGTGCCAATCCCTCTTCTTCGTGTGTAATGAGTTGCAAACCATGCAGCGGGCTATGCCGTAAACCATTAACCGTGCAGCATGTCTCGCTTATTCCGCAGGAGGCGTGAACGTGCGCCCGGCAAATTCAGCATCCAGCATATAAAACGCGTTGCTGTCTTTATCAATACGTTTCAGCTTCTGAATGATGCCGTCGAACAAGGACTCCTCTTCTACCTGCTCATCGATGAACCATTTCAGGAAGTAGATCGTCGCGTGCTCGCGCTCACTGAGCGCAAGGTCAGCAAGGTTGTAGAACTTGCGAGTGTTTTGCTGTTCATGTGCATAAGCACGCTCGAACGCATCCAGCATCGACGAGTATTCATTTTTCGGCTCAAGCAGAGCAGACAAAGTAGCACGACGGTTGCGGTCGTTCAGGAATTTATATATTTTCATGCCATGGAAACGCTCTTCCTCAGCCTGGATAATAAAGAAATTCGCAAAACCGTCCAGACTTTCACTGGAACAGTAGGCTGCCATTGCAAGATACACATGCGCCGAATAAAATTCAAAGTTCATTTGTTCGTTTAATGCTTCAGCTAATTGATCATTCATCACTTATGCACCTCTTCTTTTTCGGAGTTGCCTCTATTCTAACACAAAGAAGGAGGACGGCAAAAGCCGCCCTCCCTATATTTATCCAATTAATTTTTTTAATTCCTTATAAAGCTTCTCGGCTGACGGAGCGCTGACCACCTTAGACTTCACCATGGCAAAACATTCATGCCTGCATGTTTTGCAATTTCCGAGACAATCGGACTTCTTCATCTTGATGTCGGGAAACTTATCCTTCATCTCCTTGTATACCGGCTTCGTCCCGTTTTTGAAATTTTTGGTGCAATATTTGATCTTCATTGGTGTCACCCCGCTGCCGCAACGGCTGTCTGATTACGATTGGCACTTTTGTCTGCACACGCAATCGTCTGCTCGATCCAAAAGGCTCTCTATCAAATGATAGTAATAATCATTACCGTTGTCAATAGCCGCGGGGCGGCGGCCAAGCTTATTTTTTCAACAGCTCTACGCCTCGCTGCAGTTGTGTATCTTCCTTCTCCAGCTTTTCCTTAAGCAGCTCGACAATTTTGTAAGCCGTCTTGTCATTGAGCGATCCGGTAACGTCAAGCTTCTCTGCCTTCTGAAAAGCGCGCATCGCCGCCTCCGTCTGCTCATCGAACAAGCCGTCCTTGCCTACGGAAGCATAACCAAGCTCCTTCAGCATCGATTGCAGCGTCTTGACGTCTTCGCCGTAGCTGCCGTTTTTCAGCTCGCTGCCCACCGGAAGCGGGCGCAAGCTTGCAAATGCAGGCAGGCTGACAACTTCATTTGGCATGACGCCAACCTTGTGAATCCACGTGCCGCCTGGCGTTTTCCACTGCGCCTCGGTCAAGCTGAGCACCGAGCCGTCCTTAAATTGCTCAAACGCCTGTACGACGCCTTTGCCGTACGTTTTCTCACCAACAACCGTTGCTCCCGCTGACTCCTTAAGCGCGGCGGTCAGCACCTCGCTGGCGCTTGCCGACTGGCCGTTCACCAGCACAACGATAGGGATCGTCCACTCTTCCTGTTGTTTCGATTTATAAACAATTGGATTGCTTTCTTCCTTATAAACAACCTCTAGAATAACTTTCCCCTTCGGAATCAGCTTGCTGCCAATGGCAATCGTCGGCTGCAGCAGACCGCCCGGATTTGAGCGAAGATCCAGCAGCAGCTTCGTCATGCCCTGCTCCTTCATTTTCGCTACCGCCTCATCAAACTCTGTGGCCGTCTTCTGTGCAAAGCGGCTAATCGTAATATGGCCGATACCCTCCTCCAGCATCTCTGAAGTTACGGTATAAACCGGAATCGCCTCACGCTTAAGCGTGATCTCGATGGGCTCCGTCTCGCCCAGGCGCTGAAGTGTCAGCGTCACCTCGGTACCGGTCTTGCCGCGCATGAGCCCAATCAGATCCTGAAATTTAATATCCTTCGTATCCTTGCCGTCAACAGCAATAATGCTATCGCCGGATTTGACTCCTCCGCGCTCTGCTGGCGCATTGGGGGTCAGCGCGTGAATGATGAATTGGCCATCCTGCTCGCGCACCTCCGCCCCTATGCCGGAAAATTCGCCTTCATAGCCTTGTGTATACGCATCGCCCTGCTCCTCGACCAAATAACGGGAATAAGGGTCTTCGAGCGATGCCACCATTCCCTCGGAGGCGCCATTGATTAAATCCTCGCCATTCGCTCCATTCAAATATTTATCCATAATGGTATTGTAGGATACCGCAAAGTTCTTAAAAGCCGGCTCTTTCAGCATCGGATAGCGATGCCCCATCCAGAACCACCCCACTGCGAACCCGGCAACCATAAATAAAATAGCCCCAACTAGGCCAATTAACAGCACTCTGCGCCGTGCAGCAGCATGTGTAAAATACCTCAACTCGTCATCTCCCCAGGTTTAACTCTCATCCGCTTTCTTTACTGTATCTTATTCAAGGGGGAGGGAGCAAATTTTCACAAAAGAACCCGCCGCTTCTCTCGTGCCGAGATGAGACAGGCCTCAATAACCGCTGTTCCTGCTATCGCATCCTCAGGACCAAACAGCGGCTGCGCCTCACCCGCGGCAATCTGTGCGATTCTGTTGATTTGCATCACATAAGTGTTCAGATTGAAAGGCCCTTCCTTACGCTGACCATCCTCCGTATGTACGATAAAATAATCCTCTTCCCCCGGGCCAAAAGCGTTCGGCAGCTCAATCCGCCCCTTCGTCCCCAAAATTTCCAAGCGGTTGCGATAAGCCGCCCACATGCCGCAGTCGAACACGAGGCTTACATCATCCGCGAACTCCAGTATGCCAGAAGCCATCATGTCTACCCCGCCATGCTCCTTGGAAAATAAAGCATGGACGCTGGCTGCCACCGGCTCCCCGCCCAGTATAAGCCGAGCTGCACTTATGAGATAGCAGCCGATATCGTACAACGAGCCGCCGCCCCATTCCGCGTTGTAACGAACATTGCCTGTGTCCGCCGCATTATTGAAGGTGAACGAACCTGTCATGACGCGAAGATCGCCGATTTCGCCAGACGCGATAATCGCCTTGATCTGCTCATAGCGCGGGTGATGGCGATACATAAAAGCTTCCGCCATGACGATGCCTGCCGTTTGTGCCGCCTCCGCCATTTCCCGCGCATCCGCTGCCGTGACCGCAAATGGCTTCTCGCAAAGCACATGCTTGCCAGCCTCAGCGGCTTTAATAGCCCATTCCTTATGTAAATGATTTGGCAGCGGAATATAGACCGCATCGATATCCGGATCAGCGAGCAGCTCCTCGTAGGAGCCGTACGCTTTTTCAATGCCGAGCCGCTCTGCCGCCTCAACTGCCCGTTCGATGCTGCGGCTCGCAATCGCAACCGCCTCGCCCCGCTCTGCCTGCTGGATTGCTGGAATCATCGTATGTATCGCAATGCTCGCACCGCTTAAAATCCCCCATCTTAGCTTCATCCTTGCCCATCCTCTCCCTGTCCATTCTTTAACGGCCTTTTCTATTATACAGGAAAAGCGGGTGATCGCTTGTACGAACGCCGATTTTTCGCTACAATCAACCTAGCTTATGTATACGATAAAGATGCCTGGAGAGGGGAACATATTGTCATTATGTATAAACTAATTGCAATTGATGTAGATGATACGCTGTTGAACGATGAATTGGTTGTAACAGAAGGAACGAAACGCGCCATGGAGGAAGCCATCGCGAAAGGCGTAACGGTGACGCTGGCTACCGGAAGAATGTACGCTTCGGCCAGACAAATCGCTGAGCAAATCCAGCTCAATGTGCCCATCATTACGTATCAAGGCTCGCTTGTAAAAACGCTGCTGGATGGCAAGGTGCTGTACGAGCGCAGCGTGCCTACCGATGCGGCCAAGGAGCTGTATGCCTTTACGGAAAAACATGGCCTGCATTTGCAGCTTTATGTGGATGACCAGCTGTTCGTGAAGGAAGCGAATGAGAAGGCGCTAATGTATTCGCGCCTCTCCAAAATCCCTTATACGGTAGCACCGGATTTCGAGGAGCTGCTGGAGCAGCCGAATACGAAAATGCTGATTATCGATGAGCCAGATTATCTCGATGAAATTGCAGAGCAGCTGAAGGCGCTTATTGGCGACCGCGTGCATATTACGAAATCCAAAGCTCATTATTTGGAGTTTATGCATAAAGAGGGAACAAAAGGACATGCGCTGCGCTTTATGGCTGAGCATCTTGGCTGCACGATGGATCAAACGATTGCGATCGGCGATGCGTGGAACGATCACGAGATGATTGAAGCGGCTGGACTTGGCGTAGCGATGGCTAATGCGATTCCGGCGCTGAAAGAGGTCGCGGATTATGTGACGCTTAGCAATAATGATGAGGGCGTTCGTCACGTATTTGAAAAATTCGTTCTTAACGCGGAGTAAAGAGATTGGGGAGACGGGAGTCTGCGCTGCGCGAAAAGGTGGGGGTTCCGATCGCCATTACTGTCGAGTTTCCTCGAATGAGCCGTATCCGGCAGAAACTCAACAGCAAGGAGATTAGGCTTCGAAGCCGCTTTCTTCCAGAAAGCCCTGGTGAACACTCCGTTTCTCCACCCCCACCTTTTCACTCCGCTCCGACCCGCTCACCAAATACTCTTTAAAGCGTCAAACGATTTTTAGGGGCAATAAAACAAACCGTGGATCTGGCTCATTCAATAGCCAGATCCACGGTTTGTTTGTTGTTACAAGATTTATTGCAAGGTTTCAATTCAAGACACCATTGAAAAGCCTCATTATAACGCTCAATATAAAACCAAAGTACAAACCACTAGGCAAAACCTCAGTGCAGGACTTAACATAAGAGCTTGATACAAAACCCTAACAAAGACCTTAACAGAAGACGAAATTACAAGGAGCTGCAATTCTGAAAGCTATTAGATACCCGCAAGAACTTGGTACCAGATGCCCTTTTTGGAATAGAGCGTTTGTTTTACTTCGGGCCAGCCGCCTAGATAGCTGATGTCGAACAGCTGCTCCGGCACGATGTATTTGCTTGCCGATTCCTTGGCCACTGTCTCATTTACAGGACGGAAGCCGTAATCAACAAGCACACGCTGTGCTTCATCGCTGTGCAAATAATGGATGAACGCTTCGGCCACCTCGCGGCTGCCGTGCTTGTCCACATTTTTGTCTACAACCGTTGCCGGATTTTCAATCAGAATCGTGCTTTTCGGCACGACGATATGATAGTCCTTGCCCTGCTTAATGCGGGCTAGCAGTTCGTTCTCATACGTCACGATAACGTCGCCAACACCGTATTCGAACGCCGCCATAGAAGCCCGGCCGCTTTTATCGAGCGATTCCACGTTGGCATGGACAGCCTTGAGGAAGTTTTTCGCAAAAGCCGGGTCCTTGGCACCTGTCTCTTCCTCCGACTGCTTCAATCCCGCTCCGTAAATCGCATTAATGTCCCACTGAGCGCCGCCAGATGTTTTCGGGTTCGGATAGACGACCTTCACTCCGCTGCGAGTGAGGTCGGACCAATCTTGAATGTTCAGCGGATTGCCTTCACGTGTGCCAAGCACGACAATCGACTTGGTCACAAATTCGCCATCCGCTTGCTCCTTCCAATTCGGGTCAATGAGTCCCGCATCGGCAATTTTGTTGACGTCGCCTTCCATGGCCAGCACGGCAACGTCAGCATTAAAGCCACCTATTATAGCCCTCGCTTGTGTGCCAGAAGCTTCATAGGATTCCTGAAATACAACCTTTTGTCCCGTTTGCTGCAGCCAGTAGGCCTGGAACTGCGGCAAAATTTCGGCGAAAGCATCCTTCACTATCGAGTATGCACCAATGACAAGCGTGACATCGCCGTTTGGAACGGAAGATTCCACCGCCGGATCATTGCCTTGCGCTTCGCCACAGCCCGCTGCAACTAACAGCAGGGAGATGGCAAGCAGCAGGGCGAGCAAACGGCGGCTTGTTGTCTGAATAGCATTCATAATGGCATACAACTCTTTCTGCTCGATGTTTTCAAAACCAAGCTATTAGATATGAATTGGCATTGGATCTTCCTTCAGGCTGTTTTCCTGAATCCAGCTTTCTTGATCATTAAACAAATAAGCCCGATGCACCAGCACATGAACGCGGTCGCCCGGCTGCAGCACATCCTTCTCCAGCGAACGGTAGGTGACGAGCTTAACCGAACCTACTTCAAGCTCAACCAGCCACTCGCTGCCGCGGAAATGAATATGCTTGACGTTTGCTTCCAGCGCGGCAGATGCAAGACGAATTTCGCCCGGCTTGCCGATTTCAATATACTCGGGCCGGATGAGCGCCTTCGTACCAGGTTTGCCAGCGGCAGAGTCAAAGCCCTTCAGCGCGCCAACATCCTCAACAATTGTCGATTCCCCGATAAAGCTCGCTACGAACGGCGTCTGCGGGTCCTTGTAAATCGCCCAAGGCGAGCCCTTCTGCTCCAGCCTGCCCTTGCTGATAATCATAATTTCATCAGCAACTTCAATTGCCTCATCCTGGTCATGCGTGACGAAAATCGACGTAATGCCCACGCGCTCAATCATTTCCTTGAGCCAAGTGCGCAGCTCCGTGCGGATTTTCGCATCAATCGCCGCGAATGGCTCGTCGAGCAGCAGCAGCTGCGGCTCAGGCGCAAGCGCTCTAGCGAAGGCAACACGCTGACGCTGGCCTCCCGATAGCTGGTGAGCATAACGGTGCTCAAAGCCCTTCAGCCCTGTAAGCTCAACAAGCGTCATTACACGCTCGCGGATTTGCTCTTTGGTTTGCTTTTTGACCTTCAGCCCGAAAGCGATATTATCATAAACGGTCATATGCTTGAACAGCGCATAGTTCTGGAACACAAAACCGATTCCGCGCTCCTGTGGCGGCAAATCATTGACGCGCTTGCCGTGGAACACGATATCGCCAGAGGAAGGCGACTCAAGCCCTGCCAGCATGCGGAGAATCGACGTTTTGCCGCCACCGCTCGGCCCTAGCAGGCCAATCAGCTGGCCTTTCTTAATATCGAAGCTGACATCCTGCACCGCATGAAAATCCCCGAAGCTTTTGTTTAAATTACGGACTTCAATATGCATGGCTTAATGCACTTCCTTTCGTTTCTTGGCCCATTCCATTAATAGCAGCAATCCAACGGAAAACGCCGCAAGCACGAGCGCAACTCCGTTCGCAGCTACAACATTAAAGTTTTCCACATCTTGATACACGAGCGTCGTGGCCGTCTGCGTCTTATTCATAATATTGCCGGATACGACGAGCACGGCGCCAAATTCGCCAAGCGAGCGGGCAACCGTAAGCACAACACCGTAAATGACACCCCAACGAATCGACGGCCATGTCACCTGCCAGAATGTATACCACGAGTATGCGCCAAGGGTAGACGCCGCTTCCTCCTGCTGGGCCCCGATTTCCTGCAATACGGGCAGTACTTCGCGCACCATGAGCGGGAAAGTGACGAATAGCGTAGCGAGCACCATGCCTGGCAAGGCATAGACAATTTTAAAACCCGACGCTTCAAAAAAAGTTCCTATAACCGTGCTTGGTCCAAGAATAAGGACAATCATTAAACCGCCGATAACAGGCGATACCGCAAAAGGTAGATCGACTAAGCTGTTCAGCAGGCGCTTGATACGCGGCCCAATCCATTTTGCCCGGACCAGATAGAGCGCAAGCATGACGCCAAACAGCGTGTTTAATACGGTTACAATAACGACGATTAATGCGGTCATCTTAAGGGCATGAAGCGATTGCTGCCTTAGCAGCCCTTCAGTAAAGCCACTCCAGCCTTCCGACCAGGACCCGCGCACGATTTCGACAAGCGGTATGATAAGTAGAAGTATAAATACGACATAAGTGAGCGTAATCCACAGTTTTCTCATTGGCCCGGCCTCCTGGATTGAATCAGGTTAACCGTCCACAAGATGACGAAGGACAAGGTGAGCAAAATAACGGAAACCGCCGCCGCTCCCTGCGGATTATCGCTTTCGATTTCCCCAAAAATATAAACCGATGCAATGAGCGTTTTGCCAGGAATGTTGCCCGCTACAAGCACGACTGCCCCAAACTCGGCTATGCCGCGCGAGAACGCCAGCATCGCTCCGCTAATAATACCCGGAACCATCGACGGTAAAATAATGCGAAAAAACGTCAGCGCCTTCGACGCGCCCATCGTATAAGCCGCTTCCTCCTCCGAGCGATCCAGCTCCTCCAGCAAAGGCTGCACAGCGCGGATGACGAATGGGAAGGTGACGAAAACCATCGCGATAATAATTGCCGGTTCATGGAATACAATGTCGAAGCCAAGCTTCGTCGCCAATCCGCCAACAAAGCTGCGTGGGCCGAGCAGCAGCAAAATCATCAGCCCAGCAACCGCCGTCGGCAAAGCAAAAGGCAAATCGACGAGCGAGTTGAGAAATCTTTTCCCGGGAAATTTGTAGCGAATAAGCACCCAGCCAATCATCGTTCCGAGAAAAATGTTGATAATCGTCGCAATAACGGCGAGCCTGACGGTAAGCAGCACCGCTTTCCACGCCAGAGGATCGCTTACGCTTTCCCAGAATGGCTGCCACCCAAGCGACAGCGATTGCGTGTAAATACCGAATATCGGAATAATAATCAGGATAATAAAATAAAGCATAACCGTACTTCGGAAGCCGAAGCTCCACCATTTGTTTCGAAACATAGCATTCACGTTGACATTACCCTCCAGACCATCGACTCGTGTCGTAGGTGAAACCACAGACGAAAAGCGAAAAATAAAAATGCAAGGTGAAACGGCTGTCGCCATCCTTTGGCGGCGCGGCGCGTTTCATTCCGAGAAATATAGAGAAAGGATAGCGTTAGGATATCCTTTCCTATATTTCAAGCGTAAACGGCTGTCGCCGTCCTCTGGCGGCAAAGCTACCGTTTCGAGGGTGAAATATAAGCCCACTATAAGTGTGAAACTTATAAATGCTTATATTTTGAAAAAATAAAGCAAAAAAGATAATCCCTATTAACAAACTTGGTATTATCAATTTAGCAGATCATATTAGTCCAAGTCAATGCTAAATTGGCCTTTTGTTTGTGGAGTTCACTTGTGTGCTGGAAATGGGGTCTGCGCTGCGTGAAAGGTTTGGGGTTCGATCGCTGTTGCCTTTGATTTCTTTGAATTAAACCGTTGCAGCGGTAGAAATCAAAGGCAAAGGCGAACGCTCCGCTTCTCACTCCCAAACCTTTCACTCCGCTCCGCCCTTTTCACCGCTACTATTGAAAAATCACAGAACAAAATCGCCAAAACCGCTCAGTAAAAAAGATAAAAGATAATAGATAAAAGATAAAAGATAAAAGATAAAAGATAACAAACCATGCCAAAAAGCACCTTATTCATTTTCCCCATCAGATGGGTTATGAATAAGGTGCTCTTTGGTAATTTTTGAAAAGCATATGACGGGCTTTTATTCGCCCTCAATATAATAGACGCTCTCGCCTGCTTCTATCTCGGCTTGGCCCTGCGTCAAATCCGTCATCCACGCGATGAAAGCTTCCGCCTCCGGCTCCACCGGCAAACAGCTGACGATGACACGGTCCGTAAACTCCGTGCCGCCTACGCGTATGCCACGGCCGTGCAGCTCGTTCTCCAGCTTGCCGTACCACGTATAGTCAACGGAAACCCGCACCTCACGGTGCAGGACGTTGACGATCTCGTCTGCCGCTTCGATTCCGGCTACCGCGCCGTCCGTGTAAGCACGGACGAGTCCTCCGGCGCCTAGCATCGTGCCGCCAAAATAGCGGGTGACAACGACGGCGATATTTTTGAGACCCTTGTGCTTAATGACCTCCAAAATCGGCTTGCCCGCCGTGCCGCTTGGCTCGCCGTCGTCAGACTGCTTCTGGAATTGGTCGCGCTCCCCCACCATATAGGCGGAGCAGTTATGCGTCGCGGTTTTGTGCAGCCGCTTGATCTCGTCAATAAACTGCACCGCTGCTTCCTCGGTTTCTACTGGCCTCGCATAACCAATAAAACGGGAGCGCTTGATGACGATTTCCGCATGGGCCTGCTGCCTAACCGTTCGGTAACGTTCAAGCTTCATCAGGAGTGCTGTCTGGAACGACGCCTACAGGCGCGCTTCCAGCTCCGCTTTCTCCTTCTCGTAGCCCGGTTTGCCAAGCAGCGCAAACATGTTTTTCTTGTATGCTTCTACGCCCGGTTGGTCAAACGGATTTACGCCGAGCAGGTAGCCGCTGATGCCGCAAGCCTTCTCGAAGAAATAAACGAGGTAACCGAAGGTGTATGGCGAGAAATCCGCAATGTTGACGATAAAGTTAGGAACTTGTCCGTCTGTATGCGCAAGCAGCGTGCCTTCAAATGCTTTTTTGTTGACGAAATCCATCGTTTTGCCCGTCAGGAAGTTCAGGCCGTCCAGATCCGCATCGTCATGGCCGATGGAAATGTGTTCGGACACTTCTTTCACTTGAATAACGGTTTCGAAAATGTTGCGGTTACCCTCTTGGATGAACTGACCCATCGAGTGAAGGTCTGTCGAGAAATCAACGGAGGAAGGGTAGATACCTTTATAGTCCTTGCCTTCGCTCTCGCCAAACAGCTGCTTCCACCACTCCGATACGAAGTGAAGCGAAGGCTCGTAGTTCACGAGGATTTCGGTTGTTTTGCCTTTGCGATACAGCGAGTTGCGGGCAGCCGCGTATTGGTAGGCTTCATTTTCAGCCAAATTCGGGTTGCTGTATTCTTTGGCAGCGTCAGCCGCGCCTTTCATGATCGCATCAATATCAACGCCAGCTGCTGCGATTGGCAGCAAGCCTACAGCTGTCAATACGGAATAGCGGCCGCCAACGTCATCAGGGATGATGAACGACTCATAGCCTTCTTCTGTTGCGAGCTTTTTGAGCGCGCCTTGCTGTTTGTCCGTCGTTGCATAAATACGCTTGCGTGCAGCTTCCTTGCCGTATTTTTTCTCCAGCAATTCGCGGAACAGACGGAAAGCGATAGCCGGCTCAGTCGTTGTGCCGGATTTGGAAATAACGTTGATCGACCAGTCGCGGCCTTCAAGCAGCTGCGTCAAATGCGTCACGTAAGTGGAGCTGATGTTGTTGCCGGCAAAAAGCACTTGCGGCGCCTTGCGCTGCTCATGTGGCAGCAGGTTATAGAAGGAATGCGACAGCATTTCGATCGCTGCACGCGCGCCCAGGTATGAACCGCCGATGCCGATTACGATCAGCACTTCGGAGTCTGATTTGATTTTTTCAGCCGCTTGCTTGATGCGGGCGAATTCTTCTTTGTCATAGTTTTCAGGAAGGTCAATCCAGCCGAGGTAGTCAGAGCCTGCACCCGTGCCGTTATGTAGTTGGTCATGCGCAAGGCGAACTTGCTGCGTCAAGTTGTCGATCTCATTTTGCCCAATAAAAGTTAGTGCTTTGCTGTAATCGAAATGTACCGTTTTACTCATAAACAAATAAGCCTCCTTAGGAATATAAACGGCATCGCTGCCGTTTTTAAAATATCGTACGATTAACGGCGAGGCTCAAGCTTCCCCCAACGATAATCAACATCATGTATAGCGTCAAAATCTACAATATCGGATTTAAACTATAAAAACAAGCTTATAACAATGAAATCTTGATGAAGAAGCCGTATAATGAAAGGAAAACGCTAGCCATGGGAGGAACCTTTCTATGAAAACAGTAGCATTTATCGGACTTGGTGTAATGGGTATGGGAATGGCGGCGAACCTGCTGCGCAAAGGCTACAGCGTCACCGTGTACAACCGCACACCCGGAAAAGCGGCAGCGCTTATCGAGCTTGGCGCCACAGAAGCATTAACTCCGGCTGAAGCGGCCGGTGGAAACGACGTCGTTATTACGATGATCAGCAATGATCAGGCGATACGGGACGTTTATTATGGTGAAAATGGGATTTTCAGCGCCGTCCGTTCCGGCACTCTGCTTATCGACAGCAGCACAATCTCGCCAAGTCTGGCGCGCGAGCTGGCGGCAACCGCAGAGCAGAAGGGCGCCTCGTTCCTCGATGCCCCGGTTACAGGCAGCAAGCCGGCAGCCGATGCCGGAACGCTTGTATTTATGATTGGCGGCAGCAAGGCGGTGCTTGGCGCCAATGATGACATAATGCTTGCGATGGGCGGCAAGCTCATCTATATGGGCGAAAACGGCAGCGGCTCCATTGCCAAGCTGGCACATAATACAATTGTCGGCATCAACGTCGTCGCCCTGACGGAAGGCATGGCAATTGCTGCAAGCGGCGGGCTCGACAGCAATGCCTTTCTAGAACTGGTGCAAGCAGGCAGTGCATCAAGCAAATCCGCTGAGCTGAAAGGCCCTAAGCTGATCAATGCCAACTACGATGTACAATTTTCGCTGGAGCTGATGCTCAAGGACCTCAAGCTGTCCTCCGTGCTGTCAGACAGCCTGCGCGTGCCTACCCCGCTGCTGGAGTCGGCGAAGAGCATGTTCCAGGTCGGCGAGTCGATGGGACTGAGCGAGCTGGATATGTGCGCCGTAGCGCAAGCCTACGAGCAGTATATCGGGCGCAGGCTCGGCGGCGGCAGCTTGTAGTCTTGCCGTGAGTGCTAGGCTTGCTGTATGTGCCAGGCTTGCCTTGCTTAGCAATGTTTAAGAGCGAAGCGATTTGAATGGAAGAGCATGGATAGCGAATGCCATTCGGATATTCCTTTAATTATAAAACCGGGTACGGCTTGTCCTCTATAGAGACAGGCCGTACCCGGTTTTATTTTTGCATGGCGAAGCGGCAATCCGCTCCTCCTTAATAATACGGCGATATCATCAAGTACACGACAACGCCCGTAAAGCTGACGTATAGCCAGATCGGCATCGTCCATCTCGCGATTTTGCGGTGGCGCTCCACCTGCATCGAGAGGCCTCTGGCTACAGATATGAGCGCCAGCGGCACAACGACGATTGCCAGCAAAATATGCGTGATCAGCACGAAGAAATAAATGCTTTTCAACGCGCCTTCGCCGCCGTATTTCGTCGATTCCGTCAAATAGTGGTAGGTCACATAGGACACCAGAAATAATGTCGTCGAGACGAATGCCGCTCCAATAAAACGGCGATGCAGCTTGATGTTCTTTTTGATAATCGCAACTAAAGCAACGACCAGAGCAATAAACGTAAAGCAGTTAAATACCGCATTAAGCAGCGGCAGCAATTTCACATTGAAGCCAAGCTCCCCGTCATAGGCCGGCAGAAAAAACAGCACCGTCACAAGCCCCACGATCACAACGGTCAAAATCGCAATCAACGGCGTATAGTTTTTGTCTGGCAGCAGCTTAAGAGATCGCTCCTGTTCCCTTTTACTCATCGCTTCTTCCTCCTACAAATATGCTTCATCCTCAAGGTGAAACGGCTATCGCCGTCCTCTGGCGGCGTGGCGCGTTTCAGTCCGAGAAATATAGAGAAAGGATGAAAAATCATATACTTTCCTATATTTCAAGGTGAAACGGCTATCGCCGATCTCTGGCGGCGTGGCGCGTTTCAGTCCGAGAAATATAGAGAAAGTATGGCGAAATCATATACTTTCCTATATTTCAAGCAGAAAACAAAACCTTCCTTCCCGATTATGCCATGCCAAAGGAACATATTTCAGACGTTTATGTCACAAAAAATCGAATTCTAAGCATGAATTAGAAAAGTTGACACATATGAAGCACCAGTATGGCATGAGGTTATCCCTGACCGCAGCTGGACTTTTTTCGGCTGTTTTCCTCATTTGTTCCCTCCTTAATGATGGCTCATTCAAAAAAGTTGTTGACTAGTATCCAAGTTTATTAGTATCCTAAAGCTGCAGAAATGAATGACACTCAGAAAGGGAAGATGCTCGTTGAAAATTATAGGCGTTTATGCAAGCGTTTACCGTCTTCCTCCTAGCGTCCCATGGGAAGATGCCACCAATAAGGTGCAAAGCCTGGAATTCGTGCTTGTCGATTTGCATACGGACTCGGGGCTCATCGGAACTGGCATCAGCTACAGCGTGGATATCGGAGGAACCGTCATCAAGGGGCTCATCGAGGATTATCTGGCCAATTTGGTTGTCGGCATGGACCCGCTTAATTATGAAGAAATTTGGAATAAGCTGACCAGGCAATCCCGCAGGCTCGGACTCGGGGTCAATTCCATGGCGATTGCTGCGATTGATATTGCCGTATGGGACTTGATGGGCAAGCACTACGGACAACCGCTGTACAAGCTGCTTGGCGGCGCCCGCCCTTCCATTCCTGCCTATATTAGCGAAATCAATCTCAGTCGAACCGATAAGATCGAAGACCTGCTTGCCCGCGTGGATGATTATGTGGCTCAAGGCTATCGCACGGTAAAAATTAAAATCGGCAAGGACGATATTAACGAAGATATTGAGCGAATCGTCCGGGTGCAGGAAAAGCTGGGCAAGACCGGCAAGGTGCTTGTCGATTTAAATCAAAAATGGAATGCCGCAGAAGCTATCCAGAACGGCGCCAAGCTTGATGAGCTAAATCTCGGCTGGATCGAAGAGCCAATGCTTTATCAAGACATTCAAGGCCATTCGAATTTAAAACGTTCGTTAAAAACGCCTATTGCACTCGGTGAGAGCCTCTACAGCAAAAATCAGTTTCTTGAGTATTTGAAAGCAGATGCCGCCGATATCATTCAAGCTGATGTCGCATTTGTAGGCGGTATTACCGAGTGGCATAAAATCGCCCATCTGTCGAACGCCTTTGGCCGCTTGATGGCGCCGCATTTCATGATGGAGCTTTCCCTGCAGCTGCTGTGCGGTGTTCAAAACAGCTATATGCTTGAAAATGTTACCGGCGGCTCATTAACCGAGCTTGGCCTGCTGGAAAATCCGATTGAAGTCGTGAATGGAATCGGCACGCCTCCTCCCACTCCGGGACACGGCATAATTTTTGACCGCAATGCCCTTAAAGCTTATGAATCAAATTCCTCGATTGTCCGCAAAACATTTACGGGCGGAAGCAAATAGCTTTATACTGAGCTATCAGGTAAAGCATGCAATGAGGAGGAATTTATGATGTCAAGCCGTTTGAAGCTTCCGGAAAGACAAACACTAGCCGAGGTCATTTATCAGGAAATTAGGAGCCGGATCGTGTCCCTTCAATTAAAGCCCGGCGAGATGGTATATGAAAATAATTTTGCGACAGAGTTTGGCCTAAGCCGTACTCCGGTCAGACAAGCTTTCTTCATGCTCGCTCAGGAGGAGCTGATCAGCATTTTGCCGCAGCGCGGAGCGCGTATTGCGGACTTGTCGACCCAGAAGGTCAAAGAAGCGCAGCTCGTGCGGGAAAGTCTGGAATATACCGCTTTTGTAAAAGTAGCCGAGCTGTGGGATGATTCCGAGGATATTTTCAAGCAGGCAGATAAAATGATTGCCTCCATTATTGAAGAACAGAAAGAATCTGTTATTGAGCAGGATTATATCCGGTTTATGCAGCTGGATGAGGACTTTCATAACGCCATTATTAAACTGTCGGGCAACCAGACGCTGCTGGCTATTGTCAACGACATGAGGGCACATTTAAATCGTGTTCGATATTTGGAGCTGCAGGAAGCTCACCATGAGAAAGCAGCTATTGAATATCACGAGAAGATTTTCGCAGCGATTAAAAGCAACGATTCCGAGTTGAGCGGACTTCTGCTTAGAGAACATTTAAGGATGCTGGAGAAGGAACGCGAGCTCTTTTTTGAAAAGTATAAAGAGATGTTCATTTAACCCATCGCATGGAGGGATTCAGATGAAAACCATTATATGCACAAAACCGGAGCAGTTCGATTTGATTGATACAGAAATGCCTGTTCGCGGGCAAGGCGAGGCTTTGCTCAAGGTTCATTATATCGGGGTTTGTGGAACCGATTATCATGCTTACCGGGGCAAACAGCCTTATTTCGAATATCCCCGTATTCTTGGCCATGAAATTGCAGCGGAAGTCGTTGAAATTGAAAATAATGCCTACGGCATCAAGGCGGGCGATAATGTGACCGTTATCCCCTACTTATTCAACGAGAACAGCATCGCTTCCCGTCGCGGCAAGCCCAATGCCTGCAATGAGCTCAAGGTCATCGGCTGTCATGTTGATGGCGCAATGCGAGAATATATTTCGGTTCCCATCCATCATTTGAAAAAAGCAGATGGCCTGACGCTTGAGCAGACGGTCATCATCGAGCCGATGAGCATCGGCCTTCATGGCGTGAACCGTGCAGGCGTCAAGGCGGATGAGTGGGTGCTTGTGCTGGGCGCGGGACCCATCGGGCTTGCGGTAATGAAGTTTGCCAAGCTGGCAGGCGCCAAAGTCATCGCTCTTGATATAAATGCGGAAAGGCTGGCGTTCTGCCGCAAATGGGCGGAAGTTGACCATGTCGTGAAAGCCGGAGACGATGTGGTGCAAGAGCTTGAGCGCATAACAGGAGGCGATTTGCCGACATCGGTCATAGATGCAACGGGCAATGCCCAATCTATGATGAATGCGTTCAAATACGCGGCTCATGGCGGCAATGTCGTATTTGTAAGCCTGGTACAAGGCGATATTACGTTTAATGACCCGGATTTTCATAAAAAGGAACTGACGCTGCTTGGCAGTAGGGCTGCAACCTCCGAAGAATTCGATTATGTTATTGATTGCTTGCGGCAAAATAAACTGGATGCCGACTCTTTTATTACGCACCAAGCGGATTTCGATCAAGCCATTGCGTCATTCAACCATTGGCTGGACCCTAGCAGCGGCGTCATTAAAGCCATTATCAAAGTGTAAGGGGTGAATAGCGATGAAGTTAGCCGTTACGATTGTTCAGGAAGCGTCACAAGCAGCCCCCTTCGTGCTTCGTGGAAATTTTGAGGCCTCTATAAAAAAAGCAGCGGAAATTGGCTATGATGCGGTCGAGCTGCATATCGCCGACCCTAGCGAAGTAAATTTGGAGGCTATACAAACCGCATGCTCGCTGCATGGCGTCTCCGTTTCTTCGATCGGCACGGGGCTTGCTTTTCTAAGGGACCGCATTACCCTTACCCACCCGGATGCTGACGTCCGCAAAGAAGCGATTAAGCGCATGCTCTCGTTTATCCAATTTGCCAGCAAGCTGGACTGCGTCGTTATTATTGGCCTTATCAAAGGCATCATCAAAGACAACGGCGATGGGCAGCATTACCATCAGCTGTTGAACGAAGCAATGCTCACTTGCATTGCAGCTGCGGAGCAGGCTGAAGTGACGCTCGTCGTAGAAGCTGTCAATCGTTATGAAAGCGATTTCCTAAATACGATTGAGGAAAGCATTATTTTCGTAGACCGCTTCCATTCCGAACGGCTTAAAATTCATATCGACACCTTTCATATGAATATGGAGGAAGATTCGGCTGGAGCAAATATTAAAAAGGCTGGCAAACGGATCGGCCATGTGCATATCGCTGACAGCAACAGGCGATACCCTGGCAAAGGGCATTATGATTTTAGCGAAACGATAAGCGCCTTAAAAGAGATTGGATACAGCGGCGCCCTTTCCGTCGAATGCCTTAGCTTGCCAACCCCCGTAGAAGCGGCAACTGGCGCGCATCATTTTATGAGGGGCCTGCTCTAAATTTGACTCATTGGAGGAATAAGCGATGGAAGAGCAACAAACGCTATTGCAAGGACGAGTAGCTGTCATTACAGGGGGCAGCGGCATTTTGTGCGGAGCGATGGCTGAAGAGCTGGGCCGTCATGGCGTCCGGGTCGCCATCTTGAACCGGACAGAGGCGAAAGGCCAAGCCGTTGCCGAGCGCATCCGTGAAGCAGGTGGAACAGCTATCGCTGTTGGCTGCGATGTAACCGATGCTGCAAGTGTTGAGAAGGCCCGACATCAAGTTGAAGAGGCATTTGGCCCGTGCGATATTCTCATTAATGGTGCAGGAGGCGGACACCCGAAAGGCAATACAACCTTTGAAACATTTCGTCAGGAAGATGTCGACAATAAGGATGTCACCAGCTTTTTCGATATAACGCCCGAAGGGTTCAGCTATGTTGTAGATTTAAACTTATTAGGCTCGTGGATACCTTCGCAAATTTTCGGAAAATCGATGCTTCAGCGTCCGGGGGCTACTATCATTAATATTTCCTCCATGGCTGCTCCAACACCGGCAACCAAAGTTCCGGCCTACAGTGCAGCAAAAGCAGCAATCGATAATGTGACCCAGTGGCTTGCGGTCCATCTGGCCGATGCAGGCATTCGGGTAAATGCCATCGCACCAGGCTTTTTCCTGACCGATCAAAACCGCAATCTGCTGCTTCAAGAGGATGGATCGCTCACCGAGCGTTCCAACAAAATTATTACCCATACTCCCATGCGCCGCTTCGGAAAACCAGAGGATCTGCTGGGTACCCTGCTCTGGCTTGTCGATGAGACAAAGTCCGGTTTTGTCACCGGCATTACGGTGCCAGTAGATGGCGGCTTTATGGCTTATTCCGGTGTGTAACAGCCTTGTAATTACTTCATCCAGTTAGGGGAGAGCCACTATGTTCAAAAAGATTCGTTGGTTCGTGGTCCTTATGCTATTCCTCGCAGGAGTTATCAACTATGTCGACCGTGCTGCCTTCTCGGTTGCGGCGCCGTTTATTACAGAGGAGTACGGGATTGACAGCATCCAGCTCGGTTTTATTTTCAGCAGCTTCTCTATTGGCTACGCGCTGTTTAATTTTGTTGGCGGATACCTCTCTGATATTTATGGCCCTAGAAAAATATTCGGAGCCTCTATGACTATCTGGTCCATCTTCTGTGGACTGACCATTGCGGCATTCAACTTTGTGTCCCTCTTTATTATTCGGATGCTATTCGGGCTGGGTGAAGGGCCTTTGGGCTCGGCAACCAATAAAACAATCAGCAACTGGGTTCCTGCCAAGCAGCGCGCTAGAGCTGTCGGCATTTCTTTCTCCGGAAATCCGCTAGGCGGAGCATTAGCCGGACCGATCGTTGGCATTATCGCCTTGTACTGGCACTGGAAGCTTTCTTTCATCGTACTTGCGGTAATAGGCCTAATTTGGACAGTGTTCTGGATGAAGCTGGTCACAGACAAGCCTTCCCAGCATCCGAAGGCAGCCCAAGAAGAAATAGATGAGATGCAAGAGCCGACTGCTGCTTTTGCAAATTCTAAAGACAGCAAGGGTGAAAAAGTATCGCTTTCTTATTTTATTAAACAGCCGACTATTCTTTTTACAGCATTAGCCTTTTTCGGATTCAACTACATTCTCTATTTCTTTATGACTTGGTTCCCTAGCTATCTGTCAATGGATAAAGGACTGAGCATCAAGGAAATGAGTATCGCTTCCACTATTCCATGGCTGGTTGGCTTTTGCGGGTTGTTATTAAGCGGGGTTTTATCCGACTATTTATATCGAAAAACTAATAAATTATTACTCTCTCGCAAAATCGTTCTTGTAAGCGGTTTATTGCTTTCCTCCATCTGTATCGCATTTGCTGGATTAGTTCAAACGCCAGTTAGCGCTGTAACTTTAATGGCTTGTGGCATTTTCTTTATGTATATGACCTCCACCTCTTACTGGTCGATCATATCAGACAATGTCAAAGGCGATAAAGTCGGAGGCGTAACCGGATTTGTTCATGCCTTAGCGAATATTTCAGGTATTATCGCACCTACCGTTACCGGGTTTATCGTGCAGTATACGGGACATTTCACCAGCGCCTTCCTGACTGCAGGAGCATTAGCGATTATTGGAGCCGTTGGTGTCATCTTTTTCGTGAAACCTATTGCTTTGAAAGCAGAGCTGTAGCCGAAATTTTGTGCTAGACTAAAAGCAGCCAACGCGCGCCGGTACTCAACCGGCGCGCGTTGTTGCTGTTACGAACTATTTCATTTTCTGCAAGAGACGCCGCAGCTTATACTGAATGAAGCTCCCGATATTCCTGCGGGGTCATGCCATACACCTTCTTGAATACTTTGATAAAATAAGGCGCATTCTGATAGCCGACTTTACTGCCGATTTCATAAATTTTCAGCTTTGAGTTTCGAAGCCAATAGGCTGATTTCTCCATCCGTATTCGCTGCATATACTCGCTCAAGCTTTCATCGGTTACCGCTTTATAGATTTGGGATAGGTACACGGGATGGAGAAAAACATGCTCAGCAATCATCGTCAGGGAAATCGTATGAGCAAGATGGTCTTCAATAAACCGCTGCACCTTCTTTATGAGCCTGGAGTGGCTGTCCATTGCTTCGTTTTCCAGTTCTCCG
Organism: Paenibacillus algorifonticola; assembly: GCF_000971975.1. Taxonomy (GTDB): domain Bacteria; phylum Bacillota; class Bacilli; order Paenibacillales; family Paenibacillaceae; genus Pristimantibacillus; species Pristimantibacillus algorifonticola. The sequence continues at coordinate 6,952 of NZ_KQ040787.1, read as the reverse complement.
CGTATTTTCTCCGCCAATCGAACCAGCTTATCCCGCAGCAGCCTCTGCTGCCCTAAAGATTCGAATGCCATCATATGCGGCTCTCCTAGTTCAAAAAAATCGAACAGCCCATACCCGCTTTTATGCGCAATAAAGCTCAGAGTGCCTGTAACGGCACAATAGACCTCCAATGAATGCTCAGCGGAACCGTCGAAATCGTTCTCAAGCTCGTCGAAAATCAAGTTTAGCTTTTCCATGAAGGAATCCCATCTTCCCGACTCCAGCAGATCAGGCAGCAGCGGCGGCTCATACAAATGCTTGAATGTACGGACAGGCGCCATCACCCGCTGCTCGCCGAGCGGAAGAAGCAATCCCCTGCCGGATCCAATATGCTTGAGATAAGCTGTAAGCGCATGATGATAGGAGGAAGACAAATGGTTGGGAAATCTTCCCCAAGCACTTATGACAATCGATACCGCCCCATTCAAATAACGCTGTACCTGCTGCTGAATATGCAAGCATCGGCGACCAAGCTCTTGCTCCGCCATTCCGCCAGTCATGCTGTCCTTCCCATCCAATGCCTGAACCACAACAGCCAAATAGTCGCGGGAATCCTTGCACATCCATATTTGATAAAAATCTCTCAGCACTTCCTGTGCAATATTGCAGACTGCATATTCGAGCAAGGCCCGATCATTGTACTCATATTGAATAAAAGGCTCCTCTAGTCGGATCAGCAGCAGACTAACAGAATGCTCCGGCGAGAAAGGAAGCGAGAGCTTCTGGAGCCTATTTTCTAAAGCAGCAGGTGTAATTGATCGATTTTGAAGCAAATCAATCAGCAAGTCTCGCTGCAGCAGCGGCAAGTTTTCCCTTAATGCCCGCTGTGTGTTATCACGCGATACGGCTGCTTCCCATTCCTTCTGCACAGCTTGAAATGCTTTCTTTACCGCGCTAATCAGGTCCTCATCGTTGACCGGCTTAAGCAAATAATCCGAGGCACCGCTCAATAGCGCCTGCTTGGCATATTCAAATTCGGCATAGCCTGTCAGCAAAATGATGGCGGTCGAGCCAGACGTTTTCCGCACGCGCTCCATGAGCTCTATACCGGAAAAGCCCGGCATCCGTATATCCGTAATCATCAGATCAATTGGGTATTTGCGCATAATCGCCAGCGCATCTGAAGCTGAAAAAGCTTTATGAATTTCAACATCAGCCATTTCATATTCAAGCAGCGTCGCCGCAACCCCCTCAACTACCGAACGTTCATCATCAACGATCAAGAGCTGGTACATGGCCGAATCTCCTTTTTCCTGAAATGATTGCAGGGTCGAGTGCAGCCTTTGCTCAAGCACGTACTCACTCACTCACTCACGCTCGCTTAAGAGAACAATCCATCTAATCGTTGCGCGAAGGCCCCCTTCAGTGGACTGTTCCAATGTAAGGCCAGACGCTCCGCCGTATTTATGAACAAGCCGCTGATGGACATTGCGCAGGCCGCAGCCCTCGTCGAGCCCTGCATTAGAGCTTATTTTCTGCCGCAGCCGCAGCAGCTCCTGCTCACTGAGACCCACACCATCATCTTCACATACAATTTCATATCCTTGCTCGTCGATTAAGCCAGTAACCCTAATCATGCCTGCCCCTTCTCTTGGCTCTATGCCATGAATAATGGCATTTTCAATAATCGGCTGTACAATCAGCCTTGGCAGCTTTAGCTCCAGCATGGCATCCGGAATTTCAATTTGGAAGTGGATGCGGTCCATTCTCATATTTTGAATCGACAAATAGTTGTCGATCAGCTTGATTTCCTCGCGCAGCGTCGTTTCCTGCTGATCTACATGGGTCGTATAGCGGTAATAGTCGCCAAGCTTGACCGCCATCGCCATTACCGCGTTCCGTTCGCCAATGCGCGTCATATTTTTAATGAAAAATAAGCAATTATACAGGAAATGAGGATTAATTTGCGATTGCAGCTGCTTCAGCGTAGCTTCTCTGGCACGCAGCTTCTCCGCATAAATGCTGTTGATTAAATGCTGGATTTGCTCGCTCATCATATTGAACTGCTCAAATAAATAACCGAATTCGTCATGCTTGCGGCTGCCGACGCGTACAGCATAATCACCCCTGCGCAGCCGCTTGGCGGCCAAATACAGCTCCCGGATCGGGACCTGGACATTACGATAAAGCAAAAATGCGGATAACACGCTTATGAGCAAAATTAGACTGAGCGAGAGCCAGAACCAATTTCGGCTGGAGGTTATCGGAGAAAGAATGCTCTCCAGCGGCATATATTCGATTAAATACCATCCTGTAGCCTCCGATTTAGCGTAAAGGATCATATACTTTTTATTTTGCAGCGATGCCAGAAAAGTCCCTTGCTTGACCTCCTCCTTATACTTCTCAAACAAAGGCAGCAGTTCATTAATTCGCTCCATGTCCGCTGTACGCGCAACGATTGGGGCGTCATTTTCATGATATAAAAAAGGGTCGCCAGAGCCTGCTCAAGCTCCTCATAAACGAACAGTGGCTCCACAATCCGATAAACGAAAGCGTTCGGTATCCGGCTGTTGTCCTCCACCGAGTAAGTCCAAATGAAAGGCTTAAGCTCACCTTTATGCACCGTATCGACAAACATTTGCTTATAGGAAATAGAACCGTGCGTACTGACCACTTCCCCTGAACGCGGCGCATATAACGTATAAGCGCGCTGCAGAATGCCTGCCTTCCCTTTAATCTCCAGATCCTCCTGCACGCTCAGCTTGGCCTCAAACAGCTCGGAATTCGTGCTGGAGGAGGGCAGTGTTATAAATGCTCGTACTAGTGGCTCAATGGCTAAATTATTGACTGAAATCATATACTGATCGAATTCAGCATCAATCTGCTGAACGAAAAAAGAAAGCTTGTCCCCGCTGTTTTGCCTGATTTGCTCCTCTACGACCTTAATGCTTATTTGGTTCGAATAGGAATACAAGCCGATAATAGGGATGAGCAGCAGCCCCATAATGGCTAATATTTTTTTGAAAATATTTGATTTCTCCATTACGGAGCCTTCCTTCCTGAGAAAGAGAAGCGCCATATTCCCCTCCTCAGGGAACGGACGCTTCTCTTGCGTACTTGACGTTATGTTGGATTACTTATTTTTGAACAGTAGCATACCATTCATTAACCTCTTCCGTAATGGTATCCCCAGCAGAAGCTTTCCACTGCGTGACGAATGCGTCAAAGGCATCAATCGGACTGCCGCCATAAATGATTTTATTAAACGTTTCCTTTTCGCTTTTGTTCAGGAAATCCCAGCGCTTCTTGTAGGTTTTGGTTGGAGAGCCAATATACAAATTAGGCATCGCATATTCCCGCTGGCTGTAGTTGACAGCACCCGCGTTAATATTTTTATCCGGCTCTCTGGACTGCTTCTGCTCGAACGCCGTCGCCGGCTCCTTGCCACTCGCCAGATCGCTCATCGTCTTCATGACCAGAGAGGGGATGCGGGCTCCATCAAACAGCAGCGTATATTTCTCAACATTCATAAGCGGCTTGTCAGCCGGAAACTTGTCTCCATCCCAGACCGGCTTCCCATCCTGCAGCATAAAATCATAGCCCTCTTTAAAACCGTATTCAAACGGACTTCCCGCCTGCGGATTGCCCTGCTGCTCATATAAAAGGTTGGCATACATAAAAAATGCTTCCGGGTGCTTGAAGTCCTTATTGATTAAAACAACCCCATTGCCCGTACCCGATTTGCTGCGTCCAATTTTCCCATCCGGCCCCGCAGGCAGAGGGTATGCACTGTAGTCGGCATTTTTATCCACCTCTTTAACCGCTGGCAGCGGCCAGCCTCCAGCCCAATAGGGAGCAGCAACGATTCCAGCCTTGCCTGATGAAAATAATTCAGCAGCCTTGCCCTCATCATGCAATCCCGCTTCCTTGTGAATGTAGCCCTTCTCCATCCACTCCTTCAGCTTCGCAAGCACCGTCTTCACTTCCGGCCCAATCGAGCCGTAAACAAGCTTGCCTGTAGCGGCATCCAAATTCCACTGCCCCGGCATCGCACCGTAAGCGCCGAACAGGAAGTCCGCATCTGCCAGTCCCCATGTGTTCATGCCATTTTTCAAGCCAACAGCCAGCCCTACGGTGTCCTTCTTGCCATTGCCGTCTGGATCACCACTCGTGAACAGCTCCATCATCTTTTCCATCTCTTCGATCGTTTGCGGCGCCTTCAAATTCAACTTTTTCATCCAATCATCCCTGATCCATAAAACGGTGTCATTATTATTGGAGTAATCGAGAATCGGAAGCGCGTACCGCTTTCCATCACGAACATAAGGATACCAGACCGTTTCGTCCTCCGCCATCGCTGCTTTGTAGGCATCCCCCGCATATTTGTCGAACAGGTCTCCAACCTCAGCGAACTTGCCAGAGTCAATTAATGCGTCAACAACATCCTGGGAGCCCCGATATTGAATAATATCTGGAAGATCCTCGTTTGCGGACAAAATCAAGCGGATTTTCGTATCAATCGCGCTGCTGTCGGCCGTCCATAAATAATTGAGATCAATATTGAACGTATCCTTGGCCCACTGGACATGAGGATTATTGTTGATGTCTTCCCCGTCACGGAATTTGACGTCAGAGGTCATCTGACGAACGATATTGATTTTAACCGGCTCCTCATATTTGCCCGCTTTGATCGCATCATCTGCGATGGCCACAGCTTGCGTCTGCGACGCATTGCTTGACGCTTCCTTATTTACTGCCGATGAGCACGCTGTCATAGCAGTCATACCCAGCATTAAAACGCTCCATAAAGCGGTCGTTTTTCTCCAGCTTTTATTCATTGTGGACACTCCCCTTATTTAATTGTTTAGCTTTCACACTATCCATGCAGCTAACGCTTGTTCTATTCCTTCACGGAACCAAGCACTATCCCTTTAACGAAAAATCTTTGCAGAAACGGATAAACGATAATAATCGGCAGGGTGGCAATAAAAATCTGCGCCGTTTTCACGGTTCGGTTCGATAGCTCCTTCATTTCATCCGCATTGACGCTCATGCTGCTTAAGTCCCGCTGGACTACAATCGTCTGCAAAAGCGTAGACATAGGATACTTTTCGGTATGAGTCATATAAATAAGTCCATCGAACCAAGCGTTCCAATGACCAACCATTGTAAAGAGGCCGATCGTTGCCAGCGATGGGAGCGATATCGGCAAATAAATTTGCCATAATGCGCGAAAGTGGCCTGCTCCATCTATAAACGCCGCTTCCTCCAGCGCTTTCGGGACCGATGTGCGGAAAAAATTCATCAGCAAAATCGTATTATAAACGCTAACCGCTCCCGGAAGAACAAGTGCCCATACCGTATTCAGCAGTCCCAGCTTTTGTACAACGATATAACCGGGAATCAGCCCGCCGCTAAACAGCATTGTAAATATGAAAAACCATGCATACATATTTCTGCCCCTGAATTCTGAGCTCTCTTTGGACAAAGCGTAGCCAATCAGAATCGACAAGGAGAGCGCAATCGCTGTGCCAAGCACCGTTCGAATAATTGAGTTTCCAAAGGAGCCGATAAAAAAAACATTCGACAATGTAGCCTTATAGGCGTCTAGGGAAAAACCGACCGGCCATAGCTTAACCAAATTGGCATCGGCTGCCGTAGAGGTACTGAACGATACCGCAAGCACATGAAGGAGCGGTGCTATACAAATAAAGGACAACAAGGCTAGGAAAACAGCGTTAAATATAGAGAAAATACGATAAGATATTGAACGATGAAACATGCCGCTCCCCCCTTAAAAAATTCGATAATTGGCCAGCTTGTAGGCTAGCCTGTATGAAATAATAATCAAAATGAAGCTAACTAGCGATTTGAACACGCCTACCGCTGTACCGAAACCAAAATCGCCGCCTAGCAAACCTACTCTGTAAACATAGGTGTCGATGATATCTCCTTTTTCATAAACAAGCGGGTTGTATAGATTAAAAATCTGATCGAAGCCGGCATTCAAAACGTTGCCAAGGGATAAGATCGCGACCACAATCGTAATGGGCAAAATAGCTGGAATCGTAATCGAAAGCGTCTGACGCCAGCGATTCGCTCCATCAATGAGCGCCGCTTCATAATACTCGGGATTAACGCCCGCAAGCGCCGCTAGAAAGATAATGGTCGAGAAGCCAAAATCCTTCCATACATCGCTGACAATGACCGTAAATCTAAACCAATTCCCATCGCCAAGGAAAAAAATCGGCTCGATCCCAAACACCCCAAGCAGCTGATTGACAAGCCCGCCATCTGTAGAGAGCATATCGAGTAAAATGCCCCCCAGAATGACCCAAGACAAAAAGTGGGGCAAATATACGAGCGTTTGAACAAACCGTTTAAACAGCATTTTACGTACTTCATTCAGCAGCAGCGCAAAAACGAATGGAACGATGAGATGCGCTACAATTTTGATGCCCGCGATCAGCAGCGTGTTCCAAATGACTTGCCTTGCGTCCGGATATTCAAACATCAGCTTGAAATTTTCCAGCCCGATCCATTCGGATTCCAAAAATCCAAGCTGCGGCTTGTAATCCTGAAAGGCCATGACGAGTCCCAGCATGGGCAAATATGAAAAGATCAGAACAAGGACAATACCCGGAATGAGCATGACGTGCAACGGCCAAGCAAGCTTAAAATTCCACCTCCGCATCGCTCTTTGTTTCAATAGCTTCCCCTCCATTTAACCTTCTTCTTGTGAATTGTTAGCGGTTACAAAAGCTATTGTAGCTTTCTGGAGCCATGCGGAGATATAACAATGTTTTAGGATTTATATTGCATGGTTAAGGAAACATCCAGTAGATGATGGACGATAATGAAAATGGATGAAAAAGAATGAAAGACGAAAAGGGCTGCTTCGCCTATGAACTGCACCCCGTCAAGTAGACAGTATAAAAAATAAAGATTAGTTAAGCGGCCTTGGTCCTGAATT
>NZ_LAQO01000044.1 GCF_000971975.1 Paenibacillus algorifonticola | reverse complement strand
TTTCTCTTGCTTGCGTTTCGTGCGTGTCTGCCGTATGTCTCAGCGGCGACTCATATAATATATCACGGGCGCCTATACGATTGCAAGTGTTTTTTTTGATTTATTTTCGATTATTTTCCGGGCTTAAATTCAGGCCTATTAGAGGCCTTAAATTACTTATATGTACGGACGTTTAAAGCGTAGCGAGAAAGCTCTTTTGGGGAAGCCAAGCGGGCATACATGCGGAAAATCGTTTTGTAACGGCGGGTAATCGACTGCTTGATTTCTCCATCCAGACGGGAGTCATTTAGATCAAGCAGCATTTCATCGAGTTCCTTGCGCAGGACGTAGTCGAGTTCTTTGCATTCTTTATCGTTGAATAGAATTCCTAGCATAGTGGTTTGCGCCCTCCTCAAGTGGTGACGGTCGTTCGCCTGTATAGCGAATTTGCTCGTCCTTGCTCTGCCTCATGCAGCTTGATGAAACAATAAAGCGGCGTCTACGCTTCGCACGTAATAACGCCGCTTTATTGTTATGCACAAATAATGGGAATTTTATTACATCTTCAGAAGCCAAGGTGTAATGATGCTTTCAATTAAGGAAGCCACTAGCAGAGAAATCGTAAGCACAACGGCGACTGGAATCGTTTTTTTCATGAAAAATAAAATTTCAAACCCGCTCTTCTCCACTTGGCCATTTGGGCTGACTGTTGATTTCATCATTTTTAAAATGAGGACGCCAAATCGCATCCCATAGGCTCCAGCAATAATAATTGCCGGAATTTCAATAATACCGTGCGGCAGCAAGCCTTTAAAAATCATTTCCATTACAGTGCCCGCTCCATGCAGCTCAGCTGTCCTGTTAAGCAAATAACCAATAATCATTCCATTAAAGACGAGGAAGAACAGCGGAACTAATCCAAGGAACGCCCCGAGATACATAATGAAGATTGATTTAATGGCATTGTTGAAAAAAATGAACAGAATGTAGCTCATCGTCGGATTCGCCGACTGATCAAGCTGCTGCGCCAGTTGAGCAATCGCCTCCAGCTGCTGATCCATCATATCGCTGATCGCCGTATTACTTCCTCCTACAACAATTCCAGCAAAAAACAGGACAAACCCAAATGCAATGTAGCCGCTCATCGAGCGAAAGTGATCAAGAATTTCCCGAGGCTTAAACAAGTGATGCCCTCCTCTGCCCATCTTCAGTTGAACAAGCATGAATAACTTGGCGCTTTGAGCATAGATTGTACTAGAACAAGCTTCCATTAGAGAGGAGAGCCCGCCTAAGATGAACTTTTTTTATGTGATGAATGGTCGTAAAATCAAGCACTACAGTCTAATTGTACTTGCCCTCGTATTTTCGGTAGGGGTCATTTACGCGGAGCGCGACAATATTACGGTGTTTTCACCACAGCAGCCCGCTGCCATCTACAGTGTACCGACCGAAAAGAAAGTCGTAGCCCTTACGTTTGATATTAGCTGGGGCGAAAAACGCGCGGAGCCGATTTTGAAGGTGCTTAAGGACAAAGACATTACGAGAGCCACCTTCTTTCTATCGTCGCCCTGGATTCAATCGCATCCCGATATTGTGAAGAAAATAACCGACGCCGGTTATGAAATCGGAAGCCACGGCCACAAGCATGATTATTACAGTAAGCTGAGTGACGATGAAATCCGCACGCAAATTTCCACTGCACATTCGATTATTACCGATACAACTGGCAAACAGCCTAATTTAATTCGGATGCCGAATGGCGATTTTGACAAAAGGGTACTCCGCATTGCGAGCGAAATGAACTATAAGGTCATTCAATGGGACACCGACTCGCTGGACTGGATGAACATTGGCACGGATAAAATCATTAGCCGGGTAGTAAGCCGCGCTCATCCTGGCGATATTATTTTGATGCATGCCAGCGATTCCGTGAAGCAGACTCATGAAGCTCTGCCTGTCATTATCGACCAACTGCGCTCCAAGGGCTATGACTTCGTGACGGTCACGGAGCTGATTACGCAGACAGAAACCGATGGCAAGGCTGTGCAAGATAAATCCACCCTATCCTCCACCGGTACAAGCCAATTGAACGCCGCAGTGAAACATTAAGCCGTGAAAGGTTGAAAATAGTTCCTACATTATGCGACCGGCTTTGCAGATGATGCAGATTCGGTCGCTTCGCTTTTCAAAATCCGCGGCAGCATCAATATTTGGTACGCATTACATACGAACAGCGGAACAATCATAAAGATGATGGCGGCAGTATTGGTTTCTCCTTTTAAAGCAGGATAGGCTTCAATGAAGGTAACAGTAAACATCAGGAACGCGGTCGGTACAAAGGCTACAGCCTTCGTCTGTTTCACCTTTACATAAGAAACTGCAAGGGAGAACACCATAAGCAGAAGCGGCAGAAGCCAGAAGAACCAGCCATTCGTACGCTGCTCATACAATAAATAGCCTAAAGCAAATGCCGCAAACACGGTGGAGTAGCCTTGCAGCGTATTCCAGAGGTAGCTTTTGCGAAACACGCTAAGCGCGATATAATTTAAAGTCAAATAAGCGAAAAAGCCCATTTGGCTGAATGCACCGAACATAAGGCCTACAAGCGCCATCATTGCAAAATTAAATCCCGAGGCATCCAGCCCCATAAAGCCGAATTCCGGATCCGTCCACTGCATCGTTATTCCACATATCGCTGTAGCCAAACCACCGACTGCCATACAGCTCCAAAAAAGAAAAAACCATTTTCTGATATTCACGTTTGACATCCCCCTAAATTTTTCAAGCACACCCTGTCCAACATCCTTTATTTTACCACGTTCACATTAAAAAGCTAACCTTTCCCCTTGATAATCAATTGAACTTTGACACATACTACTCCCATCAATACAGGAATGCTGCCACGAAGGGAGAACACGAATCATGCGCATTCGTATGACGGTAATTATGCTTCTCATTGTTACGTCTTTTGTCTTGGCCAGTTGTGGATCGGAATCATCGGGAAGCAGCCAACAAGTCACGTACAAAGACATGAAATCGATGGTCATTGATATACTCAAAACGGAGGATGCTCAAAAAGCGCTCCAGGAATCGGCTCAGCAAATGTCGGGCTATAACGGAAATACGTCCAAGCTTTTGTCCGTGCAGGATCAGGAGCAGGTTCGTCTGGCAGTTAAAGATGTGCTAGTCGCACCGGAATATGACAAGGTGATCAAGACGCTGATGACCGATGTCCGTTTTGCTGGGGAATTTGCCAAAGCCGTTAATAAGCAAAACAAGGAAATTCACCAGCAGCTGCTTAAAGATCCGTCGTATCAGGAACAGTTAATTAAGGTCATGAAGAATCCGGAGATGGACCGGATGATTTTGGAGGTGCTGCAAAGCACACAGTATAAAAAACAAGTCATGTCCATTATGCAGGAGTCGATGCAAAATCCACTTTTCAAGCTTGAAGTGCTCGATCTAATGAAGAAAGCCGTACAGGAAGAGCTAAAACCGAAGCCTAACGAAAAGGTTGACAAGCAAAAATCGTCGGAGGAAGAACAACAGGATTCAGGCGACGATAGCGGTGACGACCAGCAAGATTCAGGCTCAGGAGATGGACAGCAGGATAATACGACGTAGCTTGTGATTAGAAAAAAGAACGCCCCGCTGTGAATGTAGATAGGCCAGCTGTCTGGCTGAAGCTCCATTCATAGGCATGGGGCTTTTTTCATTCAGCTATCCGATTTAAGAATCCTATAAATAAGGGGCTAAGCAACTACGGAGATAAGGGGGCAAGAATGAAAGAAGGTAAAAAGTTTAGCTGGTGATGAGGTGAAAAAGAGCAAAGGACTTACGTAGCGGCAATTGCCACTTCCGTAAGCCCCATGCACGAAGGTTACTTCAAGACGATTAATTCAAGAAAGTTGTTTTAAAAAGATGCAGTGCAGCTATTGCTGCCAACTGCAATCGCTATTTGATGAAGCGGACGCTATTCGCATTTTTGAAGCACTTTGTCCGCAAGCTCCAAATACAGCTGGCCTGTCTCGCTCTCTGCCTTGTATACGGATGGCGAGAAGTCCGGCTCTGATGGATGATTATCCGGTGCACCAAGCGGAATTTGTGACAATAGCTCGGCATGAAGCGACTCAGCTAACCTTCCGCCACCACCTCGGCCAAAAATGTATTCTGGCTCGCCGCATTTGCTGCATTTGTAATACGCCATATTTTCAACGATACCGATGATTTCATGCTCGGTTTTAATGGCCATTGCCCCTGCGCGTGCAGCAACGAATGCAGCTGTAGCGTGCGGCGTCGTGACGATAATTTCTTTGCTTTGCGGGATGATCTGATGGACGTCCAGCGCTACATCGCCTGTTCCCGGCGGCAAGTCGAGCAGCAAGTAATCAAGCTGGCCCCACTCGATTTCGTCAAAAAAGTTGCGCAGCATTTTGCCTAGCATCGGGCCGCGCCATACGATTGGGCTGTTGTCCTCAACAAAAAAGCCCATCGACATCACCTTCACCCCGAATTTTTCAATCGGGATGACCCGCTCGTTCACGACCTGCGGGCGCTCTTCGATGCCCATCATATCGGGCACGCTGAAGCCGTAAATGTCGGCGTCAATAATGCCGACACGCTTGCCCTTGCGAGCGAGAGCGACCGCGAGGTTCACGGTCACTGTTGATTTGCCGACGCCGCCCTTGCCGCTGGCGACGGCAATGAACTGCACCCCGCTGCGGCTATCCAGCAGCGGGTTCGCCAGCCCGGCCCCGTGGCCTTGCACGGGGCCAGCGGCGCCTGCGCCTGCGGCAGCGGAGGCTCCGCCGCCGCCGCTAGGCGCCCCGCGCTGCGCGGAAGCATCCGCCGCAGCTGCGGGCTCTAGCGCACGAAACCGGCAATGCACGGTTTCGGCGCCCAGCCGCGCTAACGCTTCGCGCAGCGCGGCTTCCAGCGAGGGCTTCGCCTCCTCGCTGGCAACCAAGACCGTCAGTGAAACTTGACGGTCCTTCACCATCACATCGCGGACGGCTACCTCGCCCGCCGTATATAGCGCCGTTACTGCTTCAACGGCTTCCAAAGCTTGCTCACGTGTTAACATAGGATACGTCCCACCTTTATGTATGCGATTACTGCTTATTACTTATGATTATAGCATAGTTAAGCAGCAACATTCATGGCTGTAACGTGTCGGAACGGTTTCAGCTTTATGGCTTATCCCCTGCAGGCAGCGTCATTTTCTCTCCAGCAGCGTATCGCAGCATCCCTTGATAAATGGAAGCGGCGACCTTTCGCTGGTATTCCGAATCGGCTAGTCTGGATGCTTCCCCCGGATTAGACAGAAAACCGACTTCAATTAAGGCTGTGGGAACATCCGTAATTGCTTTGAGCAAATAGACGGTATTTTCCGTTGCTGCGACGCGGCTCGTATTTTCCAAATTGCGTTTAATCTCGTTTTGAATAGCGGCAGCAAGCAGCTTGCTGTCCTGATGATTAGCCGGATTGTAAAAGGTTTGCGCCCCCGACCATTTGGCTGATGGAATACTGTTCATATGAATGCTGACAACCAAATTCGGCCGGCTTTCCTTTATGACCTTCACGCGGTTATGCAGATCCTCCGTTTTCCGCCTGCTATAGGTTTTCGTATCTGGGGCTGCCAGATCATAATCCCCTTCACGCGTCATGACGACAATAGCCCCTGCCTGCTGTAAATAATCGCGCAAATAAAGCGCAATCGCCATATTCAAATCTTTTTCAACGACTCCCTGTTTGCTGACCGCCCCGCCATCTACTCCGCCATGCCCAGCATCAAGCGCAATCGTTTTACCAGACAACGGTGTTGCCCACGTCTTCCATGTCCGCGCAGTCCGTTCGTCTCCATAAGTAAGCAGCGTCCATACGAGTGCAATGGCCAGCACAGCAGCAGTCAATCGCAGCGCTCCCTTTAGCGTTATCCAAACGACCCAGCGTCGTCCCCATCGGCGCAAAAAAACCACCCCGTCCTCCATCAAATAATAAACAGCTCCAGCTTGGCCAGCGCTCATTATCATCTATATGGGACGAGATGGTTATTTATGAGTGTGCCTCTGCACGTTCACAGTGTCACACGATAACGCTTATTAAGTTACAGGCTGCTCCGCCATGCCTTCAATCAATATTTTAGCAACTTCAGGACGCGAAAACTCCGGCGGCGGGCAAATGCCATCACGCAGCAGCGCGCGCACTTTTGTTCCCGAAAGCGTCAAATGCTCGGATTTATCATGCGGACATGTCTTGGTAGTCGCCATGTTGCCGCATTTTTGACAGAAGAAGCTGTGCTCGAAATAGAGCGGTGTAATGCCGAGGTCCTCTGTCGGAATCGTCTTAAGCAGATCTTGCGCTTCATAAGTGCCGTAGTAGTCGCCTACACCAGCGTGGTCACGGCCTACAATAAAGTGGCTGCAGCCATAGTTTTTACGAACGAGCGCATGGAAAATCGCTTCGCGTGGTCCTGCATAACGCATCGCTGCCGGGAATACACCGAGGTGTACACGATCGGCCGGATAATAATTTTCCAGCAGAGCCAGATAGCTTTTCATCCGTACGTTCGCTGGCACGTCATCGGACTTTGTCTCCCCAACAAGCGGGTTGAGGAATAAAGCATCGACAATTTCCATTGCAGTCTTCTGGATATATTCATGAGCACGGTGAACGGGATTGCGGGTTTGGAAACCAACAACGGTTTTCCAGCCTTTATCCTGGAACAGCTTGCGTGTCTCGGACGGGTCAAAATAATACTCTTCAAACTTCTCCGGCTTCGGACGGTTCAGCACCGTAATCGAGCCGCCTACATAAGTAGCTGGACGAGACAAAAGCTTTTGCACACCCGGATGCTCGAGGTCATCGGTTTTAAAAATATGAACCGCCTCAACCTTTTGATCAACAGCGTAAATGCTCTCTACATCAATAACCGCATAAATGACGCCATCTTCACCAACTAACGCCGTGCGTTCGCCTACTTTAAGCTCAGCCGCCTTCGCCTCTTCTACAGCCAGCGTAATCGGGATGCTCCATACTGTACCGTTAGCCAGTCGCATGTTCTCAACAACGGAGCGATAATCCGCTTCATTCAAAAATCCTGTCAGCGGCGAAAAAGCGCCTACAGCGATCAAATCAAGATCGGAAATCGTCCACGTGTTAATCGTAATGCTGCCAAGCCCTTTTGCCTCATTAAGCAGTGCTTCACGTTGCTCGCCAGTAGCGACACGGTTCACCAGTTCGCCGCCATGCGGTAAAATTTGAGTCATTATCATTGCCCTCCCAAAAATAGTACACAGTCCGCCATCTTTATCATCTGGCTTCTCATGCTGCCTAGCCTTCTTCATTACCGATTATTTATGCAAGCCGCACTCTGTTTTTTCTTGTCCTGCCCAACGTCCAGCACGCGGATCTTCACCCGGCATAACTTGACGTGTGCAATATTCGCAGCCAATGCTCGGATAGTTTTGATCATGAAGCGGATTGTAGATGACATCATTTTCTCGGATGTAGTTCCATACATCTTCAGTTGTCCAATGTGCAATCGGGTTAAACTTAACCAATCCGAATTTTGTATCATACTCAATTTTTTTCGCGTTGGCACGTGTTGGCGCTTGATCGCGACGGATACCCGTAATCCATGCCTCGTATTGGGACAAAATCCGCGTAAGCGGCTCTACCTTCCGAATGCCGCAGCATTGGTTGGCATCTGTCTTCCACAGCTCTTCACCATATTGCGCAGCTTGCTGCTCCGGTGTAATTTCCGGCTTCACTTCTACAAACGGAATTCCTGGGTAACGCTCGATCATGCGATCGCGAGTCTCATACGTTTCTTTAAAGTGAAAATCTGTATCCAGGTAGAAAATGTCTGTTGTCGGACTAACCTTCTGAAGCATATCAACGAGCACAACATCCTCTGCACCGAAGCTGCAGGCAAAAGTAAGATTAGGGAATGTTGCAACAGCAAACGCAATAATCTCCTCTGGCGTTGCATTTTCCAGCTCAACAGCTTGCTTGGCAATAAGGGCTTCCTTCTCAAAAAGATTCATCGTTTTATTCCTCCGTATCAATTCCAAGTATATTGATCTGTATTTAAGTCTAATTATACGTCGTCCACTCACAATCTTCAATATCTAGTTTACTCCAAAATGAATTAAAGTTTATTTATTATACAAAAAAACGGGCTCCAAGCACGCTTCTTCCGCTTGTCCCGCCTTCAAAACCAGTATTTTCATGGCCCTATTTGCTGTCAAATCATCAGGTTGGTTTTTTCAGAGCCTTTTATGGCTTCAATAAACAACAAAAAACCCCCGGCTAGAAGGCCAGGGGCTGTAAAACAATAGATTAACGTTTCGAGAATTGTGGCGCGCGACGAGCCGCTTTAAGACCGTATTTTTTACGCTCTTTCATACGTGGGTCACGAGTCAGGAATCCAGCGCGTTTCAGAGCTGGACGGTATTCAGCGTCTACTTTAAGTAGAGCGCGGGAGATACCATGACGGATAGCGCCTGCTTGGCCGGACATACCGCCGCCGTTAGCAATAACCAATACATCATATTGCGTAAGCGTTTCTGTCAGGTTAAGCGGTTGTTTAACGATAAGTTTCAATGTTTCCAAACCGAAGTATTCGTTGATATCACGTTTGTTAATGATGATTCGTCCTTCACCTGGCACGAGACGTACACGTGCAACAGAGTGTTTACGACGACCCGTTCCATAGTATTGCACTTGAGCCATGAAACTGTCCTCCCCTTTAATTACCCGCGAAGTTCGTAAACTTCAGGATTTTGTGCTTGGTGCGGATGTACCGAACCAGCGTATGCTTTAAGTCTAAGCTTCATTTTGTTACCTTGACGTGTTTTCGGCAACATGCCGTGAACAGCCAGTTCGATAACGCGATCAGGCTTTTTGTCGATCATAACGTTAGCCGGTGTTACTTTCAGACCACCGGAGTACATCGAGTGACGGTAGTACATTTTGTCTGTCAGTTTTTTACCTGTCAGAACGATTTTTTCAGCGTTGATTACGATAACGAAATCGCCTGTATCAACGTGAGGTGTAAATTGCGGCTTGTGCTTGCCACGGATCAAGCTAGCTGCTTCGCTTGCTAGACGACCGAGGGTTTTACCTTCCGCATCAATGATGTACCATTTACGTTCAACTTCATTTGGCTTAGCCATATAGGTGGTACGCATGGAGATCCTCCTTCATTCGCTTACATTTAAAATTTAATTTTATCAAAGAACGTTTCCGTTCGATTTATATCATTTATTGCTGCCAAGTTTGTGACGATCTCAGTCGGGGCTGTGGGATAGCCACTAAGAAAGCACAAGTTATATATTACTATAAAAAGTGGCCTAAAGCAAGCAGTTTGTACGATTAACTTCTTAGTTCATCGGGATATTCAACTTCGACCAGCGTAAGGCCATGAGGCATTGCAGTTGGGCCAGCCAAAGACCTGCTTTTGCCCTCTAATATGCGCTTCATATCTTCCGGCTTCAGCTTGCCTTGTCCTACCCACAGCAGTGTCCCCATAATAACCCGCACCATATTGTACAAAAAACCGTTGCCGGTCACGTACATATGAAGCTTGCTGCCCTGCTGCTCAAAATACGCCTCATAAATCGTTCTTATATGATGCGGCTTCGTCGAATGAATGGATGTAAAAGAAGTAAAATCATGCTCGCCTATAAGATAGGGCAGCGCCTCTGCCATTGCCTCAGCATTTAAGCGCATCGGATAATGAAAGCAATAGTGACGCGTGAACACATCGGGAAATTTCCCACGATCTATCGAATACCGATAGGTTTTCCGCTTTGCAGAGCGGCGTGAATGAAATTGCTCCGGCACCTCATACGCCTCCAAAATAACAATATCCTTTGGCAGCCTCGTATTCAGCGCAATGGCCCAGCGTTCGGCGGGAATAACGGATTCGGTATGAAAATTAAATACTTGGCCCATAGCATGAACGCCTGCATCTGTCCGGCCCGAGCCAATAATATGAATCTCTTCACCCGTAAGCGCTCTTAGCGCCTTCTCAATCTCCTGCTGCACCGTTCTGAGATGCGGCTCCAACTGAGATTGGAAGCCATTAAAGCGCGCCCCATCATAGCTAACCTTTACTGCAATATTTCGCATGTGGAATTCCTCCCAAACCCTCGAGAGGGGTTCTACCCTGCCTTCAAAAGCTATCCCGAAACCCTCAAGGGCCTTACCCAAACCTTCAAAGGCCTCTATCCCCAAGCCCTCAAGAGCTTCTACCAAACCTTCAAAGGCGTCTACCCAAACCCTCAAGAGCTTCTACCAGACCTTCAAAGGCTTTCCAACCCCCTAAGTCCCCCTTCGTAAGGGGGATTCCGAGGAACTGCCGTCCCTCTGGACACCCGGAAGTTAGCGAGCAACCTGCGTCACTAGTCTCCCCAGCAACTGCCTGCTATTCCCCGCTGTCATCCCTCTGCCCATCATCATGGGCAGCATGGAATGACAACTCTCAGCTTGAGCACCAGCACGTTAGCCTTCATGAGGCTAATTAGAAGCAGAGAATGAAATCCTCAGCTTCTAATACTCGCTTCAGAATAGCCAAGGCACGCTCATGCATTTGCTGCATGAGCGCCTCTGTTGTCGATGCTGCTATATATTCTGCATCGACACAAGAGCTGCACGGCAGCGCCTGCTTCGCGGCAACTGCTGGCAGCTAACTGTGCCACTGCGGCTCTATGCAAAGCTGAGCAGCCGGCAGTTTGGCAGACATAGTGTGCAGTAGTAATGGGGCACACTATGTCTACTGCCTTTTCGGCCCTCATGCCGCGTTTATTTGCGGCTTGTGAGGGCTAGGGGCTGGCGAAGCGAGGATGGGTGGTAGTGTGAAGTGCTTTGGAGTGGGGACGGGAGTGGAGTGAAAGGTTTGGGCTGGAGAAGCGCAGCGTTCGTCTTTGTTGTCTGATCGTAAGCCCAAATCTTTCACGGAACGCCCGCCCCGCCCAAAGCCTCATACTACCATCAGCCGACGCGAAGCCACAACATCCTCGCCCTCACAAAAACCAGCAAATAAAAAAAGGTGGCCTCGAGGGTCCACCCTTTCTCATGTTACGCGCGGTCTACCAGTTCCAAATATACCATTGGCGCAGCGTCGCCACGGCGAGGTCCTAGTTTCAAAATCCGCGTGTATCCGCCCGGACGCTCCGAGTAACGGGGGCCCAGCTCCGAGAACAATTTTTGGATTGCATCTTGCTCTCCATCGATTGTTTCACGACGCACGTAAGCTGCTACTTGACGACGAGCGTGCAAGTCGCCTTGCTTCGCTTTCGTGATCAGCTTTTCAGCGATCGAACGAACCTCTTTCGCTTTTGCTTCCGTTGTTTGAATACGCTCATAAAGGAAAAGGTCAGTAACGAGGTCACGGAACAATGCTTTCCGCGCGCTAGCGTTACGGCCTAGTTTTTGATATGCCATCTTGATTTTCCCTCCCTTGCCTGTAGTCTAGACTAATTGATGCTACTCTTCCATGCGCAGGCCAAGACCCAGCTCTTCCAGCTTCTCTTGAACTTCCTCAAGCGACTTGCGGCCCAAGTTGCGAACCTTCATCATGTCCTCTTCGGATTTCGTAATCAGCTCTTGAACGGTGTTGATTCCTGCACGCTTCAAGCAGTTGTATGAACGTACGGAAAGATCGAGTTCTTCGATAGTCATCTCCAGAACTTTCTCTTTTTTGTCTTCTTCCTTCTCCACCATAATCTCGGCATCTTTAGCTTCGTCAGTCAAGCCAACGAACAGATCCAAATGCTCAGTCAAGATTTTAGCGCCGAGGCTTACAGCCTCTTCCGGACGAATACTGCCGTCAGTCCAAACTTCCAGCGTAAGCTTATCATAGTTAGTCACTTGACCAACACGAGTATTCTCCACACTGTAATTTACACGTGTAATTGGCGTGTAAATCGAATCAACCGGGATAACTCCAATCGGTTGATCTTCCCTTTTGTTACGGTCCGCTTGCACATATCCGCGTCCCCGATTAGCAAAAACACGCATATGGAGCCGCGCGCCGGAGGCCAAGGTGGCGATGTGAAGATCAGGGTTCAAAATCTCGACATCGCTGTCAGCACGAATATCGCCCGCCGTAACGATTCCTTCGCCTTCAGCGTCGATTTCCAAAACCTTCTCTTCATCGGAGTGGATTTTCAACGAGAGGCCCTTCAGGTTCAGAATGATTTCAGTTACGTCTTCCATCACTCCTGGAACTGTAGAGAACTCGTGAAGCACTCCGTCGATCTGAACGGAAGTAACAGCTGCACCTGGCAAAGACGACAACAAAATTCGGCGAAGCGAATTTCCAAGCGTCGTGCCGTAGCCACGCTCGAGCGGCTCAACAATGAACCGTCCGTAAGTCCCATCCTCGTTCAAATCCACGGTCTCGATTTTCGGCTTTTCGATCTCAATCACTAATAGTACCCTCCTTCAAACGTCGCTCCGTTACCATACCGTATCTTAAGTCAAATCTCGTAGTATGCCAAACCTTCACAACCATTATTCACAAGTTGCTGTCATTTGATACCACAGTGGATCCAACTATACGCGACGACGTTTTGGTGGACGGCATCCGTTATGAGGCACTGGAGTAACGTCTTTAATCAGGTTAACTTCAAGACCTGCTGCTTGAAGCGAACGAATAGCTGCTTCACGACCAGCGCCTGGACCTTTAACCATAACCTCAACGGTTTTCATGCCATGTTCCATTGCTGCTTTAGCTGCAGTTTCAGCTGCCATTTGAGCTGCGAAAGGCGTGCTTTTACGCGAACCTCTGAAACCCATGTTACCGGAGCTTGCCCAAGAGATTGCATTGCCGTGAGGGTCCGTAATTGTAACAATCGTGTTATTGAATGTCGAGCGAATGTGAGCGACGCCTGACTCAATATTTTTCCGATCACGACGTTTTGTACGAACGACTTTTTTCGGTTTTGCCATTATCCTATTTCACCTCTTCTTATTTCTTTTTGTTAGCTACAGTCCGACGAGGACCTTTACGCGTACGCGCATTTGTTTTCGTGCGTTGACCGCGAACAGGCAAACCACGACGGTGACGAACACCACGGTAACATCCGATTTCAATCAGACGTTTGATGTTAAGCGAAATTTCACGACGCAGGTCGCCTTCCACTTTAACTGTTTTGTCAATTGCTTCACGAATTTTCGCAAGCTCATCTTCTGTCAAATCACGAACACGAGTGTCCGCGTTAACGCCAGTTGTGCTCAAGATTTTTTGTGAAGTCACTTTGCCAATACCGAAAATGTATGTCAGAGCGATTTCGACGCGCTTATCACGCGGCAAGTCTACACCAGCTATACGTGCCATAGGCCGTTATCCCTCCTTCTATCCTTGTTTTTGTTTGTGTTTCGGATTTTCACAAATCACCATAACGTTGCCTTTGCGACGAATGACTTTGCATTTTTCGCAAATCGGCTTAACCGAAGGTCTAACCTTCATTGTGATTACCTCCCGAATCTTTCGCTCGCAAACCGCAATGCGGCCTACTTACGATAGGTGATGCGCCCTTTTGTTAAATCATAAGGCGATAACTGTATAACCACCTTGTCTCCTGTCAGAATACGAATAAAGTGCATTCTGAGCTTACCGGAAACATGTGCGAGAATTTGATGACCGTTCTCCAGCTCCACCTTGAATGTGGCATTCGGCAACGGTTCAATCACCGTACCTTCGACCTCAATGATGTCTTCCTTAGCCAACCGTCATTCTCCTTTCGCATGTGCAAACTTCTGTATAACATAACGTAACTTGGTATTGGTCACCCTGCCTGATTCAAGCAAGCTGTTTACAACTTCGCTGCTTATCACAGGCTGTAACTCGAGATGCAGAACGTTCTTCTTCTTCGGCGAGTCGAAGCGCCGCTTATCGCCATCTACAATCATAACGAAACGCTCGTCAATGATGGATATGACGACCGCGTAGCTGTCTTCATCCTTGCCCCGAAGCACTTTGACAATTTGGCCTACCTGCGGGAACTTATCCATCTCTGGCTCATTCCGCCTGTGGCTTCGAAAGCGTCAAAATTTCAAAACCATTCTCCGTTACGGCAACCGTATGCTCAAAATGAGCACACATCGAGCCGTCTTCCGTTACGACCGTCCAATTGTCTTCAAGCGTGCGGACATATCGTTCACCGATGTTCACCATAGGTTCGATGCAAAGCACCATTCCCGGCTCAAGCTTCGGTCCGCGACCTGGCATACCATAGTTCGGAATTTGCGGCTCCTCATGAAGCTTCGCTCCAATTCCATGACCAACAAATTCGCGTACAACCGAGAAGCCAGCCGCTTCGACAACTTGTTGAACAGCATGGGATATCGTAAATAGCTTCTCATTCGGACGGATGAGATTCACGGCCGCATAAAGCGACTGTTCCGCTACATCCAGCAGCCTTTGTACTTCAGGCGTTACTGCGCCAACCGCGTAGGTCCATGCAGAATCGCCATGATAGCCATTGTACTGCGCTCCGATATCGATACTAATAATATCGCCTTCGTTCAACTTCCGAGGTCCTGGAAAACCATGTACCAGCTCGTCATTTACAGAAGCGCAAATGCTGGCGGGAAAACCATTGTAACCTTTAAAAGAAGGCACGGCTCCTTGACTGCGAATGTAGTCTTCAGCTAGTTGATCAAGCTCAAGGGTAGTAATACCCGGCTTCACCGACCTCGCCATCAACCGATGTGCATCCGCAACAATTCTGCCTGCTTCTCTCATATAGCGCAGCTCCGATTCGGATTTGCGTATAATCATTACAACGAACCTCGCAAGATGGAAGTAATGTCGGCCGTTACCGCATTAATTTCCTTCTCGCCATCGACTTCGCGAAGAAGACCTTTATCACTGTAATAGTCAAGAAGTGGAGCAGTTTTGGAAATGTACTCATCAAGACGCGTTCCAACCTTCTCCTCCGTATCATCCGAACGCTGATACAACTCGCCACCGTCTTTATCACAGACGCCTTCTTGCTTCGGCGGATTGAACAGAATGTGATACGTCGTTCCGCATGTTTTGCAAATGCGTCTTCCAGTTAGGCGTGCCATGAGAAAACCACGATCAACCTTTAAATTAACGACATGGTTAATGCCTCGGTCAAGTTCCTTGAGCATGCCATCAAGCGCTTCGGCTTGTTGCAATGTCCGAGGAAAACCGTCCAGCAAAAACCCTTTATTGCAATCGTCTAATGCAAGACGTTCTTTTACGATACCGTTCGTAATCTCATCGGGTACAAGCAGTCCTTTATCGACATACTCTTTCGCTTTGAGACCGAGCGCAGTGCCTTCTTTCATAGCAAGGCGGAATGCATCGCCTGTCGAGATGTGTGGTATACCAAACTCGGAAACGATTCGTTCAGCTTGCGTTCCTTTACCGGCTCCCGGAGGGCCCATGAATAAAATGTTCATTCGTGTTCCTCGCTTTAAACACAATAGGCTCATGCGGGTCCGTACCATCGCAAGCGACGTCACGGAAGCCCGAACAGAACCTATTGTTATTTATTGATAAACCCTTTGTAATGGCGTTTGATCAACTGGGTTTCGATTTGCTTCATCGTATCAAGCGCAACGCCGATAACGATCAGAAGCGAAGTTCCGCCAAGTTGCACCGTACGCGGCAATCCTGCAAGCGTTCCGAAGAGCACTGGCAAAATCGAGATAACCGCTAGGAAAAGCGCGCCCGTCAATGTAATACGCGACATAACGCGAGTCAGATAAGAAGAAGTTGGTTTACCCGGGCGAATACCTGGGATATAACCACCGTTCTTTTTCATTTGATCCGCCATTTGTACCGGATTAATTTGAACGAAGGTATAGAAGAAAGTGAAACCGATAATCAACAGTACATACAAGACCATACCAAGCGGTTTGTCATAATACATATTATTGATAATCCAGTTTGCCCATGCCGATCCATTCCAGAACTGAGCAATCGTAACCGGGAACATCAGAAGCGATACCGCGAAAATAACCGGAATAACACCTGCTCCGTTTACTTTCATAGGGATATGAGTCGATTGTCCGCCGTACATTTTTCTGCCCACTACACGTTTAGCGTATTGAACCGGAATTTTACGAATCCCTTGCTGAACAAAGATAACACCGACGATAATGGCAACGATCGCAATAAGGATCAGAACCATTTTACCAATATTCCAGAACAAAGCAGCTTCTTGACCAATAAATTGATCTTGCCAAATTGTACGGATGTGGCCTGGGATACCAGCAGCGATACCTGCAAAAATCAGGATCGAAATACCGTTACCAATACCACGCTCAGTAATTTGCTCGCCTAGCCACATCAAGAAAGCAGTACCTGCAGTCAAGATGATAGCAACAACCAAATAATCAACGAAGGTCGCTCCAGGAATCATCTCATTGCCATATTGGCGGTTGAAGCCGATTGCTGTTGCAAAACCTTGAACCAAACCAAGAATAACCGTGCCGTAACGAGTAATTTGCGCGAGCTTACGTTTGCCGTTCTCGCCTTCCTTCGCCCACTCTGCGAATTTAGGAATAACATCCATCGATAACAGCTGCACGATAATCGAGGCTGTAATATATGGCATAATCCCGATTGCAAAGATGGAGAATTTGAAAAGCGCTCCACCAGAAAACGTGTTAAGCAAGCCGAACAAATCTGCACCTGCGCGATCAACTTGTTTGAACACTTCTTTATTGATGCCCGGCACCGGAATGAAAGAACCAATCCGGTAGATGAGCAGGATGAAAAGCGTAAATAGAATGCGCGAGCGCAAATCCGCAACTTTCCAAATGTTGGACACGGTTTTGAACAATTAGATCACCTCGGTTTTACCGCCGGCAGCCTGGATTTTCTCTACCGCAGATTGAGAGAACTTGCTTGCTTTTACAGTCAGTTGGACGTTGATTTCACCGTTACCCAAAATCTTAATGCCCGCTAGTGGATTTTTTACAATCCCTTGCTCAAGAAGAACTTCTGGAGTGACTTCGGTGCCTGCTGCAAAGCTGTTGAGCTCTTCAATGTTGATTATGGCATACTCTTTACGGAAACGGTTGTTAAATCCGCGTTTCGGTACACGACGGTACAATGGGTTTTGACCACCCTCGAAACCAGGACGAACACCACCGCCGGAGCGAGCATTTTGACCTTTGTGACCACGTCCAGCTGTTTTACCGTTACCGGTACCAATACCGCGACCTTTACGTTTTGGTGTTTGCTTGGAACCTGGTGCTGGTGCGAGTTCATGCAATTTCATCGTTCTTGCACCTCCTTGTTTATATCTTGGTATGAACTTCTATCTTATACTTCTTCGACTTTAACCAAGTGGCTAACATGTTTAACCATGCCGCGAATAGCTACAGTATCGTTCAATTCAACGGTTTGACGGATTTTACGAAGTCCCAGCGATGCTACAGTAGCACGCTGTTTCTCGTTACGGCCGATCAAACTGCGAACGAGGGTGATTTGCAATTTTGCCATCGTATACCCCTCCTTAACCTAACAGCTCTTCGACAGTTTTACCACGAAGCTTCGCAACATCTTCAGCACGTTTCAAACGTGAAAGACCTTCGAGCGTTGCGTTAACCATGTTCATGGAGTTCGAAGAACCGAGGGATTTCGTCAAAATATCGCCAACGCCAGCAAGTTCAAGAACTGCACGAACTGGGCCACCAGCGATAACACCTGTACCTTCGGATGCCGGCTTCAGGAGAACTTCTCCAGCGCCGAAATGTCCTAGCACAAGGTGAGGAATTGTTGTACCAACGATTGGAACATGAATCAGGTTTTTCTTAGCATCTTCGATACCTTTGCGGATTGCATCAGGTACTTCGCCTGCTTTACCGATTCCTGCGCCAACATAGCCGTTGCCGTCGCCAACTACTACCAATGCACTAAAGCTGAAGCGGCGTCCGCCTTTAACAACTTTGGCAACACGGTTGATGTTGACAACTTTTTCAGTAAGTTCTAACGTATTCGGATCTATACGCAAGTCGTTTAACCTCCTTATAAGTAAAGTCGATTAGAATTCCAGACCAGCTTCGCGAGCTGCATCAGCAAGCGCCTGAATTCTTCCATGATACAAGTAACCACCACGATCAAATACTACTTGGTTTACACCTTTCGCTTGAGCGCGTTTTGCAAGCAATTCGCCGACTTTACGAGCAGCTTCAACGCTGCCGCCGTTGCCGATAGCTTCAGTCAGCTCTTTGTCTTGTGTAGAAGCAGCAGCCAATGTTACTCCTTGTACATCGTCGATCAATTGAGCATACATATGCTTAGCGGAACGAAACACAGACAGACGTGGGCGTGCAACCGTTCCATTGATTTTTTTACGAACACGCAAGTGTCTTTTCAGACGTGCCTTGTTTTTATCGCCTTTCGTAATCATTCAAGGTTCACTCCTTTCCAATTCCTCATACCGCTATATTAAGCAGCCATGTCAGACTGCTTATTTCTTCTTACCAGCTTTACCTTCTTTGCGGATGATGCGCTCGCCTTCGTACTTGATACCTTTACCTTTATACGGCTCAGGCTCACGTACGGAACGGATTTTGGCAGCAAATGCGCCAACGAGTTCTTTATCGATTCCGCGAACAGTAATTTTCGTGTTCGCTGGAACGTCAAATTCGATTCCGCCTTCAGGAGCGATTTCCACTGGGTGAGAGTAACCAACGTTAAGAACGATTTTCTCACCATTTTTGCTTGCACGATAACCTACGCCAACGAGTTCAAGATTTTTCGAGAATCCGTCAGTAACTCCGCTCACCATGTTAGCGATGATGCTGCGAGTAGTACCGTGTAAAGAGCGATGCAATTTATTGTCAGAAGGACGTTCAATGACGATTTCAGTTTCACTCACATTGACTTTCATATCTTTGTGAAATTCACGGGAAAGCGTTCCTTTAGGTCCTTTAACAGTAATAACTGTGTTTTCCAAGTTGATTGTTACGCCGTTAGGCACTTGGATTGGTTTGCGACCAATACGGGACATCGTTACACCTCCAATCTTTGTGACTTGTTAATTACCAAACGTAGCAGACGACTTCGCCGCCAGCTTTGCCTTGACGTGCTTCTTTATCAGTCATAATCCCTTTGGACGTGGAAATAATAGCAATTCCCAGACCGCCCAGTACACGAGGGATCTCATTAGATTTTGTATAAACGCGAAGACCTGGTTTAGAAATACGTTTCAGACCAGTGATTACGCGCTCTTGGCTCGGGCCGTATTTCAAGAAAATACGGATAATCCCTTGCTTGTTATCCTCGATATATTCAGCATCGCGGATGAAACCCTCACGCTTCAGAATTTCAGCGATTTCCTTCTTCACTTTCGAAGCGGGCATTTCAACGGTTTCATGACGAACAACGTTCGCGTTGCGAATGCGTGTCAGCATATCTGCAATCGGATCAGACATAACCATTTGTGTTAACCTCCTTCCCGAACTAGGCTTATTACCAGCTTGCTTTCTTAACGCCAGGGATCTGGCCTTTGTATGCTAACTCACGGAAACAAATCCGGCAAATTTTAAACTTTTGCAAAACAGAGTGCGGACGGCCACAACGTTCACAGCGCGTGTACGCACGCACTTTAAATTTCGGTGTACGTTGTTGCTTCACTTTCATCGAAGTTTTTGCCACTGGGTATTACACCTCCTAAAAGTGGATTACTTCGCAAACGGCATACCCAATTGGGTGAGCAATTCGCGAGATTCTTCGTCCGTTTTTGCCGTCGTCACGATGACGATATCCATACCACGAACTTTATCAACTTTATCGTATTCAATCTCCGGGAAGATCAATTGCTCTTTCAAACCCAGTGTGTAGTTACCGCGACCATCGAATGCTTTCGATGATACGCCACGGAAGTCACGCACACGTGGGAGGGAGATGTTGAACAGCTTATCCAGGAAGTAATACATACGCTCGCCGCGCAGTGTTACTTTAACCCCGATTGGCATGTTCTCACGAAGTTTGAAGCCGGCAATGGACTTCTTCGCGCGTGTTACAACCGGTTTTTGACCGGCGATTTGACGAAGCTCATCAACAGCAACATCAAGTACTTTCGAGTTAGCAACCGCTTCGCCGACACCCATATTGATGACGACTTTCTCGATTTTAGGCACTTGCATAACTGTTGTATAGTTAAACTTCTGCATCAGAGCAGGAGTGATTTCGTTAAGAAAACGATCCTTCATTCTTGCAGCCATGATTCATGGTCCTCCTTCCTACAGTAACGTTAGTCGATTACTTCGCCGGAACGTTTTGCGATCCGAACTTTTTTGCCGTTATCAAGCACTTTGTATCCAATGCGAGTTACTTTACCGCTCTTCGGATCAATGTGCATCACGTTCGATACGTGAATCGGCGCTTCTTGCTCGATGATACCGCCCTGCGGGTTAGCCTGCGATGGACGAGTATGCTTTTTAACCATATTGACGCCTTCTACAAGTACGCGGTTTTCACGCGGATATGCAGCGATTACACGGCCTTTTTTGCCTTTATCCTTACCGGAAATGACGATGACCGTATCATCTTTTTTAACGTGCAATTTATTGTTATGCGATTCAAGAATTTTTTTCAATCTTGGCATGAGTTACACCTCCTGCATGCTTGATGATCAAGCTATTGCAATCCCTTGGGGACTTTTATTAGATAACTTCTGGTGCAAGCGATACGATTTTCATGAAATCTTTATCGCGAAGCTCACGGGCAACTGGTCCAAAAATACGAGTACCACGTGGGCTCTTGTCTTCCTTAACGATTACAGCTGCATTTTCGTCAAACGCGATGTAGGAACCGTCTTTACGACGAACCGTACGCTTTGTACGAACGATAACTGCTTTAACAACATCACCTTTTTTGACAACGCCGCCTGGTGTTGCTTGTTTAACGGAACAAACGATCAAATCGCCGATAGCCGCTACGCGACGACCAGTTCCACCAAGTACACGGATACACATCAGTTCTTTAGCTCCTGAGTTATCAGCGACACGCAAACGGGAAAATGGTTGAATCATGTCAACGTCCTCCTTTCGGACAAAACTAGATTACATTTTCAAACTTAAAGGACAATCGCTACTTCAACAATCTCCACGAGTCTGAAGCGTTTGTCTTTCGAAAGCGGACGAGTTTCCATAATTTTTACAACATCGCCGATTTTAGCTTCGTTGTTCTCATCATGGGCTTTGAACTTTTTCGTGGATTTAATGCGTTTATGGTACAGGCTGTGTTTTTTATATGTTTCAATAGCAACAACAACTGTTTTATCCATTTTGTCACTCACCACTTTACCGACTAACACTTTGCGGGCATTACGTTCGCTCATGTTCTTCCTCCTTCCTTAAACCTTGGCACTTTTTCCTTAGTTAAGGACAACTATTTAGCTGCTGATTCCGAGTTCTCTTTCACGCAAGATGGTTTTAGCACGAGCAATTTCTCTCCGTACGTCACGAATCCGTGTCGGATTGTCCAGTTGGCCAGTAGCCAATTGGAAACGAAGGTTGAATAGCTCCTCTTTAAAACCATTTACCTTTTGTTCGATCTCAGCAGAGGTTAGGTTACGAAATTCACTAGCCTTCATTTGCTTCACCACCTACTTCTTCGCGTTTCACGAACTTCGTTTTAACAGGCAGTTTGTGTGACGCAAGACGCATTGCTTCGCGAGCAACCTCTTCAGGTACTCCAGCAAGCTCAAACATAATTTTGCCTGGCTTAACTACAGCAACCCATTTCTCAACGTTACCTTTACCGCTACCCATACGAACCTCGAGAGGCTTTTGAGTGATTGGCTTAGCAGGGAAAATCTTGATCCATACTTTACCACCACGTTTGATGTAACGAGTCATAGCAATACGAGCCGATTCGATTTGACGGTTCGTAATCCATGACGGCTCAAGTGCTTGAAGACCGTATTCTCCGAAAGAAACTTCAGTACCGCCTTTAGCGCGACCTTTCATATGTCCGCGTTGTTGCTTGCGGTGTTTGACACGTTTAGGTACCAACATGATTAGTTGCCTCCTTCCTGGGGAGCTTTCTTCTTAACCGGAAGGACTTCGCCACGGTAGATCCAAACTTTTACACCGATACGACCATAAGTCGTATGCGCTTCAGCTGTACCATAATCGATATCAGCACGAAGGGTATGAAGTGGAACTGTACCTTCGCTATAGCCTTCTGAACGAGCAATTTCAGCACCGCCGAGACGTCCGCTAACAGCGGTTTTGATCCCTTTAGCGCCAGCACGCATCGAACGTTGGATCGCTTGTTTCAAAGCACGACGGAAAGAAACACGACGCTCCAGCTGTTGTGCGATACTTTCTGCTACAAGAATAGCATCCATATCTGCTTGTTTAATTTCAGAAATATTGATGTGAACTTTTTTGCCTTTAGTGATTTTACCAAGCTCCGTGCGCAGGTTCTCCACTTCAGAACCGCCTTTACCGATAACCATACCCGGCTTCGCAGTTTGAATCGTCACGTTAACACGGTTAGCCGCGCGCTCGATTTCGATGTGGGATACTGCCGCATCCTTAAGTTTGTTCTTCAGGTATTCACGAATTTTCACGTCTTCAATCAGAAGATCGCCGAAGTCTTTGCCTGCGTACCATTTGGATTCCCAATCACGGATAATCCCAACACGAAGACCGACCGGATTTACCTTTTGACCCACACGTTATCCCTCCTTATTTCTCAGATACCACCAAAGTGATGTGGCTGGTTCTTTTGTTGATTTTGCTTGCACGTCCCATTGCACGTGGGCGGAAACGTTTCATAGTTGGACCTTGGTTAACGAAAGCCTGGGAAATAACCAGCTTGTTAACGTCCAATTGATAGTTATGCTCAGCGTTAGCAATTGCAGAGTTCAGCAGCTTCTCCAAAATCGGGGAAGCAGATTTAGGCGTGTGACGCAGAATCGCGATTGCTTCGCCAACTTTCTTGCCGCGAATCAAATCCGCAACGAGTTGAGCTTTACGAGGAGCAATACGTACGAATCTCAAATGCGCTTTAGCTTCAGACATGTGTGAACCTCCTTTCAATCGATAAAGATCTTATAGGCAAAATTATCTTCTGCCCGTTTTCTTATCGTCATCATGACCTTTGTACGTACGAGTTGGTGCAAACTCACCAAGCTTGTGTCCAACCATATCTTCCGTTACGTATACTGGCACGTGCTTGCGACCGTCATAAACGCCGAAAGTGTGACCAATGAATTGTGGGAAAATTGTCGAGCGACGGGACCAAGTTTTGACCACGACTTTTTTGTTTGCTTCATTCAAATCCTCGACTTTTTTGAGCAGGTAACCGTCAATAAACGGCCCTTTTTTCAAACTGCGACCCATTTGGAGTCCTCCCTTCGCGGAAACATAGCGTGACTCAAGGTCACGCAGCTTCTATTAAGCAGTTATTACTTCGTACGACGACGAATAATATATTGGCTCGAAGCTTTTTTCTTCTTGCGGGTTTTGTAACCAAGTGTTGGTTTGCCCCAAGGAGACATTGGCGATTTACGACCGATTGGAGCGCGACCTTCACCACCACCGTGTGGGTGATCGTTAGGGTTCATTACTACCCCGCGCACTTCTGGACGTCTGTTCAACCAACGGGAACGGCCGGCTTTACCGATTTTCACGAGTTCGTGATCTTCGTTACCAACAGAACCGATTGTTGCACGGCAAGTTTTCAGAATGCGACGAACTTCACCGGAAGAAAGACGGATCGAAACGTAAACTTCTTCTTTACCAAGAAGCTGAGCTTCAGTACCAGCAGCACGAACCAATTGTCCGCCTTTGCCTGGTTGCAATTCAATGTTGTGGATAACCGAACCAACAGGAATGTTACCAAGTGGAAGAGTGTTACCTACTTTAATGTCAGCAGTAGGACCGGACATTACTTGATCTCCAACTTTAAGACCTTTTGGAGCAATAATGTAGGCTTTCTCACCATCAGCGTAGTGGATTAGGGCGATGTTGGAAGTACGGTTCGGATCGTATTCGATCGTTGCCACTTTACCAGCAATTCCATCCTTAAGACGCTTGAAGTCGATAATCCGATATTTACGTTTGTGTCCGCCGCCTTGATGACGAACCGTAATTTTACCTTGGTTGTTACGACCAGCTTTTTTGAAAAGTGGTGCTAGCAACGATTTCTCCGGTGTGTCTGTTGTGATCTCTTCGAAAGTCGAGACCGACATACCACGACGTGCAGGAGAGGTCGGTTTATACTTTTTAATTGGCACTTGAATTTCCTCCTTTTCTAAACAGACGTTTCAAAGAACTCAAGTTCTTTGCTATCATCGCTCAGTTGAACGATTGCTTTTTTCCATTCGGATCTATAACCGCTATATTTACCATAGCGTTTAGGTTTACCAGCAACACGCATTGTGTTAACGCTAGTAACCTTAACTTTGAAAATTTGCTCAATAGCGTTTTTGATTTCCGTTTTGTTAGAGCGAAGATCTACTTCGAACACGTAACGTTTGGAAACCATGTATTCGCTAGTACGTTCTGTAATAACAGGACGTTTAATAATATCGCGAGGGTTTTTCATTACGCAAACACCTCCTGTACTTTCTCTACAGCATCTTTAGTGATGATGAGCTTGTCATATACAAGTACATCCAGAACATTAATGCCGTCAGCTGCGACGAATTTCACACCTGGGATGTTACGAGCAGACAATGCTACATTGTCATCATAGCTAGGCAAAACAACAAGCGCTTTACGAGCCACTTTCAGGTTGTTCAGAATCGCTACGAATTCTTTTGTCTTAGGAGCCGAGAACGACAATTGATCAAGAACGATAATGTCATTTCCGATTACTTTCGAAGAGAGAGCCGATTTGATTGCCAAACGGCGAACTTTCTTAGGAAGCTTGAATCCGTAAGAGCGTGGAGTCGGTCCAAATACTGTACCGCCGCCAACCCATTGCGGGGAGCGAATGCTACCTTGACGAGCACGGCCAGTTCCTTTTTGTTTCCAAGGCTTACGACCGCCACCACGTACTTCAGAGCGTCCTTTAGTTTTGTGAGTACCTGCACGCTCAGCAGCTTGCTGAAGCGTAACAGCGCTGTGCAGAACGTGTTTGTTAGGCTCGATACCGAATACGCTATCTGCCAATTCAACTTCGCCTACTTGCGAACCGCTCACATTGTATAATGTTACTTTAGGCATTTATTGTTCCTCCTTTCTTCTAAGAATTTATTTCTTAACGGTAAGTTTAACTTTCACAAAACCGTTTTTAGGACCTGGTACAGAACCTTTAACTAGCAACACGTTACGCTCAGCGTCTACGCGAATAACTTCAAGCTTTTGAATCGTGATAGCGTCAGTACCCATGTGACCTGGAAGGCGTTTGCCTTTCGGTACGCGGTTCGCTTGAATCGAACCCATGGAACCTGGACCGCGGTGGTAACGGGAACCGTGAGACATAGGACCCGTGCTTTGTCCCCAACGTTTAATAACGCCGGCAAAGCCTTTACCTTTAGAAATACCTGTTACGTCAACGAATTCGCCTTCTGCGAAAAGGTCAGCTTTAACCACTTGACCAACTTCGTAGTCACCCAATTGGATGCCGCGAATTTCACGAACGTAGCGCTTAGGAGTAGCTCCCGCTTTTTTAGCGTGGCCAATTTCCGGCTTAATAGTTCTGCTTTCTTTCTTGTCGGCATAACCGAGTTGAACAGCTTCGTAACCATCAGTTTCCTGGTCTTTCTTCTGCAAAACGACACACGGTCCAGCTTCGATAACCGTAACCGGAATTACGTTACCTTCAGCAGTAAACACTTGAGTCATTCCAAGTTTTTTACCTAAGATACCTTTCATGTTGACACCTCATTTCCCTTCTATATCACATATACTGGTGTTGCTTTTACAGTTTGATTTCGATATCTACACCGGATGGTAAATCCAGGCGCATCAACGCATCAACCGTTTGCGGCGTTGGGTTAACAATGTCGATCAAGCGTTTATGTGTACGCATTTCGAATTGCTCCCTGGAATCCTTGTACTTGTGCACCGCACGGAGAATGGTGATGATTTGCTTTTCCGTTGGAAGCGGAATCGGCCCGGAAACACTTGCTCCGGAACGTTTTGCAGTTTCCACAATTTTCTCTGCGGATTGATCAAGAATTCTGTGATCGTACGCTTTCAAGCGAATACGAATCTTTTGCTTTGCCATATAAGTCCCTCCTTCTATCGCCCAATTTATTATCGGACATACTCCATGAGAAAACCCGGCACATGCCCCATGGCAAAGGGGCCGGGTGTGTCGGCAACCTCTCACATCATCGCAACGTCACAGACCAACAGACATTATTATAACGAAATGAATAGGCAAATGCAAGCAGAACTTTGCTTTCATGCTATTTTCAATAAAACTAGCGCTCATCTATCTTTTTGAACAGTAATATATGTCCTTTTATGTTCTTAGCTTCGGCATATAGACCGCTCCATAAACAAAACGAATGCTGTGCCTTATATATATATATAGAAGAAACTCAGCTAAACACCTTCATCTAACGGCTGCATACCGCTAAAACAACAGAAGATCGCACTTCTGTCAGTACATTGGCAAGCTTTCACCCATGACCCGGCAGAAAAGCGATCTTCCATGCTTTATTGCTAACGTGTTACTCCGCTCCACTCTCTATACCTATTAACCTAGCACAATCCGATCGTCGGCCAGCTTCTTGCCGCTAATTTGCTCAAATTCGTTAAGCAGCTGTGCTACCGTTAGCTCCTTCTTGCGCTGCTCATTTACATCGAGAATGATACGGCCCTTGTCCATCATAATAAGACGGTTGCCTAGGCGGATCGCCTGCTCCATATTATGCGTCACCATCAGCGTCGTCAGCTTCATCTCGTGGACGAGCGAATCCGTGAGCGCTGTAATCAGCTCTGCACGTGCAGGATCAAGTGCAGCCGTGTGCTCATCAAGCAGCAATATCTGCGGCTTCGTATAGGTCGCCATCAACAGGCTAAGCGCCTGCCGCTCTCCACCGGATAGAAGACCCACCTTTGCGCCCAAGCGGTTCTCAAGCCCAATACCGAGACGTGACAGCTGCTCCTTGAAAAAAGCGCGCTTGGCCGGCGTCACACCCAGCAGCAACGTACGTGGCTTGCCTCTTTTATAAGCCATGGCCAGATTTTCCTCAATCGTCATGCGCGGCGCTGTACCCGCCATCGGATCTTGAAATACTCTACCAATCCATTTACTGCGTTTATACTCGGGAAGCAGCGTTATTTTATCCCCAGCAATTTCAACATTGCCGGCATCCGGACGCATGACGCCCGATATAATGTTCATTAAAGTAGACTTTCCTGCTCCATTGCTTCCAATGACCGTAACAAAATCGCCTGGCTTCAGATGAAGATTAATGCCAATTAAAGCTGTCTTTTCATCGACAGTCCCTGGATTAAACAGCTTGGACACCTTCGAAATGTTCAGCATTACTGCCCACCTCCACGTTGTACAGGATCAGTTAGCAGCTCTGCTGAGCGTTTACGGGCCAATTTTTTCTGTTTAAGTGATTTCTGAATGGTTGGAACGACAAGGGCAACAATAACGATTACCGCTGTAATCAGCTTTAAGTCAGAAGCTTTGAGCCACTCGACCCGATAGGCAATCGTAATGATGATCCGATACACAATGGAACCAAGAACAACCGCTAGCGTCGCCCAAAAGACTTTCCGTGCTCCAAAAATAGCCTCGCCAATAATAACGGAAGCCAAACCGACGACGATAACGCCGATCCCCATAGAAATATCAGCAGCAGTTGACTGCTGTGCAAATAACCCGCCAGACAAAGCAACAAGCGCATTGGAAAGGGATATACCGATGATTTTAGTTGTCTCCGTGTTGGAGCCAAAGCTCCGAATCATCCGCTCATTATCTCCCGTCGCACGCAGGCTTAGCCCTAAATCGGTATGCAGAAACAAATCGAGCAACAGTTTGGTTACAATAACAACGATAA
The DNA here is from genome assembly GCF_000971975.1 of Paenibacillus algorifonticola. Classification (GTDB taxonomy): domain Bacteria; phylum Bacillota; class Bacilli; order Paenibacillales; family Paenibacillaceae; genus Pristimantibacillus; species Pristimantibacillus algorifonticola. Next base: position 39,413 of record NZ_LAQO01000044.1, on the reverse strand, counting down.
CCACAACAACGAGTACGTTGCTGGTAGTAAAAATCGTATCGATACCATATACCGAAACATTCGGCTTGCCCATTATCCGCAGATTAATGGAATAAAGGGCAATCATCATAATTATGCCGGAGAGCAGCCCATTTATTTTACCTTTTGTATGCAAAAGCCCCGTAACGGCTCCCGCCACCGCACCACCACCAAAAGCAGCAATAGTAGCTACCCAGGGAGACGCACCATTCGTGATCAAAATCATCGCAATGCCGCCGCCCGTAGTGAAACTGCCTTCCACGGTCAAATCGGGAAAATCTAAAATACGATACGTAATATAGACGCCAAGCGCCATCAACGCATAAATTAAGCCGAGCTCAATTGCGCCAGGCATCGATTTCAACAAACTAAGCAATAGGGAACCTCCTCATGGCAAACGGGGGAATTGTAAACGGCTACTGCCGTCTAATGGCGACAATAGCCGTTACATTGTGAAAAATTGCCCGTTAAGTTACAAACTATTCAATAATGTTGGAAGCCGCATCCTTGACTTGATTTTTCATCTCATCAGTTACTGTAATGCCTTGCTCCTTAGCTGCCTTCATGTTCAAAATAAGATCCAGCTTGTCCGGCACAGTTACTTTCATTTCGCCCGGCTTCTTGCCATTTTTCAAAATATCCACAGCCATTTGGCCTACTTGGTAACCATGGTCATAATATTTGAAGCCAATTGTCGCAAAGGCGCCGCGCTCAACCGTATCGCGATCACTCGCAAAAAACGGAAGATCATTATCATTAGCTACTTTAATCAGTGTATCCAAACTGCTCACTACTGAATTATCCAACGTAATATACAATGCGTCTACCTTACCCACAAGGGAAGCTGCAGCCTGCTGTACTTCTGATGTGTTGCTCACAGCTGCACGAACGAGCTTAATATCATGCTTAGCAAGCGCTTCTTCTGCAATTTTAGCCATTACAACTGCATTAGGCTCACCTTCATTAATGACAAGGCCAACATTTTTCACTTTCGGGAAATTAGCAGCTGCAAAGTCCATTAGCTCTGTAATCGCCGCAGGATTTGTATCGGACGCTCCAGACACAAGACCGCCTGGCGCATCAAGGTTTGTAACGAGCTTCGCATCAATCGGATCGGTAACCGCTGCGAAAAGCACAGGACGATCAGTCACTTCTTTCACTAGCGCTTGTGCTGACGGTGTAGCAATACCTAACGCCAAATCACTTTTATCCGCCGCAATCTTTTGTGCCAACGTTTGATTGTTCGCTTGATCTGCTTGCGCCGTATTGAAATCAATGGTCAGATTTTGTCCTTCAACCAAGCCTGCATCCTTCAAGGCAGCAATAAATCCTTCTCTTGTCGCATCAAGCGACGGATGCTCTACATACTGTGAAATCGAAATTTTATAATTTTCTTTCGCCCCACTGTCCGTTGCTTCAGCAGAGCTGCTTGGTGCAGTTGAAGCCTGTTCTCCTGTATTGCCGTTTCCTTTGCTGCCCCCACATGCCGAAATGACCAAAACGAGTACCAGCATTAATCCTACCCACATATTTTTCTTCATCTTCTCTAAAACCTCCCCTACATAATAAGCTGCTTCTGTCTTACGTTCCCGTAAGGTTTCCTTCTATCGCAGCTCTATACTCTTATCTCATATTAAAGGCGATACAGCAGCGCCGTCAATGACTTGTCCATGGAAATTAAAAAACCTCTCACCGAAGTGAGAGGTTTGATTCGTGCGCGGCTTAAAGCCGCACGCGATTATTTTTGGATAGTTGCTACAGCGCCAGCGCCTACAGTACGGCCGCCTTCACGGATGGAGAAACGAGTTCCCTCTTCAACCGCGATAGGAGCGATAAGCTCAACAGTAACTGTGATGTTGTCGCCAGGCATAACCATTTCAGTACCTTCTGGCAGGTTGATGATACCAGTAACGTCAGTTGTACGGAAGTAGAACTGTGGACGGTATCCAGTGAAGAAAGGCTTGTGACGGCCACCCTCTTCTTTAGTCAGAACGTAGATTTGTGCAGTGAAGTTAGTGTGTGGTTTAACCGAACCCGGTTTAGCCAATACTTGTCCACGCTCAATATCTTTACGGTCTACACCACGAAGCAATGCGCCAACGTTGTCGCCTGCTTGAGCGGAGTCAAGCAATTTACGGAACATTTCAACGCCTGTTACTACGGATTTGCGGGACTCTTCAGCAAGACCGATAATTTCGATCTCGTCGCCTACTTTGATAACGCCACGCTCAACACGGCCAGTTGCTACTGTACCACGGCCAGTGATTGTGAAAACGTCCTCGACAGGCATAAGGAAAGGTTTCGCAACATCGCGCTCAGGAGTTGGGATGTAAGTATCAACTTGCTCGAAGAGCTCGATGATTTTGTCAGCCCAAGGACCTTCTGGGTTTTGCAGAGCTTCACGAGCAGCACCGCGGATGATTGGAGTGTCGTCGCCTGGGAACTCATACTCGGAAAGAAGGTCGCGAACTTCCATCTCAACCAGTTCAAGAAGCTCTTCGTCTTCAACCATGTCGCATTTGTTCAGGAATACAACGATGTAAGGAACGCCAACTTGCTTGGACAGCAAGATGTGCTCACGAGTTTGTGGCATAGGACCATCAGCTGCGGAAACTACCAGGATTGCTCCGTCCATTTGTGCAGCACCAGTGATCATGTTTTTTACATAGTCGGCGTGACCTGGGCAGTCAACGTGAGCGTAGTGACGAGCTGGCGTCTCATACTCAACGTGAGCTGTCGAGATCGTGATACCACGCTCGCGCTCTTCTGGAGCTTTGTCGATTTGGTCAAAAGCGATAGCAGCACCGCCGTATTTTTTGGAAAGTACAGTAGTGATTGCTGCAGTCAGAGTCGTTTTACCGTGATCGACGTGACCAATAGTACCGATATTAACGTGCGGTTTGTTACGTTCAAATTTAGCTTTTCCCATTGAACTTAATCCTCCTCAATATTTAAAAGGTTTTATATAGTGGCTGAGCACTTGCTTGCTTAGCAAGCTGTAATGCCAACCGGAGTAAAAAAGACCAACCTAGACAAAGGCAAAAATTATTCGCCTTTGTTTTTAGCGATAATCTCTTCAGCAATCGATTTAGGAACTTCTTCATAATGAGAAAGCTCCATCGAGAATACGCCGCGTCCTTGTGTACCGGAACGAAGTGTTGTGGAATAGCCAAACATCTCGGAGAGAGGCACCTTAGCACGGATAATTTGCGCACCTGCGCGAGTATCCATACCTTCAATGCGACCACGACGGGAGTTCAACATACCCATTACATCGCCCATGTACTCTTCAGGAACAGTAACTTCAACTTTCATGATTGGCTCAAGCAGAACTGGCTTACATTTTTCTTTGGCAGCTTTAAGCGCCATCGAACCTGCAATTTTAAACGCCATCTCCGAGGAGTCAACATCATGATAAGATCCGTCGAAAACAATCGCTTTAACATCAACGAGCGGGAAGCCAGCGATAACGCCGTTTTTCATCGACTCTTCGATACCAGCTTGGATTGGAGCGATAAATTCACGAGGAATCGATCCACCCACAACTTTGTTCTCGAACACGAAACCGTCACCCGGCTCTTGTGGAACGAATTCAACCCAGCAATGGCCATATTGACCTTTACCACCGGATTGACGTACGAATTTACCTTCGACTTTTGCAGCTTGACGGAACGTCTCACGATAAGCAACTTGAGGCTTACCAACGTTTGTCTCAACCTTAAATTCACGAAGCATACGGTCAACTAGAATCTCAAGGTGAAGCTCACCCATACCAGAGATAATCGTTTGGTTTGTTTCTTCATCCGTATGCGCACGGAATGTAGGATCTTCTTCCGCAAGCTTGGAAATCGCGATACCGAGTTTGTCTTGGTCAGCTTTCGTTTTTGGTTCGATAGCAACCGAGATAACTGGCTCAGGGAAATTCATAGATTCAAGAATAATCGGATGTTTCTCATCGCAAAGTGTATCGCCTGTAATGGTATCTTTCAAACCAACTGCAGCTGCGATATCTCCGGAGTAAACTTCGGAAATTTCTTGACGGCTGTTCGCATGCATTTGCAGAATCCGACCAATCCGCTCACGTTTGTTCTTTGTACCATTCAGAACATATGAACCGGATTTCAGGACGCCAGAATACACACGGAAGAACGTCAATCTACCTACATAAGGGTCCGTCATAATTTTGAATGCCAGAGCCGAGAACGGTTCTGAATCTGAAGATTGACGAATTTCCTCGCTACCGTCATCAAGCATACCTTTAATAGCTGGTACATCAAGTGGCGATGGAAGGTAGTCAACAACAGCATCCAACATCATTTGAACGCCTTTATTGCGGTACGAGGAGCCAACGATAACTGGGAAGATTTTAACTTCACAAACGCCTTTACGAAGCGCTGCTTTAATTTCTGGAATCGTAATTTCTTCGCCTTCCAGATATTTCATCGTTAATTCTTCGTCCAGCTCGGCAACTTTCTCGATCAATTCCGTACGGAGTTCTTCGACTTGGTCGGCGTACTCAGAAGGAATTTCGATTTTCTCAGGGTCTTTTCCGAGATCATCTTTGTATTTGTATGCTACGCGTTCAACGATATCGATAACGCCTACGAAATCACTTTCAGCGCCAATCGGAATTTGAATCGCAACAGCATTTGCTTGTAGACGCTCGCGCATATCCTTGATAACGTTCAAGAAGTCTGCACCGATAATGTCCATTTTGTTGATATAAGCGATCCGAGGTACACCGTAACGGTCTGCTTGACGCCATACGGTTTCGGACTGAGGCTCAACGCCTTCTTTTGCACTGAAAACGCCAACTGCCCCGTCCAATACGCGGAGGGAACGTTCAACTTCTACTGTGAAGTCAACGTGTCCCGGGGTATCGATGATATTGATACGGTGACCATCCCATTGAGCAGTCGTCGCGGCAGACGTAATCGTAATACCGCGCTCTTGCTCTTGTTCCATCCAGTCCATCGTAGCGGCGCCTTCATGCACCTCTCCGATTTTGTGAGTACGGCCTGTGTAGAACAAGATACGCTCAGTTGTAGTGGTTTTACCCGCATCGATATGCGCCATAATCCCGATATTCCGTGTATTTTTCAAGGAGAACTCTCTAGCCATGAACTGATCTCCTCTCATTAAATGAGATTATTTGTTGATTCAGCGTTAGCCGAATCCTACCAACGGTAGTGAGCAAACGCTCTGTTCGCTTCTGCCATTTTGTGTGTATCTTCGCGCTTCTTAACGGATGCGCCAGTGTTATTGGAAGCATCAGTAATTTCAGCAGCCAAACGCTCTACCATCGTTTTCTCACCGCGGTTACGTGAGTAGTTCACGAGCCAACGGAGACCAAGAGATGTACGGCGCTCAGGTTTAACTTCGATCGGCACTTGATAGTTGGCACCGCCGACACGGCGTGCTTTAACCTCAAGTACTGGCATGATATTTTTCAAAGCTGCTTCGAACACTTCCATCGGATCTTTACCCGTGCGTTCTTGGATCAGTTTGAATGCATCGTACAACAGTGTTTGTGCTGTACCGCGTTTACCGTCGATCATAATGCGGTTGATGAGTCTCGTTACCAGTTTGCTATTGTAAACCGGATCCGGAAGCACATCGCGTTTTGTTACAGGACCTTTGCGTGGCATGAGAAAGTCCCCCTTTCTTGAATGATAATTTCATTAGTAGTCAAGCGATTCTTACTTTTTAACTTTAGGACGTTTAGCACCGTATTTCGAACGAGCTTGGTTACGGTTGTTAACACCCGCTGTATCCAAAGCGCCGCGAACGATATGATAACGTACACCCGGAAGGTCTTTTACCCGTCCGCCACGAATCAATACGACACTGTGCTCTTGAAGGTTATGTCCGATACCCGGAATGTAAGCTGTAACTTCTACGCGGTTAGTCAAACGTACACGCGCGTATTTACGAAGTGCAGAGTTCGGTTTTTTCGGAGTCATTGTACCTACACGAGTGCACACACCGCGTTTTTGCGGAGCACTGATGTTTGTAGCTTCACGTTTCAAGGCGTTGAAACCTTTTTGCAAAGCTGGCGATTTCGATTTTACGACTTTAGCTTGGCGTCCTTTACGGACTAGCTGGTTAATTGTTGGCATGTTGCCACCCCCTTCCGTTATTCATGTCATTTAATATGGTAGACATTACACCTAATTTTAAAGCCCACAGATCCAGGTGGTTCATAAAAGAACAAATAAAAATTCTTACCAGTCCATCATCACGTTGAAGTTGCACCAGCAAAAATGCTTTTTTCCTTTATTCATCATCGGTTACGAGCGCTGCCGTAGCAGCTCCGACATCAATTCCACAGGTTTTCCCAAGGTCTTGCATCGTTTCTACCCATTTGACCGGGATACTCGACCGCTCACACAAATGAAGTACATTCTCTATCATTCGTGGATCTGCATCTTGAGCAATGTAGACTTCGATTGCTTTATCTTGCTCAAGCATCTTCGTCGTCTGTTTCGCGCCAACTTTAAACTGCATGGAATCACCTATCCTTTAGCGGTAGAAGATCACACAATTAGGCACACTTCGATATAGTATCACCTGTACACCTAGAGTGTCAAGTAGCTTTATCAGAAAAGCTGCAAATGTTAGTCATTATCTCTTCTGAAAAGCTGCCCAGCCTCGATGTACGCATACGCAGGCAGCTTCCCCTCACTTACTAGGGGAGGCCGCCGCCGCATGCATGCTTCAAGCTTTAGTCAACGGTAACTGCTTCTGATTCTAGTTCGCCTTGGTTTACAACAGTTTCCTGCTCATCCTCAAGACCTACCAGACGGATATTGCGATAACGCGGCATACCCGTACCAGCCGGAATCAACTTACCGATAATAACATTTTCCTTCAGACCAAGCAACTGATCGACCTTGCCTTTAATAGCAGCGTCAGTCAAGACGCGAGTCGTTTCTTGGAAAGAAGCTGCAGACAAGAACGAATCCGTCTCAAGAGACGCTTTCGTAATACCGAGCAATACCGGTTTCGCTACTGCTGGCTCTTTATCAGCAAAGATCGCTTCGCGGTTGGCAGATTCATATTCATGAATGTCTACGAATGCGCCTGGCAGAAGCTTCGTTTCTCCCGCATCAACGATACGGATTTTGCGGAGCATTTGCTTAACCATGACTTCAATGTGCTTGTCATTGATTTCTACCCCTTGGTTCCGGTAGACGCGCTGTACTTCCTGCAAAATATAGTTTTGAACGCCACGGATACCTTTAATCCGAAGCATATCTTTAGGGTCAATCGAACCATCTGTCAGCTCGTCGCCGGCTTCAAGATGCTGACCTTTTACAACACGGATACGCGAACCGTAAGTGATCGCATAAGTTTTGGATTCCGCTTCACCTTGAACTTCGATTTCACGGCGATCCTTCGCTTCACGAATTTCTTTGACCACACCATCAAGCTCGGTGATAATCGCTTGACCTTTCGGATTACGCGCCTCGAAAAGCTCCTGGATACGCGGCAAACCTTGCGTAATATCGTCTCCGGCTACACCGCCGGTATGGAATGTACGCATTGTGAGCTGTGTTCCTGGCTCACCGATGGATTGAGCAGCAATGATACCGACTGCTTCACCGATTTCAACATGCTTGCCTGTCGCCAGGTTACGGCCATAACAAGTTTTACATACGCCATGACGAGCGCGGCAGCTAAGCACGGAACGGATTTGCAGCTTCTCAATACCTGCATCAATAATCGCATCGGCTCTGTTCGAGTCGATCAGATCGTTGCGGCTGACGATAACTTCGCCAGTCTTCGGATGACGAACCGTCTCGAAAGCGTAACGGCCTTCAATACGATCGTAGAGATCCTCAATAACCTCTTTACCGTCTTGAATTTTGCTGACTGAGAAGCCTTTATCGGTTCCGCAATCTTCTTCACGAACGATAACATCTTGTGCAACGTCAACGAGCCTACGAGTCAGGTAACCGGAGTCAGCTGTACGAAGAGCTGTATCCGCGAGACCTTTCCGCGCGCCATGCGTCGAGATGAAGTACTCGAGTACCGTCAGACCTTCACGGAAGTTCGATTTAATTGGCAACTCGATAATCCGGCCCGATGGATTGGCCATCAGACCACGCATACCGCCCAGCTGGGTAATTTGCGATTTGTTACCCCGTGCTTTCGAGTCAACCATGAGCATAATGTTGTTGTAACGATCCATGGACTTCATCAAAATTTCCGTCAGTTCGTCTTTACATTTGCTCCAAATGCTAATAATCCGGTCATAACGCTCTTCGTTCGTAATCAGACCACGACGGTACTGATTCATAACGATAGCAACCTGATCATCTGACTTCTTAAGAAGCTCTGTTTTCTCCGGCGGCACGATAACGTCTGATACGGCGATCGTAATACCCGCACGCGTGGAGTAAGTGAAGCCAAGCTGCTTGATACGGTCAAGGATGACAGCCGTCAGCGTCGTATGGTAGTTTCTGAAGCACTCAGCAATAATGTTACCGAGATAATCTTTACCAACACCGCCTGCTATCGGCAATTCTTCAATGATTTTTTTCAAATCACTGCCTTTTTCGTATACAAAATATTTATCCGGCGTTCCGTTCAACAGGTTCGTTTTCGTAGCCTCGTTGATATACGGGAAATCCTCCGGGAAAATTTCGTTAAAAATAACTTTACCAACCGTCGTTGACATTAACGACTGCTGTTGTTTTTCGGTGAACACTGTCTTTTTCAAAACTTTCACCGGAATAAAGATCCGTGCATGCAGCGAAACAATACCGCGTTGGTACGCCGATACCGCTTCATTCACCGTTGCAAACACCGAACCCGTACCATGCGCTTCCTTGTTGTCCATCGTCAGATAGTAACTGCCGAGAACCATATCCTGGGAAGGCGTAACGACTGGCTTGCCGTCTTTAGGGTTCAAAATGTTGCCCGATGCAAGCATAAGCAAGCGAGCTTCCGCTTGTGCTTCTGCAGACAATGGAACGTGAACGGCCATTTGGTCACCGTCGAAATCCGCGTTATAAGCGGTACATACGAGCGGGTGAAGCTTGATGGCGCGGCCTTCAACCAAAATCGGCTCAAATGCTTGGATACCGAGTCTGTGAAGGGTCGGGGCACGGTTAAGAAGAACCGGGTGCTCCTTAATTACTTCTTCCAGAACATCCCATACTTCAGGGCTTACGCGCTCAACTTTGCGCTTCGCGCTCTTAATGTTGTGCGCAAGTCCTTTGTTGACGAGTTCTTTCATAACGAATGGCTTAAACAGCTCAAGCGCCATTTCCTTCGGAAGTCCGCATTGGAACATCTTCAGGTTCGGTCCTACTACGATAACGGAACGGCCAGAGTAATCGACACGTTTACCGAGCAAGTTTTGACGGAAACGTCCTTGCTTACCTTTCAGCATATGGCTGAGCGATTTGAGCGGACGGTTACCCGGTCCAGTCACTGGACGACCACGACGGCCGTTATCAATCAGCGCATCAACTGCTTCTTGAAGCATACGTTTTTCATTTTGCACGATAATGTCAGGAGCACCCAGATCAAGCAGACGCTTCAGACGGTTGTTACGGTTGATTACACGACGGTACAGGTCATTAAGGTCAGACGTCGCAAAACGTCCGCCGTCCAGTTGTACCATCGGGCGAAGCTCAGGAGGGATAACTGGAAGCACATCAAGAATCATCCATTCCGGCTCATTGCCGGAGTTGCGGAATGCTTCAATGACTTCAAGACGCTTGATCGCACGGTTACGGCGTTGGCCCTGAGCCGTACGAAGCTCTTCTTTTAGCTGTTCCAGCTCTTTCTCCACTTCAATGTCCTGCAGCAGTTTTTTGACTGCCTCAGCACCCATTCCAGCATGGAAGCCGTAGCCATATTTCTCACGGTAGCTGCGGTATTCCTTTTCGGAAAGCAGCTGCTTTTTCTCCAGCGGCGTATCACCAGGATCAGTTACAACATAAGATGCAAAGTAGATGATCTCCTCAAGCGAACGAGGCGACATATCCAGTGCCAAGCCCATGCGGCTAGGAATCCCTTTGAAATACCAGATATGGGATACAGGAGCTGCAAGCTCAATATGTCCCATACGCTCACGGCGAACTTTCGCACGTGTTACTTCAACGCCACAGCGATCACAGACGACGCCTTTATAGCGAACACGCTTGTACTTGCCGCAGTGACACTCCCAGTCTTTGGTCGGACCAAAAATTTTCTCGCAGAAGAGGCCTTCCTTCTCCGGTTTTAACGTCCTATAGTTGATCGTTTCCGGTTTTTTAACTTCTCCGCGGGACCAGGAACGAATTTTCTCAGGCGAGGCAAGCCCAATTTTCATATACTCGAAGTTGTTCACGTCCAACAAGGAGCAACCCTCCTTCGTCATGTATGGCTATTTCATGCATACTAGCGGCTGCGTATTCGCTAGAAGCGTACACGCAGCTGGGCTAGGTTTTTATTCAAGAGCGCCTACTTCAGTGCCCTCTAAATTAAGATTAAGCTTATCTCCTGCTGCGTCATCATCGTCATCCGACTCTCTCAGCTCGATCTCTTCTTCATTTTCGGTTAGGATTTTAACATCCATACCCAAACTTTGAAGCTCTTTGATCAGTACTTTGAATGACTCTGGTACGCCCGGCTCTGGTACGTTCTCGCCCTTAACAATCGACTCATACGTCTTCACACGACCAACAACGTCATCGGATTTGACTGTAAGAATTTCTTGCAAGGTATAAGCAGCACCATATGCTTCAAGCGCCCATACCTCCATCTCACCGAAACGCTGTCCGCCGAATTGAGCTTTACCACCCAATGGCTGCTGCGTAACGAGCGAGTAAGGACCTGTGGAACGAGCATGGATTTTATCGTCAACCATGTGCGCAAGTTTGATCATGTACATGACGCCAACGGTAACTTCACGTTCAAAGTTTTCACCCGTACGGCCATCATAAAGTACAGTCTTACCATTACGCTGCATGCCTGCTTCTTCCATTGCATCAAAAACGTCATTCTCCCGCGCGCCGTCAAATACTGGCGTCGCAGCATGCAAGCCAAGACGTTTACAAGCGAGACCCAAGTGAACTTCCAGCGCTTGGCCGATGTTCATACGGGAAGGTACGCCCAGTGGGTTGAGGACAACTTCTACTGGTGTGCCATCTGGCAGGAAAGGCATATCTTCTTCCGGCATAATACGGGCAATAACCCCTTTATTACCGTGACGTCCGGCCATTTTATCACCCTCGGAAATTTTCCGTTTTTGAGCGATATAAGCACGAACAAGTTGATTTACACCAGGAGGCAGCTCATCGCCGTTCTCACGGGTAAATACTTTTACGTCCACAACAATTCCGTCGGTACCATGCGGTACGCGAAGCGAAGTATCTCTTACTTCACGAGCTTTTTCACCGAAAATCGCATGAAGAAGACGCTCTTCAGCTGTCAGTTCCGTTACACCTTTAGGTGTTACTTTACCAACGAGAATATCTCCTGCACTGATTTCTGCACCGACACGGATAATACCGCGCTCGTCGAGATTTTTCAGTGCTTCTTCGCCGACATTCGGAATGTCGCGAGTAATTTCTTCTGGTCCAAGCTTCGTATCACGGGCTTCCGACTCATATTCCTCAATGTGAATCGAGGTATAAACGTCTTCTTTAACAAGCTTTTCACTAAGAAGGATAGCATCCTCATAGTTGTAGCCTTCCCATGTCATAAAGGCAACGACCACGTTGCGGCCCAGTGCCAATTCGCCTTGCTCAGTCGACGGTCCATCAGCGAGAATATCGCCTTTTTGGATGACATCGCCTTTGTGCACAAGCGGACGCTGGTTAATGCATGTTCCTTGGTTGGAACGCGTAAACTTGTGAAGCTTATGTTTAACGAGATCGCCAGTAACCGACTTGCCGTCAATTTGTTCCACACGGCGCAGCCAAATTTCATTGGCAGATACACGTTCAATAATTCCATCAAATTTGGAGACAATACATACACCGGAGTCTTTAGCCGACTTATGCTCCATACCCGTACCGACAAGCGGTGCTTTCGGGATCAAGAGAGGTACGGCTTGCCGCTGCATGTTGGAACCCATAAGCGCACGGTTGGAGTCATCGTTTTCCAAGAACGGAATAAGCGCCGTCGCAACCGATACAACCTGCTTAGGAGATACGTCCATGTAGTCAACGCGCTCGCTTGGCATTGTAAGGATGTTATCGGCTTGTTTGTTATAACGAACGATAACACTGCTTTCTTCGAATGTGCCTTCTGGAGTCAGCTTCGCATTCGCTTGCGCGATTACATAGTTGTCTTCTTCATCCGCAGTCAAATAGGCAATTTGTTCCGTTACAATTCCTGTCTTCGCATCTACCCAACGATAAGGAGCTTCAATGAAGCCATATTCGTTAATGCGGGCAAAAGATGACAAGGAGTTGATCAGACCGATATTCGGTCCCTCTGGCGTCTCGATCGGACACATCCGCCCATAGTGGGAGTGATGGACGTCACGGACTTCAAAGCCCGCGCGCTCACGCGTCAAACCGCCGGGTCCGAGTGCAGACAGACGACGTTTGTGCGTCAGTTCAGCAAGCGGATTTGTCTGGTCCATAAACTGCGAGAGCTGTGAGGATCCGAAGAACTCTTTAATCGAAGCAATAACGGGACGAATGTTAATCAGAGCCTGCGGCGTAATCGCGTTCGCATCTTGAATGGACATCCGTTCACGCACAACTCTTTCCATACGGGATAAACCGATACGGAATTGGTTTTGCAAAAGCTCCCCTACGGAACGCAGACGACGGTTACCCAAGTGGTCAATGTCATCCGTGCTTCCTACACCTTGAAGCAGGTTAAGGAAATAGTTAATGGAAGCAATAATATCTGCCGGCGTGATATGTTTCACTGCTTTATCAATAATTCCGTTCGCGATGACTTTAATCACTTTGGATTCGTCAAGCGGCGAGAATACACTGATTGCTTGCAGTGGAATACTATCTGCATCAAGTACGCCATTGGCGACGTGATACGTTTTGAAACCGACATTCGTTTCAAGCTTCTCCAAAATGTCATCCAACAAGCGGCGGTCAATCATTTGACCTGCTTCGGCAATGATTTCACCGGTCGAAGGATCGACAAGCGTTTCAGCCAAGCGCTGGTTGAACAGACGGTTTTTGATATGAAGCTTTTTATTAATCTTGTAACGTCCTACATTCGCTAGATCATAGCGTTTCGGATCAAAAAAGCGTGCTACGAGCAAGCTCTTCGCGTTATCAAGCGTAGGCGGCTCACCTGGACGAAGGCGCTCATAAATTTCAATCAGCGCTTTCTCGGTGGAATCCGTGTTGTCTTTATCAAGCGTATTGCGAATATACTCGTCATGGCCGAGTAATTCCAAAATTTCAGCGTCAGTGCCGAAGCCTAACGAACGCAAAAGTACCGTAACCGGAATTTTCCGAGTGCGGTCGATACGAACGTAGACAATATCTTTAGCATCCGTTTCCAGCTCTAACCAAGCTCCACGATTCGGGATAACGGTCGCTGTGTAGTTTTTCTTCCCGTTTTTATCAACCTTCGTGCTGAAGTACACACTTGGGGAGCGCACCAATTGGCTGACAATAACCCGTTCCGCTCCGTTAATGATAAACGTGCCGGTCTCGGTCATCAGCGGGAAGTCACCCATGAAAACTTCCTGTTCCTTCACTTCGCCAGTCTCTTTATTAAAGAGCCGCACTTTCACGCGTAGTGGAGCAGCATACGTCACATCGCGTTCTTTTGATTCATCGACCGAATATTTCGGTTCGCCCAAGCTGTAGTCGATAAACTCAAGCGATAGATTGCCCGTAAAGTCCTGAATCGGCGAAATATCTTGGAATAACTCAATCAAATCTGTTTCCAAGAATTTTTCGTACGATTTTTGTTGGATTTCAATCAGGTTCGGGACTTCCAGCACCTCGTTGATTCGGGCATAACTTCTCCGCGTGCGCCGACCATACTGAACAAGTTGTCCTGCCAACTTAACCTCACCCCTCATGTCTGTCTCACAGCAACGAAACGTACTGCGTAACTGCTTACTTATTCAAATAAAGAAAAGCCCTTATCGAATAGTTCGAAAAAAGAGCATGTTCCACGAGCCAACCATACGCAGCGCAAGCGTATAGAATCCATATCAAGTAATTTTGCCCAAAATGTAAACATTATACGTCAACTACGCATTTTATATGCATTTTGCGCTAAAAATTCGTACTTGACATTTTAGTTGACTAAAGAGATTTAGCCCAATTTAATGCTGACATTTTATAATCTTACCACATATAGAAAGTCAAGTCAAGGAATCAAATGACTCATTTAACAGCTTTGTAAATTCGATAGCCCTTATCTTTCGTCACTTCGATTACTTCACTGAACAACGTCTCAAGCTTCGCTTCCGCTGATGCGGCGCCCTGCTTTTTCTGAATGACGACCCACATCGTTCCGCCAGGAGCCAGAAGCTCATAGCCTTCTTCAAAAATACGATGTACAATCTCTTTCCCGGCCCGTATAGGCGGGTTAGTGACGATCATATCAAATGTGGACTGCCGAACCGCTTCATACACGTCGCTTTGATAAACCGTTATATTCTTTATGCCGTTGTTGTGCGCGTTTTCTTTGGATAGCTCTACCGCTCTTTCATTCACATCAATCATCGTTACGTGGCTTTCCGGAGCAAGCCGTGCAATGGTAAGACCGATCGGCCCGTATCCGCACCCGACATCCAATACGCTGCGTTCGCCCTTCAGCTCCAGTGCATTCAGCAGCACACGCGTGCCATAATCGACGCCTGTTTTCGAAAAAACGCCAGCATCCGTCATAAATTTCAAAGCAATACCGCGCAGCTGTTCTTCATGAATGCGACGGTCATTTTTCACGCCGGGGCTTGGCGAATAGTAATGGTCTGACATGCGAATCCCCCCTGACCTGATAAAGTCGAATCTTATACATGCATAGATTTAAACATAGAACAAACCCCTTGAAACGTAGCGTTTCAAGGGGCCCGCTATCTTCTAAAGAAGAGATATTACTTAACTTCTACAGCTGCGCCAGCTTCTTCAAGCTTAGCTTTAACTGCTTCTGCTTCTTCTTTAGCAACGTTTTCTTTGATTGCTTTAGGAGCGCTATCAACCAGATCTTTCGCTTCTTTCAGGCCAAGACCTGTGATTTCGCGAACGACTTTGATAACGTTGATTTTGGAAGCACCAGCGTTGTTAAGGATAACAGTGAATTCAGTTTGCTCAGCTTCAACAGCTGCGCCGCCGCCAACAGCAGCTACAGGAGCAGCAGCAGTAACGCCGAATTCTTCTTCGATTGCTTTAACAAGATCGTTCAGTTCAAGAACGGTCATAACTTTAATGGCTTCCAAGATTTGATCTTTAGACATGGTTATACCTCCAGAAGTGGTTTTAGTTTTTTTTAAGCTGCAAGTTTAAACGAGCAGCAGATTCGATACGTGTAAAAAAAATTAAGCTTGAGCTTCTTTTTGCTCGCCAACTGCTTTAACCGCAAGCGCGAAGTTGCGCACTGGGGCTTGCAATACGCTGAGGAGCATGGAAAGCAATCCATCGCGGGACGGAAGTTCCGCCAGCGCTTTGATTTGATCCATATCAACGATTTTACCTTCAACAACGCCGCCTTTAAGTTTCAGAGCGTCGTTCTTTTTAGCGAAATCATTAAGAATTTTTGCTGGAGCAACTGCATCTTCATTACCGAAAGCAATAGCTGTCGGTCCAGTTAGAATGTCGTTCAACTCAGAAAGACCAGCTGCTTCAGTAGCACGGCGAACTAGCGAGTTTTTCAGAACTTGAAACTCGATGCCAGCCTCACGCAGTTGTTTGCGAAGTTCTGTAACTTGCGCAACGTTCAATCCGCGATAATCGGCAACGACAGTGCTGGAGCTATCACGAAGCTTTGCTGTAATAACTTCAACCGCTTGTTGTTTCTCTTGGATGATTTTTGCGTTTGCCAAACTGTACACCTCCTGTATTATTTGTACATTCCGTTATTTGACGAGTCAGATCTCTTGCCGCGATGCATGAGAAAAGCCTCCGCTATTAAGTAGCGAAGGCCATGATGGTTCGTTAGTACGACCCAAGGCCGCACCCAAACGCTTTATCATAACACCTCGGTAGGAAATTAAGCCTTTCGGCACCTACTGTCTACGGTATGCGTGTTCGATTTTAGTTCCGTTCCTTGCTATTAGCGGTAGCTAGCAGCGGAGACGCGAGCGCCAGGGCCCATTGTCGAGGAAACGGCGATGTTTTTCAAGTATACACCTTTAGCTGCAGCTGGTTTAGCACGAACCAAAGCTTCTACAAGAGCGCGAAGGTTAGCATCAAGCTTCTCAGCATCAAAGGATACTTTACCGATTGGAGCATGGATTTGACCAGCTTTATCCAGACGGTATTCAATTTTACCGGCTTTAATCTCTTGCACGGCTTTAGAAACGTCAAACGTTACTGTGCCGGCTTTAGGGTTAGGCATCAAGCCTTTACCACCGAGAATACGACCAAGTTTACCAACTTCAGCCATCATATCCGGCGTTGCTACGCAAACGTCGAAATCGAACCAGCCTTGTTGGATTTTGTTAATCATGTCTGCGTCGCCGACAAAATCAGCGCCAGCAGCTTCTGCTTCCTTCGCTTTTTCGCCTTTTGCGAATACGAGGACGCGTTTAGTTTTACCAGTACCGTGCGGAAGTACAACGACGCCGCGCACTGCTTGGTCTTGTTTACGAGGGTCTACACCCAGACGTACAGCAACTTCAACGGATTCGTCGAATTTAGCTGTTGCTGCTTTTTTCACAAGCTCAATCGCTTCTAACGACTCGTAAGTCGCTTCGCTATCGATCAGCTTGGAAGCTTCTACATACTTCTTGCCATGTTTAGCCATTGTAAATATCCTCCTCAAGTGGTTTTAGCGGAAAATCCTCCTAGGGAAAATCCTCCCACAGTGAAGCCTAAGCTTCACAGTCCGAGCATCCTTGTAACAGTCAGCCCTTCGTTTGTTATCCTAACGGATCAAACGCAATTAGTCAACGATTGTAACGCCCATGCTGCGTGCAGTACCTTCGATCATAAGCATTGCTGCTTCAACGGAAGCTGCATTCAAGTCGGGCATTTTTTGTTCCGCGATTTCACGGACCTTAGCACGATTAACGGTAGCTACTTTCTTCTTGTTCGGCTCGCCTGATCCTTTTTCGATACCTGCTGCTACGCGGAGCAATACTGCTGCCGGTGGAGTTTTAGTTTCGAATGTGAATGAACGATCCTCAAATACGGAAATAACAACCGGAATAATCAAACCTGCTTGATCTGCTGTACGAGCGTTAAACTCTTTACAGAACGCCATAATGTTAACGCCTGCTTGACCGAGCGCCGGACCGATTGGTGGAGCTGGATTCGCTTTACCTGCAGGAACTTGCAGTTTGACCATCTTGATGACTTTCTTAGCCATGACTATACACCTCCTTACCCTGGTAATCCACAACATACAACTAACGAGTTTGGCGTTTCTGCATCCACCCTAGAGTGCTGGGCTCCTACAGAAATACCGGAACTAGATCTTCTCCACTTGAGTATAATCCAACTCAACTGGCGTTTCTCTGCCAAACATGTTGACATGAACCTTGAGCTTCGCTTTGTCCAGCAAAATTTCTTCCACTGTACCAACGAAATCCGCGAACGGACCTTCCTTGACCCGTACAGTTTCCTTCAGATCGAATTCGATCTTCGGCTTCGGTTCCTCCATACCCATATGCTTCAAAATCTGTTCGACTTCGTCTGGCATAAGAGCGATCGGCTTCGAGCCTGATCCTGTCGATCCTACGAATCCTGTAACACCCGGCGTATTACGAACGACATACCAAGAATCGTCAGTTTGAACCATTTCTACGAGGACGTAGCCTGGATAAACTTTACGTTGAACGGTTTTTTTCTTGCCGTCCTTCTCGACCACTTCTTCTTCCATCGGAACAAGTACGCGGAAGATCTTGTCTTCCATGCCCATCGATTCCAAACGGCGTTCCAAATTGGCTTTTACTTTGTTCTCATAACCGGCGTAAGTGTGTACGACATACCATCTTTTTTCCATTTCAATTCACCTTTGGACCCTTCTTAAACAATCAGTTCAACTAGAGACGAGATCCCGATGTCAAGAAGCCAAAAGTAAATCGTCACAGCCGTAATCGTCAAAACGACAACGATTGAATAGCTTGTCAACTCTTTACGGTTTGGCCAACGAACCTTCTTCAGTTCTGCCCAGCTGTCAGCAAAGAAACCAAACGTTGTTCCGAAGCTTTGCTTCACTTTAGCCAAAAATGCCACGGTCACACCTCCATTTGACTATCTCGTCTCGCGATGAGGAGTCTGCTCGTTACAGAACTTGCAAAACTTCTTCAACTCGATGCGGTCGGGGTGATTGCGTTTGTTCTTGCTGCTCGCATAGTTTCTCTGTTTGCAGTTTGTGCATGCCAACGTGATAATAACCCGCATTGAATTACACCTCCCGAACTGCTACTAAATACCTGTTCACCCTGAAACATGCAGTACCTCAAGATGAAATGCAGGCCAACACGAAAAAAAACCTCATATTTAGGCCTACCCGAACACTTTATCACACGACATACTGGATGTCAATGTAAAAGATAGAATGCGAGCTTGTACAAAAGCTGGAAGCAAGGCGGCATCGGGTCCGCCCTGTTTCTACAAGTATAGGCAGTATTTTCCCTTTTAAAACGGAAATGAAGCCATCCTCTTCTACAATTACAGAGAAAAGGACAGCTTCTGCATTCTCACTTAAGTTATAAGTATGATGACACTATTACCCGCTTATGTCCCGGACTTCCAAATAACGTTCCAGCTTCCGCTTCACGCGCTGTAGTGCATTATCAATAGACTTCACATGACGATCCAGATCAACTGCTATTTCCTGATAGGATCTTCCGTCCAAATAAAGCATGAGCACCTTGCGTTCAAGATCACTCAAAATCTCGGACATTTTGTCTTCCAGACCGCTAAACTCTTCCTGGTTAATGATCAACTCTTCCGGGTCTGATACCCGGGTCCCGCATATGACATCAAGTAAAGTACGATCGGAATCTTCATCGTATATCGGCTTATCGAGCGAGACATAGGAATTGAGCGGGATATGCTTCTGCCTGGTGGCCGTCTTAATCGCCGTTATAATCTGCCGCGTAATGCACAGCTCTGCAAATGCTTTAAAGCTTGCGAGCTTGTCCCCTTTAAAGTCGCGAATAGACTTATACAGTCCGATCATGCCTTCCTGCACAATATCTTCCCGGTCCGCACCGATAAGAAAATAAGAGCGTGCTTTAGCTCGAACAAAATTCTTATATTTGTTAATCAAATATTCGAGCGCCAGACTGTCGCCATTGCGACTCGCTTCTACGATTTCCTCGTCCGTACTGCAGTCATATTCGAGCGTACTCCATTCTTTGAGGTCGATGCTCACAAACTATCCCTCCGGCCTGCAAGGCGTACGCCGCTAGATTCATAGCCAGCAAATATAGAGCCAGTATACATTATGTAACCTGACAACGTCAACCGATTTAGACCCCGATCCGATAACAAAACCGATTCTAGGTGTCGAATTTTTTACAGATACATCCAAAAATAATTCACCGCCGCCTTCGTGCGCCCCATCATTTCTCGCCTCGCCTAAGCCTTTCCAGCTGCGTGCGAATTTCAAGGCTGAGACTATTGTCTACCGTATTGCGGCGGCTCTTCGTTTCTTCCATCAGCGTAAGCTCAATTTGCTTGCGGTTCTGCTCAATTTCAATAAGCAGCTCGCGTGCCGAGAGGCGAAGCGCCCCATGAGCGAAAGCGACATGCTGTTCTACGAGATCAGAAGTAGCGACATACAAATGGCGTCTTTTTTTGTACAGCTCAACGACCATACGCTCAATGCATTCATCCGCTGTTTCCTTCTCCTTCGTATACACAATTGTCAGCTTGTGATGCTTGAAGGTCGCTCCCAGCCCAGGCACCTGATGCGCATCGAAAATGATATAGACCGCCATGCCGGTAAAGCCCTGATAATCTGCGAGCATATCAAGCAGCTTATCCCTTGCTTCCTCGAGATCGATGGCTTTCAGCTTTTCCAGCACGGGCCAGGCCCCAATCATGTTGTAGCCATCCACCAGCAAAATATCGTCACGCCGTTTCATGTCTAAACGCTCCGGCGCTGTCTGACCACTTCGTACATGAACACGCCCGCAGCAACGGAGGCATTCAGCGAATTAAGCTGGCCCTGCATCGGAAGCTTCACCAGAAAATCGCATTTTTCTTTGATGAGGCGGCCAATGCCTTTGCCTTCATTGCCGATGACGACAGCGAGCGGCATGTCGAATTTCATCGAATAAATTTCCTGCTTGGCGCTGACATCCGTACCCGCTATCCATATGCCTTCTTCCTTCAGCCGATCAATCGTTTGTGCCAGGTTCGTCACGCGTGCAACAGGCACATATTCAGCCGCTCCCGCCGATGTTTTGGAGACGGTTGCTGTCAGTCCAACCGCACGGCGCTTCGGAATAATAACGCCATGAACGCCAGTACATTCGGCTGTCCGCAAAATAGAGCCCAAATTATGAGGGTCCTCAATTTCATCCAGCAGCAAAATAAAAGGCGTTTCATTACGGCTGCGCGCCGCTTCTAATATTTCTTCAATCTCGGCGTAGCGAAATGCTGCCGCCTGCGCAATAACGCCCTGATGCTGCACGCCTTCGGCCATGCCATCGAGCTTCCTTTTATCGACAAATTGCACGATAATTCCGCTCTTTTTCGCCTCTGCCGTAATCGGCTGCGTCATGCTCTTCTGGGCGCCTTCGGCGATCCAAATTTTATTGATTTCACGCCCGGAACGAAGCGCCTCCAGTACGGGATGCTTGCCAGCAATAATTTCATCTTGCGGGTTAGTTTCAGTCATTATTCGCCCTCCTTTGTTTTCTTGGCTGCGGCGGAAGGAGCGGCTGGCTGTGCCGGCCGTTCCTCTCCGTCTTCTCTTGCTGCAATCGCACAGGCGAATAACTCATGCAAGCGCTGAATGCGGCCTTCATAATATAAATACCCAACGAGACATTCAAGCGCGGTAGCTTGACGGTAATCGGCGGGGTCAGCATTTTTAGGTGGCGCACCGGATTTCGTATTGCGCCCGCGCCGCACCACATCTGCCTCTTCCTCCGTCAGCAGCGGCTGCCAGTGCTCCAGCAAAATCCGCCGCTGCGCTTTTGCCGAAACGATCCCCGTCGCTTCGCGGTGCAGATGATGCGGCTTATGGTTCGGCAGGGACACCAAATATTGACGTACCAGCAGCTCGAACACACTGTCGCCAACATAGGCGAGCACAACGGGGTTCAGCAGGTTTGTTTTTTTCGAAGGCGAGTAAAACAATAAGTCGTTCGCTAAAGCCTCGCTGTTATGCGGCTCACTCATAGGCGGCGCCAACGGATGCCTTGCGGCGTATCCTCAAGAGCGATGCCTTTCTCTGTCAGCAAATCGCGAATTTCGTCCGCTCTAGCCCAATTTTTCGACTGGCGCGCTTCCGTTCTTTCGACAATCAGCTGTTCGATTTCCTCATCAAGCAGATCCGCTTCGGCAGATTGTGGCGGGATTAGGCCAAGCACCTCGTCCATTTGCTCCAGCACATCCAGGAAAGCCTGCACGCCCTCGATGCCCACATCTGTGCGGTTCAAATATTGATTCGCCTCGCCAACCAGATCAAAGACAGCGGTAATCGCATCCGGCGTATTGAAATCATCTTCCATTTTCGCCTCAAACACGCTCATAATTTCCGCCAAGCGAGCATCAAGCTCGAACGCCGCAGCTCCCGTCTGCCCCTCGCTCTCCAGCACTTGCAGACGATGACGCAAATTGGACACGCTGTTCGCGATGCGCTCCACGCTGTTTGCCGCTTGCTTTAGCGCTTCTTCGTTGAAGTTAAGCGGACTGCGATAATGTCCAGACAAAATAAAATAACGAATCGCTTGCGGCTTCACCTGCTTCACCAGCTCATGCACCGCAATACCATTGCCCAGCGATTTGGAAATTTTCACATTGTCAATGTTAATATAGCCGTTATGCATCCAATAATTCGCCAGCGGTTTGCCCGTCAATGCTTCCGACTGTGCGACCTCGCACTCATGATGCGGGAACTGCAGGTCCTGTCCGCCGCCATGAATATCGAGCGTGTCCCCGAGATGCTTGCGCGCCATTGCCGAGCATTCGATATGCCAGCCTGGACGGCCCGGTCCCCACGGCGTTTCCCAGAAAATCTCGCCCGGCTTTGCGCCTTTCCACAGCACAAAATCCTTAGGACTCTCCTTGCGATCGCCTACTTCAATCCGGATGCCGAATTGCAGCTCCTCCAGATTTTGATGAGACAGCTTGCCGTATTCCTCGAACTTGGCAGTGCGGAAATAAATATCGCCTTCGCTCTCATAAGCAATGTCCTTGTCCAGCAGGCCTTGAATAAAATCGACGATTTCCGTAATATGCTCCGTTACGCGTGGGTTCAGTGTTGCCTTATGCACGGCAAGCGCTTCGAGATCCGCATTGAATGCCGCGATAAATGTCTCCGCCACTTCTGGAACCGTAGATCCCAGCTCCTCCGCTTTGCGGATCATCTTATCATCCACGTCCGTAAAGTTGACGACATAATTCACCTCATAGCCTGTGCTCTCCAAATACCGCCGAACGACATCGAAGAAAATAAACGGCCTTGCATTTCCAACGTGAATATAATCGTATACCGTCGGCCCGCATACGTACATTTTAACTTTCCCTGGCTCCTGCGATTCAAAAGCTTCCTTCGTGCGGGTCAATGTATTATACAGATGTAGCGTCATTTTCGAAAATCCCCTCCATTTACAGGCTCCCTGAGCTCTCTCAAATCTGTTTTCAAACGATCAATTTCATTTTGCATATCCCGCAGCATTTCAATGACCGGGTCAGGCAGCTGGTTGTGCTCCAGTCTATCCTTCACCCGCTCGCCATTTCGTTTCACCACTCTGCCGGGGTTGCCAACAACCGTACAATTAGGCGGCACCTCGCGCAGCACAACCGCATTCGAGCCTACATTTGAATTATCGCCAATTTTGAACGATCCCAGCACCTTCGAGCCCGAACCAATGACGACATTGTTGCCAATGGTCGGATGGCGCTTGCCCTTCTCCTTGCCCGTTCCGCCAAGCGTAACCCCCTGATAAATGACGACATCATTGCCAATTTCGCATGTTTCGCCGATGACAATGCCCATACCGTGGTCAATAAACAGCCGCTCGCCGATCGTGGCCCCTGGATGAATTTCAATGCCCGTCATAAAACGACTGAATTGGGATATGATACGCGCAACCGTAAACCATTTGTGACGAAAAAAATAATGCGCCGCCCGATGCGCCCAAATCGCATGCAGGCCGGAATAAGTGAAGACGACCTCAAATCGACTTCTGGCGGCCGGATCATTTTCAAATACCGCTTCAATATCTGAACGAATATGGCGAAACATCAGCTTATCTCCTCTCAAGCCAGCAGGCCGCTGCCCCTCTTGGAGACTGCGACGAAATGAAGTACCGCTAATTTCCTCGCAGCTCCTTAGTCCTGCCTTGCTGGCTGCCGGATGTCCATATAAAAAAGCCCCCACAGCATTTGCATGCTGCAGAGGCGTGTGTTCAATCGCGGTCCCACTCTGCTTGAACAGCCTGACTGCGTATCTGCGCCGCATCTGCAAGCTTCGGCATCCCTGCCTTCGCCCGCTTCTACTCACGGCTGCCAGATAGCTCGGTTGCTATCCATCTCAAAGCCTTTAACGCAGGCCTACGTTGCCGCCTACCCCGCAAGCGCCTCGCCTGCTGCCTTTGAACGAAGCTTCCTTCGATTCAAAAAACAACTGCTCGGCCATACGGCTCGGAACAAAGCTCCCAGGTGCAATTTTCCGCCCGCCGAATTAGACAACTTGCAGCTACATTGTCCAATAGCCGCACTAGTCCGGCCTGGATGCAATGACGGTTGTCCTCTCTGCAAATCCAGCAAAACGTACTTTTCCTGTTCATAGCTTGTTAATTGTAAACTTCCTAATAGTAGCCCTAGTATACCCAATCCACCCTTATGTGACAAGAGGCATTGTGCCTTGGCGTAACCGTATGGTGAAAAAGAGTACGCCCAGCGCGAATACCCGCGCCGGGACCTGCTCCCCGTGCAGCGAGCCTAGCGGCCCAATCGCTCGTTCAGCCTCGCGATCACTTTCGCATGGCCAAGCAGCACGATGGATTGGTTCAAGTCCGGGCCATGAGTCTGGCCGGTCAAAGCGGCGCGGATAGGCATAAACAGCTGTTTGCCTTTGAAGCCGGTATCCTTTTGCACCGTTTTAATGGAAGCCTTCACGCTGCCTTCATCAAATGCCTCTGCTGGCGTCGCTTCAACTTGCGCAAGGAAGGCAGCAAGCACGACCGGCACCTGCTCTTCTGCAAGCACAGTCGTCGCTTCTTCTTCATCCTGGGCAGCCTCTTGGAAGAACAGCTCCGTATGCGGAACGATTTCCGCTGCATAACGCAGCTTGTCCTGATACAACGCCACGAGATTGCTCACCCAGGCGCGGCCAGCTTCATCCAACTGCTCAGATACGCGGCCTGCCTTAACCAAATGCGGCAGACACATCTCGACGACGCGTGCTAAATCTGTTTTTTTCAAATATTCATTGTTCATCCAACTCAGCTTCTGTGTATCGAATACAGCCGGACTTTTGCTGAGTCGCTCAGCATTAAATACTTCAACCAATTGCTCACGCGTGAAAATCTCCTGCTCGCCTTCTGGCGACCAGCCGAGCAGCGAAATAAAGTTGAACATCGCCTCGGGTAAATATCCTAGCGAATCGTATTGCTCAATGAACTGGATGATCGACTCATCGCGCTTGCTGAGCTTTTTGCGATTCTCGTTAACGATCAGCGTCATATGACCAAAGCGAGGCGGCTCCCAGCCAAATGCTTCATAAATCATCAATTGGCGCGGCGTATTGGAAATATGGTCCTCGCCCCGCAGGACGTGGCTAATTTTCATCAGGTGGTCATCCAGCGCAACGGCAAAGTTGTACGTCGGGATGCCATCTTTTTTCACAATGACAAAATCGCCTGTTTCCGCCGTATCAAAGCTGATTTCACCTTTTACGACATCATCAAATTTATAGATGCGGCCTTCCGGCACGCGGAAACGAATGCTTGGCACGCGGCCTTCCGCCTCGAAGGCTGTGCGCTGCTCATCCGACAGATTGCGATGAAGTCCGGAATAACGCGGCGTTTCGCCCCGAGCTGTTTGCTCCTCGCGCTCACGCTCCAGCTCCTCCTCGGTGCAGTAGCAGCGGTAGGCCAAGCCGCGATCCAGCAGGTCCTGCCAATACTTTTCGTAAATATCAAGACGCTCCGTCTGACGGTAAGGGCCGTAGTCGCCGCCAACGTCTATGCTTTCATCCCAATCAATGCCGAGCCATTTCAAATAAGTGAGCTGGCTTTCTTCTCCGCCGGCAATATTGCGCTTCACATCCGTATCTTCGATGCGGATAATAAACTTTCCGCCCAAGTTGCGGGCAAACAAATAATTGAATAAGGCCGTTCTTGCATTGCCAATATGCAGATGCCCCGTCGGCGACGGTGCATAGCGTACGCGAATTTCTTGTGTCATTGCTTAATTGCCCCTCCCTAGTCGCTTGTAGCCTTGCGCTTTTTGTACTGGAAATGATAATAAGTATGGTGAAAAAGAGTCTGCGCTGCGCGAAAAGAGCTTGCCTCCGATCGCCATTACCCTTAAGTTTCCTCAATTTAACCGACTCAGCCGTTGAAACTTAAGGGTAAAAGCATAAGCTTACGATGCTGCTTTCCTACGGAAAACTTTAAGCGAACGCTATCGCTTCTCCAGCAACCCCTTTTCCCTCCACTACGACTTTTTCACCATACTTCTTACATCCTTGCAGTAAATCAGCTATTGCTAAGCTTTCCTTCAAAAAACCAGCTGCGTTTCCAAATTATTTAACCTTCGCCTTACCTTAAACAAAATGCTTTTGCTATATCTTCAGCAAAATACTTTAGATAAACCATCAGCTGGAGCGGAGTGGGCAGAATGATTCTGGAGAAGCGCAGGGCATTGTGACGAAATAACCTCCGCTAAATTGCTGGCAAAGATCACAAAACCATTGATACTTTGCCAGCAAAAGCGGGAACTAATTTCATCGCAAGCCCAGAGCGTTCGCCTTTGCCCCTGAATTTATACTACTAGGCAGTCTAATTCAACTAAATTCAGGGGCAACAGCGATCGTAAGAACATTCTGTCCACGTAGCGGCAAAAACGAAGTTGCCCTGCCCAGTTCATTCCGTTCCCCTCACACCAGCGCCCAAAAATTATTGCGATTATATCACATCTTTAATCAGGCAAACAACGGATTGCGCCGCGATTCCTTCGCCCCGTCCGGGGAAGCCGAGCTGCTCCGTCGTCGTTGCCTTCACATTCACCTGGGATACATCAGCCTCCAAGGCTCCTGCGATAATTTCCGCCATTTGCGGAATATAAGGCAGCATTTTGGGACGCTGCGCAATAATCGTCGAGTCAATGTTGCCGAGCTTATAGCCGCGCTCCTTGACGAGTCCCCAAATATGTACAAGCAGCTTCAAGCTGTCCGCATCCTTGAACTCAGGGTCCGTATCGGGAAAATGCTTCCCGATATCCCCAAGCGCCAATGCGCCTAGAATCGCATCGGTAATCGCATGCAGCAGCACGTCAGCATCGGAATGCCCTAGCAGCC
This sequence comes from Paenibacillus algorifonticola, assembly GCF_000971975.1. Lineage (GTDB taxonomy): Bacteria > Bacillota > Bacilli > Paenibacillales > Paenibacillaceae > Pristimantibacillus > Pristimantibacillus algorifonticola. Next base: position 12,584 of record NZ_LAQO01000044.1, on the reverse strand, counting down.
CTTTTTCATATGGAATAGTTACACCGCCGATAATGCACGGCCTGCCTTCTACCAATTGATGAACGTCAAAGCCTTGTCCTACACGAATCATAGTCAGCCTTCCCCTCTCCCCCGCTTTGCGAGCAAAAACTCCGCCCATGGCAAATCCTCAGGCGTCGTAATTTTTATATTTGTATAATCGCCTTCCGCTACGGCAACCGGTACACCCATTCGCTCGACGACCATCGCATCGTCCGTCCCCAGAAAGCCCTCTTCATGGGCCTGCTCATGCGCACGTACAAGCAGTTCACGACGAAAAGCCTGCGGCGTTTGAATCGCCCACAAGCTTCGGCGGTCAGGCGTCGATACGATCAAGCCGTTATCGCCCACCTGTTTAATCGTATCCTTCACAGGCACTGCCAGCACGGCCGCACCCACACGCTCCGCCACGGAGCAGCAGGCGCCGACCGCAGCAGCCGTCACAAGCGGCCGCACGCCATCATGCACCATGACCCACTCCACAGCAGGCGAAAGTGCCTGAATGCCGTTGTACACCGAATGCTGCCTTTCGCTGCCGCCTGCAACAACCGCCTTCACCTTGCCGATGCCGAAACGGCTGACCAGCTCTTCTACGCGACCCACATCATCAGCGCCGACAACGACGACAATTTCAGCAAGATCATCAAGCGCAGCGAACAGCTCAAGCGTATGTACAACAATCGGCTTGCCCTGCATTTCCAGGTACTGCTTGCTTTCTTTTGTCCCCATTCGCGAACCGCGTCCGGCCGCAACGACGACAACTCCCCATTTTGCCCCCATGTCGTATTCCCCTCAAATCTCTGTGCCGGTATTGTATCCCCTCTATCATACCTTTTTTACTGCGCTTTTTCCAACAGCTTCGGCTTGGCGAAAATCATCCTTCCCGCTGACGTTTGCAGCACGCTCGTTACAAGCACTTCCATCGTTGTGCCGATGTATTCGCGTCCACCTTCCACAACAATCATCGTGCCATCGTCGAGATAAGCGACACCTTGTCCATGCTCCTTGCCGTCCTTAATGACCTGCACAATAATTTCTTCACCCGGCAGAACAACGGGCTTCACGGCATTCGCCAAATCGTTAATGTTCAAGACGGATACCCCTTGCAGCTCGCACACCTTATTCAGGTTAAAATCATTCGTCACCACTTTGCCGTGCAGCGCCTTCGCCAGCTTCACCAGCTTGCTGTCCACCTCGCTGATTTCCTCAAAATCTCCTTCATAGATAAGCACGCGCACATCAAGCTCCTTCTGGATTTTATTCAAAATATCCAGCCCGCGACGACCGCGGTTGCGCTTGAGCAAGTCCGAAGAATCGGCAATATGCTGCAGCTCCTCCAGTACAAATTCAGGAATGACCAGCGTTCCCTCAATAAAACCAGTTTTGCAAATGTCAGCGATCCGCCCATCAATAATAACGCTCGTATCCAAAATCTTATGCTCCTCGAACCCGCTCGTCTCATCAATAGCAGGCGCCGCTTTGCGCTGGTTCCACAGCTCGATTAGCTTTTCAGTCAGCTCATCCCGCTTGTTCCAGGCAATGCGCACGCCCAAATAGCCGAAGAATAGAGCCATAATGGCCGGCAGCATAACGCCTACGCCTCCAATGTCTGACACCGCCGGATACAGCAGCACCGACAGCAGCAGCCCTACGAACAATCCGGCTGCACCAGCAAGCAAATCCTTAACCGGCATAGCCGAAGTCTGCTCCGCTCCACGCTGCATTAAACGAATGAGCGGATTTGCCGCCACGGTCGCGAGAATGACCCCGCACAATGCGCCAATTCCGACATTCATGTAATAAGTGCCGGAATGCTCAAGCATCCCAATAGATGGCTCAGCCCATAATCCCGATAAACTAGTCATGCTGTGAAGCTCGCGTCCTGCCATTGCACCTAACATTATTCCAATTAATTGAATGATACGTCTTACCATATTCATCCACCTCCATTACAATTATGTTCCAATTGGGAACACTCTAACCGTCAAAGGTGAATGATTTTTCATTTTGAAATGCGGACCAAGTAAGCTTATAATGGAAAATAAGATCAGAAGTTGCTAAAGTTGATGAAAGAGGTGTAACCGATGAGCGCACCAACATTGGATCAATTTCAACAGCAAGTATCCGAGTTACTGCTAAGGCATCGGAGCCTGCTGGATGTGATGTCAAAGTTCGGGCAGGCTGGAACATCCGTCAATCGCGCAGTAACGAAAGCCGTGACCGACTGCGGCTGCATTGAGCTTGCGGCCCGCAAGCAGCATTATTCCGATGAACCGAACCTGAAGAGCGCGAAAGAAACGCTGCAAAGCCACCTTTCTGGCGAGCTATGCGAGAACTGCCGCGATGTGCTTAAGGCTGATCTCGGACGCAATCTGTTCTACATGACCGCGATGTGCAATCTGCTGGATATCCAGTTGAATGAAGTCATCGCTGATGAGTATGACAAATGCTCAACGCTCGGCCTATTTAATTTAACGTAAAGCGAATGCCTGCAAAGCCATTGCTACCTCCACATAATGATGCAAGATGCACAAGCTTAAACAGCGTTGCCGCCCTTTGGCGACAAGCCCCTTTCCACAAAAAAAAGCTGCAAACCACGTTTACATGGTTTGCAGCTTTTTTGATGTTTTTTGTTTGTTTATGAAAAATGCTCCTGCCCTAACTGCACACTAGGCTGTCGTTTCCGACTGCACCTGCTCCTCGCTCAGCTCCGCATGCTTGTTTTTACGTCTGCGCGGCTTAATGCGCCGATCAACGTTTTTTTTTAAGCCCCACAGCGCGTATAGCAAAAGAGGGATGAAAATCAGCTTCGACAAATATTGATTGAACCAAATACCGATAACGAGCGAGAACACAACGATAATCGGCACGACCCAAATCGCGCTCTTCGGAATGCCAAATTTCTTGAAATTCGGGTAACGGACGGTACTCACCATAAGAATGGAAAGAGCGAGCGTGCTAATTAACAGCACAATAACCGAAATATCATTTTTGAACAGGGCCAGCGTTGCCAAAACTCCACCAGCTGCTGGAATCGGCAGACCAATGAAATAACCGCTCGGCGTCTTCGTTACAACATTAAATCTTGCCAGGCGCAAAGCTCCGCAAATCGGGAACAACGCGGTAATAATCCAAGCCACTGCTGTATTTAGATCCTGAAAAGCGACGACATACATAATGAACGCCGGAGCTACTCCGAAGGAAATAACATCGGATAACGAATCAAGCTCCTTGCCAAATTCGCTCTGTGCATTAAGTGCACGTGCCACTCTGCCATCCACGCCATCTAGCAGCATCGCGATAATAACCATCATCGCTGCAAATTCAGGTTTCTCATTAAACACCATAATAATGGCGATTACGCCAAGAAACAAATTCCCCACCGTGAAAAGGCTCGGTATTGACTTTATAATCATCTGTTCCACCTCTTCTCTACTATGCCCTAAGACCAAACACAAATGTATGATGATTGGGCGGTTCACATTCCATCAATTGTATGGGATTTAGATTTGCCTGTCAATGAACATTTGATCCTGGATCCGTTTCAAACCTTCCTTGATCGCCCTTGCCCGAACTTCCCCAATTCCGTCCACATCATCAAGCTCACCGATCGTCGCCATCATAATATGAGGCAGTCTAGCGAAGCGCTCGACCAGATTATTCATAATAATGAGCGGCAAACGCGGGATTTTGTTCAGCAGACGATAGCCGCGCGGTGAAATGGATTCTTCCGCCATAGACGCGGTATGCGGATATCCGAGCAGCCGGATAATCGGAGAAGCGTCCAACAGTTCATCCGAGCTGAGCTTTTTCATCGCCAGCCGGATTTCCCGAATTTTTTCATCTGAATTATCTTTCGCATAATCCTTAAGCAAATACCAAGCATCTTCATCCACACCATCGACCAGCTCTTCCAGCTGCATTGCAATGAGGCGTCCTTCCGTTCCCAGCTCGGTCACATAACGCTTGATTTCCATTTTGACACGCAGCACCATCTCTACACGCTGCACGACATGAGCAACCTCCTGTAAGGTTACCAGCTCTTCGAACTCAAGTACGGACAGATTTTTGAACGATTGGCCCAGCACCGCCTTATATTTCTCCAGCGTCTGAATCGCCTGATTCGCTTTTGTCAAAATGTTGCCCATTTCCTTGAGCGCATACCGCAAATTACCTTGATATAGCGTAATAATATTTCGGCGCTGCGATATGGAGACGACGAGCTTGCCCGTCTGTTTGCCTACCCGCTCTGCGGTACGGTGGCGGATTCCCGTCTCGATCGACGGAATGGAGCTGTTCGGAATAAGCTGAGTGTTGGCATACAAAATCCGCCGCATATCCTCGCTCAAAATAATGGCGCCATCCATCTTCGCAAGCTCATACAAATAGTTGGGCGAGAAGTCGCAATTGATGGAAAAACCTCCATCCACAACTTCCATTACCTCAGGACTGTATCCGACAACGATCAATGCCCCAGTCTTCGCCCGCAGCACGTTCTCTAAGCCGTCACGGAACGGGGTACCGGGCGCGACTAGCTGCAAAAGCTGGTTCATCGTTTCTAGCTGGCTCTGTTCCTTCATCATCTTCCCCCTATCCTAGTGCTGCCGAGAGCGCTTCCGCTACGGTGTTTACACCAATAATCTCAATGGATGCCGGCGGCTTCCAGCCCTTCAGGCTTTTCTCCGGCATAATAACTCGTTTGAAGCCCAGCTTCTCGGCTTCCTTTACCCGCTGCTCGGCCCGCGAAACGGCACGCACCTCGCCTGTCAAACCAACTTCCCCAAACACAACGTCGTAAGGTCTCGTTGGTGCATCCCGAAAGCTGGAAGCGAGACATACCGCTGCTGCTAAATCAACTGCCGGCTCATCCAGCTTAATGCCGCCTGCGACATTCAAGTAAGCATCCTGCGTCTGGAGAAACATGCCGTTGCGCTTCTCAAGCACAGCAATGATCAGCGCCATGCGATGATGGTCAAGCCCGGCCGTCATGCGGCGCGGCGATGGGAAATTGGTCGTCGCCACCAGCGCCTGCAATTCCACTAATACAGGACGAGTCCCCTCCATGCTGGCAACAACAATAGAACCTGCTACCCCAAGCGGGCGCTCTGATAAAAATAGCTCAGAAGGGTTCAGCACCTCACGCAAGCCTTCCTCGCCCATTTCGAAAATACCGATCTCATTCGTTGACCCAAACCGGTTTTTCACCGCGCGCAGCAGCCTGTAGGTGTGATGGCGCTCTCCTTCAAAATAAAGCACGCAATCTACCATATGCTCCAGCATCCGCGGTCCGGCAATGGCGCCTTCCTTCGTCACATGCCCGACCAGCACCGTTGCAATCCCTTTGATTTTGGCAACTCGCATAAAATGCGCTGTGCATTCACGAACCTGGGACACGCTGCCCGGCGCAGATTGCACCCCTGGATCATAAACCGTCTGGATCGAGTCAATAACGAGAAAATCGGGGTCCACCGATTCAATCGCCTCGTTAATATGATCCATGTTCGTTTCGCAAAGCACATACAAGGATTCCGTCAGCGCACCAAGCCGATCCGCTCTTAGTCTCGTTTGCCGCACCGACTCCTCACCCGAAATATAGAGAACCTTCAATCCCTTCGTTGCCAGTGCATGCGAGGTTTGCAGCAGCAGCGTGGATTTTCCGATACCGGGGTCGCCCCCTACCAGCAAAAGGGAGCCCGGCACAACGCCTCCGCCAAGTACGCGGTTCAGCTCCTTCAAGCTCGTTTCAATGCGCGGTTCCTTCCCGCTCTCTATATGTATGATCGATTGTGGCTTTTCTTTCGTTTGCGCAACACGCAAACCGACTCCCTGCGTCTTGACAACGGTTTCCTTCTCTTCAATCATGGAATTCCATGACTGGCACCCTGGGCATTTGCCCATCCACTTTGGCGACTCTGTTCCACATTCATTGCATACGAATTTCGTTTTTATTTTTGCCATGTCCGGCTCCTTTTACTAAAAAACACTATCATTCAAAGTTTACCATTTAATGTGGATTGTATAAACCCCTACTTCCTTATACAACAAGAAAGTTCCCTGTCATCCACAAGAGGAGGAAGGGAACTTTCTGTAAAAAGCAACCTATGCACGCTATCCTTTAAGCTTGGATAACCGCTTGCCGCGCTACAATAACGCGATGCGTTGAAAGCTGGGAACCCAGCATAATAACTTCATTTTGCTGACCTTGGCAGCCCTCGCCTGCTTTCGTTTGACGATGAGCATGTGTCTGACGGAAGGAGTCGCTGTTGACCCAGCCTTCAAACGACGCTTTATTTTCCCATGTTGTGCCGACTCTCAGCTCATCATAATCCACCAAGTTTTCCGTAAGCAGCACTTCCATCCGGATAAAGCCGGGCGAAAGCTCAATTCCCTTCGTATGCTGGAACCGCTCAGCTACGGCTTCGCCGTGCCCTTTTTTAACTTTAATGGTGTTCGTGACCACGATCATGATGTTACTCCTCCTATCAAGCCTGAAGGCTTTCCAAATAAGCATAAACGCAGCGCGATTCCTCGCCACCCATCTTGGCATGAACGATGAGCGGAATTCCATGCGGGCCAATGGCATCTTTCGCCGAGGGGTCGTCACTTAAGATCGCATGAACCACTTCCAGCTTGCCTAACATTGCGGCCGCAAAAAGATCAAGTCTTGCTCCACGCTCCAGCAAATACAGGGCAATGTCTCTTCGCCCAACATGTGCGGCCGCACCTAGCGCATTTTCCCAATCACCATCGCCCCAATCACAGGAAGCGTGCAGCAGCTCCGGCTCTTCACTCAGCATTTGCTTTACCTTGTCAAAATCCATATGCGCTGCTCTAACGAACTGCTTAATATATTCATTTGATAAATATGACGCCTCTTCAGCCGTTATTCTGGCAGCATTCAAACCCATACTTATTACCGCCTTCCGTCATCTATTCCGTACTTCATCTTTGTATATGAAAGAGTTTATCTTTAAAGTATCGCCCACTCTTTATAAGATACACGATAATGATTCTCATTGTCAACGAAAAGAACAGAGAACGCCAGCTCAACGCATAAAAAAGCTTCCAGAATCCGCCATGTTCACGGTTCCTGGAAGCTTTCTTTTATTGTGCCAAGCTGCTTAGAGCTGGCTAGCCGAATGTGCTGATAAGCTATGATCAGCTGTGCAGTATCCTAACTTTACATTTATGATTTAGCTGCCGGCTCTTCGGACGCTTTCTCCAAATCAAGAGGCTCGGATTTCGTTACCGTCAAGGCGCCATCTTTCTCATCAATCGTGAAGCGGTCGCCTTTTTGAATGTTGCCAACGAGCAGTTCCTCGGACAAACGGTCTTCGATATGCTTCTGAATCGCACGACGCAATGGACGTGCACCATACTGCGGATCGAAACCTTCTTTCGCCAGGAACGCCTTCGCCGTATCGGTCAGCAAGAAGTCTACATCTTGCTCACGCAGGCGTTTGCGCAGATCGTCGGACATCAGTGTTACGATTTCGGCGATATGCTCCTGCTCCAGCGAGTGGAACACGATCGTTTCGTCAATCCGGTTCAGGAACTCTGGACGGAAGCTCTTTTTGAGCTCAGCCATTACTTTATCCTTCATTTGGATGAAGTCACGGCCAGCGTCGTGAACAGCAGTGAAGCCCAGCGAAGAGTTCCGTTTAATTTGATCCGCGCCCACATTCGACGTCATAATGATCAGCGTATTGCGGAAATCGACTACACGGCCTTTAGAGTCAGTCAGACGGCCATCTTCCAGTACTTGCAGCAAAATGTTGAATACTTCTGGATGGGCTTTCTCAATCTCATCGAGCAATACAACCGAATACGGCTTGCGGCGTACTTTCTCGGTCAATTGACCGCCTTCCTCATAACCAACATATCCCGGAGGCGCCCCAACGAGACGGGAGGTCGAATGCTTCTCCATATACTCCGACATATCGATGCGGATAATCGCATTTTCATCGCCGAACATCGCTTCTGCAAGCGCACGGGCAAGCTCGGTTTTACCAACACCGGTTGGACCGAGAAAAATGAACGAACCCATCGGACGCTTCGGATCCTTCAGGCCAGCACGAGCACGGCGCATAGCGCGCGATACCGCTTTGACTGCTTCCTCCTGACCGATGACACGGCCGTGAAGAATGGATTCCATTTTCAGCAGACGCTCGGTTTCTTCCTCTGCCAGCTTGCTTACCGGAATGCCGGTCCAGCTCGCTACAACCTGTGCAATATCCTCAGGTGTGACTTCGGAATCGGTACGTCCTTGTTTTTCTTTCCATTGATTTTTCGTAATATCCAGCTCTTCGCGCATCTTTTGCTCGGTATCGCGAAGCGCAGCCGCTTTCTCAAACTCCTGGCTTTGAACAGCGGAGTCTTTCTCCTTGCGGATATCCTCCAGACGGTTTTCCAGCTGCTTGAGGTTTGGCGGAATTGTATATGAGTTGAGGCGTACTTTGGAGCCCGCTTCATCAATCAGGTCGATCGCTTTATCCGGCAGGAAACGATCCGTAATGTAACGATCGGACAGCTTAACCGCTTGAATAATCGCTTCATCCGTAATTTTCACCCGGTGATGGGCTTCATAACGATCACGCAGGCCGTACAAAATTTGTACCGCTTCTTCCGGCGAAGGCTGATCAACCGTAATCGGTTGGAAACGGCGCTCCAGCGCAGCATCCTTCTCGATGTATTTGCGGTATTCATCCAGCGTAGTCGCACCGATACATTGCAGCTCGCCGCGTGCTAGCGCCGGCTTCAAAATATTCGAAGCATCAATCGCGCCCTCAGCCCCACCTGCACCGATTAGCGTATGGAGCTCATCGATGAACAAGATGATATTGCCGGCTTGGCGGATTTCATCCATAATTTTTTTCAGACGGTCCTCAAACTCGCCGCGGTATTTCGTACCAGCTACGACAGAGCCCATATCGAGCGTCATTACACGTTTGTCGCGCAGCGTTTCCGGAATTTCGTTCGCAATAATTTTTTGCGCCAGTCCTTCGGCAATTGCCGTTTTACCAACGCCGGGTTCCCCGATCAGAACCGGATTGTTTTTCGTCCGGCGGCTAAGCACTTGAATAACGCGCTCAATTTCCTTGCTGCGGCCGATAACCGGGTCGAGATTGCCTTCTTTTGCAAAGGAGGTCAAGTCGCGGGCAAGTCCGTCCAGCGTTGGCGTGCTCACATTAGATGGAGCGCCATGGTTGCTGGAGATTGCTTCGCTGCTGCCGAGCAATTGCAGCACTTGCTGACGTGCTTTATTCAAGCTGATGCCGAGGTTGTTCAGCACGCGGGCTGCCACACCTTCACCTTCACGAATGAGTCCGAGCAAAATATGCTCTGTACCCACATACGTATGTCCAAGCTTTCTCGCTTCATCCATAGACAGCTCAATGACCTTTTTCGCACGTGGCGTATAGGCAATATTAGTAGGCTGCTCCTGGCCTCTACCGATCAAAGCTTCAACCTCATCCTGAATTTTCTCCAAGCCTAGGCCAAGTCCAATCAGCGCTTTCGCGGCGATGCCTTCCCCTTCACGAATCAATCCGAGCAAAATATGCTCTGTACCAATATTATTATGTCCAAGACGAACTGCTTCCTCCTGCGCCAATGCAAGCACCTTCTGTGCCCGTTCTGTAAATCTTCCGAACATCATCGTTACGCACCCCCATGTTCCATTTGACTTCGCAACTGCTTGCGAATAAGTTCTGCCCGGCGATAATCCCGCTGTTCTGCATTCATCGTTTCCTTAAATACTTGCTGCAAGAAGCCTGGCTGTGTCATAATCATTAATTCATTCATGACTTGAGGCGTTATATTATCCAGCAATCCCAGATCAACGCCCAATCGGACATCTGAAAGCCGCTGTGCCGCTTCCTTCGTATCCATAATAGCCGCATAGGATAAAATCCCATAGGACCGCTTTACTCTATCTTCAATGCGCAGCTTTGACTCTGCCAGCAGCCGTATTCGAGCTGCTTTCTCATGTTCAATAATTTGTTTGGCTACGCTGTACAAGTTGTCAATAATTTCTGACTCGGATTGGCCAAGTGTAATTTGGTTCGAGATTTGAAACACATTGCCAAGCGCTTCGCTGCCTTCCCCATACAATCCGCGAACCGCGAGTCCTACCTGCGTGACCGCCTGCAAAATCCGATTGATTTGCGATGATAGCACGAGTGCCGGCAAATGCACCATAATGGATACGCGAATGCCTGTTCCAACGTTGGTCGGGCATGTCGTTAAATAACCGCGTTTCTCATCAAAGGCATATTCGGTCTCCGCTTCAAAAATATCATCGATCCGATTCGCCAGCGTCCAAGCTTCCTGAATTTGAAAACCCGGATACAGACATTGAATTCGCAGATGGTCTTCTTCATTAATCATAATGCTCACCGATTCATTATCGCTGAGAATGAAGGCTCCGCCTCGAGATTCATTAGCCAGATTAGGGCTAATCAAATGCTTTTCGACCAACACACGCTTCTCCAGCTCTGTAAGATCGGATAACACGATGGTATCAAAATGGCCGATAGGCTCAAGCTTTCCAGATGCCCCTATAGCAGCCAGCTGCTCCATAACCTCAAGCGACTGCTCCTTCGTAGCGAGCAATGGAAACGGATGATGGTTTAAATTTCTGGCGATGCGTATTCGGCTGCTGATGACGATATCTGACTCGGGACCATCCCCTTTCATCCAATCGCTTAACGCTTGCTCTGAAAAACGATGACTCTTCAAGAGGTATCCTCCTTACTTCACGACTTACAGCTCTGCTATTTTACGCTCAAGTTCACGAATGCGATCCCTGATTTGAGCCGCACTTTCAAATTCTTCTTGCTCAATACGATCATACAGCTCGCGTCTGAGCTGATCAAGTTCTCGTTTATTTTGCAATTGTCCTCCGGAGCGTTTCGGAATTTTCCCCGTATGCACCGTACTACCATGTACCCTTTTAAGCAGCGGATCTAACTTATCTGAAAAATGTTTGTAGCAGGCGCTGCAGCCAAAGCGTCCGATCTTGCTGAACTGTGCATAAGTAAATCCGCATTCGTCACAGCGTATGACCGGGCAAGGCTTTGTCCCTGCTGAACCCGATGTTCCAGATGGGTCAAAATCAAGCAGACCCGACAGCAAGCTGTGGATAGAGAAGCCATTCGCAGTTCCCGGAATACCTTCTCCCCGTTCGCGCGCACAAGCTTCACAAATGTGAAACTCCGTCTTCTCTCCACCGACAATCTTCGTAAAATGAAGCGTTGCCGGCTTCTTGCCGCATTCCTGACAAATCAAGACGTATCACCCCTTTCCATGCGCTATACGCACGGTAAAGTTACTTAACCAGAAGCGATATAAGCATCGCTCTCAGTAAACGGGCCCTTAGCTCATCACGCAGCGGCAGCTTGACGGCAATGGTTTCCCGATTAATCGCTGCACGTAGCAGCTGCGCCTCGCGTTTCGTCACTAGCAGCGCTTCTTCAAGCTGATAAATCAGCCCTTCCGCCACGCTCTGCTCCACGCAATCCCCAATCGTCTGCCGAATATGAAACTGAATCGTCTGCAAGGCTGGCAGCTCTACCCGTTGAATCCGGACATAGCCCCCACCTCCACGTTTCGATTCGACCATGTAACCCTTCTCCAGCGTAAAACGCGTACTAATAACATAATTAATCTGGGAAGGGACGCACGAAAATTTCTCAGCCAGCTCATTGCGCTGTATTTCCACCGAGCCTTCCGTACTTTCCTGCAGCATATTCTTTAAATACTGTTCAATGAGATCGGAAATGTTTCGCATATCACCAACCTCCCTGGTTCTGCAAGAGCATAAGCTTACGCTTATTCATATGCAGCTCCAACTGACTTTGACTTTCTTTGACTTTAGCTTTATTATACGCAAAATTCAAGAAAGGTCAAGAGATGGAGTCTTAATTTTCTGACGATTCATCCACAAGCATTTATACACAAGGCTACTACCTAGCATGATGCGAAAAAGCACTAATTATACCCGACTCGCCTAGATCGGTTCTATTTATAAACAGGCTGTGCATAAAAAATGAACGAATGTGCATAACTCATGTTTACATTATGTTCATATAAAGCCGATCGATCTTACCCACATGTGAACAACCGCGCCAATACGGACTTATTCACTCCATAAAAAAATACTATGCACCTCATCCACGGCTGTAGATAAGTTGTGCACAGCATTTTCACTATAAGATAATGTATCAATTTAAAGGACAACAAAAAACCTGCCGCAATGATTGCGACAGGCTTCTCGTGCTTGGCGACGTCCTACTCTCCCAGGACCCTGCGGTCCAAGTACCATCGGCGCTGGAGGGCTTAACGGTCGTGTTCGGGATGGGAACGCGTGGTTCCCCTCCGCCATCGCCACCAAACTGGATTTTTCATTGAATGACTTCCCGAATTAGCTTCGAAAAGATCCAACAATCATCATCAAGGTATTGCTACCCTGAAAACTGGATGCGAAAGACAAAGTCTGAAACTTTAGCGTGTTTGTTAGGATAAGCCCTCGACCGATTAGTATTCGTCAGCTGCACGCATTGCTG
>NZ_LAQO01000043.1 GCF_000971975.1 Paenibacillus algorifonticola | reverse complement strand
TCCTCTCAAACCAGCCTTTCTTCTATTGTAATAGGGTTTGAGAGTTTACACAGAATATTTTACAGACTCAGATTGGAGTTTATTTGAAAGAATTTTTTCTGATAAAACCAACTTTCAACTTAATGCTGCTTTGATAAATGAGCGTTTTGATGCTCATGCGAAAGATGTTGATGATGCAGATTTAGCATTATATAGAAGGTCACTAAAATGGTTTGAAGATAAAATAGCTTTACTGTAGCAGATAAGGACGACCTTATTCGTCGTCCTTATCTTAATTCCCTTTATTTAGAGTTTTCATAGAAGCGGTCACATCGTATAACACCCTATTCACTTGGCTTCACTCCATTCCTTGATCTGTCGGAGAAGCGTCGGCAGATCACTCCTGAGAATCTTCATACAATTGATCAAGGAATTCATATATACTGTTTGCTAAAAAATACATATTGCTCATATCTGGTTCGTCATATTCTTCCTCATGATCCCAAAAATAAATCGTTTCATAAAATTCTTTATTTATACCGAGGCAAATTACATTTCCTCCAGGATCATTACCAATTGGAATAAATCCATTAGGTAGCCTATCTTCGTATATATCCAGATAGTCCTCTAAATTACTATACATATCCCCAATACCGTAAAATAAATTCAATACACCTTCACCTTGCTCATCAGAAACTTTAAACATATTAGGAACCGGGTATCCTCCGTTAAAATCTTGTATAAATTTTTTATATAGTTCAGTAAATTTTATACCATGTTCTAGCTCAAATAGCTCAATCTTCTCTACAGTAAGTGATTCATGTGAACCTTCCATTTTTGCCATATCAAATCTCTCCCTTTCAATTGCTCTTAATTCTTACCATTAACTTTAGAAACTCCTCCACTATGAGTAAATTCTGTATGTATCTTATCATTTACAAGAATCATAGTTTCACCATCCTCATGATAATACCATGCATAATTTGCAGGTGGTTTATTAGGTTCTGTAATAGGTGGATCAGAGTCCTTACTTAAACGAGCTTCAGCATTTGCTGCCTTGTAATCTGCTGGACGATTTGTTGGTCTAGCGATTTTAATCTTAACTGGCTCAACTGTTGGATGTGCATAGGGACTGAAATCTGGATACCCATTAGGATAACTTACCGATTGCCCATTTTTATTGATATATGTCCAAGTTCCATTCTCATCAATTGAGCTGGTTCCCCCTTTTGCATAACACTTCTCGGGAAACCGTGAGTTTATAGGATTTGTAGCCACTATTTCCTTTATAAAATCTGACAGCTCTAATTACCCTGTCTTTTTACCCGTCCCCGCAGGACCATGCTTACCGCCACCATCGCCATCCATCCGCGTCATCTGTCTATATTCCGCTTGGTTCATCATCTGCCAGAATCTCGTGCCATCGGCAATTTGCATCACAACTTTCAGATTTGAAAGAATTTTGGGTACAGGGATTATTAAAGTTACGTCTGCTTGGACTTCTTCATCCGATTAATTCGTCACTTGGTATGATTTTCTTGAAAGTCCGTTAAAATCATTCAAAATATAAGAAAGCCACAATACGGGTAGCTAACTCGCATTGTGGCTTATTTCTTGGGTTATAATTATTATTGGATGAATAATCGGTTTATTCTGCACTAGTTAGCCCCAGCGATATTTATAAAGAATTAGAGATAACATACGCATATGAAATAAATGCTATCCTATAAAAACAACTGCGTCTTTACGTTGAAATGCACTGGGCAGTTTATCCTTAAGTCCATCTACTCTTTCAAATAATCTGCTTCTCTGTTCCTCTTCTAAATTTTGATCTGCCCACTCTTTTAATAGATTTAGTTCAGCAAAAATGCTTTGTAGATCTTCCTCTTCTATATCAACACCTGTCGAAAAAAGAATTACCCACTTTAATTTCAAATGTTGGATTCCAGGAAGCCAATATTGATTAAAAAATGATTCAGTAGCAACTGGGAGAAAAAAGTGTTTTTCAAAATCGTTTTGCGGATCAAGAATCATTACACTTATAGACATTTACTTCATACCTCCATAGATAGCGCTAAATTTGTAATCTGGAAACTCTTTCCTAAGTTGATTTAGGCTATTCTCAACCGCCTGTTTCAATTCAGGTGTATTTCCGTCTAACCTAAAAACAAACTCTCGGATATTCTTGATACTATCAAGGTCAGGTATCTCTTTTGACCCATTTTTTGTTGCACGTGTAGAAGTTGCATTATTTTGAAGTTCATTAATTCGATTTCGAGTTTTTATCAATATTTGCTTATCGGCAAATTGTTGTGGTGTTTGTGCAGGTAAACCTGTTTTAGGATTAACAATATTAAGACCTTGAGCAGACTTGTCCTCATAAAAAATCTTATTAACTAAATCAATTTCATCAAACTCACCAAGAGACTCCCCTCTTTGGTTAATAATTTCAACCTCTTTCGCACTTTTTATCTTAGAAACATTACCCGTCCCCTCAGGACCATGCTTACCACCACCGTCGCCATCCATCCGCGTCATCTGTCTATATTCCGCTTGGTTCATCATCTGCCAGAACCTCGAGCCATCAGCGGTTTGCATCACAACTACACGGAAAGGTAGCATATCCAGCACAGCATTACGCAGTTTTTCTACCAGTATACCTTCCTTTTGAAGCTCATCCAATAACTTTTCCAGCGTCGATGCGTTCGTCTTCAGCTTGCCGTCTTTCGCTGCTGCCGTGGCAGTTTCGTCCATTTGATCCGTGAGAAGCGGCTTCCCTCCTCCTTCGCCTTCCTCTCCCTTCTTCCCCTCTGAGCCATCTCCTCCATCCGCATGCCCGTTCTTTCCGCCTTTGCCTACCCCTTTGGCAAGGGACTTCGTCGCTCCCGCTGCACCAAAAACCATCGTACCCGCATCCACGATGCGCATATAGCCTTCCACCGTTTTCTGACCGATTTCCTCGCTCTCTTCTTTCGTTTGAAAGAGCCATTCGGTTGGATTCATCGCCATGCTTGTCGGAACTAACTTAAAGGCTGGATTAAACATGATTGGATTAGAAGTAGGCATGTCCGCTATCGGCTGTACGAAGCTTGTAGCAGTGGAAGATACATCGCCCCAGATCTCTTCCCCCGATTTCTGCAGCGTCACCGTTTCCAGTGTGTAATTTAATGCCTGTAGATATCCTTTCATTAGATCATTGCGTTCCGCTAACGGTGCGGCCTCCTTACCGCTCACCCACTCGTATACGGTATCCGAGTCAATGAGAATATCCGCTGCATCTACCACCAAATCCCAAAGCTCCAACGCTGCATTCTTCAGCGCTTTTTTTTCACCCTCCCCCTGCGCCTTTTGGTTTTCCTTCATCCGCTCAGTCGCCACACGCTGGATTCCCTTTTCTTGTACCTGTTGCTCGAACGGACTTAATATTCGCTCATACGTTTGCGTCACACTTGCCTTTAACTCAATCTCACTTCCCTTTACATTCACTTCTTCTCCAAAGTCGATCGACTCCGTTGCCGTCTGAATGTAGAGACTTTCTTCGCCCCTTACTTCAATGGCACCGCCACTCAGACTTAGCGAACCAGCAGCTTGAATCTGTACAGCCGTTGAGCTGTTGAGCGTCACACCCGTATACTTGTTCAGCGAAATGAACAGCGCTCCCTCTTGTGCGGTCATATGCAGCTCGCTGTCCCCCAGGCTGAAGGCCTTGCCCTGTGGATTGCCGAATGATTTGACACCCGGATCGGCCATCGTCCTGTGACTTTTCTCCGCCTGCGCCCCTTCCGCTTTCATCCGCACCGCGTGGGTTACAATCGCCTCATCCTCATCTGCACTTGGAAAATAGAGCTTAACCGCCGCCCCTTTCTCCGGCAGCATGTACAGCACCTGATTCCCTTCTGCCGAATAGGGGAACCACTGTGCTTCTCCCGCATCCTGCTTGCTATCCATCTCCAGATGCAGCTTGACCTGATTACGCTCCACGTCGATAATGCTGCCATTGATAGAAGCTCCAATGATCGCCAGATTATGCAGCTTCCGCTTCTTTAAACCCTCTGGCAGCGCACATTCATAGCTCCACTGAAGCAGCCCATGCTTCAGACATCCATGCCGCTTCGTGATGAAATAGGTGACATGGCCATGCTTCACCTCATCGCCAAGCTGGAGCAGCTTCCCCCACTCAAACCGATACGATGTATAATGCTGCTCTTGCCCGCCAGACTCATGATTCATTTCCCATTCCAAATAAGGCGCTAATTCCCGCTTGATTTCATAGGGATGGCCTTCCAGCTCAATCGGAGCCTTGCCATCCGGAATGCCGATCCAGAACTGCTGTTTATGCGCCGCTATATCCGGTACCAGCTCCGCCCCAACATGAGAAGCCAACCGCTTGAGAAATTCCCAATCCGTCTCCTCATATTGCATCATAAATTTACCCGTCTTCTTCTTCCCAAACGCTGTATCAATAACGTCTCCACGCCCATATTCGCGCACAATAGCCAGTACAATCTCATTGTATGTACGATCTGTGCTTTGGAAAGAACGTTTCTTCCTGCGCGTATCAAAGTCATAGGTATGGGATAAGGCTTCAAGCTGCACACGAACCCCATCCCTTGCGGCATGCAGCTCGACATGATGCAGCTGTCCCAGAAAAAGCGGCTGCTTCCTGCCATCCTTGAGTACCCGGTACACCCCGATATGATCATTTGCCGAAGCATGGGTTATAATCTCATCTTCCTTTTCCTCTGCTACCGTACCCGTTACGATTAATTTCCCGTGCTCCCCAAATTCATGAATGATTTCCAGCTGCTCTAGCCGCAGCTTGCCATAGGGCCATACGAAACGCAGATCCTTGTAATCTGCCGCCGTTTCCTCCGCTTCCTTTTCCTTCATCATCATCCCCCTCAGCGCCCTTTAATGGCTACAGCTGCCCATCCTGATCGATCGTAATGGTGCCTCCTGTGGAGCACATTAATTGTGATTTACTAAGCAGTGCGGGCTGCTCGTCAATAAGCACATCCTTCTTGCCATCCGTCCATGGTCCGCAGGTCAGCGGCTCGCAGACACCGCCCGTTTTTTTACAAAAGCCAAAATGGCTGATGTTGTCGATCGGAACGGCATCCATCACATGCAGAACAGGCTGGTCTTTGATATAGACGCCATGGGAGGTCGGCAAATTAAGCACACCCGGATCAGAGCCTTCGCTGCATTTTAATACGGCTCCTCTAACTACATAAAAATGCTCGCCCTCCAGCATGCCGTTCATAAGCGCTTGCAGCAGCATCGTAAACATCATGTCCTACTCCCCCTCGCCTTTTCCTCATCCGTTCTATGATGATTCCGCCAGCTTAATCGTAGAAATAGCTGCATGGGCCAGTTGCTGCCACAGCTCTACCTCGCGCAGCGGAAATTGAAAGCTGCACATCAGCACTCTCCCGGCAAACACGGTCATCCCTACAACCTGATAAACGGACTTCTCCCCTTCTGGAAGAAGGCATTCATAGTAGGCGATGTCATGTGCCTCCGGCTTAAGCATACCGCCGCCCGTTACAATCAGCTCTGGGCGCATTTGCTTTATTTTCACGACCATCGCTTGTGCAAATCCTTCGAGGTAAGGCGGCTGCAGCTCATGCTTTAACCAACTGAGCGTACATACGATGCTCTTCGTTTCATCGGTAAATGACCACTGCTCATGCTTTCGCTGCTGCTTGGCCTCCACTTGCACTTTGAGCGATCCCGACTCTTGCATCGCCGATAACGAGGAAGGCAGCATCAAGCTTATGCGTCCATCCAGCAGCCACAGCTCCTGCATGCGGTATTTTTGTCCGCCTATCCTGAGTAAGCTCACGGCTCCTTCAACTGTCCATTGCGGCTCGCGGCCCGCTGTATCTGCATGAGGCGACCTGATCCACGTATCCAATATTTGCTCATCCATATAACGCTTCATGCTGCCCCTCCTCATGTACCTCGACCCGGTTAAGAACAAACCCCGTCGCCTCCCGGCGCAGCAAGCTCTCCGCCGCCGCCAAGCTAAGGACGAGATACGGCTCTCTTACTCCCGCGATGGTAAACATATGATGGCCTGCTATTTTGCTCCGCGCGAGCACCAGCCGCTTTATCGTCTGATCCGGATGAAAACTGCTTTGACTCGAGAGTGCGTCAATGGCCGGAACCTGCATAGCCCAATAAAGGGGCTGGAACTGCTGCTCCCGGTTCATAAAGTACACTCTTTTGAAAGCAATCCGAGCGTTATATTTAGTGGCGATCGTTTTTATCTTGTCAGATACCATGCGGATTGGACGCTCCAGCCAGTCCAGCACCTCGACATCTCCTTGAGCCGCCACATCCACTACGGAAATCGCAGGCAGTTGCGCAAAAGGCTTGCCATTCTCAAATCTAGGCGGCTTAAAGGTGCCATCCAGCTGCTGATCTTCCTTTAAAATAAAATATTCACTCATCGCTTTCCCCCTTCCAACTACGCCTGCACCCGCTTATACCCACTGAATGACCTGCTTTTGCTGCTCGGACAGCCGGAAAAGCTCCTGATCTTTGGCAGAAAAAACAGCCTGCTCCAGATTAGCGCCTTCAAAGCTCGCCCGCCCCAGCCTTGCGCCAACAAAGCTCGCTCCTGCCAAATTCGCAGCATCAAACTGTACACCAAGCAGTCCAGGGAAGCGGTGAAGCCCCTCTTTAAACGGCTGCCCACTGCAATGATCGAAGAGGGCTCCGCGCAAATCGGCATGCCGAAAGTCGGCATCCGTTAGTAAGGAATGCCGAAAATCCGCTCCTGCGGCGGAGCAAGCATTCCATCTTGATCCAATAAGCGCGCAGCTCTGAAAACTGCTATCGGTCAGCTCACTATGACTGAAATCCACATAACGCAAATCGGCTGCTTTACTCTTTACGCCCTTCAAAAATAGCCCCCGCAAGCTGTCATAAGGCTGAATGCCGCCTTGCCCTTGCCCCTGGTCCTGTTCCAGGCGATTTCGAATATCCCACTCATCGCGCGGCTCCTGATGCTCCACATAAACATCCTCGCTGAAATCCATATATTCGCCGACTCTCACGCGCAGCACAGGCGCCTTTGTGAGAGCCTTATATTCAGGCAGCTGAGTGGCTAGCGGCATAGCGATACGCGCAATAGCGACAACAAAAGGATGAAGGACCTTAAGCTGCCTGAGCACCATCCGCTCTACTTCGCCAGCCCTAATCTGATTCATATACGTTTTGCGCGCCCTGTCCAGCACCTGCCGGATAATAGGGATATCTCTATACAGCCAGCCTGCATCATACGCATGAAAGAAAGGCACGGGGTCGCCGTACCATTTTTCCGAATAGCCTTCCATCTTGTAAGTGAATGACTGATCCAAAGCGGAGGTGCGCAGCATTGAATAGTGAATAAAAGCAATCGGCCCCTTCCGTCCATTCTGCTGAAGAAAATGCAGATGTCCGCACATCTGACGGAAGGAATCGATCAAACCGTCAACCAGCCCTGCTTTATTTTTCAAAAAATAATGCTCCAGCTCTACAATCTGCTGTGCAAACGCCGGCATGCCATGATGCTCGGTAAAATGCTGGATCACCTGCTGTTTATTCATCGCGATATGCGCCCTTCTAATTCATTTTGATTTCTTCGCCATCTACCTTGACGAGGCTGTCGCCCAGCGTAATCGTATTCGCTTTGCCGCTCAGCTCGATTTTACCCGCTGACAGCTGAATGTTTTTGGCCTTCATCATCATGCTGCCGCCTGCATTTATGCTGATGTTTTGATCGCTCGTGATTTGGATGCCCTGCGCATCGCTGATGACAATGGACATGCCGCCTGCCTGAATGACGATCTGATGCGGCTCCAACACAATTTCTTTTCCGTACTTCGTGCGAAAGCTTTTGCGGTCCGAATTGGACATCCAATCCGAGCCATCATCCTTCGCCCCGCCAGAAGCGGAGGCAGCTGGCGCAACAGCCCGCGATGCTGCCGCTGTCCCTGTTGATCCACTTGCTCCTGTTGAACCTGATGAACCGCCCGATGACTTGGCATCAGAAGTCGCTCCACGTTTGACCGAGCTGATTGCGTAGCCTTCTTCTTCCTTGCTGCTAGGAAAATAAATCCGAATGTTGTCGTTCTCTTCCGGCATGCAGTACCAGCCGGTGTTGCCCTCCGAGGCGTAAATCGTGGAATAGGGGAACCAATAATCCGTATTTGGGTCCTCCTGATCGTCCATATCCAGCTTGGCGCGAACCGTATCCTTATTGATTTTGACGACCGTCGCTTGGATGGAAGCTCCAATAATCGCTTGATTATATTCCTTCTTTTGCCGCAGACCTTTCCTGGGGAACAGCTGATAGGTGTGGGTGAGAATACTATTTTTCATACAAGATACTGCGCGGCCTACAACAAGCTTTCTGGCTTTAAAAAGCACCTCGTTGCCGGGAACCAGCAGCCGCTCGCTCTCTACCTCATACACGGTGTAGTCCTGATCATCAATGCCGGGCACATCATTTTCTACGGCGTATTGATACTCCGAAACCCGTTTCTTCGCGGTATAATGCTTGGTCACAAGCTTGCCCTTATCCTGATCCTCTGGCAGCCCCAGAAAGAAGCATGGCGCGCTCATTTCAGCCGCAGCAACTAGCACCGTATGAAACCGCGAAGCGATACGCTTCAGAAACTGCCAATCCGTCTCCTCATACTGCATCACTATCGTTTGAATCGCTTTGCCTTGGCTGGCTGCATCTATACAATCCGCTTTGGAATAATTAGAAATGACGGCATCCACCAGCCCGCTATAAGACAACTTCGGATTTTGAAAAGAGCGCTTATTCCGCTTGACGTCCAGCAAATACGTATAGGAAACCGCTTTGACCTCGATATAATAAATGCCGCGAACCGCCTTTACCTCCACATCAAGCACAAAGCCACTGAACAGCACCTCGTCCTTTCCTGTCTCCTTGTCCTTCAACAGCACCTTTACCGGTGTCTGTGCAGTGGTCTGATTGACATAGCTATCCTTCTTCTCTTCATGAATCACGCCTGAAAACATTAAGTAAGCATGGTTATTGACACTTTTGACGACTTCCAGTTCATGCAAACGGACAAGCTCATAGGAGGTAATTCGAATATCTCCATAATTCAGCACTTGATCACCCATTCGTTTGTTTCTCCCTCTCAGATGGTAATTTGTATATGTTTAACTATATTTTATTTCTATCATTATCGGCACTTTTTACAGGAAAGTTAATACAATTATAGTAATTTGAATTAAAAATAGTCATGACTAATACAGAAAAATATTATAATCTTGTATTTTATAACTGTGATATTTAGCTGTTTCCTCTAATTGATTTGCCTGTACTTATCTCCAAGCTCTTGCTAAAAGGAGCTTGAAAACAGAAAAAACCTAACGCTAAATTCCAGCGTTAGGCCCGTGCCACCAAGAAACTCTCAGTTGTCTTACTACTAAAATGGAGCTGTGCTACTCCATGTCCTACTCAACGTACAGTGTTGATTTTCAATCCTATTTTAACCTTCGCTATCCAGCAGTTTATTAATATATACAGCCCCATGCTCACGAACATTTACAACCAGCACCGGGGTATCCAGCATTCCGCCAATCCATGACATATAGGCCTCCGCATGCTCGTTAGGAATAATGGTCAATATCACCCCTGCGAATCCTCCGCCATGAATTCTGCATGCACCGTCGCCGATATTTTTCAAATAGTTTTCGGTCAGCGCGAGGGCAATGGCGATCTCTTGATTTTGAATAGCTCCGCTTTGATAAACGTTCTGAAGCCATTTCCACGAAGAATTCCCCGATTCCGTAATGAGCGTCAAGAAATCATTGAACCTGTTCTCCTGAAGCGCTGATACCTGCTCATCCACACGACGATTTTCCTCAAAGAAATGCAGGGCGCGCAGCACAGCCCGGTCTCCAGCCGCTTCTCTAACAGCCTTCAAATTAGCGTAAATATCCTCTGGCGCTAAATCCCGACAGACAGAAGCTCCTAGCGATTTGGCTACTGCATACATCTCGTTAGGTACCGCCGCATAATCCTCCGTTAAATCAGCATGATTCCCGCCTGTATTTACAATGACCAGCGAGTAGCCATTTTTCTGAAAATCCCATCGAACGGGCTTTATTACAGGCTCCTTAGGCGTTTCAAAATCAATCGCGATTAAACCGCCATATGAGCAGGCCATTTGGTCGAGCAGACCGGACGGCTTATTCCAATAACGATTTTCAGCAGATTGGCCAATTTTAGACATGGAGACGGCATCGAGTGCCCCATCATTATAAAAATGGTTTAAAATCGTACCGATCAGCATTTCGAAAGACGCGGAAGAGCTTAACCCCGACGCAGAGAACACATTGCTCGAAATATAGGCATTGAAACCGCCTACCTGAAAGCCTGCCTCAATAAACCCAGCGGCAATGCCGCGAACCAATGATGTCGTGCCATCATCTCCAGATCTAGGCTGTAAATCCTTAAGATCAATCACGTATTTCGTTTCATAGCCTTCCGAGAAAAAGGTAATAACAGGCTCGTCTACTTTCACCGCCGCCCCAATCGTATCCAGCGTAATGCTTCCGGCTAGAACCTTTCCGTGATTGTGATCCGTATGGTTGCCTCCAACCTCACATCTTCCTGGGGAGCTAAACAATCCAAGCTCCTGCTCTCCGAAATACACCTGAAAATGTTCCATAAGCGATTGATACCGGCTAGTTTGCTCCAAAAGCTGCTGCTTGCCATACATTTGGGCAAGCAACGCTTGTCCCTCGGCCGTTTGCAGCCTATTTAGCATTTGATTACTCATTTTAATTCCTCCTATAGGTCACCATTAATAGACTTAATAAACTTGCTAGACTTAAACGGTACATCGCTTGATTCGTATTTGCAGCCACTTCATTACGATTATCTCAGATAACACCCATATAAAGTAGGGCACGAATGCAAGATGTATACACTCTTCTTAAACGTCTAGTTCATCCTCCCCAATTCACGCCCTATATAGGAATATTTCACTATTTTTTACAATTTCCTATCACTACAACCTAAGCTCGCATGCTAGAATATGGACGAACGCTAAGATTAATGATTCATGGGAGGAATTGAATTGATGAAGCTCACACAACGAAAGTCATCAGTGACACACAAATGGATCAAGTCGCTTATCGCTCTATCGGTAGCTATTCCGCTGCAAGCTGGTTTATGGGGCAGCACTTCTGCGGTTCATGCTGAAGGCCCTGCAGATCCGGCACCCTTTATCCAGCCTAAAGTCGTGAACGAAAACGCTGGCAAAAAGATTTTGTTCGACAATACCCATGCCCAGACGGCTGGAGCAGCAGATTGGGTCATTGACGGCGGCTTCTCTGATTTCGGTGACGCACTCGCCAATGATGGCTATTATGTTCAAGAGCTTCGCAAAACAACCCCGTTTACCTACAATGATCTGAAAGATTACAGCGTGTTCGTCATCGCGGAACCCAACATTCCTTTTAAAGCAACAGAACAAGCTGCTATGACGCAGTATGTAGAGAGCGGCGGCAGCATTTTCTTCGTTGGCGACCACTATAATGCCGATCGCAACAAAAATCGCTGGGACGGCTCTGAAGCAATCAACGGCTACCGCCGCGGCGCGTGGACAGATCCAGCTCAAGGCATGAGCGCTGATGAGCGCAGCTCGGAGGCCATGCAAGGCGTAACCAGCTCAGACTGGCTGTCCGACCATTTTGGCGTTCGCTTCCGCTACAACGCACTTGGCGATATAACAGCCAATCAAATTGTGCCGCAAGAACAAGCCTTTGGCATCACTGCTGGCGTATCCACTGTTGCGATGCATGCGAGCTCCACGCTTGCGATTACCGACCCAACCAAAGCTAAAGGAATCGTATACTTGCCGCAAACGAATCAGGCTTGGGGCAGCGCCGTAGATCAGGGCGTTTACAACGGAGGCGGTATCGCCGAAGGGCCTTACGTCGCCGTTTCCAAGCTGGGAGCAGGCAAGGCCGCTTTTATCGGAGACTCTTCCCCAGTTGAAGATGCTTCCCCAAAATATTTGCGCGAGGAAACCGGAGCGCGGAAAACAACCTATGACGGCTTTAAAGAGCAGGACGACGGTGTATTGCTCGTTAATTTGGTTAATTGGCTCGCCGAGCAGGAAAGCTACACCAATCTGACCGAAGTTAACGGGCTGCAATTAGACAATGCCACGGTATTGCTGCCTTTCGAAAACCCCGCTGCTTCGACGGAGCCGCAACCAGAACCATGGTCCGCGCCGAGCGCAGGCTACAAATGGTATGACCGCTCTACGTTTAAGCCTGGCTCGTACGGCGGCCCAACAACGAGTGCCAATGCCGCTTACAGCTTCGTCAAGCAGGCAACGCTTCCGAATGCGCAGGATTTTCAAATCCGCGTTGTCGCCGACAATTTGCCTGCCAATACGACCGTATCGGGCTTTAGCGCCGGCATTTATTTGAGTGGAGGCACGCAGGTCGCCATGGTGCAAAATGAAAACGGCACATGGCCGACTGCCTACGGCTACAGCTCAACTTTTAGTGTCACATCGGATAGCAAAGGACATGCCTTTAAAGATTTGACCGTCCGTATTAAATCCGGAACGTCCGGTGCAGCCAATTTGCGCCTGCGCTTGAACGGAAGCAATCTGCTTACGAACGCAGTAACTGTGGGCAATGTGCCAGCAGAGCCGCTTCCCGAAGAGGAAGGCCCGATTCCCGCTCTGATCCCCATTGCAGAGGCTCGCAATCAATCGGTCGGCTCGACCGTAACGGTTGAAGGCATCGTGACGACCGAGCCGGGCTCATTTGGCGGACAAGCTTTTTATTTGCAGGATGACTCAGGCGGCCTTTATGTGTTTCAAAGTACAAGCGGCTTCCATCAAGGCGACCGCATTAAAGTGACCGCTGCTACTGCTCTATACAATTCGGAGCTTGAATTGACCGATATCGTCGCCATCGAAAAAACCGGCACAGCGCCGCTGCCAGTTCCCGTTGCCACAGACCGCATCTCGGCTAATAACCAAGGGCAGCTTGTTCAGCTTTCAAATGTAACGATTCAAAACTTGGCAAGTGCAACGCCTGCCGGTTCTTTCGAGTTTGATGCCGTCGATGCTGCTGGAGTCAGCAACCATATCCGCGTAGACACACGCACAGGCCTATCGCTGGCTTCATTCCCTTATACCGAGGGCCAGCAGATTAGCATTACGGGCGTTGCCGCTATTTTCAGAGATGTCTATCAATTAAAGCCCCGCGGGCTCAGCGATTTCACCCTGCAAGGCGATACGGCGGCTCCGGAGACAACGGCCTCCCTTTCCGCTTCGCCTAATGAGGCGGGATGGCTGAACCAAGACGTTTCGGTCACCTTGACAGCAACCGATGACACAGGCAGTTCCTCCCCTCTGCGTACAGAGTACGCTGTCAACGGGAGCGTCTACCAAGCCTATGAAGCTCCATTCCCTATTAGTGAGGAAGGCAGCTCTATGATTTCCTTTTTCTCAACGGATGCAGCTGGCAATAAAGAAGCCGTTCAATCGTTAACGGTCAAGCTCGATAAATCTGCACCAAATGTTATATTGACACAGTCTGGGGGCGCGATAGCGGATGCTTCCGAGACAGATACGCTTATTTTTGCGCTGAGCAGCTCGGATGCCTTGTCTGGTGTAGCTAGCGAGCAACTGCTGCTGGACGGCCAGCCTGTTAACAGCCCTTATTCCATTACTGGCTCTGAACTTGGTCTGGGCGCTCATACCATTGCCTACTCCGTAAAGGATTTTGCCGGCAATGA
Source organism: Paenibacillus algorifonticola (assembly GCF_000971975.1). GTDB lineage: Bacteria > Bacillota > Bacilli > Paenibacillales > Paenibacillaceae > Pristimantibacillus > Pristimantibacillus algorifonticola. The sequence continues at coordinate 54,800 of NZ_LAQO01000043.1, read as the reverse complement.
AGCATCTCATCAAGCTTCTTTCAGCATTACCGGCCAGCCGCTTGCGACAGGCGCTCCGGGGAAGCCCGTGCTTTCGAGCAACAATGGCTATGATACAGGCTTGCAGGACGGCGATTATACGATATCCCTGAATATGTGGTGGGGCAACAACGGGACGAGCTATAAGCTGTATGAAAATGGCGAGCTCATCGATAGCCAGACGCTGCCTGATGTCTCCCCCTCTGCCCAGTTTGCGCAAACTCATGTAAGCGGCAAGGCCAATGGAACGTACACCTACACCGCTGAGCTTACCAATGCCAAGGGGACAACCCGCAGCGAGGTCCTAACGGTACGCGTTACCGATGCGTCTCCGGGCAAACCCGTCCTTTCTCAAAACAACTGGGACGGTGACGGCCAATACAACATTACGATGAACATGTGGTGGGGAACGAACGCGACGGAATATCGTTTGTACGAAAATAACGAGCTCATCGACACCCAGTCTCTGAAAGCAGCTGCTCCTGCCGCTCAAAGTGCCATAACAGCACTATCTGACCGACAGCCTGGAGCTTACGAATATCGTGCCGAGCTTGTTAATGCAGCAGGGGCGACAACGAGTGAAATAATCACTGTTCACGTTACGGTTCAGAAAACAACTATAACGAGCTAGGCTAACCATTGTTTGCTCTCGTGCCTCCCTTTTCGGAGACGCGAGAGCTTTATTTTAGCGTTATATGCAGCATCATAATTGGTACAAGCGTCTATCCTGCTGTAACCTTCCAATTATCCGCGCGAGGCGCGTCCAGCGGCTGATGCCTGCGAATATAATTTTCAGCGAGCATCGCCATATCTGTATCACCAGCAAAAAGGATCGGTTTGCCTGCGTACATCGCATAATTGCCGCCGCCAGCCGCACGATAGCTGTTCATTACAACCGAATATGGGGCATCCATCTGCAAAGGCTCTCCGGCGCGAATAAGCTTGACCACCCGGCTTCCTTCCGCCCGCGAAATATCCAGCTCATAGTCAATGCCTGCCCACATATCGTAGTTATAATGCTGCGCCTTCGGCTCCATGTAATACGGATTTACAATAATATCCCCTTGCTCGTCCAGTGAAAAATAACACGCGGCCTGCTCCAACGCATCCCGAATGTCCTGCCCGCTTAGCTCCAATACCGTCAGCGTGTTGGGATAAATGAAATTCGATAATACATCCCGCATCGTCACTTTGTTTCCAAAACCGCGCGACTCCTCGCTTAGCAAAGCAGCGTTAGATAGCTGCGCTCCCGTAGCCTCCATCTGAACCTGATGGACAAAAGCAAGAAACGGATGGGCAGCCCGCCTCAGCTCGGCTGCATTCTGAATCGACAGATCGCCAATGATTTCGCCAATCGGCTGATCCAGCCAAGCTTGCGTACGTCGCTCCAGCTCATCGGTTAGCGCTAGGACAGCGGCGTCAGGCAAGGCAGACTCCTCTGGATAAAGCAGCTCGGCTCGCTTGCTCGTCATTTCCCAGCGCCCTTCGGGCTGCCGCTCCAACTGCACCGCGACATGAGCAGCAGATGACCCGTTATAGCCCGTCTGCACAATCGTGACGCCATGCAGCTCCTCCGCAAATGAACGGTGCTGATGCCCGGTGAGCAATACATCTATGCCTTCCACGTCACGGCAAATGGCATAGGCTTGATTTTCACCCGTCAGCGGTTCGGCTAGCTGCCCCGTTGCAAGATCATTTTCGAAGCCCCCGTGATAGCTGACAATAACGATATCCGGCCGTTCTTTCTCGCGTATGTGCTGGACCCAAGTCCGAATCGTCTCTAACGCATCCAGAAAACGCAGCCCTTTTATATTTTGAGGCTGCTCCCAGTTGGGAATGTAGTGGGTGGTTGCCCCCAGCAGGGCGACTTTTACGCCAGAAGCCATTTGCTTGATGATGTACGGAGGGCCGAAAGCAGGCTCTCCACTCTGTGCATCGACGATATTAGCCGACAGCCATGGAAACTTTGAAGCCTGAACAGCACGGTTCAGCATATCCAGGCCATAATTAAATTCATGATTGCCCATGACAGCAGCATCATAGCCAAGCTCATTCAACACCTCTATAAAAGGATGCGTGTCATAACTGTCTTGAAATGCAGCAGCGTAGGAGGCCAGCGGCGAGCCCTGCAGCAAATCCCCATTGTCCACCAGCAGCAGCTCAGGTGCCCGTTCGCGTTCCCGCTTGATTCGTGCTGCCAATAAAGCCAATCCGTTATGGCTGTAGGCATTGGTCGGGTAATGGATCGGACGGATCGCTCCGTGCAGATCACTAGTCAGTATAATATCGCAAGTGTACTTGTTCGTTTGCGTCATAAATAAGCCTCTCCCTCATTGCAGCATCGATTCTGCCTATGTAACTATTCTAGCAAAATCATTTTCAACTGAGCAGTGCAGAAGGTTATTTTACAAATAATTCATTTATCGTTGATACTCCGCAAATATAGATTGAATATAGTAAGCAAGTGCCAAAAAATACAATCTCTTGGAGGGTTTTTGATTGAAAAAGATGTATGCCTTTATGTTGCCACTGTTACTGACTACGCTCTTGCTTGGAGCTTGCGGAACGAACAATACAACTGGTTCTGCTGGCAGCGAATCCGCTAGTCCAAGTTCAAGCCCATCCGCAGCTGCCTCAACTGAGCCAGCACCAACAACAAGTGCAGACACCGGCTATGTGCCTACAACATTGACTGTCCAATTCGTCCCTTCACAAAATGCAGACACGCTTGAGGCGAAAGCAAAACCGCTTGAGAAGCTCCTGGGAGACAAGCTTGGCATTCCGGTAAAGGTTAGCGTATCGACTGACTACAACACGATTATTGAAGCCATGGCATCCAAAAAAGTAGATGTAGGCTTCCTGCCTCCAACTGCTTATGTGCTGGCTAAAGAAAAAGGCGCAGCTGAAGTTATTTTGCAGGCACAGCGCTTTGGCGTAAATGATGAGACTGGCGCTCCTACCGATCAGCTCGTCGACTTCTACAAATCCTTGATTGTTGTAAAAAAAGACTCGCCGATTCAATCGGTTGAAGAGCTTAAAGGTAAAAAAATCGCCTACCAGAACGTTACGTCCTCCGCTGGCTTTGTATGGCCTGCTGCTCTCCTGATGGACAAGGGCCTGAACCCGCTTAGCGATGTACAGCCTGTAACGGTTAAAGGCCATGACCAAGGGGTTATCGCAGTGCTCAACGGCGATGTTGATGCTGCGGCGATTTTCCAGGATGCCCGCAATACCGTCATGAAGGATTATCCTAAAGTGTTCGAAGATACACGTGTGCTTTCGTTTACAGAAGCGATTCCTAACGATACGATTTCTGTCCGTTCCGACATTAACGCGGACTGGGCCGCTAAAATTACACAAGCTTTTATTGATATCGGCAAAGATACAGAAGGACACGCCATCATTAAAGAAATTTATTCCCATGAAGGCTATGTGAAATCCGATGACAGCAAGTTCGATATCGTTCGCCAATACAATGAAAAAGTAAAAACCGAGTAGTACGATTTTTCGTCCTGCACAGTGCGGCACAGGACAGGACAAGCCAGTTCAGCGCAAGCGTGCGCTGTGCTGGCTTGTTGCATTGCTGCCCGCTATGCTCAAACCGAACTTGAACCGAAAGGAATGACGTCATGATTGAGCTTCGTCAAGTATCTAAAGTTTATCCCAATCAGACCAAGGGTCTGAACAATATTAATCTCACCTTCGAACAAGGCGAGTTTGTTGCGGTTGTCGGATTATCTGGCGCAGGCAAATCTACGCTGCTGCGCTCGATTAATCGGCTGCATGACATTAGCGAGGGCGATATCCTCATTAACGGCAACTCGATTACGAGTGCCGAAGGCCATGAGCTGCGGATGATTCGCCGCGACATTGGCATGATTTTTCAAAGCTTTAATCTCGTCAAGCGTTCCACCGTGCTGCGCAATGTGCTGGCAGGCCGCGTCGGCTACCACTCTACTCTCCGCACCATATTCGGCCGTTTCCCCAAGGAGGATGTGGATTTGGCGTTTGAAGCGCTGGAGCGGGTTAATATTTTGGAAAAAGCTTACTCCCGCGCCGACCAGCTCTCTGGCGGACAGCAGCAGCGTGTCGCGATTGCGCGCGTGCTGGCACAGGAGGCGAAAATCATTTTGGCGGACGAGCCTGTCGCTTCCCTAGATCCGCTTACTACGAAGCAAGTCATGGATGACTTGAAACGAATTAATCAGGAGCTGGGTATTACGACGATCGTAAATCTTCATTTTGTCGATTTAGCGAGGCAATATGCGACGCGAATTGTCGGGCTGCGTGCAGGCGAGGTCGTATTTGACGGCCCCGTAGCTGAAGCTACGGACGAGCGGTTTGCCGAAATTTATGGCAGGCCTCTTCTTGAAGGCGAGCTGCTGGGAGAGGTATCGGCATGAAAAACCCGCTTGAATCTGGTACGAGGCAGACCGCCCGTCCCCTGCCGCCAACGCGCACGAAGCATGTGCTGACTGCGCTGCTTATTTTGCTGCTGCTTTGGGGCAGTGCCGTGCAGACAGAAGTGAGCTTTAAGGAGCTGATTGAAGGCTTTCCGAACATGCTCGATCTGCTGCGCGAAATGTTTCCTCCCCGCTGGACCTACTTTGATAATATCGTGGATGGCATGCTGGAAACGATTCGCATGGCACTGGTCGGCACAACGATTGGAGCGATTATCGCCATACCCGTGGCGCTGCTGTGCGCGGGCAATTTAATGCCGCATCGCTGGGTATATTATCCGGCAAGGTTTCTGCTCAATTTGGTGCGGACGCTGCCCGATCTGCTGCTCGCCGCCCTGTTCGTCGCGGTTTTCGGACTTGGGCCAGTGCCGGGCATTCTCGCGCTTGCCGTGTTTTCGGTCGGTTTAATCGCCAAGCTGACTTATGAAACACTGGAAACGATAGACCAGGGGCCGCTTGAAGCGATGACGGCGGTTGGGGCAAACGCTATTCAGCGCATCGTATTTGGCGTAGTTCCACAAATTTCGGCTGCCTTTATGTCGTACGTACTGTATACCTTTGAAATTAATGTACGGGCAGCAGCCATTCTCGGCCTTGTTGGGGCTGGGGGCATCGGCTTGTTCTACGAAGCGACCCTTGGCTTTCTCGAATATGACAAAACCGCTGTTATTATTTTATTCACGCTGGCCATTGTTCTTTTTATTGATTTTGCAAGCACGAAGCTGCGGGAGAAACTATTATGACGACGAAAAATGGGGATCATCTCATCCAAAAACCGCGGAAAAATCCGCTTCGGTGGCCGATTATTATTGCACTAGCGCTTGTTTATATTTGGGCGTTCTCTGGCGTCCCGTTTACCGGCTTTAAAGAGACGGCAGGTCAGATCATGAAGTCGATTATGGCGGGCATTTTTTCTCCCGATTGGGGTTATGTATACTTGCCGGAAGGCGAGGATTTGCTGCGGGGGCTGCTGGACACGCTGGCTATTTCGATACTCGGCACGGTTATCTCGGCTGTGCTGTGCATTCCGTTCGCCTTCTGGTCCGCACGCAATATGAGCAAATATCGGCCGATTTCCGGCTCGGGCAAAATCATGCTCAGCTTCATCCGGACGTTTCCGGAAATTATTATGGCGATTCTGTTTATTAAAGCGGTCGGCCCGGGCTCTTTCGCCGGTGTTCTTGCCCTCGGGCTGCATTCAATTGGTATGCTCGGTAAGCTATTTGCGGACGATATTGAAAATATTGATTTTGGTCCTTCTGAGGCGCTGCTTGCCTCTGGAGCAACGCGTATGCAGCAGCTTTGGTTCGCTGTGCTGCCTCAAGTGCTGCCGGGCTTTCTGAACTACACGCTGTATCGCTTTGAAATCAACGTCCGCTCGGCTACGATACTGGGCGTCATTGGCGCTGGCGGTATCGGCACGCCGCTTATCTTCGCACTGAGTACCCGAAGCTGGCCGCGAGTCGGCATTATTTTGCTCGGAATCGTGGTAATGATTACCGTCATTGACCTGATCTCCGGCTATGTGCGCAAGAAGCTGGTGTGAGGAAGGATAGGCGGAGTAGGAGCCACGGAAAGCAGCATGGTATCTGAGTGAAGTACCCCTTAGAGTAGACATTGGAAAACCCTTATGGGAACCGATGATGCTTTAAGGGGTGTTTTTTTATAATGAAATGTTTGACTAGACTTCATTAAATTAACGGGCAGTTTAGTTGAAGATTAACTCCGGTGAACCGTATCACAAGTAGGGCGGAATTTTTTCCAAGGAAAGGATTGGGCGATCTTCCGCATTTCAACCCTGATCTCGATTTCGATGAAGGACCTGCTTCGGTAAGAGAACTACGGACACAGCTTAGGGAGGCAAATGATGTACTTTTATGTACATCGGAATATGGGAATGGCGTGCCCGGTGTGTTAAAAAATGCCTTGGATTTGAATGCTGGGATTGTAGAAAGAGGGAGCTATTTAATATTCTTCTTTAGTAACAGTAGACGTTCCAATCCCACTGCTCATTTTTTTGAATAGCAAGATGGCAAGAAGTAATGCAACGCTTACAGCAGCCAAACCTACCCAATTCAAATTCAGAACAGAGGTACGACTGATGACAAGGCCGCCTAATCCAGATCCTAGCGCAAAACCAAATTGGATGAAGGAAGTATTTACGCTCAGGGCAATGTCTGGATTTCGAGGTACCAGAGTGACCAAAAATAGCTGCTGAGCAGGGGAAATGCTCCAGGTTGCTAACATAAAGATCATTAAAACTAAGATTAATACAATGATATTGACACCAGCTAGAGTGAATAAAAGGAGCATTGCTCCCTGTAACAGGAGTCCAATACAAATTGTGAATTTCGATCCCTTTGTATCTGCCAATTGTCCACCCACTTTGGATCCGATGAAGCTGCAAATTCCCGCTAGGAATAAAACACCGCTAATTTCGGTTATGGAAAGAGAGGATACGGCTTGCAAGAAAGGTGTAATATAAGTAAAGAGCGTAGAGTAACCACCAATATAAAATAAAGTAATAGCCAAGGCAGTTACAATTTTTGAATCTTTTAAAATAGAGAGCTGCATCCTGAGGGTAACAGCTTCTTCTTCTCTGATTGTAGGAACCTTTTTATAGATGATAAACAATGGAAGAACGCTTATTATACCGATCAAAATAAACAAAACTCTCCATCCAAACAGCTCGCTAAAAAATGTGCCAGCTGGAACACCCAGAACTAACGAACTACTGAGCCCCATCAAAATAATACCGATGGCATTGCCCCTTCTTTCTTTTTCGACGAGTCGTGTCGCTACTGCCATGGCTACTACGGTAGCGATTCCTCCGCTAGCCCCTTGAATAATTCGTACCCATAGTAATGTTTCGTAAGAAAGGTTTGCAAGCATAAGTCCGTTGCTGGTAATAAACACACTGAGGGCAGCCATCAGTAGCTTCTTGCGATCCATATTTATTGTTAATGCAATCAGAATCGGAGCAACAATGGCCGCTGCGAGAGCAAATACAGTCACCAGTAAACCAGCTTCGGAAGTAGATACTCTCAAGTCCATGGCGATCATTTCAATGACTCCTGTAATAATGTATTCAATGGTTCCAATTAGAAAAACAGCAAGTGCTAGGACATATATAATCAATTTATTTTTCAATTTAATCCGCTCCTCCTCAGTTTCATTCAAGCAAGAAACTTTTTAGACTTTTATCTATAAATACGGAATCTGGTTCATGCTGTCCAATGCCTGCGCAATGCCCCCACTTGGATTCAATCGGGAGGAAGAATGCATTTGGTATATGTCGTGCTTCATATTTGTTATCCTGGGGAGGGAAGAAAAGGTCTGTACTTCCCGGCATAACCAGGGCCCGTGCTGTTATCCTGCTTAATGCAAGGTCAAAATCGCCGTTATACGTCGGATTAGCGCTAATGTCACCTGTAATTCCGGTACGTAACATGGTGATCAGGTCATTAGCGTCAAAGGTCAAAAATACTTGATCCCAGTAATCGACGAGATATTCCTCCAGTGTGTGGTAGCCCTCTTGCTGATAGAGCTGCTCTAGATAATAAGCCTGAGAGAACCCCCAAGCCGCGTAGACTCGACCCATGGCTGCCAATCCCGTTTTGGGTTTCTGCGTGTAAAAGCCATTTTTCCAAGCAGAATCAGCCTGAAGGGCAGCGATCATTCCTTCAAATACAACCTTTGCATGTGGCCGGGTCATGGCAGTCCCGCCGAATGGAGCGATTCGTTTTACCATATCGGGATAGCTTGCCCCCCACTGAAAGGTCTGCACAGCGCCTAGTGACCAACCTACAACGAGGGCGATTTCTGCAATACCAAACTTTTGATTCACCAGTTGATGCTGCAGTCGCACATTATCATAAATCGAAATCAGTGGAAAATTTGCTTGATGATAGGGCGATGGCGTATTGCTTGGCGAGGAGGAGAGTCCATTGCCCAACATATTAGGGACGATGATAAAATATTTTTCTGGATCCAGTGCCTTGCCAGGTCCGATTAACCATTCGTTATCAGTATGCAAGCCGGCAAACCAGGTGGGATATACAATCACATTATTTTTGGCTGCATTTAGCATGCCGTATGTTTTGTAGGCGAGAATGGCATTTGGCAGAGTGTCACCGGATTGCAGCAGAACATCTCCTAGTTCATAAATTTCATAATCTCTCATATAAAAAAACTCCTTTTCATAGCTAAAGTATGGGCTGTCTTACTTGTCATCACTCTACGATACTGCTATTGTTAAGTCAAAGAAACGTTTATGAATAGAACGTTCATTTTTTTTGAATTAAGGAGCGGGAACTCGATGGAATTGCGCCAATTAAAAACCTTTTATACGCTTGCGTCCACACTCAACTTTACCCGAGCTGCAGAAGTGCAGAAATATGTCCCTTCAACGGTTACGATGCAAATGAAGGCCTTAGAGGAAGAATTGGGTGTCAAGTTGGTGGACAGATTGGGTAAAAATGTGACTTTGACCGATGCAGGGAGAACGTTCCTGCGCTATGCAGATAACATATTGAGTGTGGTTGAAGAAGCACAGCATGCCGTCAAGCAATCGGGGGAATTGACGGGTACGGTAATCATAAGTGCCGATGAAACGTTGTGTACGTACCGGCTGCCGGCTGTATTGCGCCAGTTTCGTTTGTGCTATCCAGGGATTCGGTTAATGTTTCGACCGCTGGCTAATTCGAACCTCAAACAGAGCTTGCGTGAAGGGGACGCTGACATTATTTTCATGCTGGATGAGGACAAGGGCGAGACAGGATTTTGCGGTGAAAAAATGCTGGATGAGCCCTTTTATCTATTGGTATCACCAGATCATCCTTTGGCTGCACATACTGCATTGGCCATTGAAGATTTTCATGGCGAGACCTTTTTGTTGACGGAGAAGGGATGTTCCTATCGCACTTTTTTTGATCGAAGTCTTTCACAGAGGGGCATGGGGGGAATTACCGAATTGGAGTTTAACAGTGCTGAGGCTATTAAACAATGTGCGAAAATAGGAATGGGCATTGCCATATTGCCTGAAATGGCCGTGATAGGAGAAGTGAATCGGAGAGAACTGGTTCCGTTGCCGTGGGATTTGACCGCCACATCGTTTGCAACCCAAATGTTTTGGCATGAAGAGAAGTGGATCTCGCCTGCAATCGAAGCCTTTTTGAGCTTGACCAGAGAAACATTTTTGAAAAATAACACCTAAAGAGATTTCGCGCACAGGTGTGTAATTAGAATGATATTTTATCCGACATGGGATCGTAAAGGGTACTCCGGACAGTTTATTCAAACCGAACGCTAATGCGACTAGATCTGAATCGTTACTCATGATATTACGCATGCTGAATGCCAGTCTTGATCATTTGCTAGATTTAGAATATAAGAATAGAGTCGCTTGAATTCGGCAGGTACTGGTCAAACGGTATATGCTATTTTGTATGCGGCTAAGATGTCGACAGAGTGTTTCGTCGCACTGGATTTTTCGCCGATAGACCTGTTAAGCTGAACCGTATCACAAATAGTGGTAAAGCGGCAAGTTGAGTTGAAGGTTGAAGCTTCGATGCTAAATCTATGAAGAAGCGCGTAAAGACCCAACTCATGTGGAATCCGTCATATATGCCGAGACGAGACCTTTATCAGGAATAGTTCTCCATCATTTGATATAAATAATTTCGAAAGTCTTCAACATAGGTTTTGGGCTCTACAACTTTTAGATGAGTGCCGAAGCTTGCTAAAAATTGAAATCCCATACGATTTTGAGGGACATAAATGGTTGCTAATAAAAATCCAGAACTATGGTCTTCAATATTTCTTCGACCATACCTTTCGATGATTTGATCTTTTATGCTAGGCGATATCCATGCCTTAATCGTGACGAGTTGCGGTAGATAACTTGCTTCGTGTCCTTGCTCTGACCAATCGTCTCTAGGATGACACGCGCGTTCATCCATCGTAATATGATCGATCCGAGATAACTTGAATGTTCGATATCCCTGTCGATGTAAACAGAATCCTTTCAAGTACCAACTCGATTCGCTAAAATGCAGCTCATAGGGCTCGACCATTCTATTCGTTACAGCCCCGTCTTTATCTGTATAATCAAACGAAACCAGCCTTTTCTTTAAAATGGCTTCTTGACATGTCTTTAAGGTTTCAAGAATCTCGGACCGACCTTCCCAATCATAAAACGACAGTTGAATGGAACGATTCAGAGACAATGGACTAACCATTGCCTCTATTTTTTTTATCGTTCTTTCAACTTCTTCAGTACGGAGGATTTGTTCCAATCCGCCGAGCGCAGTTAATATATTCTGTAAATCAGAGCTGCTTAAAAGGCGTTTATCAACCTTGTATTCATCCATTATGCCGTAGCCGCCTTTGACCCCATTGACAGAGTAGATCGGGATGTTCGATAAGCTCAATGTTTCCATATCGCGAAGGATCGTTCTTTTGGAAACATTGAATAGTTGTGTGAATTCCTTTGTAGAAACAACCTCTTTTTTCAGCAATATCATGATAATCGAAATGAGTCTCTCCACTTTGTCCATAATTGCCCTCTTTTTTCTACATGATTTCAGAACGGTGACACTAACATGTCACCTTTTGTCCATTATACTACATGTATCACAAGAAGGAGGTTTTGATTTCCGCCCCAAAGGTGCCGAGCGAATTACAGAAAATGATTACAGAGGATCATGATGTGCCCGTTTTTCTAAAAGCTAAGGAGGAAATGCAATGTTTAATCCAACCGATTTTCCCAAGCCCACCCTTATTTCAGTCAACGGTGTGGAACTCGAAGTCTTTGAAGCAGGCCGACAAAATGCCGGAGAACCCATTGTCCTCTGTCACGGCTGGCCAGAGCATGCCTTTTCTTGGCGCCATCAGATGGCCGCCCTTGCCGCAGCGGGCTACCATGTCATCGTCCCAAACCAGCGGGGTTACGGCAACTCATCCCGTCCGACCGAAGTAACAGACTATGACATTGAACACTTGTCGGGTGATCTCATCGCACTTCTCGATCACTACGGATACGAAGATGCCACCTTTGTCGGTCATGATTGGGGTGCAATGGTCGTTTGGGGACTGACCTTATTGCATCCAAACCGTGTAAACAAAGTGATAAATCTGAGCTTGCCTTACCAAGAGCGCGGAGAAAAACCCTGGATCGAGTTCATGGAAGAAATACTTGGCGGCGACTACTATTTTGTCCACTTTAATCGACAGCCAGGCGTCGCGGACGCCGTATTGGAAGACAATACGTTCCGGTTCCTTCGCAACATGTACCGAAAAAACGAGCCACTTGGAGAGCCAGAGCCGGGAATGGTGATGATCAATCTTGCCAACGCAGAAACACCACTGGGTGAGCCCTTGATGAGCGACAGCGAACTGGCTGTTTTCGTCTCCGCCTTTGAAACATCAGGGTTCACGGGCAGCATAAATTGGTACAGGAACCTTGACCGCAACTGGCGCTTATTGGCGGAAGTGAACCCAATCATCCAACAGCCGACCCTCATGATCTATGGTGACCGGGATGCGGTTCCGAAGTCTGAAATATTAACAAATTTCGTGCCCAATGTGGAAGTGGTCAATCTGGATTGCGGTCATTGGATTCAGCAAGAAAAGCCGGAAGAAACAAACCAAGCGATTTTGAGATGGCTGGAACAGCAGGATGCCACCTAGTCCCAAGAGCGTTTCAAGGTTGAGCCTGCCCTCCGGCTTGACCGGAGGGTGGAATGAGACGCGGTCACCGTCTTCGAGGTGAATGATTGGGCACCGCTACCCGGTAGGGCTAGGACGTGTCTCCTAAAGGCGCGGCGGTCGTGAGCCGTGCGGGCGGCGTTCGGTGTGGTCAGCGTGTTGAGGGTGGGCAAGGGGGCATGATCAGGCTCATGGGTCTGATCTCCGAGTACTTCGTCGCTTCGACGGACGACGCCGCCGCGTTGATGCTGAATAGATTCGCTTAGCAAGCAAAACTTAGAAGGACAATAAGGGCACCCAAACAGGGTGCCTCTTGATTTCGCGCTATCGAAAATACGTAGAAAAAACAACAAATGATTTCGCCTTAGAGATGATACGCTGAACCTTACCATAAGTGAAGACGAAAACTTTATTTAGGGGAAGTGACCTAACAATACAATTAGCCAGAATAGCTTGATGTGAATGAAGAAAACAACACTAAGTGTGAAATGCACTCGTGTTGTTTATTTTAATATCATCCTAACTTCTATCTCATACATGCTGTTGTTAGATAGAGTTTATGTGCAGCAAAATTCTTCCGCGTCCATGTCTTGCTTCGCTTTTCTCCAGTGCTTTATTAGCTTGGTTTAGCGGAAATATGGAATCAATCGCTGCTTTAATCGTACCGTCGGCAATTAATTCCGTTAAGGTCTGCACATTCGCGTATGTTGGGAATTTGGTATTAAATTTAGCTGTAACGCCATGCTTTTGAGCGTTCTCCTGAGATGGAGCCTGCGTCAAAGAGACGAGAATTCCCCCCTTCTTCAGAACAGCCCATGATCGATTCTCGGTCTCGCCTCCAATGGAATCGACGATCAGATCCACTTCTTGTACAACGTCTTCGAAAGCCGTCATCGTATAATCGATAACTTGATCTGCCCCCAAAGACTTGACGAAGTCCACATTAGAGGTTGAAGCCGTAGCGATCACGTTAGCTCCCTTCCATTTGGCCAGCTGAACGGCAAACTGTCCAACGCCGCCTGCTGCAGCATGAATAAGAACGGTTTGTCCAGGCTGGAGTTCACCTTCAGTGAACAACGCTTTCCAAGCCGTTTCCGCTCCAGCTTTAATCGTTGCTGCATCTTCAAAGGTGAGTATATCCGGCATCTTAACTAGTTCCTGGACTTTCGCAATGCCATATTCTGAGTAGGCTCCTCTAATACTGCCAAAAATACGATCACCAGGCTTGTAATCCGTTACACCTTGCCCTACCTCTTCGACAACTCCGGAAGCGTAAAATCCCGGAATGTAGGGGAATGTTACAGGAAAAACCTCTTGAAGCCAACCGTTACGGATTTTATAGTCTAGCGGAATAATCGTAGCATATACGATGCGAACGAGCACTTCATCCGTTTGCGGTTGGGGACGTTCAACCGTTTCTACCTTCAAGACATTTGGACCACCATATTCATTGACCAGAACGGCTTGCATTGACTTATTTGACATGCTTATCTCTCCTTTATTACTCATCATTTATTAAAATTTTCAGCTAAGTTTCTAAAGAGGCAGCTATTTTTTTTGCCAGAGCTACAAACTGCATTTTTTCTTCGTCATTGAGAGCTTTCGTTGTGATCTCTTCCAGCTTGCTCCAAGCCTGAATCACTCTGGGTTCAACTTCACGCCCTGTTTGAGTGAGTGAGTGATACGATGGTTACGCGTTTATCTTCATGGGAGCGGCTGCAGGTGACCAGCCCCTCATCTTCCAAACGACGAACGGATTTGGCTATTGTCGAATGATTAAGACGCAGCGACCTTGAAAGACTATTCTGTGATTGGCTGTCTCGATGCCTCAACTGCATCAGTACGAGCTCCTGCCCTGGGTATAGGCCTGCTTCGCGAAGCAGCTGTCCTGCATTTCTATGATGTGAACGAGCCATACTGAATATAGAGAAGCTTACGGGAAAATGCGTTACCGAACTGATTTCATTTTCACTGGCTTCGTTATTGATGTTTTTCTTTAATAGTTTCATCCCTCTTTTCAATTGTGTGGTCGTCAACATATTTTATTAAACACAAGATAACATTTAAATATATTGCCGTCAACATAAATAGAAAAGCTGCCATATAGGCAGCCCGGTGATAATATGCCGATAGACTCGATAAGCTCAACCGCACCATCGTCTAATAACAACAGGCCATTCTGCTAACGATGAACGTCAGATCGGATAATTATGCGTATAATATTTTTAATTGTATTTGGTGGGTTTGGTCTGCTAAACGTTCTTATACTGAGTTTATGATTACAACAACATTAAGTTTCAAAAATCAAAAGAGAACAACAAAAGCAATGATAAAATGATTTAAAATAAGCGGATATCACGGATTACCTTTTCCGAACAAGCTTTCAATCAGCTCCCATGTCTTCGATTGTGAAAATACATTAAAATCCTCCGCCACCAATAACGTCAGTACGAATAAAAATCCACCAATAACAAGCAGACTTACCTTCTGCCAACGCTTGTACATCGACATATATCTCGGATAAATCAGCGAAATCGTAAAAATAATCATGACAACGATGGCTAGTATTTGCAGGGCTATGCGCATGATGGGTTCTCCTGTTCCTATCTTATATCTGGTCTATTAAGCTTAAAGCTTCATCACCACATTTCAAAGGGAATAGGGACCTACACCTTCCTATGAAAAAAGAAGCACTTCTGCCGTTTTAATCCCCGCCATACTTGAAAAGCCAACTTCTTGTCCTGGCTATCGCATGCCTTGATCAATGCCAACAGCCTGCCTCGGGCGCGGATTAATTCGCCCAAGGCAGGCTACTGCTGCTCTTCCTATTTGGTTACGTTAACCTCCATCTGGCTGCTTTCCGTGATGCCGCTATCATTGGATAGCTCGACGCGGTAAACATAGGTGCCTACAGTGCGGCCCGTTATTGTCGTAGATGCGCTTTGCGCACCAGGCGTATTCACCGTCAGCGTCTGCGTATCAATAAGCGTTCCATTTTCATACAAACGGTATTCCGTGGCGTTCGTTCCCCACCACAGGTTCATCGTTACCTTGTAGCTGCCATCCCCATCCCAGTTATCATTGGACAGCACAGGCTGGCCTGGAAAAGCGTCCTTAACCGTTACAGTATGAGGGCTGCAGCTTGTCGTACCGAAAGAATTGATTAGCTCGCAAGTGTACGTATACGTACCGTTTGCTTTGCCCGTTATGTCGAAAGAAGCTGACTGTGCGGACGGCGAGTTGTCGCTCAATATTTTCGTCTCAATTAGCTCGCCGTTCTCGTACAGCTTATATACCGTTCCATTTTGCCCATACCACAGGTTCATCGTAATTTTATAGCTGCCGTCCAGCAAACCGTTGTCATGCCCGTTATTGTCGGAAAGAACAGGCGTACCCGGAATGCCGGTCGCTTTCTCTGCCCCCGTCACGGTTATGACCACGGTTTGTGTGGCTTGCAGCCCTGCCTCATTGACCGCTGTTGCTGTAAATGTATGCGTTCCGGCAAGTCCAGCCATAGACAGCACCTCGCCGTTTGCTACTGGATTGCCATCAAAGGAAAGCTCCAAGCTTCGAATGCCCGATTCAGGGTCCTCCGCCGTCACCGCCACCGTCCAGTTGTCCGCCTCGGTCATCTGCTGCGGCGCACCCACATACTGAATGCGCGGCATCGGCGGCTCCTCCATGCCTGCTCCCAAATAGAAGCTAGTGTGCGGCGGCTGATTATAAGCTACATTTTGCCATGCAATGCCAAGGCGGTATACCGGATCATGCATCAGCGTTCTAATGCGGTGCTCCGTTACATCGGTCGTCGTATAAATGCGCAGCTCTGAGCTGTCCGTAGAACGCCACATGACTTCCTCGCGCCAGTCGCCGAACAGATCCGCCTGCAGGCTTGGATTAGCCTTTGTTGAATTGTTCGAGGAAGCGCCAGTCGCCGTAAGCAGATTGACCGTTGTTTCATTCGTGTAATCCCACTTGTCGATCCGATTGCCATCCTGCAGCTCACGCAGCAAATCGCCATCCCACCATACGCCGAAGTTAGTCGAGGAAGGGATATTCGTTGTAATCAGCTCACCGCGTGCATTGTATAGTCCCGTAATCGGAATATGCTGCGCATTCGTAATTGTAGCCGACCACATTTCCTCACCGATATGGTTTGGATCAATATCCGCTGACAGTCCTCGTCCGGTATCTATACCGGTGAAGACGCCCCAAAGGATTTCTCCCGTCGCTGCATCGCGCATCTCCATACCGTACTTGGAATCCGTATGCTCGTGTACACCAAACACTTCAAGCCCCGGACGCGTAGGGTCCAGATCGCCAAAATGCAAAGCATCGCCATGACCAAGTCCTGTATTGTAAAGCGGCTTGCCGTCATCGTCAATCGCCATTGCGCCAAACGTAATTTCGTCCTTGCCATCGTTGTCCACATCGCCAATCGACAAGTTGTGGTTGCCCTGACCGGCAAACGATCCATAGCCCTCCGTATTCGAATCAAATTTCCATTGCTGCGTCAGCTTTCCGTCACGGAAATGATAGGCAGCCAGAACTGTTCTTGTATAATAACCACGGCTGAAAATAACGCTCGGATGCTCACCGTCCAAATAAGCGACGCCCGCAAGGAAACGGTCTACCCGATTGCCGTATGCATCGCCCCAGGCGCTGACATCACCGCGCGGCGGATCATAGGCAACGGTATCCAGCGCGCCGCCGTTCAAACCATTAAATACGGTCAAAAATTCTTGCCCCAGCAGCACGTAGCCGCTGCTATTGCGATGATCGGCACTCGGATCTCCAATAACACGACCGAGACCGTCAATCGTTCCATCGGCTGTTTTCATCGTTACCTCAGCGCGTCCATCTCCGTCGAGATCATAAACCATAAACTGTGTATAATGCGCGCCAGAGCGGATATTCGGCCCCATATTGATGCGCCACAGCCGTGTGCCGTCCATTTTGTAGGCGTCCAAATAGACGATGCCCGTATAGCCGGCTTGCGAATTATCCTTGCTGTTGGACGGTGTCCACATCAATACAATTTCCAGCTCGCCGTCGCCGTCAAGATCGCCGACACTAGCATCACCCGTATTGTACGTATACGGCTGTCCATCCTTTGTATAATCATCGGCAGGCTTTTGCAGCGGAATGGACAAATAAGATTGTGTCCAAACGCCGAAATCTGCGGTCGCCTGCTGTTCTACACCATTCAGCAGAGTCGTTACCCAGTAGACGGAGTTGTCCGTTCCCGCTGGGTCAAGCAGGTTTGTGCTGCCTGTAATCGGCTCCGCATTTACCTGAACCCCGTCCCGATATACATTGAATGCGATCGACGAAGGATCAAGGCCCAGCATTCGCCAGCCGATGTAATTGCCCTCGGACTGCTTCACCGCAACCGGAGCGCGGTCTAAATTTTCCATATCACGGTACAAAATCGTCACCGCAGGCGTCTCCAGGCTTTGTGACAGATCGGAAATGCCGCCTGCATTCACCGATGCAACCTTGTAGTAATAAGGAATCGTCGTCAGCACCGTAGTGTCGGTATAGACAGCTTCCGCCGATTTTCCAATCAGCGTATAGTCGCCATCCGCTTTGACTGCGCGATAAACATAGAACACTTTCGCATTACCAACCGCATCCCAGTTAAATGTCAGATCGTTTTTGTTCGTTTCCACAAGCGTCAAGTTTGCCGGAATGGCCGCCTTCGGCACATTCGGATCAACCATCGACACGGCAAGCGCATTGGAAGCAACCGACTCAAGCCCCGTATGGTCAATGGCTGTCACCGTATACACATAATCCAGACCGACATCGGCTGTGGTATCAGCAAAGCTAAGTGCCGCCGTCTCAGTCAAAAGCTCTGCACTAGTGGCTACAGCAGCCTGACGGTAGACACGGTAGGCCGATGCGCCTTCCACAGCGTTCCATGCAAGAGTTGCCGTTACAGGCTCGTTCTCCAGCTCAAGCCCCGTTAAGGCAAGGCCCGTTGGCGCAAGCAGCAGCGGTGTAATTTCCAAGCCATTCAAATGGGCCGTTTGGCCGCTGAATACGAGGTTCATTTGGCCGTCTTTCACCGCAATCTGATTGAATACCCGCTCCGCAATGGAAGCCCGGCCGGAAGTGATCGTGCCGTAGTCCGCACCTTCGATATTAACATTGGTTCGTGTTGAGCCGATCCAGTCGCCCGTATACGTTTTGACCGAATAAGAACCGTTCGGCAAATCGACCTTAAATTCATAGCTCGCGTTAAAATAAGCGACAAAATCGCGGCGCAGATCGTCGGTTCCTGTACCGCGATCGCGGTCAATCATGCCTGTGCTGTTCGTCAGCCCATAGCCAAGCTCAGGCGTATACAGCACATCGCGCGTAATTTCGGTATAGCCTGCTGCAACTGGCGCTCCTACTGGCCCGAAATCGAAACGGTACTGTGCCGATTTGGTCGTGATGGACACTTCGCTGGAAGGCAGCGATTCGCCGCGGCCGTTAACAGCCGTTACCCGTACCGTATAAGATTGGCCCTCCAGCATACCGCCAATTGTAAGGGTCGGTACCGTTGCCGTGCCAATCATGGCGTAAGCCGATTCAGGCTCGGAGGCCAGCTTGCGGTAAACTTTATAAATATCGGTGTTGTCCGAAGCGCTCCACTTCAGCACAGCACCGGCATTGCTGACGCTGCCCGCAACCAGATTAGCTGGTGCGTCAGGCACAGCATCAGGCTGTTCAATTTCGCGGGCAAAGTCTGCCAGCGGTACCGAAAGCTGTTCAATGCCGCCTGCCAGCAGACGGGCTATTTGAATTGCCCCATATTCTTGGAAATGCGTATTGTCCGCAGAGCCGTTCGGGAACGCGCCATAAATGCCCGGCTCAACATGGAGGAACACCGACAAAGAAGCCTGAGGTCCGATGGAGTTGTAGTAGGCAATGCTGAGCGCACTCAGATCAACCAGCTCTACATTCAGCTCGGTGGCCACGTCCTTCATCGCCTGTACATATTCAGGGAAGCTCACATTGAAAATACCCGTATCCGCATTGAAATCGCGGCGGCCCATTGGCGTTACCAAAATCGGTGTCGCACCGCGTTGTCTGGCGCCGTTAACGTAGGTTTTCAAATAGTTTTTGAAGTCGGCTGGGGAAGCATAGCGCTCTGGAACGCTAATAGTCGCATCATTATGGCCGAACTGGACAAGGAAGTAATCGCCCGGGTGAATCGTCCGTAATACTTCATCAAGACGTCCTTCCACAATAAAGGATTTGGAGCTGCGGCCGCCAATGGCATGATTTTTGAAAATAACATCATTACTGAAAAAACGCGGCAGCATTTGGCCCCAGCCAGCCTCAGGCTCCCAGTAAGGATCATAGGTTTGAACGGTAGAATCTCCCGCGATATATACGGTCGGAAGCTCCCCAGCCTGACGCTCCTGCTGCTTCTTGATAACAAGTGCGTTCAGCTTGGGCGCGGACCCCGTAAATTCAAGATTGAGCTGCCCATCCACAAGCGCCAATTGGAAGTCCATCTCCAGATATTGGCCCGCTGCCTTGCTGGTCAGCTGCACCTTCTGCATCGTCTCGGCCTTGATTGCGATTTCGGATGCTTCTGACGCATCACCTGCAATAAGCGAAATGGTATAGTCCCCATTAGGCAGATCGACGTTAAAGGTTCCATTCGTAGGCGTGACAAAATCCGAACGCAGCGGATCAGCTGTTCCACGGTTGCCTGTGCCGACATTTGAAATGTCGGTAAAGCCGTATTTCAGCGCAGATGTATAAGCGGTCTCGGCTGTCACACGGACATAGCCGTCAGCAAGCTCGCCCGAGCCGAAATCGAAGCGAATAGTATCGCCTTCCGGCAGCGTAGTAGGCGGCACATAAGCAGTGCTCTCTGCAATAGCAGAGGCTTCCGACTCCCCGCGCACGTTAAAAGCTTTCACGGTATAAAATTGCGGTACAGACGTGTCCACGCCAGTATCCGTATAGGCAGGCACCGTCGTTTGGCCAATTTCTACAAAAGGACCTGCTGCCGTATCGGAACGCAGCACCTTGTAGCCTTCCGCTCCCTCGACAACCGTCCAGGCCAGCACGACTGCCGAAGATTGTACGGCGCTGATGCTGAGATGGCTCGGTGCGGCTGGCACCGTAAGCGCCGGTATCGTTACCGCCGCGGTCGGTGCGCTTAAGGACGACTCCAGACCGACAGCGCTGACGGCAGCGACGAAGTAGCTGTAGCTGCCCCCTTCTACGACAGCCGTATCCACATAGGAGGTCGCTGCTGTTTCCCCTGCTAGGACAGGAGCGGACCCGCCCTCCGCACGATAGAGCCTATAGTTAACCGTATCCGCCACTTGATTCCACGTAAGCGTCACATCCTGCGGCGTCACACGCGTCACAGCAAGTCCGCCCGGCGCCTCAGGCGCAGCAGTCACTACCTGCTCAATGACGATGCCGTTCAAATAGGCGTAGCCCGTCGTCGCCGATATATCGACTGTGAGCTGCCCGTCATTTACCGTTGTCCGGTAAGTGCCCTGAATGACAGCCTGGCGCGTAGACAGCGTACCTGCCGAGACGCCCTCCAAGGCGACATTCGTCTTGGTCGTGCTTGTCCCGGTCAGCAAATCGCCCGAATAAACCGTGACATCATATTCGCCATTAGGCAAATCCGCATAAAATGAAAAGGAGTTTCCGAGGACAAAATCATTCGTCAGCTCATCGCCGCCAGAGCGGTTGCGCGATGCCAGTGCGATGCTCAGCCCATAGCCAGCCTCAGCCGTATAAAGCTGCGATTCGCTTACACCGATAAAGCCTTCCTTAACAGGACTTGAGGCTGTACCGAAGTCGAACTTCTTTACAAGCTGCTCTGCTTCGTTTGCGTATGCCGTTTGCACGCCAAGCGGCAGCCCCTGCAGGATAGTGGTCCATAAAACAGCTGCGGCGAGCAGCAGGAACATCAGCCTTTTTTTACTTCTTAACATATAAAAATATCCCCCCATTTTCTCCAATGAAATGTTTGACCGTTTCACACCAAGGTTCGACTTTCGGGTTAACTGCGTATCCGTTTTTTAGCCTCAATTTAAAGTAAGCGTTTACAAAATACTGCATCCTGCTGTACGATCCTAAGCTGTCTGTTCGTAATGAGGCCTTCATCCCTCCCTGCTTCTATATTTAATGGTTATAACATTTTTATTGAATACGCTTTCAATTTGATACTAACGTTGTTTTTTGTGAAATAATAGCAAAAAAACCGTCTTTTTTGATTAAAAATCCGGTTTTCATTGCAGAGCTGCCGCCGAAGCAGCAGCCTTCAGTATGAATAAGAGCTTTATGTAATAGCTTATAAGGCTAAGTAAGGGCCGACTAAGTCCTGCACGCTTGCTTCACCCATAAGCCGGATAAACAATTCCAATATCAAGCTCCTTTTCTAAGCGTCCCTCTGTATAACGAAGCTGCTCATTCCCCTTAATTTCCAAAACGAGCTCCGCTCCGTCGTAGTGGACAACTCCTTTAATCGTCCTAACGCTCATGCCGATAATGCGGCTCAGCCTGCCTGCCCGATCCGTAACGATGCGAATGCCAAACGGGAAACGCATATGCTCCTGCCCATTTAAATAAATGACGCATTCCTCACGCGTATTGAGCAGCTCAAACGACAAGCCGCCCACTTTTCTGCTGTAAGCCGTCCCGCCGCCTGCGGGCTCCTCGCCGTGATCCATTGCATAAGGCAGCAGCCCCGTGAACCATAATGTTTCATTCGGCGTAGGCAAAATACCGCATAACCGCTCCACATAATCCAGCACGCTCAAAATCGCCGGCGAATACGTTTCCGTATAGCCCTCCACCCCGGTCCATGGGCTAAGCGCTTGTGCAAACCGCGTCATATTAGACATCGCCGACACGAGCGGATACATGACCCACGTCAGCTCTACATAACGCTGATGCTTCTCAAACGCATGGGGAGCGCGAATGATGCTCAGAAAGTTGGATGGCCCGCCCCAGCTGTTATAGCTGGAAAACGGATCAAAGCGCGGATCATCCATCGCCATCGACGTAAACGGAAATTTGGCAAAAAACTTTTTCGTATTGAGCAGGTAGCGCCTTAGCATCGTATCAAAAAAACGGCGGTCGCCCACCTCGCAGGCCATAACCCGCAGCAGCACATCCGACTGCACCCTTACCAGCTCATTCTGGCGGTCGCGATCATAGAAGAAATGGTCCGCTTCATCAAAGCAATATTCGAACAGGCTTGCAAGCGAGGCCTCCGCCTTCCGCTGCCATTGTTCGGAGGAAAGTCCCAATTCCTTCGCTATTACAGCCAAATACTGCCGCTGGCAGTATACGTTAGCCGTCAAATCAGGAGCCAAAAATGGCAAAATTGGAGAATCCGGCTGACAAAGCGCGGCATCCCCCAAATGCGGCGTATCTGGCACATGCCAGAAGCGGGGCGACAAATCATGGCCCGTATCGAAGGTGCTGAACGCCTCTACACAGCCCGTCCCTCTCGTATTGCGGTGAGCCGCCAACCAGTCGTCATAACGGGACATAGCGTCATACATCGTTTTCAAAAATGCCTTGTCCCGCCCATGCAGCGCATAATGATTCCAAACGCTGCGGGCGAGCGGCGTCACCAATTGAATTTGCCGATAAGACGGACCATTTCCCGTTATTTTGTATGGAAATAGGCCATCCTCCCGCTGATGCGCCGCAAAGGCTAGATAAGTCGTCTCCGATACAGAAGGAATAAACCGGGACAGCAGCTCCGCGTTAATCGTACCTGTGCTTTCCAGCCAGCAGCCTAAGTAGACGCCGCCCTCATGCAAAATCGGCTCCGAATTGCTGCCCGTCGGCACGATGCAATCCAGCAAGCGGCGCATAGCCTCCTCATGTACGCCCTCCAGCCTTCCTTCAGCTGCAGCAAATTTCACGCCTCCTGCCTCCCACTCGCTCATTAACGGTTGATCGGAGGCCTTGCCCTGCTGCCCAAATATATGCTGCACAGACTTGCTTCTGAGCCGCTCCAGCAGCTGTTCACCCATAAATTTCGCCCCGCTTTCACTAATTAACGCTTATCAATTTGCAGTTCACATGTTTGATTGCATGAATGAACACACTCACATGCCCATCTTAGCCCCTTCTCCGCTCTTCTCTGGCCTGACAGCAGCAGGCTGCCTGACGGCAGCCTGCATGCAACATATTCGACTAACCATATTTAGAAGGCTAGCTAGGCCTTCGCCTATGCGCTAAACGGTTCAATAGCATATAGAATAATTTTCTAATTGGGTTAATTACTTATAAGATTAATTACTTATAAAATTAATCACTTATATGCTTAATTGCTTATTGATTTTTCGCAAAAATTTGCAGCGTGCCGTTGTAGAAATCGGCAACCGCCTGCTCCACCTTTTTGCGGCCGAAACCGATTTCCTGTACCGTCGTCTCCGCCAGCTTGGAAAACTCAGCGAAGCCAGGAGGATTGTAGCTGACTGCGAAGGGCTCCGTTTTTGTCGCTTCCGAAACGCGGCTCGTATAGTCGTAAACGATGCGGTCCGCGTCGCTTGCTTCGGCCTGCAGCGCCTCTCTATTTTTGGACGTTACCGGAACGCCGCGATCATTGCCGAGCACCTTGGCTGCCTCTGGATCATTAATAAAGAAGTTGATCAGCATCGCCACTTCCTTCGGGTGCTCCGTTTTCGCATAGCCCGACAGCCCTTGGCTGGACTCGAATACGACGCCCGTTCCTTTCGGACCTCGCGGCAGCTGCACCATCGTCAGCGGGTCCTCCGTCAGCCCTTGATAGGCGGCGAATTGGTTGGAGGGAATAAGGCTCATCGCAACCTTTCCCGTTATGATCAACGATTTGCTAGGATCGCTCGGCGGATTCGATACCGCAAGCTCCGGCGTTACGACGCCGCCCCCCGCCGTTGTCGCTTCCCAGTATTTAAACCAGCTCAGCGCCTGCTCTTCTGTAAAGCCTGGTTTGCCTTCTGTCATGTTGTAAAGCTGCGCTCCATTTTGCTTAAGCCCAATATCCATGCCATCTACCGTAAAATTGTACGTTCCATATACGCCATCACCCAGCTTCTCCGATATATCCTTGCTGATGCCAGCATAATCATCCCAGCTCCAGCCGTCCTGAGGCACCGGAATTCCCGCTTGCTCAAACAGCTTTGTATTTATAAGGATGCCTCTCGCATTCGCCCCAGCAGATATATGAAGCAGCTTGCCGCCCAGTGTACCGTACTCCACCATCGATTCATCCATATCTGTCAAATCCAGCTCGCTGCCTACATAAGGGTCAAGCTCCAGCAAAACCCCTTTATTGGCATAATCGACAACGTTGCCGCCGAGGAAAAAAACATCCGCTGGCGTACCCGATGCGAGCTGGGTATTCAGCTTGTCAAAATAGCCGGATGAAGGCGCGAACTCGCCCTGCACCTTAATATTTGGATATTTTTTCTGAAATAGCTCCAGCACCTGGTTCGTGCGGTCAGCCCTCCCCTGGTCGCCCCACCACATGATGCGCAGCTCTACCTGTTCCTGTCCTGTACCGCCGCTGCCATTGCCCGTGCCATCCGTCTTGCCCTCTCCGTTAGTGCCAGATGTTGCACCTCCTGCTCCCGTTCCTCCCGAGCAAGCCGTCACAATTACCATTAATGCTGCCAGCATTGAAAATAGGATACGCCGCTTCATGCCAATCTCCCCCAATTTCGATAATGTAGATTAAGTAATGCGCTTACAACGCCATCTTACTGTAAACCCCGCCCGCCAGGCCTTTCATTATTTCGGCAGTTGACTTGCAATTTTTTCGGATGCTGCATAGCCTCATTCGCTATTTCAAGCCTGTCGTTGCAATCCCCTCCAGAAAATAACGCTGGAATGTCAGGAATACCGCCGTAATCGGCAGCAGCGACAGCGCAGACATAGCCAGCAGCGCACCCCAATCCGAGGAGCCCGATGGATCGAACAGCGCCCGAATGCCTAGCTGCACAGTGAACAGCCGAATATCGCTCAAATAAATCATTTGGCTGAAAAAATCATCCCATGTCCATATAAACGTAAAGATTGCCGTCGTAATCAGCGCTGGAACAAGCAGTGGGAGAATGATACGAAAATAAATTTGCTTTTGGCTGCATCCGTCAATCGTCGCGCTTTCGTCGAGCTCGCGCGGAATGCCCCGTATAAACTGGACCATAAGCAAAATGAAAAACGAGTCCGTCGCGAACCATTTCGGCAGCACCAGCGGATAATACGTATTGATCCACTGCAGCTCATTGAATATAACGTACTGCGGCACCAGCGTCACATGATAAGGCAGCATAATCGTAACGAGCATCAGCGAAAACCACAGCTTGCTGAACTTAAACGTCAATCGGGCAAAAGCAAACGCAGCAAGCGAGCATGTTATGGCATTACCGAGCACGCTCAAGAGTGAAATCGCGAAGGAATTGGCGAAAAAACGGCTGAAGCTGATGCCTTGGAAGCCGCGCCAGCCGTTCACGTAATTTTCCAGCGTAAATGTGCTTGGCCAGATGCCCGGATCAGAAAAGATAAGCTGGTTCGGCTTGAAGGAGCTGCTGATCAGCCATAAAACGGGATAAATCATCAGCAGTCCCATGACGATAATCGGCACATGCCTCAGTACTTGCCCATATTTTATACGGTGTGTCATCCTTTACACTTACCTCCCGTCCTTGTTGTCTCCATAAAACACCCAGTATTTCGAGGTGATGAATATAATCGCCGTCAGCACTCCGATAATGAGCAGCATAATCCAGGCGAGCGCCGAGGCATAGCCCATATCGAAGAAGGAGAAGCCTTTCAAATACAAGTACAGCGTATAAAACATCGTCGCATCAAGCGGTCCGCCGCGGCCGTCCCCGATGACGAAAGCCGGTGTAAACGCCTGAAACGAATGAATAATGCTCATAATGAGATTGAAAAAAATAACCGGCGTCAGAATCGGCAGCGTAATGCTGATGAACTGGTTCCACTTCCTTGCGCCGTCCACTTGGGACGCTTCGTAGAGATCAGCGGGAATTTGCTTTAGCCCCGCCAGAAAAATGACCATCGCCGAGCCGAACTGCCACACCGACAGCGTAACAATCGTATACACAATGTAATCCGGGTGGGCGATCCACGACGGCCCTTTTATGCCAATCCAGGCGAGCGCCTTATTTACCACTCCCGTACCGTCAAATATTTGCCGCCATACGATAGCGATAGCAACACTGCCTCCAAGCAGGGAAGGGATATAATAAATCGTCCGATAAATGCCCAGCGCCCGGATGCCCTTATTGAGCGCCATAGCTACAAGCAGCGCAAAAGCCAGCCTGAGCGGCACGGAAATGAATACATACTTGAAGGTTAGCCATAACGATCCGGTAAACGTGCTGTCATTCGTAATAATTTGCACATAGTTGTCCATGCCAATCCATGATGGCGGGGACAGCAAATTGTACTTGGTCATGGACAGGTACAGCGAACCGAGCATCGGCCCAGCCGTCAGACAGAAAAAGCCGATCAGCCACGGCAGCAGAAACAAATAAGCGGTTTGGTTCTGCTCGCGGGCAAGTGTTTTGCGGGAAACGCCCATGGCAAAAATCCCTCCTAATGATTGATGTACGCAAGCAAGCTGCATTCGTACACCAATCATACGCAGGAATAGGATTCGGCAACATATCATTTCTTCGGGAATTCATTATCACTTTTTTCAGGGTGACGCTGGCGGAATTCCGACGGGTTCATGCCATAAATCCGTTTAAATTTGGAACTGAAATAGCTCGCATTGGAAAAACCGGTCAGCTCGGATATATCCCATAGGCTGAGTCCCGTTTCCCGCAGCAGACGAATCGCATGCGCCATTCGGACATCGGTCAAATACTGAATAAAGGTTTTGCCAGACTTCGCCTTGAACAGCTCCGAGAAATAAGACGAATTGTAATTGAACTTTTCGGACAGCATCGTCAGATTCAAATCGTACATATAGTTTTCCTCGATATATTGCCTGGATGCCTCCATAACCGAATAATCGGCGTCCTCCTCTGCTCCTTGCAGCTTGTCATGAATAGCCGCTGCGAGCTTCATCAAATAGTGGCAGGCCTTCTCCGCTGTGCTGAAGTTGAGCGCCATCTCCGGGCGTACCCAGAGCTGTTCGCCGCCTATAATCGGTACATGCGCTTCATGCGCCTGCGCCTCCAAAATCAGATTTAATTGAAAAATCGCCTTAACGAATCGGATGCGTGACACGCTAAGCGCCTCCTTCAGCTCGCGCTCCAGCATTTTGACGAGCTGCTCCATTTCGCCCCGCTCCAGCAGCCGCCGGATCAAATCGGCCGTCTCCTTGGGAAGCAGGAACGGCTCTGCCGTCGCTCGCTCGCCTTGCCGGATTTGCGCCTCCGCCATATTCCAGGCGACGAGCGAGGACATGCAGCCCTCTCTCCACTGCTGAAAGCCTTTGACGGCATTTCCTATGCCGATGGAAGGCTTGAACCCAAGATGTCCGCTCACAATATCGCGCAGCTTTTGTTCAAACTCTACGCTTTCCGCTTCCTCATCCAGCAGCACCACATGCATCAGACCATAATAATGCTCGTCTCGTATCGCTTGCAAAGAACCGGCAAAGCCCTCTGCCAGCTCACGGCAAATGAGCTCGAACGCCAGGCTGAACTGCTCGGGCTGCCTCGTCTGTCGGTCCGTTTTTTGATCCGTTCTTTGATGCGTTTGTTGGCCCGGCTGCGTGTCCTCCTGTCGGACAGGCTGCTGCCCGAGTGCTTGCAGTCCAGCCGTCATAAATCTAACCGTGCGCTCCCCCCATTCCTCCAGCTGAAACAGCCGCGCCCGCTCCACCAGCGTATCCTCGCGTCCAGCCTCCCCCCGGATGAGGTGCCGCAGAAAATGCTCCTTCATTTCTTGATAGTACTGCGTCAGGCGCCATTTCATGTCCGCTGACTGTCTGTAGCTCTCCTGCTCTTTATCCAGCTCCTGCCGTACCTTCAGCAGCGCTTCCGTCAACTCGTCCCTTGCAACTGGCTTGAGCAAATAATGGCGAGCCTGATGGCGGACAGCAGCATGCGCATAGTTAAAATCCTCATAGCCTGTCAGAATGATTAGCCTAATTTCAGGATAAAGCTTACGACAATTGTCCAAAAAAGAAAGCCCGTCCATCACCGGCATATTCATATCCGTTATGACGACATCGAACACTTCGCGCTCAAGCTGCTCCAGCGCCTCCGTGCCATTCGCCGCCTCGCCCGCAATTCGCAGGCCCAGCTCCTCCCAGTCTACCTTGAGACGCAGCCCTAAACGGATTTCCGGCTCATCGTCCACGATCAGCACCTTATACATGCTTTCCCTCCTCCTGAATGGGCAGCGTCAGTACAATGAGCGCACCACCCCAGCTGCTTTCCTTTATCTGAATCTCGAACAGCTCCCCATAATAAAGCTTGCACCGTGCGATTACGTTGCTGAGACCAATTTGGCTGTCTCGGCTGTTCAGCAACGCATCCATCCGGGCTGCCGCTGATCGCTCCGCGAGTTGGCGCTTCGTCTCGCCTTGCACACCCGGCCCGTTGTCCGCAACGCTAAGTACCATACGCTCGCCGCTCCTGCTTACTACGATTTCCACCCTGGCCTCCGGCTGATGCTGAAAGCTATATTTGACGGCATTTTCGATCAACGGCTGTAAAATAAATTTAATAATCGTCAAATGCGCAAGCTCGCCTTCCTCCCTCAAGGTCAAGCTCAGCCGCCCCCCGAAGCGGATTTGCAAAATCTCCACGTAATCCTTCACATATTTCAGCTCCTCGCGCAGCGGCACCACATCATCGCTCATTCGCAGTGAGAAGCGCATCATTTTGCCAAGCGATTCAATGACCTGCACGGTATCATCGGTCCGCTTCTGCATGGCGAGGCTGCTCATCAGCTCCAGCGTATTAAATAAAAAATGCGGATTAATCTGCATTAGCAGCGCCTTGTATTCCGCTTGCTGGCGCAGCAGCTTCAGCTCAAATTCGTTTTTGATATGCTGCCGAAGCTGCTGGACCATATTGCGGAAGGTCACGGTCGCAAAACCTACCTCATTGCGGATGCTGATTTCCGGCGGCAGCCGCAGCTCAGCCTGATTGAAATCGCCCCGCTGGACATGGCGCATTGCGGATATAAGGCGGGATAGCGGATTGGAAATGCTCTGGGACAGCCAGATCGCGAGAAAGACCGACAATACCAGCAATATCGATGCAAACAAAATAATGCTGCTGCGTAGTTGAAACAGCTTCGCGTACAAGTCTTGTTCAGATACGAGGCCGACAAGTATCCATCCGGTTCTTTGCAGCTTTTTGAATACGACAATATCTGTCTTTCCCTTATCCGATTGGACGTAAATAACGCCCTGTTTGCGCATATCTCCGCGAATTTTCCCCATGGCAGACTGCATGTCGGCCTGCGCCCCGGCTTCAGGCGGGGAGAGCAGCAGCTGGCCGCCCTGATCCATTAAATATATGGTACCGCTTTCACCAAGGTGAATTCGATTGAGCGGCCGCTGAAAATAGTCGCTGCTCACATTAATTTTCATCACGGTTCGGGCACGGCTTGGCTCGAAGGTTCCGATTGGCATTAGCATGCTGACAACCGGATGCGTGTTATTGTAGCGCGCCTCGACCGGGTCGAGATGGCTCGCCACCCAGTGCGTTCCCGATGTTTTAAAATCGCTGTACCACTGCTGTGCAAGCAGGCTCGGGTCAGAAACGACCTGATTGTCGCTGCTGATCCACGTGCCGTCTGAGCGGTAAAAGGTCACCCGCGATACGCTCGTATAGCTGTTCATCGCCTGCGTGAGAAAGCTGCTGAGCTTAATATTGGCCAGCATTTTCTCGCCCGCCGCAAGCTTCGGGTCCGACACGGCCCCTTCCCAGTTTTTCGTTGTATCGCTATTGAACACGAGCGAGGCAAGATCGTAAATCTGCATCTGGACCATATCGACGTAGGCACCGTACTCCTCCATTTTCTCCAGTGCCGAGGATTCGATATAAGAGCGGATGATGGAGCGTGATTCATTAAATAAAATATAAGACATAGCACCAAACGACAGGACGAACAGCAGAATAAATACGGCAATCAGACGGCTTTTTAATGAGTAAAACACAGCTAGTCCCCTTTTCTGTCAGACGTCATGCGTGATTTGCCAATATAGTAGCACAGTGCTTGCTAGATCCGCTCACTTTTCTCTAAAAATGCTCCACTAGGATGTGTATGCAAACCGGAGTCGGTCTGCCACTCCTTGCTCAGAGCTTATTCAAGGGCAATCTCATCTGACGATGCAAGGCTTGAGAACCGAAGCATGCGATTGTTGCTGAGACCACGCAGCTTGGGACGCCCACTCCTTGTTTGGAGGACTGAGGTTCCGCTATTCTGGCTTTTGATCCGATTTCTGGCCGTAAGCGGACAGGAAATCCGTTATTGCCCTCATTATCCCGTCAAAATGGCCATTTGCAGCATATTAGCGGCTGCTGTGTCCGCAGCCTGTGCCATAACCCTTAATTCTGTTGAAATAGCAGCTACTGTGTCCGCCAAGACTAGCCCTAGTTTATTTATTACAATCATTTATTTGTTCAAAAATAATACCTTGACCTTGAAGTATACTTCAATCTTTATACTCTGTTTATACAAGATTTCCGCCCCTTTGGACGGAGAATACAGAAATAAATGGAGGTACTGTATAATGAAAGTATTCGAAGTCATTGTCATTCTGATTATTTTAGCGACAGCGGGATGCCTGTTATTTGCAAGAAAAACGAAGCGGCTCGATTCCGTTATGCTTGGCACTGTTGTACTGGCTGTGCTGCTGCATGGTGTAATCGATCATTTCCGCATCCAGATGGTTGCTGCCTACGCTGTAGCTTTAATTTTGATTATTGTATTGGCCCCCCGGCTGCTGAAGCCTAACGACGATTACATACGTTCCAGGGCTATTATTAAAAAGGGTCTACTCTCCCTTATCGTCATCGCACTTAGCGGATTTTCCGTATATGCGAGCACGCTGCTGCCGGTTTTCACAATGCCAGAACCTAACGGCAGCTATGGCATTGGCACCATCGCACGGCATCTAACCGATGAGTCCCGCGCTGAAACGCACAGTGAAGATCCGAACGACAAGCGCGAGCTGATGATCAATGTATGGTATCCGGTACATAAAAATAATACCGAAGGCGCCTCGACTGAGCATTACCCTTCGGAAATTGGGGAAGCGGTCAGCCTTGTATTCGGCATACCGAAGCAAATTTTCAGCCATGTGATGAACATTCCAACGCATGTCTTAGAAGGGGCCGAGCTGTCCACTGCTGAAGCGAGCTATCCGGTTGTCCTATTTTCTCCCGGCATTCGCTCGACCCGCTTCCAGAGCATGACGGCAATTGAGGAGCTAGTAAGCAATGGCTACATCGTTGTAGGCATGGATCATCCTTTTACATCAGCGAAGGTTGATTTTCCGGATGGCCGTTCGATTTTATACGAAGCAGAACCCGAATTTCCGACGTCAGCGGAGCTTTACGACAACAATATTAAAGAAGTGGCTGTCCGTGTAGCTGATGCGAGGTTCGTGCTCGACAGCTCGACACCTTGACGGCATGGAATCAGGAAGACCCCGATCACAAGCTTGAGGACAAGCTGGATCTGAGCCGCGTTGGCATTTTCGGTCACTCCTATGGCGGGGCGACAACCGCGGAAACACTGGCACAGGATAGCCGGTTTAAGGCAGGGATGAGCTTGGAGGGCGGATTTTGGGGCGATGTCGCCCATAACGGCTTGAAGCAGCCGTTCATGTATTTGATGACGGGCGACACAGCCAAGAGCCTTGACCCGGCGACCATGGAGAAATCCTATGTCTATTTCGAGGAGTTCGCTTCCGATTTGGATTCGGTCATGACGAAAAGCACCAATGACACCTATTATATGACCGTGGAGCCTTTTATCCATCAGAGCTTTACCGACATCGCGCTGCTGTCGCCTAAGCTGTTCGCCAAGGGCGTCGACCCCGTCCACACGGTAGATATTACACGCTCTTATGTCACCGCCTTTTTCAATCAATATTTGAAAAATGAATCGCAGCCGCTGCTGGCTGGGCCGTCGCCGGACTATCCCGAGGTTATTTTCGACCATAACTATACGAAAAAAGCAACTGCCCAATAAACAAATGGACAGTATCAAGGAGGGAAACACGCATGGAAGGAATGACACGCGGCGAGCTTGCCAAAAAAACCGGGCTTAGCATGGCAACGATTCGCTACTACGAGGAAAGCGGCATCCTTCCGGCCCCCCGCCGCAGCCAAGGTGGCTACCGTCTGTACTCGGACGATTATTTGGTCAAAATCAAATTCATTAAGGACACCAAATCACTCGGCTATTCCCTCAAGGAAATTCAGGAAGTACTGCATCTGCTAGGCCGTGATATGGACGCAGAAACCTTAAAGGAGTATGTGCGGGGCAAAATAGTCGAGATTGATGAAAAGGTCGAATCTCTGCGCTCTATTCAATCGATGCTGGCGACTTTGCTTGAGACGCCTCAAACAGACATTCACAACTATCTGGATTCATTTCGCAAGTCCGAAGATTAATGACCGTAGGCCGCGGATACTGTGCGTGAAAAAGCCTTATCGCTTCTGTCTTTGGTTTATCTTTTTGTGTATTGGATTATGTTTTATATTTTAATTGATAAATTTGCTTTTCATTTATCAACGACCTTTCCCTTCTTTGCCTCGCACAAAATGGTATATGATATGTTTTTACTTAATATCGTTGTGAGTCTGGTTTTAGCTCAAATGGTTGTCGGACTAAATCTATTTTTAAAGATTAAAAAAGCTAAGCTTTTCAACAAAATGCAGCTTGTACACATCCCATTGTTCGTTCTTGCCCTCTATCTTACGAGTTCAACAACTACAGCTATACCATTTATTAAAAATTGGCATGTCTCCTTGTTGGGGGATTCGACTGTACAATAAATAAGGGA
Source organism: Paenibacillus algorifonticola (assembly GCF_000971975.1). Taxonomy (GTDB): domain Bacteria; phylum Bacillota; class Bacilli; order Paenibacillales; family Paenibacillaceae; genus Pristimantibacillus; species Pristimantibacillus algorifonticola. The sequence goes on along the minus strand of NZ_LAQO01000043.1, from coordinate 21,629 downwards.
GGCCCGCATGAGGCCTCCCTTTCTTGCCGTTACATTCGTTTATTGCACCTTAACCTCATCCAAATAAATCGTTGCTGTGCCCGTCGAGCCGCTCGGTGCAAACACTTGAATGCCCAGCGCCTGGACATTATTTTTGTCCGCCACGCCTGACAAATCATAGCTTACTGTTACGAATCCATCACCGCTGTAGGAAACCGTCTCATTCGATGCAAACCAGCTCCAGCCGCCGCCCGTTTGCAGGAACAGCTTCACGGAAACGGCCCCCGCAAGCGTTGCATTCCCATCCGCCACCACTTTAAACTTGGCCGACAGCGTATTCGCTGTACCCAAGTCCAGTTCACCTACCCGTCTAAGCTGGAAATCGCCGCCGTTTAGGTCAAAAGCCGCCTTCAGCGAGCTGCTTCCCGCTGAGGCTTCATCGCTCGACACCGTCATATCGCGGGCGTTCGCCGTATTGTAGGCATTGCCACCATCGGTATTAATTGCCCAGCCCTCTTCCGCCGCTTCAAAATCATACCCTACGCCAGCTGATCCTGAATCGCCACCATCCACATACACATCATCTACATAAACGGATGCTGTACCTGTCTGCCCAGCCGCCGGCTCGATTTTCACGCCGATCGCTTGGACGCTGTCGAGTCCCGTCAGGCTGGAGAGCGGAAGTGTCAGCGTCTTAAAGCCGCTAGAATCGACGACGCCCGTCCCGCTGTCATGCCAATCCCATGTGCTGCCGGTCTTAATATACAGGCGGGCATTTGCGGTTCCCTGCGACAGCTTTACCTTGACACTGAGCGCTGTAGCGGCGGACAAGTCCGCTGCTGCAACCTTCGTCAGCTCAAAGCCTGCTGGGCTTGCCAGCGAGAAGGTAGACGTCAGCGAATAGTCGCCCTCCGTCTTTTCATCGGCTGTAATCGCTGCATCCGTGGCCTGCGCCTCATTCGAGCTTACGACCCAGCCTGCTGTGTCCGCCTCGAATCCATACAGCGTTCCCGATTCTGCCGGGGAGCTTCCCGAGCCGGAGCCGCCATTCGGCACGCCGCCCGTTCCATCGTCGATCGCTTCAATATCGTCAAAATAAAGCGTGCTGTTAAGCGTTGCTCCATTGACGGCATTCACGTAAACGGAAAATTCCTGTACGTTTTTCAAGCTGACCTTGTTGATTTTTTTGCCCGTATTTCCTGTGTCCCAAGGAGCAACGGTAAACTCATTAAAGTGCAGGCTGACCCATTGTCCCGCTGTACCCGCGAGCGATGGATACGCTTCATAGGAGACGCCATCCACACGCAGCTGAATAACGAGCTTCTGATTGCTGCCGTCCGGCACCATCCAAAATTTCAGGTTGTTGAGCGTGGACCAGTCTACTCCGCCCAACACCTTCGTAATGCCCGCATAGCCGGAAGTGCCCAGCGTATAGTCCAGCTTCATCGCATAGTTGCCCGAGCTTTTATGCGCGCCGTCCAGCGCTACCGCCGTCGCATCGCCGCCCGCATGAATGAACTTCGCTGCCAGAGCGGCATCGCTGCCTTGGTACGTCTCGAAGTTATCCACTACAGCCGGATCTTTCTCCGCTTCGGCATACGTGCTGTACAGGCTCAGTTGATCGACGTAGATCGGGAAGTCACCTGCTAATCCACTGCCGACAAAAGAAATCGCAAGCCCCGTCGCCGCTGTGGATTTCTCCGCATCATTCAAATCGATGACTGGCGTAAATTTCGCATACACCGTGCCGCCCACTGTTACTTGCGGAAGCTCGGACAGCTTAATCTTCGTTGTCGACATGCCGTATTTCGTATCCCAATCTGGCGCAAGCATCGCAATGCTGCTAATTGTCGCATCCGCAACTCCCGCATTCAGCGGAATAAAAGCGTCCAGCTTAATGCGCTTCACATCCGCCAGTGCATTTCCACCGTCAAGCGCGGGAAGCGCAAGCTTGAATTCCTGCCACAGATCCGCTGCTGCCGCATGCTGGGCATCCAGCTTCAATACGCCGTTGCCATCAAAAGTATCATGCTGAACGGTCAGCGCCATCGTTTCCGGGTAAGTGCCCGGATCGCCATTTTTGACTACGCCTTCTGTATCTTGGTCAAAGCTGTAGGTTTTCATCAAAATCTCGCTTGCCTGCACCGATACCGTCGTCGTTTGCGTCAGCACAACCTGATTGCCGACATATACTTTGACGTTCAGCACCGCCGTTTTGCCATTTAAGCCTGCTGCTGGAGACCAATTAGCCGTATAAAAGAATCCGCCGCTGTCGAGCGCCATCGGATATTCCGTATCCGACCCCTGCACCGTATATACGACCTTCGTCGGGGCGATTTCCAGCGCCCGCGCGCGAATCGTGACGGAGCCGCCCACAATGCTGTTATCCGTTGGCGTCGCAATATGCATGAACGGCTGCTCCGGCGCTGTCACAACCGTATGGCCATATACGCCCTGCACCTCATTGCGGAAAGTCGTAAATGAATCATTATAGAAGTTAATAAAATCAGGCAAAAGCTCATGATCGCCGAGCCCGTTTGGCGCATTTTTATAAGGCACATACAAATTGTTGCCAAGGCCGAAATTCGCCCATGTCTGCATATAGGCAATGCGCGAAGCGTCCTCATCGGACTTGATCGCATTCAGCAAATCGGTGAACCAGGTCGTATTATTGTTCCCGGTCGTCTTCATCCCTTCTGGGCTGTAGCCGAATTCGGAGAACGTCGCGATTTTTCCCTTGCTGTCCGCCATTCTTGAGATCATGCCGAGATCGGTTACAAGCCCGTTCAAAAAGCCCTGCGAACCCGCATTCTCCTTGTTGTCGTATTGATCCATCCCCAGCACATCGACATAATCGTCGCCCGGGTACGTCGTCAAATACGTGCTTTCTGCGCCGCCGAACGAGCCATTCGGCGAGAAAACATACAGGAAGTTTCGCACGTCCTTCTTATCGCGCAAGTATTCAACCGTATAGCGGAAAATCTCCTTGTATTCGCTTGTGGTCGTCGTTTTCGCGCCCCACCAGAACCAGCCGCCGTTTTGCTCATGGAACGGCCTGAACAGGATCGGAATGAGCTTGCCGTCATCATCCTTCACATTGTTGGCGAAATTCGCTATCGTGTCCAGAAAGGCATTAAACTCCGCATGCTTGTTGCCGCCCGGCAAAATATGAGCGACTACATTGCCTGATGTATCGTTAAAGCTGCCGCCAGTCACAAAGTTCGGAAAATGGGTGCTGAGCGTCACAATGCCGCCGAGATTGTGGGCGTTCTTTACCGCAGCAGTGAGATTAATCCGGCTTTGCTCAATATTGTTCGGCACACCCGGCTTCTCTTTACCTTCCAAGCTAAGCGTATCCCAGCCGAACACAGCAGGGAAATCGCCGACCGAATTTTTCACCTCAGATTGCGAGCCATCCGCCCTGGTCAACGTCACGCCTTCGTCCGTTGCATGCTGATGGCCGAACAAAATTTCCTGGCCGCGCACGCCGTTCAAATAGGCGAACAATGATTTGGTCTCAGCCGTTGCATGCTGATCGACAAAATTCACCGCCTGCTCTGTGCTGCCGCCATTATCGCCTCCGTTGTTTCCGCCGCTGCTGCCGCTGCCGCCGGAGGATGTGCCTGTTCCTGGCGTCGTACTGGTGCTAATCGGCGCCAGCGTGCCATTTTTCAACGTATAAGTGCCTCTCGCTGCCGCTTTGCCATTAATGATGACGGAATCGGCTTGCACCGTCAGCTGACCAATCGTTGTTCGCGGGCCAGTGATCAGCTCCGTAGGCTGATTCAGCACGATGCTGTCTACCTCCGCGTTGTCACCCAGCTCTAGTATGGCCGGGCTGTCAGACATGATGCTGTCGATGGTTGTTTCTCCGTCTGCCTCCACATGCACCTTGCCATCCTTGCGGTTTATTTCCACATTCGCCAGCTTCGAATCATTAAAGATAACGGTATGCTCGCCGCCACCCGCGATAAATGTCGTCCCTTTTACGCTGGCTCGATTGACTGCCGCTTCGCCATCCCCAATGCCTGCGGTCAAATAAAGGTTGCCGGCAATTTGGGCATCTTTGAGCGTAATGCCGGTATGATTGATGATGGCATGGCCCGAAATCGCTTGCGCCGCCGTATAATTGCCAGCGTTGGCATACCATTCGGCCACCAGCTTGTCTACTAAAGTTATCACCTCAGCGCGGGAAATTTTGCCCGCGGGCCGGAAAGCGCCATTTTCATAGCCGCTAATGATACCTTGCAGTGCGTTAATGGCCTGCTGCGCATAGCTGGAAATTTGGCCGCTATCCTTAAAGGAACCCGCAAACGTTGCATGATCCGCCGCCTTCAGCTCAAACACGCGTGCCAGCAGCGTCACCGCATCCTGCCTCGTTATCGGCTGCTCTGCTCTCGCCTCATTATTGGGAAAACCATCGTAATAGCCCGCAGCCTGCGCTTTGCGAAGCTCATCGACATACCACGCCGTTTTCGGCACATCGCTAAAGCTTGAAGCGGACAAAGTGGCAAAACCAAACACCCGATTAATGACTGCGACAAACTCGGCTCGTGTCATGCTGCCATTAGGATGGAATGAGCCATTCGGGTAACCGCTTACAATATTTTGAGCACTCCATTTCTCTATTGCGGCTTTCGCCCAATGCCCTTGAATATCGGAAACATTTGAACCTGCAGTCGCCCCTGATTGAGCGAAAGCAGCAGAAGAGAACATCGTAACAACCATAGCTGGGGCCATGACGGCCGCGATCCATTTGCGTTTTTTATTCATGCGGTCCTCCTATATTTTTAGTATTTTGAAAGCGCTTCACATCATTATAAAGGAGTTACTTCAAAAAAATAGGAGATTGAATTTGTTTTTATAGTTCTCGTTTGTCTTCTATCTTGTTATGTTTCTTTGTTTGAAAAAATGCAACCAAGCTGCCGCTTCGCCGTATCTAATCAGACATCCCTGCTGCAGCAGGAGCTGTAAAACCATTAACAACTACAATCACAATCTGCTATACTACAAATAGTTTCATATCCTTACAAAAAATCGACAAATTTCACCATTCTGGCCTATTAAGCGCTTCAAGGTGATCAACTGTCGAGGCAGATGGTTCTCTTATTCTTATAATTGAGGAGGCAAAAATGATGGGTATTGGATCGAACTCAAACGGAGGAAACGCTTTTGGTGGACAAGGTGGTATCCAGCAGGGCGGCATTCAGCAAGGTGGCATTCAAGGGGGTATCCAGCAGGGTGGCATCCAACAAGGCGGTATCCAGGGCGGCATTCAGCAGGGTGGCATCCAACAAGGCGGTATCCAGAGCGGCCAGCAAGGCGGCTTCCAGAATGCTGGAAACGCCAACGCTTTTGGCGCAGCGCCTGCTCCTCAAGCTGGCGGCTTCGGCGGCGGACTTGTTCTGTCCAAGGGACAAAAGCTCGACTTAACGAAAAATAACCCAGGACTCGACCATTTAAAGGTTGGACTCGGTTGGGATACAAATCGCTTGCAGGGTCAAAGCTACGACCTCGATGTTGAGATCTTCCTTTTAAACCAAATGGACAAGCTTCCTTCCAACGGTCATATTATCTTTTATAACAATTTGACCAGCCCGGATGGCGCGGTTCGCTATAACGGCGACAACCGTACAGGACAAGGCAGCGGCGATGATGAGTCGGCAGAAATCCAGCTCTCCCGCGTGTCCCCTGACATTCAGAAAATCGTATTTACGGTGACCATTGATGACGCTTTGCGCAAAAATCAAAACTTCGGCCAAATCGGCAACGCCTACATTCGGATCGTCAATCAGGCGAACGGAGCTGAAATTTGCCGCTTCGATCTGTCCGAGGATTATTCCACCTCGATTTCCTTGCTTGCAGGAGAAGTATACCGCCACAATAACGAATGGAAATTCAATGCGGCAGGTACAGGTCTTGCACTTGATCTGGCTGGGATTTGTGCACATTACGGCGCAATGTAATTCACTACACATCTTACTGGAGGTCAACTCATATGCCATTTCAATTTCAAGTGGAACGCGAGCTGTTTCTGAAAGCAGAAGGCCAAGGCAAGTTTTTCGCCAAAAAAGGCTCCATGGTCGCTGATCAGGCTTACAACGGCAAATTCAAATATTCCAAGCGCTTGCTCGGCACAAACTCCGGCAACATTGTTGGACAAGTATTGAACCACGGTATGCGCCGCATTACAGGCGAAAACCTTGAAATTATGGAGGTCGAAGGCCAAGGCTCCGTATATCTTGCCGACCAGAACACGCATGTGACAATCATTAATTTGGAGCAAGGCGGCCCTTGGCAACACGTCAGCGTTGAAAGTGAAGACCTGCTGGCGTTTACAGAAACTTGCCACTACGGCGTTACGGTCATCGGCTCCGGTGTCATTTCCCAGCGCGGACTTTTCACCTCCAAGCTCTCCTACAACGGCCAAGGCGCTCAAGTCGCAGTGAAAACCAACGGTAACCCGCTCGTACTGCAAGCCCCATGCCGTGTCGATCCCGATGCGATTGTCGCCTGGACAGGCCCTTCACCTAAAGTGAAGCTCGATGTGAACTGGAAAACGTTTATCGGACAAACCTCCGGTGAGTCGTATATGTATGAGTTCAACGAGCCTGGGCAAGTCGTTATTATTCAACCGTTCGAGCGCCAAAGCGGCGTGAAATTCGGCATTGATGATAACCGCTACCAGCCGCAGGAGCAAAACAGCGCCTTCCAGAACACCTTTGGCGGCAACGGCGGAAATGCCGGAAACGTTGGTAATAACGGCGGGGCTCCAGGCAATAACAATAATGAAGGCGGGCTCGGCGGCATTATTGGCCGAATTTTGCGTTAGGCCATTTATTATACGTACGCCCGATAAGAAAATTCAAAGCATCTCCGCCCATCGTTCATGATGAGCAGAGATGCTTTTTTGCAGGCTTGTGCCTGCTATTCCTGCCATTCCACCAGCTGTGGATTTTTATCTAAAATAGACAAGTATTGCTCCTTCCAGCCGTACTTAGCTTCCGGATCAAGAATCTGGTAGCGGCGCAGCTTCTCCCGACGATGCTCCTCCTTCGCCCAGCCGTAATGCTTCAGCCGAATGTTTGACAGTCGATGAGGCAGCTCCAAAATGTTGGCGGGAAAACGTCCGCAATGCTGCGGTATATTTTTCCACTTGTAATCAAATGCAGCATCATAGCGCAGCAAAAAAGGTCGATAGCTTTCATGCGCCCGCCAAATAGCATCCGCTCTGTAGGAATGAGGATTCCAGAAATCATACAGCCGGAAGCAATAGACATTCGTATCCTTGCTGCGAAGCAGTGTATCCAGCTCCTGCACGAAGCTCGGCTCGAACCATTCATCCGCATCCAGATTGAGTATCCACTCCGGATTTACGCTCAATGTCTCTTCCCACTGCTGCTTCCGCAGCGTAATTTCATTGCTGAACCGTGACACCTCGTTGCGAATCAGCTTAACCGGAATGCCCTCCAGCGCCTGCAAGCAAATCTCTGCCGTATCATCCGTGCTGCCATCGTCTATAATGACCGCATCGTCGATATACTGGCGATGCTGCTCCAGCACCTGGCGCAAATAACGGCGGCTTTCATTCCGTACGACCATCGACAGCGTGAGCCGCCCTCTTGTCTGAGGCTTGACTTCAGCTTCGGTCGCCTTCTGGAGATAGCGTTCCGCCCCGTCCAAATCAGCGCTCCGGTAAATATGATACGCGGGATAATGAGTATCCACGAATAGACGAAAGCCAAGCGCAGCCGCTCGAATGCAAAAATGCCGATCCTCGCCCCAGAAGGTCAAATTGCTAATGGGGCCAAAATGCACACCCGCTTGCAGCGCCCGCCTGCTGAGCAGCGTACATGCGCCAAGCCCGCCAACCTCATATACGCCAGGCGCGCTTATTTGGGCAAAAAACTGCTCCAGACGCGCTGCAATTTCCGTATCGCTCGGTCTCTCCCCCCGGCCTTGCTCCCACTGGCTGTATTCGTCATGCAGCCATACCTGCGGCTGCGGACGGGCGTCCGGCTGCCAGCAGGTCCAGAAAATTTCCGACACAATATCCTTGTCGTCCGACACCAGCTGTTCCAACGTTCTCTCGTCCAGCAGCAGATCGGAGTCAAGCAGGAACAGGTAATCGTATTGCTGCTCAAGAGCCAGCTCGATGATCCGATTTTTGAAATCTGCGACCTTCCAAATCAGCTGCTCGTTCCAGCAATGCGTCGTATCCGTACGTACATACACATCCTGACTGTCAGCGGCATCAGAGCGAATGATTGTCGCACCTTCACAGGCGGTGGCGAACTGCTCCAGCAGCTCGCTGCTCGCTGCCTCGTTATTATCGTCAATAAACAGATAGCTCAGATCGAGCTGATCCGCATGCAGGCGTTTCAGTGAAGTGAGAAACAGTGCCAAAATCGTCGGCTGCTGCTGGACAGGACTCGCAATCAGCACACGCTTTTTTTTCTCAGACAAACACGACACTTCCTCATCCCGCTTGCCGATCCGCTGGCTCAAATATTCACGGTTGGAAATAATTCGTTTATCCTTTGGCCGATAGCTGCCAGCCTGCTCATTATGCATATAGGCTGCTTCATAATCGCCCAGGCGGTCGTAGCAGACACATAGCTGAAGCTGCGGCAGCCAGGTGGAGCATGCTATATTTTCGAAGCCCCAGCCTATTGTGCTCGTGTGATCCTTATTCAGCGCCTGCTTATACCAAAACACCGCCATCTGAAGCTCATCCCGCTGCAAAAAATAATGACCGAGGCGGCAACAAAATTCCGCCCGAGGCTTATCATAATAGAAGGATCGCAGCACGGAATCCATCATATTGCGGGGCTCGTTCAGCTCGTTGTAGCAGTCCGCAAGCCGTCCGCAAGCGAGAATATTATCCTCAATCCACCCTTTTCCGGTAGCAAGGAAATTGTCATAATAACGAATGGCCAATTCGTAGCGGCCATTGTCTTTCAGCTCGTTGGCATAATAAAATAAGTCGCGCGGGGTGAAGACTTCTCCTCTGCGGAGCCGATTTTCATACATGTTCAGGTTTCGATCGCTGTTTTGCCCGAGGCTTTTATGTGTAACGACCACATCGCTATGGACGATGTTTCCGTGAACCTCCAAATATTCATGAACCGCGCCAATCCACTGAAAGCCCCGCTCGCGCTTCACAATGCGGTTGCGCCGCAGCTTGTTAACTACACTGCCGAACTCGTCAAATGTCAGGTGGTAATCCATGGAGACGGAGTCTACCGTATCATCCAGCTGGTGCTTGAGCGCCTTCAGCTTGTGCAGCTCGGCAACTTCCAGTACATCGTCCGCATCCAGCCACATCACATAAGGCTTCGTTGCCAGCGAGAATGCGAAATTGCGGGCGGCAGCGAAGTCTTCCCCCCATGTGAAAGACTCGACGCGTTCGGTGAAATCGGCGGCGATTTCCCTTGTAGCATCGGTCGAGCCTGTATCGACAATGATAATTTCATCCATGGCGGGGGCGATAGAGGAGAGGCAGCGCGCCAATGTTTTTTCTTCATTTTTGACAATCATGCAAAGACTGATCGCGATCATTGAGACCACACTCCTGCGAGTTGATTCTATTGCCCCATCCTATTCAGTCATTCTTGCCTTTGTGCCCAACTGGAGAGTTTGCTTAATTGGACAATGGTCAATGCCACGCCCGATTGGCACCACGGTATTCATCAAGTCCCTGAATATAAAAAAGCCTAATCCTCTGCACCAACGCAGACAATTAGACTTTTACATACAACTGTGCTCCCTTATTTGATGACAAAAGCAATTCTCGATCCATTTGGGTATTTCTCCAGCTGGTTGCTGACCCATGACCCTGCCCCGCGATTATCCGATGGGTCAATATAAGCAATATGGGCTCCGCTCCCGCCTTCCGCACACATGGCCATTGGCCATTCATCGCGATCATAGCCTTTTTTCACCTTTACACCTTGCAAAGATTTCTTCCGATTCTGATCCGCGCCTTCCCGATCGATCGTACAAATAGGGGATTTTCCCGCTGCAATCGCATCTTTAATGTGCTTGCCTGTCTCCGGGTACCGCTCCGTCGGAAAATATAACGTGTAATCCGTTCCTTCCGCCGTGTTCCAATCCTTTGCCAGCTCATCGAGCCAGCCCATATAAGACGCTCCGGCCAAAGCCAGCATAATAAGCAAGGAAATAAGGGCATTTTTCATTTTAAACTTCTTTTTACGGGACTTTCTTTTCAACGGGCGTAGCCTCCTGATGCTCTTTTTCCTCATTTTCTCATCATAAAGGCCGGAGGACAACCCTCGGATAAATTATATTTTCACACCTGCAAGGTGAAACGGCTTTCGCCGTCTTTTGGGGCGCGGCGCGTTTCAGTCCGAGAAATAGAAGAACAGTAAGGCAAAACCTATACTTTCTTATATTTCAAAAAAAAGCTGAGGCAGCGTCACTTGCCCGCCACCCCAGCCTCCACTGAAATCTGTCTATATCCATAAATTCAGCTTTATATAAAATTACGCCTTGTCTGGATTGGCATCCTTAGCCGCTGAAGGTGCGCAAAAGCCGTCCGAGCAAGCTGCATCGTTAGCATCATCCGCCAAATCATTTATGACGGTCAAGGCCGGATACGCTTCATCCCAGGCCTGCTTGATCGCATTCAGGAACACTTCATTCGGCTGAGCACCCGATATCGCATATTTGCGATTAATGACGAAGAATGGCACACCGCGCACACCTAACCGCGAAGCCTCTTCCTCATCGCCACGAACGTCCTGCGAATGAGCATCGCTTTCCAGCACAGCAAGTGCCTCCTGACGATCCAGTCCAACCTCGGCAGCCAGATCAGCAAGTGTATCGCGTTGTCCCAAATGCTTGGAATCGGTAAAATACGCACGGAACAGTCTATCCGACATCTCATCTTGCTTGCCGTATTTTGCAGCAAAATGCGTCAGACGGTGCGCATCAAACGTATTCGTCAGCACCAGCGTATCGAAGTTAAAGGTCAAACCAACGGATGCCGCCTGCTTCGCCATATCTCTGTTCATCTCGATTGCTTTCTCGCGTGGCATGCCGTATTTGCGGGACAGCATTTCATGTACATCATGCTCATAGCTGATTGCTGCTCCAGGGTCCAGCTCGAAGCTGCGGAATACAACCTTCACATGCTTGCCATGCTCGAACTTTGCTAATGCGCCCTCCAGTCTCTTTTTACCAATATAACAAAACGGACATGCGAAATCCGACCATACATCTATTTGCATTACAATTCCTCCTTTAAGCTCATATACGTATAGTAATATACTTTACTTTTTAAAGCAATAGGATCATTTAGGCTTTCACTCCTGCTTTATAAAAAAAAGCCGCTCATTCGCTTAGAATGGGCGGCTCCTTTTTATAATGTTTCGACCTGCTGATAGGATAGCTCGATCTTGATTTAATTATTTTAAGCTGTAAAGCTTACATACCCAATCCCATTCCAGACATCAGCTCATCCATCTTAACCGCGTCCGTCGGAATTTCATACAGGAATTTAGGCGCTTTATTAATGTTGTGGTATTCAGCTGTTAATGAACCGCCAATTTTCACAATACCGCCGCTTTCATCCGTAAAATCTACATTGATTTTAGCCGTCTGCTGCGATAAGTAACCATCTTTAATGGCTCCTACAATGGAGAAATCATTGATTTTCAAGTTTGTTTTCAGTTGATCCAACGTTTCTTGCTTGTTGGCTTCAAAATCTGCCTTCAGCTTCGTTACATCCTCATTTGTGCTTTCAATCATTTTCATGAAATCTTCGTTTTTCGTCAACGTATCGATTAGTTCTGGAAGCACTTGATTAACGATTGTTTCTACAGCCTGCTGATAGTTGCCTTCATTAATTTGGAAGCGAACGACTTGATCAGCCTCTACCCCTTCAGGAAGCGCCGCATCTTCTTTTTTCAGCTTGGCAAAATACGTTTTCTCATCAAAATGTTTTAAAATGATGCCGCTCACTTCTTGACCAAGCTTCTGCTGGGCCGCAGTATCCATCATGGCTCCTGTTTCCGCTTGCTTTGACAGCTCTTCCAGATCAATCTCCACGAATTTATCCGTGTATTGCTCTGGCAGCATAAGCATTGGAAGCGCTGGAATTTTCACATACATCTTTTTGTCTGTCATAATCATCGGAATTTTCACAGAAAGGCCGGCTGCCGTAACATCCATTTCCATATCTGTGCGCATTGGCTCTTTTTGATATACAGCTTTAACATTTACTTTAGCGCCTTTGAGCAGATTCATGACGTATTGCGCTCCAGCTCCGTCCTCCTGCAGCAATTCATCTGGCACCGTAAGCTCATCTATCCCGAAAGACATCGTAGACTCATATGATGTGACTTCCATCATTTTTTGAGTAGCTTTCTCCAAAGATTCCTTAGGCGACGCGCTCGCACTGCACCCTGCGACAATAATTAAAGCAGCAGCGATAAATAGCATAGCCACTTTATGTAGTCTGTTTTTCATTCTAGTTGATCCTCCCTATTTGTATCTCTGAATGACATCCCCCCTATTTTATAACAAAACGACAGCATATAGAAGCAATATCCAAAAAGTCCCGCTTCTTCGAGAAGAAACGGGACTTTTGTATGAATATCTTGAATTTAAGACCCTTCCGGATTTAGGTGGGAAGTATGATTTTTCTGCTTCGTTTTTTTCGATCCGGACAAAGGCTGCTGCTGTGATGAATCATCATTGCGGCTTCTTTTGTTCTGAGACGGGCGCTGCGCCTCCGGTACAGGCACGCTGTCTGGCTTGCTCATATCATCGTCCTCCTTTTAGGCGTGCGTAAGCTGCCCAAGCGCTTGGGCGCATTCATGGATATGACGCTTATAATCATGAATCAGTTGTTGAAGAATATCTGTGCGTTCATCCACAGCTTGATGATCCTTTTCCACATCGACGAGCTCCACTTTAATTTCACGGCTATCCACATAGGTCACCTTAAAATCAATGTCATACGCCTGATGCCCTGCCGACTGAATCGTAATTCGCAGCGATTTTGGATCTGCCTCATCGGCTGCTACGTGGCATTTATCCGGCTTGTTCATCATATCCGGCAGTGTTCGATTCCATGCATCCACCAGCTCTGGCTGGCTGTAGGTCAGCTCATCTTTTTTAGCCATCTTTATCAACACCTCCACATCTTATAAGATGCGGCGCGGGCCCGCCAATTATTCAGGCAAAATTCAGCATAATCACAGCGTTATCCACAAACTTATACACAATCCATGCTAGTTATCCACATTATATACATTTTGTCCACAACCCTTCGGTGGATAATGGTGATAACTGAGGGATAACCGTTATCCACATACAACAAAAAAACGCCCAAACCGTAGGGTTGGACGTTATCATTTATTAATTTGGCGGAGAGGGTGGGATTCGAACCCACGTGAGCTTGCACTCTAACGGTTTTCAAGACCGCCCCGTTATGACCGCTTCGGTACCTCTCCACATATAAAATCATCACAAAACTTATTATACCACAGGTTAAAAATGAATATCAACCCCAATTTTAACCTGTGGATATCGAGGCTCAAGCGTAAATGGCTGTCGCCGTCCTCTGGCGGCAAAGCTTCCGTTTCAAGGGTGAAATATAAGCCGATTATAAGGGTGAAACTTATACATTCTTATATTTTGGAAAAACTTTAGGCTTTAGGTCCAATTACGCTGATTCCGCCCATGTAAGCACGCAATACTTCAGGAATGACAATGGAACCGTCTGCCTGTTGGTAATTTTCAAGAATAGCGGCAACGGTACGCCCTACCGCAAGACCTGAGCCGTTAAGCGTATGAACGAATTCCGGCTTGCTCTTCGCATCTCTGCGGAAGCGGATGCCTGCACGGCGCGCCTGGAAGTCCTCTACGTTCGAGCATGAGGAGATTTCCCGGTATGTGCCTGCACTTGGCAGCCATACTTCCAGGTCATAGGTTTTCGCAGCGGTGAAGCCCATATCGCCTGTGCACAGAGCGAGCACGCGATACGACAAACCCAGCAGCTCCAACACCTTCTCCGCATTCGCTGTCATCTTCTCCAGCTCATCGTAGGACTCTTCCGGCTTCGCAAGCTTGATCAGCTCGACTTTGTTGAATTGATGCTGACGAATTAAGCCGCGTGTATCTCGGCCTGCTGCACCGGCCTCCGAGCGGAAGCAAGAGCTGTAAGCTACAAAATGCTTCGGCAGCTCTTCAATCGACAAAATCTCTTCACGGTGCAGATTCGTAACCGGAACCTCGGCCGTTGGAATCAGGAAATAATCCGAATCGGAAATTTTGAACAAATCCTCTTCGAACTTCGGAAGCTGTCCTGTTCCAATCAAGCTGTCGCGGTTGACCAAATAAGGCGGCAGCACTTCCTCGTAACCGTGCTTATCACTATGTAGATCCATCATAAAGTTAATCAGCGCACGCTCCAGACGCGCACCTAAGCCGCGATAAAACGTAAAGCGGGAGCCCGTCACTTTAGCCGCACGCTCGAAATCAAGAATGCCAAGCTCTTGGGCAAGATCCCAATGCGCTCTCGGCTCGAAATCAAAGGCTGGCTGCTCGCCAATCCGGCGAAGCTCTACATTATCATCCTCAGAAGCCCCTACCGGCACGCTTTCATGCGGCAAATTCGGAATCGAAAGCATAAGCTCGTCCACTTGCACCTCTACCGCGCGAACTTCTTCGTCCAATTGCTTAATCCGATCGCCTACTTCACGCATTTCGATAATCAGCGCATCAGCGTCGCCGCCAGTTTTTTTCAGCTTCGCCACTTCCTGCGATACGGTGTTGCGGCGATTTTTCAGCTGATCCGTTTCCTGCAGCAGGTCCCGGCGCTTTGTATCTAAAACGGGGAAATCTGCGATTAAATCAAGTGATTTACCGCGATTTGTCAGCCCTTGCTCTACTTTTGCGTATTCATTACGCAACCATTTTACATCTATCACGCTTGGGTGGACTCCTCTCTGCTACCGGCTCACTGCCAATTGTTTAATCATATCGACAAAATAGGCATGCAAACGGTAATCATCGGTTAACTCAGGATGAAATGATGCTGCCAGCAAATGTCCCTGCCGAGCCGCGACAATTTCGCCTTTGTATTCCGAAAGCACATCAACCTGCGATCCAACTTCCTTGATCAGAGGAGCACGAATGAATACCGCACGAACCTGCTCATCAATGCCTTTAATGTCGAGATCGGTTTCGAAGCTTTCCCGCTGTCTTCCAAAAGCATTGCGCTCCACCGTCATATCCATGAGCTTCAGATGCGCATCCTCTTGTCCTTCAATACGTTCAGCAAGCAAAATCATTCCCGCACAAGTGCCGAAAATCGGCTTGGATTGCTCAGAAAAAGCTTGAATCGCTTCTAAGAAGCCGTATTTGCGAATCAGCTTGCCTATCGTCGTGCTTTCGCCGCCTGGAATAACAAGACCTTGCAGCTCATCAAGCTGCGAGGTCTGTTTAACGGCGACCGCTTCCGCGCCCGCCGCCTCCAAACTGCGTATATGCTCTGCAACTGCGCCTTGAAGCGCGAGTACACCAATTTTCATCGCCTACACGCCTTTCTTATCCAAGCTTGCTGCTTAAATTCCGCGATCTTGCATACGCTGCGAAGCGTCCAGCTTGGAAATTTCAATGCCCTTCATTGGCGCTCCCAAGTTTTTGGATACTTCTGCGATCAATTTGTAGTCTTGGTAGTGAGTTGTAGCTTCTACGATAGCACGAGCAAATTTCTCCGGGCTGTCGGATTTGAAAATACCCGATCCTACGAACACGCCGTCAGCGCCCAGGTGCATCATCAGTGCTGCGTCAGAAGGTGTTGCTACGCCGCCTGCTGCAAAGTTAACGACTGGCAGCTTGCCGCTCTCATGTACGCCTAGAAGCAGGTCATAAGCAACGCCCAGAACCTTCGCTTCATTATACAGCTCGTCCTTCGACAAACCTTGAATTTTACGGATTTGGCCATTGATCAGACGAAGGTGGCGAACAGCCTCAACAATGTTTCCTGTTCCCGGCTCACCTTTCGTACGAAGCATTGCTGCTCCTTCTTGAATACGACGAAGCGCTTCGCCAAGGTCTTTAGCGCCACATACGAAAGGAATCGTAAATTCGTTTTTGCTAATGTGGAACACTTCATCTGCCGGAGTCAAAACTTCGCTCTCGTCAATATAGTCAACACCCATCGATTCAAGCACTTTAGCCTCAACATAGTGGCCGATACGCGCTTTCGCCATAACAGGGATCGAAACGACTTTCATAACCTCTTCTACGATTGTTGGGTCAGCCATACGGGCAACGCCGCCTGCTGCACGGATATCGGAAGGAACGCGCTCCAGCGCCATAACAGCTGTTGCACCTGCCGCTTCTGCTACTTTTGCTTGCTCGGCGTTCATAACATCCATGATGACGCCGCCTTTTTGCATTTCAGCCATACCACGTTTTACACGCGAAGTTCCTGTTTCCATTTTCGAAAAATCCTCCTCAAGGTTTTACGCCGCGCCCTTCATCCTGAAAGGTTTGCGCTTAGCTCCCAATATAATATCGATACTTGCTCTAGGCACTAATTTTACAGGAACGCTCCTTAATCGACAACTATTGTTTTCCCTGTATTTATGTGATTAAAACAGATTCACAATATCATTGAACAGTCCGACGAAAAATTGACCGATAGCACGGAACATCAGACGCAGCCAGCCGCCTTTTTCCACATCCTCCGAAGCAATCAAATTAACCGTTCTGTCCACTTTATTGCCTTCACCATCCGTATACTCGTATGTGACTGTTCCTAGCTTCTGACCAGCTGTAATTGGGGCAACCAATTCTTCCTCTTTCAAAATATTGCTTTCCTTCAGCTCAATCTTAGGTTCAGCGCCTTTTTTCACCGTAAAGGTGATGTCGGACTCGGTAACAGCAGGGACGGTCTTTTCGACACCCTTCTTAATTTTAACCGATTCCAGCGTTTCTACTACAGATTTCGCAGGAAGCACCGATTTCTTCTCAAAATTGTTGAACGCATAGTCGTACATCTTCGCTGTTTCAAAGAAACGGGCTTCTTTTGACTTTGTATTCATTACGACGCTAATATAACGCGTATCGCCTCGTTTAACTGTACCCGTAAACGTATAGCCAGCTGCCGAAATATAGCCCGTTTTCATACCGTCTACGCCCTCATAGGCATATGCACGTAAATACGTGTTGCTTTTGTTCGTTTCCAGCATCCAGTTATAGTTTTTCATGGTCGCTGTATCGCGCTCACGAAATTTGTATTCCTGAATTTTCGAATAATCCAGAAAATCTGGATGTTTTTTCAAAATTGTTTGTGCCAGCTTCGCCATATCGCGAGCCGAAATCACCGTTGTATCCAATAAACCTGTTGCACTTGTAAAATGAGCCGTCGTCAGCCCCAGCTCTTTCGCTGTTTCGTTCATCTTTGCAACAAAGCCCTGCTCACTGCCGCTAATTTGCGAAGCAAGAGCAATCGTTGCGTCATTCGCCGAGCCTACTGCCATAGCAATATATAAGTCCTTGACCGTGTGCTGATCGCCTTGTGCCAAATAAATTTGCGAGCCATCCGCAGGGGTACTCGCTGCTTCTTCACTAACGGTAACGACCTGATCCCAAGTCAATCTTTTATTCGTAATTTCCTCAAGTACAATATACTCCGTCATGAGCTTCGTCATGCTGGCAGGAGGACGCGGCGTATCCGCATTGACTTCATAGATGACTTGTCCTGAATCTGCGTCTATTAGAATGGCTGATGATAATTCCATGCCTAAAGAGTTTTTGACCCAATCTTCCTTACCCGCAGCCGCTGCTGCTCCAGACCCTAATGACAGAATAACCAACCACATCGCCATAAAAGCGGCGACAACCGATGTCAGTCTAATCGGCTTTACCTTTGCCTTCAACGTCTTCTCCCCTTTTCATCCGAAAGTTTGTCGTTGTTAATTGTATCACATGCAAGCAGGGGAATTAAACCTCTACTGCGGTCTGCCCTCTTTCACCAGCTAAGCCCTTATAGGAAGCCTGTTTGAGCCATTTAAACCGCTTAAAACTGCTCTGGAGCAATAATTACCATGTAAAATAGTGGGCTCAACTCAATGCCTGCGATTGAAAAAAGACAGACCCGACAAAAGCGAAGTTCCGCTTTCTTGTGGTCTGTCTCTGGCTCATTAGTCGGGATATTAAAGTGAGTAATTAGGCGCTTCCTTCGTAATTTGCACATCATGCGGATGGCTTTCACGAAGTCCTGCACCTGAAATGCGGATGAACTGTGTATCGTTCTTCAGTTGCTCCAGGTTTGAAGTTCCGCAATAGCCCATACCGGAACGCAAGCCGCCAAGCAGCTGATGAACCGTATCCGACAAAGGACCTTTGAATGGCACGCGGCCTTCAATGCCTTCTGGAACTAGCTTGTTCTCATTTTCTTGGAAGTAACGGTCCTTGCTACCTTCTTTCATAGCGCCAAGGGAACCCATACCGCGATATACTTTAAAACTTCTGCCTTGGAAAATCTCAGTTTCGCCAGGGCTTTCAGATGTACCTGCAAACAAGCTGCCGATCATAATTGCACTTGCGCCTGCTGCAATAGCTTTTGTAATATCACCGGAATATTTGATACCGCCATCAGCGATAACCGGTACATTGTATTCACGGGCAACGGAAGCACAGTCATAAATCGCTGTAATCTGCGGAACGCCAATACCTGCGATTACACGCGTTGTACAGATCGAGCCTGGACCAATGCCGACTTTAACGACGGATGCGCCTGCTTCAATCAAATCGCGTGTAGCTTCGCCTGTAGCTACATTACCTGCAATAATCGTCAATTCTGGGTATTGCTTGCGGATTTTGCGAACTGCCTCAATGATGTTGATATGATGGCCGTGTGCAGAGTCTACAACGAGAACATCGATGCCTGCTTGTACAAGTGCTTCTGTACGATCCATTGTATCTTTAGAAATACCAACAGCTGCTCCACAAAGCAAGCGGCCATGAGTATCTTTTGCAGCATTAGGGAATTGAATCGCCTTCTCAATGTCCTTGATTGTAATCAGGCCTTTGAGCGTATTCGACTCGTCTACCAATGGCAATTTCTCAATCTTGTGCTTTTGCAGCAATACTTCAGCCTCAGTAAGCGTCGTACCGACTGGAGCAGTTACTACATTATCACGTGTCATGACTTCATGGATTTTAATGGAATAATCATGTACAAAACGGAGATCACGATTCGTCAAAATACCAACAAGCTTCTTGTCGGCATCTACAATCGGTACGCCCGAAATGCGATATTTACCCATTAATTCTTCTGCATCATACACATGATGATCCGGTGTAAGCGAGAATGGATTCGTAATAACGCCACTTTCCGAACGTTTCACACGATCTACTTCTTCCGCTTGTTGTGCAATGGACATATTCTTGTGAATAATGCCGATTCCGCCCTCACGCGCTATTGCAATAGCAAGAGCTGCTTCCGTAACCGTGTCCATCCCTGCGCTTATCAATGGAATATTCAGCTTGATGTTAGCAGAAAGTTTTGTCGAAATATCCGATTCTCTTGGCAGTACTTCTGATTTCCTTGGAACGAGCAGCACATCATCAAATGTTAGGCCTTCCTTGGCAAATTTTGATTCCCACACGAATATGTTCCTCCCTTAAATTGAGCCGTCTTCACGTATATTATTGCAATATTAGCAGAGGGGTCATGGGCTGTCAAGGCTGGCACAAGGCTGGCATTTTCCGTTTTGCAATAAGCTTTTTGTCTGAATTTTCTCACTAAATATAAGCATTACGCTTACATGTGGCAGCTTCGTATTTTAAAGAGATGAAAAATCTGTAATAAAAGAGGTTACAAGTTTTGCCCCTGCACCCTTTTTAAACTAAGCGTTTGCAGGCAATCATTGCTTTAAAATCATTCATATCCGTTAGAGACACCTTTACTTTGACAATATGCTCTTTGCTTAGCCCGTCTCCTCCAGCACTTGAAACAAATTCACAAAACATTGCTCCGTTTGCTCCATAATGTCACTGCTGATCAAACCACCAGTTGATGAATGGATGAATCAATTGGAGTCTGCCCCGAAAAATAGATCATTAAACATTCTCCTTTCTTCAGCAAATTTTATAGATGATTAGGAACCTGTTTAAAAGCTGCAAAAACAGCAAACTCATGATGCTTATAGACACAATCAGCAGCTGCGAAGCCACTATTGTGCAGCCATTGAAGCTGATCGTTAACCGTCGCGTTCTGATCCAGCTTTCTGCGCTTAATCGCAGACTGTATGGCCTGCTCAGTCAATTCTCCTATGCCAATCTGCTGCTCCCATTTGCCCTTATAAGCGAGATCAAAGCAAGGCAAGCTTCCACCGCTTGGTCAGCATTAATAAAGCTGCCATCCTCCTCTAGAAGCTCAAACACGGTATGAAACAGCTCCTGCTTGGACTCGTGGCTCAGGTGATGAATGGATAAGGATAACTTGATCAAACTCCGTCTTATTGGACTGCTCCATCTTCATAACCTCCCGCTATGCTATCCGAATTTATAGAGCGCTGAGCATGTCAATATTAGTATCATTGTCTTTGTAAAACAGATTAAAATATAGTTTCTATTGAGATGTGCCCACAAATTCATACTATAATACTTTTTTACAAAATCAAACATATTTATATAAATTAGATTTTAAAAACTGTTTTATTGCCTCAGCTCTAGCTTGACATTATAAAAGGATTACACTCCGCGATAGCTGCTATAAATATGAAGTTATCACACTCAATAAAAATTCATATGTCCAATTAGTTCTTAAAATATCTAAATAATTATTATTATTATTTAAAAATTTATTTCCATTAAAACCGCTCATTTGGTGCATAAAACAGCCTTTGTTTTTCGGAGAATATTATTATTTGTGCTGCAATAATCCCCATAAATTATAGGTTAAAAAGCTCTAAACCATGATGCTCCTCCCTCATATAACATCCTTATTTAAAGACCAACCCTAATAATCGTTAGATAACCTGCCATTCAAAAAATTAAAATAGCTATTTGCCATATACAGAAATCACCTCAAAGAATAGAACAATTAAATCTATGCAAGCCTAGAAGCAGCCAGCATCGTGTATAAAGCTTAGAAATCCATTTAGCATCCATGGTGTAATTGTAAACCAAGGACTTAACGAGAGCCGGCAGCAGAGCTGTGGCCGTTAGTCGAATCAACTATAACATGAGAATGAAATATAAAAACACCAAAAGCTCTTTCGTTTAGAGGGCTTTTGGCGTAATATAGTTTATTTAATTGTAAAACAAAAAAAAAACCTGCCGCAAACTGCGGCAGGCTTCTCGTGCTTGGCGACGTCCTACTCTCCCAGGACCCTGCGGTCCAAGTACCATCGGCGCTGGAGGGCTTAACGGTCGTGTTCGGGATGGGAACGCGTGGTTCCCCTCCGCCATCGCCACCAAACTGGATTTTTCATTGAATGACTTCCCGAATTAGCTTCGAAAAGATCCAACAATCATCATCAAGGTATTGCTACCCTGAAAACTGGATGCGAAAGGCAAGGTTTGAAACGTTAGCGTGTTGTTAGGATAAGCCCTCGACCGATTAGTATTCGTCAGCTGCACGCATTGCTGCGCTTCCA
>NZ_LAQO01000042.1 GCF_000971975.1 Paenibacillus algorifonticola | reverse complement strand
GAAGCGCAGCAATGCGTGCAGCTGACGAATACTAATCGGTCGAGGGCTTATCCTAAACAAACACGCTAAAGTTTCAAACCTTGTCTTTCGCATCCAGTTTTCAGCGTGCAATTCACGTTGATATTGCAGTACATCCCGAGGTCTGCAATGTAAGTAATCGGGAAAATGTGGCGGTGTAGCTCAGCTGGCTAGAGCGTACGGTTCATACCCGTGAGGTCGGGGGTTCGATCCCCTTCGCCGCTACCATATTTTCGGAGGCTTAGCTCAGCTGGGAGAGCATCTGCCTTACAAGCAGAGGGTCGGGGGTTCGATCCCCTCAGCCTCCACCATATATGTTTTACAATGACGCGGGGTGGAGCAGCCCGGTAGCTCGTCGGGCTCATAACCCGAAGGCCGCAGGTTCAAATCCTGCCCCCGCAACCAATTCTTATGCAATAACTATGGAGCTGTGGTGTAGAGGCCTAACATGCCTGCCTGTCACGCAGGAGACCGCGAGTTCGAATCTCGTCAGCTCCGCCATTTTCTTTTCGTTATACGGCTCGGTAGCTCAGTCGGTAGAGCAGAGGACTGAAAATCCTCGTGTCGGCGGTTCGATTCCGTCCCGAGCCACCATTTTTTTATGGAGGGCTAGCGAAGTGGCTAAACGCGGCAGACTGTAAATCTGTTCCTTCGGGTTCGGTGGTTCGAATCCATCGCCCTCCACCATTTCTTTCACATCGAGAGTCATTAGCTCAGCTGGTAGAGCACCTGACTTTTAATCAGGGTGTCGTAGGTTCGAATCCTACATGACTCACCATTTTTTCAAAAGTCAATTTGCAGAAGATAATCTGTAAATTTTTTTTGTTTATATGAAATTTAAAGGCTCGATAATGGTGATTGCACCATTATCGAGCCTTATTTGTGTGTATTTTTATTAGGATCGAAGCTTTAATTCGGTGAGAAGCTCGGTTAGGGAAGCGTCGAGGCGGAGCTTTAATTCATCATTCAGCTCGAATCCGGATGCTCCACCGTCCAATTGTACACGAGCGATTTGAGAATCTACGGCATAGACGCCACTGGCAAAATGCTTGGCGCCCATAGAGGCAAGTACAGGCTTCAGAGAGTAGTCAATGGACAGCAGATGGGCAAGTGAACCACCGATGAAAAATGGCGTAATGATTTTTCCTTCCAAACCTTTTTGTGGTAATAGATCAAGGAATGTTTTAAGAACTCCGGTGAAAGAGGCTTTGTAGACTGGACTTGCAATAATAACGGCGCCAGCACCTTCTACTAAGGCTGTTGCTTCTACGATGGCGGGACTGTCGAAACGGGCGTTAATCAGATCCTCCGCTGGCAGCGAGGCGACTGTAATATGACTGACCGCTACATTTTGGTTAATGAGCTGCTGCTCGATATATTGGGTAATGCCGGTTAGACGGGAACCTGGATTCGGGCTGCCCGAGATGATGACGATCGTTGACATGAAAATCGCTCCTTCATTATATATATTTATTCCGATAAGTGAACTTTGTTTAATCCTAACATTAGAATCTTTTCGACGTCAATGACATTTATGGAAACTGTTCATGATTTTTTGCTCATTAGGGAACACTAGGCGGAAATAAGCTGATTAGCGATGCAAAGGGGTCCGTCTAAGATGATATATGGGTTGGCGGCTTTTATAAGTTTGGCTATTGTGAGTGTAATGGTTCCGATTGTGAGAAGGCTCGCCTTGCAATACGGCATTATGGATCGGCCGAATGCACGTAAAATTCATCGGAAGCCTATTCCCTTGCTTGGCGGCATTGCGATCTATGTGGCATGCACCGTTACGATTATTGCTTTTCAGGGGATGACATCATTAAGCTGGACGATTGCGGCTGGTGGCGCAGTACTTGTCACCATTGGATTGTTAGATGATAAAGCTAAAGCTGAGGGGAGGGATTTTCCTGTCTGGCCCAGGGTGCTGATTTATGGAGCAGTGTCCACGCTCCCTTTGTGGTTCCACATTCAAATAACAGGGGTGACGAATCCTGCTTCGGGGCTGTTCTTTTTTCTCCCGCATTGGGTGGCCTGGCTTGGGACGTCAATCTGGATATTTGCTCTTATCAACATGATTAATTTCATGGATGGGGTGGATGGGCTGGCGTCCGGAGTATGCGTATTATCGGCGGTCACGCTATTTATTACTGCCTTGCTTAAAGGGCAAGCTGAAACGGCGATATTAGCGGCAATTGTAGGCGGGGCATGCCTGGGCTTTCTGCTGTTTAATTTTTATCCGGCAAGGATTTTTATGGGGGATGCGGGAGCCACGTTTCTTGGATATACGCTCGCCGTAGTCGCAGTGGACGGAGCTTTTAAGAAGGCAACCTTCATCACAGTACTAGTACCGCTGCTTGCGCTGGGCTTGCCTATTATGGATACATCCATCGTCATGCTGCGGCGGCTCGCCCGTGGCAAAGGGCTGCATCATGCGGACAAGCTTCATACGCATCATGCGCTGATGAAGTGGGGATTGAATCAGGTGCAGACCGTATCTTTTCTATATTTAATTGCAGCGTTGTTCTCCTTGCTGTCGATCATCCTTTTGCTGGTCATGGGCTGAATTCCCTGCTCCAATATGTTACAATGACGAGAAAAAGCGTTCATTCGTGAGGCTTGCGATAGGAGATAGCAGAAAATGAGCACGACAGAATGGTTGAAACCGCTGGAGCGCATTTTGGACTGTCCAGTTCGTCTAGTAAAAATGCAATTGTCCGAATGGAATGATATAGCAGAGAAAAATCACTACCTGCAGGCAGAGGAGCATGGGCGCGGCTCAGCTTTGGAAGGACAGCGTGTCCAGCGCGAGGATAAAATGTGGGTAGCGGTCAGGGCAGTGGAGCATGAAATAGAGGTTTTGGAAATAGAGGGAAGCCGCTTTGAGGCGAGTACGCTTGATTTATTGAGCTTAATGCTGCGCTGGAATGAAACGAGGCCGGCACACGATAAGGCGGCTGGCAAGCTAACGGAAAGCGAAAAGACAGCCCGCAGCATTGGCGAGTGGATTCAGGAGCAGTTCGAATCCGGCGAGCCGGGACAATCGATGCCGGATCACTTGACTGCGGGCGGCAAGCTGTTCGCCGATATGATTCCTTTTTTATTAGTAACGGAATATTCGAATACAAAGCAAGCGGCGTATGTTGAGCTGGAGAAGCTGCTGCGTTCTTTTTTAGCCGAGGAAATTTTATTAATACCGCTTCGGGAGCAGGAATGGCTCATTTGGGGTCCGGTATCGCTGCTTAAGGAAGCGGATTCAGAGTTGTTTGATGACGATGATGAAGAGTCGGTGGAGGATAACCTGGCTTCCATCTGTCTGGGGCTGCATGAGATGCTTGCCAGCGAGTGGATTGGAGAATGCCACCTGGCGGTGTCCCATCCAATCAGGCCGGCGAAGGGGATTGTAGAGACGACAGCCGCGCTGCGTGAAACGATCAATTTAGGACGTAAATTTCATGTCGGCAGCAATATTCATTTTCCGTGGAATTTGCAGCTGGAGCGCCTGCTGAATAGTATTCCGGAAAGCCAGCGTGCACGATATTTGGAGCAATCGCTAAAGCGTACGGAGCTTTTCGTAGAGGCAGAAATGCTCGCTACACTGGAAACGTTCTTCTCACTTGACTGTAATGTAAGCGAAACCGCGAAGAAGCTTTATATCCACCGCAATACGTTATTATACCGTCTGGACAAGCTAAAACAGGAGACGGGGCTTGATGTGCGACAGTTTCGTGACGCCGTCTTAGTCAAAATTATATTACTATTGTACAAAGTTACGAAAAGACATTAGTTTTTTTGTAAAGTTTGTGCATAGTCATCTGACTGCATGTGGGATAAGATAGGTCTATAAGAAAATTTCTTTTAGGGGGAAATTCACATGGCAGGCGTACGTTTAGAAGGCATTTACAAAAAATACCCGGGTTCTGATAAAGCATCGGTAACTGACGTTAACTTAGATATCAAGGACAAAGAATTTCTAGTGCTTGTAGGTCCATCCGGTTGTGGTAAATCGACAACTCTTCGTATGATCGCAGGTCTTGAAGAAATTTCTGAAGGTAAATTGTTTATCGGCGAGCGTCTTGTTAATGACGTAGCTCCTAAAGATCGCGATATCGCGATGGTATTCCAATCTTACGCTCTTTACCCGCATATGAACGTATACCAAAACATGGCTTTTGGTTTGAAACTTCGTAAATTCAAAAAAGCAGACATCGACAAACGCGTTCGTGAAGCTGCTAAAATTCTAGATATCGAGCATTTGCTTGACCGTAAACCGAAAGCTCTTTCCGGTGGTCAACGTCAACGTGTCGCTCTTGGTCGTGCGATCGTTCGTGAGCCACAAGTATTCTTGATGGATGAGCCGCTTTCCAACTTGGACGCGAAACTTCGTGGTCAAATGCGTGCTGAAATTTCCAAGCTGACTAAACGTCTTGAAACTACAACAATCTATGTAACGCATGACCAAATCGAAGCAATGACGATGGGTGATCGCATTGTTGTTATGAAAGATGGCTTTATTCAACAAACAGCTTCTCCGGAAGTTCTTTACAACCACCCAGTTAACATTTTCGTTGCTGGCTTCATCGGTGCTCCTTCCATGAACTTCATTAAAGGTGCATTGACGGATCAAGGCGGTACTGTTCGCTTCAAATCGACTGGCGTAGATGTAGTTGTGCCTGAAGGTAAAGCTGCTACACTTCGTTCCAAAGGCTACATCGGCAAAGATGTGATCTTGGGTATTCGTCCAGAGGATCTTCATGAAGAGCCAGTATTCCTGGAAGCTTCGCCTAACACGATCGTTAACGCTTCGATCGAAGTTGCAGAGAACCTGGGTCACGAAATGTACCTGTACCTGAACGGTATTGGCACAGACACAGTTATCGCACGTGTAGACGGACGTTCCGCTCTGCGTGATGGCCTGTCAGTTAAACTTGCTCTGGATATGAACAAAGTTCACCTGTTCGACACAGAGTCCGAGCTTAACATTTTCGAAAACTAATTGCTAAAGCCATTATAGATTTCATAAGAGAGCTGTTGGATCCGTCCAGCAGCTCTTTGTTATTCCACTGGGGATAAATATGTAAATAGTATCATTCAATTGAGCGTCAGAAAGCGGGAAGACATTGCTTTCGGCGCTTTTTTCCTATACGATGAAGTCATTGGTAATTAGCTTACATACGCTGTTGTGATATAAGGAGGCCATGCTATGCCTAAGAGAGTGAAAGTATCAGAATTAGTGCAGCATTTTTCGTTGGAAATCATATCGGGTGAGGAAGGCTTGAAGCGTGCGATTACGGTTGATGACCTGTATCGTCCAGGTCTTGAAATGGCCGGATATTTTGATTATTTTCCGAGTGAGCGGGTGCAGCTGTTAGGGAAAACGGAAATTACGTTTCTCAGCACGCTGACGTCAGAGGAGCGCAGGCTGCGGATGGAGCGTCTGTGCCATTCAGACACGCCTTGTATTATTTTGACCCGTGGACTGGAACCGCCTGATGAACTGATTGCTTATTCGAATAAAACGAATATTCCCGTGCTTGGCAGCCATGTGGCGACTACGATTTTGACGAGCCGGATTACAGATTTTCTGGAGAAAAAGCTTGCGCCTACCGCAACCATTCATGGTGTTCTAGTAGACGTATACGGGGTGGGCATGCTCATCACTGGCGGCAGCGGCATCGGTAAGAGCGAGACGGCGCTTGAGCTTGTAAAACGAGGGCATCGCCTCGTTGCCGATGATGCAGTTGAAATCAGACAAACATCAGACAGCCAACTGCACGGTACAGCTCCGGAATTGATTCGTCATTTGCTTGAGATTCGTGGATTGGGCATCATCAATGTGATGACGCTGTTCGGCGCTGGGGCTGTACGCACACAGAAGCGGATTACGCTCGTTATTAAGCTGGAAAACTGGCAGCAGGACAAACAATATGACCGTCTGGGGCTGGATGAAGAGAAGACGCGTATCATTGATACCGATGTACCACTTGTAACCGTGCCTGTAAGGCCAGGGCGGAACCTTGCGGTTATTATTGAGGTGGCGGCTATGAACTTCAGGCTGAAGCGGATGGGCTATAATGCTGCGCTGCAGTTTACTAATAAGCTGACAGAAACCATTGCTGAAGATGCGGATGATTACGATTGATATAAAGGAGCTAATAAAAGATGCTTACATCGCTAATTGACCCGATTGCTTTTTCCCTGGGTCCCCTGACTGTTCGTTGGTATGGCATTATTCTCGGCACAGCTGCCTTGGTAGGCTTGCTGCTGGCGATACAAGAGGGCAAACGCTTTGGCATTAAGCCGGATTTCTTTATGGATATGCTGCTGCTGGGCGTTCCATCCGCCGTTATCTGTGCTCGAATATATTATGTGGCCTTCAAGTGGGAGGATTACAAGGCGAACCCGCTCGATGTGTTTAAAATTTGGGAGGGCGGCATAGCCATTTACGGCGCGCTGATTGGTGCCTTTCTATGCGGGTTCTTCTATTTCCGTTATAAGGGCTACAGCTTCTTGAGACTCGCCGATGTGTGCGTGCCAGGCTTGCTTGCCGGTCAAATGATTGGCCGTTGGGGCAATTTCATGAACCAGGAGGCATATGGTGGCCCCGTAGAGGAGAGCTTCCTTCGCGATACGCTTCACCTGCCTAATTTTATTGTAAATCAAATGAATGTGAATGGCATCTTCCATCACCCGGCCTTTTTGTACGAATCGCTATGGAGCCTTGTAGGTATCATTGTACTTTGCGTTCTGCGCCGCCAACGCTTCCTGCGCGCGGGTGAACTGCTTGCGAGCTATTTCATCTGGTATTCCCTCGGCCGCTTCTACATTGAAATGGTGCGTACGGACAGCTTGGCCTTCCATGGCCCTGAATGGCTCGTGAAGCTTGTTGACGTTCTTTGGTCGCCGATGACGATTTTGTTCCAGCCTGGCTATTTGGACCCGGCTTACGGCAATCTGAGAATTTCACAGCTGCTAGCGCTTCTTCTCATTGTAGGCGCCATTGCTTTTATCGTTATTCGCCGCAAAACAGGAGCCGCCAAAGAGCATTATTCCGATCCTATCGTCTCGACGAAGGTAGAGCATGCGGTTATGGCAACGGATGATGTTCCAAAAGCATAAAGATGAAAGTTAAATTCAGGTGAGACGAGCTATTGCCTTCTCGAAGGCAATAGCCGTTATGTTTTTGTAAGGCTTATAGAGAAGCATTAAAGTGGATTTAGGAGGAGACAGATGTGCTAGGCAACATAAAAACGATGCTGTTTGATTTGGATGGTACCATTATCGATACGAATGAACTGATTATCCGCTCGTTTCTGGATGCGCTGAAAGGAGTCGTTCCGGCAGATTTCTCCAGAGAGCATATTATCCCAAGCATGGGACAGCCTTTGACGATGCAAATGCAGCAGTTTTCTGGACTTGAGGATGTTTCGCATCTGGTAGCGGCTTATCGCGAAGTAAACCTTCGCCTGCATGATGAGTACGTGAAGCCTTTCGACTATGTTGTAGAGGTTATTAAAAACCTGCATGAACAAGGCATCCAAATCGGCATTGTAACGACGAAAATGCGTCTGACGACAGAGCGCGGCTTGAAATATGTCGGCTTAAGCGACTATATCGACACGATTGTGACGATTGATGATGTCACGCATCCTAAGCCGCATCCAGAGCCTGTCAGCATGGCTATTGCTGCGCTTGGGGCAGATCCGGCAACGACATTGATGCTGGGCGACAGCTCGGTCGATATATTATCCGCTGAGGCGGCTGGCGCTTTGCCTGTCGGTGTAGCCTGGTCGATGAAGGGTGCACAGCTGCTTAGAGATTCTGGCGCTCAGTATGTCATTGATGATATGCGGGAGCTGTACGCTTTCGCAGGATTGGAGCGGAGATAAGTTGCGTAATGTCGAACGTTATCCGGTAGAGGGACCAAATGCGCTCTGGCAGGTCTATCGCACGGTCAGCCGCTTTAAGGCGGTTCGTAATTTCATATTCATTCAGCTGGCCCGTTATTGTCCAATTTTGCCGATCAAAAATATGATCTATCGCCGCGTGCTCGGCATGAAGGTTGGTCAGCATACGGCTTTCGCGCTGATGGTGATGGTGGATGTTTTTTTTCCGGAACGGATTGAGGTTGGGGATAATACGATTATCGGATACAACACGACGATTCTTACGCATGAGTATTTAATTCGCGAATACCGGCTTGGTGATGTGAAAATAGGGGCGAACGTCATGATTGGCGCGAACACGACGATTTTGCCAGGCGTTACGATTGGTGACCATGCGGTTGTAGCTGCTGGCTCAGTCGTATACAAGGATGTGCCAGCCCATGCTTTCGTTGGCGGGAATCCAATGCGGGAGATTGGAAATGGGAGCAGCTCAGCGGATCACAACTAAATCTGCTGATGCTGCGCGAATAAAGCTGGTGCCTATAATGAGCATCAGCTTTATTCATGTTCACAGAAGCACTTTTTGTAACCTTTTGTTTTAGTAGCAGTTCTCCTCAACCTTGGCATCATCATTATGAATCGTAATCGTTGAGGAGCCGGACAAGCTTTCTGTGTATGAGCATACGGAAGTTGTGCGTGTAAAGCCAGTGGAGTC
Organism: Paenibacillus algorifonticola; assembly: GCF_000971975.1. GTDB lineage: Bacteria > Bacillota > Bacilli > Paenibacillales > Paenibacillaceae > Pristimantibacillus > Pristimantibacillus algorifonticola. The sequence continues at coordinate 62,822 of NZ_LAQO01000042.1, read as the reverse complement.
GGTATAGGTAATATAGATGCCTCCTTCGCCAGTTAAGCTAAGATCGGGAGTGATTTTCTTTTTGCTCCCGCTGGCGATGGAATCGTCGTACAATTGTTTGGAATCCGTTTCAATAATGTTGCCTTTCTCATCGCTGGCAAGTACGCCTGCTTGAACGGTTACAAGCTCATGATCGGATTCATTATGGATCGTCAAAGTGAAGCTTCTAAACATATTGAAGATATCCAGGCTCTTGTTTAGAGCAATTATACCGATGATTGCGCCGAATAAAATCATACCTATCATTAAGCTGGATACCCAAATAGCAACTTTGTTTCTAGCGGGTTTCAATTGTTCGTGCCCTCCTTATTCATGACTCATTTAAAAAGGAGACGAGCGACCGCTGGAGAAAGTTGCATGCCTTGCGATGATCGGCATTTATGAAGTTATGATACGTCCCTCATTCGGGAAAGCTCTTATCTTGACGGAGCAGAGGCTTCATGTTACCATAACGTCTAGGTTCTTTATTTTGGCAGATTGCTAATATGGCAACGCGTTAACATACTAAAGTAAAATGTGGGTGAAAATAGATGTCCAAACCAAAAGTATTTGAGAAACCGATTGGTGTTAAAGACTATCTTCCGGAGGCTGTTGCAAAGCTGCGCCGGATCGAGCATGCCGCTCTTGCTTGTATGCAGGGCTGGGGCTATGAGCAGATCATTACGCCTACTATGGAATATTACGACACCGTAGGGGTAGCAAGCTCTACCTCTGACCAAAAGCTGTTTAAGCTGCTCAACAACCGTGGAACAACGCTCGTGCTGCGTTCGGATATGACGGCACCTATTGCGCGCGTGGTATCCTCGCTATTGAAGGAGTCCCCATTTCCGCTGCGCCTGTCGTACCATGCGAATGTGTACCGTGCAATTGAAGAGGAAGCGGGCCGGGAGGCTGAGTTTTTCCAAACGGGCGTTGAGCTTGTAGGTGATGCTTCGGCTGATGCGGATGCGGAGGTTGTAGCGCTCGCTATCGCTTCCTTGAAGGCAGCTGGCGTAAAACGGTTCAAGATCGCTATCGGCCATGTCGGCTTCCTGAACGGGCTGTTTGAGGAATCGCTGTCTGGACGCAAGGAAGCGCAGGAGCAGCTTAAAGCGTGCCTGCTGGGACGCGATTATGTCGGCTATCGCGAGCAGCTGCGCCAGCTGTCGCTGGAGGAGCCTGTAAAGCGCGAGCTGGAAGGGATTTTAAGGCTGCGCGGCGGCCAGGAGGTATGCAAGCAGGCGCTGGAGTTAAGCGCAGATGAGACGGCACAGGCGTCTATTCAGCATTTATGCGAGATGTGGGATGTGCTCGACGCTTACGGACTGAGCGAGCATGTGCTGATCGATCTGACGATGATCGGCGATTTCTCTTATTATACAGGCATGACCTTTGAAGGATATGCGGCGGATCTTGGATTCCCTGTAGTGAGCGGTGGAAGATACGACAATTTGCTCGCTCAATTCGGCCGGCCAGCTCCAGCAACAGGCTTTGCGCTGAAGACGACGCGGATACTCGAAGTGCTCGGCAATGAAGACGAGCCAGCGAAAGCAGAGCGCGTGCTAATCGGCTACGATGAGACGGAGCGCAAAGCGGCGCTGGCTATCGCGCAGCAGCTCAGAAGCCAAGGAGCGACGGTTGTGACAGAGCGCATCGGGCAAGAAGAGGCCGCGGAGCTTTCGAAGAACACGTCTGGACGGTTTATTTTCAAAGGCGTGGAATATGTGGAGTTTTTATTGTTTACCGAAGGTATGGACGAAATGCTTGGAGGGGATGGCAAGTGAGCGGAGCAGGCAGAGAGATTTTGAAGGTGGCTATGCCGAAAGGCCGGATTTACAAGCAGGCATCGAAGCTGTTTCGCGAAGCGGGGCTGCCGATTCCAAGCGACTTTGACGATACGCGCAAGCTGATCATTGAGCTGCCGGAAGCAGGCATGGAGTTTATTATGGCAAAGCCTGTAGACGTGCCTACTTATGTGGAATATGGTGTAGCTGATATTGGAATCGTCGGCAAGGATGTGCTGATGGAGGAAAATAAAGATGTTTACGAGCTGCTGGATCTTGGCATCGCCAAGTGCCGGATGTCGGTAATTGGGCTGCCAGACTGGAAGCCGGTTATTAATCCGCGGGTAGCGACGAAATATCCGAATGTGGCTTCGCAATATTTTCGCGAATTGGGGCAGCAGGTAGAAGTGATTAAGCTGAACGGCTCAATCGAGCTAGCGCCGCTTATTGGCCTCGCTGACCGCATTGTCGATATGGTTGAGACGGGACAGACGCTGCGCGAAAACGGCTTGGTCGAGATGGAGTCCATCTTCGGCATTACGAGCCGCTTGATCGCGAACCGCGTCAGCTACCGGATGAAGAACGAGGCGATTCAAAGCCTCTGTGATAGATTGCAGGAAACGCTTGGTGCGAAGCTTTAGGATTGCGGAAGCGCGAGCCATAAAAGCAGGACAGAGCCATAAAAGCGGATGGAACAAAGTCTGAAAGGAAAGGGGATGGCGATTGTGAGAATTATGCGAGCAGAGCAGTTCGGTTTGAAGCGCGAGGTGGAATACGGATCGCCGGAGCAAAATGAAGTGGTGCGGACGATTATTGCAGACGTCCGCAATGAAGGAGATGCAGCTTTGCTGCGTTACACAGCAAAGCTGGACAGGGCTGAGCTGACGGCAGCGGAGCTGCGCGTGACGCAGGCGGAAATTGATGCGGCGTATGATCAGGTAGACGCCGCTTTTCTGACAGCGATCCGCGAGGCCGCTGTCAACATCAGGTCTTTCCACGAGAAGCAGAAGCGCAACTCGTGGATGGATTTGCAGCCGGATGGGACGCTGCTCGGGCAAATATTGCGCCCGCTGAAGCGGGTCGGCGTCTATGTGCCCGGAGGCAAGGCGGCGTATCCGTCGTCCGTGCTCATGAATGTCATTCCGGCCCAGGTAGCTGGCGTGCCGGAAATCGTAATGGTCACGCCGCCGTCGACTGGCGGACGGGACGGCATTGATCCTGGCATTCTCGTGGCGGCTGCTGAATCAGGGGTCAAGGAGATGTACCGCGTAGGCGGAGCGCAGGCGATTGCCGCACTCGCCCATGGTACGGAAACGATCGCACCGGTTGATAAAATTTGCGGGCCGGGCAATATTTATATCGCGCTGGCGAAGCGCGAAGTATTTGGAGCTGTCGATATCGACAGCATCGCTGGCCCTAGCGAAATTATCGTGCTTGCCGATGAATTCGCTGATCCGGCTTATATCGCCGCTGACCTGCTGTCGCAGGCGGAGCATGACGAGATGGCGTCTTCCATCCTCGTAACGCCGTCGGAGCAGCTCGCAAGCGCGGTAGCCGCTGAGGTGGAGCGTCAGCTTGCGACGCTGCCGCGCCAAGCGATTGCGCGGGCCTCTATCGACAGCTACGGCGCCGTGCTGATGGTCGATTCGCTGGAAGCGGGCATCGACGTCGTGAACAAGCTGGCGCCTGAGCATCTGGAGGTGCTGACAGCCGATCCAATGAGGCTGCTCGGCTTGATCGAAAATGCAGGGGCGATCTTCCTCGGCCCTTACAGCTCGGAGCCGGTTGGCGATTATTTCGCTGGACCGAATCATATCATTCCGACGAACGGAACGGCGAGATTCTCCTCGCCTGTCAACGTGGATGATTTTCTAAAAAAATCAAGCTTGATCTACTATAGCAAGGAAGCCCTGCTCGCAAATGGCGACAAAATTATGACGCTGGCCCGGCAGGAAGGGCTTGAAGCCCATGCGCGGGCGATTCAAATCCGTTTGGAGCGCGAAGGCCGTTAACGAGCAAGACTAGGGTGAGCCAATGTAAAGCAAAGCGAACATTTATTTTACGGGAAGAAAGAAGGAATCGGTAATGGCGGAATTGACAGGACGCGTATCGGAAGTAGCTCGCAAAACAAATGAAACAGACATCAAGCTGGCGTTTTCGGTAGACGGAAGCGGAACGGCCAACATTGAGACGGATGTGCCTTTCCTGAACCATATGCTGGATTTGTTCACGAAGCACGGGCAGTTCGACCTGACGGTCAATGCGAAAGGCGATATTGAAATCGACGACCACCACACGGTGGAGGATATCGGCATTTGCCTCGGGCAAACGCTGCGTGAAGCACTGGGCGACAAGCGCGGCATCAAGCGTTACGCGAGCGTATTTGTGCCGATGGATGAGGCGCTGGCGCAGGTTATTATCGATGTGAGCAACCGCCCGCATTTTGAATACCGTGCGGAGTATCCTTCAAGCCAAGTAGGCAGCTTCTCTGTGGAGCTGGTACATGAGTTTCTATGGAAGCTGGCGCTGGAAGCGCGCATTACGCTGCATGTTATCGTACATTACGGCCAGAATACGCATCATATGATTGAAGCGGTATTCAAGGCGCTTGGCCGAGCGCTGGATGAAGCGACGAGCATAGATCCTCGCGTACAAGGAGTGCCTTCGACGAAAGGAGTGCTGTAGCATGATTGCGATCATCGATTACGGCATGGGCAACCTTCACAGCGTCAGCAAGGCGGTTGAGCGTCTCGGTTATGCTGCAGTTGTAACGGCTGATCCGCAGGAGATTTTGGCGGCGGATGGCGCGATTTTGCCAGGTGTCGGCGCTTTCGGTGATGCGATGAGCAATTTGCGCGAGACGAAGCTTGATGAGGTTGTGAAGCAGTATGCCGCCTCTGGCAAGCCGCTGCTCGGTATTTGCCTCGGCATGCAGCTGTTGTTCAGCGCGAGCGAGGAGTACGGCGACAACGAGGGCCTCAGCCTGCTGCCAGGCAAGGTCATCCGTTTCCAAGGCGATTACAAAATCCCGCATATGGGCTGGAACAAGCTTAGCTTTAAGCAAGGGCAAAGCCCGCTGTTTGCAGGTCTGGAAGAGGGCCATGTGTATTTCGTCCACTCCTTCCATGCAAAGCCGGAGCAAGGCAGCGATCTGCTGGCTACGACCGACTATTATCAGCAGGTAACGGCCATTGTTGGGCGTGATCAAGTATACGGCATGCAGTTTCATCCGGAAAAAAGCGGCGAGCTTGGCATACAGCTGCTTGGCAACTTCCTTGCACTGACGGGAAGCAGCAAGGCCTAGCCTAGCCGCTGGCTCCATCACTTGGAAGTCACTTGCAGCACCCTGTATCCATCGAATGACAACGTCATTTTTTCATAAAAACAAAACAAATATCTACAGGCTGTCGCAGGCGCAGCCCTAGATGAGTCTAATATAAGGAGCGTGCAAAATGCTGGCAAAACGCATTATTCCATGCCTCGATGTCAAAGACGGCCGTGTCGTTAAAGGCGTAAATTTCGTTAACTTGCGCGATGCTGGCGATCCGGTCGAGCTGGCGTCTACCTATGACCGCGAAGGTGCGGATGAGCTCGTATTTCTCGATATTTCCGCCTCGGTTGAAGGCCGGGCTACGATGATTGAGGTCGTCAAACGCACGGCAGGCGAAATTACGATTCCTTTCACAGTTGGCGGCGGCATCTCGCATGTCGATGACATGAAGCGGCTGCTGCGGGCAGGAGCAGACAAGATCGGCATTAATACGGCCGCAGTCAAAAATCCATCGCTCGTGCGCGACGGCTCGCGCAAGTTCGGCTCCCAATGCATCGTTGTCGCGATTGACGCGAAATTTAACGTTGCATGGGGCGAGTGGGAAGTATATACGCACGGCGGCCGCCAGGCGACAGGCATTAAAGCGCTGGAGTGGGCAAGCGAGGTTGAGAAGCTGGGCGCTGGCGAGATTTTGCTGACGAGCATGGATGCAGATGGCACGAAGGATGGCTTTGATCTTCCGCTGACCTCTGCTGTATCCGGCATGCTGGGCATTCCGGTTATTGCTTCGGGCGGAGCAGGCCGCGTTGAGCATTTCAATGATGTTTTCGATCAAGGCAAGGCGGACGCTGCGCTGGCGGCGACGATTTTTCACTACAAAGAAATGACGATTCGCGAAGTGAAGGATGATTTGCGGCAGAAGGGCGTGGAAGTCAGATGACAGACTGGTTAAAGCAGATCAAGTGGAGCGAGGATGGCCTTGTGCCGGCGATCGTACAGGATGCGCAGAGCAAGGAAGTGCTGATGCTCGCTTACATGAACGAGGATTCGCTCAAGCTTTCGGTGGAAACAGGCTCGACTTGGTTCTGGAGCCGCTCGCGCAGCGAGCTGTGGAACAAGGGCGCAACGAGCGGTCACACGCAGCGTATTGAGTCCTTATCCTATGACTGTGACGGCGACACGCTGCTGGTGCGCGTTCATCAAGTTGGCCCCGCTTGCCATACGGGAAGCTACAGCTGCTTTTTCAATGAAATCGAGCTGGCGAAGGCAGCTAGTGAGGCAAATTCCGACGCAGATTCCGTCTCCACTGGGGCAGCTGCAACGGAAGCGGGCCAAGGCGGCGATCGCTTTGCGATTTTGGGCAGTCTGGAAAGCGTCATTGCCGAGCGTCATGCGGAGCGTCCAGAAGGTGCGTATACGACGTATTTATTCGATAAAGGCATCGATAAAATTCTTAAAAAAGTCGGCGAGGAAGCAACTGAAGCGATTATCGCGGCGAAAAATCAAGACAACGACGAGCTGCGCTCTGAAGCGAGCGACTTGATTTTCCACCTGCTGGTGCTGCTCAGAGAACGGGGCCTGCCACTGGATGATGTGATGCAAGAGCTTGTACAGCGCCACGGCAAACCAGCCAGCAATAATGCAATGAAACGCGAGCAGTCCAAAGCCTAGCCAGGCGGATTGCCGCGTTTTGCGGTTTTAATTATATACAAAAAGGAAAGGCAGGGCTGCCTTATGCTCATCGATTACCACACGCATCATGTTCGCTGCGGGCATGCAATTGGCACGCTGGAGGAATACGTACAGAAGGGCATTGAGCTGGGACTTGTCCAGCTAGGCCTGTCTGACCATTTGCCGCTTATTCATGTCGATCCGGCGACGTATTATCCGGAGATGGCAATGCCAATGGAGGAGCTGCCGCGTTATATCGAGGAATGCTTGATGCTCAAGGAGAAATACAAAACGCAAATCGACATTCGCGTTGGGCTGGAAGGCGATTATATCGAAGGCTATGAGCGGCAGATCGAGGATATTATTAAAGCATATCCGTTCGACTACGTGATTGGCTCGGTACATTTTCTCGGCGAGTGGGATATTACCGATTTTCGCCAGACGCATGGCTGGGAAGGCAAAAACCGGCTGGCGGTGTATGAGCAGTATTATGATGCGGTGCAGAAGGCGGCGGCAACAGGGCTTTATGATTTTATCGGGCATATCGATGTGATCAAGCGTTTTGGCTTTAAGCCGGAGGAAGATGTGACGCATTTGGAAAATGCAGCGCTCGAAGCCGTCAAGCGGCATGGCCTTGCGATTGAATTGAACGCCTCAGGCTTGCGGACGCCAGCGGAGGAAATGTTCCCGAGCCGCAGGATGCTTGAATATGCGCTGAAGCTGGGCATTCCAATTACGGTCGGCTCGGACGCGCATCAGCCAGAAAGACTGGCACAATACCTTGATCAAGCGCGTCTGATGTTGAAAGAAGTCGGTTTTTCGAAGCTTGCGACCTTTGATCGTCGAAAATTAGTCAGTATTGATTTTTGAATTATTAGCAATTCGATGTATAATGGTATTGACCAAGCGCAAACGGGCTGTGCCCGGAGCACAAGCTTAGGGCAAGCAGGCGCTGCGCATTGAAAGCCTAGTCAGGTAAAACTTATTTGGTTTAAACGCTCAGGAGGGTATTATGTTAAGCGACAAGTTGCGTATTTTCTCGGGATCGTCTAATCCGGAACTAGCTCAGAAGATTGCTTCGGATTTAGGATTGACGCTCGGCGCCATTAAGATGTCCAGATTCAAGAGTGGCGAAATTTATGTCCACTATGAAGAAACCATCCGGAACTGCGACGTATTTCTGGTTCAATCGTTTTCGCATCCAATCAATGAATATTTCGTGGAGCTGCTCGTTATGATCGATGCGGCGAAACGGGCTTCGGCGAAAACCATTAACATTATTATGCCGTATTACGGTTATGCCCGTCAGGAGCGTAAATCCTCGCCGCGGGAACCGATTTCCGCAAAAATGGTTGCAGACGTATTGACGACAGTTGGGGCGACCCGTGTCGTTACGATTGACTTGCATGCACCAGCGATTCAGGGCTTCTTTAATATTCCGGTCGATCATATGACAGCTCTTGATCTGATCAGCGATTACTTGAAATCGAAAAATATTAAAAACCCAGTTGTCGTATCGCCAGATGCTGGACGCGCTTCGACTGCCGAGAAGCTTGCCAACTACTTGGACACTTCGTTCGCGATTATGATCAAGAAGCGTCCGGCACACAATGAATCATCGATTACCCATGTTATTGGTGATGTTGAAGGCCAGACACCGATTATTATCGAGGATCTGATTGACACCGGCACAACGATTGTCAATGTAGTCGAAAGCTTGAAGGAACGTGGTGCGGAAGATGTGTACGTGTGCGCTACTCACCCTCTTTTTTCCGGCAATGCTATTGAGCGTTTGGATATTCCAAGTATTAGAGAAGTAGTCGTAACCGACTCTATTCTCCTGCCTGACAACCGTCCGGACCGTTTCACTGTGCTATCGGTTGCTCCACTGCTTGCAGAAGCAACACGTATCATTATTGAAGGCGGTTCGATCAGCACCCTGTTCAAAAATGCAGGCGTGTAGCGAGAACTTTTTTATCGACTCCTTACCAAAAACAGCATAAATACTTATATGAAATCGCGGGCGGTTATTAAAACGTCCGCGATTTTCATAACTTTTTCCTGTTGTCCTGAGGGAACGCGGGCGATTGCAGCCGTGCTGGAGCGTTTCCTTTAGTTTGAGTGCGCGACTTGACCGTTCCTATGTTATAATCGTAGAAAATGAAGTTTCCGGGAGGTGCCTTGCCAATGAAGGGAAAGAAACGCGCAGCCACAGCTGAGCCAAAAACGAAAATCATACCTATTCAGTGGGATGCCACATTCTTTTTCGAACGGGCTGTCCGCTCATTGGACCGATACCACTATGACAAGGCACTCAAATATTTTCGCCGTGCTGTGGAATATGAGCCGGAAAATCCGGTTAACCATTGTAATATGGCAGGCATTTTATCGGAAATGGGCAATTATGAGGAATCCAATAAAATTTTGCATTGGATCGTCGATGAGCTTGATCCTACGATGACGGAATGCCATTTCTATATGGCGAATAACTATGCCAACATGGAACAATATGAAGCTGCTGAAGGGGCACTGGTGCATTATCTCGAAGAGGATGCGGATGGGCAGTACCTCGATGAAGCGGAAGAAATGATGGAATTGCTCGATTATGAGCTGGAGCGTCCAACGCGGGTAACGAGCATTAAGGCGCGTGAAGGTCTGTTTGAGCATGATCAGGCACGCACGCTGCTGGAGGAAGGCAAATTTACCGAGGCGGTTCGCCTGCTGGAGGACATTATTGCGGCGCAGCCGGAGTTTCTGGCAGCACGCAACAATTTGGCGCTCGCTTATTATTATATGGGTCTGTTCGATAAGGCGATGGAAACGATTCATGAGGCGCTGGATATTGATGCGGGCAACCTGCATGCCTTGTGCAATTTGGCGATTTTTTATCAGCATGCAGAGGATGAGGAAAGTCTCGCTCCACTGGTGGAGCTGCTGCGCAAGACGGCACCTTTTCATGAGGAGCATGTGTTTAAGCTGGCTACGACGATGGGGATTCTTGGCGAGCATGAGGCGGCTTACCGCCACTTCCTTCGCTTGCTGAGGGACCCTGATCTGAATCAGGACCCTTGCCTGTACCATTATGCGGCTGTAGCAGCCTGCAATATTGGGCGGTTCCATGAAGCCGAGCGGTTGTGGCGGCAGACAGCGAAGCTTGATCCTAAATCGAATATTCCACGCTATTATATGGAGCAGCTGGAACTGGTGAAGCAAGGGCAGCATAAATCAGCGGTCAGCTACCATTATCATTTGCCGTTTGAGGAGCAGTTCAAGCTTTGGGAAAACTCTTCGGATGGACTGCCTGATCATTTGAAGCGCGACCCGCTTGTCCGCTCCTCCTTCTTCTGGGCGCTGCGCCACGGCGATCGCAACACGAAGCTGCAAGTCATTCAGGCGCTCGGCATGATTGCCGACAATGAAGTAAAGGATGCGCTTAGAGCGTTTCTGATCGAACCGGGCGAAGATGACTATTTGAAGCGGATTGCGATTTTCGTCCTGCGTACGATTGATGTGCAGGAGCCTCTGCAGGCCATATTGGAAGGCAAGGAAACGGTAATCGAACCGAATCGCGTTCCTTCACGGCTGCCCGTATGGGAAGCCAAATGGCAGGAAGTGGTGGAAGCGGCGTTATCGCGAATGAACAAGCGTTATGATCTGATCCAGCAGCATGATCTGATGACGCTGTGGGTCGAGTTTCTCAGCCGGGTTTATCCGGATGTTCCGAAGCTGAGCAAGGTGGAAGGCTGGGCCGCAGCGCTGGAATATTTGACGGCGAAGATGCATCGGCGCACGATTTCATATCATGAGGTATCCGTTCGTTACGGCACTTCCATTGCAACGGTCAGCAAAAATGCGAAGCGGATCGATCAAGTGTGCGGCATTAAGGAAAAGATGCGTTCGATCAATTCGGTATTTGCGCCAGATGAGCCGCTGGAATAGCGAGCAGACGTGTCAGTGAAATATAATAAGAATAGCGCAAAATTTAAGGAGGGTTACAGGATGTATAAAGCAATTATTATCGGTACGGGCCCTGCGGGACTGACGGCTGCGATTTATTTGGCTCGTGCAAACATGAAGCCGCTAGTTATTGAAGGACCGGAGCCGGGCGGACAATTGACGACGACAACGGAAGTGGAAAACTTCCCGGGCTTTCCAGAAGGCATTATGGGCCCAGATTTGATGGCTAATATGCGCAAGCAAGCGGAGCGTTTCGGAGCGGAGTTTATTACGGGCTGGGTGAACAGCGTGGATACTTCCGCGAGACCGTTCAAGCTGCAAGTAGAAGGCAAAGGTGAATTCGTAGGCGAGTCGCTTATTATTTCGACGGGCGCTTCAGCGAAATACCTAGGCATTCCTGGGGAAAAAGAAAACGTAGGCCGCGGTGTCAGCACCTGCGCCACTTGCGACGGATTTTTCTTCCGCGGCAAAAAAATCATCGTGGTTGGCGGCGGAGACTCCGCTATGGAGGAAGCTAGCTTCCTGACCCGCTTCGCGACGAACGTAGAGCTTGTTAACCGCCGCGAGGAGCTGCGCGCTTCGAAAATCATGCAGGACCGCGCACGCGACAACGAGAAAATCGACTGGAGCTTAAACCGCACGCCAGTTGAGGTTGTAGCTGGGCCAATGGGTGTTACAGGCCTTAAAGTACGCAACAATGAAACGGGCAGTGAAGAAGTTATTGAGACGCACGGTATTTTCATCGCGATCGGCCACACGCCGAACACCGGCTTCCTTAATGGACAAATCGATACGGATGAGCATGGCTACATTAAGGTGAAGCCGGGCACTTCCGAGACGAACGTTCCGGGCATCTTCGCTTGCGGCGACGTGCAGGATAGCAAATATCGCCAAGCGATTACCGCTGCAGGCAGCGGCTGTATGGCGGCGCTCGACTGCGAGCGTTTCCTCGAAGGCAGCATGACGCATGACTGGAGCCAGTCTCTGTAAAAAAAGCTCGGCGGTTAGTTCTAGTTAACGCACATAAGGCGCAAGGGCTTATCTCCCGCCTAGATCTCAATAGAGCAAATAACCCTTTGCCTCAAGAATAAGGCAAAGGGTTATTTGTTGTACGCTTGTATGTCTAGGCAGTACGCCAGGACAAGCAGCGATATGTTCTGGCGCATGGCGCAGCATGGATGTGAGCGGCATTGACTTGCCGAAGAAAATTATTTGCTCGTGGACGCAAAATGCGTCCACAGCTCGCTGCGCGAGGTGGTCACTGCTGTAGCCCCTGCGGCAGTGGCATTCTCTACATCTGCTACAGTACGGATCAATCCGCCGGCAAAAATCGGGATGCCGGTCCGTTCAAAAACTTCACGAATGATATGCGGCATGACGCCCGGCAGCACTTCAATATAATCAGGCTTGGTGCGCTCTAGCAGCACATAGCTTTTCTCCAATGCCTGTGTGTCCAGCAGGAACAAGCGCTGTATCGCAATAAGGCCATTTTTCTTTGCTGTGCTAATGACGGCGCCGCGCGTGGAGATAAGCCCGGCTGGGCGAATCATCTGGCACAAATATTCGGCGGCGTATTCGTCATTCTTGAGGCCGCCGATTAAATCGGCGTGAAGCAGAATTTTTTTGCCATGGGCATTTGCCAGCTCGAAAATGCTCTTCAATTGGCTGATGTGCGTCTCCAGCAGCACCAAATAGGAAAAGTCAGAAGTCATCAGCTTTTCCAAATCCTTCGTTTTTCGCGGGGCAGGCAATATTTGCTGGTTATGAAAGGGCAAGGCCGAATACCTCCTTCTCACGGATGCGGATTCATTGATCTATAATAAGCGGCCAGCTAGGCGTGTATACGCTGCTTCGATTCCGATGCGAAACGGACTTCTCCTTCTGAGGGACGGGGAAGGGCTGTTTTCGCTTGAAATATAGGAAAGTATGTGATGTTCCCATCCTTTCTCTATATTTCTCGGAATGAAACGCGCTGCGCCGCCAGAGGACGGCGACAGCCGTTTAACCTTGACACTAGTCTAATGGATATACGGGGTGAACTCAACGTGCAAATCCAGCGGCAGCAAGGAGCTTCCCGCCTTGACCAGAGGGAGGAGCTTCGCTTATAGTGGACAGAGAAGATTAACATATTAATGAGGTGGACTACAAATGTCTCAAAAGATTTACGTTGGAATCGATGTTGGCGGAACGGCAATTAAGGTCGGATTGTGCAACGAGAACGGGGATTTGCTTCACACGTATGAAGGTCCCACAGAAACGAATAAAGGTACGGATGCTATCCTTGAAAATATTGCTGCTTATGCGCGTGCCATCGTCGCTGAATCTTCCTATGAATGGGAGCAGGTTGGCGGCGTAGGCGTAGGAATCGCCGGTTTCCTGGACATTCCGTCGGGCTATATTAAGTTCGCGCCGAATCTGAAGATTCGCGACGTAAATTTGAAAGATTATTTGGAAGCCAAGCTTGCAACTAAAGTATTAGTAAACAATGATGCGAACGTGGCAGCGCTGGGCGAAGCTTGGGCTGGCGCGGGTAAAGGCATCGACCACTGCGTATGCTATACGCTTGGTACAGGCGTAGGCGGCGGTATTATTATCGGCGGCAAAATTGTTGAAGGCTTTGCTGGCATGGCTGGCGAGCTTGGACATATTGCCATTGTGCCGGATCTCGAAGCGATTCAGTGCGGCTGCGGCAAAATGGGCTGCCTGGAAACCGTATCTTCTGCAACGGGTATTATCCGTATGGCTAAGGATGCCGTTGAGCGCGGCGATCGTACGACGCTTGCTCAAGTGACGGACATTATGGCGAAGGACGTTATCGATGCAGCAAAAGCTGGAGATGAAGTAGCTATGCGCATTGTAAGCCGTGCTGCGTATTATTTGGGACGCTCGATGGCGCTGATGGCGGTCGTGCTGAATCCGGAATGCTTCATTATTGGCGGTGGCGTGTCCAAAGCTGGCGAGTTTCTGTTCGAGCAAATTCGTGAAGTATTCGAGAAGTATACACAGAAAGAAGCGAAGGATGGCGTGAAAATCATCCCTGCTACGCTTGGCAACAATGCAGGAGTCGTTGGCGCAGCGGGATTAATTTTGCGCTCGTAGCGTTAACATAGGATAACAGGGACATTTTCCCCGCTTGTGAGGAGGAGAAGAAGATGGAGACGGCAGCGGCACTAGCGAAGCTTGTTATTATTACAGGGATGTCAGGCGCGGGCAAGACGATTGCTGTACAAAGTCTGGAGGATCTTGGCTTCTTCTGCGTTGATAATTTGCCCCCTGTGCTTATCCCTAAATTTGCAGAGCTGATTGAGCAATCAAACGGGAAAATTGGCAAGGTTGCATTGGTTATTGACTTGCGCGGCAGGGAGTTTTTTACAGCTTTGGCGGAGTCTTTAAGTTATATTAAAGACCATTCTACCATAAGCTGTGAGATACTGTTCCTGGATGCGACGGACGGGGTGCTCGTTCAACGTTACAAGGAGAGCCGCCGCCGCCACCCGCTTGTGCCAGACGGCTTGCCGCTGGAAGGCATCAAGCTGGAGCGCAGAATGCTGGAGGACTTGAAAGGGTCTGCGTCGCTGGTCATTGATACAAGCAGCATCAAGCCCGCACAGCTGAAAGAGCGAATTATTTCCAGGTTCACGAACTTGGAGCAAAATAGCTTGTCAGTCAATGTCATTTCTTTCGGTTTTAAATATGGCATTCCGATTGATGCGGATTTAATTTATGATGTGCGTTTTTTGCCTAATCCTCACTATATTGAGCATCTGCGCCCAAATACCGGCCAGACGCCAGAGGTTTATGAATATGTGATGAAATGGCCGGAAACGCAGGCGTTTCTGGCCAAATTGGTTGATATGCTCCAGTTCCTTCTTCCGCTTTATCACAAGGAAGGGAAGAGCCAGGTCGTGATCGGCATTGGCTGCACCGGAGGAAAACATCGCTCGGTGGCGATTTCGGAATACTTGGGCCGTGTGCTGGGAAGCAGTGATACGGAACGGGTACGCGTCAGCCATCGCGATTCCGACCGCGACAAGCATTAACGGAGGGAACGTATGCAGAACAGGCATAAAATAGGAGCGCCTCCCAAGATCGTGGTCATTGGCGGAGGCACAGGATTATCCGTTATGCTGCGCGGGCTTAAGGAAAAGCCCATGGATATTACAGCCATCGTCACGGTTGCTGATGATGGGGGCAGCTCCGGCGTGCTGCGCAATGAGCTGCAAATTCCGCCTCCAGGCGATGTTCGCAATGTGCTGATGGCACTTGCCGATACCGAGCCGCTGCTCGCAGAGGTGCTGCAATACCGATTCAATTCAGGTACAGGGCTTGCGGGGCATAGCCTCGGCAATTTAATGCTGGCTGCTATGGCTGACATCACAGGTGATTTTGTGACGGGCGTACGCGAGCTGAGCAGGGTACTGGCGGTGCGCGGACGGGTTTTGCCTGCGGCAGCCCAGGCTATCGTGCTCAAGGCGGAAATGGCCGATGGCTCGATCGTCATTGGCGAGTCGATGATTCCAAAGGCAGGTCAAGCGATTAAACGTGTATTCATTGATTCGGAGAAGGCGCACGCGCTTCCTGAAGCGGTCAAAGCAATTGAGCAAGCAGATGCCATTCTAATTGGGCCGGGAAGTTTGTACACGAGCATTATGCCAAATTTGATTGTTCCGATGCTTGCTCAAGCGATAACGGAATCTTGTGCCGTCAAGCTGTTTGTGTGCAATGTGATGACGCAGCCGGGTGAGACGGACAATTATACGGTATCGGATCATATGAATGCGATTGAGGCCCATATCGGCCTGCAATTATTTGATTATGTCATTGTGAACAATGGTGAAATTTCACCGCAAGTGGAAGCCAAATACGCAGAGATGGGCGCAAAGCCCGTCGCTATTGATTTGGAAGCCATTCGCAGCAAGGGCTGCGAGGTTATTGCGGATCGTTTTGTTTTATTCCAGACGTTTCTAAGGCATGATGCCGAGCGTCTAAGCCATCATATTTATAAGCTAGTGGAAAATTGGATGCTCAGAAAGAGGTGACAAACCATGTCGTTTGCGGCACAAACGAAAAAGGAACTTACGCTTATCGAAGCGGACTCCTGCTGTGAGCTTGCAGAGCTTTCCGCACTCATTCGGATGAATGGTTCTGTCAGCTTATCCAGCCGCAAAGTCATTTTGGACATCTCAACAGAAAATGCTGCAATAGCCCGTCGTATTTATTCTCTGGTCAAAAAGCACTTTGAGGTACACACCGAGCTGTTGGTTCGGAAAAAAATGCGGCTGAAAAAGAACAATGTGTATATCGTACGTATTCCAACAATGGTACAATCTATATTGAGCAAGCTTCGTATCGTATCTGAGGGTTTCGTGTTCAACTCCGGAATCGATAAAACGATGATCAAGAAGTCTTGCTGCAAGCGTTCGTATTTGCGTGGGGCTTTCCTTGCTGGAGGTTCAGTGAATAACCCTGAGGGTTCCTCGTACCATTTGGAAATCTCTTCAATGTATGAGGAGTATTGCAGCTCCTTGGTTGAGCTGGCCAATAAGTTCGATCTAAATGCCCGCTGCATCGAGCGGAAGAAAGGCTTTATTTTTTACATTAAGGAAGGCGAGAAAATTATTGAGCTGCTGAACATTATCGGCGCTCATCAGGCGCTGTTCAAATTCGAGGATGTGCGAATTATGCGCGACATGCGCAATTCCGTCAATCGAATCGTCAATTGCGAGACGGCGAACCTAAACAAGACCATTGGCGCGTCAGTACGGCAGATTGATAATATTAAACTGCTGGATCGCGAGCTGGGCCTTGAAAACTTGCCGGATAAGCTCAAGGAAGTCGCTGAAATCCGCCTGCAGCACCCCGATCTGAACTTGAAGGAAGTTGGAGAACTGCTGAAAGGATCAGTGAGCAAGTCAGGAGTAAACCATCGGCTTCGCAAAATTGACGAACTTGCTGAAAAAATACGCAATGGCTAAACTTTTAACTTCATGTTTCCGATGGTATAATGATACAATGAGTTTAAAATTATCGGCATAATTAAGGATTGAATAAGATATAGGGGGTATGGTTTCCATGACAAGGCTTCCGGTTGTCGTTCGACTAAAGACGGGTCTTCATGCAAGACCTGCAGCATTATTCGTACAAGAAGCTAATAAATTTTCATCTGAAGTATTCGTCGAGAAAGACGACAAGAAAGTGAACGCCAAATCGATTATGGGAATTATGAGCTTGGCAATCAGTTCGGGCACTGAAGTATTCATAAGTGCGGAAGGTTCGGACGCAGAACAGGCTGTAAACGCTTTAGCTGCATTGGTAAGCAAGGAAGAGCTGGAGAACCAATAAGAAGCCGTATGCAGCAGGGATGTGCCTGCTCATAACCATATTATTTGGCCATGCCGCCTTCTGGATCAGGATGATCCGGGGCGGTTTTTTTGGTCGTATTTTTAACTTGAGATTTCTGAAAAAAGCCCATAACAAAACAAACCCGGTTCAGGAGAACCGGGTTTGTTTTGTTTGTAAGCGAATATTAACGCCGAATGATTTAGATTTTCTCAATAACCTTGTCAACGAGACCGTACTCACAAGCTTCTGCTGCGCTCATGAAATAGTCGCGATCGGTATCCTTCTCCACGCGCTCAAGCGGTTGGCCTGTGCGCTCGGACAGGATGCCGTTCAAGTGGTCGCGCATTTTGATAATGCGGCGTGCACGAATTTCGATGTCGCTCGCTTGGCCTTCAGCGCCGCCCAGCGGCTGGTGAATCATAACCTCGCTGTTTGGAAGCGCGTAACGCTTGCCTTTGGCGCCTGCTGCAAGCAGGAACGCGCCCATCGATGCTGCCATACCTACACAGATGGTGGATACGTCAGGCTTGATGAATTGCATCGTATCATAGATAGCCATACCCGAGGTAATCGAACCGCCAGGGCTGTTAATGTAAAGGGAGATGTCTTTCTCAGGGTCATCTGCTGTCAGAAACAGCAACTGTGCGATGATGGAGTTGGCTACAACGTCATTGACGCCCGAGCCCAAGAAGATAATACGATCCTTCAATAACCGGGAATAGATGTCATAGGAGCGCTCTCCGCGATTAGTTTGCTCAATAACCATAGGGACGAAATTCATATCCTGTAAACCTCCTCCGAAAAATAACAAGATTGATATTGCCGTAACATCATAATAGCGGATGAAACGTTAAAAGTCAAAGATAGTCAGACAAATCAGATTTTTCTCGGGCGCATGCCGTTTCATAACTAAAAAACGATATAAAAAAACCACCCTTCATCAGGGTGGCCACATACTCGGCTTCATAAACGCCTATTGCTCGCTGCAAGTTGTTATCGGTCAATCAGAACGCGCCCGCTAGGAATCGAACCTAGATCTCAGGCTCCGGAGGCCTACGTCATATCCATTGGACCACGGGCGCATGTATAAAAGTAACAGCAAGATTTAGTATAGGTTAAATGCGAATAGAAATCAAGCCAGCTATCAAAAATAAATTTGATAAAATCGTGTCAGTAAACGGTTTCATATGAAATTGTTGACTTGAAATGTTAGATCAAGTTCGGTAAAATAGAGGTGGGACTTAAAACGAAAGCATGGGACGTTTCGTGTCCACCGCTATGCATGAGTATCAGTTTCGCTTAACTTAGTACGGGTGGAGTGAATAAATAGAAGATGCGCCAGATGATTGAATTGCAGCAGCAGCTTCTGCCGGATTTGCTCGACGTGATGAGGAAGCGCTACAGGATACTGCATCAGGTTATGCTCTCTGATCTAATCGGCCGCAGAACGCTTGCGACGACGCTCGGTATGACGGAGAGGGTGCTGCGAGCAGAAACGGACTTTCTAAAGTCACAGGGCTTGCTTGAAATTCATGCTTCCGGCATGAGGATCAGCGAACCTGGCAAAGAACTGCTGGAACAGTTTGAGCCTTTTGTTAAGACGATATTCGGCTTATCGGAGCTGGAGGAGAAGATCAGAAGTTATTTCGGGCTGAGCCAGGTTGTAGTTGTGGCCGGCGATTCTGATGTATCCGGGCAGACGAAGCGGGAGCTCGGCAGAGCAGGAGGGCAGGTACTGCGCAAAGCGATGGAGCAAGGCGACGTCATCGCCGTTACAGGTGGTACGACGACTGCTCAGGTAGCAAATCAGCTTTCGGCCGTGGCGCCGCTTAAAACCAATTGGTTCGTGCCTGCAAGAGGCGGACTTGGCGAAAGCGTCGATTATCAGGCGAATACGATTGCTTCCACCATGGCGAAGCGGACAGGTGCCAATTATCGGCTGCTTCACGTTCCTGATCATCTTGGCGAGGAAGCTTATGCTCCCATTATGCAGGAACCGAATATCCAGGACATTATAGAAGTGATCCGCAGGGCGCGTATTGTCGTGCACGGCATCGGAGACGCTATGGTGATGGCTCGGCGCAGGAAGCTAGATGAGGCGACGATGCAGGGTATTGAAGCTGAAGGGGCGCTTGCTGAAGCATACGGTTTTTATTTTGATCGCAGCGGGCAAGTGGTTCACAAGATGCCGACGGTAGGACTACGGCTCGAGGATATTGTTAAGACTGAAGTTGTTATCGGAGTAGCCGGAGGCAAAAGCAAAGGCGAAGCGATCGCTGCGGTTATGCGTTTTGGACACAATGATGTGTTAGTTACCGATGAGGCGGCCGCGTTAGAAATCATTGCGATTATTGAAGGCTCAGCCCCATAAAAATATAAGAATTTATAAGTTGCAGCTTATAAATAGGACTTATATTTCACCGCGAAACGGCAGCTTTACCGCCAGAGGACGGCTTTCGGCCGTTTACGCTTGGCAAGTGATCTTGATGCTTCGCGCCGAGCGAGACAATGGCACCCGGCATGCGAAATATCTTGAAATATATTTTTTATCCCAAAACACTCTAGGAGGAAACAACAATGGTTAAAGTAGGTATTAACGGTTTTGGTCGTATTGGTCGTAACGTATTCCGCGCAGCTCTGAACAACGCTGATGTTGAAATCGTAGCAGTAAACGATTTGACAGACACAGCTACACTGGCTCACCTTTTGAAATATGATACAACTCACGGTACTCTTGATGCTACAGTTGAAGCTAAAGAAGGTGCAATCGTAGTTAACGGCCGCGAAATCAAAGTTTTCGCTGAGCGCAACCCTGAAAACCTAGCTTGGGCTTCCGTAGGCGCTGAAATCGTTGTTGAATCTACTGGTATTTTCACAGCTAAAGAAAAAGCTGAGCTTCACCTTAAAGGCGGCGCTAAAAAAGTTATCATCTCCGCTCCTGCTACTAACGAAGACATCACAATCGTTATCGGCGTTAACGAAGACAAATACGATGCAGCTGCTCACACAATCATCTCCAACGCTTCTTGCACAACGAACTGTCTTGCTCCGTTTGCAAAAGTATTGAACGATAAATTCGGCATCGTTAAAGGCATGATGACAACGATCCACTCGTACACAAATGACCAATCCGTTCTGGATGTACCGCACAAAGACCTTCGTCGTGCTCGTGCAGCTGCTGAGAACATCATTCCTTCGTCGACTGGTGCTGCTAAAGCGGTATCCCTGGTACTTCCTGAGCTGAAAGGCAAACTGAATGGTATGGCTATGCGTGTTCCTACACCTAACGTTTCCGTTACTGACCTGGTAGCTGAACTGAAAGTTAACGTAACAGTTGAAGAAGTTAACGCTGCTTTGAAAGAAGCTGCTGACGGCGCTCTTAAAGGCATCTTGAACTACAACGAATTGCCGCTTGTATCGAGCGACTACAACCACGATCCAGCTTCTTCCACAATCGACGGTCTGTCGACTATGGTTGTTGAAGGCAACATGGTTAAAGTTGTTTCTTGGTATGACAACGAGTGGGGCTACTCGAACCGCGTAGTTGATCTCGCTGCTTTCATCGCAAGCAAAGGTCTGTAAGAACGAGCCCCACAATTAGATGGAACGCTTTGCATCCCGGGGCAGTCTTGCACTGACCACGGGATACGCTTAATCCGCGGCGCTCCTTGTGGCAGCGTACGCGATTTAAGCGAAACCTTAACCGGCTATTCGCGGACCTTCGGGCCGTGGGCCAAGAGGGAGCGTTCCTTCTTTTGATAAAGAGGGAACGCTTCTTTTTGTTGGAATATGGAAATGTTATAAGCTTTGTACGCTAATATCAGGAGGTTACATTCATGGCTAAAAAAAGTGTTCGTGACGTAGAAGTAGCAGGCAAACGGGTATTCGTACGCGTCGATTTCAATGTACCGCTCGAAGATGGTAAAATTACTGATGACAAGCGTATCCGTGAGACGCTTCCTACGATTAACTTCTTGATCGAAAAAGGCGCGAAAGTTATTTTGGCAAGCCACTTGGGCCGCCCGAATGGTGAAGTTGTAGAAGAGCTTCGCCACACAGCATCGGCAGCGCGTCTGTCCGAGCTGCTTGGCAAATCGGTAGTAAAAGCAGATGAGTCCATCGGCGAAAATGTTAAAGCGCAAATCGCGGCTTTGAACGCTGGCGATGTATTGCTGCTTGAAAACGTTCGTTTCCATGCTGGCGAAGAGAAAAATGATCCTGAGCTGGCGAAAGCTTTCGCTGAGCTTGCTGATCTTTATGTAAACGACGCATTCGGCGCGGCTCACCGTGCTCATGCTTCGACTGAAGGCATTGCGCATCACCTGCCAGCTGTATCCGGCCTATTGATGGAGAAAGAGCTTGATGTTCTTGGCAAAGCACTGAACAACCCTGAGCGTCCTTTCACAGCTATCGTTGGCGGTTCGAAGGTTAAGGATAAAATCGACGTTATCAACAAAATGATCGAAATTGCTGACAACATCATCATCGGTGGCGGCTTGTCCTATACATTCTTCAAAGCACAAGGTCATGAAATCGGCAAATCGCTCGTTGACAACTCCAAGCTTGAGCTGGCGCTTGAGTTCATCGAAAAAGCTAAAAAGCTCGGCAAAAACTTCCTCATTCCGGTTGATATCGTTGTCGCTGATGATTTCAGCAAAAACGCCAACACACAAATCGTTGACGTTGACGGCATTCCAGCAGAGTGGGAAGGTATCGACATCGGTCCTAAAACACGTGAGATTTATGCCGAAGCGATTAAAAACTCCAAGCTGGTTGTATGGAACGGACCAATGGGCGTATTCGAAATCGAGCCTTTCTCCCATGGTACACAAGCGGTAGCGAAAGCATGTGCGGAAACAGCTGGCTACACGGTTATCGGCGGTGGCGATTCGGCTGCAGCAGCTGAGAAGTTCGGCCTGGCTGACAAAATGGACCACATCTCCACTGGCGGCGGCGCTTCCCTGGAATTCATGGAAGGCAAAGCATTGCCAGGCGTTGTAGCACTTAACGATAAATAAGCAACCCATACAGTACAGGAGGGTATATATATGAGCAGAAAACCAATTATTGCAGGCAACTGGAAAATGTTCAAAACGGTTTCTGAAGCAGCTTCTTTCTTCGCAGATGTGAAAGGCAAAGCAGAGGTTGATGGCGTAGAGAGCGTTATCTGCGCGCCATTCACAGCACTTCCTTCCCTTGTTGAAGCAGCTAAAGGAACAACTATCGCGATTGGCGCACAAAATCTTCACTTCGAAGACAATGGCGCATTCACAGGTGAAATCAGCGGCGTTATGCTGAAAGACCTGGGCGTAAAATATGTGATTATCGGCCACTCCGAGCGTCGTGCTTATTTTGCTGAGACAGACGAAATCGTTAGCAAAAAAGTACATGCAGCATTCAAGAATGACTTGACTCCTATTGTATGTGTAGGCGAGAAGCTTGAAGAGCGCGAAGCTGGCGAAACAAAAAATGTTTGCAGCGTGCAAACGGTAGCGGCTTTCCAAGGCTTGTCCGCATCACAGGCAGCTGAAGTAGTCGTTGCTTATGAGCCTATCTGGGCGATCGGCACAGGCAAATCCTCGACTTCCGAAGATGCACAAGACGTTATCGGTTATATCCGCAGCGTAATTGCAGGTCTTTATGACGATGCTACAGCAGCAGCGGTTCGTATCCAATACGGCGGCAGCGTTAAACCTAACAATGTTGCTGAATATATGGGTCAGCAAGATATCGACGGCGCGCTTGTAGGCGGAGCTAGCCTTGAGCCTGCTTCTTATATCGCACTGATCGAGGGGGCCAAGTAAGATGGCTGCTCCAGTTGCATTAATTATACTTGACGGCTTTGGTCTACGCGATGACGTTACAGGCAATGCAGTTGCCCAAGCGAAAAAGCCTAACTACGACCGTTACTGGTCGACTTACCCTCATACGCAGCTGACAGCGAGCGGTGAAGCGGTAGGCTTGCCAGATGGACAAATGGGCAACTCCGAAGTTGGCCATCTGAACATCGGCGCAGGCCGCATCGTCTATCAGGATTTGACTCGCATCAGCAAGTCGATCCGCGATGGCGAGTTTTTCGACAATGAAACGCTGCTTGGCGCTGTGCGTCACGCTAAAGCAAATAGCAAGAAGCTTCACCTGTATGGCCTGCTGTCCGATGGCGGCGTACACAGCCATATTGCTCATTTGTTTGCTCTGCTTGATCTAGCGAAGAAGGAAGGCCTGGAAGATGTCTATATCCATGCATTCCTTGATGGCCGTGACGTTTCCCCAGATAGTGCAAAAGGCTACATGGAGCAGCTTCTCGCGAAGATCGAAGAGGTTGGCGTAGGCCATGTTGCTACGGTGCAAGGACGTTATTATGCGATGGACCGCGACAAACGCTGGGAGCGGGTAGAAAAGTCTTACCGCGCCATGGTGTATGGCGAAGGCCCGCAATATAACGATCCGCTCAAGGCGATAGTTGAATCGTACGAGAAATCCGTTTATGATGAATTTGTTATGCCAACGGTTATCGTGGGCGAGGATGGCAAACCGGTAGGTCTTGTCGAGTCGGAGGATGCGGTTATTTTCTTCAACTTCCGTCCTGACCGTGCGATTCAACTGGGACAAGTATTTACGAATGAAGATTTCCGCGGTTTTGAACGTGGGGAGCATGCTCCGAAAAATCTGTATTTCGTATGCTTGACGCTGTTCAGCGAAACGATTGGCGGCTTTGTCGCTTATTCGCCGAAAAACCTTGATAATACGCTTGGTGAAGTGCTTGTGCAAAACGGCAAGAAGCAGCTTCGCATTGCGGAAACTGAAAAGTACCCGCATGTTACGTTCTTCTTCAGCGGTGGCCGTGATCATGAACTGCCGGGCGAGACTCGCGTTCTGATCAATTCGCCTAAAGTAGCGACTTATGATCTGAAACCAGAAATGAGCGCTTATGAGGTAGCGGCAGCTGCGGTCAGCGAGATTGAAGCAGACAAGCATGATGCGATTATCCTGAATTTTGCCAATCCCGATATGGTAGGTCACTCCGGCATGCTGGAGCCGACAATCAAAGCGGTGGAAGCAACGGATGCATGCTTGGGCCAAGTCGTTGAAGCTGTGCTTGCTAAAGGCGGCGTATGTATTATTACAGCTGACCATGGTAATGCCGATATGGTATTTGATGCAAATGGACGTCCGTTCACGGCGCACACAACCAATCCAGTGCCATGCATTGTGACGGTTGCTGGAGCAACGCTGCGTGAAGGCGGAATTTTGGCAGACCTTGCACCGACGGTGCTTGATCTGATGCAGCTTTCCAAGCCAGCAGAGATGACGGGCATTTCCCTGATTCAGAAATAACAACTATCATCAAACTAAGAGGAGTGTTTAAACATGTCTATTATCGTTGACGTATATGCACGCGAAGTATTGGATTCCCGCGGTAATCCAACAGTAGAAGTAGAAGTATCCCTAGAGTCCGGCGGCCAAGGCCGCGCAATCGTTCCATCCGGCGCATCCACTGGCGCATACGAAGCAGTTGAGCTTCGCGATGGCGACAAAGGCCGTTACCTTGGTAAAGGCGTAGAAAAAGCAGTAGATAACGTTAACACGATTATCGCTCCTGAAATCATTGGTCTGGACGCTCTTGATCAAGTAGCTATCGACCGCAAAATGATCGAGCTTGACGGTACGCCGAACAAAGCTAAGCTGGGCGCTAATGCGATTCTTGCTGTATCGATGGCTGTAGCTCGCGCTGCTGCTGATGCACTGAACGTATCCTTGTACACTTACCTGGGCGGATTCAACGCTAAAGTTCTGCCAGTTCCAATGATGAACATCATCAACGGCGGCGAGCATGCGGACAACAACATCGACGTACAAGAGTTCATGGTTCTGCCAGTTGGCGCTCCAACGTTCAAAGAAGCTCTTCGTATCGGTGCTGAAATTTTCCACAGCCTGAAATCGGTTCTGAAAAACAAAGGCCTGAACACAGCTGTAGGTGACGAAGGCGGCTTTGCTCCTAACCTTGGTTCGAACGAAGAAGCAATCACTACAATCATCTCCGCTATCGAGAGCGCAGGCTACAAGCCAGGCGTTGACGTATTCCTCGGTATGGACGTAGCTTCGACTGAATTCTTCAAAGATGGCAAATACCACCTGGAAGGCGAAGGCAAATCCTTCACGCCTGCTGAATTCGTTGACCTGCTTGCTTCATGGGTTGATAAATACCCAATCATCACAATCGAAGATGGCTGCTCCGAAGACGATTGGGATGGCTGGAAATTGCTTACTGAAAAATTGGGCGACAAAGTTCAACTCGTTGGTGACGACCTGTTCGTTACAAACACTGAGCGTCTGTCCGATGGTATCGACAAAGGCGTGGGCAACTCGATTCTGGTTAAAGTTAACCAAATCGGTTCCCTTACTGAAACTTTCGACGCAATCGAAATGGCGAAACGCGCTGGTTACACAGCCGTTATCTCCCACCGTTCCGGCGAAAGCGAAGACAGCACAATCGCTGACATCGCAGTTGCAACAAACGCTGGTCAAATCAAAACAGGTGCTCCGTCCCGTACGGACCGCGTAGCGAAGTACAACCAATTGCTTCGTATCGAAGACCAACTGGGTGCTACAGCACAATACGCTGGTAAATCGGCATTCTACAACCTCAAAAACTTCAAATAAGCTTAAACCAATGACAGCTTGCTCATTGTGATCGGCCAGTATCCTGGCCTTTTCTAAATGAGCAAGCCTCAATGCGAATAAGCTTTAATGCACTTAAAAATCCCTGCCCACAAATATTGTGGAGCAGGGATTTTTGGTATGTAAAAAAGGTGGAGGGCTGTTGAAAAGGCAAGTGGAGTAAAAGTGTTGGGGTGGAGAAGCGCAGCGTTCGCATAAAGCTTTCCGTAGGAAAGCATCTTCGCGATCGAACCCCAACACTTTTACGCAGCGCAGATCTTTTTCAGCAGCCTTCCACCTATCGCCGTGCAGTTTTACGACCAACAGCCAACTCTACAGAAAGCACGATAATGTAGAAAACCAGCAAGCCGATAGCAAGCAGTATCGATCCTTCGGAATATTGCTGAAACAGTCTCACTGACCAGCCGTCATCGCCAATAATCCAATAAGCAATAAAATTGGAAATCGCGATACCGTCCTCGAATGAGGGGATAAGACTGTACAAATAATTTTGTGAAAGACAGATTGCAGCAATAAGCGTAAGGATGACTGAAATAAAGACACCTTTGGAGTAAATGTATAAGGCGCCAGTTTTTTTGAGAACAATCATGGTTAGGATGATCCCGGCCAAACAAATGATAATAAACATAGCAGCATCCCCCTCTGCATAAGTAGTGTGAGAATCCATGTGTGAATCAGTCACCCCTAATGACGAGCCTGTTCTATAAATGGTTGCTGGATTTGAGTAGAAAAGGAGGTGTTATTTTATGGATAAACAAATGCTGAGCTTACAAATGTACTCGCTGCGGGATATTACGGAAAGCGACATGCTGGGGTCGCTCGAAAAGGTGGCTGAAATCGGCTATAAGGCGGTCGAATTTGGGGGATATTTTCACGCAACGGCTGGGACTGCAATATATGGTCGTGCCTGGGGTTCCTGTGCCAGAAGTGCCGAAAATGGACGATATTAAATATTTGGCAGAAATTTTGGAGCGATGCGCTTGGCAAACGAAGCAGTAGGGCATAAAGCTATGCCTGCATAACCATGATGCGGATTGGAAAAAGGTTGAAGGCAAGCCGCTGTACGTCCACCTGCTGGAGCTTGTACCTGCAGACTTAATGGAAGCGGAGCTGGATTTAGGCTGGATTTACATGGCGGGCTATGATCCGGCTGAATACGTCAGATATTATTCGGATCGGCTGCCGCTTGTCCATTTTAAAGATTTTCAGAAGGGACGCAAGGATACGGAGCTCGGAGAGGGGATTCGGCTACAGCGAGCTGTATGAGGTGGTCAAACAATCGGGTGTAAAATATATCATTATCGAGCAGCAGCAGTTTACGGAAACGTCGCTGAAAAGCGCGGAGATGAGCTTTCATTTTATGCAAAGGCTCATCAAAGGACCACAGGGAGTCAAGGGCTAGCCGTGAATTAGGAAATGTTAGGGTTAAACAGCAAAGTATTGTTTTCAGCATATCGCTGTGATACAATCAATTTATATGTTTTAATGGAGCTCCTATGCTGGAGGTGGATTGAATGGATATAGCTTTGAAAATTCTATTGGTAATTTTTTCGGTTGGCCTGATTGCGGTCGTATTGCTGCAAAAAGGTAAAAGCGCGGGATTGTCCGGAGCCATTAGTGGTGGCGCCGAGCATTTGTTCGGCAAACAGAAAGCGCGTGGTTTGGACTTGTTCCTGCAGCGTTTGACGATTGCACTGGCTGTTGGATTTTTCGTCCTGTCGCTCGTTGTTGCTTACGTCGTACAACAGTAATATTCTGTATTGAATGCAAAAAGTGGGGGAGTTTCCTCCACTTTTTTTGTTTTTTCGTGGTTTCGCGGATGCGATTGGGTAATTTCGTGTATACTAATTGATATATAATAATCTATCAACCGGTCGCAAGTGCTGATAGAATGGCCTCCGGTATATGAGGTGACGAGGAAACTGATGACACAAGAGCAGGAATTGCTTGATTTTATGCGGGAGACCGCTTATAAACCGATGACTTACCAGGAGCTGGAGCAGCATTTCGGCGTGATGGAGGCTGCTGATTTTAAAGCATTTTTGCAGCTGCTTACCCAACTGGAGGATAGCGGAAAAATCCTTCGCACAAGCAATGACCGTTACGGCGTTCCGGAACGGATGAATTTGTTGCGCGGAAAATTGCAGGTACATGCGAAAGGCTTCGCATTCCTGCTGCCTGACGACAAAGAGCATCCTGACATTTATATTCATGCCAATGATCAGCTTAGCGCGATGAACGGCGACATTGTCCTTGCGCGCGTGACGTCCAAGAGCCAAGCTGGAGGGCGACTGGAGGGCGAGGTCGTCCGCATTGTGCAGAGAGCGGTTACCCAGGTGGTCGGCACTTTCGAAAGCCATGAAGTGTACGCCTTTGTTATGCCGGATGACAAACGGATTAACCGCGACATTTTTATTGCAAAAAATGAATTTAAAGGCGCCGTATCTGGACAAAAGGTAGTCGTGCGCATCGTGACCTATCCGGAAGGCCGTTCAGCAGCACAAGGCGAAATTATTGAAATACTCGGCCATAAGGATGATCCGGGCATCGATATTTTGTCGATTATCCGCAAGCATCAGCTGCCGGAAGGTTTTCCGGAAGAGGTGGACGCAGAGGCGGAAGCGGCGCCGGATTCGATAACCGAGGAAGAAATTATTCAGCAGGGGCGTCGTGACCTGCGGGATGAGGTCATCGTGACGATTGATGGCGAGGATGCCAAGGATCTCGATGACGCCGTACATGTGAAGGTGCTGGACAACGGCAATTATTTATTGGGCGTCCACATCGCCGACGTAGGCTATTATGTGCGTGAAAACTCCGAGCTGGATCAGGAGGC
Organism: Paenibacillus algorifonticola; assembly: GCF_000971975.1. GTDB lineage: Bacteria > Bacillota > Bacilli > Paenibacillales > Paenibacillaceae > Pristimantibacillus > Pristimantibacillus algorifonticola. The sequence continues at coordinate 34,261 of NZ_LAQO01000042.1, read as the reverse complement.
TTTCCGCAGAGGGTGCAGCGTTTATTTGGTGGATCGAGTCATTCCGATGCTGCCGCATCGCCTATCGAACGGCATTTGCTCGCTCAATCCGCAGGTGGATCGGCTGACGCTTTCCTGCGAGATGGAGTTTGATGCCAAAACGCTGAAACGCGTGCGCCATGATGTGTTCACGAGTGTTATTCGTACGAAGGAGCGCATGACATATACGAACGTGCGCAAGCTGCTGACTGCAACCGAAGAGGAGCCGCAGACCGAGCTGAAGGAGCGCTACGCCGATTTGCTGGATATGTTCACGCTGATGGAGCAGCTGGCGATGAAGCTTCGCAAGCAGCGGATGAAGCGGGGTGCGATCGATTTTGATTTTCAGGAATCGAAGGTCATCGTTGATGAGCAGGGCAAGGCTGTCGATATTGTGAAAAGGGATCGTTCCGTCGCGGAGCAAATTATCGAGGAATTTATGCTTGTAGCGAACGAAACCGTTGCCGAGCATTTCCACTGGCTGCGCGTACCTTTCCTATACCGGATTCATGAAGACCCAGATCAGGAAAAGCTGATGCATTTCATGCAGTTTGCCGCCAACTTCGGTTATGTGGTGAAGGGCAAAGGCAACTCGGTTCATCCGCGTGCGCTGCAAATGCTGCTGGAGGAAATTAAAGGCGCGAAGGAAGAGACGGTCATTTCCACCGTTATGCTTCGCTCGATGAAGCAGGCGAAATATGATGCGCAAAGCTTGGGACATTTCGGGCTGGCAGCGGAATTTTATTCGCATTTCACTTCGCCTATTCGCCGGTATCCGGATTTGGTTATCCACCGCGTCATTCGTGAAGTGCTGGAAGGCGGCGGAGCGCTCAGCGAGAAGCGCAATGAGGCGCTGACTGCCCGCATGCCGGATATTGCGCAGCATTCTTCTGAGCGTGAGCGGGTTGCCGCTGATGCCGAGCGTGATACAGAGCAGATGAAAAAATGCGAATTTATGCTTGATAAAATCGGCGAGGAATTCGATGGCATCATCAGCAGCGTTACCAGCTTCGGCATGTTTGTCGAGCTGGATAATACAGTGGAAGGGCTTATTCGTCTGAGCGATCTGACGGATGATTATTACCACTTCCAAGAGCAGCATATGGTGCTCATCGGCGAACGCACCTCTAAGGTATACCGGATTGGCGATGAGGTGAAAATCCGCATTGGCAATGTGAATATGAACGACCATACGATTGATTTTGAAATGGTCGATATGAAGCCTCGCAGCGGCTTTAAAGGCATCGCTGATGCTGGGTTCGGCGCTTCGCGCGGCGGGCGTGGGCGCAGCGGTGGCTTTAAGAACGGCGGACGCAGCAGCGGTGGCGGTGAAGGCACGAGCACCAGAGCAAAGGGCGATAGTGCCGCTGCCGGCAGCAAAGGCGGAAATGGCGGCTTTAAAGGCAAGGGTGGCAAAGGCGCTAAAGCGGGCAATGGTACGCAAGGCTCTGGAGCAGGGAACGGAGCGAAAGGCGCTAGAGCAGGAAATGATGGGCGAGGCGGAAGAGCAGGGAAAAGCGGTAGAGCAGGAGCAAGAGATGGCGGCCAGCAAAGCAGCGGTCAGGCCGGGAATGGGCAGAACCCGTGGCAGCTGGATGGTGCTGCTGCCGGGCAGCGTCGTCGCGGCAAGCGCGACGACATTGGTGCGGGGCAGCGGCGCGATGGTGATGGCGCCGCGCTAGGCGCAAGCGGCGGCGGGAACTCGCCGCGCCGCGGGCGCAAGGGTGACGCTGGCGGCAGCTTTGCGCCGGCGGAGCAGACGCAGCGGATCGTGCGGGCGGAGCCGCAGGATCGAGGCGAAGGGCGCGGCGGCGAAGGCGCGCCGCGCACGGATATGTGGGGGCTGCCGATTAGAGACGGCAGCCGTCGCAGCGATGGCGGCGAGCGAAGCGCCGGAGCTGGCCGTGGCTTTGAAGGCGGCAAGCGGCGCCACTTGGCGCAGCCGGGCTCAGCGCCAAGTGGCGTGAGCCCGAGCCAGCAGGAGTCGCCAGACGCTGCTAGAGCAGGCGGAGAAGCAGCTAAGAAGAAGCGTAAGAAGAAAAACGGAGGCGGCAATTCAACGGCTGCTTTCGTTAGAAAAAAACGTAAATAAAACAAAATAGTTGTATAGTCCCTTGCATCGGCGCTGCTCTTCATAATAGGAGTAGCAGCGCTGGTTCAGCGGGCCAAGCTTTATAATTTATTTAAGCTTGTCGCTTGCTTTTTGAATATGGGTATAGTACACTCAAAGCAATTGATGATATGGACCTGAATTCACATATTGAAAAGGGTGTCATTAGAGTCATGGACCTTTTTCAATGTGTGAATTTTTTGTTTCTCAAAACGAAACAGGCGCATATTAATTTTATTTTTGGAGGTTTTACAAATGCAACAAGGTACAGTTAAATGGTTTAACGCTGAGAAAGGCTTTGGCTTCATCGAAGTTGAAGGCGGCAACGATGTATTCGTACATTTCAGCGCTATCACTGGCGAAGGCTTCAAAACGCTGGAAGAAGGACAACGCGTAGAATTTAACGTTGTTCAAGGCAACCGCGGACCACAAGCTGAAAACGTAGTAAAACTGTAGTAGTTTAATCAACTGCGAAATTTAGCCGCTTTCGACCGAAAGGTCGGAGCGGCTTTTTATGGTTTTGACGAGTGAACCATATTTTACAATATGGCAGCTGCTTTCTTGCTTTCATTTTCAAAAATTGCTACAATATATATCTAGCGGCTTTTTTAATTTTCAGGAGCTAAATATGATGTCGAGGTGATAAGAATGGGTAAGAAAAACGACGGCAAGCAACTTGCGCAAAATAAAAAAGCTTCCCATGATTATTTCATCGAAGACACGTATGAAGCGGGAATGGTGCTAATGGGGACGGAAATTAAATCGCTTCGCAACGGACGGGCCAATATAAGCGACGCTTTTGCGACGATACGTAACGGCGAAATTTTCATTCACAATTTGCATATCAGCCCTTTCGAGCAGGGGAACCGTCACAATCCAACCGATCCGACGCGTGCCCGCAAGCTGCTGCTTCATAAAGCTCAGATTCACAAGCTGCTTGGCCAATCCAAGCAGGAAGGCTACTCCATTGTGCCGTTGAAGATTTACGTGCGCAATGGCTACGCGAAGCTTCTGATTGGGTTAGGTAAAGGTAAGAAGCAGTTCGACAAACGCGATTCCGCGGCAAAACGCGATGCCCAGCGTGATATACAGCGGGCGCTGCGCGAAAAGCAGAAGATCGTACGCTAAACGTGACGTGGTGTGCGCAAGCGCAGTGCAGAGCGATTGTAGATTTTCTAGGAAAGCGTGTTGAATTTTACTAATGGTACCAATAACATTTTAGGGATTATTCCTTGAATCGTGTTATACTAAGCAAGTAGCAAAGCAATATCTTAGCTAAATGACGATCTGGTTGCGGTTCTTTTAGAGCCGACAGGGATGAGTCATTTATGCCAACTCGGGGGCGTTCTTGGATTCGACGGGGATAGGACGAGCGCGGGTTGCGGGTAGTGGGGACGCGTCCACTTCATCAACGCTAAAGCCTATTAAATGGCAAACAACAAACAAACTACGCTTTCGCAGCCTAAGAAACTGTGAGCGTGCTCCTACCTAGCATCGCCCATGTGACTAGACTAGGGGCTAACAAGTAGTGGGATACGCTGTCTCATCTCCGCCTGGGGTGAGCTGAAGAAGACAATCAGGCTGACCTTGGAAGAAGCCGGTTACGAGGCGTCCTCCTGGGTGACATCAAAATCGTGACTACACCCGTAGATGCCTGTGTGGCGTGATCTTCGGACAGGGGTTCGACTCCCCTCGCCTCCATAGATAGAAAAAGGGCCTCAGCATTAGCTGTGGTGTCTCTTAAACCATATTTTTGCCGTTGCGGCAAGCATATGCTTTAATAAACTCACGGCAAACATTTGCTTTAAATTAAAAAGAAATCTAATCTTTTCTAGTCAGTATTTAGATTAGTCGAGATAATTTGTGATTCATTACAATAAAGTCTTGTTCTCTTCTAAATAGAAAAAAACGAAACAGAAATTTAAAATTTATGAAAATCAAGGGTAGTCCTAAGTTATTTTACAGGGCTATTCTTTTTTTTCGTTGTGAGATTTTTAAATTGCTGTACTAAGGAATCCTTTAGGCTAGCTTTAAGAAGCTCAAATAAATGAATAAGCGGTGAAACCATATGAATGAGATAGGGTATAGAATAAAATGCATTCGAAAGCAGAACAATCATAATCAATCTGAATTCGCGAAGAATATTGGGATATCTCAAGGTAATTTAAGTGAAATCGAGATTGGAAATAGTAATCCTTCTGCTGAAACATTAATATCAATTAAACGAACTTATCATGTTAACTTGAATTGGTTACTGACTGGAGATGGTTTTGAGGAAGGAAAGGTTTATGCAAATATGAATGAAAAAGTATTAGTCGAGGGATACAGATTATTGAATGAGTTCGACAAAATTGAACTAATAGAAATTATACATTTGAAAAATAGATTAAAATCAAAATTAACATTCTAAGCATGATCAAAATCAAAGGACTCAGCATATTGGTTTAATACAATATGTTGAGTCCTTTTTTTTAATTAGTGTCCAATTAATTAATAATTTAACCTTCATCTAAATTTATTCTTCGATGGATTAAAATCAGCTATTTTTATCATTTTGGATCATAATTTAAACGGTATCTCTTTAGCCCCCTAATCCACTTGGAAAGAAAATAAAGTAGTAGACTGACTATGTGCGGCCCTCTATGATTTCAATGCTGAACAGACCGATATCATGAACGAATTGTTGTCAGCCGCGTTTCGCCCCATGATGCTTGCGCTACTCGGCAAGGACGAGCATGTAGGCTTGTCATCGGGGGAGCTTGAAGCGATCCGAACAGACTTGCCCGCCGGGGTGCTTGGAAGCCAGGTCGTTGAGCTGGCGTTGACTCGGCTGGGCGATCCTTACAGTCAGCTAAAGGCGGGACAAGGGACTTATACAGATTGCAGCTATCTCGTTCAGTGGGTGTATCAGCAATTGGAGGTCGGCTTGCCAAGAACAGCGGCAGAGCAGGCGCGTTTTATCGTAGACAACGGGCTGACACTCACTGCTGATGAACTAACAGCCGGCGACCTGATCTTCTGGAGCTACGAGCAAAACGGGCGATTTATGGACATTACGCATGTTGGCATTTACGCTGGTAACGGCAAGGTCGTTGACGCCTCGTCCAGTCGTCTGCAGGTTGTGTATCGGAATGTATTCGATGCAGAGCTTCAAGTGATGTATGGGAGGCCATATTTTCAGGGGTGAAAAGCTGATTGCTTATGGGAGAATTGTGAAGGGAACAGCTTATCACAGTTTTGGACTGTGGAGGATTAAATTTGTGTGGTTCTATAGAATCGTCAGCTTTCTAAGTAATGGCTGTAGATTAACCCGGTATTCTGTTTTTTACGAGGTGCATTTAAAAACGTGGGAATCAGCAATAAATCGGCTTAAATGGGAGCTGTCCAGAAAGTCAGTGAAAAGCTGACTATTGGACGCTCTGTTTTGGTTTGAATGGTAAAAATTGAAGAAAATCGTCAAATCCTGTAGAATGGAATTTACCACACCACCAACTCAGGAGGGCGATTTTTTTGCGTAATGGGAATGACTACTACCAAACAGTATATCATGGAGCCGACGCTTCCTCTAGGGGATTTGGAAGAAAAGCTGGTTCCCCAAAACCCTTGCTCCTACCTTTAAAGACTACGACAACAAACAGGCCCAGATGATTCTGGATCTGGAGTTATATATTCCTCTGCCCATCATGTGGCGCGTGTCATTGACGAGATGATTGAAGCAATTCCGGACTCCCAGTTGTTTACTCATTATGCAGGCGGAGGCCGCAGTTCCTACCATCCTAAAATGATGCTCAAAATCATTCTGATAGGCTACTCGCAAAAGGTGTATTCCTGTCGCGGCATCGAAAAGCTACTGTGCGAAAACATCCCTGCGATGCAACAGCCCGACTTCCATACCTTGAACGATTTCCGTGTAGTACGCATGAAAACCTTCATGGACGAGCTTTTCGAAATGATGATTCACAAGCTCCTTGCAGACAACGCTTGCCCACATTCGGACACTCACGCAGCGAACAGCAGGAGGCCTGCTTTGGGGATCGCAACAGCTACTCCAAGACGGACCCGGACGCAACGTTCATGCGGATGAAGGAAGGCCACATGAAAAATGGTCAACTAAAACCGGGCTACAATGTGCAAATGTTCACAGAAAACCAATTCATTTTGTTTTACAGTTTTCATCAGAGGTCGACGGATACGCGCTGCTTCATTCTGCAAATGGAGGGATTGGCTGCGTCTTCTTTGCCGATGCGGGCTATGGCAGTGAAGAGAACTACTTGTATGCGATTGGAGAAGAAAAAGAGCCGCGTTTTGATGTGCCCATTCCCTACGGCACGTACAGGAAAGAGAAGGAACGTCGATACAAGAAGGATATCCGGCATGCCACCAACTGGAATTATGAAGAGGGTGATGACCGCTTTGTATGCCCGAATGGCCGGTATGTTCTCTTCAAGAAATACCAAACGAAAAAGAACGCTTCAGGGCTGGAGCAAAGCTTCAAGATGTATGAATGTGAAGATTGCGGGGATTGTACATTCCGGGCAAAGTGCACCAAGGCAAAGGGGAATCGCTAGGTGCACTGGAATACAATCTGGGAAGAGGTAAAAGCAAAGGCTAAAAGAGCCCTTGAGGATGAAGAGAAATCCGCCATCTACGCTCGGCGAAAGCGTATTGGGTCACATCAAGGGCAAGCGGTCGTTTCATCGGTTTTCCTTGCGAGGGTTGGAGAAGGTTCACACGGAATTTGGGATTGTGGCGTTAGCTCACAATCTACTGATTTGCCTTAACAACCAGGTATGGAACCTCCTAGAGACCAGGTGTATCTTCCCGCTTCAAATGTTAATTCATAGCTGTTCCTTCCTTCCTTCCTTCCTTCCTTCAATTGCTGTTTGGAGAATGCCATGATATCTGAAGATACTCTCATCCTCACGAACCCACATGTCCAATCGCCGTCACAAAGAGGAAGAGGAATACAGCCATAGATGTGTTAATTACTTCAAAAAGCATAAGCGGCTTAGACATTTTAGTCGGTGATTTTGGAAATATACCAGCTAAGTCGATAATATATACGATAAAATATAAAACGGCGATAATTTGCGTGATGAGAACGGCATTAGAATGGGAAACCAAGAGGAGATAACACGCGATAAACGAAACGATGCCCAGTGAGATCAGAAACAGATTAAACCCCCAAAACACAACTCCTGTTAATTTTGAAAAATCTCTATTTTCAATCGGCCCTCCCGGAACCAGTATCGTGAGAAATGTTACATTTAAAAACACCAGCAAACTTGCAATAATCATGGTATCCTGCATCGTTAATTCTTCCTCTCCTCTTGTAGTCACTCAAGCTTAACAGGGAGGACAAAAATTGTATTGTAAAAAATCAGCACCGATGTTCAGCTGTTTATTGCTGTTGACCATGCCATAAGTAACCTAGAGTTAATTCATCCGGTAGATCTTCCAGTTCCTTAATCGTTTTACCTGCAAATTTCTTGGATGTTTTTATCAGATGGGACTGATCATAGTAATGATAATGTATATCCCTTCTCAGCTCTTCATCCTCAACATGTTTTCTGAATTTCACAATATTTCCATAAGTCTTTGGTGTCAGGCCGATATTTTTATTGAAAAACCGTTCTAATGAACTGACTGAGGTACCAAAAAATTTGGCCATACTCACAATATTCAGGCTCTCATACTCTCGCTCCACATATGTCAGCATTTGCTCTATACATTCAGTATTCGTTTCATTTGACGCTAATTTATTCATCAAAAATTGGTTTATTGCCTTGATACGCTGCTCCACATCTTTATAGATCATCATCATTAGGTATAATTCATCCAAATCCGGGTCCACATCAGGGACTACCATTCCCTCCTTTTCTCCTACCAACCTGTATGGGGACCCATAATTGAAAATAATATTGATATGCCCCAATGGCATAATAATATCTTCTCTATTTCCATCGGCAAGAAAGTTAAAATCTACGATCCAGATGTAGTCCACAAGTTTGTATAAGTCATTGTCAGGTTCAAAAGTACGAATCATCGTAAGCCTCTCCTTAAACATCAGTCTCACAAGCCTTAGAGTGATTAGCGATTAAGGCTTTCACTCGATAACTCTATTCCATCTAAAATGTCATATCCCTTTCTAACATGAATATGAGAAAAGAATAAAGCGACCTAAACAGCTTCCTCGCCGTTAACAATTAAAACGTCTGTCAATACTGGAAAATAAAAGACCAGTAGAGGATGGTGTTTTCATATGTTCACCGCTAACATTAGCAATGAGATTCTGGAGCGACTTCCCCATATTCCTGAACCGTAGTACGTTGATCGAGCGGACTTCGATCTAGAAATCAAACAGTTGGATGTGTAAAAGCAAGAAAGCGTGCGTTGTTCAGATTGCGGAGCGGAGAATCAGCCTGTACCATGGGCGCTGGACAAACCCAGGCATTACTTCACCCTTCACTTCGATCCCTCATCATGACGCTGGCTAAAGATATGCCGATGAATGCCGTCGCTCGCTTGTTGATGAACACGATACGCGGCTATGGCGCATTCTGCATTACTACGTTGATCACGCCATGTCCGCACAAGACTTATCCTATGTGACCAAGATCAGCACCGACGAGACGTCAGCGAAGCGAGGCCATAACTACATCACGTTTTTTATGGATCCGGAGAAAAAGAATGTCATCTGTGTCAGCGTTGGACGAGATTCAAGCACATGGGACGCATGCAAAACACGTCTTGACCCTATTTTACTCCTTGAGAGGCCTTACTGAAAGAGGGAGACTTTAGTTGTACTTTACTCAGCAGCGATTTTCGAAAACCGAGCCCCTTGTTGAATAAAGGGATAGCTCGGTTTTTTATACAACGAATTGCTTAGCGTACGTTTTCCGCGTTTTGTTGGTGGTACCCCAATAGGAATGAATGCCATTTATCTAGGCAACAATACTAGCAGATGAGGTGGTGTTTTGTGCTAAAAATCATTATTAGACGAGCTCAGATCAGCGCTACTTTGAATGAAGTTTTGGAGATGAACAATGTTAACGAATATTTTAATTGGCTGCTTTTTGCCTTGGATGGTATCTATCCATTGGATTCGCAAGCAACCGCTGCTGTTCCTGTTGATTACTCCGGCTACCATTGCCATTTCCATGCTTTTTAATACAATCGGATTCTATTTCAACTTCTGGAATATGAGACCGTACATCCAAGCAAACGAAACCATTGCGGGAATGCCTTTTGATTTTGGCATCTATCCGGTTATAGCGAGCTTTATGGTGTATACCATCCATCGAGTGAACACTCATCCCATCCCATTTATATCCTTGTACTTTTCTGTTGACGACTTTATTTGAGTATATCGCTTTTTTAATGAAGATCGTATCCTACGATAATAACTGGACAATCGGATGGACATTTATTTCCTATCTTTTGGCCTATACCTGTATTGTGATTTATGCCAAGCTGTTGTCCAAATTTAAAACCCTTTGTTGCAAATAAGCAAGTAGGGGCAGTTGTCAGGAAGTCAATGTGAATAATGGGTTTACAAAACGAGCAATAACAATAAGCCCGCCGCAAAGCAGTAATAGGCAAAGTATTTCAGATTGCCTTTCTCCATAATATTCATTAGCCACTTCATCGATACATAGGTGAAAATCAAGGAAGCAATGAAGGCGGCGGCATATGGTGCCCACAGCGTCGACATTTCTGAAACGTTGGCAATATCAGAGACACTTAAAGCAAGTCCGGCTAAACTAATCGGAATGTAAAGAAGGAAAGAAAAACGCAGCGCAGTTTCTTGCCGCATGCCTACTGCAATTGAAGTGATCACTGTGGCTCCGGAACGGCTGATACCCGGTATCAGCGCTACCGCTTGAGCAAGTCCAACGATAATGGCATCCTTCAGCTTCAAATCCCCATCACGCTTTACCCCTCGCAGATTGCGAATCAACCATAAGGCTGCCCCCGTAATAAGCAAGGTTAGACCAATCATCTTGGCTGATGAAAATACCGCCTCAATCTTGTCCATAAAGAGGAAACCAATTATGCCCGCGGGAATTGTACCCGCGATAATATAGACGATAAACATAAAATCCGAGCGATACTCGGCCTTTCGAGTACGCACATAACGTAGACCATTAACGGTCAGCCTGATCAGCATTTCTCGATAAATGATGACAATTGCTATTAGCGATGCTGTATTTAAAAAGGTTTCAAAAGCAAGCCCTCGGTGCGGGAGTCCAATCAGTTGCTGCATGACAATCAAGTGGCCGCTTGAAGACACAGGAATAGGTTCAGTAAATCCCTGTACCGCGCCAAGAAGCATATATTTGAGCAGTAATATAAAATCGACCATTTATGTACCAACCTTTCCGCGTTACGATTTCGACACATTGAGGATTAGGTAAGAAGCTTATATTTGGCGTGAGAAGCGTCTTAATCCTGCATATAGAAGAATGCAATGAAAAGCCAAGGCTACCAGAAACTGAGCTAGATGAGCAGCCTGGATAGGCCCAGTATGACCAAGACTAAGGTATAGCTGAAGGGGCCAAAAAGCCGGAATCCAGCTTCCTAGCCAATGCCAGGGAGCGGCCGCCAGGGTTGAGCATAGTGCACCGAGGACGGAAAGGCTGATAAGTTTGGTAAGAGCCAGTCCTTCGACTTTGTTGGATGCAACGCTTGCCAGGAACAAAGCATACAGGGGGGCTTCAAGAACAAGTAACAGCAAAGGCAAAACCGGAAGTGCATTGAGATTATTGTTGATCCCTATAAATAGCAGCAGGAGCAAGCTGCAGAGTATGATCGGCAAGAGCAGGCGATAAATGAAATAGCCTTGTTTGCGCAATGGAGTGACGGCATAGCAGTCCACAAGGCGCTCGTCTTTTTCATCCAGCATGAGCAATCTTGCTGCAGAACCGATAAGGAGCGGAATTAATGAGAGGAGGAACGCAGCGATATGTGCATGATAAGGCTGCAAGTCAACCTCCAGCTTCACGAAAAGCCAATTACTTAGCAAGGGCACACCGTATCGAAATACAGCAATAATCAACAAAGAACCGATGAAAATAAGCATAAGCATGGGGTCTCGCAACCCATTTTTCAAATCCTGTCGCAGCAATGCGCTATATTTGTTCAGAGCCATGACGATCCTCCCGCTGTCTGGTGTTCGCAATCAGCAAAGACAAGGTGATGATTCCGGCACCGATGATCCATAGGGTCAGAATAGCAAATGAGTATCCGGCTTCGGCTGGTACAGGCGGACGAGCAGACCCTGAGATTAGAATCAGTGAGCCCTTGGATGGCAGTAGACGGTCGAATGGAATATGAGCCACGTTTAAATATCCTAGAATAGGAAGTGTAAAGGGCAGGGCATAAAGCTGTGAACGTATCAAAAAGCCGTTGATCGAGCGGCTGTTCAAGGCGGCAGCCATGCCCAGCAGGGTAAAGAAAAATGATGTTAGCGCGATGCCTAATACAAAAGCAAAAGGAGATTTTGGCAAACCGTTAACAGGCAAATGAATTGCGAAGGCAGCCAACATAGACAAAAAGCCAAGAGACAAGCATTTGGAGGCCAGGTATTCCCAAGCCCGCAAGGGAGTTGAAAAAAGTGCATTCCAGATCCCTTGATCCCGTTCAAGCAGAAGGATATTGCCGGCAAGCAATAGCCCGAGCGCTGATGGATCGGAAAAGGTGAGCAATACAAGCACGTGCTCAGCGTATGAATCCGGGATCGCGTGCAAAATGCCAACATACACGGAGCAGACGATCAGATAGACAAGGTAATAGCGATGCCGCCATTGATAGCAGATGTCAAACCAAACCAGTCGTGATAGCCTCATGGCGTTATGCTCCCCGCGGCGGCGATAAAGATGTCTTCGAGCGATGCTTCCAACGTATGCATAGTTATGATTCGATGCGAGCGAATGAGTGACAGGTAACGCTCATTTGATCCGATCCCCTCTAATGGAAAATCCTCCGTCGCTCGCTCTTCTCCAAACTCGTATTCCACGCGTACTTTTCGTTCGCCGCTCAGCAACTTTAAGTTTCGGGGCGAGTCAATAAAACGGATTTGTCCATCCATCATAAAAGCCACTCTGTCACATAGCTGTTCGGCGGCTTGCATGTTATGAGTCGTAATGACAATTGTCGCTCCGGCCTGGCGCCTGGCTTCGATTAGGCGTTTCAGATTGTCGGCATGTACGGGGTCGAGACCAGAAGTCGGCTCGTCGAGAAACAGCAGCTCCGGGTTGTTTAGAACAGAACGGCAATAATTAAGCCTCATTTTCATGCCTTTGGAAAAGGTTTCTACTTTTTTGTGGGCTGCATCCTCCAGCCCAACCTGATTCAGCAACGCAACGGGATTGGTCAGTTGATTCCGATAAAGAGAACGGAAGTGCTGTAGATTCTCAAGCGCCGTGAAGCGATTGTAGAAATGAGGGAATTCATAAGCGACGCCAATGCGTTCATAAAACGCTGCATTTGCTGAGCGAATTTCCTGACCTAGCACTCGAGCTGAGCCGCTATATTTCTTTAGTTTCCCTATCAGAATTTGCTGCGTTGTGCTCTTGCCAGCCCCGGACGGCCCAAGAAATCCAAAGATTTCTCCTTTCTGGATGTGAAAGTGAAGTCCTTCTAGGACAGGACGTTTGGCAGCAGGATAGGCATAGGCTAAATTGGTCGCCTCGATCATAACGTTCACCTCGCTGGGTCAATTAATGGTCAGTAGTCGTTAAGTATTGTGCAACCGAAGTTGCTAAATGCTCGAAAGTATCCGTAAAATTGCCAATCGCTTTTTTTTGCAGCGAAAGCAGAACCAGCGATCGAATGAGATTGACAATCAGCGCGGGCTCTAGGTCGGCGCGCACAACGTTGCGTGATTGCCATTCTACGATAAGCGGTCCGAGCTTCTCGACGTCTCCAGCGTAGTTGCCTTCCCAGCGGGAAGCGGGCACTTTGCGGATGATGGACTCAAGCTGCTCAGGCAAGAGCACTTCTTTCAGAATCGGATTGTCGATGATCAGTTCCAGAGATTGCTTTAAAAAAACGATAAACGCTTCCTTGTTCATGGGAGCGCCGTGGAACTGCTGAAGCAGGCTGTGTTGAATGCGCTGCTCTTCTTGCTCCATTAAGGCGAAGAACAGTTCTTCTTTACTAGCATAGAAGGAATAGAAAGTCCCGGAAGCAATGCCGGAAGCTTTAGCAATATCACTGACGCTTGTTTTTTTAAATCCATACTGTGAAAACAATTCGTATCCGGCATCCAGCAATTTGTTATGAATGCTGTTCTTTTCATTGTCGTCAAATTTTCTTGGCATAAAGGCACCTCTTAGTGAATGTGTGAATAAAATTATAATTCGTTCATTAAAATGATGCAAGCTAAAAAAACTGGAGCGGAAGTCCGCTCCAGTCTAGCCAATCAGTATATGATCTTCGGGATAGCCTATTTTGGATGAACGCTTTTTTTGGGCTAAGGCAAAAGCCAGTGTGAGGGGCCCCAGTCGCCCAGCATACATGGTAATGGTCACGATGATTTTGCCAAGTGGAGACAAATCGCTTGTCAGGCCCATGGATAATCCAGTTGTACTGAAGGCCGAGGTGGCCTCAAAGAGTACCTCCAGAAAGTGTTCCTCGAGCATGCCTTCTGAAATCGTCAGAAGAAGGGAGACCAAAAGGACAACCGCAAGGGAACTGATCACAACAGACAATGCGCGCATGACCGTCTCGAAGGCGATTTTGCGCTCGAAGGCGTGAATTTGCCCGCCGCCGCGGAACGTATTGATGGTTGCAAGTACGAGTACAAACACTGTATTGACTTTAATGCCCCCGCCAGTTCCGCCGGAAGCTGCACCAATGAACATTAAAATGATGATCAGGAATTGCGACGCGGCCAACATGCTTCCGATGTCAATGGTATTAAACCCGGAGCTTCTGGGCGTAGCCCCCTGGAATAAGGCGGCCCATATCCGCTCCCCGGCAGACAAGGAACCGAAGGTTGCGGGGTTCCAGCTTTCCAGCAGGTATATCAAGCAGAAGCCGACGGCAAACAAAATACCGGAACCAAACAAGACAACTTTGGCATGCAGGGATAATTTGCGCCATGAACGTTTGCGAAAGACATCCACGACGACAATATAGCCAAGCCCCCCGATAATAAACAGCAGGATGACGGTGATGTTGACTACAGGGTCGCCAACAAAAGGAGATAAACTGTCGGACCATAAAGCGAAGCCCGCATTGTTAAACGCCGAAATGGAATGAAAGAGCGCATAATAAGCAGCTTGGCCCCATCCCATATCGGCTTGCCAACGCAGGGTGAGTACCAATGTAGCCAATGCTTCAAATGCAAATGCGATAAGCACCATATAAATCGATAATTTGACCAAGCCTTGCGATGATGTTGAATGCGTAGCCTGCTGAATGATCAGCCTTTGGCGAAGCCCGATCCTTTTGCCGATCATGATAGCCACCATTACGCCGACGGTCATAAAGCCTAGGCCGCCGACCTGAATGAGAATCATAATGACGATTTGCCCGAAGGTAGAGAACACACTACCCGTATCCACTACAACCAGGCCATTGACACAAATGGCGGAGGTTGCCGTAAAGAGCGCATTCAGCAGACCGATCGATTGGCCGGATGATGATGAATAAGGGAGCATTAAAAGCAAAGCGCCTACCCAGATCAAGCAAAAAAAGATCATTAAAATGAGTTGGGGAGGGCTTGTTCGTGTTTTCAGCCGATTTACGATGGCGACAAGCATAGTGAAGAGGGAACGGCTATGCATACGATTTTCATTTCTGTTCATAGTCTTCTTCCAAGTCTCGAATATCCGTGTTACTGCCGATTATCACCAGAATATCTCCCGTGTTAATTTCATCCTCCGCCTTTGGCGAAATATTGATATGAATTCCTTTTTTGATCGCCATAATGGTACATCCGTATTTAGCCCGAATATTTAATTGTTGAAGAGATTTTCCATTCATTGCAGGCGGGGCCTTCAGTTCGACCAAATTGTGATCGGGAGACAACTCAATGTAATCAATCAGATTATCGGAGCTTAATTGGTTTCCAAGGCGAGCAGCCATGTCTCGTTCCGGATACACAATATGATCCGCCCCTATTTTGATGAGTACTTGCCCATGCATTTCGTTTTTAGCTTTGGCCGTTATTTTCGGTATATGCAATTCTTTAAGCAACAAGGTTGCCAAGATGCTCGCCTGCAGATCATCTCCGATAGCAACAATCGCATGGGTAAAGTTTCGTGCGCCCAGTTCTTTCAGTACTCCTTCATCTGTACAATCTGCTTGCACAGCATGAGTCGCTACGCCGGATATGTCTTGTACGAGCTGCTCATTCTTATCAACGGCGAGTACTTCATGGCCATTCTGAACTAAAGTGTGCACCAAGCTAGACCCAAAACGGCCCAAGCCAATCACTATAAACTGTTTTTTCATGCATTACACATCCTTTTAAGAAATTGTTCCTTATGTCTGTCTATCCTGACTTTCCTGAAGGGCGATAATATGAATATCGATTACTCCAATTTTCTTTAATAGTTCATTGACAATGGAGCCATTCCAAATCTCTTGCCATCGTGTCATACCGGGATGTCCAATGATTAATTGAGTGATTTGAAGTTGCTTGGCCGTATCGGCTATCACATCGGAGACCTTGTGATTGCCACGAGTTTTGGTCATAAATGTCGCATGGCATTCTTCGGATATCGTTTTCCAATGGAGAATGCGTTCACTGACGTCTCTGCTAATCTGGTTATTCTCTAGTTCAGTCTGTACTTTCAGTAAACAATGGGCATTGGCAGAGGGCAGCTAATTGGCCGCCTCGCTGGATCAGCCGTTCTCCATTTGGCGCGTGGTACACACATACCATAATTTTCTCACTGCTTAACATGGGCTATACTCCTTTGCTAAAACTTGAAGGTAACAGAATGATTGCTGTGAAACGACAAAAAAGCTTGGAGCAGAGAAATTCTGCTGCCAAGCTTCGGAATGTGAAGTCAGGACAAACCAAAGAAGCATTCATGTTCTCTCTCATGACGCCTACGAGGTTAGCTGTCGGATTCGGGTCTGAGAGTCCCCGTTCTTTCTGCAAAAGAAAGAATTCACCCCTGAAGCGAGTACGCTTCGTTGGTTCCCCCGCTCCTCAATAGAGGATTAAGCGATGAATATGCAATTGTTGTAACCTATCATAAAGCAGTTCATTTCGAAAGTAAACAGATGATCCGATAAAATCCGTCATAGGCTGCTTGCATAGTTATGGTTGAATGCAGATGTATTTTCAGGTAATAATACGAAGATAGAGCATAGCCGTTTCATTTTCTTTTGAGCGGGGCATTGGAAAGGGGATCATTCGTTATGGTTTTACATAAGTTCAGACTTGCTCCACTTGTTTATTTAACCTCTTCACGAATTATTCTTTTAAGTTTTGCGATTCCGATCTTATTGGGAGCGATTTTGCTAGTATTGCCCGTCTCTTCTTCGAACGGCAGCAGCGTCGGCTGGCTGGACGCGCTTTTTACATCCACATCCGCTGTATGTGTTACGGGTTTGGTTGTCGTGGACACGGGTACTGCCTACTCTCTTTTTGGACAAATTGTAATTATGTGTCTGATTCAGATTGGCGGTCTTGGATTTATGACGTATAGTGTGCTGGTAGCGGTCGTATTAGGCAAAAAAATAGGTTTGAAGGATCGCTTGCTGATTCAGCAATCAACAAATGCCCTGTCTACTCGGGGAGTTGTGAGGCTGTCTCTTGGCATTCTTGCGGCAGCTCTTGTTATTGAAGCGTTTGGGTCTATTTTTCTGACCATTCGCTGGATGGGCGATATGGACTTCATAACTGCATTTTATTATGGCATGTTTCATTCCATTTCTTCTTTCAACAATGCAGGGTTTGCATTATGGCCGGACAGCTTGAGCAGATATGTGGGAGATCCGCTCATCAATGGGGTAATCACGCTGCTATTTATCTTTGGCGGTCTGGGGTTTACGGTCATTATTGATCTATGGAAAAATCGGAGCTGGCGCAAATTGTCTCTCCACTCCAAAATCGTGCTATCTACTTCTGGGATATTGTGCGTGGCTGGATTTCTTGTGATTGTGATGATTGAATGGTTTAATCCTGCCACGTTTGGTTCATTGACGTGGTCGGAAAGGATTTGGGCGGGGTACTTTCAGGGAGTAGTAACGAGAACGGCTGGGTTTAACACCATTGATATCGCTTCGATGATGACCGCTTCTCAATTTTTTATGATTTTTCTGATGTTTATTGGCGCTTCATCCGGTTCGACCGGCGGGGGGATCAAGACGACGACATTTGTCGTTTTGCTGCTCACCTTGATCAGTATTGTGAAAGGCAAGCAGGATGTTCAAATCATGCATCGAAGAATTTCTCAATCTATTGTTATGCGCGCCTTGGCAGTTATGGTTATTTCCGTGATTGTGGTGATTGCAGCAACCTTGCTTCTTACGCTAAGTGAGCATAGCCTGCAGAAGGATTTTATGGAGGTTCTTTTTGAAGTCACTTCGGCATTCGGGACAGTAGGCTTATCCATGGGGATGACCCCGGAGCTTTCCACGCTCGGTAAGCTGATCATTATCCTCACCATGTTTATCGGCAGGCTTGGACCCTTGACGCTTGCATTCGCTTTGTCGCAAAAACACAGTCGGGAGAAATTCCGGTATCCCGAGGAGAAAGTTCTGATTGGCTAGAGATGCCCCCGATTTCTAACATCCTGCAGCAAGATTAAAAACCGGGGATTGTTTAAGACCGGAGAGCAATCGGCAAGGCAACCGGTCATTCCTCCCAATTATGTTTGCTTCCGACAAGTCCATAAAAAAACAGTTTATTGAGGTCTCCTGCCATCTTTTGCAGGTGCGGAAAGGCCTCTTCTTTTTGCATATAATCCTTGAACATTTGAATGAACATAAGGACCGATTTGCGGACAGTCCGGCAATGGCCGCGACCCAAGTCAAAGCCAGCGTAAACAGCACGAGTATACCGGCTACGGCAAGCCAAGACAGTACCCCTGCCGACGAGCGAAAGCCCATAAGGAGAGCTACGAGAATAATGACGACAACAGAAAGGACGTTGGATACCACCGAGGTCAGCACATGCCCCCACAGCACAGTGGAACGCGCAATCGGCATGGAGTGGAACCGCTCAATGATGCCCCGTTTATCCAAGAAGAGGCGGTAAGCCACGTAGGCCACCCCGCTGGCACGCTATAAGCAGTATACCAGGCAACAGGAAGTTCACATAGTTATCCGTACCGGTTTCGATTGCGCCGCCAAACACATAGACGAACAGCAACATCATTGCAATTGGAGTGATGCAGACGGTGAAGATGGTGTCCATACTGCGAAAAATATGGCGCATGGAGCGTCCGAGCATCACGCTCATATCGCTGAAAAAATGTTTTTTTGAAGTCTCCATTAGATGGCCTCCTTTTTACCGATGATCGCGAGGAATATTTCCTCCAATGTCGGCTGTTTTTCAACATACTCTACCTTCGCTTTCGGGAACAGCTGTTTCAGCTCCGCGAGCGTGCCGCTGGCGATAATCCTGCCCTCGTGCAAAATGGAAATTCGATCGGCAAGCTGCTCGGCTTCCTCTAAATACTGCGTAGTCAGGAATACCGTCGTGCCGCCGCCCGCTAGCTCCTTGACAATATTCCAAACCTCGATACGCGCCTCGGGGTCAAGCCCGGTGGTCGGCTCGTCGAGGAAAATGATCTGCGGTTTTCCCACAAGGCTCAAGGCGATGTCGAGCCCGCGCCGTTGGAGCCGAGCAGGGCGAAAATCTCGCCTGGCTTCACTTCAAAATCGACGTCCTTTAAGACTTCCGTGTCCTTGAAAGACTTTCGCAGAACTTTCACTTCAATTGCTTTTTCCATCTCGATACTCCCCTTTTATTTTTTTATGTCGGTAACCTTTTTTATGGCCTTGTTAACCTTTTGGTCAACAGATTCTTGATAGATATCAGCGTAAGTTTTTGAATCTTTGATTAGATCGTCGCAGAAAGCCGCAACGTCACTGCCCGTCACTTCAAGCACGCCTTTCCCCAAGACCGCTCCCTCTTCAAAAAGATCGATAATCCCCGAGAGCAAAACCGTCCCGTGGGTTAGCTCAACAGGGCCGACCTTAAAGAGATATTTTTGAATCTCTTTATAAACAATCTGATAATCCTGAGGGAGCGCTTTGACACGTGCCACATGCGCCCGCCACTCTTTTTTGCCTTCGATAATATCTCGTATTCTCATTTTATCCTCCTCCTATTTGCCTAATTTTTTAGCGATAGTATGGTTGAGTTGCTCGCGCCACTTGTCGCGATAGGACTTTGCCCCTTCTTCGCCGGCCAGCGCTGAACAGAAGCCTTTGATATCGTCACCCAAAACCTCTTGGACAATCTGACCGTCCGCCGCCGTTTCTTCGAGCAGACCAAGCACACCGTCAAGAATTGGCATGAGGTTGCGACCGGTGAAATCGGAGTGCAGCCACAGATTGGCCTTAATTTCATCCCATGCTGCTTGATAATCAGCAGGCAGCTTTTTGGCTCGCGCCTCAAAAGCTTTCAATTCTTTAGTCATGTCGCTTCCGGTGATTTTTTCCCATAAATTCATTGTTCGCTCTCCTTTAACTCGTAAATTTTAGATGATACGAACTCCCATTTTTCCCAGAACTTCCGCAGCTCCTTGCGTCCTGCGTCGTTGATCGCGAAAAACTTTCGCGGCGGTCCCATGTCGGAGGGCTTTTTGGTGATCTCCACCAATTTGTTTTTTTCAAGCCGAATCAGGATGGTGTACACCGTTCCCTCCACAACATCTGTGAAGCCGAGGGCGTTCAGCCGCCGCGTGATTTCGTAGCCATAAGTTTCTTTGCGGCTTATAATTTCAAGGACACAGCCCTCAAGCACCCCTTTGAGCATTTCCGTTAGGTTTTCCAGCACAATCACTCCTTGCAATTCTGTAAGACTGGTATTAAGTATTACTTACTACTACTATAAAGTAATACATAGTAGCTGGTTTGTCAATGGTTGTTGTTCTGATATGAATTACAACTAAAACGCAAGAAGCTCCCCGACAAGTAATGTGACTGTGGCTACAATCACATTGCTTGTCGGGGAGCTTTTCCAACCCCCTCCATTTCGGGCTAACTTGCCCCGAAGTCCAAGATAATGATACGAAAAGCGGCCCGCTTAGCTCGCTTTCCTTGTATGGCGTTGGTTTTGTCTTTATCACATCAAATTGTCTTCCAGGAAATCGTTCAGGTTGGCCAGCCTGTCGATGGCAAGGTCAAACAGCCCCCATCTCATAGTCTTCGTTTTGTTTTTACATCTCGCGCTGTACGGATGCGATATGAATATCTACATCTTTGATCAAATGAAGAAGCTGATTAATGATTGAACCTTTCGTAATCTCTTCCCATTTGGTGCGAGCCGACTGCCCAATAATAATTTGTGTGATTCGCCTTTCCTTTGCATGGTCTGCAATGACTTCTGCGACATTCCTGGAATCATTTTTTGCGACAATCAGATCAGCCTGTAGTGTCTCGGCCATGGAGGTCCAAAAAGCCATGTTTTTCTCCCGCGCCTCACTATAGCGGTTATCATCAATCGGATCTACCGTAAGCAAGGTAAGCGGCGCTCGAAGAGCGGTGGCCAGCTTCCAGCCGCGGCGAATCAATAACTCTGAATTCGGTCCATAGTACAAACAAACGAGTATTCTTTCATCGGTTTCGGTTGAATCGGAGTAAGAAGTTGTGATCATTTTGCTTCGCCCCTGTCGATATAATATGCGCAACAACAAGCAGAAGCTCGCTTCCGGTTGCTCAAAAATGGATGATGAAAAGCAGAATAAAAAACGAAAAGAAGCCAGAAGGAGGAGGGAACTTTCCTGTCGGCTTCTTGATTGGTATAGCAAAAAAAGCTATAACATAAGCTGCATGGCTGGATTGCTCTCTCAGTACGCTTACGAGGTTAGCTGTCGGATTCGGACGCGAGAGTCGCCCTACCTTGGTTCAAGGATTCACCCCATGAGACAAGCAAAACGGAAGCTTGCTCTCGATTGTTTCCCCCGTTTCCCGCGATGGAATTCAGCGAATGAAACGCATTATATAGTTGTTGATGGAAATAATACTTCATTCCTATTGCAAAGTAAATCTTCAAAACAGACTGGTTTTGAATCAAATTCTGCCTAGAATCACGATCCGAATCATATTTCAATGAGGTTACGTTCATTTTCGACAGTGTACTTGCGGCTTGCTTGACTATTCACATTCGAAAATGTTCGCGGTCATTCAGCAGCGAGAAAGCGATATCCAACGCCGGGTTCTGTTACAATGTATTTGGGTTCTGCGGGATTGTCTTCAAGCTTCTTCCTCAAGTGCCCGATATATATGCGCAAATAATGCCGATTGGAATCATCGTACTCGTTCCAGACTTGCTTCAGCAATTGGCTTTTTGTAATGACTCTCCCTGCATTGAAAGCCAGAATTTTCAACAAATCAAACTCCGTCGGAGATAGCTTTATCGGTTCTCCCTTCAATTCCACACTTCTTTGCGCAACATTGATCATTAGTTCCCCATGGTGCAGGACCGGCTCTTCTTGAGCCCTGGCTGAGTGTCGTAGCGCTACGCGAATCCGCGCCACTAGCTCTCCCATTCCGAAGGGTTTGGTCACATAATCGTCGGCCCCATGATCCAGCGCAAAGATTTTATCCGCTTCCCGGTCAATGGCAGTGAGGACGATTACTGGCAAATTGGACCGTTCCCGAATACTCCTCAGTACATCCAGGCCGGATAGATCCGGCAATCCCAAGTCGAGTATCACGAGATCCGGAGAGGCAAGAGAAACTTTCTCCAGTCCCTCTTCCCCGGTTGACGCTTCGTATACGTTGTATTTATGGGCTTGCAGCGTCACCTTGAGTAACTTGCGTATTTGAGTGTCGTCTTCCACAACAAGAACTCGAACATGGTGTTCAAGGTTTGACATTCGTCTCATCCTCCTATTGTTGGCTGGCCTATTAGTTATCTTGGACAAGCGGAAGCGATATCGTGATGATGGTTCCTTTTGGCACGTTAGGCTTGGCGGAGATGGTTCCTCCATGCAGTTCGGCGATCCCCTTGCTGATGGCCAGCCCCAAGCCCGTTCCCGTGAGGTGCCCAGTTTGTTCGGAACGATAAAACTTTTCAAAAATGCGCTCCAACTCATTTTCCTTCAGCCCGACCCCTTCATCGGCAACAGATAGTTGGATGAATTCACTGCCTGCCTTGACAGACAGGATGATCTCACTGTAATTGGGGCTATATTTGATCGCATTGCTGATCACATTGATCAGCATTTGCTCAAGCAGAGCTTCATCGCCAAGAATGATGGGGATTTCAGCGGTCAGGTCAAGGCGGATCGTGCGATGTTCCTGGTAGCCTTTCAACTGCATGCAGGTAGAGCCGATGATTTCCTCCAATTCGCACTCATCTTTCCGTAAGGTAAGCATGCCGCCTTCGAGTCGGGCCATACCCAGCAAATTCAAAACCAACCGATTCATACGTAGCGCGCCATCGCGAATGGTCACAAGAAGTTCCATTCGTTCCTCGGCGGTAAACAGTTTCTCGCCATCGATCAGCCCGGTTGCCGAACCGATAATGGCTGCTAGCGGTGTACGAAGCTCGTGCGAGACGGAGTTCAATATGGCGATGCGAAGCCGCTCTGATTCGGCGGTCAGATGAGCCAACTTTGCCTCTTCCTCAAACTTGACGCGTGCGACTGCACTGGCCGCCAACCCGCCAATCGCTTCAAATAACAAGGCTTGTTCTGGTAAGGTTTCGCCTCGCTCGTGCTTGGAAATAAGAACCATAACTCCGAATCTGTGTTCCTCAATCTGAAGCGGGATAAAATGCCCGATGAGTCCGCCCGTATGGGAAATTCTTTTTTCCAATGACTTACCTTGTTTGTAGACGCGTTTAGCAAGCGCAAGCTCGGCTTGTTCCTGTACATGATGGGAAAATGGGCTGGAACGACGGGCGAGCGTAAGATTTTTGTTGTTCTCTGCGAGATAGATCGTGACGTCCATTTTCAGGATTTCAGATAGCTGTCGGGAAAAACGGTCCAGCAATGACGGCATATCGACGGCAGAGCTAATCTGTTTACTGAGCGCATAGAGCGTGGCGGTTTGCTTCTCTTTTTGCTTGGAATAAAGCACTTGTTGTTTGAGCCGCGCGGCCAAGCTGGCTGTTAAAACCGCGACCACCAAATAAACGGCGAAGGAGATCAGATACCTTAAATCCGCGACCGTGAAACTGAGTACCGGCGGAATAAAAAAGAAGTCAAAGGACAGTACACCAAGAAAGGCAGCAAAAAATGCCGGTCGCAGTCCCCAAACTGCGGCATTTAAAAGAACAGGGAGTAAGAAGATCAACGCAATATTGGCCGTTTCAAACGCGAGTCCAAATGGCTTTAATAGGATCGTCATCCCAGCTATGAGCAGCGCGGTGATAGCATAAGGATGCCAACGGAATGTTGAACGGGAATTTGTCATGGTCTTTGCCTCCAATACCAATCATGACTCACTTTTACTATAAGCGTACTGTAAATAAAGCGTAAAAGAAACGGTTTCCGGGGGTAAAAGTTCCGTAAAAATCACGAAAATAATAGAAAACAAGAGAAAAGAGAAGGAAATTAAAGATATAGCGTGATGGAGTGTCCAGTTGCAACTAGACAATAAAATTTAAACCTATACCCGCCGTGTATTGCTTTACAATTATTTGCATACGGCGTAACATACGATTCATGAATTCAATGATTCACCATTTTATTCGCTGAATTGCTTTATAGGCAAACGGGGGAACCAATTGCGGAAGCTTGTGTGAGAGCAAGCTTCCGTGCGGGGTGAATCCTGCCACCGGGATACGACTCGTTGGCAGGTAGGGCGACTCTCACCGCCCGAATCCGTCAGCTAACCTCGTAAGCGCAGAGCAACTCTTTGCCAGATTTCGTTGCTTATGGAGAGAGAATGATGAAGCTTGTGATCGTAACTTTCGACCACAGGGCTTAGGCCTCATGTGGTTTTACAATTTTCGCTGAATTCTTTGATGTGCCAAAGAAGCGGGGGAACCAACGGAAGCCGGAACAATCGGCTTTATGGGGTGAATCGCCGGAAGTACCGGCGTAGGGCGACTCTTACGCCCGAATCCGACAGCTAACCTCGCAAGCGACATAAGAGAGGCAACATTAATCAAAACTAGACACGGTTTATTCGCTGTGCCTTGGAAGTTGATGAAAAGTGACCTCTTTTCGTTAGCTTCTTTTTTGTTGCCTCCGCGTTTATCGACAGGAGGGACAGAAGTGATTATACAAGAGGATTATATTCTTGTTTCAGCGCCAACGGAAGACGGTCAAGCATTTCTGCGGACGTTGGCGATGAAAGGAATGCCATTTGTGGCACTAACGAATAATAGAGCTGATAAGCAAGCTCTGGAGGAAATCGGAGTAAAGGAAATCCTCATGGTGGATACAAGAGACAGTCGTCCACCGATGATCCCTGAGTTGCCAATCGGAAAGGTTTTCTTGTTTGAACGTAGCTTCAATTTATGCTGCAGGTACATTCATACATGCCGCTCATGGACGGGAAAACCGATTTATGTCATTACACAGGGACATAACAGTCGGCTCATTTATAAAGGGCTTGGTGCCAATTATGTGATCCATTCACAGGGGAATGACCTGTCCTTTCTGTTAAGTGAAAACCAGTAAAGCCTCAAAAGGA
Source organism: Paenibacillus algorifonticola (assembly GCF_000971975.1). GTDB lineage: Bacteria > Bacillota > Bacilli > Paenibacillales > Paenibacillaceae > Pristimantibacillus > Pristimantibacillus algorifonticola. Next base: position 9,345 of record NZ_LAQO01000042.1, on the reverse strand, counting down.
GATGTGAAAGATGCTGGATATTGGAATGATTGCTTTGGTGGTTGGTCTGGCAGCAGCCATGATTGGCCTTGCCGCTTGGTCAGGCAAAGTGGTGGAGGAAGGGCGTGAAGAAGCATGATGTGGGCATTGGAGGGTGTCGTCGTCCTGTTGTTTTTCTATCTGGTATATGCTTTGGTAAAGCCGGAGAAATTCTAAAAAACCGCTTGTTTTCAGGAAGGAGTATCGTCATATGGCCGGAATGATTGCCATTGTTGTTACATTGTTGTTAGTCCTGCTGTTGGCTCGGCCTACTGGACTATATATGGCCAAGGCATATGATTACAACCCATCAGGACTGGATCGAGTCTATGGCCCATTGGAAAAATTGATTTATGCCATCGGAGGCATTCACCAAGAAAATCAAACGTGGAAGAGATACGCTGCGACCTTAGTCATTAGTAATAGCGTGATGATCCTGCTCGTATATCTCGTGTTTCGAACACAGGCGTATTTGCCGCTGAATCCGGCCGGTATTGCCAATATGGACCCGAGCCTTGCATTTAATACGGCAATCAGCTTTATGACAAACACCAATCTGCAGCACTACAGCGGGGAGAGTGGATTATCGTACTTGTCGCAAATGATTGCTATTGTTTTTATGATGTTTACGGCTCCGGCAACCGCGCTTGCAGCGGTGTTCGCTTTTATGCGCGGGCTGGCCGGAAAACCGTTAGGCAATTTTTTCGTCGATATGACTCGTGCTATTACACGGGTATTGCTGCCGATTGCTTTTGTTACGGCCCTTATTTTTATTGCGCAAGGCGTTCCACAGACGCTTGAACCGGCGGCGGTCGCTCAAACGATTCAAGGCGGTGAGCAAACAATTGCCAGAGGCCCGATGGGTTCGTTCTTGTCCATTAAGGAGCTTGGGAATAACGGTGGGGGATTTATGGGCGTCAACTCGGCTCACCCGTTTGAAAACCCCAATGCGATTAGTAATTTGATTCAGATCTTGCTAATGATGTTACTTACGACATCCCTACCTTTTGCATACGGCAAGATGGTCGGGAATGCCAAGCAGGGAAGGGTACTGTTTGTTTCCATGGCCATGCTCTTTATTGTTTTGCTGGGCGTTTCGCTGACGGCTGAAAATGCCGGCAATCCGGCTCTGAATGCAATGGGCATTCAGCATGAACAAGGCAGTATGGAGGGCAAGGAGGTTCGATTCGGAGTTGCACAATCTTCCTTGTATTCAGTCGTAACAACGGCATCCGAAACGGGGGCGGTCAATGCGATGCATGATACGCTGACGCCAATCGGCGGAATGATCACCATTGCCAATATGATGCTGAATACGGCTTTCGGAGGTGTTGGAGCCGGTTTTATGAATGTACTCATGTATGCCATAATCGGTGTGTTTCTTTCGGGGCTAATGGTAGGGCGTACACCGGAGTTCTTGGGCAAAAAAATAGAAGGCAAGGAAATGAAGCTGATTGCCGTCACGATGCTAGTTTCGCCTTTTCTCATTCTGGTTCCAACGGCAATTGCGCTGTTCAGCTATCCCGATACGCTGTCCAATCCGGGCTTTCACGGCCTGACGCAGGCGATGTACGAGTTTACCTCGTCTGCTGCGAACAACGGTTCCGGATTCGAAGGGCTAGGTGATAATACATTGTTCTGGAACATCACAACCGGAATCGTTATGTTCTTAGGCAGGTATTTCTCCATTGTCGCTTTGCTTGCTGTAGCCGGGTCGCTTGCTGCCAAGAAGACGGTGCCGGAAACAACAGGCACCTTTAGGACGGACACAGGATTGTTCGCGATTGTATTTTTGGCTGCTGTGCTGATCGTTGGAGCGTTAACGTTCTTCCCAAGTCTCGTACTCGGCCCAATTGCAGAACAGTTGACATTGAAACCATAAGTTTGATTGTAATGGAGGTTCTCACGATGCAAACTAAAACATCTATGCTTAGCGGGCCGATTATTCGGAATGCTGTCAAAGAAGCGTTCATGAAGCTGGACCCTAGAGTCATGTTTCGTAATCCAATCCTGTTTGTAGTGGAGATAGGATTTATCATCACATTATTTCTATGCTTTTTTCCCGGAGCGTTCCAAGGCTCGACACCGGCTTGGTTCAATATAGTGGTTGCTGCCATTTTGTTGGTGACGTTGTTGTTTGCGAACTTTGCGGAGGCATTGGCTGAAGGAAGAGGCAAGGCGCAAGCGGATTCTTTAAAACAGACAAAAAAAGATATTGTTGCAAACAAATGGGTCGGCGGAGAGATCAAGCAGGTGGCTTCAACGGATCTTCGTAAAGGAGATATTGTCGTCATATCACAAGGAGAAATGATTCCGGGAGATGGGGAGGTCATCGAAGGGCTCGCGTCAGTAGACGAATCGGCTATTACGGGGGAGTCCGCGCCTGTCATTAAGGAAGCTGGAGGCGATTTCAGTTCCGTAACAGGTGGAACGCGTGTCATTAGCGACCAGATCAAAGTGAGGATCACCAGCGATCCTGGCGAATCGTTTCTGGATCGTATGATTTCGCTTGTCGAGGGGGCAAAACGGCAAAAAACGCCGAATGAAATTGCCCTGAATACGGTTCTGATCAGTTTGACCCTGATTTTCCTTATTGTCGTTGTGACACTGCCGTTTTTCGGGGACTACTTGAATATTGAAATTGATGTCCCCGTCCTGATTGCCCTGCTCGTTTGCCTCATCCCGACTACAATCGGAGGATTATTGTCTGCGATCGGAATCGCGGGAATGGACCGGGTGACCCGGTTTAACGTGATTGCCATGTCGGGAAAAGCTGTGGAAGCTGCGGGCGATATTAATACGATCATTCTTGACAAAACCGGTACGATCACCTACGGCAACCGGATGGCTAGCGAATTCATTCCGGTTGGCGGTGCCAAACAGATTGAAGTAGGCGAATGGGCGGCCATCAGCTCAATGAAGGATGAGACGCCGGAAGGACGTTCCGTACTGGACTTGATGAAGAAGCTGGAGCTCGGGTATAACGAATCATCGGCTTCCGGTGGGGAGTTCATCGAATTCAAAGCGGAAACACGAATGAGTGGGATTGATTTGTCGGATGGCCGAAAAGTACGCAAAGGGGCCGTCGACGCGATTAAAAGATGGGTAGCTGCACAGAACGGGATCATGCCGACCGATTTGGATGTGGCAGCTGATAAAGTCGCTTCTGCCGGGGGCACGCCGCTGGCCGTGGCAGTTGATAACCGAATTTACGGCGTCATCTATTTAAAAGATACGGTCAAGCCCGGTATGCGTGAACGTTTCGACCAAATGCGCCAAATGGGCATTAAAACGGTGATGTGTACAGGCGATAACCCGCTCACTGCGGCTACAATCGCGAGAGAGGCTGGAGTAGATGACTTTATTGCGGAGAGCAAACCGGAAGATAAAATAGCCGTGATTCGGCGGGAGCAGGCAGAAGGCAAGCTGGTCGCAATGACGGGAGACGGCACGAACGATGCGCCTGCATTGGCGCAGGCGGATGTGGGAATCGCTATGAATAGTGGTACGGTAGCCGCCAAGGAAGCAGCCAATATGGTGGATTTAGACTCCGACCCGTCCAAAATCATTGAAGTTGTGGCGATTGGAAAGCAGCTTCTGATGACGCGCGGCGCACTTACGACGTTCAGCATTTCCAACGATATTGCCAAATACTTCGCCATCCTGCCTGCTATGTTTATGCTCGCCATTCCGGAGATGAATACGCTGAATGTCATGCAGTTGGGATCGCCGATGTCGGCCATTCTATCCGCGCTCATTTTCAATGCGATCATCATCCCGCTGTTAATTCCGCTAGCAATGAAAGGCGTCGCCTATAAAGCAGTCAGTTCAGCGCAACTGTTAAAACGTAATTTGTTTATATATGGCTTAGGCGGTGTGATTGTCCCCTTTGCCGGCATCAAGCTCATTGACCTTGTTATCCATTTATGGGTATGACGAAAGGAAGGACCGGAGATGAAAGTATTGGCATCCAGCTTGCGAATCAGCTTGCTATTCATGGCATTATGCGGACTTGGTTATAACCTGGCGGTTACCGGGATGGCACAGATCTTATTCCCCGAACAAGCCGATGGAAGCCTGGTTCAAGACGATGATGGAACCGTAATCGGCTCCAGGTTGATTGGACAATTGTTTAGCGAATCCGAATTTTTCCATGGCCGTATCTCCAGTATTGAGTATCAGGCGGATGGATCGGGATCGCCGAACTATGCGCCATCACATCCCGAATTGATGGAACGGGTGACAGCTTCTGTGGAGGAATGGAAAATGAATAACCCGGAAGTTTCTGTCCGTGATCTGCCAATTGATCTTCTGACCAACTCCGCATCAGGCTTGGACCCTGATATCAGCCCGGAGGCGGCGCGTGCTCAAATTCCTCGAATCAGCCGCTTGACCGGTATGGAACCGCAACAGTTGGAAAGACTTGTGCAAGAACAAACGAGCCAGCGGACGTTTGGATTCTTAGGCGAACCTGCGGTAAATGTATTGCAGCTCAATATCGAACTACAGCGTTTGCTTGCGAGGTAAACGAAATATGAATCTCCCTGCCTGCTTATATGGGGCAGGGAATTTCCGTTTGTTATTTGCTCAAGGGAACGAGGTGAGGACATGGAGCCATTCAAGCGAAAAACGCCGGAAGAAATTTTATATTCCATTTACCGACTTCACCGAGGGCGTTTGAAAATTTACATTGGAGCTGTGAGCGGTTCAGGCAAAACCTATCATATGCTCCAGGAAGGACAAATGTTACAACGGCAAGGGGTTAATGTGGTGATCTGTGCTGTTTCAACCGGACAACGCCCCGAGACGTTGGAGCAGATTGGAGATTTGGAGCGGATTCCAAGCATTCATTGGATAAAGGATGGCGTCGAATACAAAGATTTAAATTTGGATTCGTTGCTAGAGCGCAATCCGGAAGTGGTTCTGGTGGACGGCTTGGCCCATCGGAACCGAGAAGGAGCGCAGCACCCGACTAGGCTGGATGACATTCGTTATTTGCTGGATCGGGGAATCAGTGTCATTACAACGGTTAATGTCTATGAGCTGGAGGGGGTATTCGAGCTCGCTCATAAATTAACGGGTATCACAGCGGAGCATACGATTCCCTCCGATATACTGGATTCCGCAGATGAGGTTCGTTTGATCGATGTAACGCCGGAGGCGATACTGGAACGATTAACTGATGGCCGTTTCCATCATCCCGATCCAAGCCTGTTCAAACGGGGCAATTTAGCGAAACTTCGGGAGCTTGCTTTGCGGCTTATGGCTGAAGGCGTGAACGAATCGTTGGAAAAGCATCGGGAAGCTACTGGCTTGTTCGGCCCATCTGGTGCGGCAGAGCGTATCCTTGTGTCGGCGCAGTACCATTGGAATGGCTCGATCTACGTGCGAAGAGGCCAGCAGGTGGCCAAACGGCTCGGCGGCGACCTGCTCGTCGTCACATTCGTCAATCCGAAACAAACGATGTCTAAAGAATCGTTGACCTTTAAGCGCTCGTTGCTTCAATTGGTTGAAAAAGTAGAAGGAGTATTCGAAGAGATTCCGATTGCTTCCCGGCGCGAGCTACCATCTAAATTAGGCCATTACGCAGCTAGCCATAACGTTACCCGAATCGTGATGGGACATTCCAAGATGAGCCCATGGCAAGAGTTTTGGAGGGGGTCATTTGCAAACCGGCTATTGAGCAAAATCAAAAATGTCGATCTCTTGTTTATGGCCGACAGCTCAGAACGGGAAGGTAGACGAGTATTGCCTACCAGGACGCACCAAAATCGGGAGTCGAGCGCCTATCATCGCCTTACGGATCAGGAAATGGAGGAACAAATACAGAAAATCAAGCGAGGGAAGTTTAAAGTCTACATCGGCGCAGCCCCCGGCGTTGGGAAAACGTACACGATGCTTAGGGAAGGGAATGACCTCCTTAAAAAACAAATCGATGTTGTCATCGGTCTTCTGGAGACGCATGGCCGCGCTGAAACGTTGGAACAGGTAGGCGAACTGCCGATCATCCCTAGAAACAAAACACCTTATCGAGGAACAGAGCTCGAGGAAATGGATGTTCCGGCGATTATAAAGCGTAATCCTGAGGTAGTGTTAATCGATGAGTTAGCCCATACCAATGTTCCTGGCAGCAAAAACCGGAAACGCTATACCGATGTGCTGGAAGTCCTGAATGCCGGCATTTCTGTGATTTCCACTATGAACGTTCAGCATCTGGAAAGCTTGAATGACGCTGTTGAGCAAATTACTGGCGTTAGGGTAAGGGAAACTGTTCCAGACCATATTCTGCATTTGGCGGACGAAGTCCAACTCATTGATGTATCGCCTGCGTCCTTGCAGCAGCGCATGAGAGAAGGAAGGATCTATACAGCTAATAAAATCGAACAGGCTTTAGGTTCTTTTTTCAAAACAGGAAATTTGATCGCGCTGCGTGAGCTTGCACTTCGGGAGATTGCGGATGATGTAGATGAGCGATTGGAATCCTGGGAGCGCAAAGCTTCGCTTCGGGGACCATGGAGAAGAAAAGAAACGATTTGTGTGGGAGTAACGGCAAGTCCTAATGCAGAGCGTTTGATTAGAAGGGGATTTCGAATCGCATATCGTTTGAAAGCCGAGTGGTACGTGATTTATGTTCACAAGGGCCATTTGATTTCGGATGAGCTGAACAAGCGTCTCGAACGATTAAAGGAATTGTCCATGCGTTTGGGAGGCATATTCGAAGTGCAATTTACAGCAAGAGAACGAGACATTGCTTCCATTCTGATCGGAAAATCGGACGAGAGAATGGCAACGCAAATGGTTTTGGGGCAATCCGGCAAGAACATCTGGAAGCTTGTGCGCCATGGTTCCATCGTCAAGACTGTACTGCGGCAAGCCCGACATATGGATGTTCTGATTGTTGCGGACTTTGAGCCTCATGCCAAACCGTTGGACAAATCATAATTCATTACTTTTCGAGGTCGAGGTGAAAGAGAATGCCGCAAATCATGCGAAGAAATTGCTCTATATATTACGAATCCCGCGGGAATGGTCTGCCTCTGATTTTTATACCAGGACCTTCATTTTCGCATCGTTTGTTTGAGCCGCAAATTGAATATTTCAGGCATAATTACAGAGTAGTTTCTATGGATTTGAGGGGGAACGGACAATCCGGAAAGCTTGGTGTTTCGGGCAAAGAAATCATCCAAGAACAATGTCGAGATATTTCTGCACTATTAAATCAGCTTGATATAACAAATGCCGTGTTCATAGGATTTTCGGGAGGCGGTTTTGTGGTTCAAAAATTTGCGCATTTGTATCCTGATAAAGTCCGCGCAGTTGTTGCTGCCGATAGTCATCATTGGTCAATCACCCAAAATCGAACGGTTCGTTTTTTTCAGTCTCTTGCCGCATTGTCCCATTTTATTCCTGAAGATATGGGGACACGAACAACAAGAATCATATATTCTCAGTGGCTGCAGGCCTATAAAATTTTAAAAAGAGAAGGGCTCCAGAAAAGGCCGACAGAAACGATTAAACAAGAATATGCGCTTCATCGCTTGAATTACAGAGAATTTGCCCCTTTACTTCAAATTCCGGTCTTGCTTATTGCCAGCAAAGGAAACACATATTTGGTTAAGGAAGCACAGGAAATGAGGAGGCTATTGCCGCGTTCCAAAGTTGAAATTATCAATGATTCTCTTGATCCAAGCCATCTGTGCCAGCCTTTAAAGTTTAATGCTGTTGTCCGAGATTTTTTAGTTTGTCATGGGTATCATTAACTTGCTCTTCTGGAGTTATGATAAAAATGGGGATTAATGGATATTACGTATGTCAGCATTTATGCCGGTAACGGCAAGGTTATTGACGCTTCATCAAGTCGCTTGCAGGTCGTATATTTCAACACACTAGCGTTGCATAAAATCTTGCCGCTATCAAAAACCGAATATTCAGAAAACGAGTTTTTGCGGTGAAACGAAAGAGTCGGACAGCTCTCAAAGGTAGCTCGTCCATTTGGTTGAATTATGCAATTCTGTTCACTTTTGTATAACTTCGTTAGCCAGCGAGTGAGCTGCAACAAGCTGTGTTTGACCTTCGTTTCCAGCTTTACCAGTACGAGTAAGCAAAACGCAATCAGGGCGATCCAGACCTGATTATAGACAGCATGCTCGCTCGTACCGTAAAGATGCTTGATCTGCAAATGCTGCTTCATCCACTTGAAGAATGTCTCTATGGCCCAGCGACTGCGATACATCTCGCTGATTTCATCACAGGTCAGGTCGAAACGGTTGGTCACCAGGAAGAGCAGATTACCTTCAGAATCTTGCGTCTGTACCATCCGTAGCTCATGCTTCATTTTCTTCTGCTGGGAGCCGATTCGGACGCGCCAATCGGCTGAAACCGGGCTGCCTTCGGGAACAGTGAGTTCCTCCAGCGGCTCGATATGCGTATGGCTCTTCAGCCGTGTGACGAATAAGATGCCGTCTAAACAGTAGCGATCGAAAGTCGTATAGTCGATGTAGCCACGATCAAAGACGTACGTGACGCCCGGCTCATAAACGAGTTCATCCATCTGGGTGCGGTCATTTTTCTTGGCTACCGTCACCGTTGCCTTCTCCGGGACGACGTCTTGCTCGTCCATAAAGGCCAGTCGCCTATGGATCTTGATGCCTGCTTTCGTCTTGCGAAACTCAGCCCACTTGAATTTTTGCAGACATAACGTCACCGTAGTCGAATCCACGATTTTGATCTTGTGCCGATGAGCAACCGCGCATTGGCGTGACAATGCAAGCTTAGCCAGCCGCTCGAACACGTGTCGCAATAACTCCGGATCAACTTGCTTGTGTTTGCGGCTTAGCTGCGAAGCCGAGATTGAAGTCAGGCGGAGTTCGCGCTGCAAGTCTTCACACAGCACATCGTCGGCGATATGGCGCAAGCCTTCACGATTTTGCAATTGTGCAAGCAGAAACAACTTGAGATAGGCAGTGGTGGTTAGCTTTTTCGCATATTTATCCTGCTGGCATTCCGTTACAGCAGTTATGAACATTTTTGTACAAATTGGCGCAAGCCATTTACCAAATGAAGATAATAGCGTATGATTGTCCATGCGATGATCCTTTTCAATGGATTTATGGACAGGTCTACCTCTCCGATCTATTGTAAAGGATTTTTTTGTGTTCTCCTTTCGAGAAAACAGAAATTTATGAAGATTCAGAGAACATTAATGCAACGCTAGTGGAACCGTATATATTCAAATATGTTTTTCAGTTTACCTGTGCACACTAGCGTTGCATAAACTATGACATTGATTTTGTCTGAAGATTAAGAAAACGATAGTTGGTCGTAAAA
>NZ_KQ040786.1:235-75009 GCF_000971975.1 Paenibacillus algorifonticola | reverse complement strand
CACGCCGCCAGCGTTCGTCCTGAGCCAGGATCAAACTCTCCATTTAGGTGTTTGACTTGCTCATTACTTAACTAGCTATTTAAAACATTGTTTGGATTTTGACGTGATCCATTTGTTCAGTTTTCAAGGAACTTGTTTGTCATATTTTGTAGTGACAGTTGTATATGTTATCACCATTCTTCGACAGTGTCAACAGCTTATTTTATTGTTTATTTCTCAATATTTCTGCTGTGTAACGCGATGTCTCCGAAGCGACAAGAAGTAATATACCATGTCCATTTTTGGAATGCAACTACTTTTTCAAAAAAACTTTTCATTTTTTTATAAACATCCTCCTGAATCCTTAACCCTTATAACGAAAAAAAGCGCCGCGCACGCCCCTGAACCTAGGCGTGGCGGCACTTTGCGACCAATTATGCTTCGTTTCCTTCTAATAAACGCAGCAATTCTGCTTCATCTTCAATAACGGTGACGCCAAGCTCCTTCGCTTTCGCGAGCTTGCTGCCTGCATTTTCGCCAGCAATGACATAATCCGTCTTCTTCGACACGCTGCCAGATACCTTCGCTCCACATGCTTCGAGCTTCTTTGCAGCTTCATCGCGGCTCATGCCGGATAATGTCCCTGTAATGACTACCGTTTTGCCGCTGAATACACTATCTTCCCGAACGGCGGCTTTATGCTCCGCTTCCGCGCTTACCCCAGCAGCCCGCATACGGGCAATACTTTCAGCCATAACCGGATCGGCAAAGAAGCTTACAATACTCTCCGCCACAATACCGCCAATATCAGGCAGCTCCACTAGCTCTTCCACCGAAGCCGCCATTACAGCATCCAGACTCCCGTAATGATCTGCAAGTGTCCGCGTCGTGGACTTCCCTGTGTTAGGAATGCCGAGCGCGTACAGAAATGCCGTCAAATCCCGGCTCTTGGACTTTTCAAACGCATCAAGCAGCTTGCGCGCCTTCCGCTCGCCGAACCGTTCCAGCTTAATCAGATCGTCATACTCCAGCGCATACAGATCAGCAGGGTCATGAACCTTACACTCTGTATACAGCTGTTCAGCCGTCATAACGCTGAATGTATCAATATCCATCGCATCGCGCGAGGCAAAATGCGTAATGCGACCGATCATTTGCGGACCACAGCCCAGACGGTTGTTGCAAAACAAATGCGCGCCGCGCTGTTCCAGCTCTGTGCCACAGGAAGGGCACTGCTCTGGATAGACGATTTCCTGGCCATCTATTTCATCGGTTTTGCCGAGTATTTCAGGTATGACATCATTGGAGCGGCGAATGGTTACAAACGTACCAAGCGCGTATTTAAGATTTTTCCGTTCAATATCGCCGATATTGTTGAGTGTACAGTTTTGTACCGTCACTCCAGCAAGCTCAACAGCTTCGACGCGGGCGACAGGCGTTATTTTGCCGGTACGGCCGACTTCCCAAGAAACGGATTGCAGTATAGTTGCCGCTTCTTCCGCCTCGAACTTAAACGCCACCGCCCAACGCGGGAACTTGTCTGTATAGCCCAGCGCTTCCCGAGTACGGATATCCGTGAGCTTGACCACAGCTCCATCTATTAAATAATCGAGATCAGTACGGCCCTCTGCCAAGCGCTCCAGCTCCGCCGCCACCTCTTCGATCGTGTCAAAATAAACCGCGTACGGATTTACTTTAAACCGGTTGTCCCGCAAAAACTGCTGCATTTCCTGATGAGTGGTGAATGCCAGCTCTTCCGAATAGCCTATATTGTAGAAAAAAGCGCTGAGCTTCCGCTCCGCAGTCATCTTCGGATTCAAGTTGCGCAGGGCGCCAGCTGCTGCATTGCGTGCGTTTTTGAGCGGCTCAGCAGCCGTCTGGTTGTACTTCTCCAGCACCGACAGCTGCATAATACCCTCGCCTTGCACCTCGATCAAACCTTCCCGATAAGGAATCGTGAGCGGGACAGAACGAATCGTCTTCACCTGTGCCAAAATCCCTTCGCCTATCGCGCCATTGCCTCGCGTAGCCGCCTGAATCAACTTTCCATTCTCATAGGTCAAGTTCAGCGTCAAACCGTCAAACTTCAGCTCAATGACATAGCTTGGGTCTGGAAGTGGATCAACATCCGGATTTTTCGTATTATAATCGTTCACCGCCCGCAGCATCCGCTGGTTCCAGGCATGCAGCCCTTCAATGTTTTGCGCCTTGTCCAAGCTCCATAGCTTGGCACGGTGACGATGCGGATCAAAGCCCTTAAGCAGCTCTCCCCCTACGCGCTCGGTTGGCGAATCAGGAAGCACGGTTCCCGTCTCCTTCTCCAATGCGACCAGCTCATCATAAAGCTTGTCATAGTCAGCATCATCAATCGATGGCTGATCCAGCGTGTAATACTGGTAGTTATGAGCCGTAATTTCATCAATTAGCGTAATCATGCGTTCTGTTTGGGCAGGTGAAGCCGCAGCTGTTTCCGGTTGGTTCATTTCCACAGCAGGTGTCCCCTTTCAATAATGAGCTAAACTTTCGTTATTGGCGCAAAACCTGCAAGCAGGCGTTTTACCCCTGTCGGAGCGGGAAAAGCAATCTGCAGCTCCATGTCATTACCTGTTCCTTTCACGGAAACGATAACGCCTTCGCCCCATTTGCCGTGGGCTACCCGGTCGCCAGCAGCGAACTGCTTCGCGCCTGCATCACCAGCCGCACCTGCTGCGCCTGCGCCGGCTGCTTGCGGCGTGCTTACTCGAACGCCACTGCTTGTGCTCGTGCCGAGCGAACGGCCGCCCGAGCCAAGTCCGCCAGTTGCTGCCGGACGTGAAGGAGCCGTGCGCCCGCCCGAACCGAAGCCAGTCGAGCTTCCAGCGCCGTACCTGCTCCCGCCTCCGCTGCGGCCAAATGTGCCCGTGGCAGAAGCATCCTTTTTGAGCTCGCTCGGCACTTCATCCAGAAAGCGTGAAGGCATATTCGATGCGGTACGTCCGAACAAGGTGCGCATCCGGGCCGATGTCATAAACAGCTGCTTCTCTGCCCGGGTTATGCCTACATAGGCAAGCCGGCGCTCTTCCTCCAGCTCATCATTGTCGCTTAAAGCGCGGCTATGCGGAAAGATGCTCTCCTCCATGCCAATAATAAATACGACCGGGAACTCCAAGCCTTTGGCACTATGCATCGTCATCAGCACGACAGCGTCACTTTGGGCAGCATTGCCTTGCTCATCCTGTTTATCCATTGAATCAATATCCGCGATGAGAGCGAGATCGGTCAGGAAGGATACAAGCGTCTTGTCTTCGTTGCGTTTCTCAAAGTCCATCGTAACGGAAAGAAACTCATCAATATTTTCAACCCGTGCCGTCGATTCCAATGTTTTCTCGCGCTGAAGCTCCAGCTTGTACTGGGTCATCTCCAGCACCTTCTCCGTCAGCTCCGTCACCGACAAATATTCAACCATGCCGGCAAGGTTGCTGATCATTATATAGAACTCTCCAAGCAGCGCTTGCGTACGGGCATTAATATCCAGCCCTTGAAGATTGCCTAGAACGTTGAAAATCGAAGTGCCGCTCCGCGCTGCCTCCTCGGCCAGCTTGCCAACCGTCGTATCACCAATGCCGCGCTTCGGCACATTAATGACGCGTGCAAGGCTAATATCGTCATCTGGATTGGAAATCAGTCTCAAATAAGCGAGCAAATCTTTAATCTCTTTGCGATCGTAGAACTTGATGCCGCCCACGATTTGATAAGGGATATCCGATTTGATCAAAATTTCCTCTATAACCCGCGACTGCGCGTTAGTCCGATACAAAATGGCGTGATCTGAAAATCTGCGTCCACTGTTTTTATTTTTGCGAATTTCGCCTGTTACAAAATAACCCTCGTCATGCTCGGAATCCGCCTGATACACCGTAATCTCATCTCCGGCACCTTGATCGGTCCAGAGGTTCTTCGGCTTGCGTCCGGTATTCAGGCTGATGACCGCATTCGCCGCATTCAAAATGTTGGCCGTAGAACGATAGTTCTGCTCCAGCATTATCGTCTGCGCTTCGGGATAGTCGCCCTCGAAATTCAAAATATTCGTAATGTCCGCCCCGCGCCAACGGTAAATCGACTGGTCGCTGTCGCCGACGACGCAAATATTATGATGCTTATCAGCAAGCATGCGGCACAGCATGTATTGCGCACGGTTCGTATCCTGATACTCATCGACATGGAGGTAACGGAATTTGTTCTGGTAAAAATCCAGCACCTCCGGCACTTCCTGGAACAGTTGAATCGTCTTCATTATCAAATCGTCGAAATCGAGCGAGTTATTGCTTTTGAGCCGCTTCTGGTAAGACTTGTACACCTTAATGACGATATCCTGAAAATAGTCCCCCGCCTTCTGCTCATACCGCTCCGGCGTAAGCAGCTCATTCTTCGCGGCGCTGATGGACGCTTGAACAGCCTTCGGCTCGAATTTCTTCGTATCGATATTCAAATCCTTCATGCAGTTGCGAATAACCGATAGCTGATCGCCAGAATCCAAAATCGTAAAATTCGAAGTAAAGCCAATCCGATCGATGTCCTTGCGCAAAATCCGCACGCACATCGAGTGAAAGGTAGATACCCAAATATCATTGCCCGACGGACCGATCAGAGCGCTAACTCTGTCACGCATTTCACGCGATGCCTTATTCGTAAAGGTAATCGCCAAAATGCTCCAAGGCGCTACGCGCTTCTTCTCAATTAAATAAGCGATCCGATGGGTTAATACGCGGGTTTTGCCGCTGCCCGCTCCCGCCATAATCAAAAGCGGCCCATCGGTTGCTTTTACCGCTTCGCGCTGCGGAGGATTAAGCTTCTGTACCGCCTCGTCGATGCTTATAAAATTAAACATGGTCGTTCTCCTTTGTTCGCATTTGTTCGCCTATCAACAGTGTAGACAACGGGCCGTTAAGTGTCAATTTGCAGACGCAAATAAATCCCTAAATAGGCGGTTGTTTTATAAAAACTAGGCTTCGTTTCTTGCATGCTTGCGAATCGTGTTGTGAACGGCAGGCACAGTAGCCAGCGCTGCCTGCAAATCCGCATAAATAATATTGCCGACGACGACGGTGTCGCAAGCCGATGCCGCCTCGCTCGCCTTCTCTGCGCTATCAATGCCGCCGCCATAAAATAGTTGGGCCTGCGCGATCGTGTCATACGCTTTTTGAACAAGTGCCATGTCGCCGTATCGACCGCTGTATTCCAAATAAATGACAGGCAGGCGCATGAGCCGATCCGCCATTTGCACATGAGCAAGCACCTGCTCCTCGTTCAGCTCGGCATGTGCTCCTGTCAGCTTGGCGGCGGTCGCTTTCCCATTCAATATAATATAACCTTGCGCCGCCGTTTCCTCCCAAGGAATGAAAGAGCCGAATGCTTGCAGCCCTTCTGTCTGGCGGCCATTAATCCACTCGGCCTGGCTCGTGTTCAATACGAGCGGTACAAAATAGCCATCAAAGCCGGGAACCGCCGCATCCATCGTTGAGACCTCCAGCGCGCAATCTACCGCATAACGGCGAATGCGCGCCATTAAATCTACGGTATTCTCAAACGTCACACCGCTAGAGCCTCCTACTAATACGGCGTCTGTACCCGACATGCAAATTGCATCCAGTTCCTCGTCCGAGATGCTGCGCTCCGGGTCCAGCTTAAATACATGTCTCCAACCTGCATACCATTGTACGTCCATCCTCACCATTACCCCGCTTATCCCTATCCGTTATGCGGCTCACTTATCGTTATGAGCGCTCCAGTGATCTCAGTAACTACGGCTCTTAATTGCAGCCTGCTTCTTCCTATGCTAAGCGAGCCGCATGGCGGTGTCAAACTGTTAGAGTGGCCTGAAGATCAGGTTAGACTTCCCGTTCCCAGCGCTCTTCCAGAAGCTCTTTATTCGACAACGTTTGCAGGCGCGTTTCTTGCAGGATGAAGCCCATTTTTTCGTAAATTCTTCTTGCTGAGACAAGCTCAAAATTCGTCCAGAGAGTAATTTTTTATATCCTTCAAAAAGAGCCGGCACTGCGTTTCCCGCAATGCCGGCTCCCATCTTTCTGCTTTCTTACTTCACCAATTGTCCGCGCGTTACGCCGATTTGGTTCGTTGCTTTAAGTGTGCGCCATACTTTCGTTCCCGTAATACGACCATCGAGCGCATCGCGGTAAAGGGACAGCACTTCCGTTACCCGCTCCGGCGTTTCTTCCAGAAACTCGACGCGGAATGATGGAATGCCCAGCTCCAAAAATTGCTTGATATATTCAGCGCCCGATTGCTCAATCGCATTGTACACCGTATTGCGGCAGCCTTCGTCTACGCGAACCGGATGGGACATGCCAATACGGTCCTGCAAGGAAGCGCGCGAATCTTCACACGGACGTCCACAGTTCGTGAAGTTGGTGCCTTCACTCATGAAGGTGCAATAGACACAGTGCTCCGTATGGAACATTGGCAAATGCTGCTGGATTACGACTTCCAGCTTCGCCGTATTGGCCTTGTTCAGCATGTCCATCATTTGCTGAATGTTCAGGTCATAGGACGGCGTAATCATATCGAGGCCAACTTCTTCAAAAAGCTTCACCGTCTTGTGATTAGCCACATTCAGCGAGAAATCGCCAATCAGCTTAGGGAATGGTTGATCCGGGTTTTCAGCCTTGGCGCGCAAATAATAATAAAGCGCACCCGTATTGCGGACAAGCACCGCATCTGGCTTAAGCTTCAAAATGTTGGCATGGTAGCCGTTTTCACCCGGCATATGAATGCGCGGGGTTGCCAGAGCGATAGGCTTGCCTGCCGCTCGCGCCAGCTCTACAGCCGCCGGAAATTGCTTAATAAATTCAAAATCAGCGTAAATCATATCGACATCGGCGGCAATTGCCGCTTCGACTTGCGGCAAGCCGCGGCATAGAGCCGTCAGGCGCGGCGCAAGATCGCCTTCGTGCGAATAGCCGGAGGCAGCGGCTGGAACAGCCTCTTGATCCGCGGTGTCTGCCAGCGGGTCGATGTTATTTTTCACATAAACGGGCGGCTTTGGGCGTTCTCCAGCTAAATGCTCTACCGCTTCGCGGCGCATCCGGTTGAGCTCACGCACGGGCACAATCAGTTCGCCCTCAAGCAGCACTTCCAGATGGTCAAGCTGATAAACCGTTCCGCCTAGACGGCCCAGTTGATCGGCAAGCAGTTCGGCATCCATCGGACGCTTCTGCGCCTGCTCCAGCAGCAGCTCAGAGACCACCTCTACCGTCGTCCCCTTCTGCATATCCGTCCATATCGTCCGCAGCGGCTCGCCGAGCTGGCCTGTTACCGATACATGAAGCGGGAAAACGCGGTATGGCTTCTCCGTCTCATAGGTCGCACGCAGACGCTTATCCAGCGCCGGGTCATTCGTCTTCCATACGCGGTCGCCCACATGCACCTTGCGCAAATCAACGTCGCTGCGTCCTGGAACGAGCTCCAGCAGCGTGCCTTCCTGCGCTTCCCCTTCAATCTTCACGCCTTGGCGGCGAATGTCGTAGACGCGGCCGCCCTCTTCCTTCTTCGTCGGATCGCCAGCATCGAAAACGACGCCATCGCCACGCTTAAGCGGAGCTTCCAGACGGATGGTTACAGCATCGCGAAGAATACGCTCGACACGGCCAATAAAGACGCCGCGGCTTTTGGGAAACGTGCCTTCAACTAGCATTTTATTGTTCGTGCCAGACAGAAAGCCATGTGTGAAGCCGCGCGAGAAGCTTTGCTGCAATTCGCGAACTTCCTCTACCGATGGCTTGGACAGATCGCCGTCAAAATATTTATCTATCGCCTTGCGATATTTGCTGACCACGTTGGCGACGTATTCCGGGCTTTTGAGACGTCCTTCGATTTTGAAGGAAACGACGCCTGCTTCAATCAGCTCAGGGACGAGATCGATCGCCGCTAAATCCTTTGGCGACAGCAAATACGAAATATCGCCCATCGGCTGATGCTTGCCATCGACCATTAGATCGTAAGGCAGACGGCATGCCTGCGCGCATTCGCCGCGGTTCGCCGAGCGTCCGCCCCACATTTCCGACGTCAGACACTGACCGGAATACGATACGCATAACGCGCCATGCACAAACACTTCCATCGGAAGCTTCGCCTGCTCGCCAATCGTTTTAATTTGCTTCAGGTTATTTTCGCGGCCAAGGACGACGCGCTCCATATTAAACGGCTTCGTAAATTCGACCGCTTCTGGAGAAGTAATCGTCATTTGCGTCGATCCATGAATCGGAAAATCTGGGGAAAGCTCGCGAATGAGCTTCACGAGTCCCAAATCCTGCACGATAACCGCATCTACACCTGCATCTATACACATTTCAATGAGCGTCTGAGCATCGCGAAGCTCGTCCTCAAATACGAGAATGTTAAACGTCAAAAAGCCCTGCACGCCATAGCTGTGCAAAAAGGCCATAATCTCTGGCAGCTCCTCGCTGCGGAAATTATTCGCTCTCGCACGCGCATTGAATTTTTCCACACCAAAAAAGACAGCATCCGCACCGTTCGCAACCGCCGCCCGCATACATTCCCAGTCGCCCGCCGGAGCAAGCAACTCTACATCTTGACGCCTTATATTTGCTTTCATAGTACCGCACATTCTCCTCAATAGTTAGCAATCTGTTGCTACTAGTGTAACAAACCGCCGCCAGCTATTCCACCATACATTGTTGACAAAATAATAGAAAGTCCAGACATGCTGCCAAACTTTCTTTTAAAAATAAAAAAAGGAAGGAGCCTCCTTGCCGCTCCCTCCCTTGCTTCCCTCTTCCTTAGGACTGCTTCGCAGCCTCTTCGTTCTCAATCTTCTGCCCGTCGCTCAGCGTATGCTGGCCGGAGACGACAACGGTCTCTCCCTCTTTCAGCCCTTCTATCACTTCCTGATAGACGCCATTGATGCGGCCCAGTTTAACTGCGCGCTTCTCAGCTGTACCTGCATTGGACAGCATAACGAAGGTTTCGCTGCCTTCACGTACAATACTCAGCGAAGGAACAGCAATTACATTTTCCTCTGCAACGGTCGTCAGCTCCACTTGAACGCGACTTCCTGGCTTGAGCGAGCCATCCGCATTGTCCGTTGTGAGCTCAAGCGCGTACATTCTCGTTTTTGCATTAGGTACCGAAGCGAGATAGACCACTTTCGCTTTTTTCTTCACAGATGGATTCTCCGAATTGTAGTAAACGAGCTCTGACTTGCCGCGGGCTAGCTCCGCAGCCGGTTCGCTAAGCTCGGTCTTAATCGAAATTTGCTTCACATTCTGCACGACAGCTACTACTGTACCTGCGTTTATCGTCATGCCCTCGCTCACGGCAAAATCAGTAATCGTACCGCTTGCTGGAGCGGTAATTTGATAGCTGTCCAGCTGAATATCAGCCTGCTCGACGGCTAATCTAGCCGCATCGATTTGGGATTGCAAGCCCGATAGCGAGCTGCCATTATCCAAATCGGCAAGCTGCTGCTTGGCCGACTCCAGATTGCGACGTGCGGCATCAATCAAATTTTGATCATCACCGGCACTAGCCTGAATGTACTGCGTCTCCAGATTAGCAATATTATTCAGCAAGGTAGAGCGGCTTGAAGCAATATCCTGCTTTGCTTTTACTAAAGATTGCTCTGCTGCTGACAGGCTGGTTTCCGCGCGCTTACGGTCAAGCACTGCGAGATTCGACTCCAATTGAATGATGGCTTCTCCTTTTTGAACCGTGTCGCCATTGTTCTTAAGCACGCGGGCGATTTTGCCGGAAGCCATCGTCGGAATGTCCAGACGAACCGAGGCGCTTACCTCAGCGACCTGCTCGCGCGGATCTCCCATGCTGTGCGTGGCTGCCGCCTCTGTTTTAATGACTGTCACTTGCTGCTCTACTACTGTCTCTTCTGCAGCAGGTGCCGCGCTCGAGCATCCCGCAGCCATTAAAGCCATTGCAAACACGGCTGCGAGTGCGGCTTTGCTTCGCCGCTCCTGCTTGATCAAACGAAAAAACATATATTCCAGCTCCCCTCTATATTGTTAACCCTCTTAACCATTTATGTGCTAAATGTTTAGCCTTCCAAATTGGCAGGCTTATTAAAATCCACTGGTGCAGCTTGGCCTTTCCCTTTGCGGAACAGCTTGTTGCTAATCGCCTCAAGCATCTCATATACGACTGGCACGACTACAAGCGTAAGCAGTGTAGAAGTGATCAAGCCGCCGATAACAACGACCGCGAGCCCTTTAGAAATAAGTACGCCTTCACCAGTGCCCATTGCCAGAGGTATCATCGCTACTATCGTTGCCCCTGCTGTCATAATAATCGGACGCAGCCGGACTCTGCCTGCTTCGACCAGCGCATGGCGGACGGAGAAGCCTTCATGCCGCAGCTGCTGCGCTCGGTCGAGCAATACGATCGCATTGGTAACGACGATGCCGATCAGCATCATAAATCCAATGAGAGATGTAATATTAATGGATTCATTCGTAACCAGCAGGCCTAGCAAACCGCCAATAATGGCGAGCGGCAGCGAGAACAGAATCGCGAACGGCGTGCTGGCATTGCCGAAGCACAGAACCAGTATAAAATAAACGATAGCGATGGATACAGCCATAGCCATAAACAGCTGCGTGAAGCTTTCGGCGATGTCCTCCGACACGCCTTGTATCTCGGTAGATACACCTGTTGGAAGCTCAATTGCATCCAGCGCTGCCGCCACTCTTGTGCTGACCTCAGTCTGGTCTGCTGCATCAATGGTAGCCGACATCTTCACGACCTGCGAGCGCGATTCCCGGCTCAATGCAGCAGGGGCCTGTACTTCCTCTACTTTGGCCACCTCTTGCAAATAAACGATGCCTGCCGTTGGCGATGAAATCGGCATTTTGCCAAGCTTCTCAAGCGAGCCTTTATCTTCATCGCGAAGCTTGACCACTGTGGAATACAAAACATTATCAAAGCGAATATCTCCAAGACGCTGCTCTGCAAGCCACATCCGAACTGAATCTCTGACCTCAGCAGGATTAAGTCCAAGCTCTCTAGCCTTCGTCTGCGAAACGGTAATGCTTATTTCCGTTTTGGCGTCGCTAAGCGTATCCGTGATTTTAGTAAGCTCAGGGAATTCCTTCATTTTACCCTTGACGAGTGCGGCCCCCTGCTCAAGCAACTGTTGATCGTCACCTTTCAGCACATAAGAGAAGCTTCCTCCGTTAAGACCTCCACCACCGCTTGCCATCTCTCCCGTTACTTCCGTGCCTTGCGGCAACTGGTTTTTAATCAGCTCCACATAGTTGTTCAAGACCAGCGTTGCATCCTCTGCTTCGCTGATCTCAGCGGTAAGCGAGGTTGTATAAGGAACGGTATCGTCACTGTCCGCATATCCAACCAAGGACTCCACGAAGGTGAACAGGGCGCCGCCCTGGCTGTCTTTGGCATCCAGCAGCATCTTCTCAATTTCCTGTGACTGCATGTCATTGCTTTCCAGTGACGTTTCATATGGATACTTCACTTGGAAGAACACGAGCTTCTCCGGGCCGCTCGAAGGCAGGAAGTTAACTGCCAAATTCGGAATCGTAATCGCCATGGTCACAACAAGCATGACAAGCGACATCAGCAAGGTTTTGATCCGATTAGACAAGCACCATACTAGAATACGCTCATATAGACGCGTTACTTTGCCGTCATGCGCATGCTCGTTCTGCTTAATCTGCTTGCGGCTGCGCAGTACGAGCAGCTTTGTCATCATGGGAATGACCGTCAGCGCCACGACCAGTGAAGCAAGCAGAGCACATGATACCGTCAGCGCGAATGGCCGGAACATCTGTCCAACGATGCCGCCAACAACGGCGAGTGGCAGGAACACGCCTGCCGTAACGAGCGTCGAGGATGTGATCGCCATGGAAACTTGGCGGGTAGCCATAATAATGACGGATTCGCCGCGCTCCTGCGCTTTTTCCAGGTTGCTGTATATGTTCTCAATGACGACGATACTATCGTCCACAATTCGCCCAATGGCGATGAACATGCCGCCGAGCGTCATAATGTTCAGCGTAATATTCATGCTCGACATCATAATCAGCGTGATCAGAATCGAGAGTGGAATCGAGACGAGAACGATCAACGTCATCCGAATATTGCGAAGGAATAGCAGAATCATAAGCGAGGCAAGGGCAATCCCGATAAAGCCTTCCTTTAAAATGCCGCTGATCGATTTTCTAACCTCATCTGCGCCATCGTAAATTTTTTGGAACGTAACCGCTGGCTGCTTTGTTTCCCAATCGGCCAGCACCGTATTGACTTCATTGGAGAAATCAACCGCATTGGCTTCGCTCATCTTGTAGAGACGAATGCCCAGCGCAGGCTGATTGTTGTAGCGGGCAATAAACTTCGATTCGTTCACGGCCTGGACATCCCCTAAATCCTGAAGCAGCACCGTTTGGCCTGTACTCGTGGCAAACTCCAAATTGCGAAGGCCGTAAATGCTGTTCAAATCACCCGTCACCCGCGCCATCTGCGATTTGCCGTCCAGCTCTACTGAACCGACTGCACCATCCGTCAGAGCGGATTGAATGGCACTGGTTACCTCTACCGCCGACAAGTTGAACACGGATAAAGCATCTGCGTCCAGCAAAATATCGAGCGAGGTTGAACTAACTCCAATAGAATTAACATGGTCAATACCATTAACACCTTCCAGCGATGGCTTAATGCTATCCTCGTAAAGCTTGTTGAGCTCCATTTGCGACATGCCTTCCCCGGCATATAGCGTTAAGTAATAAGCAGGCTGGGAGGAAAAGCCGAAGGTCAAAACCTTTGGCGTACTCGCGCCAGCCGGAAGTGCTACCTCCTGCAACAGGCCTTCCAGCTCCGTCTTTTTCTCCTTTACATCGTAGCCCTGCTTAAACTGGACAACGACGCTGGAAATATTATCGCTGGATGTTGAGCTGAGTGTATCCAACCCTTGTATGTTCGCGATTTTATCCTCAATCGGCTTCGTCACCTCATCCATCACATCCATTGGCGGTGCCGGATATGAGGTTTGAATCATGACGACTGGAAACGAGATATCAGGGATCGTCTCCATTTTCAGAGTCGCCGTTGAGTATAGCCCCCCTGCTACAAGCAGGGCAATCAATATAACCATTGCGGCCACTTTATTCATTGAAAAGCGGATTAAACCATTCAACCAGAACCCCTCCTACTCGCGTGTATACCTCAACGTTAAACTTTCTGTATGAACATAACGTGAACCATGCAAAAAAAATGATGCAGGCAGCCCTTTTTTTTGCGTGGTTCGCATTTGTAGAAGTGAAATGGCAAGCTATCGAGGGATGGTCTTGTCATTATCCCTTCTTCCGTGCGGATGCAAGCGGCTGCTTAAGCCCGTCAGGAAATGCGCTTTTTGGCTGCCATGCTCGGCAGCGTCACGTCTACGCGCGCACCGCCTTCCACCCGGTTTGTAATACGGATGACGCCTTGATGCAAATTGACGATTTTCTGGGCGATGGAGAGGCCTAGGCCGCTTCCGCCCAGCTTTTTGCTGCGCGACTTGTCCGCCTTATAAAATCGTTCAAACAGCCTAAAGCCGTCTTCGTCAGGAAACCCGCTGCCATTGTCCGATACGGATACTTTAATGCTGTCTGTATCAAAGCTCATTTCAATGCGTATATATCCGCCTTCCGGAGCAAATTTGATCGCATTGCCGATTACATTTATCCATACTTGGCTAAGCCCATCCTCATCGGCATTTATTTTCACATGGGGCAGATCCAGTATCATCTCAATCGATTTTTCGGACCACTGCGGCTCGCAGACCACAATAACTTGGCGCAGTTGCTCATCGAGATCGTAGGTAACCGGATCAAAAGCAGGCACTGCCGAATCCAGTTCCGCCAGCTTAAGCAAATTATCGCTAAGGCGCGACAGACGCTGGCTTTCTGTATAAATAATGTTTAGATACCGCTGCTTCTGCTCGGGATCTTCCACCGCATCCAGCATAAGCATTCTCGAAAATCCGGCAATCGACGTCAGCGGCGATTGAATCTCATGCGAGACGCTGCTTACAAATTGCCCGCGCAGTTCATCCATCTGCTCAATTTCCTTCGCCATGCCGCTAAAGCTTTGGGCCAGCTGCCCGAGCTCATCTGTACGCTTGCCTGATCTTAGCTGAATGTCGAAGCGCCCACTCGCCATCCGCTCTACCGCCTGCTTCATTTCTTTAAGCGGACGCACCAAATAGATGGCGGCCACAAAGATGCACAGACCGCCTACCCCGAGCACAACAGCAAGAGCAACGAAGAGCATCTGGTTGAAAATAACAGTCTTGCTCGTCGGCTGGTGCACGAACAACGCGTACGTTTTATGATCAGAAGTAAACGGCATCCCGAGCACGAGGCCTTTGCCTTCCGTGAACCCAAAATCAAAATCCACAAACGGCTCGCCGTTTAATACAGATGTTGAAATGCTGCCTCCGGGAGCAATGCCAAATTCCGCAAACAGCTTCCCCTCCTCGGTGAGCCAGCCCTTGTCATCCATAACCATATATTTATAGGTCGGGGTAGGCTCTAATAGAGTAACAATTCGCTTCGCTTCCTCAATGCCATACTGCTCATATAAAGCGGCAATCGAATGTCCGTATTGCAGAACCTCCTTCTGCACCTCGGTGATCACCTGGTCCTTAAACAGCGTAATCGTAATGAAGAAGGCGCTGACCAGACCAACCAGCACCGCTGTTATAAAACTAATAATAACCCTTACATATAAGGTTCTTAGCATGCGTCCACCATTTCGAGCCTGTAGCCAAGCCCCCGCTTGGTCACAATCGTAAACGGCGCATCCATTTCTGCAAAACGTTCGCGCAATCGCTTAATATGTACATCCACTGTCCGCTCATCGCCGAAAAACTGCGGACCCCAAATTTGGCTGATCAGCTCGTTGCGTGTGAAAATTTTACCCGGGTTGCCCGCCAGCTTGAACAGCAGCTCAAATTCCTTCAGCGGCAGCGCCACCCGTGCCTGCCCCTGCATCACCTCAAACGTATGCCGATCCAGCACAAAATCGCCCAACTGCAGCCGCATTGACGCTTCAATTCGGTAGCGTTTCAACAATGCCCGAACACGCAGCACTAGCTCATAGGGCTCGAAAGGCTTCACCATATAATCATCAGTTCCCAGGCCAAACGCTTTGATTTTCTGATTAATTTCACGCTTTGCTGTTACCATCAGCACAGGGATATTCGGGTATTCTTCCTTTACATATTTACATAGCTCCCAGCCATCCATGAAGGGCATCATCACATCAAGCACCACTAAATCTGCTTTTTGCTTTCGCAGCAGCCGAATGGCCTCTATGCCGTGGCTTGCCTGAATCGTCTGAAATCCCTCACTGCTAAGCTGCGCGTGCATGAGCTCGCGTATATCTGGATCATCATCTACCAGCATGACACTTGCCATCTCTTTGTTCCTCCCGCTCTCCTGTGGCTTCTCCATTGTTTTCGGCAGTTTCTATTCAAAATTATAGCTTATGGTCAGAAAAAACTGTCAAGTCTTATCTATAACTTGTACGAACGAGAAAGCTTTTGGTAACCTTTTGTTTTGTTTATATGCGATTATGTCAAATTTGCACTTTTCATTAGATATCGGCAATCGGGCAATGGTATAATGAGAATTAGCTTTTCTTATAAATAGGAGGAATGATTGCACATGAAATTAGGAGTATTCAGCGTGCTTTTCGCACAGAAGTCATTTGAAGAAGCGCTCGATTACATAGCTGCCAAAGGACTGGATGCTATTGAAATCGGCACTGGCGGTTACCCTGGCACAGCCCACTGTGATCCTGATGTCCTGCTTGCTGACGAGGAAAAGTTGAAAGCGTTTAAGCATGCGGTAGAATCACGCGGCCTGATCATCAGCGCCCTGAGCTGCCACGCTAATCCGCTGCACCCACAAAAGCATCTCGCTGCTGCGGATGACGCCACTATTCGCAAAACGATTGAGCTCGCAGGCCGCTTGGGCGTTCCTGTCGTTAATACATTTTCCGGCTGCCCAGGCGACCACGAGGATGCTAAATATCCGAACTGGCCGGTTGCGCCTTGGCCAAATGATTTTCAAGAAATTTTGGCTTGGCAGTGGGAGTATAAAGTCATTCCTTACTGGACCGAAATCGGCGCACTTGCTGTCAAACACGGCGTAAAAATCGGACTTGAGCTGCATGGCGGCTTCTCCGTTCACAGCCCGGCAACGCTGCTTCGCCTTCGTGAAGCGGTTGGTCCGGTTATCGGCGCCAACCTGGATCCGAGCCATATGTGGTGGCAAGGTATTGACCCGGTTCAAGCCGTTCATATTTTGGGACGCGCTGGCGCGATTCACCATTTCCATGCTAAGGATACGACGATTGATCCAATCAACGTCAACCATCACGGCGTAACGGATATGCAATCGTATTCGCTGATGCTGGATCGCGCTTGGCAATTCCGTACTGTAGGCTTCGGGCATGACCTGAAGGTATGGGCGGACATTATTAGCGCGCTTCGTCTGGTTGGCTACGACTATGTCGTAAGCATTGAGCACGAGGACGGCCTGATGTCCGTTGACGAAGGTTTCACCAAAGCGGTGCAAAACCTGCAGCAAGTGCTGATTAAAGAACCACTGGGCGAAATGTGGTGGGTATAGGTTGAAAAGGGCGGCTGCATCCGGTGAGGATGCGGCCGTTTTTTTTGCAAGGAGACTGTGGACAAGGGCTTGAAATCATTACATGCCGCTAATAAATAACATTCCCCGCGTTAAATACTAGCGTACTCTAAGAGCAACCCAAAAACAGATTCCGGATTGTCCCACAAGTGAAATCCTTACGCATACCTTTTCCCCCACGAAAACGTTCGCTATTGCAACCATCATGAAACAAAGGCAATGATGGTGTATAAAGCTCCCTTCGTTCCTTCGGATCAAGACATTAAGTACTACCTTATGTAAAGCTTTGCCCCTTCATACAATACCAATCGCCTTTATCTAACGGGCTATCTCAATGACAGAAAGCAACCTGCTACTTTTGTTAATTTAACCGACACTACATGTTGCCAAACAAGTAATGTGTTTTTACCACTAAGCTCAAATCTATTGGATTCTATTTGTTACTACTTAGGTGTCTCTGTGAATATCCAGAGAGCCCTTTTTATTACAAGGGTTTCCATAAATACCTGTCGAAGTTAGAGAGGACAGAGTAGTAAAGGGAGCCTGAGGGATGGAGCTCACACATGAACAGATTCATATAATCTGCAAAGGCAATCATGAAATCGCAAATAACTTTCATGCGTTGCTTGGACAGCATAGCAGCAAGCCACCCTCCAGCGATGGACTGCGTAAACCTACGAACTTGCGGCAACCGGGAGACAAGTGTAGCACTTAACTTGGAAATTCATCATACAAAATGAGGAGGGCTAGGCTTGGAAAAAGTACTAACTGTGAACGAACTCTACAAGAGTTATTCAGATTTCTCTTTAAATAATATAAATCTAGAATTGCTGCAAGGCGATATCATGGGGTTAATTGGAGAAAACGGAGCTGGAAAAACTACTTTAATGAAATTACTTCTGAACCTATTGAGTCCAGAAAAAGGAGAACTTATAGTATTCAATAAAAGTTACGCAGATAATTCATCATACATTAAAAATAGAATAGGAGTGGTTTTTGACGAAAATTACTTACACGGACTGCTAACTCCAAAACGATTTAATTTGATTATGTCTAACATCTATGAACGATGGGATGAAAAGACTTACTATCATTATTTAGAAAATTTCAATTTACCCCTACACAAAAAAATAAATGAATTTTCTAAAGGCATGAAAGTAAAATTAAATTTTTCTGTTGCGTTGTCGCATCGGCCTAATTTATTGATTTTAGATGAAGCTACAAGCGGGCTAGACCCTGTGATGAGAATTGAAATTTTAGATGTTCTGAAAGAATTTGTTACAGAAAATAACAGCTGCGTTCTCATATCATCTCATATATTATCAGATGTTGAACGTATAGCGAATAAAATTACATTCATGCATAAAGGAAAAATAGTATTCACAGAAAAAGTTTCAAATATAACTCAGCAGGGGAACCTTGAAAACATCATGAGATCATATATTAAAGGGGAGTCATCTGATGCAAGGTCTAATTATTAAAGATTTATTAGTGTTAAAAAGCAAGGTGAAAACCATTCCCTTTATACTTTTAGCTATTGTGGCTATTTTGGCTATTTATTATCTTGGTTCGACTGGCGTGTTAGCTTTGAATGTGTTTATCCCTGTCTATTTCTGCGCTCTTATAATACCTGTATATCAGGAAGATGAGAAAGCAGGATGGCATAATTATGTTTTTATGCTTATTATTGCTGAATATATTTTATTATTACTTGTTTAGCGATCTTTCATTCTCGGTTCATATTCTTACCTTATTCGCAGCGTTGTCCATGGGTTTTATTTACTTATCACTGCTCATTCCCTCTATTTACTATAGTGGAACAAATGGCAGCTCTATTGTGATGCTGATTTTTATTTTGTCCTTTTCTGGTGGTGCTTTTCTTATTAACTCTGGAACGCTAACTTTCGATACATTAGTCTCCATTCATCCATTATTTTTAGCATGCGGCTTACTGCTTTTAGTGATAATAACACTCATAATATCCCTACTTATTTCCATAAAAATTTTCTTAACCTCCCAATCTAGATGATCTATTCTTTAAAAGAAAGAGTCGAATTCCGGACCGCTCACGGCTGCCTTGGAATTCGACTCTTTCTTTTATATATGCTCCAACACGCTTATCCCCGCGTCATTTCTACCCCGTTAAGCACAAGCCGGTAACGAATGTCCGCTTTCAGCGAATCCGAGACCGCGCAATATTTTTCCTTGCCCAGCTCAATCGCTTTCCAAATGCGGTAATCCGGCACATCGCCATTCACTTTGAAAATAAGATCGATGGCCGTAAAGCCCTTCGGCATCTCCTCTTTGCGCGTGCCTTCCGCATCAATCTCGATGCTGGTGATTGAACCAAGGAACGCATCCATAATCATCGTAATATCGATGCCGATACAGCCCGCGAGGCCCGCCAGCAGCAGCTCCATCGGTGTAGCTCCTTGCCCGTCGCCGCCATATGCTGCTGTCGCATCCATCCCAACGCTGTAGCCTGATGGCCCTACAGATGTAAATGCACGTTTGCCTGTCCATGTTGTTGTAACCTTCATTGCGGTGTACCCTCTTTCTTTCGTAAGAATCGAAGGCCAAGCCTCCTACTTTAACTTTGTTGTTCGTTATTGCTGCTCTTGCTGCAATCCTCTGTGCTGGCCCAGCTTGTTCAGAAATCGGCGAGCCCGTTCGGTAGCCGGATGGTCGAAAAACACCTCCGGCGCAGCCTCCTCGACAATTTGCCCGTCATCCATAAACACAACCCGGTTCGCTACATGACGGGCGAAAGCCATTTCATGCGTCACCACCAGCATCGTCATCCCTTCGCGTGCCAGCTGCTGCATCACATCGAGCACCTCGCCGACCAATTCCGGATCAAGCGCAGACGTAGGCTCGTCAAACAATAAAACATCCGGCTCCATCGCGAGCGCCCGGGCAATCGCTACCCGCTGCTGCTGCCCGCCAGACAGCCTTGATGGATAAGCATCCAGCTTGCCTTCAAGCCCGACGCGCTCCAGCATTTTTTTGCCGATAGCGACGGCTTCGCTTCTTGGCAGCTTTTTCACGACGAGCAGCGATTCAATGACGTTGCCCAGCGCCGTTTTATGCGGGTACAAGTTAAACTGCTGAAATACCATCCCGCTATGACGTCGTATGGTTCGGACATTCTGATTGCGCTCGCGTGGCTTCATTTGTGTATCCAGGCGAACACCGTTCATCTCAATACTGCCTCCGCTTAGCGTCTCCAGCCCATTCAGGCAGCGAAGCAGCGTGCTTTTTCCCGAACCGCTTGGCCCAAGCAGCACAATGATCTCCCCCGCATCGACCTGAAGATTAATGCCCTTTAGCACCTCGGCGCCCTGAAAAGATTTCGTTAATTTCTCCGTCTTAATCATCGTATTTCTCACGCCCCAACCTTAATAAGCCTTGGACAAGCGCTTCTCAATAGCTTCCAAAATAGCTGAAAAAGCGGTGCTCATCACCCAGTACATAACTCCAATTCCGATATAAAACGGCATATTGACGTAATACTGCGCAATAAGCAAATTCGCCTGTCGCAGCAGCTCGGTTACGGTAATAAAAGAAACAAGTGATGTCTCCTTGAGCATTCCGATAAACGTA
The DNA here is from genome assembly GCF_000971975.1 of Paenibacillus algorifonticola. Classification (GTDB taxonomy): domain Bacteria; phylum Bacillota; class Bacilli; order Paenibacillales; family Paenibacillaceae; genus Pristimantibacillus; species Pristimantibacillus algorifonticola. The sequence goes on along the minus strand of NZ_KQ040786.1, from coordinate 54,751 downwards.
TTGCCCATTGGCGGTATGGCCACCCTCGCCGCCTGCGGAAGCACGATCCGGTACAGCGCCTGCCATGAGGTCATGCCCGTCGCATAAGCGGCCTCCATCTGTCCCTTTGGAATGGACAAAATCGCCCCGCGGAACGTCTCCGATAAATACGCCCCCACATTAATGCTCAGCGCCAGAGTTGCCGCCGTCAGCGGACCGAACACAATGCCGTAATCAACCAGCCCATAATAAACGACAAAAATTTGGATAAGCACCGGGGTTCCGCGAATAATTGAGACGTAACCCCGCGCCAATAGCCGAATGGGGCGGTTGCCCTTCAAACGGGCAATCGCTACTACTCCACCGATGATGAGGCCAAAAAACATCGACATAATCGTCAGCAGCAGCGTATAATAAGCGCCCTTGAGCAGAAAAAAGAAATTTTCAAAAACGAGATTCATAACGTGAAGGTTCCCTTCCGTTTACGTGGTTTTGCAAGGTGAAACTTATAAATCCATATATTGTGACGAGAGCCGGGCTTATTCCGCCGCTGGCTCCTCGCCGAACCATTTTACAAAAATAGTTTTATATGTGCCGTCAGCTTTCATCGCCTTCAAAGCTTCGTTCAGCGCGTCGCGGAATTCCGGATTGTCCTTGCGCACCGCGATGCCTGCTTGGTCCGATTTGATTGGGTCGCCAACTGCTTTGATTTTGAAGCTATTTTTCTCGACGATCGGTTTTAGTGCATACATGTTGTTGATCGTCGCATCAATACGGCCTGCATTCAAATCCTGCAGCGACGTGATTACATCATCATAGGTTTTGATGGTGAAGTCGCCGACTTCAGGAAGCACCGTTTTGCGAAGATACGTTTCATCGTTTGTGCCGAGTCCTACTCCAATGTTTTTGCCTTTAAAATCAGCCAGCTTCGTAATCGTGTCGTTTTTCTCGGCAACGATGATTTTAACGGAGTTCGTAATATACGGCTCTGTAAAATCCATTTGCTCCTTGCGCTCGTCCGTAATCGTCATTTGGCTGATGACTACATCAAATTTTTTCGCTTGCAGACCGGCAATCATACCGGAAAACTCCTGTGCGACAAACTCGGCTTTTACACCAAGGCGCTTGGCTATTTCTTTTGCAATATCCGCATCGAAGCCATCCATTTCCTTGTTGTCGTTCAAAAAGTTATACGGCGCATAAGTTCCCATCAAGCCTACCTTGATTACACCAGCTTGCTTCACCTGCTCCAGCAAATTGGCAGGAGCCGCTGTCCCTGCTTCCGCTGTAGGCGAAGCCGAACCTGCATTTTCGCTGTTGCCGCTCTTCGAGCCGCAGCCCGCCACAATAACAGCCAACAGCAAAATAGCTGTCATCATAAATAATGTTGTTTTTTTCGTTTGAATCCTCATCTTCCACTCTCTCCTTCATAGCTTCTCTAATATTGTATGGTTGCTTATTAATGTGTCCGGCTTTCGCAGGGAAATGCAGCTAAATGCCTAATAATCCGAAAAATTCAAATCGCGCCGTTTCCGCAGCCAGCAATTCCGCAGATTTTACCGCAATAGCATCGCTTTCCGGCGAACTGCGAAACAGCCAACGAGACAGCACGCCTTCAATGAGGCTCATCAGAAATGCCGCTCGCAGCTTGGCATCAATGGTACCCGGCAGCATGCCCAGCTCAGTGGCGCGTTCAATATTTAGCACAAAAGATTGCTCCATCGCCATTTGAGTTACCGTTATTTCCTGTCTAACGACTTCGCTGAAGCCCGTGCCATCAAGCAGCATGCCCATTAAGTAACGATTTTGCTTGGCAAAATGAAACAGCTCGGTCAGTAGATGCTCGGAGGCCGATACCATATCCTGCACCGAACCAGCATTTTTACGGTAGCCTTGTCCAATAACCGTAAGCAGCCTCTCCCGGCCATCCTGAACAATTTCTATAGCTATAGCTTCCTTGCTTTTAAAATACCAATAGAAAGTGCCTTGTGCGACACCTGCATCCGCTACGATATCCGATACTTTCGTCGAATGGTAACCATGAAGGGCAAAACGTTTCAGTGCGGACTCCATAATTTGGCGTTTGCGCTCCGCATTGTTCGCCGTATTGCGATCTACGGTCCCGATAACAGCATCGCCTCCATCGATTGACTCGTCAGTCAGTTTTGATTTAAATCCTATCGGATCACTAGTATATTGTCAAGTAGCTATCAAAAAAAGTCCGCCCAGGTTGGATTCAACTTGGGCGGACTTTTTTTGTTTTTCCTTATGCCAACCATACTTTGGTGATCATGATGTAATCAATAAACACGAACAACCCCAAAGATACAGCTGTGAAACCAATCGCGAAAATGTTCTTCTTGCGCTCTCTGACCAACCGGACAAAGCCGATCAATAACAAAATTGTAAACGCAAGCATGAACCAGTCAAACGTATTAATGTTGCTGGTCGCTTGTGCTGCTTCTTCTGCCAAAAACATTTGAATGACCCCTCCCACAGTTAAGCTTTTGCTCCATTCCACTTGCTTTAGGACCTGTCTTCCAAACTAAAAAATCTATTTGGCCATACGCATCCTATCCTAACCTATATGTTATCTTTTCCATGCGCCTGACGCAAGTCCGAATCTGTTTTCGTAACAACTTTGTCACGTTTGTCCATCCATATAAGCTGAACGATTGATTAGCATGAGGGAGTTGGTCGCCACTGCTAGAAAGGTTGAACTTCCGGCCGCTTTGTTTTCTGATTTCTTGATTCTTTTCCTCGCTAAGGGTGAAATCCGAAAACAATAGTTGATGCTTACGAAGCTGCGTTCTTACAGAACGCTTTAGGCGGACACTAAGGAAATGCTTGCGATGCGGCTTTAACTATCTCCTTATACGTTGTCCAGCTTTGCCCAACCTTATAACCTGAAACCGTTATGGAATGTGAATAGAGGCAAAATCAGACATAGAAAAAAAAGGCTAGCCAACATCGGTTAGCTAGCCTTGCAACACCAAGCTTAATTAGAGGCTGCAGCAACGGAAGATTCCGTCTCACGCCGCTGAATGGTTCGTTCCCGGTCACGCTCCATAATTGGCTTCAGGTATTTCCCTGTATAGGACTTGTCTACCTTCGCCACTTCCTCCGGCGTTCCCGTTGCAACGATCATTCCTCCGCCGCTTCCGCCTTCCGGTCCCAAATCGATCAAATAATCGGCTGTCTTAATGACGTCCAGATTATGCTCAATGACGAGTACCGATTCACCCGAATCAACTAGGCGGTGCAGCACCATCAACAGACGGTCAATATCATCAGCATGCAGGCCTGTCGTCGGCTCATCCAAAATGTACATCGTTTTCCCTGTACTCCGGCGATACAGCTCGGAAGCCAGCTTAACACGCTGTGCTTCGCCCCCAGACAATGTCGTAGCAGGTTGTCCCAGACGCATATAACCTAAGCCTACATCAAGCAGTGTCTGCAATTTGCGCTGGATTCTCGGAATATTTTCGAAAAACTTGCAGCCATCCTCAATTGTCATTTCGAGTACATCGGAAATGCTCTTGCCTTTATATTTAACTTCCAGCGTTTCGCGATTGTAACGCTTGCCTTTGCAAATTTCGCAAGGGACATACACGTCAGGCAAGAAATGCATTTCAATCTTGATAATGCCATCCCCACGGCAAGCCTCACAGCGGCCGCCCTTCACATTAAAGCTGAATCTGCCCTTCTTATAGCCCCGTACCTTGGACTCATTCGTCGAGGCGTAAAGGTCGCGCACGTCATCAAACATACCTGTATACGTAGCGGGATTCGAGCGTGGCGTTCTACCAATTGGCGATTGGTCAATATCAATGACTTTCTCCAAATGCTCGATTCCGCGCATTTCCTTATATTGTCCTGGACGTGTTCTCGCTCTGTTCAAATCGCGCGCCAGCGTCTTATATACGATTTCATTGACGAAGGTCGATTTGCCCGAACCCGATACGCCAGTAACCGCCGTAAAAATGCCAAGCGGAATTTTTACATTGACGCCGCGCAGATTGTTTTCCTTCGCACCGCGAACCTCCAGCCATTTGTCGCCCGCAGCACGACGCTCCAGCGGCACCTCAATAAACTTGCGCCCGCTCAAATATTGGCCCGTCAACGAATGCTCATTGTTCATGATTTCCGCCGGTGTTCCTTCGGCGATAACGGTACCGCCATGAATGCCCGCACCAGGGCCAATGTCGATAATGTAGTCAGCCGCCAGCATCGTATCCTCATCATGCTCTACAACAATAAGCGTATTGCCGATATTCCGCATATGCACGAGCGTCTCAATCAGCCGATCATTGTCCCGCTGATGCAGGCCGATGCTCGGCTCATCCAAAATATAAAGAACACCCATCAGGCTCGAACCGATTTGCGTTGCCAATCGAATCCGCTGCGCTTCACCGCCGGACAATGTTCCAGCCGCCCGGTTCATCGCCAAATATTCCAGCCCGACATTGACAAGGAAGCCTAGCCGGCTGTTGATTTCCTTCAAAATCAGATTGGCAATCGTCTGTTCCTTCTCCGTTAATACCAGTCCTTCGAAGAAGCGCTGTGAATCGCCAATCGAGAGCGAAGTGACATGGGCGATGTTCTGGGAGGCAATCGTTACAGCAAGTGTTTCCTTGCGCAGTCGTTGGCCTTTACAGCCGCCACAAGGCTTGGCACTCATATAAGCTTCAATGTGTTCCCGCATGGAATCAGACGCCGTCTCGCGGTAGCGCCGTTCCAAATTGTTAACGATACCTTCAAACGGCACATAAGCCTCTTTACGATGGCCAAAATCATTTTCATATAGGAAGCGAACACGTTCTCCTCCGGTACCATAAAGCAGCTTATTCATTTGCTCCTCGCTAAGCTCAGAAACCGGCACATCCTGTGGAATGCCATAATGCTCACAAACCGAGCTTAAAAACTGAGGATAATAATTGGATGTACTTCCGGCCCAGGCAAGGAAAGCCGCTTCTTTAATCGATTTGCTCATATCGGGAACGAGCAGATCCGGATCAACGATCATCTTGGCACCTAGTCCGTCGCAATCAGGACAAGCACCGAACGGGCTGTTGAACGAAAACATCCGCGGAGCGAGCTCCTCTACACTAAAGCCGCACACTGGACAAGCCAGGTTTGAGCTGAACAACAGCTCTTCTTTCTCCATTACGTCAACGAGCACCCGGCCATCGGCCAATTTAAGCGCCGTCTCTATTGAATCAGCCAAGCGGCTGTGCACATCTGCCTTCACAACGATGCGGTCAACAACGACCTCAATGCTATGTTTTTTATTTTTCTCCAGCTCGATCTTCTCACTTAGCTCACGCAGCTCGCCATTTACGCGAACGCGGACAAAGCCCTGCTTCTGAATGTCGGCAAACAGCTTCGTATGCTCGCCCTTGCGGCCGGATACGAGCGGCGCCAAAATTTGCAGCTTCGTCTTCTCGGGATATTCCATAATGCGGTCAACCATTTGCCCAACGGTCTGCGAAGTAATCTCGATCCCATGCTCCGGGCAATGAGGCTTGCCAATTCGTGCGAACAACAAGCGAAGGTAATCGTAGATTTCCGTTACTGTACCTACAGTGGAGCGCGGATTGCGGCTCGTCGTCTTCTGATCAATCGAAATGGCCGGAGACAAACCTTCAATGGAATCCACATCCGGCTTCTCCATCTGGCCGAGAAACTGTCTGGCATAGGCAGATAAAGACTCCACATAGCGGCGCTGTCCTTCGGCGTAAATCGTATCAAAAGCTAGGGATGATTTGCCTGAGCCGCTCAGTCCCGTTAATACAACAAACTTGTCGCGCGGAATGGTGACATCAATATTTTTCAAATTGTGTGCACGAGCGCCTTTTACTACAATTTTGTCGCTACCCAATCTTATTGCCTCCTCTTTCCTATCCATTCTCTTCTTTCGCTTCTACATTCCCGCACGCAGCTCCAACAACGCGTCCCGAAGCTCGGCTGCCCGCTCAAATTGCAGGTTTTTCGCTGCATCCTTCATTTCGACTTCCAATCGATTAATCATCGACTGACGGTCCTTCTTCGACATCTTGCCAGATCCGGCATCCGCCAAATAATCAGCCTTCTGCTCAGCGACCTTGGTCGCTTCAATCACTTCCAGCACTTTCTTGCGAATCGTCTGCGGCGTAATGCCATGCTTCTCATTGAAAGCTTCTTGAATCGTCCGACGACGCTCTGTTTCCTTCATCGCACGGCCCATCGAATCTGTCACCTTATCGCCATACATGATAACCCGGCCTTCGCTATTGCGTGCCGCCCGTCCAATCGTTTGAATGAGCGAGCGGTCTGAGCGCAGGAAGCCTTCCTTATCCGCATCCAAAATCGCTACCAGTGATACTTCAGGCAGATCAAGCCCTTCCCGAAGCAGGTTAATGCCAACTAGCACGTGGAAAACGCCAAGTCTTAGGTCGCGCAATATCGCAATCCGCTCCAGCGTCTTAATATCCGAGTGCAAATAACGCACCTTCACACCAATTTCCTTAAAATAATCGGTCAGGTCCTCCGCCATCTTCTTCGTCAGCGTTGTGACCAATACCCGCTCATCCTTCGCAACCCGATCACGGATTTCGCCCAGCAAATCATCAATCTGTCCCTTCGTCGGACGAAGCTCAATGATCGGATCAAGCAGGCCAGTCGGCCGAATAATTTGCTCTACCATTGTCGGGCATTGCTCCAGCTCAAAAGGACCAGGCGTAGCGGAGACATAGATCGTCTGCTTCGCCTTCGCCTCAAACTCCTCGAATTTAAGCGGCCGATTGTCCATCGCCGATGGCAGCCGGAAGCCGTGATTTACGAGCATTTCCTTCCTTGCCCGGTCGCCATTATACATCGCCCGAATCTGTGGCAAAGATACATGCGACTCGTCAATAACAATGAGCATGTCATCCGGAAAATAGTCGAAGAGCGTGTAAGGCGTCGCTCCCCGTTCCCGGAACGTCAATGGACCCGAATAGTTCTCGATGCCTGAGCAAAAACCCATCTCGCTCATCATCTCAATGTCATAGCGAGTACGCTGCTCAAGCCGCTGCGCTTCCAGCAGCTTGCCCGCTTCCTTAAGCTCGGCAAGCCTCTCCTCCAGCTCACGTTCAATATTAATGAGCGCTAGCTTCATCGTATCCTCATGGGTAACGAAGTGAGATGCCGGGAAAATCGCTACATGCTCACGCTCGCCCACGATCTCGCCGGTCAGAACGTCGATTTCCGTAATCCGTTCAATCTCATCGCCGAACAGTTCAATTCTAATCGCCCGCTCATTATTGGCAACGGGGAAAATCTCTATAATATCGCCACGGACACGGAATGTCCCGCGAATAAAGTTAATATCGTTGCGCTGGTATTGAATATCGACAAGCTTATGCAAGATCGCATCACGGGGCTTCTCCATCCCTACGCGCAGCGACAGCAGCATACTGCCGTACTCCTTTGGCGAACCTAAGCCATAAATACAGGAGACGCTGGCTACAACAATGACGTCTCTGCGTTCGAACAGCGAGCTGGTCGACGAGTGGCGCAGCTTGTCAATCTCTTCATTGATGCTCGAATCCTTCTCAATATACGTATCTGTTGAAGGAATATAAGCTTCCGGCTGAAAATAATCGTAATAGCTGACGAAATATTCCACGGCATTATCGGGGAAAAATGACTTAAATTCGCTGCACAGCTGCGCTGCCAGCGTCTTGTTATGCGCAATAACGAGCGTAGGTCGATTAACCTGCGCAATCATATTGGCAATCGTATAGGTTTTTCCCGTTCCAGTCGCACCCAGCAGCGTTTGAAACCTCTGTCCTGCCTCAACGCCTTCAACCAGCTGCTTAATGGCACGCGGCTGGTCGCCTTGCGGCGTATAATCGGACTTAATCTCAAAGTTGCGGGCTTGCGGGGTAAGATTACTCACTTCAGCCATCCACTCCTTCTTCCTTCCTTAGCTATCTATCATTATAGTCTATATCGTGCAAAAGAAGCAGCATGCCTCCATTCGTTCAGGCTGTTACAAGTACTTCCACTTGTTGCTGACAAGTCTGCTCTTTTATAAGAATATGTGTTCCCGTTTATTATAGCTCTAAGCATTCTCCGTTGCAACCAGCTAAATTCCCCTACGTTAGGTCAAATAAAAAAAGCGTCCTGACAGAAACAGAAGTCTGTCAGAACGCTTTTCGAACGATATTTGCGATTCAGCCCGTCCAGCAAACCCGGACAAAAGCTATTAAGAACGTTAGTACCGCAGCTTGTGCTATACTGATGTTTTTTCACCAGAAGCTGCGCTTTTCACAGGAGCTGGCACTGAAGATGAACCCCGACGATGCGCAGTACGCTTGCGCCTCAACAAGTCGATCAGCGAAGCAGGCCCTGGTGCCGCATAGAAATTCGCATCCTCATCCGGAGCCAAAATAACACCAAGCTGATGATGCTCATTTTCATAACGCGCTCGCTGCACAAACTTGACTTCGCCCGCATAGTTCAGCACTTCCAGCTTGCAGAAAGCGGAGTTGAGATGCAGCGCGGCATGCAGATCGGCTTTCGAATGTACACGCACGCCATTAACCTTGGAAATAATTTCGCCTGCCTGAAGTCCCAGCGCCTCAGCCGGCGTTTGCGGCAAAATGCCCAGCAAGCGCAAGCCGCGCTGGTCATGAACGAATAGCGGGCTGCTGGCATTTTCCAGCCTGCGGCTGCGCCAGATGATCGCTTCATGGAGCAGCAGCGAGCAAAGCGCGGCAATCGGCAGCAGCATGGGCAGCCACCAAGCCAGCAAAGCTGCAGCCGCGAGTACGACGCTGTAAAGCAGCAAGCCTTTTGCGGCGTGCCTTGCCTTCTCCTCAGGCAGCATCGAGCGTGTCAATTCGCTAAAGCCAATAATCATCGGCAGCGCGGCAATCGTCCAGCCCTGGGACCAGTCCGCGCCGAGCAGAGGGGTCCAAGGCAATGCTGCTGTTGAAGCGCCTGCGCCTGCACCACCGCCAATGGGAACGAGCAGCAGCAAAGGCACCGGCCAGAAGCTTTGCAGCATGTAGCCGCCGACAATTTTTCCTCTTTTGCCCGAGAGGAACAGTGGCGTCGCCAGCTTGCCGCCCTGATTTCGCACGAGCAGCGCCTCTGCCAAATGCAGCAGAGCTACCAGCATGAACAGCCCTGTCATATCCATGGCGGCGAGTGAAGCCGCAGCTTGACCGACTAGGCCTTCGCCCGAAGCCAGCGGCGTAAATCCAACGATCCATTGCAGCAGGCCAAGTACGCCTGCTGCATAAGCAAAGCATAAGTAACGAATGCGAAACAGCATCAGCAGCGCTGATACGCCCCATAGCCACATCACCGATTGCTGGGTAACGGTAACGCCGATAAAAGCGCCTATGAGAGATACAGCTATGCCTACCAGCAAGCCTGTGACGATTGCCCGGCCGAGCAGCCGGGGCCATATATGCAGCTTGACGGCGAACAATTGCCGTTCAAGCTTGATCTGCTTCGTGTATTGGAGCAAAATAAATAAAATAGCCACATAATAAAAAGGTTGTACCAGCAGTTGAAGCAACGCCAGCTGGAATTGCTGCAACAAAGCAAGAGCCTGATTCACCGCATACACTCCTTCATTTTAACCAACTTGTTCCTATATCCGCCTTAGCAGCTTTTTCCTGTCTTACACATACGGTCTATTCAAAAGAAAAGGCTGACTCCGAAGACAGAGTCAACCTTGTAATGGATTCGACAACGAGGCGTTATTTCCTGCCTACACGTTCAATCGCTTCTCGAAGCTGTACATCGTTGTTCTTGTCTTTAATCCAAGCAACGACCGCCTTCTCTAATGCTGCGGCCGTCGTCTTGTCCAGTTGTCCCGTCTCCGGCAGACTCGATTTTCGCTGGAATTGCTTAACCGCCTGCACGGTTTCCTCATTGAAATAACCATCGTCACGCTTAGGCTCATACCCAAGCCCCTTAAGCATAATTTGCGCACTGCGAATTTGCTCATTGTTCATATCGCGCTGCAACGTTTCCGTTAGCGTCAGCCGCGCAACGGTGTAGAGCGAAGGTGGAGCTACGGCAACGGTCGGCTCAACACCCTTCTCATGAATCCAGATGCCTTCTGGCGTCAGCCACTTGGCGATCGTCATTTTAACCAGACTGCCATCGCCAAGCGCTTTATTATAGCTGACCTGTACCGTTCCTTTACCGAACGTCGTCTCGCCAACAAGTATCGCACCTGCTTCCTCGCCAAGCGCGCCAGCCAATATTTCCGAGGCGCTGGCGCTGCCTTTGTTCATGACTACGGCGACCGGATAAGCTTTGCTGCTGCCCTTGGACAACGTCTTCTCCCGCTTGCCGTCGCGATCCTCCACCTGGACAATCGCATCGCCCTTCGCAATAAACTGCTCGGCAATTTCCACAACGACTGGCAGTACGCCGCCAGGATTATTGCGGACGTCAATCACGAGTCCTTTAAGCCCTTGCTGCCCCTTGTCGCCTGCTCCTTCGCCGCCTTGGGCGCCAGACTGTGCTTGAGCCTGCCTTGCTGCCTGCTGTTTCGCTTCCTGCTCCAGACGAGCAAGCTCTTCCTTGAAGCGATCAGCAGTATTGAGCGAAAATTGGCTGATTTCAATGACGCCAATCCGGTCATCGGACAAATGGGCATATACGGTTTCCACATCAATATCATCCCGTATTAAAATCAGCTGTATCGATTCGCTTGTGCCTGCCCGCTGGATTTGCAGCTTGGCCTTCGTCCCTTTCGGGCCGCGAATTTTGTCTACCGCCTCGTTCAGTCCAAGGCCCTCCAGCTTCTCTCCGTTGACCGAAATGACGACATCCTTCGCCAGCAGTCCAGCCCGTTCGGCAGGAGAGCCTTTGATCGGGGATACGATGACGAGCTTCCCGTTTTGCAGCGTCACTTCCGCACCAATACCGGTGAAGGACCCTTCGATGGACTCGGAAAAATGCTGCGCCGACGTCTTCTCCATATAAACGGAGTAAGGATCATCCAGCGATTCCAGCATGCCTTTGACTGCGCCGTCTACCAGCTCTTCACGATCCGTCTTCTTCACGTATTTGGTTTCAATCAAATCCAGCACCGCATTCATTTTGTCAATCTCAGCTTCCTTCAGATCATGTTGCCCGCTAGTTTCGGCAGCTGCCGGAGCGGAGCCCGACGCCTGATAACTGCTCACGACAAGATCGCGAGCGACTACAAGCGTGACCAGAACAGAAGCGAGCATCGTAATCATTACAAAAGCAATGACTGTACGGCCTCTAAACTGCATATCCAGGACACCACCTTCTCGTTTGACCACAGCATCAAATAGAACCTACTTCAGTTCATGCCTTCCCGCTTGGAAGACATGCCCTAGTATATGACAAGTTCTGTTCATTTATTTGCGTCTGCCCAGCGACCTGCTTATTCCATATTTTTCAAGACAAGCGTAAAACGGCGTTGCCATCCTTGGCGGCAACGCCCGTTTAACAAAGTAATAGAAGCTAATTTATTAATAAATCACATATAAATGCTTATATTTCAAACAAGGGCAGCACGAAGGCTGCCGGTTGTTGCTGATCGCCCTATTTTAAATAGCTGCTTGGATCAGTTGTTGTACCGTTAATACGCACCTCAAAATGCAAATGCGGTCCGGTGGAATTGCCCGTGCTGCCAACCTCGGCAATTTTTTGTCCTTTTGTAACACTGTCGCCTTTGCTTACTTTAATGCCGCCTTCGCGAATGTGGCCATACAGCGTCCACATGCCGCCGCCATGATCGATAATAACGGCATTGCCATAACCGCTCCAGCGCTGCGCCAGAATAACAACGCCGCTTTCCGCTGCATGAATAGCCGTTCCCTGCGGAGCTGCAAAGTCGATGCCAGTATGGAGCTTCTTAGCGCCCGTAATCGGGTGAATCCGGTAGCCGTAGCCCGAGCTGACACGATACGAGTCAAAAATAGGCATGCCCAGCTTGCCGCCTGTATAGACCGCACCGCCGCTTCCGCCTCCGCTGCTGCCATTTCCTGTGCCCGCTTGAGCTGCCGCTGCGGCTGCCGCCTTTTCACGCGCGATTCTTTCCGCCTCTAGCTTCGCTACCTTCTCAGCTTCCAGCTCGGATACCTTTTGCGCGAATTCAATCATTAACGCTTCCTGCTCTGCGCTTATATCTTCGAGATCCTCAAGCTGATGATCGTATTCGGCAACCAGCTTGTTTTTCTGTGCTTCTTTTTTCGCTAGATCGCTTTGGTAATTTTGCAGCTTGGTGTACATCGTTTTGACTTCTTCAAGCTTTTGTTCGACCTCAGCTTTTTTCTCTTCAACCAATGCCTGATCGACTTTGTTTTGCTCTAAAATGCTGCGATCCTGGCTTAGAATAAGCTGGAGCGAATCAAAACGGTCAATAAAATCGGAAAAGCTGCTCGCATTCAGCAAGACGTCAAGATACGACACCGAGCCGTTCTCGTACATAAGCCGCAGACGCTGCTGGATCAGTATGTCGCGCGTTTTTACGCGGCCTTCCGCCTCGACCAGCTCCGCGCCAGCCTGTTGAAGCTCCGATTCTGTTTGATCAACCTTTGCTTGCGTATTATTCATATTGATTACAACAGCATCCAGCTGTGCCAATACCGCTTTAATTGAGGCTTGTACATCAGATTTGAGTGTCGATACTTCCGTCTTTTGCTGCTCTGTCGCGTCAGCTTCCTTCTGCGCTTTGTCAATGGCCTTCTTGGCATCTGAAAGCTGCTTGTTAATGCTGTCCAGCGATGCGGCACTACTGCTGAGTGGCTGTACCAGCAATACCGTCATTATCACCATAAGAACGATTAGATTTCTTCTCTTCACCGACGCTTCCACCTACACTTTCAAATATTTTCGAATGGATATCGTACTTCCCCATATGCCGATCAAGGTGCCCAGTCCAATCAATACACCGCTAATTTCAAGTCCAACTTGCTGGAACGACACGAGACTAAGCATCATCAGCCCAAGTCCCTCCTGTGTCACTTTCACAAACTGCGCGTAGCTGACAAGCAGTACAACAGTCGTCAATATCGAAGCAATCATGCCAATAAGCGCACCTTCAATGAAAAAAGGCCAGCGGATAAACGCATTCGTCGCGCCTACCAATTTCATAATGCCGATTTCCCGGCGTCTGGCAACAATCGTCACTTTAATCGTGTTGGAAATGAGGAACATAGCCGTAACCGTAAGCGCCAGCACGATTACGAGGCCAATTGTACGTACCGCATTCGTAATTTTGAACAGCGTCTCGATTTTGCCTTCCCCATATTTCACACTCGTAATTGGCGCTGTTTCATCACCTGTGTTAAGCGCCTCGATCTGTGTGGCTGCATTGCTGACAGACTGGGGTTTAAATACTTCTACGGTAAAAGAGTCCGGCAGCGGATTGCTCGCATCATCATAGCCGTCAAGCAAGCCTTCATCGCTCAGGTTTTTGCGAAGCTCCTCGAGCCCCTCTTCCTTCGTGACCAGCGTAACCTTCTTCACCTCAGGAATGAGGCGGATTTTATTCTCGACCTCATCCATCTTCGCCTTGTCTATATCCAGCTGCAGAAATACGCGAATTTCCACCTTGCTCTCCACCGAGGAGGCAAAATTGTTTACATTCAGCGCCAGCAGCATAAAAGCCCCGAGCAAAAATAACGAAATAAAAATCGAGCTAATGGAAGCAAACGACATCCAGCCGTTGCGAATAATATTTTTACAGCCTTCTCTAAGGTGGCGGAGCAGGGTTCTAAATTTCATAACCGTACTCCCCTCTTGCCTCATCCCGAACGACCAAGCCATTCTCGATAGCGATGACACGCTTGCGCAAGCTGTTTACAATATCGCGGTTATGCGTCGCCATTACGATGGTCGAGCCGCGAAAGTTGATTTCCTCCAGCAAAGCCATAATCTCCATGGACGTCTCCGGGTCCAGGTTGCCGGTAGGCTCGTCTGCTACAATAACCGACGGGTTATTCACTATTGCCCGGGCAATCGACACACGCTGCTGTTCTCCCCCTGAAAGCTGGGCCGGCAGGCTGGCATGCTTATGCTTGAGACCGACGAGATCGAGAACCTCCATCGTCCGTTTTTTAATAATCCGCTTAGGTGCTTCGATAACCTCCATTGCAAAAGCGACATTTTCAAACACGGTCAGCTTCGGAAGCAATCTAAAATCCTGAAAAATAACGCCTATGTTGCGCCGTACAAATGGAATTTTGCGCGGCTTAAGCTTGCCTATATTAAAACCATTTACGGAAAGCTGCCCTTTCGTAGGCACTTCCTCGCGATAGATCAGCTTCATGAAGGTTGATTTCCCTGCCCCGGAAGGCCCTACCAAATACACAAATTCATTGCGATCTATGCGTACGGACACTCCTCGCAGAGCATGGGTACCGTCGACGTAAGTCTTCCAAATGTCTTGCATTTCAATCACGTTATCACATCCTGTTTTTAGTCAGCATTAGTAATTCGACAATGAGGTGGCAAATCCTTTCAAAAGTACGATTATTAGCGAATTTTCAGAAAAAAACAGACGTATGAAGGCGTCCGTCGAGGTACTGTGTATTTTCTACCCCCGTGTTACAATCCGGGGGTTGCGCCGCTGGCGCGGCGCGTTTTTGCGAAATAGTGCAAACGCAGACTTAAACATTTTCCTTCTTTCCCTTCCAATATCTAATGCAAAATGAAAGAGAAAGGCAGCCAACCATAAACGCTACAAGAAGCCAGAAAGTAGTTAAAAAAACATAGAAAGCTGCTACAGCAAAATCATCAAAAGTCATGTTTCCACCTCTTCCAGCAATCAAAATAGCCTATCAATTAGATGCTGTAGAAAAAGAATCAAACCGAAAAATCCCAAAAGTTTAGCTACAATAATTAAAGGGTCTTGATTAAAAAAAGTCTTTAAGGAGCCAAAAAGTGGATGAACCTTCGTTTCTTCCATCCTTCTTTCAATCTCTACCGCCATTTCAAGGTAAGCTTCTGACTTCGCGATATGACACTGATACGACATTCCAGCAGATAAAGTATCAGGGTTCTGCTGAATCCATTCAGCCGCCTCTCGATGAGAGTCAGATTGCACCAAACAATGTCTAAGCAACTTTTTCATAGGAAAACCTCCATCAAGATTTTAAAGATGCAAAAAATAATAGAGTAGATCGGTCAAGCTTATCATTATTTTCATAATGATGGATAAGCAGATCGACAATTTGTTCAGGATTTCGCAAAGAAAGCTCATCCTGCAACGTGCGCAAATGATTCTTGCGATCAACACCAAGCGTCAAATCGTTCAAATTCCGCAGCTCACGTTCTTTCTGGAACTCTTTCGCCTGCTCTTCCATTCGGCGCTGAAATCTTTTATTCTCTTCTATCAAATGCGTTATGGCATCGGAAACACTTGAAACATGAGAATAACGCGACTTGATTTTTTCAAGCTCCAACTTAATATCAGTAGTAACACGAATGTGGGTTAAATCCATCGACATGTTAACATTCTCCTTTTAACCGGTTCACGGATCGCCGCGGCAGCTCTTTAATTTGTTAACAAATCAAACGTCCAGATCTCGCTGCAGCGTGCGTTTCTGTTAACATTTCAGTGCTGCAGCTGCAACCATGAACGTGCGAAATGTTAACATCGCACTTGGCTTCACGCCGTCAGGCCTAAAGGGCAAAGACGGCCTTCCTTCATACTACTTTCGTTGTCGGCTCCAGCTCAGACAATTGCCCTAAAAGGGATAAGGGTAAACCCTGGCCGGATTTTGTCAATGCCTGAACGCCAACTATTTTACGAGCTAAAAGAACTGTAGCTGCTCAATACGATCAAACCCTTTGCGATGAAGCAGCAAGTTCCAGCGGTGGGGTCATTGGTGGCTGAACAGCAGCAAGCTGCTGCTCATACTCCCACCCACGCGCCGGATAATCCTTCGCACAACGGAAGCAACGTGCCAAATATCGCGGCAGCTGCCGACCTTGCGCATTCAGTTTGACCGAACCAAAATCAATAACGACCAATTCAACTTTGCAGCATGGCGATTTATCATGACCAATCATCGCACGGTCATACACAGGATAGATGGCACGGTACGGCATTGGAAAATCGCAACATAGGAACTTATTCATGCGCTGGATACAAAGCCGACTGTAATTCGTTCCATTCAGCGGCCAACGCTTCAAAAGCCGGATCGTCGAACATGACGCTCTGCATTTCCAAACAAATGTCAACCTGACGAGTAAGCATCCGATGATTTTCGAACCACTCAGCCTTTTGCTTTTCAGTCATTTCGCCCACTCCAATCTAAAGTTTTTGTTGTTCCTTGTTTATATTATAGCACATTTTCTTTAGATTCGTCTATAGAATGTACTTGATTTTCTTTAGAAAGTTGTGTTATTATGCCTATAAAGAAAGGATGATCTTTAGATGAGCAATTATAAGATGATGCAAGTCTATACGGGTGTAAAAACAGTCGTGCAAGATTTAAAAAAGGAACTTGAGCTGAAATCCGAATCCGAAACCGTTGCCTATCTGGCAGCCATACGCGAACTACACAAAGACAAGCTAACGCATGTCCAACATCAGGAAGCGATAAAACGAATGCATGAAATCATAAATCAATCGAGTATGTAAGTTAACATTCTTTACGGCAGCTGGCGACGATCCGTCCGGCTGCCGTTTTATTTTGTTAACATTTAAAGCACGCCTGGCGCGCCGGCTGCCACTCATTTGTTAACATTTTGACGCCGGGCGCAGCTGCTGAAGGTGGCAATTTGTTAACGTTCACTTCTTCCGCTTAAGCAGCCGGATACCTACGACCAGCACAATCAGATAAAAAAGAATCAAACTGATAATTTCCCTTGTCGTCGGAATCGGCATTACATCAGGGACATTCATAATATCGACCAGCGGCATCATAGCGGAAACTCATCCCATTCCGGCAACGGCTGGAGAACGCCTTCTACGATCAAGCCACATAAACGACATGAATAAATGACCACATGATGCTTGCCACATTCCGAATCCATTGGGACATGACAACGGTAGCAGCCTTTCGGTTCTTCATACATCAGCTTACACCCTGTCCCATTTTGTCCACCACTCATCATCATCCACCACCACATGACGCATTTCCTTGCGATCCATTATCAGGACATATAGTCCACCATGACACAACAACGCAACCAGCAGCACAACGGCGATCAGTAACGGCATTAAGGTGAACTTTTCGACGTTCGTAAAAATACCTTTGACCTTCAAGACTTGCATGATAAACAAATAGACGAAGCAGCATGCCGAAATAATAATGGCACCATACTGAATTTTCTTCTTCATATTAAATTCCTAACTACCGTTGTCCATGACAACATGGTAAACATTGCAGCCCACACCCACGGTTGAGGTAAACCCATGAAAAAAGCGATCAGGGTAAGAATGCCGAAAATAGCACCCAATACCCCTAAGCGCAAGCCGATCTGCCGAAAGACATTGTGATTCATGCCACAAACAACCTCCTCGCTGGATCATAGCCATTCAAATGCAGACCTTCATTCATAAGCTGTTTCAAAACTTCATACTCACGGCGCCATTTTTCATAATCCGGCTCCGGCATATCTTCTGCATCGATCAAGCCATTCAGGCCAAGGTAGTCAGGCGTTTTGACTTTGAAGTCTGTCCGATACACGTCGAATATCCATTTATTCAGGTACCAAAGTCGCTTACCAAAAATCTGCCCAGCTGGCTGAGGATCTTTTACCGATACCTGTACAAAATTAGCGAGCTTCATGGTAATCCGATTTTCAAATTGGATTAAGCGCCGGAACGGGTAGGCAATATCCAATATGCTTTGCGCCGTTAACAATAAATCCACGCCGTCCTTCCGATGCTGCCTAAGCTCATAAAACACTTCATACGGCATGTTGTACATTTGCAGACCATCAAGCAGAATACCAGCTTCATCCATGACGATCAGAGCGTTTTTAACGCGCCCTAAAACTTGCAACGGGTCATGATAGGGAATAGCCCCTTTTAAGGGGAAATTGCTGTATACGACCTTTCCTTCGCGCATTTTGTTGAACGACCACTTAGCAGCCGTAGCTGTTTTACCAAACCCCGGAAGCCCGGTCAACACTTCTATCATGCCATTTCCTCCCCATTGCCGTGCTGGCGCATGTACTCCCTAATCGTATCGGGGTCATAGGCACGATTCGAAGGGGGAACGGGCGTCGGCGGCATGCCAGCCGCCTTAACCCGTCGCCCCTTCGAATCGGCTTCCATCACCATTTGATACGCCTGAATGGCCATGTCCCGTTCTCGACGCATCGTGTCAAATTCAATATGAGTGAAATGTATCCGATTCAACCGTTGCGTCAGTCTGTAATCCTTAATGGCTGCTAAAAACTTATTCAGGAACCACCCGAAGAAAAAGGCCATTACCAACAAAAAAGTCATCATAACGCCAGGCACTCCCCAAATCATTAATATGGTTAATCCAGCCAAGTACACAGGCAAACGCTTGATCGCGAAGGTCAGCAGCCCTTTACGCGTCACCTTGGCAAACAACTTGTACAAAAATGCCATCATCGCTATTTTCCTCCCGAAAACGGTATAAAGCTTTTAATCAGGACAACCGTGTAAAAAATCATCAACGCAATACTGAAGGCTATGACCAATCCCATAATGACCATCAGATCCGTGAGCGGAAAAATCTTATTCCATGCAGCCACCGTATCAATTAATTTGTTCCAGTTCTCAGCAAACTTCGCCCAGTCAATCGCTGGAAGGGTAAGCCACTCAGCTACCCGATTCATGAAATTCGCCATCGTATCCATCATATTATCTATCAACTATTTAACCCCCTTAAGCAACAAGGCGTGGTCGTAAAATCAGAATGACAAAGTAAAAAAATTCGCACCATAACGTTATTTTCACAATCGTTCGAATTTTATCAATGAGTTCCATAAAATCCGTAAAATCCAGCGCATCCGTTGTCACGACCCCCATCCAATGGATTTCGCCAAACTTGACTTTTTGGGGTGTGTTTTCGATCCTATTTGCGCTATTCTGTACCACTTGCTGCGCATTCTGCATTTCATTTTTCATTTGCTCCGTGGGGAGCTTGGCTTGCAAATTCGCCATTGCTGCATCAAACTTCGCTTGCGTTTGCGGTGTAATTTCATAAATCTTTTTCACATTCGCATTAATTTCGGCCAGCTTGCTGTTCATGGCCGTGAGCAGCTCTTCCAACAGGTCAAAGATTTTTTTTAACCAGCCGTGTGTATCACTGTCCGATACAGGCAGCGGTTTGAGCTGATAGGTTGGCGTTTGATTTGACCAGGCAACCACATACCCAACAAACGGATCGCCAATTTCAAAGCTGCTGCTGCTTGTGACGGCAACAATTTTAAAATAGACACGGGTACCAATGTTCCAGTCATCCATCGCAATGCGCAGCCAATACGTTGACCGATATTGATTCGTCGTTTGATCCCATGCCGGATCAAAATAATCAACGATCCGATTGTTAGCTGTCACGTAAAATCGGACGATCTCCCGATTTTCAACGATGCTAGGAGACATCGTTACCTCCCCGATCACCGACTGAAACGATAATGACGTTTCATCCACATTCAGGGTAATGCCTTGTTCTTCCGACTTGGGAAATTCATCGTCCCCGTACCACAAAAAATCATCTTGCCCTTGTGGTCCGAAGTATGGCGTTCCGGCTGCATAAGTAGAAAAGGGAAATAGCGCAAGCGCTATTACCCCAATCAACATGATTCTTATAAATCGCAGCATATTAGGCTGCTTTGGACATTTTTTTCTTGAAGATGCTCATCAACCAGCTGATACCGAAAACGACGATAAAGATGACGATGCAGACTGCGATAATTTCCATCGCGTTGACCTTCATGTCATTCGCACCGTCAGTCAAGTTACCCGTTACTGTATCAAGATCAGGGTTAGCAGCGAACGCCGGAACAGCCATCATAGCCATAACAGCAATCGCCATCATCATTGCACTAATACCTTTGTTTACCTTGCCTACTGCTGTACCGAGTTTTTTCCACATAATAATTGTTCCTCCCGTGCCCTTTCTGGGCATTGTAATTTGTTTTTCTAACCGATTTTAAAGATAAATTCATTGGAGCCGATCCACCCGATCCGGCCGATCCGGCCGAAGCTGATGCTCCAGAAGACTTCGTTTGATGAACAGCCGTCATCTTCTTTTTGAAAATTCGGATAAGCCACCATGCCCCGAAAATCAAAATGAAAATACCGATGATCACCCAAATCATGACCATGCTACTTTCTTTCGTATCCTTCGCGCCTTGAATGAGTTGGTCATTAGCTTTGTTCAGATCCGGATTATCCGAATGGCTAATAGGCGGTGGCGTTCCCGTCGGTGCTGGAGGATCAGTCGGCACAGGCCTAGCAGATGTCGTAACCGTCAATACGTTGGATGCATTCTCACGGCCAAAACGATCAATCGCTATAACCTGATACGTATATGCCGTTTTCTCCGTCAAGCCATAAACAGCACGAAACGTTGTCGTTTGCTCACCAAGCTCAACACCATTCTGCAAAACCTTATACGACACACCCACCTGATTCCAAGTAAGCCGTAAAGATTCTGCCGTCACATTATTAGCCGTCAAAACAGGCATAACAGCATCGGGTAGAGTTCCAGTCGTCACATCAAGCTGCGACTCTAAATAACGTCCGTAAACATCCGTGTAACCGACCCGAAAATGATAAAGCGTTTCCGATGTCAGAGTGCCATTGAAAGTAAAAACATTCGTAGACAGATTGTTCGATATCAAATCATCATCGCGGTACAGCGTGTACGGTGGACTACCATTTTTAAAACGCAGCTGCACCGTATCATGCGTTTTGCTAAGCACTTCGATAATCGGATAAACGGGATCAGGTGGCTCACGAGTCTTCAATTGAATTTGATCACTCGTGACCGTCCTACCATATTCATCATAAGCAACAACATAGTAAGTATATGCTGTACCTAAAGGCAATCCCGTATGACTGTAAGTAAGGTTAGTTCCAGCGTACAACTGACCAACGTCAACAGCATAAAGGCGATAGGATTGAGCACCTATTACAGCCGTCCATTGCAGATCGATGCGATCCAGAAATTCCGTACCTGAAAGCTGGGGCTTGTTAATCGGATCACCATAAGCAGCAGCCGTCACTTCATTTGACATTTGGCTGTAAAACCCACCCGTATAAACCGACTTCACATAAAACTTATGGGGCACATCAGGAGCAAGACCCGTCACTATATAATTCTTATTCGTAATAGGAGTCGCCGTGATTAGCTGATTATCCATATAAACGACATAACCCAAATGACCAGCGTCAGGAATATCGTTCCAAGCCAACTTAACGGATCGGGTATCCGGCGTAGCAACAAGGGCAGATGGGACAGGATAGACAAATTCGCCAAAAATATCAAACTCCTGAATATAAGTACTAGAGCCAGAAGAACCATTTATGATACTAACTTTTTTAACACCAACCAAGTTGACATTAAAGGTACCTGTAGCCCGACTGACCGCATGAATCGAAGTACCAGCAGCATTATAAAAAGTAACCGTAGCTCCACCTGAACCACTTCGTTGAATACGATAGCTTGTGATATTCGCCGTAGCTGATAACGTCCAAGAGATCGAATTATTACTAAGATAGGGCAAAAAAACCTGTGTGGAAGTGTCATTATCCGTAACTGCATCCGTGTATGTACCGTTCAAGGTAGCATCCCTTGGGAGATACAGCTGACCAGGCTGACCGTTCAACAAACCACCATCATAAGCAAAAGCTTGTCCACCGAAAACAAAAAGAGTCATGAGCAGCAACGAACAAATCAGGATACGCACTTTAATGTGCTATCACCCCCTTTCGCGATACACCAGTTTAAGAAGGCCAAACATTAAGCCCATCAAAAACGAAGCGTAAAAAATAAAAAGCTCATCTCCTGCCAAAGTCTCCAATATTGATCACCTCTACAGGCTTTACTTCATTCGAATCCGAAGCGGTAGAATCCATCGAATCCTTAAAAATATTAATCAAGAAGCTAGCACCAAAAGAAAGGATGAAAGTAGGCAATAGCACAATGAACAAATCCATTAGTAATAGCCACCCCACTTTCTATAAATCCATTCCGATAAAGACATCAGGGAAAGCACAAGGATTCCAGCTGAAGCAAAAGCAAGAGACAAAATCCAAAGATATAAAATGTTCATCGACGGCTCACCATCCTAGCAGCCAAACTATAGCCACAATAAATACTTAAGACAATAAAACAAAGCCAACCAATATGAATGATCGTAGAAAGCTGCTCACTAATTTGCTGGAGCCAATCCGTTTGATCCTGCGCATAAGGTGGGGTCGTCGGAATCGGCGTTGGGGTCGGGATCGGAGTCGGGGTCGGTGTTAGAATCGGTGTTTCTGTTGGTATTGGCGTTTCTTCCACTTGGCAGCACTCCTTCCGTTAACGTCAGCATTTCGACGACTTCAATCTCAAGCTCTTTTCCTTCTTTCAGCCAGCAAAGCAAACTAATGATCGGATCGACATGTTCCTGCAAATGTTCGGCAATCAAACGGCAATAAGCTCCATTTGGAATATAGACGCTAACGACTTTCGTTGCATAACGTTTATCACCAGCCTGTACAATGTCGATCTGTCCGACCTTGCTGCTGCCTTTTGGCATATCGACCAGCCGAAAGGCACTAACCACACCCGTTAAGATAACGCGCATTACGCTTGCTGATTTTTCGACTTGGCAAAATTAATCGGCTCGACGAAAATGAAATCTGCAATTTTGAGTGTTGGTTTTTTACCGCGCATCGAAACAATCATGTCGGCTTCAAAAATGGAAGGCAAAGGCTGCTTCTTCACATACTCGTAAAATTCATAATCCATGATCGTAGTTTGAGGAATACGACCGATGTTGTTTTCCTCTTCGCCACCGTCTTCCTCTACAAAGTGAACTTTGCAGCCTTCAATAATTTCGCCTGTACCTTCTTGAGGAAATTTATAACGGCTTGCACCCAGAATCAAAACTCTTGCTTTCATAACAGCACATCCTTTTTTTAGTAGTTTTATAAGAACAGCTCGGGGTGAGCGTGGTTCACAAAATTGTCACATTTGAGGAAAAGAAATTTTCGGGGTCAAACGAAGCATTTTGGGGGCACCACTCATTTGCACTTTTTGTACATTCGTGAAAATGAGAATGGAAGGAGAAAACAAAAAAAGTGCCTACCATGAGAAATGGTCGGCACTTGACAAGAACGGATGTTCCCTTTTGAAAACAGAACAATTGTACTATAATGCATGTATAGAGACACCCCAGTTGCTATGGGATGCCTCATAGGAAGCGACTGCTGTGCCGACCAAAGCTTGCAGCAGTCCTTCCGAATTAAACTATATCTAGTATAAACGCTTTATGGATGAGTTGGCAATACTTTCTTTAGCTACACTTAGTATCACCGACCTATATGCGTGGGTCATTCGAAGGAGCCGCTGCGAACGGCTCTTTTTTGCTGTCCTCATTTTGCCGATGAGCCTTTGCCAGCTCCGCAACAAACGTCCGACTCGCATCCTTGGTGAACTCCAGTTGCATTGCCCTACGCTCGATACGCCTTTGCAAATGCTCTCCAGCTTCTTTCCGCTTCCTATTCTGGAAATCCGTCGCACGCGCCACCTGTGCGTCTGTCATACGCTCTAGGCCGTCGCTAATCATGTCCCAAAGCATTTCCGGCCCAGGAGAACCATGCGCATACCAAATTTCAGCTAGAGTAGGATTGACCTGTCTATTAACCCAATCTTCCTTTTGTTCAATGGTTTTATCGGGAGCCTGACGGGAGAGCTGGAGACGTTCAACTTCACCAAGATAGTCCAGCCACCAATCACAGACAGGCCACCGAGCCTTATTACTATCGCAACCCCGATCAACAAAGTTTAAATAGTTTTTGACAAGCCGGAAGAAAATCAAACCGCCGTCGTCCCCGTACAGGAGAGCTGCCACGGCATCCTGCGCCCGATCATCCTTGAGTTCTAGCTCCGCACGATTCCAAACGGTCAAATGCTCTTCGAGCTGCTTCCCTGCATTTTCCCGTTCTTTGTTCTTCTCGTACACGCGAAGCTGGATGTCGGAGAGCGCCGATCCGAAGTAAGCCGTGTCGCCCTGACTCAATCCATCAGATATGCGTATCTTCTCCATACGGTTAAGATTTTTCCATTTACTCCTGGCTTCACCGCGCTTCACCTTACGGATCAGCTGGTTGACCGTGTAATATGGCTTCTCGCCATTGTAACGAAATTCGTCAGCTGCCAAATCGAAACGACTAAACTTGCCGCCGTTATTGATCACCTTGGCAAACAATTCATACCAATCGCCGTTGTAAAACGTCTCGTACTCACGGCAGCCTTGCCCTGACATTTGAACGTGTATGCCTAAATCCATCCCCGTTGTACTTTCCCAAAGCACCCGAATGTCCCCACAAATCTTTTGCTTGGCGTAAAAATGAAGACCACGGGGCAAGTCTACAAATTCCGATTCAGGAATGCCGATCAGCTCAAAAACTTGCGTGAGCGTCAACCCCTTGAGCGTAAAACTAGCCCAGTCTACCAAAACGATCAAATGTTCACGCTGCTGCTCATCACTCAAAGAAAAAACCCCTTTACGGCTGAATCTGCATCATCCTGCAAAACGCCTATGTAGTATAAAGTTTCACGTTCCGAACTATGGTTAAGTAATTCCATCAGCATGGCGATATCTTGGGTCTGCCTGTAAAAATGATAGCCGAACGTCTTTCGGCAAGTGTGCGTCCCAATATTTTTAAGCCCGATCCGTTCGGCAGCCACCGCCATCATGCGATAAGCAGAGCCGATTGTCATCGGAACATTTTGATAACGGGAGCGAAACAAGTAATCATCATCATCCATATATTTCACGTAGTCGTCCAAGAATGGACGCATGGAATCATTCAGGTAAAAACGATTTAGCTTCCTTGTTTTCGATTCTTTCAGCATCAAATGAGACGCCCGAACGTGGCGAGCCTGCAAACGGATAAGGTCTCCACCGCGCAACGCCGTATTAATGCCAAGTTTGAAAAACATCCAATTGCGATAACCGTACCAGCGAAGCGCGTGTTCCATGCGTTCAATATCTAACGGCGATCTTAAGGGTTCGACTCTCATGCTGTCCTCCGAAATATGTATAATAGTGCAAGTAAATTTTTCTTTTCGACGGTTTCTTTCCTCATTTTTCACAATTCTCATATTCAATCTAGCTGTTCGCATATACATAACAGAGTCGTTTTTGAAATATAAGAATTTATAAGTTACGCACTTATAAATGGGCTTATATTTCTCGGAGTGAAACGAGCTGCGCCGCCAAAGGACGGCGAAAGCCGTTTCACCTTGACCCGGAGGAAGGGGGATTGTCCCATTGAAAAAATTGCATCTCACCAGCATTTTTGTATTTGCCCTGCTGCTTGCGGCATCCGTCAGTTGGGGTGGACTCACGTATTATGCCGAGCAGCGTACCGTGCCAGCAGGCGTAACGGCGGGTGGGCTGAATATTGGCGGGCTGCCTATCCCAGAAGCAATTAAACTGCTGAGTGACTATGAACAGGCTCTTGGAGCGCGTGAACTGACGGTTGCTACCGGCAGTGGTGGCTCGGACAGGCGCACGTGGAAGGCGGAGGAGCTTGGCTATAAGGCAGATATCTCGGAAGTACGCGAGGCTTTGCAGCAGCTCGGCAAAGGAACGTTGTGGGAAGCAGCGAAATACCGCTATCATTTTCCGCGAACCTTTGAGCTTGCGCAGACGTTCAATCAAGCTTTGTTCGAAAAGCTTATTCGCCAGCAATGGGGCTGGCTGGAGCAAAATGAGCCCAAAGATGCCGTCCGCATCATCACGGATCAGGATGACATTTTTTATGAGCCGGAAGCAGAGGCGTACCGTATTGAAATGAGCCGTCTGTCCGCAGACGTAAAAAGCTGGCTTTGGCTCGCCGCGGATTCTAAAGCCCCTGCGGAGCAGGCGGCTTATCGCACCGAGCTTCCTATCCTCACCCTGTCTCCTTCCGTTACGCTGGAGCAGCTCAAGGCGCAGGGGGTCGAGCGCAAAATGATGTCGTTCACGACCGACTTCGCTGCGAGCGCAGAGGGCCGCGCCTATAATGTCGCCTCAACGGCGGCTGCTCTCGACAACTGGCTGCTGGCTCCGGGCGAGGTTTTTGATTACAGCAAAGTCATTCGCAGGGCCGAGGAAAAATACGGCTTTCGGGAAGCACCCGTCATCTTGAACGGCAAGCTTGTTCCCGGTATCGGCGGCGGCATCTGCCAAGTGTCCAGCACGCTTTACAACGCCGCACTGCGCGCAGGCCTTGAAATTGTCGAAAGACGCAACCACTCGCTTCCCGTCTCTTATTTGCCCGTTGGACAAGACGCTACCTATGCCGACGGCGCCATTAACTTTCGGTTTCGCAATTCAACGGACAAGTACATCATCATTCGCGCTTCATCTGCGGGTCGCAAGCTGACAGTCAAGCTATTCGGAAAAATGTCCGAGGATGTCCAGTATCGCATTGAATCGGTTACCGTCGGCACCCTGTCTCCAGAGGTGCAGCAGCTTCAAGACCCTGCGCTGCCAGCGGGTACACGCAAGGTGATTGCTCCAGGACGCAATGGCTACGTCGTTGACACATTCAGAGTGACGCTGGAGAATGGCAAACCTCCATTAAAGGAACGTATTTCGCGCGACACTTACCGTGCCCAGCCTACTGTCATTCATATTGGCACGGGGAAAGCAGGGAGCGCCGATCAAGCGCCAGTCCCACAACCCGCTCCGGCACCAAGCACACCCAATGGATCGGGCACACCGACAGAACCGCTGCTTGAGGATGGCATTAGCTAAATCCCGTAATTATATAACATAAATATGACGTGATTAGATTCAAATCTATAATAAATGTCATGATTATTAACATAATAAGAGAAAGGGATTAAATCGCCGATATACCTAGTAATTCACTTATTCAATCGCTTACTTGGATGATTTTCAAGCCTTGCGCTCTCTATGCTTCCTACTATACTCTTTATGAATGTAAGATTACATTACATAATAGAGAGGGAGTTTAAAGATGCCAAATCTTCTTTCATCATGGAAAAAACACAGTGCTGCTTTGCTTGCTGGCGCATTGCTGCTCACAGGGCCTCTAACAGCCTCTACTGCTGCGGCAGCAGCTGTCTATCAAGGAGAATCTTCGAAAGCGATAGAGCTTAAGCTGGGGGATGCCAGCATTGCCCCTGACAAGCTTATTCCTTCGGCGGAGCTAAAAAAACTGTTTGACCAAAGCGCCAAGCTTGCAGGCGGAGACGCCACGTTTAAAGCCGCAACAAAAGGGACGACCGTCACTCGCAAGGATGCTGCAGTTATGATCGCAGAAGGACTTCATTTGTCCCCAGCTGCCGAGCCATACAAAGACGTGCCGGATAAAGCGTCATATGCTTCATCAGTTGGAGCGGTCATGGAAGCGAAGCTGATGCTTGGCGTAAACCAAACCAATTTTGCACCAAACCAATCGCTGACTTATGCGGGGGCCTATGCGCTTGCTTATCGCATTTATAATTACAGCATGCCATTCCTGCTGCCAGAAGCGACGATTGCCAGCATTCAGCAGGCTGTCGGCCAAGGCAAGCTCACCTATAAAGAGCTAGTTCAGCAATATCTGGATCGCATCGAGAAATACGATGACCAAGGCATTAAGCTGAATGCGATTTTGACAATTAATCCAAAGGCGCTTGAAATCGCCGAGGAGCTGGATAAAGAACGTGCGGCCTCTGGCATTCGCGGCCCGCTGCACGGCATTCCCGTCATTGTGAAGGACAACTATGACACGAATGACATGCCTACGACAGCAGGCTGCCTCTGCCTGAAGGATTCCATTCCTTCCGAGGATGCCGATCAGGTTGCCAAGCTTAAGGCGGCAGGCGCCATTATTTTAGCCAAAGCCAATTTGCATGAGTTTGCATTCGGCATTACGACTAGCAGCTCCCTGGGCGGCCAAACCTTGAACCCTTATGCATTGGACCACTACCCTGGCGGATCCAGCGGCGGCACAGGCGCTGCCATCGCAGCGAACTTCGGCGTCATCGGCATGGGCACCGATACTGGCGGCTCCATCCGCATCCCTTCGACCTATAACAGCCTGGTCGGCATTCGTCCAACGATCGGCCTCTCCAGCCGCGACGGCATCATCCCGCTCGCCCTGTCGCAGGACGTAGGCGGACCTATGACCCGTACCGTGGCAGATGCAGCCATCGTACTCGATGCAACGGTTGGTTATGACCCTGACGATGTGGCGACAGCAGCAAGCATCAGCCGCATTCCAAGCAGCTACACGAGCTATCTGGATGCAAAAGGTTTGAAAGGCGCACGCATCGGAGTGGCCACAGAGCTATTCGGCACTGCGGAAGCGGAGCAGCCTACCACTGAAGTGGTGCAAGCGGCTGTTAAAGATTTAGCTAAACTAGGCGCGGTAACTGTCGATATTACCATTCCGAACCTGAAGGAAATTATGGCTTACCCCAGCCTCAGCGGCTACGAATTCAAATTCCAGCTGAATGAATATTTAGCAGAGCTGGGCTCCAGAGCCCCTTACCACTCGCTTACTGAAATTATCGCTTCCGGTCAATTCGACAAGTCGATGGAAGCTTCACTCAAAACACGCGATGCCAGACAATCTCTGAATACGGAAGATTACAAAGATATCGTGCTGTTCCGCACCAAAACGACGAAAGATGCGCTGCTGAAAGTGATGGCTGACAATAAGCTTGATGCCATCGTATATCCTTCCACTACGCAAACAGCCGCATTGATTGGCGAAGCGCAAAGTGCGGGCGGTAACAATCGCCTCAGCCCGTTCTCTGGCTTCCCAGCTATTACAGTGCCTGCTGGCTACACAGCTGAAGGCCTCGGAGCGAGCATTGAATTCCTCGGCCGCGAATACAGCGAGCCAACGCTGATCAAGCTGGCTTACTCTTACGAGCAAGGAACGAAGCATCGCGTCGCTCCTGTACTTGCCCCTTAAAGAAGCAGCACATACGCATGCGATTGCCATAATTACAAGCTCACGCGAAAAAGCAAAAAAAAATCTCCAAATCCGCCTTTACAGTGGATTTGGAGATTTTTGATTTTATACCATAAGCACAGCTTAACGGCTGCGCTCCGCGTATTCCGTTACCCATGCCGCTACCTTCAGCAGTTCCTCATCGGCACGGCCAATGGCTGCTTCAACCTGGACGGTCGCTGTGCCGCCATAGACGTTGCGGGCATCAACAACCTGCTCCGGCTGGAGCACCGCATAAATGCGATCATCAAACAGCTCGGAAAATTGCTTGAATTCCTCCAGCTTCAGATCGAGCAAATATTTGCCCTGCTCAATGCAATAAAGCACCGTTTTACCGATAACTTCATGCGCTTGGCGGAAAGGAAGCCCTTTGCCAACGAGGAAATCGGCAATATCGGTCGCATTGGAGAAATCCTGATTGACCGCTTGGCGCATCCGGTCTTTGTTGACCTTCATCGTAGCGATCATCGGCGCGAACAGTTGAAGCGCGCCTTGCAGCGTGCGAACCGTATCAAACATGCCTTCCTTGTCTTCCTGCATATCCTTGTTGTACGCCAGCGGAAGCGATTTTAAAACCGTCAGCAGACCAACAAGGTTGCCATAGACACGGCCTGTTTTGCCGCGCACCAGTTCAGGCACATCCGGATTTTTCTTCTGCGGCATAATGCTGCTGCCCGTGCAGAAAGCATCATCCAGCTCAACGAAATTGAACTCTGTGCTGGACCACAGGATGAGCTCTTCGCTCAGACGCGACAGATGCATCATAATAATCGAAGCATGGGAGAGAAATTCCAAAATAAAGTCGCGGTCACTGACTGCATCCAGACTATTTTCATAAACACGATCAAATTTCAACTGGCTCGCTACAAAATGGCGGTCGATTGGGAACGTCGTTCCCGCAAGCGCGCCTGCGCCAAGCGGCAGCATGTTGATGCGCTTATAGCTGTCTTGCAGGCGCTCAATGTCGCGTCCGAACATCGCTACGTAAGCCATCAGATGATGGGCGAACAAAATCGGCTGGGCACGCTGCAAATGCGTGTAGCCCGGCACGATTGTTGCCGTATTCGCTTTCGCCTGCTCCACAAGCGACGATTGCAGCTTTTGCAGCAAATCCACGAATTCTACAACGCGCTTGCGCAAATAAAGATGCATATCGGTCGAAACCTGGTCATTACGACTGCGTCCGGTGTGCAGCTTGCCGCCTACTGAGCCAATGTCGTCAATAAGCGTTTTCTCGATATTCATATGAATATCCTCGTCGGATACCGAAAACTCCAGATCATTGCGCTTAATGCGCTGCAAGACGCGGTGCAGGCCGTCCTGAATCGTCTCTACATCTTTATCCGGCAAAATGCCCTGCTTGCCCAGCATCGTCACATGAGCCAAGCTGCCTTGAATGTCTTCTTCCGCTAGTTCCTTATCGAACAGAATGGATGCTGTATATTCCTCCACCAGCTGATCGGTCTTCTTCGTAAATCTGCCGCCCCATAACTTGCTCACGTTATCGCACTCCCTCCCGGAAAAGGCGCGGGGCCGCTGCATGCAGCGGCCTCTCCTTTGCTTCCGGCATCTATTAATAAATGACGTACTCTTATTCTTATTTACCGCTGTATTTCGTCCCGACTTTCAAACGCAGCGCGTTCAGGCGGATAAAGCCTGTAGCATCGCCTTGGTCATAAGCTTGCGTCGGATCAGCTTCCATCGTTGCAATTTCCGGATTGTACAGGCTCACTGGGCTTTGTACGCCAGCGCCGATGATATTGCCTTTGTACAGCTTCAGGCGTACAGTACCGGTAACGTTTTTCTGCGATTCCAGCACGAGAGCTTGCAGCGCAAGACGCTCAGGCGCGAACCAAAAGCCGTTATATACAAGCTGGCTGTATTTTGCAATAAGGGAATCACGCAGATTCATGACTTCACGGTCCATCGTGAGCGACTCCATTTTGCGGTGAGCGCTGAATAGGATCGTGCCGCCCGGCGTCTCATACACACCACGGCTCTTCATGCCGACAAAACGGTTCTCGACCATATCCACGCGGCCAATACCGTGCTTGCCACCCAAGTCGTTAAGCTTGTCCATGACTTGCAGCGGAGTCAACGACTCGCCGTTAATCGCCGTACAGTTGCCCGCTTCAAAGGACAGCTCCACGTATTCGGATTGATCCGGCGCATCTTCCGGCGCTACGCTGAGCACGAACATATCTTTGTTCTCATCGGAGCTTGGGTCGAACCAAGGATCTTCCAGCATGCCGCTCTCAAAGCTGATGTGCAGCAGGTTGCGGTCAGTGGAATATGGCTTTGCAGCCGAAGCTTGAACCGGAATGTTATGCTTCTCCGCATAAGCGATCATTTCCGCGCGTCCTGGGAACTCTTCACGGAACTGCTCTTCACGCCAAGGCGCGATCACTTTAATATCAGGAGCAAGTGCGGCAACGCCGAGTTCAAAACGAACTTGGTCGTTCCCTTTTCCAGTGGCGCCGTGAGCGATAATTGTTGCACCCTCAGCGCGGGCAATATCAACCATACGCTTCGCGATTAGCGGGCGGGCAATCGAAGTACCAAGCAGATATTGGCCTTCATAGAAAGCGCCAGCTTGGAACATCGGGAAAATAAAATCAGACGCGAACTCATCGCGCAGATCGTCGATATAAACTTTCGAAGCGCCGGTCGCAAGCGCTTTTGCTTCCAGTCCGTCCAGCTCATCCTTTTGTCCGATGTCAGCTGTGAACGCGATAATTTCCGCATCATACGTTTCTTTCAGCCATTTGAGAATGACGGACGTGTCCAGACCGCCCGAATATGCCAATACGATTTTTTCCTTAGCCATTGTAATTGTCGCACTCCTTAAAATCATGATGAATAATCTCGGCGAATATTCCGCTGTGCGGGTGGCAAACCGAATAACGCCGAGTTAAGCTTTATTACATAATCGCGGCCATAATGGCCTTTTGAGCATGAAGACGATTTTCCGCCTGATCAAAAATAATCGAGTGGTCGCCGTCAATAACGCCCTCACTCACTTCCTCGCCGCGATGTGCAGGCAGGCAGTGCATGAACAAATAGTCTTTCTTCGCATGAGCAGCCAATGCTTCATTCACTTGATAAGCGGCAAAGGCGAGCTCGCGTTCCTTCTGCTCCGCTTCTTGCCCCATGCTCGCCCATACATCTGTATAGACGACATCAGCTCCTTCAATTGCTTCTCTCGGATCGCGGCATACATGAATGCGCGAGCCTGTCTCTGCTGCATGATCCTTCGTTTGCTGCACGATGTCCGCATCCGGCTCATAGCCTTCTGGAGTTGCTACCGACATATCAATGCCGAGCTTAGCCGCTCCCATGAGCAGGGAGTGAACCATGTTGTTGCCGTCGCCGATATAAGCCACTTTCAGCCCTTCCAGCTTGCCCTTATGCTCCAGAATGGTCTGGTAGTCGGCCAGCGCCTGACAAGGATGTGAAAGGTCCGTCAAGCCGTTGATAACCGGAATCGTTGCGCCGCGCGCCAACTCCACTACTTTGCGATGCGCGAACGTACGAATCATAATACCGTCCAGGTAACGCGAAAGCGTCTGTGCCGTGTCCCAAATGGACTCGCCGCGTCCGATTTGCAAATCATTGCCGCTCAGGAACAGTCCGTGTCCGCCGAGCTGGTAAATGCCCGTCTCGAACGATACGCGCGTACGCGTCGAGGATTTTTCAAAAATCATCCCGAGTGTTTTTCCTTTAAGCAGATGATGCGTTTCACCCGCTTTCAGCTTTTGCTTAAGCTCGATAGCGAGATCGATCAGGTAACGGATTTCCGCTGGCGCATAATCCACCAGCATGAGAAAATCGCGGCCTTTCAGGCTCGCAGCCATTTCTTCTTTTACTGCTTCTTGCAAACGTATCTCCTCCACTTCCATCTATGCGTTTCATTTATGATAGCTGTTATTTATTGTCGCCTGCGCCTGCCAGCAGCTCTGCCAAAATGCTCACGGCTTGATCAATCTCCTCGTTCGTAACGAGCAGATTTGGCAGCAGACGGATGACATTCGGTCCCGCCGAAATGACAAGCAGCCCTTTATCCTGCGCTGCAGTGAGCAATCCAGCGATTGGCGCCGCGCATTCGATACCTACGAGCAGCCCTTTGCCGCGAATGTCGTTCACGAATGGATTGCCTGCAAGCTGCGCTTTCAGTTGCGACGTCAAGTAGTCGCCCTTTTCCTCCGCACGCTCAGACAGACGGTCGCCGACAATCGTCTCCAGCGTCGCCTTCACAACAGCTGTTGCGATAGGTGTTCCGCCAAAGGTCGAACCGTGGCTTCCTGGACCAAACGCTTCACGAAGCTCTTCCTTGCACACTGCCGCCCCTACCGGGAAACCGCTGCCAAGCCCTTTCGCCAGCGTGAAAATATCCGGTTCAATGCCGTAATGCTCGTAAGCGAACAGCTTGCCTGTACGGCCCATGCCCGTCTGGATTTCATCGATGATAAGCAAAATGCCATGCTTGCGGCACAGCTTGCACAGTGCATGCACAAATGCCGGATCAGCCGGATAAATGCCGCCTTCTGCCTGAACCAGTTCCAGCATAACTGCCGCTGTTTTATCGCTGATTGCCGCTTCCAAAGCTTCAATATCATTGTAAGGAATGTAGCGGAAGCCCTCCGGCAACGGAGCAAAGCCTTCCTTTACCTTCTCTTGGCCCGTCGCAGTCAAGGTTGCCAGCGTCCGTCCGTGGAAAGAATTTTCGAATGTAATGATTTCATAACGGCCATTGCCTTTAATCTTCTGCTGGTATTTGCGCGCCAGCTTAATTGCCGCTTCGTTCGCCTCTGCGCCCGAGTTGCAGAAAAATACAGCGTCGCCGCTGCTGTTGTCCGTCAACAGGCGCGCAGCTTCCTCCTGATTCGGAATATGAAACAGGTTGGATACATGCCACAGCTCATCCAGCTGCTTCACTAAAGCTTCCTTGATTTTACGAGGCGCATGTCCCAAATTCGTAACGGCAATGCCGCTCATGAAATCGAGATAACGCTTGCCCTGATCATCCCACAGCCAGCTGCCCTCGCCCTTCACCAGCGCGATTGGGTATCTCGCATAAGTAGGCAACAGCGAATTTGCCGTTACCGCTGACGTTGTTTTCTCACTCATCGTTTATATCCTCCCTCCCGCTCTCGCGATTTAAACCCCTTTGACGATACGCGTACCTACTCCGCCCTCGCGTACAGCCTTGGTCAATACGCCTGGCTCCTCGCCGCTGACGATGACTACTTCCTGCACCTGTCCTTGAATACATTGTACAGCTGCGCGGACTTTCGGAATCATTCCGCCATATATTTCTCCGCTTGCGATCATCTCGTCAATATCGGCAACGGTGACCACAGGCAGCACCTGCTTCACACCATCAACCGCACGCATAATGCCCGGCACATCGGTTACTACAATCATTTGGTGCACACCGAGGTGGGAAGCTACAGCTCCAGCCGCGGTATCCGCGTTAATGTTGTAGCGCTGCCCCTGTGCATCAATGCCTACAGGCGCAATAACGGGAATATACCCCATTGCCATCACGCCTTCTATAACAGCAGCGTTAATGTCCGTCACATCGCCTACAAAGCCAATCTCATCGGCGTTTGCGACAAGGCGAGCGGTAATCAGCTGGCCATCCACGCCCGACAAGCCAAGCGCCTGTGCGCCGCAAGAGGACATTTTTCGCACTATCTCCTTGTTGATGCGTCCAGACAAAACCATTTCGACGACATCCAGCACCGCTTCGCTCGTCTTGCGCAAACCACCGACAAACTCTGTCTCAATGCCAAGCTTCGCCAGCGTCTCCGAAATCGCCGGTCCGCCGCCATGCACAATAACCGGGCTAACGCCGGATTGCTGCAGCTCCCGCAGCTCGCCGAAGAAAGATTCAGGCAGCGCGGCAAGTGTACTGCCGCCGCATTTCATTACAAATCGTTGCTTCATGCTATTATGAGCTCCTTTATCGCTTAATGCCCGCCTCATGCACCGTTATGTACGGTAAGCCGCATTAATTCGCACGTAGTCATAAGTCAGGTCACAGCCCCAAGCCGTAGCTGCGCCTTCTTCCATATGCAGATCCACATGAATGACGACCGTATCGCCCTTCAAATACTCCAGCGCCTTCTCCTCGTCAAAAGCGACCGGCCTCGACTGCTGCAGCGTCACAATGCTGCCCAGTGAAATATCGACCGTATCCGGGTTGACAGGCTCACCTGCGCGGCCTACTGCCGCAATAATCCGGCCCCAGTTCGCATCTGCGCCAAACACCGCCGATTTCACAAGGGAAGAACCAATGACCGTCTTCGCAATCGCCTGTGCCGATGCATCGCTAACCGCTCCACGTACTTGAACCTCGACAAGCTTCGTTGCACCTTCGCCGTCACGCGCGATTGCTTTCGCAAGCACCTCGCACACATGGCGAAGCGCCGCGCCGAAAGCTGCCCAGCCTTCATGCTGCGGATTAAGCTCGCTGTTGCCGGCAAGTCCGCTTGCCATGGCAACGAGCATATCGTTCGTGCTTGTATCGCCATCTACCGTAATCATATTAAAAGTATGGTTCGTTGCTTCACGCAGCAGCTGCTGCAGCGCTTCGCTGCCAATTTCCGCATCCGTCGTAACGAAACCAAGCATCGTTGCCATGTTCGGGTGAATCATGCCGGAGCCTTTCGCCGCTCCAGCGATATGAATGAGCTGTCCGTCAATTTCAACGGATACGCAGACCATTTTTTGCACCAAATCGGTCGTTAAAATCGCCTGACAGAAGCTTTCTGCCGCTTGCTTGTCCGAAGCTAGCTTCGCTGGCAGCTCGCTGATGCCGCTGCGCACTTTGTCCATTTTGAGCAGCTCGCCAATAACGCCGGTAGAAGCTACCGCTACCTCATCCGCTGCAATGCCAACACGCTCAGCGAATTTATTGCGCATTTCATAAGCATCCGCTTCGCCCTGCTCGCCTGTGCAAGCGTTGGCGTTGCCGCTGTTGACCAGCACAGCACGCAGGCGGCCGCCTTCGCCAATGCTCTCGCGCGTCACCTTAAGCGGTGCCGCCTGAAAAACATTTGTCGTGTAAACGCCCGCCGCTGCCGCCGGAACCTCGCATACGATCGCGCCAAGGTCATTGCGCGTGGTTTTTTTTAAGCCGCAGTGAATGCCGCCCGCTGTAAAGCCCTTCGGTGTTGTAATCGAGCCTTCCGCCACAACCGTATAAAGGGGTGCAGTGTGTCCCTGTCCCATAATTACATCGTTCTCCTTCGCTTCATTCTAAAATAGGTTATGCTGCTTCTTATGGATAAACAGGAACAAACTGCAACCCAAGCGTCTCATCCCAGCCCATCATGAGGTTCATGTTCTGAATCGCTTGTCCAGCTGCGCCTTTGACCAAATTATCAATGACCGAAACAATCGTCACTCTGCCTGTGCGGCTATCGAACGCAAAGCCGATATCGCAATAGTTGGAGCCCCACACTTCCTTCGTAGCAGGCAATTGTCCTTCAGGACGAATACGCACGAATGGGCGGTTCTCATAATAGCTGCGATACAGCTCCATAAAATCATCCGCGCTTCTGCTGTCTTTCACCGTTGCATACATCGTCGTCATAATGCCGCGCGTCATCGGCACGAGATGCGTCGAGAACGTCGTCACAACCGGGCGGCCCGCAATATCAGAAAGCACCATTTCGATTTCCGGCGTATGCTGATGCTGATTCAGCTTGTACGCTTTTAAGCTCTCATTCAGCTCCGAATAATGCGTGCCGAGGCTCGCACCGCGTCCCGCACCGGAAACACCGGATTTTGCATCAATAATGATGCTGTCCGGATCGATAAAGCCAGCTTGAACGGCCGGAACCAGACCAAGAAGCGCCGCCGTAACGTAACAGCCAGGGTTGGAAATGAGCTTCGCACCCAGCACACGGTCGCCGTAAACTTCAGCCAATCCGTACACCGCTTGCTTCAAATACTCCTCGTCTGCTGCGGGCTTTTTGTACCATTTTTCATATAAATCTCTATCTTGCAGGCGGTAGTCGCCAGATAAATCAATCACTTTAAGGCCGGCCGCCAGCAAATCGGGTGCCAGCTTGGAAGCGACAGCCGCTGGTGTTGCCAAAAATACAACATCCGCTTTGCTGCGAATCGTCTGCGGCTCTACATCATCTAGCAGTTCTTCGCGAATGCCCGTTAAGTGCGGGTATCCTTCTGTAATCGGCGTCCCCGCGCTGGATGATGAAATAACCGAGGTCACCTCAGCAAGAGGATGTGAGGCTAACAATCGAATAAGCTCAACGCCGCCGTAGCCAGTTGAACCGATAATAGCTATTTTCAGTTTTTCGCTCATATCCATCATCTCTCCCTATGAGACTATCTAAAAGTATATTGTACATGATTCAGCAGTCGATTAAAATACACTGTTTTTCCGTATTATTATACATGTCATTTCATATTAATACAATGAGCGGATGGATGTATTTTTGTTCCTCGCATGCCATTCCACCTGCTGTTATGCTCCATATCGCTATTCCTATTCCAGCTTAAACCCTTCCCCTACTACCTCTGATGTATTGCTAATGATGACAAATGCAGAAGGGTCCACCGTCCGAACGAGCTGCTTGAGCTTCGCCACCTCCATTTGCCCCACGACGACCATCAGTACGGTCCGGCCTTCCCCGCTGTAGCCGCCATGCCCATCAAGCTTCGTCAAACCGCGGTCGAGATCATAAAGAATCGTCTCTGACACTTTTTCAGGCTCGCTGCTAATGATAAAAGCGACCTTCGAAACCGGCAGCCCACTTTGTATAATATCAATCGTTTTGCTCGTTACAAATAGCCCGACTAAAGCATATAACGCCACTTCCGGCGAAATAAGCAGGCCAGCCGCAATGATGACACACCCGTCAAAAATAGCAACGGCGAGCCCGAGCGACAATCCCGTATAACGATGTAAAATTTGCGCAGCCAGACCGAGCCCGCCCGTCGAGCCGCGTCCGCGAAAGACGATGCCAAGCCCGAGCCCAACGCCGATCCCGCCATAAATAGCTGCAAGCAAGGGATTATGTGTTGGTGTCGTCCAATCGGATGTAAGCAGAACGAATAACGGCAGCACAACGGAGCCGAGCGCCGCTTTGAGCGCAAAACGTTTGCCCAGCAGCCACAGCCCTACAAAAAACAAGGGAATATTAACAGCCCACTGGGTATAAGCTGGCGCAATGTCAGCAAAACGCTGGACTAAAATCGAAATGCCAGATACACCACCCGAGGCAATGCCGTTCGGTACCAGAAATAAATTAAAGCTTGCCGCCATTATAAAAGAGCCCAGCAGCACCTGAAGCATGCTCCAAACGAGCTGCTTGCCGGGGCTGAGCGTTTTTTTCACCCGTTTATTTATTACCGTCGAATTGGCTGCATGCGGCTTGCGGCTGCGTTCATCATTCATTTCTTTCATCATATCGAATCCCACCCAAATTCATAAAGTCTTACGTAAAACGCTCATAAAAAAGAAGAGTTCCACCCTTGTTTGAGTCGGAACTCTTCTTAGCTTACGTCAATATGGCTTGATCCATGCGTATTCATCCATATCCTATTTCCTATAACCGCATTTGCCTGTTGCTCTGCCTAGCCAATAGGAACGCCATAATCGCCAGCCGTTTAGTCGTGGCGAATTTGATGGCGCAAATATCCGTTAATGAAGGCATTCAGATCGCCATCCATAACGGCACCCACATTGCCTGTCTCCACCGATGTGCGATGATCCTTGACCATGCTGTACGGATGAAAAACATAGGAGCGAATTTGGCTGCCCCAGGCAATATCCGATTGCTCGCCGCGAATTTCCGCGAGATGCTGCCGCTGCTCTTCGATTCTCCGCTCATAAAGCTTGGAACGCAGCATATTCATGGCCCGCTCACGGTTCTGGATTTGCGAACGCTCCTGCTGGCAGGCAACGACGATACCCGAAGGAATATGCGTAATACGAATCGCCGATTCCGTCTTGTTGACGTGCTGTCCGCCCGCCCCGCTCGCACGATATGTATCGACCTTCAAATCCTCGCTGCGGATTTCGATTTCGATGTCATCGGTTATTTCCGGTACTACATCGCAAGATGCGAAGGACGTATGACGACGGCCTGATGCATCAAAAGGCGAAATACGAACGAGGCGGTGTACGCCCTTCTCCGCTTTAAGATAGCCGTAGGCGTTGTAGCCTTTGACCAAAATCGTGACGCTCTTGATGCCTGCCTCATCACCTGGAAGATAATCAAGCAGTTCCACCTTGAAGCCGCTTTTCTCCGCCCAGCGTGTATACATCCGGTACAGCATTTGGCCCCAGTCCTGCGACTCTGTGCCGCCGGCACCAGGATGCAGCTCAACGATAGCATTAAGCTTATCATACGGCTGGTTGAGCAGCAGCGTCAGCTCAAAATCATTCAGCTTGCGCAGCAGCTGGGACGTTCCTTCCAGCAGCTCAGGCTCAAGCGTCTCGTCCTGCTCTTCTTCCGCAAGCTCCAGCATCGTTTGCAAATCTTCCATCTCGCCGTTCAAACGCAAATATTGATCGACGACCGATTTGACCGCATTCATTTCGGAAATGACGTTTTGCGCCTTGTCATTGTCGTCCCAAAAATCAGGCGCCGTCATTTTTTCTTCATAGTTTGCGATTAGCTCATTTTTAAGATCTAAGTCAAAGAGACCCCCTGAGATCTTGGAGCCGCTTCGCTATTTCTCGCAAATCTTGTTTCACCGTTGGTTCTATCATAGCGTACGTTTCACCTCAAATTTCTTATCTTGTCTGGTTGCCCAGCTTTTATTTGCTATGCTGCCTGATGGCATAAACGCGCCTGCTGCGAAGCGCTGCAGTCTTTGCCGCATTTCTCCGCACACTGGCGCGTTAAGCCTTGCCTATCGAATCAGCACCTTATTTACCGTGGCACTGCTTATATTTCTTGCCGCTGCCGCATGGGCAATCATCATTGCGTCCAACCCGGTCCAAACGCTTCGCCGGACGTTTCTCCTGGCTCTCGCCTGGGCTGTTCGTCGTAGTCTGGCCCTGAGCTACCTCTTGGCGCTCCAGGTTGCTTTCTACGCGCGACTTCATGATATATTTGGCAACTTCCTCTTGGATCGTATCAATCATCGCCTTGAACATCTCAAAGCCCTCAAATTGGTACTCGCGAAGCGGATCCGTGCCGCCGTACGCCCGAAGGTGGATACCTTGGCGCAGCTGGTCCATTGCGTCGATGTGATCCATCCATTTGCTGTCAACCGCACGGAGCGAAACGACCTTCTCGAATTCACGCATAGTTGTTTCGCCAAGCTCAGCTTCACGCTCATCATAGTAAGCAACGACTTTGTCATAA
Organism: Paenibacillus algorifonticola; assembly: GCF_000971975.1. Lineage (GTDB taxonomy): Bacteria > Bacillota > Bacilli > Paenibacillales > Paenibacillaceae > Pristimantibacillus > Pristimantibacillus algorifonticola. The sequence goes on along the minus strand of NZ_KQ040786.1, from coordinate 14,281 downwards.
ATAAATTGTGTAATTTCCTCAATTTCTTTACCCCAAATGTCGTCTCTCGTGACGGTGCCTTCATTAAGAAGGTTGGCATCTACGTAGTCGATAATAGCTTCCAAATCCCACTCTTCCGGAATATCCTCCGTACAGTGAGCTTCAACCGTGCGGCCAATTACCGCTTTAATCATCTCCATGACGATTTCACGAATGTTATCGGAAGTGAGCACATCCAGACGCTGCTTGTAAATGACTTCACGCTGCTGGTTCATGACATCATCATATTGGAGAACGACTTTCCGCAGGTCGAAGTTGTTTCCTTCTACACGCTTCTGAGCCGATTCTACGGCACGGGTAATCATCCGGCTCTCGATCGGTTGATCCTCTTCCAGACCGAGACGATCCATCATTGCCATAATGTTATCCGAGCCAAAACGACGCATCAGTTCATCTTCCAGCGACAAATAAAACTGGGACGAGCCTGGATCGCCTTGACGTCCGGCACGACCACGCAGCTGGTTATCGATCCGGCGGCTCTCATGGCGCTCCGTACCAATAATATGAAGGCCGCCAAAATCAGCTACGCCTTCACCGAGCATAATGTCGGTACCGCGTCCTGCCATGTTAGTTGCAATGGTAACGGATCCCGCTTGACCGGCACGGGAAATAATTTCAGCCTCTTCCGCATGGAACTTCGCATTCAGTACTTTATGTCCAACTCCGCGGCGTTTAAGCATTTCTGCCAGCTTCTCGGAATTTTCAATGGAAATCGTACCGACCAGCACCGGCTGGTTGTTCGCGTGGCGAGCAACGATCTCCTCAACAACGGCATTAAACTTGCCTTTTTCCGATTTATAAACGACATCTTGGAGGTCTTTACGAATCATGGAGCGGTTCGTTGGAATTTGAATAACGTCCAGTCCGTAAATCCGCTTGAATTCTTCTTCCTCCGTCTTCGCTGTACCCGTCATGCCCGCAAGCTTGCGATACATCCGGAAATAGTTCTGGAACGTAATCGTCGCCAAGGTCATGCTCTCATTTTGTACTTTGAGCTGCTCCTTCGCTTCAATCGCTTGATGCAAGCCATCGCTGTAACGACGACCTGACATTAGACGTCCAGTGAACTCATCGACGATGATGACTTCGTCATCTTGAACGACATAATCGACATCGCGCTTCATAATGACATTGGCTTTAAGCGCCTGTTGGATATGGTGATTGAGCGTCACATTCTCATGGTCAAAAAGATTTTCAATGTGGAACGCCTTCTCAGCCTTCTCCACGCCTTCTTCCGTCAGCATGACGTTGCGCAGCTTCACATCAATCGTGTAATCCTCTTCCACCTTCAAACGGCTCAGGAAGCGGTCTGCTGAGTAATAAAGCTCCGTCGACTTGGCAGCTTGTCCCGAAATAATAAGCGGTGTACGCGCCTCATCGACAAGGATGGAGTCAACTTCATCAATGATCGAGAAATAAAGCGGGCGCTGAACCATTTGTTCTTTGTAGAGAACCATGTTGTCGCGCAAGTAATCAAAGCCAAACTCATTGTTCGTACCGTACGTAATATCGCAAGCATAGGCGCTTTGCTTCTCCTCATGCGACAAGCCGTTCAAGTTGCAGCCGACCGTCATGCCGAGGAAATTGTAAAGCTGAGCCATTAGCTGGCTGTCACGAGAAGCCAAATAATCATTGACCGTTACGACATGTACGCCTTTCTCCAGCAGCGCGTTCAAATACACAGGCAGTGTCGCCACGAGTGTTTTACCTTCACCGGTTCTCATCTCAGCGATTTTGCCCTCATGGAGAACGATACCGCCCATCAGTTGCACATCAAAATGACGCATGCCGAGCGTACGCTTCGAAGCTTCACGCGTAACCGCAAAAGCCTCTGGCAATATTTGATCAATCGTCTCCCCTTTAGCGAGGCGAGCTCTGAATTGTACCGTTTTAGCTGCGAGCTCCTCATCGGACAAAGCCGAGATGGTTGACTCCAGCGCATTAATTTCTTCTACTTTACGCGTGAGGCGCTTAACCTCGCGCTCGTTCGCATCACCAAATATTTTTTTCACTAATCCGAGCATGGGGCTTCCCCTTTCACCTTACGCTTGTTTGCCTTAAATTGTAACAGTTTGCAGGATGCACCGCAACGCATCACCATTATTTTCAGGTAAGAATATAACCATTTTTACCAAAAGGAAAAAAGGCGTACCGCCTACGTTTTCAACTGAGTTAATTATACATCGCGCAGAGGGCGAAATCAAAACGACTTCCTATTAAAAGACGCCCCTCTCTCCTATGGATAAATGCACCATGTCAAGCGTAAACGGCTGAAGCCGTCCTCTGGCAGCTAAGCTGCCGTTTCGAGGGTGGAATATAAGCCCATTTATAAGTGTAAAACTTATAAAGTCTTATATTTCAAGGTGAAACGGCTGTCGCCGTCCTTTGACGGCGCAGCGCGTTTCATTCCGAGAAATATAGAGAAAGGGTGGGAAAATCATATCCTTTCCTATATTTCAAAAAAATGAAAAAGCCCTCCCTCCCGCAGGAGGAAAGGCTTGAATTTGCAATAAATGTATAAGTACGACTGGCCTTCTATTAGCCTTGTTCAATTAGTCCATATGTCCCATCATCGCGTTTGTATACGACGTTCACCTCTTCATTGATGCTATTGGCGAATACGAAAAAGTTATGGCCGACCATGTTCATTTGCAAAATGGCCTCCTCCACATCCATCGGCTTGAGCAGGAATTTCTTCGTTCTGACAACTTCAAAATCCTCTTCCTCATGCTCGAGAACGCCTACGGCGGAGCCTTCTTCCCTGAATAGCGATTTCACACCGCTATCATGGCGGAATCTACGGTTGACTTTCGTTTTGTGCTTGCGAATTTGTCTTTCCAGTTTATCCACAACTGTATCAATAGAGGCGTACATGTCGGCACTTTTCTCCTCTGCTCTCAAAAAGTTGCGGGCAATCGGAATCGTGACCTCGACAGCGTGTATGCCTTTCGTTACCGATAAAGTTACGGTTGTTTCGGAGGTAGGGGCTTCAAAATACTTCTCTAAGCGGCCGAGCTTCTTCTCGACATATTCCTTGAGTGCATCTGTCACTTGTAAATGTTGACCTCGAATGATGTATTCCATGGGGCATGCCTCCTTTACATGTTCTTATTATAACATAGTAAGGGAGGTACAGTAAAACTATTTTCTATTTATTTAGAATTTTCTAATAATTTATGTCGAAGGTTTGAACGAGAGGTTTATTCGGGTAAATCATGGCGATCCAAGGGCACTTTTAGCAAAAATAAAAGCCCCGGTTGCCCGGAGCTTAAAGTTTACATATAAATGAATCCTATAGACTGGCTATTGCAGCCTGATGATTACAATTTAGTGACGTTAGCAGCTTGTGGACCGCGTGCGCCTTCTACGATGTCGAATTCAACCGCTTGGCCTTCATCTAAAGTCTTGAAGCCATCTGTTTGGATAGCAGAGAAGTGAACAAATACGTCGCCGCCCTGATCAGTCTCGATAAATCCATAACCCTTCTCCGCGTTAAACCATTTAACTTTACCTTGCATGCATAAACAGTCCCTTCATCTTCAAATACTGTAAAGACCACACTCATCTGGCCCACAATTTGACTATAACACCGCGTTATTAGAATTGTCAAACAATTTATTGTAAGCGAATACATTGCATGCATATCAGGCTTACCAAGCATTCAATCCGCCATCTACAATTAAGTTATGCCCCGTAACATAACGCGAAGCATCAGAGGCAAGATAAAGAACTGCACCGACCATTTCGTCTGCTTCAGCCATCCGTCCCAACGGTATGCGATTAGAGTAATTTTGAACAAATTCATCATTTTGGCCGCTATTCACCCCGCCAGGTGTAATCGTGTTCACCCTAATTCCATGTTTCGACCAATATGTAGCCAAATATCGCGTTAATGCGACAACTCCGCCTTTGGATGCCGCATATACGGCTGGGGAAGTAATTGGCATTCCCATATAAAATGAACCTTCATAGATGCGATGATCAGGAGCCATAATGCCATAAATAGAGGCTGTTTGAATAATGGCTCCTCCACTTCCTTGCTTGATCATCTGCTTGCCCACTTCTTTTGCTACAAGGAACATGCCATCCAAATTGACCGACATCACTTCACGCCATTGCTCAAGCGAATACTCTTCGAAAGGAGCAAAAAACTCCTCTAGATTGGAAGATTTGCTTGCAGCATTGTTATGCAAAATATGTATAGCCCCTAGTGCTTCTACAGCTTGCTCGACCATTGAAACTACCTGTTCAGGGCTCGATACATCTCCAGCTATCCCAATGGCCTTTACAGCATATTTTGCTTGAAGCTGCTCTGCAAATTTACCCAGAACCACTTGATCTAAATCGACGGCCGCGATATTAGCTCCTGCTTCTGCTAGGCCCGCGCAAACTTTTTGACCAATAATCCCCATAGCTCCGGTTACAAATGCGGTTTTTCCTTTTAAACTAAAGGCTTCAATCATAGCTGGCTTCCCCTTTTCTAGCGCTCATTAACAGCTCTACTATCATCCAATCCAATGGGCTGTCTATATCTACGGAACGCTCCTCTGGCATTTCATATAGCACCGTGTCAGGATAAAATACAGCCGGTTCGTTAATAAGCTTCTCTCTTTTCCAAATATAAATAGATGCATTCATATCGAAGCATTTAGGCGCGTCCTGCCTTCTCACAATTGGATTGTTCAGCCGCTTGGACAGCGTAATAAATCCAGCATCATTTTGCTCTACTAAATTAAAATAGGGCGAACGTCGGGCGGGCATCCCTGTGATGAGATTAGATACATCCTCCTGCTCAAACAACCGGACAGCTTGAATTAAATCATCAACGGTTCTTAGCGGAGAGGTTGCATCTAAATCAACAATAACCGGAAACGAGATTTTCAATTCAGCCTCCACCTGTAATACACAATGTTGAATTGCTGGTATTTTAGCCGATGTATCCTGTGCCATTTCTAATGGACGATTAATGACAAAATCCGCTCCCCATTGTAGCGCAGTTTTCAAAATATCTTCAGAATCGCTGCTCACAGCAATATAGTCAAATAGCCCAGACAGCTTGGCTTGCTCGATACTGTACGCGATAAGCGGCTTGCCATGCATTTCTCGAACGTTCTTGTTCTCTACTCCTTTAGAACCGCCTCTTGCACAAATGGTGCAAAGCCTACTCATTATAAACCCACTCCTTACTGACGATAGCTTGCTCGATACTATTAATCATTTGAACGGTTTGCAAACCTTCATCATAAGAACATACATGCTCAACCGTATCGTTCAAGATCGCCTTATGCTGTGCAAGATAAGTAAAGTCTCTCTCCACCTGAAAATACTCCACTTGCCCATCTCTTTCGAGCGATGCTTTCGTTAAATCCGCTTTATATGTATGACGATCCGTCACAACCACTACTTCGCGGCGGCCAGGCCTATCCATATAATTCAGTTGAAGCGTCACAAGCGGCGTTGTTTGGGTCTCCATCATGACACCACAAATATCATCACCTGTCATTGCTAAAGTGCTGTAATGCCCGCCAAGACCGGTCAGCCTTGACCATGGACCAAACAACCAGATCAAATAATCAAGCTCATGGCTTAAATCTCTAAGTACACCGCCGCCCTCTTCTTTATTAGAGGAATAACTAAGCCGGTAATCCCGCTGCGGTCTCCAATCCGGCAAGTATTGTCCCGCATATGCAGCAACGGATAATATCTTTTCCTGTGCCAGCACAGACTTTAAACGCTGCAGGATAGGGTGAAACCGAAGATTATACGCTACATAAACTTGTAAATTCGATTTCTTTTCCAATGCTGTATTCGTGTGAAACAGCGGCTTTTCCACAAGCACCTTGCCCTGCCATTTAAGCATCGCCAAAATAGATAATGACGCAAAATGCTCTGACGTTTTGTTGGCAATAACAATATAATGGGGCTGAAATTCTGCTACGGCTTGTTCCAACGTCCGAAAAGTGACCGGAAAATCGATTGCTCTACTGCTGACAACAGCCGTCTCAACCTGCAACTGCTGCAAAAGCCGGGTATGACGTTCACCAATTGACCCGTACCCCACGACTAAGGCCCTCATTTGAATATCTCCGAATACTCTCCATTTGCCCGATTGAAATCGTCCATTCTGCCGATATCCAACCAGTATTCTCTAATCGGAAACACCGAGGTAGAGGCCCCTTCTTCTATTAGCCTCTCAAACAGGGTTGGCATGTCATAAAAAGTGTCGCTAGGTATGTAAGGCAAGACTTCGGGAGAAATGACATAAATTCCTCCACTAATAAAATAACGCTGCAGCGGCTTCTCTTCAATACTTTGAAGCCTATTATTTTCAACCTTTACAACGCCATACGGGACCTGATATTCATACTCCCTAACGCACATAGTAGCTGGTCCTTCAGAATCATTATGATAATCAAGCAGCTGCCGGAAGTTAACCTTGGTCAATAAATCCCCGTTCATAATAAGCAGCGGCTCTTCTGGAACAAATGGGAGCAGACTCAAAGCACCCGCAGTACCCAGACGCTTATCTTCCCTTATATATTCAATTTCAACTCCCCATTTGGAGCCGTCTTCAAAATGAGCCATAATCATTTCTGCTTTATAGTTAACGGATATCATAAATCTATGAAAACCATTTGCAATAAAGTTTTCAAGGATGACTTCCAAAATAGGTTTATTGCCTACTAGGAGCAAAGGCTTAGGGCAATTCCTTGTTAATTCCCCTAGTCTTGTTCCAAGACCGCCCGCCATCAGCACCACCCAGTTATCGCAGCGTTCCGGTTTGATTATTTCCTCAAGCAAATGCAGCCGAACAACTCGTCCCAATCTATCCAACACAGGTATCTGCTTCAAGTTATGATGCCGCATAATTGAAAGAATATATTCTTTGCTATCTTCCTCACGCGAAGTGACGGGCTGTGTATTCATAACTTGTCGAACTTCATCATTTAAGTCGATATTCTTCAATATCCCTCTACGGATATCCCCATCTGTTACTGTGCCTAACAACCGTTGATCTTCATCAACGACAAGAGTGATTTGAACCGATCCGCGATCAATGACCTTTATGGCCTCAAGTATAGAGGAATTAGGAGAAATAAATAGTTGGTCTGTATGTTTCATCGAAGAGCCTCCTCTGCCGGAACACCATATACAGTAGTTTGATCTAATACGGGCTTGCGTACTAATGCACCTGCGCCTACTAACGCATGCCTCCCGACGGACATACCTTGAATCACAGTTGCCCCAGCTCCAATATGTGTATGTTCTCCGATACTTACATTCCCACAAAGAATTGCACCTGGAGAGATGTGAGCATGCTCACCTACCTTACAATCATGTTCTATTACTACCCTTGTATTAATAATGACATTTTCGCCCAGGTAACTACCTGCTTGGACGATGGCTCCAGCCATAATTTGTGCGCCAGGCTTAATTTCGACGAAGGAGGAGACTGTGGCAGAATCATGAATGATTGTTTCAAATATATAATTTTGTGAAGTGAAATTTATATACAGCTCACTTCTTTTTAAAGAGCTACCTAGTTTTCCTACTCCGTTAACAAGAGCAACTTCAGATGGATCGAAAGAAAACACGACTGAATCGTCACCCAAATAGGGAATACTGCCAAGCAATAGACCCTGATCGCTCACATCAACATAACCCAAGATTTTGCACTCTTGCCGAAGTAATAGGTCTGCACATACTTTGGCATGACCGCTGCCACCTATAATAATGAACGATTTGCTCCTCATTCTATTAGATCATCGGTTTCATAATCTTCAGCAGCCGCTTTACCCAAAATACTCCAGTATTTCGAAGGGGAAATACCCGTTCCCGGCCGTTTCAACGTAAGATGGAATTCTTGCAGAATCTCTCCTTTTTTAATTGGCACGGCAGCTACAATGCTTTTACGAGCAGGTGCAGCATTGCGCAATTCGGAAACCGCTGGAATTTTGGAGGAAATACCCATAGCCTGCTCGACATTTCGAATTTGCTTTACTAAACTCACTAATTCACTAGGATTCATTGAAGCCTGATGATCCGGCCCTTCCATTTGCTTATCCAATGTAAAATGCTTCTCTATAATTTGTGCCCCCAGCGCCACAGCTGCTACTGAAACCTCATTTCCAATCGTATGATCGGAATAACCGGTTTTCAAACCAAAAGCCTGCCTCAGCGTAAGCATTTTATTCAGGTGAACATCTTCATATGAGGCGGGATAATCCGTCGTACAATGCAGCAATGAAACCTTTTGCTTCAACACGGCTTGGCCAGCATCAGAGAAATAGGCTGCTCTAAAAGCGGCTTCAGTAGGGGGCTCCGTCATTGATAAATAAGCATGAGCCAAGACGCCAAGCGCCTCCTCAATGTCCCCTAAAGTAGATATCCCTGTTGATAAAATAATATCCCTTCCACTTTTTCCAGCCTTATAAAGTAAAGGCAAATTGGTTAAATCTCCAGACGATATCTTGAGTATCGAAAGGTTCATTTTTTCTGTTAATAAAGTCAGACTTGGAAAATCAAACGGCGTCGACATAAACGCAATACCCGCATTATCACATTCATTCTGTAGTTCTTCATGATCTTCGGCAGAAAGCTCCAGCTTGCTTATCATCTCCAACTGTGATTCATCAGAGGCTGTCGTTTTTTTCTGATAATCCGCTTTCGAAGCGTGTTTGCTGACTAGTTGGGAGGCTTGAAAGGTTTGAAATTTCACTGCATCCGCCCCAGCATTTGCAGCTGCATGAACGAGCTGCTTGGCAAGATCCAGCGAGCCGTTATGATTAACGCCAGCCTCAGCTATGATGAATACTTTCATTTGATAACCTCCTTAATCCGTTGAATCCGCAATATCATAAAACCTTTTACTCAAAATGCCAGTTAAGTCCGTCCGTTTTAACTGTTCCTTGATTTTAACGGCAGTACCACCATTTCCATACAAAGAAGAGGAGCCTTCCACCAATGATTGGAGGAATGTTTTATCCATTGCCTGATTAATCGCCTGAATAATAGGTTCCCTCGTCTCACCTGTCTGGATAACCGTCGTTCCCTTTATTCTGCCTTGCTGACGAATTCCAATGTCAACCGTTGGTTTTTTGAACATAGGCACTTCGATAATGCCACTGGATGAATTACCAATTACAACATCCACATGCTGTAAGGCACTTAGATACCTCAGCTTTCCGAGTGATTCAAAGGAAACACTTCGCTCAGCATTCTTTTTCACATAATCGTCTATCATTCTTGAAATGATTCGTCCATCCGTATCTGAGTTTGGTTTCGTGAAAATGATGCCAGCCTGTGGAAATTGATCCAACGCTGCAAGCAACTCGTTCGTCAGCTCCTCCGAGCTTCGATGGGCAAGCGTTAATGGATGATAAGTAACTAAAAAGGTAACCGCCCACAATTTGAAGCCGATAGATTGTTCGAACTCTTCTTTAGAAAGCAAATCCAAATCACGGATATTGTCTAAACCGATGGCTCCAACATTAAATACTTTGGCGGGATTCTCCCCGAGTTGAATGATGCGCTTGCGATATTTTTCTGTTGATGCAAAGTGCAAATGTGCCATTTTTGATATCGAGTGCCTGATTGCCTCATCAACCATTCCTTCGGTACTTTCGCCTCCATGCAAATGGGCAATTGGTATATTAGCCATCATGGCCGCTTGTACAGCAATCATAATTTCATAGCGATCACCTAGTACCACTACAATGTCAGGCTTAAGTCGTTGATAAGCATCAGCAAACCCAATTAAGCCCATACCCATGGATTTGGTAATTCCTGCCTGCGTATCACTTGCAAGCAGCATATCTATCTTTTCATCAATGATAAAACCATCGCTTACAATTTCTTGATAGGTAAGTCCATACTCTTGAGAAAGATGCATGCCGGTGACAGCTATTTGTAAAACCAGCTCATTATCTGCTTTAATTTCCTTTAACAGAGGATACAACAGCCCATAATCAGCTCGAGAACCAGTAACTACGCATATTTTCCTCATCTGGTTACCTCTTCGCTTACTATGTCACTGAACAAAGAAGAACCGCTTGGAATGTTGATAACACGATGCTCCAACTCTTCCGTTACTGTCATATCCATTTGAGGACAATGACTATACATAGGAAGACGATGCATCGGTGTCCAAATGGGACGCGTCATAAATCCAGCATCGTTTGTGAACTCCAAAATCTGATCGCGAACAAGCTCATCTGGCTGATCCAGCAATAACGTATTAAGCCAGTAGTTGCAAGCTCCTTCTTCCTTTTCTTCGACAAAAGCCGCACCCTCTAGCTGTGAAAAAACCGCTTTGTAATGCTCAGCCAGCTGTCTTTTTTTCTTCAAAATATGCGGGAGCTTCTCAAGTTGAGCACAGCCTAACGCTGCATTTAAATTGGGAAGACGATAGTTGTAACCCACTTGATCATGCTGAAAAGCCCATCGATGCGGAGTTTTTGCCGTAGTTGTAAGATGCTTTGCCTGTTTGGCAAGCCCCTCGTCAGCCGTCAAAATGATGCCGCCCCCGCCTGTCGTAATTATCTTATTGCCGTTGAAGCTTAAAGCTGCTAATTTGCCGTAAGTACCTGTATGCTTCCCCTTATAATACGAACCAAGTGATTCTGCAGCATCCTCCACTAGAACCAGACGGTAACGTTCGCATACACCCATTAACGTATCTAGATCTACAGGATGTCCAAACGCATGCATCGGAACAACAGCCGTAATTCTTCTTTGTGTCTTCCGGTTATAAGTAAAACCGTCCGCACGAATTTCTGCTATATCCTGTAAGTATTCGTCCAATTTAATGGGGTCTACACCAAATGTATCTCTTGCAGCATCAACAAAATGGGGGACGGCCTGGCAATAAGATATAGCATTTGCTGTGGCCACAAAAGTTAGAGAGGGTATAAGAACCTCATCGTCTTTCTCAACACCTGCAAGCAGCAAACTAATATGCAGCGCCGCTGTACCATTCACAACAGCTATGGCATAAGGTGAATCGGTATAAGCCGCAATATCTCGTTCAAAACGATCAACAAACTTCCCTACTGAAGACACCCAGCCGGTATCCAGACACTCTTTTATATAGTCCCATTCGTTTCCTTGAAAAACGGGCTCGTGCAGCGCTGTAAAAGCCTGACGATTGGGTAAAGCCTGCTTCAAAGACTCTACTATTTGCTTGGCTAAAATTCCTGTTTTCATAACTAAAGCCTCCATAATGTCAGCTATACATTGTATTGTCCGGCTTTGTATTTGCTTAGGGCGCCTGGTTTTGTGAACCATTCAATCGTTTCCCCAAGTCCTCGCCTAAATCCCTCTAATCCAGCGTATTCTGGCTGCCACTGTAATAACCGTTTTGCTTTCGAGTTATCTGCCCATAGGCGTTCCACTTCGCTTTTTTCTGGACGCAGACGTATTTCGTCACTCACGATTTCAATGTTTTTATTCATCACTTCACCGATGATCTTAGCCGTGTCACCAATAGATATTTCATAGTTGCTTCCAATATTAATCTCTTCTCCAATACATTTATCCGACTCCAGCATTGCTATAAAGCCGTTCACTGTATCGGCAACATAGTTAAAATCCCTTGTAGGATGAATAGTTCCCAGCTTTATTTTCTCTTGACCTGCTGCAATTTGCGTAATGATGGTCGGTATAACTGCCCTTGCTGATTGACGCGGTCCATATGTATTAAAAGGTCTGATAATGCCAACCGGCGTTTCAAAGGAACGATAAAATGACATAGCCATTTGATCGGCACCAATTTTTGTAGCGGAATATGGCGATTGTCCAGTCAATGGATGCTCTTCCGTAATAGGAACAAAGCGCGCAGTTCCATAAACCTCGCTTGTAGACGTATGTATTACTTTAGAAAGCTTTAATTCACGTGCAGCTTGCAATACATTCAATGTTCCTTTGATATTGGTATCTACGTAAGTGTCTGGGGAATGATACGAGTAGGGTATGGCAATAAGAGCAGCCAAATGCAGTACAGCATCACAACCTTTCAATGCCTCCCGAACCCCATATGCATCACGGATATCCCCTGCAAAAACCTCAAATTGTCCACGAACGTCTTCTGCACATTCATCCAGCCAGCCCCAAGTATTGAACGAATTATACAATGTAAAAGCTCGCACATCGTATCCTTGACGAACAAGCGTCTCTGTTAAATGGGAGCCAATAAATCCATCTGCTCCAGTCACTAGTACTTTTCCATATTTACTCATGTGTTCCTCCTAAGTCTTACTTCTTCGGGACATCGTTCGATTTTAAGCTATAGTTCATTTATCGGTTATAAATGACCCAATATGAAGTTCATAATAACATGAACCTGTTATAAATGAGAAAAACCACCTTCCATTTTCAGGAAGGTGGTTTTTCTTTAGCTATTTATTGCTTAAGCTTCTGCATCATACGATTTTGTTGTTTTTGTACTTTCCCGTTTGTCTTTGCTTGTGATCGTCACATCTACGCTGGAAGCGTCCACGCCCAATTGAGCAATCGAGATAGTTGCTTCTAATTTACCAGCTGCAATTATAGCAGAACCGATAACCGTAGTCGTACCCGTTCTAAAGATTTTAACGATATCACCTGCAACGACATCTGTAACGGTAATAGTATCTGCTTTGCCAGCATTATTTACAATTGTAATTGCACTTTCTGCTGGAGCTATTGTTACAGCTTCTGCTGCTACCGCCACTTCCTCACGTTCGCTTTCCTGTTTACCGGTTTCCGTTACAGATACATAAACTTTTGTCGCATCCACACCTAATTGACTGATAGAAACGATTCCTTCTGTTTTGCCAGTAGCTACCGCTGCAGAGCCTAAAAGTTTACCAGCTGTAGCAGCATCATATACTTTTACAACTGCACCAACTGCTGCTGGAACTGTAATCGTATCTGCTTTACCCACATTGTTCGCTACCGTAATATTCCCTGTTGCTACTTTATCAGTCTTGCCTTCTGCCGCTAGTGTCACTTCCAGACGGTCGCTTTCCAGCTTGCCTGTCTCGGTTGCACTCACGTAAACTTTTGTTTCGGCTGTGCCAACTTGGGCAATCGATACGACCGCTTCCGTTTTACCTGCAGCCACTGTTGCTGTGCCCAATACTTTGCCTGCTGTTTCCAAATCGTAGACTTTTACGATCGTTCCAACTGCCGCTTTTACCGTGAAGGTATCCGCGCTGCCTGCATTGTTCACGGCTACTACATCCGATGCCGCTACTTTCGCAGTTTTCGCTTCCGCTGCTACCGTTACTTCCAGACGATCACTTTCTTGCTTGCCTGCTTCCGTTGCACTTACATAGACTTTTGTTTCGCCTGTGCCAACTTGGGCAATCGATACAACTGCTTCCGTTTTACCTGCCGCTACTGTTGCTGTTGCCAGCACTTTCCCTGCTGTTTCCAAATCGTAGACTTTTACGATCGTTCCAGCCGCTGCCGTTACGGTCAGTGTATCTGCTTTACCTACGTTGTTCACGGCTACTACATCCGATGCCGCTACTTTCGCAGTTTTCGCTTCCGCTGCTACCGTTACTTCCAAACGATCACTTTCCAGCTTGCCTGCTTCCGTTGCACTTACATACACTTTTGTTTCGGCTGCGCCGAGTTGAGCTATAGATACAATCGCTTCGGTCTTACCTGCCGCTACCGTTGCTGTTGCCAGCACTTTCCCTGCTGTTTCCAAATCGTAGACTTTTACAATCGTTCCAGCCGCTGCCGTTACGGTCAGTGTATCTGCTTTACCTACGTTGTTCACGGCTACTACATCCGATGCCGCTACTTTCGCAGTTTTCGCTTCCGCTGCTACCGTTACTTCCAAACGATCACTTTCCAGCTTGCCTGCTTCCGTTGCACTTACATACACTTTTGTTTCGGCTGTGCCAACTTGGGCAATCGATACGATCGCTTCCTTTTTACCTGCAGCTACCGTTGCTGTGCCCAGCACTTTGCCTGCTGTTTCCAAATCGTAGACTTTTACGATCGTTCCAGCTGCTA
>NZ_KQ040786.1:0-225 GCF_000971975.1 Paenibacillus algorifonticola | reverse complement strand
TTTTTACCTGCAGCTACCGTTGCTGTGCCCAGCACTTTGCCTGCTGTTTCCAAATCGTAGACTTTTACGACTGTTCCAGCTGCGGCTGTTACGGTCAGCGTATCCGCTTTGCCTGCATTGTTCACGGCTACTACATCCGATGCTGCTACTTTCGCTGTTTTCGCTTCCGCTGCTACCGTTACTTCCAAACGATCACTTTCCAGCTTGCCTGCTTCCGTTGCACTT
>NZ_LAQO01000039.1 GCF_000971975.1 Paenibacillus algorifonticola | reverse complement strand
TCTGCCGTATGTCTCAGCGGCGACTCATATAATATATCACGGGTGCCTACAGGATTGCAAGTGTTTTTTTAAAATATTATTACCTTTTTCAATATTTTTTAAAAATGGCTTTCAAACTGCCGATCATAATACCTCACTATAATGAAGTAATTATTTTAAACACCCTAAAAATGATTGCAGTTTTAAATTTAAAACTTTAATAAACGGAACTCCTGTCTACTTTCTTGCCCGCAAGTAGCATTCATATATTTATTTTATTCACTAGAGCTGCTCATACAGTCGGAACTGGAGCATCAATGTTCGGGTATTGGATTACTCTTTCCAAACATTGCTTAGATAAAGCCATTCCCCTCCCTCTAAGGCTGGAAAAATCCGAACAATAAAGTGACTTGCGCACTTCCGCATTATTATGTATTATTTAGTTGTAGCAATCATCATGTTAGAAATTCTAACGCCATAGTAAAGGTGACGATATGCTTCAAATAGACTCAAGTGAATTTAAGAAGAAACTCAGCCACATTTACAACGAAGTATCCAAAGAATTGTTCGGGTTTGGCACAACCTTGCTCAGAACAGCCGTTGATAACGGTACGATTACGTTATACGCAAGGCATCGCCGCTCACCCCGCTCCACCATTTTGGAGGGCGAGGCTCCTAATTTGAAATACGAAGTCGATTTTTATATGTCTTCTATCTACAAGAAGAAGCTGAAGGAACGGCTCGAGAATGATTTACAGCTTCATATCGAAGTGCTGCTTCGGGATTATGATCCGGCAACACAGTGGGCTGTTACGAACATTATTTTAAATACTGAAGCCGTACGCTGAGGCGACCCCTTCCTTTTGATTTATCTTAAGGACTGGCCGCAAGCGCTACGAACATGGATACCGCCAGACTTTGTTTACAGAGGAAGGCGCTCCGGTTAGAGATTTTTCTATCCGGGGCGCCTTCCTTTTTTTATAAAATTTTAATGCTAGCAAGCAGCAGTAATCATCTTTGTTTATTACTTAAAGGAGGCGATAGCAGCAAACACGCCACAGCCGGAATAATATCCAGCTGGGTACGCAACACTAGATGTGGGATTTTGGCTATTTTTCTCAACAAACAACAATTTGATAACTTGGGGGACGATGAAATGAACAAAGGTTGGGCAAAAGGATTATTCGCATTTTCGCTGGCGGCAATGGTATTGGCAGGCTGCGGCAGCACTGGTGGCAACAATACAGCGGCAAGCCCGGAAAGTTCAGCAGCTACAAATACAGGCAGTACAGCAGCCAAAAAGCTCGTAGTTTCCACATGGGGCTTCTCAGAAGACTTTTTCAAAAAAGAAGTATATGCGCCTTTCGAAAAAGAACACAATGTCGAAATCGTCGTGGAGATCGGCAACAACGCGGAGCGCTTGAACAAGGTACTTCAAGGCAGCTCAAATATAGATGTTATTTATTTGTCCGATTATTATGCGCAGCAAGGTATTGAAGCGAATGCCTTCGAAACGATCGATCGCAGCAAAATTCCTAATCTTGAGCAGGTATATGATATTGCTAAAGCGCCAAATGGCGAGCAATACGGACCAGCTTATACGGTTGGACGCTTCGGAATCGCTTACGACCCTACGGCTATCGGCACGGAAATTGCCTCGTGGAGCGACCTTTGGAAGCCTGAACTGAAAGGCAAGCTTATTCTTCCTAATATTACGGCGACAAGCGGGCCGATGGTTGTGGATGCGGCGTCTGTCGTTGGCGGCGGGGATACTTTTAATGAGGACTCAGCTTTCACTAAATTAACCGAGCTGAATGGCAGCGTCGTGAAATATTACGGCCAAACCTCCGAGTTCATTAATATGTTCACGCAAGGCGAAGCAGCGGCTGGCCCTATTATGGAAATGTACATTAAAGATTTGAAAACAGCTGTGCCGACCGTTAAATTCGTTGCTCCATCTGAAGGAGCTTATGCCGTAATTAATACGATGAACGTAGTTAAAGGCAGCGCAAACAAGGAGCTAGCTGAGGAATTCATCAACTGGCAGCTTAGCCAAGAGGTACAGGAGAAATCGGCCAAAGCGAAAATTGATTCCCCGGTCAACACCAATGTAAAGCTTACAGCAGAGGAAGCGGAAGGCATCACCTATGGAGCCGATGTTGTAGAAAAGCTGCGCAAGCTTGATATGGCGTTCGTCAATCAAAATCTCAAAGGCTGGATTGACCGTTTCAACCGTGAAGTAGCACGCTAAACAATAGCGCCACGTTAATCTCTCATAAAAAGAGCAAGGAGCAGCCGCTTCTTTTCTGGTGGCCTCCTGCTCTTTTTTATCACAATGCCAAAGCAACCTTCGAAAGGAGCACTCCCTTCATGAAAAAAATAATGCTGGACGTCGATACTGGCATCGACGACGCTTTAGGCATTCTGCTCGCGCTGCGCTGCGGCGAGGTTGAGCTGCTCGGCATTTCCACGGTAAATGGCAACGTATCCGTAGATACTGCAACAGCCAATACGTGCAAGATTTTGGATTTGGCGAAAAATAATACAGTGCCCGTAATCCGCGGAGCCCACGCGCCGCTTATGCGCAAGCCGGTATTCGAGCATCGCGTACATGGACAAGACGGACTTGGCGGTGCGCTGAAAGAGGTTATCCCCTCCACCGAACGAATACGCAAAGACAGCTTCGGTCCTGATTTCCTCATTGAGCAGGTGCAAAAGTATCCTGGCGAAATCACGCTTGTAGCGACTGGCCCCTTGACCAATGTGGCGCTTGCTATAAGCAAATACCCTGCGATAGTGCATGAGCTGAAGGAGCTTGTCATCATGGGCGGAGTCGTCCGCGGCTTCGGCAATGTGACACCGACGGCCGAATACAATATGTTCGTCGATCCGGAGGCGGCAAAGCTCGTGCTTGGAGCAGGCTTTCCAAAGCTGCGCCTGGTCGGCCTTGATGTAACGCGGCGTGCGCTGCTGACGGATGAGCATATCCGCTCCATGGGCGATAGTCCACTCGCCGAATATGTCGCAGCAAGCACAGCTGATTACATGCTGCGCTATTACGAGCGCAACGGCGTTCAGGCATGCGCCATGCATGATCCCTTGGCCGTAGCCGCGGCAATATGGCCTAAGCTGCTGACTTCGGAGCGCTACTATGTCGATGTCGAGACGAAAAGCGAGCTATGCGATGGGCAAACCGTGTGCGATTTTCAAAACCGCCTGCAGCGCGCGCCTAACGTCGATGTCTGTCTGGAAGTGGACGCGGAGCAGTTTCTGGCACGCTTCGTCAACGCGCTAAGCCAGACTGAACAGTAACCAGCTCAATCCTGCGGTAATTATAAAGACAGGAGAATCTACGAATGAAAAAACGATATTTATATATGCTGCTCATGCCTGGCTTGCTGTTCCTTACGCTATTTATGATTTTCCCGCTTGCGGCTACCGTGGGGTCCACCCTGTTTCAAAACGGCCAATTTACGTTCTCCCATTATACGCAGTTTCTAACGGATGCTTATTTTCTTGAAATTTTAGGCACGACCCTGCTTGTCAGCTTTATGACGACTATCATTTGCGTAGCAATCGGCTTCCCGGTTGCCTACTATATTTCGAAGCTCCCGCCGCGCGGCAAAAGCATTTTGCTGGCATTGGCTATTTTCCCGCTGCTGACAAGCTCGGTAGTACGTTCCTTTAGCTGGATGATCGTGCTTGGCAAAAACGGGCTCATCAACAATGCGTTAATGGGCATCGGTCTTATTCAAGAGCCACTTAGCATTTTGTATACGCCAACTGCCATGATTATTGGTCTGGTTCATTTGTTTTTGCCCTTGATTCTGATTACTCTGGTCGGCGTAATGGAGAACATCAATCATGATTTGGTAGAAGCGGCGCAAAGCCTTGGCGCTTCCCGTTTTTCTGCCTTCCGTAAAATCGTCGTGCCATTAAGCATACCTGGCCTTATTATCGGCAGCATTTTGGTATTCGTTGGCAGCTTGACTGCCTATACAACGCCTGCCCTGCTGGGCGGCAAGCAGCGCGTCATCTCGACCTTTTTGTATCAAAACGCCATTACGCTGAATGATTGGAATGCGGCTTCAGCTATCGCGACAATGATGATGATCATTACTTTCGTCGTGATCGCAATCATGAATAAGGCTGCGGCCAAATTTAATCCGAAGGGGTAGAACGATGCAAAACAAAAGCTATGGACTTACACTGTTCACGTTTCTTGTCTATTTGTTTCTGCTCGGGCCGCTTATTCTGATTGCGATTGCGTCGTTCGAGCCAAGCACTGTGCTGAAATTTCCGCTGACGGGCTTTTCCCTCAAGTGGTACAAAAATGTATTTGAAGTTGGGCTCTTCATGAGCACCTTCAAAACCTCCGTCATCGTTTCCCTTCTCGGCAATTTTTTGGCGCTGCTGCTCGGGGTTCCGGCGGCTTACGCCTTAAGCAGAGGGTCATTCCGGGGCAAAAATACACTGAATGCGATTTTCCTTTCGCCTGTGCTCATTCCCGGCATTGTACTTGGTTTTACTTTGCTCAAGTTCATTATTATATCGCTGCATATACCGATTTACGCCGCGCTGCTGATCGGGCACACCGTCATTATGCTGCCGTTCATCATCCGGGTCATCGGCTCCAGCCTGAGCAACTTTGATTTTGCCATTGAGGAAGCATCGCTTAGCCTTGGCTCCAGCAGGCTCGCAACCTTTTTCAAGGTCGTGCTGCCCAATATCCGCTCCGGCATCATTGCCGCGGTGCTGATCGCCTTTCTGGAATCGTTCAACAACGTCGATATTTCGATCTTCATGTCTGGTCCGGGAATCAGTACATTGCCGATTCAGATGCTGACGTATGTGCAAAATTATTTTGATCCAACGATTGCCGCCCTGTCTGTCATGCTGATGATTTTCACCGCAGTCATCATGTTTCTGATTGAGAGACTGCTTGGGCTATCCTATTTCACTAAACGATAACGAGGGGTTGACGTTGTGGCCTTACTACAGCTGGATAACATATCGGTCGCTTATGACCAGCAATATATTTTGAAGGATTTCAACCTGTCTCTGGAAAAAGGACAGCTGCTTTCCCTGCTTGGGCCAAGCGGCTGCGGCAAAACGACGACGCTGCGCCTAATCGCCGGGTTTCTGGATGCCAAGGACGGCTCCTTCCGCTTTGAAGGCAAAGATTATACACGGACGCCGATTAATAAACGCAACTTTGGGCTCGTTTTTCAGAGCTATGCACTATTCCCTCATTTATCCGTGTACGAAAACGTCGCTTTCGGGCTGCGCATTCGCAAAGTGAAGGATGATGAGATTCGAAAACGCGTCATGAAGATGCTGGAAATCGTCAGCCTGCATGGCTTCGAGGACCGCTTCCCCGGTGCCCTGTCCGGTGGGCAAAAGCAGCGTGTCGCCATTGCCCGCGCACTCGTGATTGAACCGGATTTGCTCTTGTTCGATGAGCCGCTCAGCAATTTGGACGCCAATTTGCGGGTTAATATGCGGGTAGAAATCCGCCGGATTCAGCAGGAGCTGGGCATTACGACCGTTTACGTTTCCCATGACCAGGAGGAATGCTTCTCGATTTCCGATAAAGTTGCCGTGATGAATAAAGGCGTTATCGAGCAGCTCGACCATCCATCGGTTATTTTCAAGTATCCGAAAACGGAATTTGTTGGCCGTTTTATCGGCTTTAACAATTTCATTACCTTTACAGAACGACAAGCTGATGGCGATGCTGTACTGCTGACAGTAAATGGACTGCCCTTCCGCGCGAAAAAGGTTCCAGGCATGTCTGCCGGAATGAAGGGCGCTATCCGCCCCGATGACTTGCTGGCAGGAACAGAGAACGAAATCAGCGAGGGGCCAAACGTACTGGACGGCACCGTGAAGGTAAGCACTTATTTGGGCCGCAGCTATCAATACATTGTCGAAACCGCGCTTGGAGAATTTACGGTGAACAAGGAAATGCTCAGTCCCTTTGAGAATGGACAGCGCATCCGCTTGCTTGTTCCGCCGGAAAAGCTGGTTTTAGTTGATTAATCATACGGAGGAACGACCATGCAAGCTGATCTCTTAATACGAAACGCAACCATTTATAATAGTTATTTCAAAAAATGGATCCAAGGCGATGCGGCAGTGCGAGACGACAAGTTCGTCTATGTCGGCCCGGATGGCGCGGATGCTTTTCAGGCGGCTGCCATTTTGGATGCCGAAGGGCTATACATGCTGCCCGGCCTCATTGATATTCATCTGCATATTGAAAGCACGATGGTCACGCCGCAGTCCTTTTCAGATGGGCTGATTCGCAATGGAGTGACAACGATTGTCCCGGAGCCGCATGAAATGGCCAATGTGTTCGGTCCCGAAGGCGTGAGAGAAATGATTCGCGCCAGCGAGCACTGCGTCGCCGACATGCTGTATGCCATCCCAAGCTCGGTTCCTGCAACCGCGCTGGAAACGACCGGCGGATCGGTTGAGATTGAAGATATTGACGAGCTGCTGCGGACCGAGGATATTCGCTGTCTCGGGGAAATCATGAACTACACCGATATTATTACGGATACAGAGGGCCAGTCTAAAACGAATCGAATATTGAAGCATATTCGCGAGGAGCATCCCGGCCTCGTCATTGAAGGCCATGTGCCGAAGCTGCTGGGACTGGATCTGCAGCGCGTCATTCATGCCGGTGTTGATTCCGATCATACCCATCAAACGGTCGAAGGAATGGAAGCGCGCATTGCAGCCGGCATGTTCATTGAGATCCAGGAAAAATCAATGACCGCAAGCGTCATGGACTATTTAATCAAAAATGACGTCTCTGAGCATTTCTGCTTCATCACCGACGACGTCATGGCCGATTCCTTTCAGGAAACCGGACATTTGAATCATATCGTCCGCAAAGCAATTGCGATGGGCATGGCGCCAGAACGCGCGATTTATGCCGCTACGCTGTCGCCCGCCAAGCGGATGCGCATGTACGACCGCGGTACGATTGCACCCGGCAAAATCGCCGATTTTGTCCTTGTTGCTGATGAGCATTTGCTGGACATCCAGCAGGTATACAAAAACGGCGTGCTCGTCTATTCAGAAGCAGCACAACAAGTATTTACAGAGGAGCCGCAGCCTAAGGGTTCCTATCGTTTTCCCGCGAGCTATTACGAGAGTGTAAAGCTCGCAGAGCTGACCGAGGGTGATTTCAGCGTTGCCGTGGATGCCAAGGACGGCCTTCATACTTGCCGAGTGATGACCGTTCAGGACGGCTCCACCTTTACGAAGGAAAGCTTCGCTAAAGCGCAGGTGCTTGCTGGCGAGCTGCACTGGGAAACGAGCGGCTGCGGCCTAATTGCTACCTTCGAGCGTTATGGCAAAACAGGCAGCAAAGCATTTGGCTTAATTGGCGGTGATACCATTACACGCGGTGCAGTAGCTACTACCTATTCGCATGATAATCATAATTTGCTTATCGTGGGACACAGCGTCGCAGATATGCTGCTTGCCGCGAATACGGTCATTAAGCAGCAGGGGGGATTTTGCGTTGTCGATAATGGGCAAGTGCTCGCTAATATGCATTTGCCTGTCGGGGGTATTTTGACCGAGGCTCCGCTTGAAGAAGCTGGCCCCGCTGTCAAAGAGCTGCGTGAAGCGATGCAGTCGATCGGTTATCGCCATTATAATCCGATTATGTCGATTGCTACCCATTCCCTGCCGGTCAGCCCTTTTCTGAAAATTACGGATTATGGGCTCATTGATGTCAATGCAGGCAAAATCGTTTCTTTAATTGTCAGCTAAAGGTTCATAAGCAGCTATAGTGAAGCAACAAGCCTCGTTCAGCGTTCATCTGCTGGGACTAGGCTTGTTTTGCGTTAGGCAGGCGGATACCGCGCATGCCCGAAGGGAATATTTTTCACCAAAAATGTTTCCGCTTCCAAACTACCATACAAGTATGGTAGTATAGTGAAAAAGTAACTTTCAACCTAAGAAATGAGCATACCTATGAGGAGGTGAACGATGGATTTCACGATAAAGCCCACTGCCGTATCGATGCGGGATGCGATTTATTTGACGCTGAAGGAGCAGATTTTAAGCTTGGAGCTGCCGCCTGGCACGAGCATTTCGGAGAAGGAAATTTCCGTAAAGCTTGGCGTGAGCCGCACCCCTGTTCGAGAAAGCTTCGTTCGGCTGGCGCAGGAAGGTCTGCTGGAAATTTTCCCGCAGCGCGGCACCGATGTGTCGCTCATTGATTTGGAGCTGGTCGAGGAAGCCCGCTTCATGCGCGAGCAGCTGGAAACTGCGGTCATCCGCCTCGCCTGCGCCAGCTTTCCTGCCGAACGCCTGACGGCGATGCGTCACAATCTCGCCTTGCAAAGGGCTTGCGTAGAAAGCCAGGATTACAAAACGATGTTTGAGCTGGACGAAGCTTTTCACCGCACGCTGTTTGAGGGCTGCCGCAAAAGCAACACTTGGGCCGTCATCCAGCAAATCAACGTCCATCTCAACCGCAGCCGTATGCTTCGTCTCGCTGCCGATCACCACTGGGAGCATTTGTACGAGCAGCATTTGCAGATGGCGCAGGCGATTGAAAGCAGTGATACCCAGCTTGCCGAACGGCTGATGAAAGAGCATTTGAACTTGACGATTGCCGATCAGGCGCTATTGAAAGAGAAGTTCCCTACCTACTTCAAATAATCGGAGGCGAAACGCATTATGAAAATGGTATTTCGTTGGTTTGGTGAAGGCAATGACACCGTCAGCCTTGACCAAATCAAGCAAATTCCCGGCACGGAAGGTATCGTCTGGGCGCTGCATGACGTTCCTGCTGGCGATGAATGGCCGATGGACAAAATTATGAAGGTCAAAGACGCAGCGGACAAAGCCGGCCTGCACATCAAGGTCGTCGAAAGCGTCAATGTTCATGAGGACATTAAGCTCGGCCTGCCAAGCCGCGATTTGTACATCGACAACTATAAGAAGACGATTGCGAAGCTCGCGCAGGTAGGCGTCAAAGTGATTTGCTACAACTTCATGCCGATTTTCGATTGGCTGCGCACCGATCTTCATAAGGAGATGGAGGACGGCTCGACGGCGCTTTTTTATGAAAAAGCGATGATTGATAATGTCGATCCCTTCGATCTCGTTAAACGCATCAACGAAAATTCGAAGCTGACGATGCCGGGCTGGGAGCCCGAGCGGCTGCAATATTTGACCCAGCTGTTCGAGGCCTACCAAGGGGTTACGCAAGAGCATCTATGGGCAAATGCGAAATATTTTCTCGATGAAATTATTCCGTTTGCTGCTGAGCATGACATTAGAATGGCGATTCACCCGGATGATCCGCCTTGGCCGATTTTTGGCCTGCCGCGTATTATTACAAGTCAAGAAAATATTCGCCGTTACCTCCAGCTGCACGACAGCCCTTATAATGGTCTTACTTTATGCAGCGGTTCGCTGGGCGCCAACCCGGAAAATGATATCGTGTCGATGATTCACGAGTTTGCCGATCGTATTCTGTTCACGCATATTCGCAACGTACGCGTCTATGAAAATGGCGATTTCATTGAGTCGTCCCACCGCACACAGGATGGCACGGTCGATATTGCCGGTGTTGTTCAGGCTTATCATGAGGAGCAATACGAGGGCTACTGTCGTCCGGATCACGGCCGCCATATTTGGGGCGAGGAGTGCCGTCCGGGCTACGGCTTGTACGACCGCGCACTCGGCATTATGTACCTTTGGGGCTTATGGGATGCGTATCAGAAAGCTGCCGCTGCGGAAGGAGCTGCTGCGAAGTGAGCGAAACGGTAAGTTTGCCGAAGCATGCCTCCATCGAGGGCAAAGTCGTCGTTATTACAGGCGGCGCAGGCGTATTATGCCGCGCAATGGCGCTGGAGCTTGGACGTCAAGGAGCGAAAATTGCCGTGCTTAACCGCACATTGGAAAAAGGCGAGCAGGTTGCGGCAGATATTAAAGCCGCGGGCGGACAAGCGATTGCAGTCGCATGCGATGTCACCAACCAGCAAAGCGTTGCTGCTGCTGCGGAAACGGTGCTTGCCCAGCTTGGTCCGTGCGACCTGCTCATTAATGGCGCGGGCGGCAATCATCCGAGCGCCAATACGACGAATGAGACGTTCCAGCCGGAGGATCTGGACAATCCTGACGTAACCTCATTCTTCGACTTGAATGTGGACGGCTTCCGCAATGTGCTTGATTTGAACTTCGTCGGCAGCCTCATTCCGACGCAGGCTTTTTCCAAGCATATGCTCGGCAGGGCTGGCGCAGTCGTCATTAATATTTCGTCGATGAGCGCACCTTCGCCGATGACGAAGGTGCCAGCCTACAGCGCAGCCAAAGCGGCAATCAACAACTTCACGCAGTGGCTCGCTGTCCATTTGGCTGATGCCGGCATTCGCGTGAATGCAATTGCGCCAGGCTTCTTCCTGACCCAGCAAAACGAGCGTCTGCTGCTGAATGAGGACGGCTCCCATACGGCGCGGGCAGGCAAAATCATCGCCCACACGCCGATGCGCCGCTTCGGCTCGCCGCAGGATTTGCTCGGCACGCTGCTATGGCTGGCGGACGAGCAAATGTCCGGCTTCGTCACCGGTATTGTCGTTCCGGTCGATGGCGGCTTTATGGCCTATTCCGGCGTCTAGTTTATTTCTTTGGCGACCTTAGCCAAATGACATATGACATATAACGAATGACCGGAACCGTAATCAACCGTATATCCTACATGCATTAGCAGCGCCCCTTCCTAGATTGAGAAGGGGCGCTGCTTTTTTTATAAATGATTTAGAAATTTTTATGACTTCAGAGTAAAACAAGCATCGGCTAGGTCACCTGCGGCAGCGCATCCAGCTGCTGCTTGAGCGCCTCCACTTCCCCAGCGCTAAGATCAAGCTGCGGCGCTCGCATAAAGCCGGCATCTATGCCGCGAAGCTTGAGCGCTTCCTTGAAAAAGGACATATTGGCGCCGCTTCTCAGCACCTCGCAATATTGAATCGCGATGCGCTGCCATTCGCGGGCCTTATCCAAATCTTTCGCCTGGTAGGCGTTGTAAACCGCGACAAACGGCTCCGGATATACGCAAGACACGCCGGAAATCACACCGTCACAGCCCATAGCAAGAGCCGGCAGGAACAAACGGTCAGCCCCCTGCATCACGGAGAAATCGCCGCCTTTTATGGATAGGTATTCATTCGTGCGCAGAAAATCCGGGTAGCTGTATTTAACGCCGACTACGTTGCCGCAGCGCTCTGCTACTCTCTTTGCAACATCCGTTTTGAGATCATTGGACGCGCATTGCGGAATATTGTACAAATAGACGGGGAAATCAGCTGGCAAACTGGACGCTACCGCCACATAATATTGCTCCAGCTCTGCATCGTTTGCTCCAAGGAAAAACGGTGTGACTACACCAATACCGTCAGCCCCAATTTGATGGGCATGCTGTGCTAGCAAAATCGTATCAGCCTGCGTTGCCGCACCTGCATGAATAAATACGGTAACTCTTCCGGCCGCTGTCTTCACTACCGTTTCCGCAACCGCTTTGCGCTCGTCAACCGACAGCCGCACCATTTCTCCGGTCGTCCCCAGCGGGAACAGGCAGTGTACGCCTTTGGAAATCAGAAATTCGGTCAGCGTTTCTACCTTCGGCAAATCGACATGTCCTTCTTTAGTGAAAGGCGTCACCATCGCTGTCGTCACACCGTATAAACGTTTCATCCTGACAATCCTTCTTTCTATTTATGATTTATGTGAGGCTGCAAGTTAACGAAGCAAATGAATAGGGTCCTTGCCTGCAAAAATATCCAGCAGCGCTTGCGCCGTATCCAGGCCAACCCGGTAATACGTCTCTGTCGTTTCCGCTGCGGTATGGGGCGTTGCAATCAGCTTCTCCAGCTCAAAAAGCTTATTATCCGCCGCTACCGGCTCCTGCTCGTACACATCGATAGCCGCTCCGGCGATGCGGCCCTGTTTCAATGCCTTGTACAACGCTCGCTCATCCACGAGCGCGCCCCGCGCCGTATTGACGAAATAGGCTGCCTGCTTCATCCGGTTAAATTGCTCGTCGCTCATCATATGGTGGGTTTCCTTCAAGCTTGGCAGATGCATGCTGACGACGTCGCTCTGAGCAAGCACTTCATCTGAGGAGACAAGCTTGACCCCGAGCGCCTTCGCCTTCTCTTCATTTGGATATTTATCATAAGCGATGATCTGGACATCGAAGCCTTGCAGCTTTTTCGCCACCATCTGGGCAATGTTGCCGAATCCAAGCAGCCCGATTGTGCGATCCGCCAGCTCCATGCCGACGGTGCGGTCCCAATAGCCGCGTCTAGCCGAACGCTCAAGCGTCGGGATGTTGCGCAGCATCGACAAAATCAGGCCAATCGTCAGCTCCGCTACCGCATTGGCGTTGCCGCCCGGCACATTCGCCACCTTGATGCCGTATTCCTGCGCTTTCGCCAGATCAATATTGTCGACGCCAACGCCGAAGCGGGCAATGCCCTTCAGCTTTGGCGCCAGCTTGAAAATCGCTTCATCCCATGTATCTACGCCGGCAACGACCCCGTCGATATCCGCAACAAGCGGAGCCAGCTCCTCAAACGTATGGGGACGGCCAAGCTGGTTCTCGATAATTTCGCAGCCTGCCTCCTCAAGCATTCGTTTCGCATCGGCGCATAGCAGCGAATAGTTCGTCGCTGTCACTAGAACTTTATGCTTTGTGCTCATTATTTGACTCCTCCAACGGTCATCCCGCTAACCATATATTTTGATGTAAACAAATACATAATAATGACTGGAATAGAAGCGATAATCGAGCCGCCCATCAGCGGCCCCCAAGCGAATACGTCGCCAACGATCATATCCGACAGTCCAAGCGTAATCGTCTTATCGCTCGTTTTCGTCACAATGACGAGGGCATATAAATATTCACTCCAGCACAGCGTGAAGGCGAAGATGAAGGTTGCCGCAAGCCCTGGAGCAGCAAGGGGAAAAATAACGCTCCACATCGTGCGCGCCCGACTGCAGCCGTCGATCATCGCCGCTTCCTCAATCTCTCCCGGAATCGATTTAAAATAGGAGACGAGCATCCAAGTGGCATATGGAATTGTAATCGTCGGGTATATAAGCATGAGACCATAAACCGAATTGCTCAGCCCAATCGCATTCACCAGCATATAAAGCGGAATAAACAGCACCGCGCGCGGCATCAAGTAGGCGTACAAGATTCCTCTAGATATAAAGCCGCGGCCCTTGAACTGCAATTTTGAAATGGCATAAGCAGCGAGCATACTGAACAAAATCGATAGAAAAGAAACGATCAGCGATACGTAAAGGCTATTTTTAATATTCGATAAAAATCCCTTCTCCGTCAGCAGCTTCTCATAAGCAGACCAGCTGAACACTTGCGGCCAGAAGGATGGCGTCATATTGTAGATTTCCCCCTGCGACTTGAAGGACGTATTCAGCATCCAATACAGCGGGAACAAAGCAAAGATCAATAAAAGTGCTAAAGTTCCATAGACGAGAACCTGTTTGCCGATTGATTTATTTTCCATCGTTTATCACCTAATCTCTGGATGAAAGCGAGCGCTTCGTCACATAGTTGATCAGCAGGATCAACGGCGGCATCGTCATAATGGCGATGGCAATCGCTTTCCCAAGGCTCATATTCAAAAATCCGATCGTATAGCTCAGCGTAGACAGCACCTGTGTCGCATTGGCAGGGCCTCCGCGCGTCAGCAGCCAAATAATTTCGAAATCATTCAAGGTCCAAATCGTAGTCATAACTGCAGCAAGTATAGTGACCTCCTTCACGGATGGCAGCGTCATATGCCAGAAACGCTTGACTGCGCCCGCCCCGTCCAGCATAGCCGCTTCATACATTTCCTTCGACACGGTCTGCAGGCCAGCTAGAATGGCAATGCCCATAAAGGGGATGCCCCGCCATACGTTAACCAGAATGACCGAGAACATCGCAAGATCCGGCCTTGCCAGCCAGCCGAGCGGTTGATCGATCAGATGGACTTTCAATAGCAGGAAGTTCAGCACTCCGCCAACATCGGAGTAAATCCACTGCCAGGTAAATACCGATACGATAGTCGGGATCGTCCAGGGTAAAAATAATAGGACACGGAACGTATTGCGAAATATGATCTTTTCATTAAGCACAAGCGCCATAATCATGCCGAATACCGTTTTGAACAACACAGCTACGCCTGTAAAAACAACCGTATTCCATGTCGCTTTCCAGAACGCTGAATCCTGCAGCAGCTCCAAATAATTGCCGAGCCCGATAA
The DNA here is from genome assembly GCF_000971975.1 of Paenibacillus algorifonticola. GTDB lineage: Bacteria > Bacillota > Bacilli > Paenibacillales > Paenibacillaceae > Pristimantibacillus > Pristimantibacillus algorifonticola. The sequence goes on along the minus strand of NZ_LAQO01000039.1, from coordinate 60,989 downwards.
AAACCGCATCCGCACCCACGACTTTATTCGTAAAGCTCAGATAAAGCGCCCAGCCAAACGGCAGTACCATAACGGCAAGGAGATAAATCAGGACCGGGCTCATGAGCAAATAAGCCAGTTTATTGTTTTGGTTTGTATTCAAGCCTCATCCCGCCTTACTTAAAGGCAGAGGAGGACCAGACGCTCTGGCCGTCCGCCGCCGAATTAATAAAAGCTTACTTAATAAAAGCTTATTTGCTGTAAACCTCTTGAATTTTAGCCTGCATATCTGTGATGGCCGCTTCCGGCGTGTAGCTCGTTTCAAGCAGCAGCTTCTGGAACGTATCGTTGAGAATGCGAAGATTGAACACTTCCCCCGCCTTCGCATTGTACTCGCCAGGATAGCCGAGGAAATTAAAGCCAGCAACGGATTCGACAAATGCTTTGTTTTTCTCGCCTTGCCATACCGCTTCCTTCGCCAGCTCGTCATATACGGGAGCCGTCAATGGAGCACCCTTCTCAATCCATGACTTATACCAGTCTTTGTCCAGCATGTAGGAGATGAACTTTTTAGCCAAATCCTTGTTTTTCGAATCTTTGAAAATGCCGAGATTGTTGCTGATACCCGGAATAAAGGTGCCTTTAGGGCCAGCCGGATAAGGCGCGATGCCTGTTTTTTCATACAAATCCGGGTTATCCTTCTTAATCGTCGCGAGCACGCTGCCCGTATTGAAAATCATCGCTGCTTGTCCGCTCAAATAAGCTTTATTGTTGCCCGCGTCATCCCAGCCGATTGCGCTTGGCGGCGTGCTTTTATCCGTTAAGAAAATATCGCGGATAAACGAAGCGGCCTGTACCGTTTCCGGCGAATCCGCAATGACCGTTTTGCCATCCTGCGTATCGACAGATCCGCCGTAGGACCAAATAATGCCGCGAGTCAGAAACTCGGCGTCGGAGTTCCCTTTGCCATAGCCCATGCCGATGCCATATAGGCCTTTGCTCGTATCTGTCAGCTTTTTGCCCATTTCCCTAAGCTCGTCCCATGTTTTCGGAGGCTCTGTATAGCCTGCATTGGCAAGCAAATCTTTGCGATAGTAAAGCACCTGCGTCTCGGTCCAAAACGGCACACCGTATTGCTTGCCGCTGAACGTTATCGCTTTTTTCGTATTTTCATTAATGGCGCTTTTGCCTTGCAGACTGGCAACCACATCGCTTACATCCTCCAAAACGTCTTTTCCGTAAAATTGGCCAATTTCCTGATAGCCGAAAAAGGATACATCCGGCACGGATTTGGATTCAATCGCCGCCGTCCATTTTGGATAAAAATCCTCGTAAGCGATCAGCTCCACATTTACATTCACATTGTTCTCTTCTCCAAACTGCTTCGCACGTTCAGTAATTAATGTGTTTTGATCATCAAACAGCTGCTTCTTCATCCAAAAGGTCAACGTAGGCTTCTCGCCGCTGCCCGCTTGCGTCGTCGCCCCGCCATTATTCGCTGTTTCCTGATTGCCCGTATTACCGCAGCCTGCCACGACAACTGTCAACAAAGAAACCGCTACTGCTTTTTTCAATCCGTTTTTCATAGAAATGCTGACCTCCCGTTTCGCTTTTTTTCACGTACAGCATCATCTTAGTTGAAGCGCTTTCATGCTTCTGTCCTTATCTTAATTCGAATGGTTAAAAGATAATATGACAACAATTTAATCGAATGATACAAAATTAACAGGATTCAACTGCAGCATTTTTATAGTGAAAAATCGCGAAAAAACAGCACCGCTCCATCGCTCGGAATGCGGCGCCGCTGTTAAAGCCCTTCAGCTTCATCGTCTATTTCATTTCCTTGCCACCCTCCAGCTTTTGCCGGAATTCCTGGGGCGTCAGGGAATAATATTTTTTGAACACCTTATTGAAATAATTCGGGTTCTGATAGCCAAGCTGGAGCGCGATTTCGTAGCTTTTCAGGCTTGGGTTTGCCAGCATCGACGCTGCCAGCTCCATCTTGAGCCGCAGCACATAATCGCTCACATTTTCGCCCGTCGCAAGCTTAAATATTCGCGACACATGGACCGGATGCATAAACAGATGATCGGCAATTGCTTGCAGCGTCACATCAGTGACGAGATTTTTCTCAATGTAGCTGCGGATTTTGCCTACCGTTATTTCACGGTCATTTCTCGTATCATTTTCCATGCTTTGCCGCAGCAGCCGGAATGCTTCGTCTATCCAGCTTTTTAACGCCGTAATAGAGCGGCTTGGCAGCAGCCCGCTCATATCCGATAATCCTGAGCCGATCATCTCCGCCAGCTCGCGCCCGTTTTTGTGCGCGAAGGAGCTGAACGAGGCATAGATGGAGAAAAACACTTCCATCAGATGCTCCGGCGAATCCGGCCAGCCTTGATTCAGCTCGCTCCAGATGCCGCTGAGCTTCTGCTCAGCCATTTCCCAGCTGCCCGATTCCATCAAATGAATGAGCATCGGCGGCTCGTACAGCCGCTGGAGCGAATGAACCGGAAGCTGGCGGGCGATATCGCAAGCGACATGGATAAACAGCCCGCTTTGGCTGCCGACCTGCCGGCGCAGCGCCAGCAAAAGATCCTCATACCGCTGCCTGACATCATGCGGGAACAGTCCCCACTGGCTGACGAGCACGGAAACGTCTCCACTCAGATAATGATTAACGCTGAGCTGAAGCTGCGAAGCCTTGAGCTGCAGCTCCTCATCAAGAGCTTTGCCATCACCTGATAAACCGGACAGCGATTCCTCCTCCTCCTCCTCTTGCTTTTCCGCTATAAGCGGCCCGCCAGCTCTTTCTGGAATTGCCGTAACGACGCCAACTAAGTAGCCATGAATGGTTTTACATGTCCAGAGGCGGAAACGGTCCTCAAACAGCTCCTCCACCATATTGCTGACAGCATATTCCATCAGGGACAGACTGTAGAAATCCATCTCCGACAGCTTGCCCTCAAGCCGCACGAGCATCAGCGCAAAGCGTTGTCCCAAGGCTACCGGAATTTTGAGCGATTCCAGCTTTTCGGGCAGCCGCTCCGCCGAGTATTTGCGTCCCTCAAGCAGCTCATTCAGAAGCTCGCCCTGAAGCTTTGGCAAATTCTCCTGAAAGGCTCTTGCTACACGCTGATGGAAGCTCTTCTCGTCCAGCTCCTTCTTTAATGCCTGAACCGCCCCGCTTACCTTCGCCAAAATATGCTCATCGCTGATCGGCTTCAATAAATAGTCATACGTTTCATGGGTAATAGCCTGCTGTGCATAAGCAAACTCAGCATGCCCGGACAACAAAATGCATTTGATCCGCTTCCAGCTCCTCCGCACCTGCTGGAGCAGCTCCAATCCGCTGATGCCCGGCATGCGGATATCGGTAATCAGAATATCGATCGTATTCGTATTTAAAATTTCCAGCGCCTCTACGCCGGAATAAGCTTTGAACACAGCGCCGATGCCGATTTGCTCCCATGGAAGCGTATCGGCAAGGCTGTCCACCACACTCGCCTCATCGTCCACAAGCAGTAGTCTAAATGCCAGCTGCTCCTCCATCACGCTTCCCCCTTGTCCTCCCAAATGATTTCTGTACGAAAGCCATCCAGCGGCGAAACCGAAAACTGCAGCCCCGATTGTCCGCCATATAAATGGGCCAGCCGCTGATGCGTATTCCATAGGCCGCAGCCAGTGTGCTCATCCAACGGGAGAGCGAGCGACATTCGCAGCTTGACCATCTCCTCCTTCGTCAAGCCACTGCCATTATCATCAACGATGAGCCGGTTCAAGCCGTTTTGGCGCATTCCTTTAATATGAACAATGCCAAATTGCAGCTGGCTTTCAATTCCATGGACGACCGAATTTTCCACAATGGGCTGAATGAGCAGCCGTGGAATTTGCAAATCCATCATCTCCTCAGGAATGTCGATTTCATAGTGCAGACGCTGGATACGTAGCTGCTGAATGATCAAATAGTTTTCCACCAGCTTAAGCTCCTCCCGAACCGTCGTCATGCTATTCTCCATCCGGGTCGTGTAGCGATAATATTCGCCTAAATTCAACGACATCGCGACGACTGCTTCCTTATCGCCGAGATTCGCCATATTTTTAATATAGAATAAGCAGTTGTATAAAAAATGCGGGTTGATCTGTGATTGGAGCTGCTTCAGCGTCGCTTCCTTGGAGCGCAGCGTCTCCATGTACACCTTGTCGATCAGCTCCTGAATCTGCTCGGCCATCTCATTAAAGCTGCTGAACAGAAACTCAAATTCATTGTTAGGGCGCTGCTTCAGTCGGGTGGAAAACTGCCCGTCCTTGATTCGCTGCACTCCCCGCACCAGCAGCACAATCGGGCGCTGGACATTGCGGTACAGCAGCAGGGTAGACAAAACGCCGAGCGCCATTAGCAAGCCTATCGAGGTATAAAACAGATTGCGGCTCGTGTTGATCGGCGCAAACACGCTCGCAAGCGGCACAACATCGACCAAATACCAGCCAAGGCTTGCGGAACGGATATAATTGACGATATATTGCTGGCGATTAATTTCAAGATTGAGGCTGCCGCTGCCCGCGAGCTGCAAGCTTTCCAGCTGCTCCATTGCCTGCGTAACGAGCCGGTAGTTGCCGTTAAAGCCAATGATCGGCTCCTCGCCGGGATGATACAGAAAAGGCTCGCGCGCCTCATCTTGCTGGAGCGAATTGAGCATATTTTTTAAATTGGCATCGGTGAACCGTACCTCGACATATAGATTCGGCATGTCCGACTGCTGCATCCGGCTGAACAGCATTTCCTTAATGCCGAACGTTGTAGCGTATTCATGAACCCATTTGCCCATGTTTCGGGCTTCAAGCTTCTGCTCGTCATAATGGGCCGAATAGTCCGTCGAAATCAGCTCCTTGGTGTCGCGCAAATATAAAATAATTTGGTTCGTCCAAGCGCTCGTCGTCGTCTGCATATTCAGCATATCCACGAGGCGCAAGTGGCGCTGGAGCTGGACAAGCTCATCATTTTTCCCCCGGCCCTCCACATACTCCCGTATGCTGTAATCACGGCTTGCCGAGGTGGAGTGCTTCACGAGCTGATCTACCATCATGTCGAGCTGGCTCATAAAAAAACCGAGGCGGTTAAGATTCTGCTCCTTGATCGTCGTCTGCACCACATCTACGCTCACTTGGTTCGAATAGCCGTAAAGCAAAATAATCGGGATGAGCAGTGCAATAATCAAGGCTATCATTTTCCGAAATGTCGTCATCTTCATCGCTTTTCCTCCGCCTTATGTGATAAGTCCGGTCTCCTTGCCTGCTGCGGGTCACGGGAATCAACGCCATTCTACCATCATTTTCGGGCAAAAGAAAACGCTTACCTAATCTTGCATAGACAGGGAGGACGGTTTACTAGCGAAAAAGCGCAAATGAAACAGGCATCTTCCGCACAAATAGCTTGTGCAAAAAATGCCTGTTTTCCGTATTTTTTCAACAAGAATTTCTTATTAATTCAACGCCTCATCAATATGGTCAAGCACAAGATTTATCGCAACCGGGCCATAATAGGCAATCCACAGATTGGTATCCTCTTTATACACATGACCATCCTTGACTGCCTTCAGGTTTTTCCAAATGGCTGAGCTCTCGAATTCCTTTGTAAGCTCCAGATTATTTTTGTCCTCCAATACGAAGAGATAGTCAGCCTCAAGCTCCGGCAGCTTTTCCAGTGCAAGCGACGCGCTGCTGTTGTCAGCATCTACCGCCATAGAAGGCGGTGTCAGTCCCAAATCATTATACAAAAGCGCCGCTGTGCGATGGGAGGTTGTATGAAGGCGGATGATATTGTCCCGTGGTCTGAGCAGCGCAAACGTCTGATCTTTGTATTTCTCAGACAGTTTGGCCTTCAGCCCCGCAACCTTGCTGTTGTATTGATCCAGCACCTGCTGCGCTTCCAACTCCTTGTCCATAATGCTTCCAAACGTTTTCAGCGTTATCTGCCAGTCTTCATTTCGCTCAAAAATAAGCGTCGGAGCAATTTTCACCAGCTGATCATAAATTTTATCATGGAATTCCGTACCAATAATAATATCCGGTTCAAGTGCGACAATCGCCTCCAGGTTAGGCTCGTCCAACGTCCCCAAAGCTGCAACATCTACCAGCTTGCCCGCCATGTAGGTTGGGAATTGCAAATTTTCCGATTCCGTTACAACGCTGCCGGAAGGCTGCTCGCCAAGGGCAATGAGCTGATCCATGAACTGGGTATCAAGCACGGCTATACGCTGCGGTGTTTGCTCCAGCTTCAATTCACCCTTCATATGCTTAATCGTGCGCGGCGCACCAGCCTTCGTTCCTGCATCCGATACTGTAGGCGACGCCGTTATGCTATTGGATGGAGCCGATGCTCCGCCTCCTGCGTTTGTATTGGCGCCTGTTGCGCCTGAGCATGCAGCCAGCAGCAAAGTCAGACTCAGCAGCAGGCTAACCGTCCATCCTGCCTTAAAGCTTCTGTTCGAGTACATCGTTCTAGCTCCCCTATATTGGTATTGATAATGATTTTCATCACTACCTTTACCACTATACGGGTGCCCCTTCCTTGCAGCAATGGCATATCGCGACAAAGCGAATGGATAATGGCGACTAGCCTCCGCTTGCCGTCCTGCCATTTTAAAGCTGCTGGGGGAGATGCCAACATGCTTTTTGAAAATACGGCTAAAATAATAGCTGTCCGGATAACCGACTGCAGCGGAAATATCCTTCAAGGCAGCGTCCGTTCCAAGCAGCAGCTCCTGCGCTTTCTGCATCCGTACCTGGATTAAATAATCAATGGGCCCTGCTTGATAACGCGCTTTAAACAATCGCTGCAATTGCCGTGGGCTGCATTGCAGCAGCTCGGACAACATCTCCAGCGTAACTGGCTCAGCATAATATTCGTCCAAATAACGAATCGCCTGCGCGGCTACATCCGGAACTATCGTTGCAATTTCCTGATCATGCAGTTGACCAAGCAGCTCACAGATAAGCTGGTAAAACAGCGATTTCGTCCGCAGCTTCTCCAAAGTACCCGCTTGCTTCCATTCCTGCTTCATGCGGACGATTTTCAAATAAAGAGCGGCATGATGAAGCGGCGCAAAGCCATATTGCACGTGGAACGGCTTGCTGCGCTCCAGCAGCTGCACAAGCTCCTGACGGGCAGGCAAGGACAGCGTCGCCTTATAAAAAATAAAATAATATTCGAATGGCTCGGCAATGTCGTCAATATCGAGAAAGGTCCCTTTGCCTGCATGGCAAAGATAACAGGACTCAGCGCGATGCTCCATCCCATCGAGCCTAATTCGCGCCCGCCCTCGCATCGAGAAAAGAAAGGCGCTCGCGGGCAGCTGATAGGAGCGCAGCTCCTCTCCAAGCTCCAACGCTGCATGCCTGATATCAAGCACTTTGAGAGAGGCTTGGTTCCACAATCGAATGTGGTCGTTCAAGTTCATCGCTCTGTTCAACTCCTAAGGATCAAATGGGTCAGACCGTAAAGCTTCTCTCCCCATTATAGTGATAACAATTCTCAGTGTCGATTAGAAGATGTGAGGAATGCATTCTAAAAAATAGAGAGCAGGGATATACGCCCCACCTTATTCGTGAATTGTAAGCTTCTCAATCGCCCGAGTGCGTGGACGCGGCGCTGGAATATGCTCGGGATAACCGACGTGCAGCACACCTATAATTTTCTCACCACGCTCTACGCCAACTGCCTCACGAAATGAGGGTGCGCTCAAAAAGCCATTTGTTTTCCAAACGACCCCAAGCCCCCGCTCCCAGGCAGCAAGCTGAAAGCATTGAATCCAGCTGCTCACAGCGCCTACGTCCTCCATCCACTGCTTATTGCGCGAATCCTCCTCCATAACGACAATGAGATGTACAGGGATTGTCATATAGTCTTTCAGCTTCTGTTCTTCGTTTCTTCTGCGTTCATCCACTGACATCGCGCCAATGACCGCATTAGAGAAAAGACGGCGAGCTTCTCCCATGTATTGAATAAATCGCCATGGCTCTCTCATTCCATGATTAGGAGCCCAATTCGCTGTATCGAGCAAGGACAACAGAAGCTCCTGCGACACGGGATCGCTTTTGAACTGACGAATTGTCCGCCGTTCCCGAATCGCTTGCGCGACCGGAAATTCGGACGGAATTTCGGAGGATAAAGGGTGATGTTGACTCATTAAATAAACGCCTCCAGCTTAGGTAAAATGAAAAAGCGGGTACTGCCGCCTTCTTGAGTACAACATTATATACAAATAACAGATGAATTCAATAGCGTTTTTTCACAGCATGCTTGTTGGAAAAATAAATACACTCCCTTATATCTTACAAATTTATCATTTAATTATAATTATTTTCGTCCGTTTTCAGCATAAAAAGCCGTCAAATCAATGGCAGATTTGACGGCTTTTTTTTAAAGCTGTTATAGCTCTTCTCTTTTCTTTAACTGTAGGCGAAAGTATGTTTGAGTTGATTGGACTTTTGGTAGTTCAGATGAATGTGACGCAGCCTATGGCTGGTTTACATGAGTAGAACGGACAACGGCCAAGCAACCAAATCATACTGTAGCATCCCACTCTTGCTTGAGGCCCATAGGCTCCGCCTGAAACAGCCTTGCATCCATCAGCTTGAGCTCCGGTGAAATGAGCGGCTCAAACGCCAGCAGATCAAGAATATCCCGCTGCAAATCGATTCCCGGGGCAATCTCGCAAAGCATCAGACCGCGTGCCGTCAATTGGAACACCGCTCGCTCGGTAATAAAAATTACTTCCTTGCCGTTTTGCGCCGCCTCGACGCCATTGAAGGAAATGTCTGCGAGCGCGGGCACGATTTTGCGGAAGCGTCCTTCCTTCGCAATGTCGACCTTGCCATCCTTTACCTGGACGTCGAGGCCGCCAGCGGTGAAGGTACCGCTAAATACGACCTTTTTGGAATTTTGGGCAATGTCGATAAAGCCGCCCACGCCCATAATTTTCCCATTAAACTTATGAACGTTCACATTTCCCGCTTGGTCCATTTCAGCGAAGCTCAAGAAGCTGACATCCAGACCGCCGCCATCATAAAAATCGAACTGGTACGGCTGATCGAGTACGGCCCTAGGACTAATTGTCGCTCCAAAAATAATGCCTTTCGCTGGTGTACCGCCAATTGGACCCAGTTCCACCGTAAACGTCAGCGCTTCGCCAACTCCCTCCTCGGCTGCCACATAACCAACACCATCAGATATGCCGACTCCAAGATTGGCTACAGCTCCAGGGAATGCCTCCATTAGCGCCCGCCTTGCGATAATTTTGCGTTCGGTGAGCTGCAAAGGCTCGATACCGCCCTGCACGGCAAGCAAATCGCCGCTCATATAGCGATTGCTTTCCGTCTGGTACGTCTGCATTTGCTCTGGAACGACGACGACGGCATCGACCAGGAAGCCGGGAATTTTGATCGTTTTCGGATGCTGCGAACGAGCTTGAACCATTCGCTGCACTTGTACGATGACGATGCCTCCGCTATTTTTCGTTGCCTGTGCAATGCTAAGCACATCCAGAAAAGTCGGCTCATCCTCCATCGTAATATAACCGTCTGTATCGGCAGTCGTACCGCGAATAATCGCTACATCTGGCTTAATCGACGGATAGAACAGCCATTCCTTGCCGTCGATTTCCATCAGACGGACAAGCTCCTTCGTCGTACGCTCATTGAGCTTGCCGCCTTGCTGGCGCGGATCGACAAATGAGCCAAGCCCAACATGGCTCAAAATACCAGGATGCCCCGCTGCCGTGGAACGGAACAGCTGCGTAATGACACCTTGCGGGAAGCAATACGCTTCGATTTGATTCGTCTCAGCCAGCTCCGACATCCGCGGCGACTGCCCCCAATGCCCGCCAATCGCTTTGGCGCACAAGCCTGCAATCGCGATCGGGCTCATCCCTCTATCTGCCCGGTCACCGAGACCGGTTGTGTGAAGATAAGTCAGCCCGCTTGGCTGCTGCTCTTTATGATAGCGCTCTGCGAGCGCTTCTATGACAGCTGTCGCCTCGACAATTCCGCCACCGGCGCCGCTAAAGGCGACGGTAGCTCCGTTTGGAATGAGGCATACCGCCTCTTCAGCGGTCAAAACGGGAACCGGGCCCGTTCTTTTTTTCAAAGTTGCAATAGACATGATGGATAATTCTCCTTCTTCGGCTGCTTTCGTCTGTGCTGCTGTATAAGTCGAGCCAATCAGCGGTTAGAATATTACACTTTCTGGACAACGTCGCCTGCGAAAACAGGAGGACGCTTCTCGAAGAAGGCTTGCATGCCTTCCTTGAAATCTTTGCTTTCCGCGACCTTTTGCGAAATATCGAGCTGTGTCAAATCAAGCCATGACTGCTCTGGCATAAAGATGCGGGTAAGCGCCTCCTTTACAGCGCGTACGGCCGAGCCGGATTTTGCAGCAATTTCCTCCGCCCAACGATAGGCCAGCTCATAGGCGGTTCCTTCATTCGCAATTTCGTTGACTACGCCTAAGCTAAGCGCTTCCTGAGCGCTCATTTGTTTGGCGAACAGCATAAATTGCATCGCTCTTCCCACTCCGATGAGACGAGTGATCCGGTAGGCGCTGCCGCTTCCCGGGAACGAGCCAATGTTTACCTCCGGCAAAGATAGCACCACATGAGGCGCAGCTACCCGCATATCGCAGCTAAGCGCCCAGTCCAGACCGCCGCCATAGGCAGAGCCGTCCAGCGCAGCAATCGTCGGAATCGAAAGGACGGACAGGCGAGTGCGCAGCCGGATCTCGCTTTCCATTTTGTCGCTGACATACGTATCTTTTTCCAAATGCTGCTGTATTTCATTCATGTCTGAGCCCGCCGAGAAAACTTTCCCATTATGGGTAAGCACAACTGCACGAAGCTCGCCATCTGACTCAATATCGGCTAAAATCTTCTCAAGCAGCGCAAGCCCGTTATTCGTCCCCAAGTTCAGCGGAGGATTGTTGAAACGGATAATTCCGATACGGCCTTCCTTGTGAAATTCAATTCCCGGATTTGCTGACATGACAATAACCACCTTATTATGAGATTATAAATTATATTTTGCTGTCCATTTGAACAGCTGCCGTTCCGCTATTAGATCGATCTAATCTTTTCATTGATTATAAAAAACGGCATCCCCCCTGTCAACAGCAAGGCAGGGAATCTATAGTCATTCCATAAGCTGCGATTATGTACTATAATTTTCACTAATGAAAGAGGTGTGACTGATTGTGGGCGATAAAAAAGAAAAACGCGTAACGCTTCAGGATGTCGCGAAGGATGCAGGCGTATCACGCGCCACGGCATCGCTCGTTGTCAGAGGCAGTACGTCCATTACTGAGCAGACGAAACAGAAGGTTCTTGCATCGATGAATAAGCTCGGCTATGTCTATGATCGCGTCGCAGCAAGCTTTCGCTCCAGACGCTCTTCTACTGTGGGCATTATTATTACGGATATCGGCAATCCCTTCTTCTCTGAGCTGCTCGCCAATTTGCAGGACCGGCTCGATGAACTCGGCTATACAACGCTGCTTGGCATGACGTTTGAATCGGAAAGCAAGCAGGAGCGAATACTGGAGACGATGCTGGAGCATCATGTTTGCGGCATTATTATGGCTCCCGTTGCTGGTACAAACCCCACTGTATTTGCCCGACTAAAGCAATTAAACGTCCCCTGCGTCCTTATTGGCCGTGAAATTTCTGGGGCACGTGTTGATTATATCGGCACCGACTTCCAATGGGGCACGAAGATGGCTGTCCGGCATTTGGCCGACCAAGGGCATAAGCATATTGCTCTGCTTGGCGGTACGCCTCATACATCCGCTTATAACGAGCGGCTCGCTGGCTACCTGGAAGGACTTGAGGAATCCCGCATACCGACCGATCAGCACCATATTATTCCTGGCCCGCCTACACGCGAAAGCGGCGCTGTCATTATTAATCAGCTCATCCGGCAGGACAAGCTGCCTACAGCGGCGCTGTGCCATAACGATATTGTTGCGCTTGGGGTCATTGTCGGGCTTAGGGAAAATCGGCTTGTCGCTGGCAAGGATATGGCTCTCGTGGGCTTTGATGATATTAAAGAAGCAGCTACTGCAAATCCTGGCTTGACGACGGTTGCCGTTGGTTCTGGGCAGTGGGGAATCGAAGCAGCGAATCTGCTGCACCAGCGCATCAGCGCCGAAACGCCAGCTCCGGCTGCCCAGGAGACGGCTAGAATTATTTTGCCGCCAAAGCTTGTTATTCGCGAATCCTCCACTCATTTTATGGGCGTGCATTAATTGATGCAGCCCTACCATTTATCTGGCGAAATGGTCATTGACATTCAATTTTTAACTTGCTATAATTCCAACAAAACTAATAGGAAATAGACGTTACGCGTTTATTTACTAATAGAATCAAGCGCGGACGGTTTCGCTGGCAACAGCAGCATCCGGACACGTTTGGCTTATAATTAGATCGATCTACTAAGAGGAGGCTTTTGTCAATATGTTTGGAAAAAAAAGTGTGGTCTTATTAATACTTGCCATGACGTTAGTACTGGGAGCATGCGGGTCAAAAACGACTAATGATTCTGAAAGCGCTAGCTCCGGCAGCAATGTAGAGAGCAAAGAGCTGAACCTGGCTACGTTCGGCGTCAGCATCGGTTTTTCCAAGAAAGACGGGGACAAGCTGGAAGGTTATGATATTGCTGTAGCAGAAGCTGTTGCCAAATATTTGGGCTACACGAAGGTAAACTGGACAACTGCCGATATGGCAGGCATGTTCGGCATGCTGGATGCTGGTAAAATCGATACGATCGCTAACCAAGTAGAAGCAAATGAAAAGCGTAAAGAAAAGTACATTTTCTCCCAAACCTATATTTATTCCGGGGCACAGCTGATCGTCCGTGCGGATGATGATTCCATCCAATCGCTAGCGGATTTGAAAGGCAAAAAAATCGGCGTTGACGTTGGCACAAGCAAAGAAGCTTACTTGCGCGCCAATGATCCCAACAACGAGCTGAACATTACAACTTATGAAGATCCTAGCGTAATCTTGAACGATGTTGCGCTGAAACGGATTGATGCTTATATTATGGACCGCGCCGGTGCACAGCTGCTGATCGACAACTCTGGCCTTGCTTTGAAGAAAGCAGGAGACCCGGTTTATACGTATGAGGAAGCATTCCCGTTCCCGAACACTGAGGAAGGCAAGAAGCTGCGCGATTCCTTCAACGAAGCGCTGCAAGCCCTTGCGGCAGACGGCACGCTGACAAAGCTGTCCAATGAACATTTGAAGCAAGATATTAGCAAGGCTAACTAAACGATGAATTTCGATACAGCGTTTATATTCGAAGCGATACCCAAGCTGCTGAAATATTTGCCGATGACGCTGATGCTGGCGGTCGGCTCAATGCTTCTGGCTTGTCTTATGGGTATTGTGCTGGCGCTCATTATTAACAATAAAATTTTTATTTTGTCACCGGTGGCGAAAGTATATATTTCCTTCTTTCGCTCGGTGCCTACTCTTGTTACGCTGTTTATCTTTTATGTGGGAATCCCGCAAATTTTTCCGGATTTCACCTTTATCGATGCGATTACCGCAACGATTGTTGCCCTCAGCTTTAAAAATGCCGCCTATTTGGCGGAAGAATTCCGCGGGGCGCTGAATGCGGTCGATAGCGGGCAAATGGAAGCCTGCCTGTCTGTCGGCATGACCAAATGGCAGGGCTTCCGCCGAGTCATTTTGCCGCAAGCGATGCGGGTTGCCGTTCCGAGTCTGGGCAACTATTTGATTATGCTGGTCAAGGAGTCCTCGCTCGCCTTTACAGTTGGTGTGACCGACATTTTCGCGCAAACGAAAATTTTGGCCAGCAACTCCTTCCGTTTTTTGGAGAGCTACATCGCCGTTGCCCTCATTTATTGGGCCGTAACGATTGTGCTGACCATGCTGCAGGGAAAATTGGAAAAGGCAATGAGCAAGCCTTATCGATAGGAGTTCTGTTATGCTAAAAGTGAGCGGGTTAAGCAAGCATTTCGGCGATAACGAGGTGCTGAAGCAAATCAATCTGGAAGTGAAGCGCCGCGAGGTCGTTGCAATTATTGGACCATCCGGTTCGGGCAAATCCACGCTGCTTCGCTGCCTCAACCTGCTGGAAACGCCGGATGCCGGCCATATTGAAATCGATGGCTTCGAGGTTGATGCGAGAAGGCTGAAGAAATCGGATGCCTACGCGCTGAGACAGAAATCGGCGATGGTTTTCCAGCATTACAATTTATTCAAAAATAAAACGGCGCTGCAAAACGTCATTGAAGCGCTCATTGTCACCAAAAAGATGAACAAGCCCGATGCCGAAGTGCTCGGCCACAAGCTGCTGGATCAGGTCGGGCTGGCAAGCAAAGCAAGCAGCTATCCTGCCATGCTGTCCGGCGGACAGCAGCAGCGCGTGGCGATTGCTCGTGCACTCGCCGTCAATCCGGCGGTGATTTTACTCGATGAGCCGACCTCGGCGCTTGACCCCGAGCTTGTAGGAGAAGTTCTGCAGGTCATCCGCTCCATCGTTGATACGGACACAACGATGCTGATTGTGACCCATGAAATGTCCTTCGCCCGGGAAATTGCTGACCGCGTCATCTTTATGGCGGATGGCTCGATTATCGAGGAAGGCGATCCGCAAAGCCTGTTTGGACAACCGCAGCAGGAGCGGACGAAGAAATTTTTAGGAACGGTCTTTTCCAAAAACTGACGACAGGGGAAGAGGCAAATGATGACTCGCACACATAACTTTAGCGTACAGCTCGATCGACGTCATACCGATTCACAAATGCACACCCTATTTCCGGAAGATGTGCTGCCCATGCATCTGGCAGAAACAGATTTTACAACGGCACAGCCCATTATTGATGCGCTCGCTGCACGGGTAGACCATGGCATGTTTGGCTATGTCGCCGAAAGCGAAGGACTGGCGCTTGCTGTCCAGCATTGGATGGCAAGCCGCTTTCAATTTCCAATAGAGCCACAGTGGGTCGAGTATTCTCCTTCTGTTGGTTCTTCGCTCGTATTTGCCGTGCAAGCTTTCACACAGCCTGGCGACCGGGTGTTGATTCAGACGCCTGTCTATCATGCTTTCCACAGCTTGATCGATAATAGCGGACGCATTAAAGCGGAAAATCCGCTCAAGCTTCACAATGGACGCTACGAAATCGATTTTGAGGATTTGGAGCGCCAGCTCAGCAACCCGCGTACGAAGCTGATGCTGCTTTGCAATCCGCACAATCCGGTCGGACGCTGCTGGACAAAGCTTGAGCTAACAAGAATCGCAGAGCTTTGCCAGCGCTATCATGTATTTGTTATCGCAGACGAAGTACATGCTGATCTGGCTTACGAAGCATTTACCCACATTCCGCTGCCTGCCATTTCGGAAGAAATCGCTCAGCAATGTATGGTAACCGTCAATCCGAGTAAAACGTTCAACCTCGCTGGCATGCGTGCATCAGCCGCTATCATTCCTAATGAGCGCTGGCGTGAAGCTTTCCGTATTGCCCTGATCAACAACAAAGCGATTGACCGCCCAGTGTTCGGCATAGTAGCGCTGGAGGCCGCCTATTGGCATGGCGGCTACTATGTCGATCAGCTCGTTGCGTATCTTGAGGAAAATGTACGGTTTGTAGGGGAATATCTGCGGGAGCACATTCCTCAAATCAAGCTCATTCAGCCGGAAGCAACCTATTTATTATGGCTCGATGCCCGGGAGCTGGGTCTTCCGCCAGAGCAGCTTGCCCCTTATTTTATGCGTGAGGCAAAAATCGCGTTCAGGGATGGCTCCTCCTGCGGCAACGGCGAAGGCTTCCTTCGCATGAGTGTCGGTTTCCCCATAGCTGTGCTGGAGCGAGCCCTTCACCAAATGAAGCAAGCCGTCTCCAAGCTCGGGTGAAGCACCGCCTAACTGGGCATAGACTGCCCGTGAAGCTGCGTCGCTTGCCGAACGCTATAGCGTTCGGCGTGCAATGCAAGCAAATAGCCGTCCTGCATGACAGCCAATAGGCTGCGCAGGACGGCTATTTTTATTTTTATTTCTATTTCTATTTTTATTCAGGCGTTCTGTCGAGCGATCGCAGCTTACAATTTAAAGCTGCCTATTTTGTTTTGCAGCTCGGAGGCAATTTCCGACAGCCCTACTGCCGATGAGGAAATGCCCTCCATCGCATCAAGCTGCTGATTGCCAGCTTGCGTCACTTGGCGGAATGATTCTGAAGATTGGTTCGCTATGCCCGATACCTCGTGAATGGAGGCCGCTACTTCCTCGGCACTGGCTGACATCTCCTCTGTCACCGCCGATACATCATGGATTTGCTGGACAATCAGCCTCGTGGACTGTTCAATGCTTGCTAGCGCCTGCCTCGCTTCCTCCGTTACGCGCTGTCCTCCCCGCATATCCTCGGAAACTTTATTTTTCATCACATCATACGTAGCCGCAACCAGCTTCGTCATCTGGCCAATCGTTTCCAATATTTGATCGGCTGTCGTTTTCGTCTGGTCTGCCAGCTTCTGTACCTCCTGTGCAACTACGGCAAAGCCTTTGCCATGATCGCCCGCCCGTGATGCTTCAATTGCCGCATTAAGTGACAAAAGATTCGTCTGCTTGGCAATGCCTCCAATCGCCGTACTCATCTGCGTCACCTGCGCGCTAAGATCGTGCAGCTGCTCAATTTGCGCGGAAGATTGGTCGATGGATTCGCCGATTTTTCTCATTTGAAGCGTTACTTCCTGTACTTTGTCACTGCCTTCGGCAACATTTTGCTCCGTCTCTTTCGACGATTGAACAATCTCGGAAGACGCTTCAGCAATTCTCGTAATGCCGATTGCCATTTCCTCCATCGTTCTGCGCGTCTCGTCAGTCATGCGTGCTTGATTGTCCGCCCCTTGAGCCGCTCCACCGATTAGTCCCGATACAAGCTCCACCGTTTTCGTATTTTCCGTTGTGCTGGCGCTAAGCTGCTGGCTGGCAGCAGCAAGTTGATTTGACGAATCAGCCACTTCCATTACAATACCGCGGAGCGAATCAACCATTGCATTGAAGTTGCCAGCAAGCTCCCCGATCTCGTCCCGGCGCTTCGTCTCTACTCTTTCCTGCAAATAACCTTCGCTTACCCGTCTAGCTGCACGGTTCAATTGCTCGAGAGGCCTTGTAATCGCCCGGATAATAAAGAATAAAATCAGGAATGCCGCAGCAAGCGAAATGATCATGACGATGAGCGAGTTAATCAAAATAGGCAGTGCGGCTTCAGTAAACTCCTCGGTTGGCAGAGCGCCGACCAATTTTAATCCGGTATCCTTATTCGTCACATAAAAAGCTTTGCGTTCCACATTGTTAATCGGATCATTGTAAAAGAGCTCCCCGCTGTCTTGCCCCAGAATAGCCTGAATACCTTCATTATTAATAGGAGTGCCGACTTCGATCGTAGGATGCGCTAAAATAACGCCCTGTTGATCCATCAAATAGACAAAGCCCTCTGAACCAATTTTAACATTTTGAATTAGTTGCCCGATCGCTTCTATGCTTAAAGCAACTGTAACCCCGCCTTGCCCGTCGGCAAACGTTTGAGATACGGTAATCGTATATTTATTCGTCGTTGCTGATAAGCCTGGCTGAGAAACGACAACTTCTCCTGGGGCCGCCATAATCGCCTTGTACCAAGAGCGCTCCCGCGGGTCATAATCCTCCTGCCCCGGAATCGGCGATTTCATCCAGCTGCCGTTCGCATTGCCAACCGTCACTATTTCCACCTCGGGATGATTTGCCGTAAAATTGTCTATAAGCGCCTGAGTAGTCTCCGCCTTTTCATCTACTGCTGCCGATGAGAGCAAGTAGGCTAATTGCTTTACATTGGCTTTCTCAAGCCCGATGATCTGATCGATCGACATATTGAGCGAGGACACGGTGGAGGCTGCTGTTTGTCCCATTTTATCCTGAAGCTGAATTTTAGCGCTGTTATAAGAAAAGGATGTAGAAACGAGCAGGGAAATGATCAGCATCAGGGAAATATAGAGAAGAAGCCTGCCTCTGAGCCTCCTCATATAAAACTTTTGCTTCCATTGCGATTTTTTCTTCATCTCTCTCTTCTCCTTCATGATGTAATTTCTCCAGCTTGTATTTCTCGCATATGTAATATAGTCGACAGACCTGATTTGAAAATTGATAGATTTTTCATTGTATTTGTAACAAATTTTCAACAAAATCCTTATTGTTTCAGCCTCAACTTTAGTTCACCATATAAAAGGATGCCAAATCGTTCCATTCTAGAGTCATTATTTCCTTTCTATTCCTTATCACATATTTAAAATGGGTATTCGGATTGGGTATTCGGATTTTGTGGTGGAAAAGGGCTTATAATTCGCCCTTTTCCAATCTAAACAAGTGATTATTGAAAAACTTATTGTAAACGGAACTATGTTCCGTATATAATAGGAACGTGGTTCCGCTTAGGTTTGTTTTTAGCATTACAAAGGCGACGTTAGCCATAAATCTTAATATCTATTAAAGAGGGGAAGGAACATTTAATATGGAAATCAAGATTAATGCACCCACTCCAGTCGTCTCGGTGAAGCCGATAGTGCTATCAGCCCCGGGCCGTGGTGAGGATCTGCTAGTGAAAGTGTCTGCGCCAACGATTGGGAGCGAATTGCCGATTATTCTTTTCGCACACGGCTTTGGCTCGTCATTGGACGGCTATGGCCCCTTGGCCGACTTCTGGGCTGCTCACGGCTTCGTGGTCATTCAACCCACTCATCTCGACTCGAGGACTGTGGGACTTCCTCAGGACGATCCTCGCAAACCACGGCTCTGGCGTTTCCGAGTCGAGGACATGAAGCGCATCCTCGACCAACTTGATCTTATTGAATCTGCCGTTCCCGGCCTCAGCGGGCGCCTTGATCGAAGCCGCATCGCCGCAGTCGGACACTCCTTCGGTGGCCAGACGGCGGGCAATCTGCTGGGCTTGCAAGTCCTCGATCCGGAGACCAAGAAGGGAGAGGACCTGTCCGACTCGCGAGTTAAAGCGGGCGTGCTGCTTGCCACGGCCGGAAAGGGAGGTGCTAACCTGACACCGTTCGCAGTTGAGAACTTCCCGTTCCTGAACCCGAGCTTCGCGAATATGACCAAGCCGACCCTCGTGATCGTGGGGGATCAGGACAATTCTCCGCTGACCGTTCGAGGACCGGAATGGATGACCGACCCCTACTTCCTGAGCCCCGGCGACAAGAGCCTGCTTACTCTGTTCGGAGCAGAACACTCGCTTGGCGGAATCGCCGGTTACGAGGTTAAGGAAACAACGGACGAAAACCCCGAACGAGTCGCCTTGATCCAACGGGTCACATGGGCTTACCTTCGCCATGCACTCGACATTGAGCATGACAACTGGTCGGCAGTGCAACAGACTTTGTCGGAGAGCGCCAATCCACTGGGTCGAATTGAATCCAAGTGAAGCTCTAAGAAGTGCAAAGCGCGCCCCCTCACCGGCTCGAAGTCGGTGAGGGGGCGCGCTGTCGATTTCTGATTGATTCGTCGTGGACAACCTCCGCGCACTTGGCGAGACGTTAGCGGCTCGCGCGGTAGCGCAACCCATCTACGAGCAAAGCAACAATATGCTGCGCATGCACAGTATCGCCGTTGTGTACCGCCGTACAAAGGCTCGCGACCGCCCACAGCAATTCGTCTGGCTCGATATCAGCACGCACCTCACCCACAGCCGTCGCTGTTTCAAGCAAGGTCTTCAGTGCAGGACTTAGTTCCTTTACGAAGCAGACAGGCAAAGTCTCGTATGCCGGATCGTTTGAATGTAGAGCCGCCGCGAGTCCGCGTTTAGTCGCTATGAAGTCCAAGTAACACTGCATCCATCGCTCCAGTGCCTCAACGGGTTCATATTTAGCGGCTAAATCCCCCGCAGCATCTGCACAAGCATCGATCTCTTGACGGAAGACAGCCTCGATCAGGCCCGAGCGCTGTGGAAAATGGCGGTAAACAGTGCCGACGCCGACGCCAGCCTTCTCCGCAATCTCCCGAACTGGAGCGTCTACTCCCGAAGTCGCGAACACTGTCATCGCGGACTGGAGCAAAGCATTGATGTTTCGCTGTGCGTCGGCGCGTACATATTTAAACGTATGGTCACGAGGCTCCAAGCCATCACTGCGGTCTTCCGCTTTGTCTTTCATTGACTAGTCCCTCCAAAAAATTTAATCCTCAATTTACACTTACGGAATTCATCCATTACCGCATACCCGAATAATTATACACTATTAACAGTAATATCAATCAACTGTATATTCCGATTTCAACTCATTGTGTAAGTGGATTGGTTTCAACCATATTTTCCGATGAGCCTTTAAAATAATGAAAGAGGAGCAGCATCTGCCCCTCTAACCATTCTATATTCATTCATTTATGTTTGGATCATTCGCCAAAATAGCAGCATCACGCGCTAGGGGTTATCACTTATTTGGGCATTAAGGTATGCGCTTCTCATAGCGATGCTCCTCGCCCGTTGGATCGGTAATGACAATCGTCATATCCCATACATCGCCGACCGCAGGCACAGGGGCCTTCGACAAATACGTATATTTGTCAAAGCCTTCATAGCCGTAAGGATCAGGCCCACCCTTATTAAACTCAAAAGGAATGTCCCGCACTTCTCCCTGCCCACTATCATCCTTCGCCTGCACGTCAATGAGCGTTGGAGCGCCCATGCCAGTCGGCAGCCACACATCAAGCTGGTAGGCCTGCTCTTCTGGCTTAATGCGCATAGACATATGGGCTTTATCGCCCATAACATGCCAGTACACAGGTTCAGCATAAGCAGGCTGCTCTGGCGGCGCGGTGGAAGACAGCATGCCGGCCACGATAAAAGCTGCCAGTGCAAGCAGTGCTTCTACACGCACCGCTTGCACAAATTTATGAGCGGAGCTGGTGTTGTCAGCTGCCCATTTTCCCATCCCCGTCAAACGCGGCATTAGGGAAAAGCGATGATAGGCGCCGATGCCGATAACGGCAACCAGCAGCAGCGTTTTTAGCAAGGCCAGACGGCCATAACTACTGTCCACGAGCTCCGTCCAAACGTTAAGCCGCTGCAAGGACAAGATGACGCCTGTTGCTGCCAGCAAAATAATAATGGGCAGCGCAGCCTGCGAAAATCGCTTGATCATCTGGTGCAGCGTCTGCCCCTGCTCCTCGGCACTAGGAAAACTGGACTTCAAGGTGGCGCTGATAATGGCCACAAGACCGCCAAACCAAATCGCCGCCGTCCAAATATGCACAATATGAGACAAAACCGCTGCCGAAAATAATGGGGAGGCATTGGCATGGCCCGTTAATGGATAAAGCACCGTTAGCAGCAAGGCCATCAGCCATTTCAGCGGCGCGACCCAGCGTTCATCGCGCTGCGGCGCATACGCCAGCAGCAGCATGAGCGCCGCCAAAGCAGGCCGCAGCCAGGCTGCACGTCCAACCATCGTCGCGGTTAAAATCTTTTGATACAACGTGCCGCCGCTTCCCATTTCAAATGCGCTTAGCTGCTCCGCTAACAGCCATACGTGGAAAAAACCTGTGACGCCAAGCGCTATCGCCGCACCTATTAACAAGAGACGCTCGCTTCGCTTGCTGAGCAGCCGAGGTATCGCTGAGCCATCAGCACGTGACCAAAGCACATATCTGGCATATAAAAAAGCAACCATGCAAGCCGCTGCAAGGACCTCAATAATTCGCAGCAGCGTATATATAACCGTACGCCAATCGCTCTGATGCTCGGCATTGTGATCTCCAGAATGGCCGACCATACTGCCATCCTCATCCATCTCCATGCCAGAATCGGCTCCATGATCTGCTGATCCATGTTCGCCAGGTATGGAATGCCCTTGCGATTCATCAGCCGTCTCGCCGGTTGATGAATCCACATCTGTCACAGTAGGCGTATCGGTGGAGGTAGCTGACGAATCAAGGCCCGTTGCAGCTTGCTGCTCGCCGCTTGCTGCTTCAGCAGAATCGCCGCTTGCCGATTTTCCGTCGCTATTTTTAGAAGTACCTGCGACCTCTTTACTCCCTGTGGATACTTCGCTGCTCCCAGAAACAATCGAGCCGTTTTGTTCCCCCGGTTCCGTTACCGAGCTATTGCCGCCTGCTGCGCTGCCAGTACCGCCTTGACCGGAGCTCGCTGAACCTTCCGCTGCCCCGGCCCCTGACCCAGCGTCGCTTGCAGCTGCTCCGCCGCTTCCTGTGCCAGCACTCGCTGAAGGGCTCACAGAGCTGCCACCACCGCCATTCGTCTTGCCTCCTGACGCTCCTGCTCCGACAGAAGAGCCACCGCCTTTTACAGTTCCATCAGCAGCGCCGCTGCCTCCTGAGGAACCGCCGCTTCCCGCTGCTTCGCCGGACGCATTTCCT
The DNA here is from genome assembly GCF_000971975.1 of Paenibacillus algorifonticola. Lineage (GTDB taxonomy): Bacteria > Bacillota > Bacilli > Paenibacillales > Paenibacillaceae > Pristimantibacillus > Pristimantibacillus algorifonticola. The sequence continues at coordinate 38,582 of NZ_LAQO01000039.1, read as the reverse complement.
CCGGTTCCACTGCCGTTAGCGGCGCCGCTCCCTTGCGAGCCGCTGCCTTTACCTCCAGTGGCGCTGTTGCCGCTGCCGGAGCTTCCGGCACTCGGTGAGGGCGATGCGCTAGGCTTCGCCGTTGCTGCCGGGGACGGCGAAGCATCGCCGGAACCGCCGTCGAGCGAAATCGTATCGCTCGGCTTCGTCGTTGCGAGCGGCACGCCGACCGCAAAGCGGAAGGAACCGTCCGTGACATGTGTATCCACGGACAGCACCTGCCATTTCACCTTGTAAATACCGGGCGATAGCTTCGGAATCGTATAAACCAGCCATCTGTCCTTCTCCACAGACAGCTTGCCTTTTATCGCATTGCCTGCCTCATCCTCCAGCACAATCCGGCTTAAGTCCGGATCGAACTCTTCTGTATATTGGATGCGAATGGATGAAGGCGATTCGCTGAGCTCAGCATCCTGGAGCGGAGTCGAGCGCTCCATATTCGCATGCGCGTCCGCAAGGGCCGGGCAGCAGAGCACGAACAGCAGCAGCGCCGCCAGCGCGAGCAGGTTTATTTTCAACTTATGAGGAATCATTCGCCTCTCCTTCCTTCTCATGCAAACAGAGCCGCCTATTGATGGCGACCCCGCTATGCATGAGCAGTGCTGCTCGTTTCGAGCAGCTGCTTTTATTCGATGTTTGCTTGCAGGCAAAGCACTAATGCTCGCTGCCGCTTAAGATTTTCTATTTTTTCGTATAAATCAGCACAGCTGCACGGGTGTCGCCAACTGCCGGCAAAAACTCAACAACCGCTCCCGCTTTCTCTGCTGTTTGACGCAAGGAAGCTGCGTTTTTGCTGCTGTAGCTTGGATCAATATACTGCTTGATGAAGTCAGCGCTAGCGTTCGTTGATCCTTTTACAACGGTCAGGCTGTCGCTGGATACGAGCTTACCATCTACATAAACATAAGGAATCGGACTCACTTTGCCTGCTGGCAGCTTAATGCCGGCATTTTGCACCGTGTAGGTCATCGTTGCCGTATAATTGACCTTCGTATATTCGCCCTCTTTGCTCTCATTCGTAGACGTCGAAGCGCGCAGCAAATAATAGTCGGCCGCTCCCGTTTTATAAGTCACCATGCCATTCTCATCAGTTGTCAGCGTCTGCCCTTCGGAATTGCTGCGGCGAATGAGCGATACTTCAGTATCCGCTACCGGCTTGCCTTTCAGCAGCATTTGCACCTTTACATCCTGCCCTGGAACAACAGCTGCTGGATTGAATTGCGGAACGAATTCCGCACGGTCAAGGCTCACTGGATTCGCAAAGCCTTTCAGCGCGCTGACCCGGGCAATAAGCGGAAGATCGCTGATCGCTACGAACGATTTCGCGCTGCGCATTGAGCGGCTGAGCGAGGTTGTACTCACGCTGTCCGATTCACCCGTCACAATGTAAGCTCCTGGAGATGCCGCCGAGAAGGAAGCGACAAAACCATTGTTTACGGCCGGCTCCGTCTCTGTAGCTGCTTCACCTGTGTAAAAACGAGTAGACGTAATATCCGTCTTCACACCTGCTGGAGAAGTCACATAAACCTTCGAGCTGTCTGCGCCCCATTGTCCGGTAATGCGATAGCTTTTGTGATCATTCGAGTGGTTGCCGAAAAGCAAATCTACGTACGCAACCTCACCCTGCGCAATAATCGGCGCATTCGTCTGCGTCCAGCCGTCATGGGCGAACGCCGTCGCCGATACGCTGAATGTTAGTACTGCGGCAAGCGCTGCGGCTGCCAGTTTCTTTTTCCAAATCATGATTAATTAGCCCCCTGAGCATCGATATTGGATAACTAAATCCTATTATATCGACCTGCACTCGGGGAAAGAATGACTATAAAGGGCTATTCTGCGCCTAATGTGCCACAAAGCTGTGAACCTTTGATGACGCTTCGCAAGCATTGGTCGAGTGTAGCAAGGCTTTAAACGAGCACTAAACGAGCATTATCCAAGCTCTATTCCCGCAAATACCCTTGCTCGAACGCATATTTTGCCAGCTGTACGCGATTGTCCAGATGAAGCTTTTGCAAAATATTTTTGAGATGATTTTTTACTGTATGCTCTGAAATCATCAGCATGCCGGCAATGTCCCGGTTGGCCGCCCCCTGCGCCACACAGCGCAAAATCTCCTGCTCCCGCGCCGTGAGCGGACTTTCCTCAGCCTGCTGCCTGCCCGCTCCAGCAAGTGCAAACTCCTGCAAAATGCGCTGGGCCAGTTCCCGCGACAAAGGCGCTTCATCAAGTGCAATTGCCTTCAAATATTCGCGCCAGGCGCCGGGATTTAAATTTTTGAGCAAATAGCCCTGTGCACCCTTCTTAAGCGCCTCGAACAGATGCGTAATATCATCCGATACGGTTATAATTACTATTTTCACATAGGGGTAACGGGCTTTAATTTCCTTGGTCGCTTCGAGCCCGTCCATCTCCTTCATATTAATATCCATCAAAATCAAGTCCGGCATCAGCTGCTCCGTAAGCGTAAGCGCCTCAAGCCCGCTGCAGCCCTCGCCGACTACCTCGAACAAAGGCTCCGCCTGCAAAATCGCCCGAATGCCCTCACGCGCATGATGATGATCGTCCACAATCAATATTCGAACCGGCTGAGTCACGCCGCACCCCTCTTTTCTCATTCCGTCTGGCCTCGCGCCATTGTCGCTCTACTATTGTACACCTTATATTGTGGCTGAAAATAACCCGCTTGAATATGGCTCGAAGGGGCTATGCCATACCTTGTGAAAAAGTTCACAATTCCGACCTTGTTTTCAGGCATCGAATGTTTTATGATAATACCAACAACACATTGTGAATCATTTCACATTAAACATTATGATTGTGAAAACATTCACACTTACTCGAGGAGGCCCTTACTATGAAGGTTACCGTTATTGGATGTACACATGCAGGAACTGCCGCTATTAATCAAATCATCAAGCTCCACCCGCAAGCGGAAATTACCGTTTTCGAGAAAAATGACAACATTTCCTTCCTGTCGTGCGGCATTGCCCTTCATGTGGGAGGCGTCGTCAAAGACCCGACCAAGCTCTTCTACGCTTCGCCTGAGCAGCTTGCCGTAATGGGCGTTCAAACGCATATGCAGCATGAGGTGCTGAACGTCGATACCGAGACAAAAACCGTAACCGTCCGCAATCTGCTGACGAATGAAACGTTTGAAAATAGCTATGACAAGCTCGTCGTGACAACTGGCTCGTGGCCGATTATTCCGAAGCTCGAAGGTATGGAGCTTGAAAATATTCTTTTATGCAAAAACTACAATCACGCACAAACGATTATCGAAAAAGCGAAATATGCAAACCGCATTGCTGTTATCGGCGCTGGCTACATCGGCATCGAGCTTGTGGAAGCGTTCGAGCAGCTTGGCAAGCAGGTGACGCTGATCGATAATATGGATCGCATTTTGTACAAATATTTGGATCAGGAATATACCGATGTCATTGAAATGGATCTCGCCGCCCATGGCATCGAGCTTGCGCTTGGCCAGACCGTTACCGGCTTCAAGGGTACGAACGGAGAAGTGAAGCAGATTTTGACAACCAAGGGCGAATATGAGGCTGATCTTGTCATTATGTGCATTGGTTTCCGCCCTAATACAGAGCTGCTGAAAGGCCAAGTCGATATGCTGCCGAATGGCGCGATCATCGTCGACGAATATATGCGCACCAGCAAGCCGGATGTGTTCGCTGCCGGAGACAGCTGTGCGGTGATGTACAACCCAACTGGCCAGCATGCCTATATTCCGCTCGCAACGAATGCGGTCCGGATGGGAACACTCATCGGCAAAAACCTGCTGCAGCCGCGAGTGAAATATTTAGGCACGCAAGGAACGTCGGCCATTAAGCTTTTTGACTACAATATTGCATCGACGGGCTTGACTGAAACGGCTGCGCTTGCTGCCGAAATGAATGTGGAAACTGTCACAATTGTCGAAAACTACCGTCCGGAATTCATGCCAACCTTTGAGGAGGTAACGCTGAAAATCGTTTATGAAGCGGATAGCGAGCGCATCGTAGGCGCACAAATTTTATCGAAAGCCGATCTGACGCAAATGATGAATACGATGTCGGTCTGCATCCAAAACCACATGACGATTGATGAGCTTGGCTTCGTCGACTTCTTCTTCCAGCCGCATTACAACAAGCCGTGGAGCTTGCTTAACCAAGCAGCGCTTCAAGCGATGCTCGCCCCTGCTGAGCAGGGGGAGACGCAAGCTCAGCCAACACGTGAGGCTGACCCAGCCGCTGCGGAAACACCGACGGCACCTGTCAGCCCGGTGAAATAACAGTTGGTACCGACATTTCCCACTCAACCTTCAATTTCCCTGCATGATGCAGCAAGGGATGCCCCGAGCCTAACGGTCGGAGACATCCCTTTTTTCAACCCTCTGCAATAGTGAGGCTGTATTGGCTCACCTTCACAATCACGTTAATTGAACAAGCTGTACCTTGCTCCTAAACGGGAAAAAACTTAACCATAAAATTTTCACGTTGACTTGAAGGTACGTCGCAAATATAGAAAGTATTTGAATCATAATAATCTATTCTAGAACCATTTTTGACGTCATTATATTTCTTAACATCGTTTCCATTACTAATATCAATAGCCATGCTAAATTTAATATCATTATTAATTTTACCATTTACACTCACTTCAACCTCCATATATTTACAAGAGCCAAACCATTTCGTCGAAAAATTACCGCTTGTGCGACTCCTTTCATCATTTAAAACTGTATTACTGGATACAACAACAGCAATTGGTCTGCTCATGATTCACACTCCTAAATTTAATGGACTATCTTCATAAAAATTCATTTTGAATGATTTACTTGACATAAGGTTTAAATGTAATCATAAAATTCTTATTCACTGGACATCTAACCTCGCAAATGTATAACGAGTTACTCCCTATATATCCCACTTGATAGTTATTCTTCACATCACGAGCTCTAACAGGATCACTGCCACTTTTATCTTCGGCAATATTGAAAGTTATAGTATCATCAATTTGACCATCGACCGTTACTTCAACCAACATGACATGGGCACCTCCAAACCATTCCGTAGAGAAGTTTCCACTTGAACGACTACCTTGCCCTGCTAAAGCATGTGGTTCTGACACAATAATCCCAATAGGCCTTTCCATAAACGATCCCTCCTAGTAATAAGCTTCTAACCATTAAATGCAATTAATACTACAAATACCATATTAGGACTAAATGGTATATATGCCCATCTTATGATAAAGGTATCCAAAAATAGAACAGGAAGTCCTTTTTTGGACATCCTTTCATCAAGAGCAAAGACAAATCTAAAAAAAACAGAATGACCCTGGCTTAGCAATTCACCTATGGACTCCAATAAGTGGACACGCATTTCTTCCTTAAGCTCTCTCACATGAGCGGTATTACAAATACATCTCTTTTTTCAAACAGCAACGAAAGAATAATAATATCGATATCCCCCTTCAAAATCTCTTTCTCAATTGGCAAAAGGTGTCACCTCCTAAAATTGCTTATATATTTATATACATTGCTATGCAAGGTAGTTAGCCAAAATAGACACACATTCCGCTCATCCTTTGAGCAGCAAGAGAAAAAGCACCCCTTCGCTCTCATAAAGAGAGGACAAGGGATGCTTCGATTAGGGTTGGTAATACGCTCTAAAGTAAGCTCCTGAGTCGGTTTTGAGATGGACTGGATCACGGTATTTTTTTAGATAGGTGCCAAAGGTCCAAAAGCGTCTGACGCTATCTTTAATAAAATAGGTGGAAGTAGCCATCGGAACGGTAGTCAATCCATTTTTCTCCATCGTTTCGGGAGCAAGACGGTTGAATTTGAAAAATCCGTATTCTGGCTAAGCTTGCTGGGATCCTATACCCCAAGATGCGGCATATACCCTGTGTCATATGCATCTGCTATTGCAGCCTCCAGACTCATCCCCAGCTCCTCCAGCCTGACGAATTTGTAGCGTTTGCTATAGCCATTTACAAAATGGTGATAATCCAAGCAGCGGAGCAGACTAGCTGCAAGCTCAGCCTTCGAAACGGGATCAGCAGGTCGGAACATGCCATCCTGCATCCCTGTAATAATGCCCGTTCCTCGAATAACGGCAATGAACGGAACTTGCTTGTCCGCAATGCCGCCTTTATAAGTCTCAGGAGTAGGCAGCAGCGTGTTCGCAGTATCCGCCAGCGCTTGCTTGAAGCTTTTGTCGGACGCCGCAAGTCCGCTAGCCATCCATTTCATCATTTCAAAACGAGTCATCGGCTTGTCAGGCTGGAAGCCATTCATCCAATTCTACCACTATATAGGTGTTTTTTATAATTCAAAAGTAGGACAAAACGCAAATGAAAAATCATCTATTTAGCTTATAATCAGTGTAATTTAAAATAACATAAACATGCCATTACCTAAAGGTTGGCTAACAAAAAAGACAAGTTTCTACTCGTAAAAACATTGAAATCAGCTGAAAACCTGCAAAAACTCCTGGAAATCATCATTTCACCCCATTCAAAAATAACTATTGACTTATAAAGTGCTTTTAATTTACTATTCATGTTATAAAACATAACAAGAACTTTCGTTTGACTGATCCACCTAAGAAAGGAGATGTTCCCAGTGGGGGTAGCAAATGAACTTGATATTTATATAGCCATTAAAGATGCCATCATTCAGCAAAAGCTCCGCCCTAGCATGCAGCTCGTCGAGGAGGTCATTGCCGAATCGTTTGGCGTCAGCCGCACGCCCGTACGCAATGTGCTGCGCAAGCTGGCCGGAGAGAAACTTGTGACGGTTATTCCATACAAGGGAACATTCGTTGCATGCCCTACGGTCGAAGAGGCCAAGGAAGTTTTCGAAATGCGCAGAGTCATTGAAGCCTCCGGGGTGAAAAAGGTAAGTGGAAAGCTGACTAGAGATCAGCTCAGCCAGCTTAGCGAGCTGCTGGATGAGGAGCACTCGGCTCACCACAACGGAGACCCTTTGCTTGCCGTTCGGCTCTCGGGCAACTTTCATCTCAAAATCGCCGAGTTCACAGGCAACAATTATTATTTCCGCTATTTAGAGGAGCTTATATCACTCACCTACGTCATCATCGCTCTATATGGCATGAGTAAGCACATGCACTGCAGCGATCATCGACGATTAATGCTCTTGATCGAGCAAGGCGAGGCGGAGCAGGCGGAACGGTTGATGATCGAGCATTTAAAGGAAATCGAGGATACGCTTCAGTTTGAAGAAAAAGGAACGGCTCCTCAAACCTTAAGCGAGGTTTTCCGTTTGGCAAACGGTCATTACGCCAGCGTGAAAGGCTGAATCAGAAGCCCATCATTTTTTTGATTAGGATTGTATCCAATCTTGGATTAGATGTTGTGTTGGGTAGGCTCATAAATGGTGTACAACGCAGGGCATGAATGGGAGAAAGCGAGGGATAGCTATGAAGTTGATGGTGCGTAATGCGGGAAAGCGCTTTGGGGAACGGACGATTTTGAAAAATGTCGATTTGATGGTGGAAGCTCATGAGTTTGTATGCATACTCGGACATAGCGGCTGCGGCAAATCTACGCTGCTTAATATGATTGCCGGCTATTTGCTTCCTGATGAAGGGGAGCTGCTCGTAGATGGCGAGCTCATTCGCGGACCTTCCAAAGCTCGCGGGATGGTTTTTCAGGATCATGCCCTGTTCCCTTGGTATACGGTACTTGAAAATATCAGCTTCGGGCCGGAAGTCCAAGGAGCAGGAAAAACAGAAGCTAAGGAAGTCGGCAGACAGTTTTTAAGGCTGGTAGGCTTGGAAAAATATGCAGACCAATACCCAGCCGAATTGTCAGGCGGCATGAGGCAGCGGGTGGGTATTGCCCGGGCGCTCGCAAGCTCCCCCGATATTTTGCTAATGGATGAGCCATTCGGCGCTTTGGATATTTTGACCCGCGACATGATGCGCAGAGAACTTCGCCGCATTTGTGAGAAGCTAAAGCCGACTACTTTGTTCGTGACACACAGCATAAGCGAAGCGATCTATTTGGCTGACCGTGTTGTTGTCATGAAAAATGGTGTCATTGCTGATGAATTCAAGGTCGACATTCCGCATCCCCGCACCTTCGATATGCCTGGCTTCGGCGAGGCTATGCAGCGAATCGAACATGTATTGATGGAGAATGAATTGGAGGAGGCCATACAATGAGCGAGACATCGGGTTCTTTCACAGCCGAGGGGGCGCACGTGGGCAAGCTTGGAGCGCATAAAACCGCACGCAAGGCGAGGGTAACGACAGGCTCCGGCTTTATGAAAACATCAAATTTCATTCCGTATTTGACCTTTTTCATTCTATGGGAAGTTTTTTCCCAAATGAATATGAAGCTGGCCTTGTTCAATCCGCTCTTCCTTCCACCCCCTTCACTCGTCATCGTTGATGCTTGGGCACTTGCGCAAAACGGGCTTCTCTTTGACAGCCTGCTGTCCAGCACCTTGCGTATTGCAGCCGGTTTTGTAATCGGATGTGTGCTTGCGGTTTTCATGGGTGTATTAATGAGCAAGTTTCGCCAGGTCGAGCGGTGGATGTCTCCCCTACTTAATCTAGTAGGGCCAATCCCAGCACTTGCCCTGCTCCCTCTTATTATTATCTGGTTCGGAATCGGCGAATTTCCGAAGGTGCTGCTCATCGCCTGGACGACGTTCCTTCCGGTATTGGTGTATACGGTAGACGGGTTCAAAACCGTTCCCTCCACCCTTATTCGCTCGGCAATGAGCCTCGGCGCTTCGGAGCGGCAAATTTTCAGAAGAGTGCTGCTTCCTTCCGCCATTCCGACTTTCATCGTCGGTGCCCGAGTCAGCCTTGGCTTATCCTTCTCCGCCCTGATTGTCTCCGAGATGATGGGGGCCAAATCCGGACTCGGCTATATTATCGTAGACGCACGGAATTATTTTAAAATTTCCAATATGTTCGTTGCCATTATTTTTATTGGCTTGATTTATAGCATTTTCTCGGCGTTGCTTAAGCTGCTGGAGAACAAAGTTCTTAGCTGGCGTAAAGGAGGGATGAACGAAGCGGTTGAGAAATAGCGTGTGCACATAGGGGAGCTTGATCCGCTTAAGGCAGCTGGAAGCATCGTGCAAATTAGAAATTAGAGACAAAAAAACATTGGGTATAGGGAGAGATTACGATGGCTAATCAGAAAAAATGGGTTCAACAATTATTGGTCGTTTCCGCTTTGGCATTAGCGTTGACGGCATGCGGAACGAAGGAAGAAGCTACGAGCGCAAGCGGAAACGCAAGCTCGGCCCCAACTGCCGCGGCTACGGAAACAAGCTCGCCTGAGGCTGCTGCCGACGACACTCCCGAGACGACAACCGTTACACTCGTCGGCGTACGTGACGCCCAAATTTCCTCCCAGCAAATTATTGCCGATAAGCTTGGCTACTTCAAGGAAGCAGGCCTCGATGTAACAAGCCAGCTCATTGAAAGCGGCCCGGATATTGCTCCTTTGGTTGCAGGGGGCAGCGCTCCTGTCAGCATTCAGACGAACTTTATGGATATTATTTTAAAATCCTCCAATATTCCCGTGAAAATAGTAGCGCCGCTGGCTCAAATTGCCGGAACACAAGCAGTCGTTGGCTCCAGCAAGCTCGAATTGAAAAGTGCAAAGGATCTGGAAGGCAAGACGATCGGCATTCCAAGCGGGGCAGATGTCAAGTTCGCCATTGATAATATGGGCAAGGAGCTCGGCGTCGACGTAAGCAAGATTAATTATGTCAACCTCGCGCCAAGTGACGCCGTTGTTGCGCTGCAGAACGGATCTATCGATGCGATGGCAGCTTGGGAGCCGTTCATAACGAAGGCGATTCAAGGTGGCGGCAAGTTTCTGTTCAGCGGTACGAAAAGCGAGCTTCCCGATAAAACTGGCGCTGTGAACTGGATGAGCGTACACACAACGGTGCAAGTAACTGACGAGTATTTGAAGGAAAATCCAAACACGATCAAAGCGATGCTTGGCGCTCTAGAGAAAGCGACAGCTTACATTAATGACAACCGGGAAGAAGCGATTAAAATATTGGCGCCAGAGCTGCACTTAACCGAGGACGAGCTCAGAGAGATTATGAACCGCAACGTGTACGCCATGGAAGTGAATGATACTTACATTAACGGAAGCAACGGCCAGGCCGTAGGCGAGTATTTGAAAAGTGTTGGCAACATTAAGAGCATACCTGAATTCGCATCTTACCATGATCTAAGTTTGCTCAAAGCGCTTGATCCTGCGCTAGTGACAGAGTAACAAAGTAGCAATAAAAATAAGATGCGTATAACGGGAAGGCTGAGCCCTTGTGGTTCTGCCTTCTATGTTTATATCCTCATAATAGGACAGAGGTGAGCTTATGAAGGAACCATTGGATTTAATCATCCGGGATGGCTCGGTTGTCCTGTGTAATGATGTTCGCCGAATGGATATTGGAATCCACAATGGGCGAATTGTACAGCTGGCCGAGCGGCTGACGACTCCCGCCAAACAATCGGTTCTGGCATCCGGCATGATTGTGATGCCCGGAATGATAGACGCCCATGTCCATTTGAACGAGCCGGGACTTGGAGCTTGGGAAGGTTTTACTAGCGGCTCCTCGGCTCTTGCAGCAGGCGGCTGCACCACTTATATCGATATGCCGCTAAATGGCATTCCGCCAACCGTTACCGTTGCAGCATTGCAGCAAAAGCTGGCTGCGGCACAAGGCAAATCCATTGTGGATTATGCATTATGGGGCGGACTTGTGCCGGGGCATCTCGATGACTTGCGAGCCTTGGATGAGGCCGGAGTTATCGGCTTCAAGGCATTTATGTCTTCTCCCGGCGATCCGTCCGAGGATGCCTTCCGCGAGGTGGATGATGCGACGCTGCTGGCAGGGATGAAGATTATCGCAGAGCTTGGTCATGTACTGGCGCTTCATGCGGAAAGCGAGCCCATCGTAGCTGCCTTGACGAAAGAAAAGCTGGCCAAGGGCGCCATATCTGCGGCAGATTATACGGCCTCGCGTCCAGTGCGCGCTGAGCTTGAGGCGGTTAATCGGGCTCTCCTGTTCGCAGAGCAGATGGGATGCGCTCTGCATTTTGTCCATATTAGCAGTGCGGATGCCGTCCAGACGATAGCCAATGCCAAGCAGCGCGGTGTCGATGTGACCTTGGAAACTTGCCCTCATTATTTGGTGCTCACAGACCGTGATTTGGAGCAAATTGGCCCGGCGGCCAAATGCGCACCTCCATTACGGAGCAAATCTGAGCAGGAAAAGCTATGGGCGATGCTTGCTGCTGGACACATCGATATGATCGCTTCCGACCATTCTCCCTGCCCAAGCGAATTGAAGCAATCGGACAATTATTTTACGGCGTGGGGAGGCATAGCTGGAGCACAAAATTCGCTGGAGCTAATGATTGACGAAGGCTACACGAAGAGGGAAATTCCACTCCCGGTGCTGAGTCGCATGCTTTCCTTCGCGCCCGCCAAGAGGTTCGGCCTCAGCGATACGAAGGGCGAGATACGGCTTGGAGCAGATGCGGACCTTGTTATGCTTCAGCTTGATGCTCCGTACACCCTTGAAGCGCAGCTTCTTTATCACCGCCATAAGCATAATCCTTATATCGGCAGAAAATTTGGCTGCCGTGTCATGGCTACCTGGAGCAGAGGGAACATGGTATACGAGGTTAAAAGAGGCATAGCTCAGCCGTTCGCAGGGCAATGGCTGAGCGGTGCTCCTGCATGCGCGAAGCAGCAGGTGTGATCTCTATCTTATTGTTACATTTCTTCGCTGACAAAATGAAGCAGCCCTTCAATCATCCCGCAAGATGACTGAAGGGCTGCTCTTTGTTATACAGCTGTTCGTTCTGAAATCGTTTCAGCCATTAGACATGCAAGCTACAGGTCTCGCACAGCATTTCTCAGCGATTGCCGGAACTCCTGCGGTGTCATGCCTTCATGCTGGCGGAAAAGGCGGCTGAAATATTTAGCATCCTCGTAGCCGCACAAATAGCTGATTTCCTGAATGGGCCGCTCGGTATCCAGCAGCAGCTGTGAAGCTCGTCTCAAGCGGAGGCTCGTGAAATATGGATGCGGCTCCATACCCATCTGCTCTTCAAACAGCCTGCGGAAATGGCTTTCCGAGAAATAACTTTCCCGGCATAACTCCTCAAATGCTGCTGCCGAAATCGGCAGCTCTTCCGCAAGCTGCTCCATCCGCTGCGCGAACGCGACCATATCGCTGCTCTCCTGCTGCGCTGCCGCTTGCTGATTTTCATAAGAATGCAGCGATTGGATAGCTTGCGGGCCTTCCGTTATATTTTGGACCAGCTGCACTATTAAGTTCAGCATTTCCGCATCGGTACGCAGCCGCTGGTAGGCACCGCCCTGCTCATAGGCGCGCAGCGTCCAGCCTGCACACGCAAACAGCTCGTCCGATGCCGATTCAAGCACCGTCACATGCGGCAGCCAAATGGAACCCGGCGATGATGTTGATGCTGTTGCCGCCGGTACTGGCGCAGATTCTGATGCTGCTGATTCCGCCTCCGCATCGGACGCTTCGTTATCAATGAAATGCCGTAGCTCCTCATGCGGCTGCACCTGCTCCCAATCAAAATGAATCGCGATATGCAGCTCTTCCTCCTGCTCCTGCGTCAAGCTGTGGGCGACGCCCGGCGGAAACATAATGACCGAGCCTTCTTTATATGCCGCTTGCTTGCCTTCAGAAGAAACGATACCGCTCCCCTTCAGCACAAAAATAAACTCATGATCGTAAATCGTTCTCGGCGCTGCCGCTATCGTGCGAACGCACAGGTGGGCGAAGCGGACCAACGGCCTAGCCGTTCGATGCTGCAGCAGCTGTATGAAAGGAAGCAACCGCCTCTCCTCCTCTTGCTTCTAAGTTAGGTTTAAGCTTGAATGTTCACGACGAACGGGACAATAAACGTCTTCCCAGCGCGCTGAAATTGTCCCCATATTTTATATAAACCAGGCTCTGGGAACTCGGTGGCAAAAACAGCCTCCGGGCCGGTTGCAGCCTCATCTAGCGGATGCACATGCAAATATTTTGCCAAATCGCCGCTAATAATGACGACATGGCCCACAGCGCCCAAATAAGGCTCTAAATCTGTAACCGGCTCACCTGTCGCCGCATCCTCGAAGGTGTACGTGAGCTTTGCTTCCTCTCCCGCTTTCGTCGTCGACAGCGCAAGCTTCACCTTCTGTCCTTCCACTGTCTGCACAAGCTCATGGTCTGCCTTCAGCTCGACTTTAGCAGCAGCTTGTCCCGAAGCTTCCACCTCTGTACTAATCGTCTGCTGCGGAGCGCCGGATGGTATAAAATCGGCAAACAGCTTATATGTATCCGCCGCCGGGAACGTTTCCTTCACTGTAAACTTGCCGCCACTTTCATAATTCGGGTGTATATGCGAAAAATAGCTCAAGTCGCTGCTTACTGCAATCAAATGCATGAGCTTCTCATGGTTCAAGTCAAACTTCTCGATTGGCGCGTCCGCAGCATCGGTGACATTAAGTTCAATAACTGTTTCCGAGCCTGCTACTGGCTGTCCACTCTGGAAGCTCCACTTCACCTGGGCATTTGCCTGTTCATGCTCCATACCGTCCATATCGCCATGGCCGCTATGGCTGTTATCGCTTTCTGCCTGCTCATTCTCATCATGCCCGCTATGCGCGCCTGACTCCGAAGCCTCCGGTGCAGCTGACGGGCTGGACTGCTGATGCCCTTCATGTCCGCTTGTGCTTGCGTCGCTTGTGCTTGCACCATTCGTTCCGCAGCCTGCCAGCATGCCCGCAAGGGCGATCATCGTCATATAGAGCGCCGCTTTTCTTTTTGCCATTTTCTTTATCCTAGCTCCTTTATGCAGAAATCGTTTAGATCGCAATGCGCTTGTTCACAGCGAAATAACGGCTTATATACGCTCCGAAACGATCCTTGCTCCTATTTTAAAAAACACAAAAAGCCGCTCCTTCCCCAAAGTCCAAACCATCTTGCTATGTTCGCTTCGGAAAAAGAGGGCTGTGCAAGCTTAGCTTATGCCCCGTGTTATACGACGTCGAAACCGGTATTTTCAATCGCTTCTTTAATGGAAGCCAGCGATACTTTCGCCGCATCAAACTCCACCGCTACTTGTCCAGCTGCTAAATCGACTTTGCCACTGGCTCCCGCTTCATTTACAGCCTTCTCTACTGTGCTCACGCAGTGCCCGCAGGACATGCCTTCTACTTTAAGTGTTACGTTTTCCATCTTTTATAGCCTCCTTGAGTTATGTTTTATTATTTCAATAATTTCTTAACGGTAATCAACAGCTCGTCAATGACTTCATGCTCGCCTGCCTGAATACGATCCACTATGCAGCTTTTCATATGGCCTTCCAGCAGCAGCTTGCCTACCCCGTTTAATGCCGATTGCGCAGCCGCTATTTGAGTGAGCACATCATCGCAATACGTATCCTTCTCAATCATCGCCTTCACTCCGCGGATCTGGCCCTCCACCTTGTTCAGACGCCTGATCAAATTCGCCTTCATTTCATCAGAGTGGTGGCTAAGGCGCTCCATGGACTGGCCGTCGCCTGCACCGCCTGCGTCCATATGCTGATGCAAACAAGCTGATTTCGTTTCTTTGTCCATTCGAATACCTCCAGGGGGTATAGCATAAGCTTATTTTTATATTAACATACCCCTATAGGGTATGTAAAGCCATATGTACGAGATCAAAAAAAACAGCAGTCCCAGACAACAAATGTGCGTCCTGAACTGCTGTTTTCCTGAGAAATAAGATCGTATAAGGTCGTGTATGAGTACGTTTAGTGAATTTCTTTCTTGCTAAAGTTGCCGCCGCTAACATCAGATACATGCTCAATTGCAACGAAAGCACGGGGATCAATGTCATGGACGATTGATTTAAGCTTCGCCACTTCCAGACGGTTGACTACGCAGTAGATCATTTGCGTTTCTTCTCTGGAGTATCCGCCTCTTGCCTGAATATACGTTGTGCTTCTACCCAAGCGGCTCATAACGGCTTCAGAAATTTCCTCGTATTCGGCGGAAATAATCGTGACGGATTTCGACTCATCGAGACCCTCTACCACAATATCCATCACTTTCGTCGCTATATAATACGTGAACATCGAATACATTGCGGAATCCCATTTGAAAACAAAACCCGCCAAAATAAAAATGAACACGTTGACGATCATAATAAACTGTCCGACCGGCATGGAAAATTTCTTCGAGGCCAAAATCGCCAAAATTTCCGTGCCGTCCAGCGATCCGCCGAAACGGATAACGAGACCGATACCACCGCCCAGAATAATACCGCCGAACAATACTGCAAGCAGCTTATCCTCTGTAAAAGCATCCACGTGATGCAGCAGCTGCGTCGTTACAGACATGACTACGATACCGTATAAAGTAGATATCGCAAACGTTTTACCAATTTGCTTGAAACCGATGAACAGGAATGGAAGGTTCAAGAGGAAAATAAAAATACCCAGAGGCTTATCCGTAAGGTGAGAGACCATAATCGAAATACCGGTAATTCCTCCGTCGATGACGCTATTTGGGACGAGGAACAGCTCCAGCGCAACGCCCATAAGGACGGCTCCGATTGTAATAAACATCGCTCTTTTCAAAATTTCAAGCTTTGAGAGTTTCTTATGTGCTTTTGCCATGCTTTGCCTCCGACTATTTTCTTTTAAGACTAGCATAGAAATGGATATTTTTCAAAACAACGGCTGGAAATATTGCAAGTGAGCTTTTACTCCGCTATAATTAGACCGATCAGTCGGTCTATTAGGAGGGACAGCAAATGGTCAGAGGACGTTCGGATGGTGAAGAAACCAAACGCCGCATCGCCAACACGGCAAAGCAACTGTTTGTCCAGAAAGGCTATGGCGCCGTTTCCATGAATGAGGTATGCGAGAGCAGCAAGGTCAGCAAAGGCAGCCTATATCATCATTTCCCGAGCAAGGAGCAGCTTTTTCTTGAGGTGGTTGAGAAAGATAGTGAGCAATGGCGTTTGGCATGGGATCGTAAACGAGAGAAGCTGACTACTGTTGAGGAACAGCTTTTTGCACTTGCAGAGCATTACGCCCATGACTTTCAAAATCCGCTCATGAAAGCCATGGAAGAATTTTCACGCAGTCAGGCGTTCACACAGGAGGAAATATTCAATCGCCTTCTCCAGATCATGAATAATGCATCGCAAGCCTGCCGCGACCTTATTCGCGAGGGGCAAGCCAGTGGCCTATTTGTTGCTTGTGATGAGGAAGAGCTTGTTTTGATTGTCAGCAGCATGATGGAGGGCCTTGGAAAAGTGTATTATACGATTGACCGGGAGCAGGAACCCGATCGGATTTCGAAGCTGTTCCATCTGGCAGCCAAGCTGCTGTTGAATGGTATACGCGCTAAGTGAAGAATAACTGGCGCTTTTTTTTAGCTATTAATTGGACCGGTTGGTCGGTCTATAAATGAAGGGAATGAACACAATGTTATACCAGAACCGTACTTTTCGCATTATTCTTTTTTCTGATGTTTTGCAGCAGCTCGCGATTTGGATTCGCAATATGGCACTCCTCTTTTTTGTCATGGAGCAGACGAATGGCAATAAGGTTGCCGTATCCCTGCTGTCCATTTTGGAATATGCGCCGATTCTTATCTTTTCGATTATTGGTGGCGTGCTTGCCGACCGCTGGAATCCGAAACGCACGATGATTGCCAGCGATCTTCTCAGCGCTGTATCGATCGGTATTATTTTACTCATGCTTGCAAATGATTGGTGGGAAGCGCTGTATGTATCGGTGTTCGTATCCGCCATCGTCAGCCAATTTTCACAGCCTTCGTCAGCGAAGGTGTTCAAGCGACATATTCCTGTAGATCAGGTTCCTTCGGCAATCGGTCTGTCGCAAAGCATGTCGTCGCTGTTCTTCATACTCGGCCCTATTATTGGAACGGCGATTTATCAATGGGCGGGACTCACAACGTCACTGCTTGCACTGCCAGTCTTGTTTCTCGCGTCTGCAGCTGCGCTTGCTTTGCTTCCCAAGGAAGCACGTCCCGAGGAGCAGGAGAAGGTTTCATTGAAAAATGATTTGTCCTCCGGCTATCGCTTCATCGTCGCAGAGAAAGGATTGCTGCGGTTGTTTCTGACTTTCGCCTTCATCGGCTTGGCGGCCGGACTCGTTCAGCCCCTTGAAATATTCATCGTGACTGAGCGGCTTGGCTTGGATAAAGAAAACGTGCAGTGGTTCGCCGCTGCTGACGGAATCGGCTTGCTGCTGGGCTCCCTATTAGCCGGGCTCTTCCCCAAGCTGCTTAAAGCCAAATACTTGCTGCCGCTTGCTCTCGCTTTCCTGGGCATTACGTTTTTAGTGGAGGGCTCCTCCATTTGGCCGCTTGTGACTGGCACATTCCGCTTTGCCAACGGCCTGTTGCTAGCAGTCTTCAATACGGCAGTCGCCAGCTTCGTCATTACCAAAATTCCAGACGCAATGGTCGGCAAGGTCAATGGCCTAATGACACCGCTATTTACGGGGTCCATTTTGCTCGGAACGGCAGCCTCTGGACTGCTGGCTGCTTCCTTCGGCTTGTTTGTCGTATATGCTCTGTCTGCTGTCCTTTGCCTTGTAGCTGTCGCTCCGTCACTGAAGGTAGGTTTACAGAAAGAAGCGGCTTAGCTTGTTTTCCGCTTATAAAATGTCCTTGACCAAAAAAAGCGAAAAACGGTGGAATGCCGAGAATCATGTTGAAGACGCAAAGGAATAACGAACGCACTTGTTGCCGAGAGAGATAGGACCTCATCCAACAAGTCTCGATTTCAAATAATCGAGGCTTGTTTGAATGCTCTGAAGGGGATTTAAGCTTTCATCCTGCTCGACGAAATAATACATTACTCCGGCTTCGTTGAAGCTGCTGAAAATAGGAGCCCAATCAATCGTGCCTTGCCCGACCTCCGTGAAATTACCGCTCTCATCCATGTCCTTCACATGAATAAGAGGTGATAAGCTCTTATATGCGAGTAAGGTAGAATAAGGATCCATTCCGGCTTTCTTCACCCAATACATATCGAGCGCAAGTTTCATCACGTCGGTGCCGACGCCCGCCAGCAAGCGGTCGATCGTTCTTTTTCCATCCCGTATTTCAAATTCTTCCGCGTGAGGATGATACAGAAGCTGCATACCGCGGCGCTGGATTTCCAAGCCAAGCTTTCGCAACAAAGCGATAGACGCTTTAAGCGTCCTTTCATCTGCATAGCTCTCCTTTAATAAGGAGGTTACAATGTAATGGGCGCCGATGGTTTGGGCATAGTCAAGCTGACTTTGCAGGTTTTCCAGCGTTAGCGGGTAGACGTAAGTTGACACGCTTTTTAATCCAAGACGATTGAGCTCCGCCTTCATTCGCTCAGCTGGAATATCGGCATATCCCCAACTGAAGGGCTCCACTAGCTTATAACCTATAGCTGCAATCTTCTCTAGCGTCCCAAAGAAATCCTTCTCCAGCTCGTTGCGAAGTGTATAAAGCTGCAGGCCCGGAGGGGTAGCAGTCAGTTCCCTCAGTTTGTCGCCGCATCTTATAAATTTCATTGTTATCTCCTCGCAGCTCTCATTATTTCAATCGTTTTGCTATCTCATCCGCCGTACGAAAGGCAAGGGCTACAGTCGTTAGTGTAGGATTAGCCGTCCCGCTTGTTGGTATCACGCTGTTATCCGCCACGTAAAGTCCGGTTATGCCATGGATTTGTCCGAAATGGTTCGTAGCCGATGTTGACGGGTCCTCCCCCATTCGACAGGTACCCATTTCATGAATGTCCGAGCCAATCGGCAGCCGACACAAAGCTGGACCCTCGGCCGATACCAATGAAGCATTCATGGCGGCTGCCGCTTTCTTTACGCCTTCGCCCATTTGCCGGATCACCTCTTCGTCCCTTACGCTATACGAAAAGTGAATGTTAAGCTCCGGCACACCGTCTTCGTCCCGCTTGACCGGGTCAAGCGAAACGTAATTATCATAGCGTGCCTCAACCTTGCCAAGTGTTCCAAGGAAAAAATTCCATTTTTCCTGCAAAGGCTGTTCAGCATATTGCACCCACGGATAATCACCAGGCCCGACGATTTGAATTTGATAAGGACGGTCAATCTGTCCTGGCACCAAAATGCGAAGCGGGCCGAGCACTTCGGGAAACTCGTTGCGATTTACCTGGCCCAAACCCAGCACTCTGGAGTGATTGGTCATATAGTGACCGATGGCTCTCCCTTTAATGTCCGAATTCAACAAAATTTGCGCGCTTCCAAATGTGCTTGCCGACAGAACGACGTTTTTTGCTTTTAATCTGAATGTCTGTTTATCCGGGGAAATCACCTCGACGCCGACGCAGCGGTTCTGATCGGTCAGCACCTTCACTGCTCTTGCATGGATCGCGAGGTCGTAAGGGCGGTTCAGAGCCTCCGCCAAAAAATGAACAGAGCTGAAAACCGGGTTTGAATTCATGACGCCGAACGCATTGGACGGCTCAAGATTAACGGCGAGCGGTTCATCAGTGGCATCGGGATAACCGTTCCGTTGTAGGCGATCTAGCAGCAACTGCGTGAGCGGGGCACCCTTGGTAAAGTTTGGCGTGACGCTCAAAGCCTTTTCTGCTAGGGCGTAATAACGATTCATCTCGGAGAGCGGTACAGGCCATTGTAACAATTCAGAGTTCGTCATACGTGGGCTCGTCGTGCTCCAGAACAAGGTTCTGCCCCCGAGGGCATAAATTTGGCCGGATAAATAATTGTCGATATAATAAGCTTCACTGGAGTAATAATCAAAAACCCGCCTCGAATTCATCGTTTCGATATTTTGTGCATGCGTTGGGATTAACAATCCGCCTCTCTCGATAACTCCGATTCGTTTCCCGCTGTCGGCTAATTGCTGTATCAAGCGCCTCAGAACGGCACCGCCTCCGGCTCCTGTTCCGACGATAAGCACATCATATTCCTTATGCTGCATCTCGTCCAACGAGTTTAAAGGGATCCATTGCTCGCATGCCTCCGGGTTAATAAGCTGCAAGGTGCACGGAGGGAGCTCCGTAGTCTTATCCAATACCCCTCCCAGAGTCGGAAGCTTAATCTGTTGGCCCGCAATATTCGATAAAGGGGCGATAATATGAGGATTGAGGCTAATAAGCTCCTCGATTCTGACCTTGTATTTAAGCGCTATTGTTCGAAGATTGTCGGTGCTGCCCGCGATATAAAGCCTCATCGTTCGCATCCTTTCCTCATTCATCCTTCTAGATGTATATGCGGCAAGAGGGAAGCTATGAGTCAGGAAGCTTTAACTAATTCCAGTGTTGAAGTAGGAGGCGATGGCGAGGCAGTGGGCTATACGACTCTAGTTGCGGTTTTGCAGCCAAGTGGATAATGTGATAATGAATAACAAAGCACCAATGAAATAGGCGATTGCGCCTGCTTCATTGGTGCTTTTCGATTTGAAGCTTATTTTATTGGGAGTTTCATCCGTTTAAAGGCGTTATTGTGCTGGTTGCTGGACAGAAGCTAATGCTTTACAGCTCAAGCAGCTCACGTTTTTGCGCATCAGGGTCAGTAATGACCTCAGTGCTATGGTTGAAAATAAGTGTCGAACGCTCCGGTTTGCTATACGCAGGCCATGCGACATTTTCAACTTCAGGCGTGCCCTGTTTAGCAAAAGCAATCCATGCATCCTGCATGCGCCAGGCAAGCTGCTGCATGGACTCATCGGGTGTAACGCCCATGCTCTGCATATGCTCCAGCGTGTTGAACACAAAGAAGATTTCAATGCCATGAATCGATTTATGGAGCAGCGGATGCTCCGGCAGCACCCAGTCAAAGCGATACATCCATACAGGCGCATGCTCGTATTGCGCGGTGGCAAACTGCAGGGACGAGCGCCAAAAGAAAGCTTCGGTCATCATTTGGGCCTGTCCGTCTGTCGTTGGCGGATAAGCGGCAGCGGCGGCTGCGACGTTTTTGATATCAGGCGCCATAAAGGTCAACGCTTCGGACATATCGATGTTATCATCAAAAGGCATATCGGGCCTGATGAACAAATGCCCTTCATCCAAATTCGTCCCGATTAGCAGAGGAATATCCGCAGCCGCTCCTTCATGAATCGCCTGCAGCGGCGGCTGCGGAAGCGTTGCCTCGTCGAGCACCGGTTGAAACAGCAGCGCAAGCCGGTTTCCAGCCTGCTCTTTCAGTTTTTCCCCTGCTGCAAAAATATGCTCCGCTGGCACGGTCCTTAGCTTGTCCAGCTCGGACGGGCTAATGCCGAGCAATTGAAGCAGGCCTGCCCGGATGCCATCCGCTTGCTGCGGAGGAATGAATTGCGAGGCTCCGCTTTGCATAATGGCACGACTGTACAAGCCTTTCGCCTTCGGCATGGCCAGCAGTGCTGCAATACTCATGCTGCCTGCGGATTCTCCAAAAATAGTGACGGCAGCGGGATCGCCGCCGAACGCCGCGATATTATTTTTCACCCATTCCAGTGCAGCTATTTGATCGAGAAGCCCTGCATTGGATACGAAGGAGCCGCCAAGCGGCGCGAGATGCAGAAACCCGAACGGCCCTAGGCGATAGTTGATCGTCACGACGATCACATTTCCCCGCTTCGCCAGCTCCGATCCATCATAGAAGGGCAAGCTTCCTGCTCCGGTCAAAAAAGAGCCGCCATGAATCCATACCATAACCGGAAGCGGCGCGGCTGCTGCGTCCCCAGCAACGACTGATTCTGGTGCCCATACATTCAAATAGAGGCAATCTTCCGATTCGAGTCGCGTACCTGCGGCAAGCTCCGCTGCTGCCCCATTTTGCCTGGGCTGTATGTTTTCAGGGCCAAAATGGAAGGCTTCTCTGACACCCTCCCACTGCCCAAACGGAACAGGCGCTGCAAATCGCAGCTCATCTACTGGCGGCTTGGCATAGGGAATCCCCTTCCAAACGGAAACTCCGTTCAACTGTTGACCTTTAACCGTGCCATCCTTCATATTTACCTCGATCGTTGTCATGCTTCACTCTCCCTCATTGCCCATTATTAAACGTTAAAATAGTGAGAACTAACGAAATGACTGATTTGTTTTTCTGGTCACTTTCTTACTATTTATGATAGCAAATGGGCGTCCGCTTATCAATTTTTTGAACCAGCATAAAAAACGACAACCAATCCCGCAAGATTAGCTGTCGTTTGGCATTAGACTAAACACTTTCACAAATATTGTTATTGGATTATCAGGCCGCCTTCTGGCCTCTGCTCTGATCCTTGCGCTCCAGCGCCATGCTCCATCCAGTCAGCAGCACCGCTCCCACCACCATCAACGCGCCGATCCAGGTCGTATGAATAAGCCCAATAGAAGCGGCGATAATGCCGCCGAGATAAGCGCCGATGGCAATGCCTGCATTAAAGGCAGCAATATTGATGGCCGATGCCACATCAACTGCTCGCGGTACGAACCGTTCTGCCAGCATCACAACGTACACCTGCAGCCCCGGCACGTTCATAAAATGCAGCAGTCCCATCGCAATAATCGTCACTAGACCGATGATTTTGAAAGGCGCCGTAAATGTCAGGATAACGAGCACAACGGCCTGCACCATAAACATATAAAACAAAGCAACTATCGGGTTGCGGTTGGCAAGCTTTCCGCCAATCATATTACCGAGCGCAATCGCAATACCGTATACGAGCAAAATAACGGTAACCGTTCCCGATTTAAATCCGGTTATTTGTTGCAATAGCGGGGATAAATAAGTGAATACGACAAACGTGCCACCGTAGCCCAAAGCGGTGATGGCGAACAGCAGCAGCAGTCGGCCATTTTTGACCAATTGCAATTGATCTTTAAAGGAAGAACGGGCACCTTTGCGCAAATCGCCCGGAATGAGCAGCATGTTTGCGATAAACGCAAGAATGCCGACAATCACGATAGCGACAAAAGCCGTTCGCCAGCCCCAGAGCTGGCCGATAAATGTACCGAGCGGCACACCTGTTACCGTCGCAACGGTCAATCCGCTGAACATAATCGAAATCGCGCTGGCACGGCGGTTCGCCGGAACAAGATCAGCCGCAATGGTCGATCCAATCGACATAAATATGCCATGCGAAAAAGCGGATACGACGCGTGCGATCAGCAGCACTTCAATACTCGCCGATGCGGCTGCTAAGCTGTTGCCGATAATAAAGATAAGCATAATCCACATAAGCAGCGTTTTGCGCGACAAGCTGGACGTTAGGGATGTAAGGATTGGCGCCCCGACCGTTACACCCAGTGCATAAAGGGAAACAGTCAACCCCGCTGCCCGCAGCGATACGTGCAAATCCTCTGAAATCAGGGGCAGCAGCCCGACACTTATAAATTCCGTCGTCCCAATGGCAAATGCGCTTACGGCGAGAGCCAACAATGCCAACGTGCTTCTTTTTTGATTAACAGTCATGCTATATTGCCTCCTATCCTGTCGTGTATCTATTGGGTACGGTTCACTTCGCGAGTAGCCGCAGTGGATCGATAAGTGCTATGATAGGTTATATCTGTCTAAAAGAATAGTACGTACTTTTCAGTAATGTAGGCACTAAAAAGTACCTATAAATACCGATCAGCAAGGAGGAGCAGCATGACAAAGAAGAAATACAATATTTCCGTAGAGGCAACGCTTGAGGTTATCGGAGGAAAATGGAAATGCGTCATTCTCTGCCATCTTACTCACGGCAAGAAACGGACCAGCGACCTGAAACGGCTCATGCCAGGAATCACGCAAAAAATGCTCACTCAGCAGCTCCGCGAGCTGGAGGACGATGGAATCGTGAACCGGATTACGTATAATCAGGTGCCGCCTAAAGTCGAATACGAGCTTACCGAATACGGACTCAGCCTCGACAGCATTCTCAGTGCCCTCTGCAACTGGGGCGAAGAGCATATTATCCGAATTTATGGCGATAAATATTCGATGCTTGAGGATAGTGTTTTGAATAAATAAGCACGGTCTACTGAGTGGTGTTGTAGAGGTAGTATCGGAGTTTAAGTGTTTATGCAGATATCATAAAAAAAGGCTTGTTCCTACTTGTAATCCAAGTGGAACGAGCCTTTTCCATTCGCTATGTAAAATGTTCTTCAAGTACGATTCTGAAATTAGACGTAGTAGAAGAAATTAGATTGACTGTAGAATTAAATGACGTTTTAGTATCCCGAGCCTGCCCAGGATCGGGCTTTTTATCGTTCGGCAACTTGTGGAATCGCCTTGCTTATTTTCCGGCAATTAAAATATCCACTTTGTTTCCGCTCATGAGTTGCCGCATTTTCTCGATCGTACCGTCTTGGTGCGGAATGTGAATCGAAACGGTCAAATTCGGATTTTCCAACGATTGAAAGGAGATATGGTCGAAATTCAAGACGCCCAAATTCGGACAATTCAGCGCTTTATGCGCGTCGATCGCTTCCCGTACATCATGCGTCTCCCAAAACTCCCGGAATTCGGAACTCACTTTGGACAACGCTTCATACTGCTTGGACCACCAAGGATCGTCCGTATACCGCGCATAACAGGCGTGGAATTGAGCTACGATTCGGCGAGCATGCATTTCCCATTGTTCTCCCTTAAGGTAACGAAATTGCGAAGAGGTAAAGGTGAGCCAGACAAAATTCCGTTCTTGCTCGGATTTGACGGAGTAGTCGCCGTTTAATGCGCAGTATGCGGAGTTCCAGGCCACAATATTCATCTTGGTATCCATGACGCATGCAGGGGAATCGCCGAGACCGTCCAAAAATCGTTGAAGAGCCGGACCGACCTTGGGGGAATCCTGACGGCGCTCTAGCGGCAATTGCTTGTGGGCCAGGAAGAACAGATGCTTGCGTTCGGTCGCGTCAAGCATCAATACATCGGCCACTCGTTCGAGGACATCTCTCGATACATTGATGTGACGACCTTGCTCCAGGTAGGTGTACCAATCCAAGCCGACCTCGGCCAGCATTGCGACTTCTCCCCGGCGAAGTCCGGGGGTGCGTCTGCGTCCGCCGCTTGGCAGCCCGACTTGCTCAGGCGTGATTCGTTCCCGGCGAGTTCGCAAAAAGTGGGCCAATTCCCGATAACGATCTAGCTGCATATCTTTTTCCCTCCAAATAAAGTAGGATTGCCAGTCCCAGGATAACCAGATCACTTCCTGAGCGATTTCAACTTATATACAATAGCTTATGTCACCGGGTGACCAAAAATCAATGGCAAGAAGGAGGAACTGGATGAAGTTACGCGAGGTGTTCCAATATGAAAGTTGCAGCCATTGTAGGAAGCATTCGCCAACATTCGTATAACCTGATGCTGGCCCGGTTCATCGTTCAGCAATTACCGCCATCATTTCGACCTCGAAGTATGGAATTTATGGACTCGGTCGTCTATAAATTTGTAAATTGGTTAAAGCAGAAAAAATAATAAAAGGAAATCTAAGGAGGCTGATCGCATGTACGAGCATATTATACTTTTTAAGTTTAACGGAAACGGTACAAAGGACAAACAGGAAGAACTCATTCGAAAGGTGAAATCGTTCAAAGGTTCCATTCCGGGGATTGTCGAGTTGACCGCCGGAATCAACGTCACCGAGGAGGTAGAGAATATCAACGGCTATACGGTCGGGATACGGGTGACCTTCCAAGACTTGCAGGCGAGCCGGGACTATATGCATCATCCTTTGCATCAGGAACTGCTGCAAAGCGCAATTCCCTTGGTTGACGGCGTTGTTGTTGTGGACTACCCGATCGATTAAAAAAAGTGGGAGAAGAAAAAATGAACATCTGTAGGCAGCCTAGTCGTCAAGAAGGCTTTGGAGCGAGGCCACAAAGTGACCGCGATCGTCCGAAATGCGGCCAAAATCGCTGTGCCCGAGGCTGAAGTCGTCGAAAGGGACATTTTGGATCTGCGTACCGAAGATCTTCAATCTTTCGATACGGTCGTCAATGCATTCGGCACGCTGCCGGATCGTTCGTATTTGCATTTTCTCCGCGAATTTTATGAGGGAGCCTCGAATCAAGCGAAAAACCTGGAACAGCTTCGGCGTTACTCTGGGGTTAACTGGACATTTGTCAGTCCGGCGGCGATCTTCGACCCTAAAGGCAAACGAACAAGAACCTATCAGAAGGGCAAAGACCATATGATCCACAATTCAAAAGGGGAAAGCTATGTCAGCTACGCCGATTTTTTTGATTGCCATTGTGGATGAAATAGAGCGACCGCAGCATCTGAACGAGCGATTCACATTGGTTTCCGAACGGGAATAACGAACGAAGCAGCCTAATTCGAGACATGCGGCTCAGCGATATGCGAACCGTTGTGTCTCGGGACGGCAACGTTCCTGTTGCTTCTGACCGCAGCGATCGTAGGTGTCGGGATTGGGCCATTGGGCCACTTATATCCGGCTTTATCAAGCATCATTTTCCAGCCAAGGTTCCTGCGATGATCGCGATTTATACGATATCGCTCAACATCGGCTCTGCGCCTTGGCATCCAGACTCTCAGCGCCGCTGCAAGCGAGATTTCATGCCTGTCGGGGAGCGCTGGGCATTTGGGGGATTGCCGACGTTATCGGAGTGCTAATATGGATTCCTGTTGCCAAGGTGGCAAGCCCCGCGCTCGTTGGATGCCAGGTACACTTCCTTCATGGCGCATAACACAAGCCTTATCCATCGATGTACCTAAGCACTGCTTGACCGTCACGTCCAGTTAAAAGTAGCTCTGCATGCTCTACAACTGAATGGCTATTATCCGACTGCCAAATGATCTTAACAGGATCGATGTAATATTGAGTACGGGGTTCTTTCTGCGCTCTAAGGTTTTCCCAATAATGCAGCATATTTCCCCTCCATTTATCCGGATTTAAACTCCTTTAACTGAAAGTAACTCACTTTATGAAGTCATTGATTAGCACTTCCGATAATGTGGAAGTCTGCCGAGAGTGGTTTGACATTTTCCAGCTTAAATGCTGTCCAAGCATCATCCACCGCCGCTATATTCCGCCCGTTTATCATTTTGTTAGCTACCGTATATACTCCATGCTTCAACAGGAGCGCTAAATTCACGACCGCCAAGGTAATTCCTATGTCATCCAGTATTTTCTGATCCAGATCCAATAGGGGCGTATCTACATCACCGTGAGATAAGGCGTACACCTTCATCCCATTCACCGTAAACATTGCCGCGCCTAGAACACCATCCGCTATTGCTAAGACATACAACGATCCTCCACCCGTTGGAAAGGCTGTAATAAGGGCCACGACGCCGAAGATAATGTTCAACTGTGCCATCAGAATCTGGGGGTTCAATTCTAATTCCTGATACGTATAACGAGATAAGTATACCGTTTTTACCGTCTGCTTGCTCAGGTATTCCGGCTTTTGTGGAATCAAATTTTCCAACGCCCAAGCATCTGCCATTGGGGCGATTAGCTCCATAAAATGCTGGGCACCTGGCGTATTCAGCGCCTGATGAATCATCCCCGACAAGCCGCTTTCCTGCGACCCGCTAGAGGAAAGCACGGGGAGCGCGGGCAGCATCGACTCGATTTCAGCCTGCGACTTCCCTTCCTTCTCCCCC
The DNA here is from genome assembly GCF_000971975.1 of Paenibacillus algorifonticola. Lineage (GTDB taxonomy): Bacteria > Bacillota > Bacilli > Paenibacillales > Paenibacillaceae > Pristimantibacillus > Pristimantibacillus algorifonticola. The sequence continues at coordinate 10,941 of NZ_LAQO01000039.1, read as the reverse complement.
TTCTCCCTTATCGCGACTGCCTCTTTCTTCCACTGATAAACCGCCGTTCGATCCCGATCCTGCTGATCATACGCCTGCTGTCTGCGCGCAAGCTCCGCCTCTTTATCTTTGGTTGGTTCACTCGATTTCGGACCATATCTGCTCTGATAAAATTCTTGCTGCTTTTCCGTCGATTGAGTCTTGATCCAATCCTTCGCTTTAGCACTTAGGTTAGGATCATTTTTCATTTGCTCCTTCGTCGCAGGATGAACCTTCTGGTACAAATATTCCTCCGATATCGGAGCCCCGTTATACTTCTGCTTCTCTTGCTCCATATTCGTAGCGAGTTGCTCGGACAGCTGCTCGTCCAAATACATCTGCTCAATCTCTTCATCCGTCAGCAGCTCGGTAAACGGTACCTCAACTTTCTGAAAATCCAGCTTGCCACTCTTTATCCCTACCCGGTTATCGCTGATCAGCACATAATGATCGGTGTTCGTTTGCAGTCCGATCTGGTTCGTCGCTCGCATCCGAATCGATTCAAGGATCCCCTTCTCACTCCCGCTGCCCAGCTCCACCTTATTGCCCGCCACCAGCAGCACATCTTCACTGGCGTTCACCGTGATGTTCCCGCCATCCAAATGCAGGCTGACCGTTCCTTTTTCAAAAAGAACCCCATCGTCCCCCAGCTGCATCTTGGCCGCTCCCGGAGATTCAAACACCTTCGTCGTCGGCTTCTGGAACACCGTCCGGCTTTTCATCTCCTCGCTGCCGCCTCGCACCGAGTTGATCGCCATTGCCTTCTTTTCGACGCCATTGGGAAAATACACCTTAATCCGCGCTCCCTCATCGGGCAGCACGTGAAACATATTATTGCCTTCCCCTGAATACGGGAACCACCAATTTCCCTGCTCGTCATGTGCGTTATCGATGTCCAGGTGCACCTTAACCATATTGTTCGCCCGCTTCACGACGCGGCCCTCCAGAGATACACCCTGAATCCCTTCATTTTGCCGGGATTTCCGCCTCAGCGTCTGACGCCGGACCAGCACATATTCATAGGTCAGCAGCCCCGAGGCATAGCTGATGATCGACTCCGCTACGACCCACATTTGCTTCTTGAATACGACATCGTCCCCAACCTGGCAAAATTGCTCGCTGGTTATGCGGTAGCTGACGAAGTCCGCTTCGTGAATGAGATCCGCATCACTGCCTTCCGCATGGGCTTTCAGCTCTTCATAGGCGGCGCGATTCTTCAGAACCGTATAGCGCTTCGACTAATGCTCATTTCAAAGCAAAAAGAGATTAACTAGACTTAGCTGGTTAACCTCTACTTGTTGAGTAACTCAATCATTATTATGACATCGGGTTTCTCTTTTTGTGTTCATACATAAGAAAGGGGCACACTCGTCAAGCTATCGAAAAAGTCCCGACAACCTATTCTTAGTATGAATCTATTTTATAGACTCAGACTGAACAGATTAGATAGAATTACATTCCCTCTATATTAATGGGCTCCATTTCTACAAATCTGTCATACCATTCATTCATGGATATGTACGCAACATTTTCTATCTCCAGTTCATGCATTCTAAAAATAAATGACCCTCCTCTTTCAAAAATTCTAATTAAAGGTTCATATACATTTAAGTATTTTTCATATTCCGAATTTTTATCAACATATTTTGATAATTGTATATAAAATTCAAAAATCCTTTTTGCACTTGTATTTTTAACTATCGTTTCTAATACTAATGAACTACAATATTTAGATATCTCCACCTCTTCCTCAGTGTCACCAAGCAATTTTGCAATATGTGTGAACATAGGCTTCATTGGCTTTATAGACTCTTCTTTATAAAAACCAGCGACTCTTCTCAAAAACTCACGACCTAAGTCTGCATCTTCTTTCGATATTATTGTTCCCACTTCATTCCATTTAATATTATTGATTTTATCTAATGCCTTATTCAGATACATTTACTCACCTCAAAATTAATATTCAATAACTTCATCGGTACTCTTAAGATACTCACTAAATTTATCATACCCTGGAAAATCCTCAGACGGCTGTTTGGCTCCTAAAGCATTTGCCGCATCATGGGCATTTTTTGTCGGATCTGGTTTGTACCTATTTTCTATATCCCAAGTAGTTGGATCTCTTAAAGGCAAAGGTCCTATTTTGTTTCCCTTTCCATCTATATATCCATATTTCATAATTTCTTGTTCTTTTATTTCATGATTTGCCAGTCTTTTAAACCAATCTTTTTCTATATCTGTAAGCTCCCTCTTTTGTGCTAATTGCCATGCATAAGCAACATCAGCATCTGCCTGAAAATATAATTTTTTGTATGGTTGACCCTCTACAGATAAATTATGAATAGTTAAAAATAAGTGTTCTTTCATCTTCGTAACTTGTGCTTCAGTTAATCCTGTATTTTTAGCAACCGTTGATACATCTTCTAAACCTACTTTTCTAATTTCTATATATTTCCTCTCTACAAGTGCGTCAAATCCATCTTTAGGAGGTACGATATACGGCCTCATTTCTTCAGGATTTGTTAAATAATTACCCTTACCCGTTCCCTCAACTTTCCCACCCGTTGCACTCGGAGGCTCCTGTCTTCCCTTACCTGCCCCCTGATAAATAACCGCATCATCAAACTCATCAATCGGCTGATTTACACCAGGACCGCCTTTTGAAGGCTCTTTCGTTTTTGTCTTCGTTTTCGGCAGCTCAGGTGGTTCCATCGGTTTTGGCGGTGTGACATTATCCAATTTGAACGCTGTCCAAGCATCATCTACCGCTACTATATTCCGACCGTTCGCCATCTTGTTTGCTACCGTATATACACAATGCTTCAGCAGGAGCGCTAAATTCACGACCGCCAAGGTTATCCCTATGTCATCCAGTATTTTCTGCTCCAGATCCAATAGGGGCGTATCTACATTTCCGTGAGATAATGCGTGCGCCTTCATTGCATTCACCGTAACCATTGCCCCGCCTAGAACACCATCCGCTATTGCTAAGACATACAACGATCCCCCACCCGTTCCAATAGCCAGAATGATGGCCACGGTACCAAAAACGATGTTCATTTGTGCCATCAGTATCTGGGGGCTCAATTCTAATTCCTGATACGTATATTGAGATAAGTATACCGTTTTTACCGGGTGGGGCTGCTCATCAACCATTAAAACAGGAACATACGCAAAAGAAGACCACAATACGGATAGCTATCTCGCATTGTGGCTTAGTTAGTTGTATTGTACGATCCTCTTATCAGAACTGTGGAACGAGCTTACACAAAACTGTTACAGACTCCTATCTTTAAAAAAATCATCTTCTAGATAAGGGTAGTTCAGTAATTCTAGATTCTCTTTAGTCAAATAATTAGCTTCATATTCATCTAAATGAGTATTGATCAGTACCCCCCCTTTAATCCTTTTTATTAATGGGTAAGAGGTATCGTCTTCAACAACCAAATCCTTATCGTTCAACCGCAGTAGTTTCCCAATAACTTCAAGCATCTTTAACCACCCAATATCAAAAGTTCGCGATATAAATTGAATACTAATAAACACATTTGTATCTACACCATACGCTTCGAAGTTCGCCTTCCGATAACGTTCTATATAGTCATCCTCATCCTCTAAATTAATACTCATTGAAAAATATGTGCAACCGATTCTTACGCGTTGAGTATCGGACCAATCCCATACTTCTGCTTCATAATCAATTAATTCTACAAATAATACTTCGCACATCATATTGTAGAGCAATTTCCTCAATTCTTCTTTAGGCAAATTAGAACCAATACATAACCAAAAATCCATTTTACTCATACCTCCAGTACGCTCTAGTTACTTGACGACCTTCAATGATTAATAGTTCATCTAAATGTTTTAAATCCTTCTGAGTTTGACTTAATAGAAACCCAATAAGTTCAGACCTTTTGTCAACAGGATAATCATTTAAATTTAATACTATTCTTCTAGCTTGATCCGTAGTTTTATCTCTAAGCATTCTAAGAATATTCGATAGATTAGTTGAATTAGGAGAATAACAATCAAATACTTGCCCTTCTATGATGAAATCAGGACTTTTTTTAGGATCAAGACCATAACCATTTCCATCATCAAATTCGTCAAGCATTGTCGTACGATATCCTTGTTCTGCAAGAACATCAGCAGCTTCATTTTGTCTTTTTAATCCTCGAGCATCTTTACCTGTATCTTTAGCATAATTTCCTTCTGGTTTGCCACCCTTAGGTAATGAAGGCTTTGTAATTATAGCATTGGGTCTAATTTTAGGTGTATAAGGAATATGTTTTTCACCATATAGCTTGTATTCTGAACTCGTTTTCCAGTCCACATTCTGATCGCCATATTTTGAACGGAAATACTCATCCCATTCTGGTCCTGTTTTAGGTATCTTTGCAGAATCACCCGTCCCCTCAACTTTCCCACCCGTTGCATTCGGAGGCTCCGATCTACCCTTACCTGCCCCCTGATAAATCACCGCATCATCAAACTCATCAATCGGCTGATTTACACCAGGTCCGTCTTTTGTAGGCTCTTTCGTTTTTGTCTTCGTTTTCGGCGGCGCAGGCGGTTCCTTCGGTTTAGGCGGTTTGACATTTTCCAGCTTGAACTTCGTCCAAGTATCATCCAATGCCGCTATATTTCGGCCATTCGCCAGTTTATTCACTGCGGCGTACAAGCCATGCTTCAGCAAAATACCCAAGTTCACAACTGTCAGTGCAATGCCCAACTTGTCCAGCATAGACTGGTCGATGCCCAATATGGAAGGATTTGTGCTATCATCACCGTTCCTCAGATCCATTAATTTCTCTGCATTGACCCAAATCATGGCTGCGCCAAAAGCGACATCAGCCACTACTAAGAGATACAGCGATCCTCCGCCTGTCGGGATCGCCGCAATAATCGCGATAACCCCAAAAATAATATTAAATTCTGCTATCAGCATTTGCGGACCTAATATTAATTCCTCATACGTGTATCGAGATAAGTATACCGTTTTTGCTGTCTGCTTGCTCAGGTAATCTGGCTTTTGCGGAATCATATTTTCCAATTGCCAGGCCTCTAGCGCAGGAGCCATTTGTTCCAAGAAGCTCTGAACCCCAGGCGCATTCAGCACCTCGTGAATCATCCCTGACAACATGTTCTCCTTCGGAGGACTAGACGAAAGCACTGGCGGCGCGGGCAGCATCGATTGGATCTCCGCCAGCGACTTCCCTTCCTTTCGACCACGCTTGCTGATCGCCGCTACCTCTTGATTCCAATTATGCACCGCCGTTCGGTCCCGTTCCTGCTGATCATACGCCTGCTGTCTGCGCGCAAGCTCCGCCTCTTTATCTTTGCTTGGTTCACTCGATTTCGGACCATATCGGTTCTGATAAAATTCTTGCTGCTTTTCCGTCGATTGAGTCTTGATCCAGTCCTTCGCTTTCGCGCCTAAGTTCGGATCATTTTTTATTTGTTCCTTGGTTGCAGGATGAACCTTCTGATACAAATATTCCTCCGATATCGGAGCCCCGTTATGCTTCTGCTTTTCTTGCTCCATATTCGTAGCGAGTTGCTCAGACAGCTGCTCGTCCAGATACATCTGCTCAATCTCTTCATCCGTCAGCAGCTCGGTGAACGGTACTTCTACCTTCTGAAAATCCAGCTTGCCGCTCTTAATGCCGACTCGGTTATCGCTGATCAGCACATATTGATCCGAATTCGTTTGCAAAGCGACCTGACTCGTCGCCCGCATCCGAATCGATTCGAGGATCCCCTTATCGCTCCCGCTGCCAAGCTCCACCTTATTGCCCGCCACCAGCAAGACATCCTCGGTTGCGTTCACCGTAATGTTCCCGCCATCCAAATGCAGGCTGACCGTTCCTTTTTCAAAAAGAACCCCATCGTCCCCCAGCTGCATCTTGGCCGCTCCCGGCGTTTCAAACACCTTCGTCGTCGGCTTCTGGAACACCGTCCGGCTTTTCATCTCCTCGCTGCCGCCTCGCACCGAGTTGATCGCCATCGCTTTCTTTTCCACACCGTTTGGAAAATAAACCTTTATCCGTGCTCCCTCATCGGGCAGCACGTGAAACAGATTGTTCCCTTCCCCTGAATACGGGAACCACCAGTTTCCCTGCTCGTCATTAGCGTTGTCGATGTCCAGGTGCACCTTGACCATATTGTTCGCCCGCTTCACGACGCGGCCTTCCAGAGATACACCCTGAATCCCTTCATTTTGCCGGGATTTCCGCCTCAGCGTCTGGCGACGGACCAGCACATATTCATAGGTCAGCAGCCCCGAGGCATAGCTAATGACCGACTCGGCTACGACCCACATCTGCTTCTTGAATACGACATCGTCCCCAACCTGGCAAAATTGCTCGCTGGTTATCCGGTAGCTGACGAAGTCCGCTTCGTGAATGAGATCCGCATCACTGCCTTCCGCATGGGCTTTCAGCTCTTCGTAGGCGGCGCGGTTCTTCAAAACCGTATAACGCTTCGCCTTCAGCTCCTTCCCCCAAGACAGGTCCGGTACGCCGAAATACACGCGTGGGGTATCCATCACCACATCGGGCAAAATGACCGTCCCAACCCGCGACGCCAACCGCTTCAAAAACTGCCAGTCCGTTTCCTCGAACTGGACCATCAAGGAGCCGAGCGTCGCTTGATCGCTCGTCGCCATATTTTGCGCGTCCCCGCGAGGGTAGTTCTTGAAGAAAATTCAATGCAAAAAGGCTAGTTCCTACTCAAAACTCAAGTAGAAAAAGCCTTTTAACTTAAAATCTTTTTATTAGGTTTAAAATGCCGTAAACAGTTGTATGCAAATAATTTTAAATTCAGAATTAATTTCAAAGAGATTTTGCTAAGATTCTACTACAGAATCAAGCAATATTATTTTCTCATAGACTCAATAATTTGTGATGTACCATTAAATATAACATCCCGCATAACTTCAGTATAACTAGTGTACTCAGCTTTTTGATTCAGAATTATATCAAGCGCCTGTTTGAATTTGCCATCAATTATGATTGTAATTCCCTCTACCTCTTGACCAGTCTCTCCGTTCACAAACTTTTCGCTTAACAAACTTAGTTTGCTTTAATTTTCCATATTATTCAACACTCTTTCCATTATCAAAACAAAAATAATCCTTAAATTTATAATCAAATATTTATATTCAGTCGGTACTTTGTCCTAGAAATCTTCATACTTCCCTTTCCAACCGTCAGGGGTAAAACTTTCAAAAGAAGCAGGTTTGGGAGAACAAAATAGTAATATTTTATTATAGAAATCAACTAATAAGGCAGGTATCAACTCGAGAATATAATCCTGATGTGACTCCCACCCACTAGAATGAACGACCTTACCCGGCTGCACTACACAAAATATTTTACAGACTTTTCATATCCGAATCATTGTTGTCTATATAATCTAAATAACTGTCACTAGTATCCTTTGATTCAACCTGACTAAAATCCGAAGGTATGAATTGTGAACGGCTTATACCCCCAATTATCAATTGCCCATGATGATACTGTATTCTGCCCCCTCTTTCAAATAGCTTCATCATGGGTACATATAGCTCCTGAAATTTAACAGCAGTAGGTACACCCTCACCAATCAAATAAGCCCACTCCAAATAATGTGTACACATTTGTCTGACAAATCTAAGTTCTATAGTTCGGGTTAATTCCTCACAATTATCCGATATATTTGCAGGTAATTGTATGTCAGCTAATTTCGTAGCACTATAAACTAATGTTCTCATCGAATCTTTGTGAAAATAATCATAGAATAAAGAGCCTCTTCTTAGGTGCTCAGATAATAAAATAACATATGAAGGTCTATTAAACTCCCGATGGCTCCAATTTATGTCTTGAATAATGCATTTAGCTTCTTCAAATATCTTATTCATATTTTTACTCCTTATCAGCTAATATCTCTCTCATTTTCGTGTTAATATATTTTTCGTTTTTATTAACAAATTCTGGAAATTCATCCGGTTGAGGAGATGCCAAATCATGGGCACCTGGTGGATCTCCTGTTGATCCAACACCTTTCCACGATTCGATTTTGCGTATAGGCTCTCCTTGTTGCATCAACTTACTTTCTTCCAATTCATGGTCAGCTAGTTGTCTAAACCACGCTTTTTCCTCAGACGAGAGTTCAGTTTTCAACGCTTTACCCCATCCATACGCTATATTGTAATCTGGAGTGAAGTATCCTTCGTAATAATATTTTCCATTTTCATCAACTAAATTAACATGCTTAGTTAAAAATAAATGTTTCTTCACCGCAGTAGCTTCCTCTAAACTTAGACCAGTATTTTTAGAGAATATTTCAAGTTCCTTTGTATCTAATCCTGTTTCTCTTAATCTATCATATATCTTTAATGCTGTTATTTCCGCTTCAAATGCAGGGATAAATACATTAGGTTCACCTCTTGGCTCAACAGGCTTAGGTTGCCCCGTCCCCTCAACTTTCCCACCAGTTGCACTCGGAGGCTCTGGTCTACCCTTCCCCGCCCCCTGATAAATAGCCGCATCATTAAACTCATCAATCGGCTGATTTACACCAGGACCGCCTTTTGAAGGCTCTTTCGTTTTGGGCTTCGTTTTCGGCAGCTCAGGTGGCTCCTTCGGTTTAGGCGGTGTGACATTATCCAGCTTGAACGCTTTCCAAGCATCATCCACCGCTGCTATGTTCCGCCCGTTCGCCATCTTGTTAGCTACCGTATATACACCATGCTTCAGCAGAAGCGCTAAATTCACAACCGCCAAGGTAATTCCTATGTCATCCAGTATTTTCTGCTCCAGATCCAATAGGGGCGTATCTACATTACCGTGAGATAAGGCGTACGCCTTCATTCCATTCACCGTAACCATCGCCGCGCCTAGAACACCATCCGCTATCGCTAAGACATACAACGATCCCCCACCCGTTCCAATAGCCAGAACGATGGCCACGGTACCAAAAACGATGTTCATTTGTGCCATCAGAATCTGAGGGTTCAGTTCTAATTCCTGATACGTATATCGAGATAAGTATACCGTTTTTACCGTCTGCTTGCTCAGGTATTCCGGCTTTTGCGGAATCACATTTTCCAACGCCCAGGCATCTGCCATTGGGGCGATTAGCTCCAGAAAATGCTGGGCATCTGGCGTATTCAGCGCCTGATGAATCATCCCCGACAAGCCACTTTCCTGCGAACCGCTAGCGGAAAGCACGGGGAGTGCGGGCAGCATCGACTCGATTTCAGCCTGCGACTTCCCTTCCTTCTCCCCTTTCTCTCTTATCGCCACTGCCTCTTTCTTCCACTGATAAACCGCCGTTCGATCCCGGTCCTGCTGATCATAGCGCTGCTGCTGCTTCGCCTGTTCAGCCTCTTTGTCCTTCTTCCCTTTATCCTTGGACTCGTTCGAGGAGGAAGCATTCCTATTCTCGTAAGCCGACCTCTGCTGATCCACCGTTAGCCCACTCATCCAGCTTCGTGCCGCTGTCGGGTCAGCCTTCACTTTCGCTTCCACACCAGCACGGATCTGGTCCTTATAGCTTTCTGGTGACAGGGAACCGACATTCCGGTCCGCCTGCCGAAAAAGTTTCCTCTCCTCCACCTCAGCTTCCACTTGCTCGTTGATATACATTTGCTCAATCTCTTCATCCGTCAGCAGCTCGGTGAACGGGACTTCCACCTTCTGAAAATCCAGCTTGCCGCTCTTGATGCCGACCCGGTTATCGCTGATCAGCACATAATGATCCGCATTCGTTTGCAAAGCGACCTGATTCGTCGCCCGCATTCGAATCGATTCGAGAATCCCCTTCTCACTTCCGCTGCCCAGCTCCACTTTATTGCCCGCGACCAGCAGCACATCTTCACTGGCGTTCACCTTGATGTTCCCGCCATCCAAATGCAGGCTGACCGTTCCTTTTTCAAAAAGAACCCCATCGTCCCCCAGCTGCATCTTGGCCGCTCCCGGCGACTCGAACACCTTCGTCGTCGGCTTCTGGAACACCGTCCGATTTTTCATCTCCTCGCTGCCGCCTCGCACCGAATTGATCGCCATTGCCTTCTTTTCCACACCGTTTGGAAAATAAACCTTTATCCGTGCTCCCTCATCGGGCAGCACGTGAAACATATTGTTGCCTTCCCCTGAATACGGGAACCACCAATTTCCCTGCTCATCATGGGCGTTGTCGATATCTAGGTGCACCTTGACCATATTGTTCGCTCGCTTCACGACGCGGCCCTCCAGAGATACACCCTGAATTCCTTCATTTTGCCGGGATTTCCGCCTCAGCGTCTGGCGACGGACCAGCACATATTCATAGGTCAGCAGCCCCGAGGCATAGCTGATGACCGACTCCGCTACGACCCACATCTGCTTCTTGAATACGACATCATCCCCAACCTGGCAAAATTGCTCGCTGGTTATCCGGTAGCTGACGAAGTCCGCTTCGTGAATGCGATCCGCATCAATGCCTTCCGCATGGGCTTTCAGCTCTTCATAGGCAGCGCGATTCTTCAGAACCGTATAACGCTTCGCCTTCAGCTCCTTCCCCCATGATAAATCGGGTACACCGAAATACACGCGTGGGGTATCCATTACCACATCCGGCAAAATGACCGTCCCAACCCGCGATGCCAACCGCTTCAGAAACTGCCAATCCGTTTCCTCGAACTGGACCATCAAGGAGCCGATCGTCGCTTGATCACTCGTCGCCCTATTTTGCGCATCTCCGCGGGGATAGTTCTTAACCAGTTGCAGAATCGCATCCGTGTATGTCAGATGCTTATTTTGGTAAGATCGATTTTTCGGCTCCAAATCCATTGCATACGTGCGCGACAGCGCCTCGACCTTGACGTGAGGAATGCCATCCTCCATTTCAATGTCTACATGCGTAATGCCCCCGGCAAACCAGCTTTCCGCCTTAGGC